>NZ_CP144674.1:0-6872 GCF_000710735.2 Allofrancisella heilbronnii | reverse complement strand
TTGTAGTAGCTCAAACTTGATCTGACAGTCACCAATTAATTTGAGACTGAATTTATTTCTAAACTAGTGTCAGATTTATCAAACATATTACCTAAATTTTTCTCTTTTGCCAAAGGTTTTGAGTCAATAAAAGTTTTCATAGGCGTTTTTCCATAACAGTGCTTACCAGAATGTGGTCTATCGTTATTGTAATAATCCAGCCATATATCAACATCTTGCTGAATCTCCTCAATCGTTGAATAAACCTTTTTTCTAAACATTGTCTCATAACATTCATTTTTCATAGTTTTATGAAATCTTTCACAGATACCATTAGTTTGAGGGGAGTTAGCTTTTGTTTTAGTATGGTCAATGTCTTCTATGCTTAAGTACATCTGGTAGGAATGATTCTCCAGCTTTCCACAATATTCCGTGCCTCTATCTGTTAATACTCTTAATAGATCTATTCCATGTTCCTCAAAGAATGGTAATACCTTATCATTAAGCATATCAGCAGCTACTATTGCATTTTTTTCTGTATATAACTTAGCAAATCCTACTCTAGTATACGTATCTACAAATGTCTGTTGATATATCTTACCTATACCTTTTATATACCCTACATAGCTATCTTGAGATCCTAAGTAACCTGGATGATGCGTTTCAATCTCACCAGTAGCAACCTTTTTAGCTTTTTCTTTTTCTAAAGCTTGTAATTGAGCTTCTGTAAGTATAAAGCCATCTTGAGCTACTTTGGTCTCTAGTGCTGTTAATCGCTTCTTAAAATTCTCTAAGTCATGTCTAAGCCAAATAGATCTAACTCCACTTCCTGAGACTAATATTCCTTGCTTTGCTAATTCATTTGATACTCTATGTTGTCCATACGCCGGATATTCATAAGCCATATTAACTACTGCTTGCTCAATATGTGCCTCAACTCTATTTTTCTCTAATGGCTTCTTACGGGATATTTCTTGTAAAGCTAATTCTCCACCATTATCGTATAACTCTTTAAAGCGATAGTAGCTGTCTCTTGAGTAACCCATCACTTTACAAGCTTGCTTGACATTACCTAATTGTTTTGCTAATTCTAACAGACCTAATTTGGGTTTGATTATCTTTTGAGATGCATTCATTTTATTCTTCCTTAATTTGACATCTTATTTTATACACAATGTCAGATTAAGTCAAAGCTATTACAAGTTGTAGTAGCTCAAACTTGATCTGACAGTCACCAATTAATTTGAGACTGAATTTATTTCTAAACTAGTGTCAGATTTATCAAACATATTACCTAAATTTTTCTCTTTTGCCAAAGGTTTTGAGTCAATAAAAGTTTTCATAGGCGTTTTCCATAACAGTGCTTACCAGAATGTGGTCTATCGTTATTGTAATAATCCAGCCATATATCAACATCTTGCTGAATCTCCTCAATCGTTGAATAAACCTTTTTTCTAAACATTGTCTCATAACATTCATTTTTCATAGTTTTATGAAATCTTTCACAGATACCATTAGTTTGAGGGGAGTTAGCTTTTGTTTTAGTATGGTCAATGTCTTCTATGCTTAAGTACATCTGGTAGGAATGATTCTCCAGCTTTCCACAATATTCCGTGCCTCTATCTGTTAATACTCTTAATAGATCTATTCCATGTTCCTCAAAGAATGGTAATACCTTATCATTAAGCATATCAGCAGCTACTATTGCATTTTTTTCTGTATATAACTTAGCAAATCCTACTCTAGTATACGTATCTACAAATGTCTGTTGATATATCTTACCTATACCTTTTATATACCCTACATAATAGCTATCTTGAGATCCTAAGTAACCTGGATGATGCGTTTCAATCTCACCAGTAGCAACCTTTTTAGCTTTTTCTTTTTCTAAAGCTTGTAATTGAGCTTCTGTAAGTATAAAGCCATCTTGAGCTACTTTGGTCTCTAGTGCTGTTAATCGCTTCTTAAAATTCTCTAAGTCATGTCTAAGCCAAATAGATCTAACTCCACTTCCTGAGACTAATATTCCTTGCTTTGCTAATTCATTTGATACTCTATGTTGTCCATACGCCGGATATTCATAAGCCATATTAACTACTGCTTGCTCAATATGTGCCTCAACTCTATTTTTCTCTAATGGCTTCTTACGGGATATTTCTTGTAAAGCTAATTCTCCACCATTATCGTATAACTCTTTAAAGCGATAGTAGCTGTCTCTTGAGTAACCCATCACTTTACAAGCTTGCTTGACATTACCTAATTGTTTTGCTAATTCTAACAGACCTAATTTGGGTTTGATTATCTTTTGAGATGCATTCATTTTATTCTTCCTTAATTTGACATCTTATTTTATACACAATGTCAGATTAAGTCAAAGCTATTACATATTATTCACCAAATCCTGTACTATGTTTCAAGAAACATACAGCTATTCTCAGCAGGCCCTATAATCTATTAAAATTAACTCCCAGAATATAATTTCTCCGTATTCTTTTAGTTTTATTTAAAAAAAATAAAACTAAGTAATAATATTTATATCTGCAATATGTTGGAAATTAATTATGAGTTACATTGAAGCGCTTACCTATATACATGAATATATAAAGACTCCTTCTATGACAAGAAAACTAGAATACTTACAAAAGCTATTGTTGTGTCATAAGCAATATCGTCTTGAGGTCTTAAATAATAAGGAAAATTTGGAGTATATAAAAAAAGTTGAAGGATCATATCGCATACTTTTAATGGCTGCATTAATAGAAAATTTAATTACTTGGAGAAAAGGAACGCAATTTGATGGTTTAGCTAGGATAAATGTATCTATATCCGCCAAAAATGGCAGATATAGAACACAAAAGCACTAATATTTGCTGATATCTAGCTCAAAAAGAGCAAAAAATTATCATAGCTTCAAAAAATTGACCATTTATTCAACAGTCTCTGGTTTTATATACAGTAAATTTAATAGGATTTTGGAATTTTTAATATCTAATGTTGTCATTTAAAAATATTAAATATTTTAAAGGTAGTCATATAGAAGTTTAAATCAACATGATTAGTGCATCGATTAAACAAAAGCTATAAAGAAGTCATAATTTTCACTGCCATCAAAAGCAGTAAATGTAGCGCTTTTATCTACTAAGATAAAATCCCATTCAGAATTTCTTTCAATTTCAAAAGTAGTATCTGAGCCACCTAGCGAAATATGCAGGTTTTTATGCATTGAGGCATCAATTTTCTTAAGTTTAAGACCAGATAATGATAAGACTACGGTCTTTGTATATCTACTAATACTTGTTATCTTGATTTCTTTATCTAACTGATTAGTAGTACCTGCTTCAGATTTCTTTTTAACTACTAGATAATATTTATTTGCAGTAAAGAACTCTTGTGGGAAATTTTCACAGACATATTTTTGTCCATGACGATTGAATTGTACAAAATTTTTAATACTTTTTTTCTCACAAACTTTTTCTAATTCATTCATTAAGCCATTAAAAGAACTATAAGCTTTATTAAAGTCATACTGAAAGGTTGTAGTTGCATTTTGTTTTTCAATATTATTTTCAATAATCAAACTATAAACATCGTGAACTAGGCTGAATATGTGATATGGTGAAATATTACTTTTATTAGATTCTGCAAAGAAAAGTTCTCTTTTGAGTTTTGATAATAGAAAATTTAAAAAGATTGATGCATGTGGAAATGTTGTAGAAAATATAAATTTATTAAAAACTTCAACTTTTGAAATAAGTTTGTTTAGATTTGTGAATACTATATCCATCAGATAATGATCCATTGATAATAATGGAAACTCTGATTCTAATGGTTCAAGAGAAGTTTCGTTTTGTCTAAAATAAGTGATCATAGTGCTATAAGTAGCAGTATGATCATATTCAGTAGATAAAGATAACACTTCTGTAATATATTTAGTATGATCTTTTTCAATAATCTTTTCGTTTACATTTAGATAAATAGGTATGCGTGCTGCAATTTCATTATCCATTATTTGTAAAGATAGAGGATAAGAATTATCGTAAGAAATAAATTTCTTATCCTTAATATAGATTATTAATTTTTTAACTAGAATAAGCCCAGTTTGTAGACTTTCTTCGTTAATCACAAAAGAAACTATACCTTTAGAAAGATTAAATGGGAGAAAATTAGCTAGTTCAGAACTTTTTAAATTTAAAGTATCTGATGTAGATAAAATCTCACTATCTAATTTCAGACCGTTCTCCCATTTAATTCTTTTAATATCCATACTGATTTTTATCTCCTTCGGAAAATAAGATTTTGTTTGTATTAAATTTGATAACTTTTTATGTAACTAATAATAAGCGATAAAAATAGTTATTAATATATGGTAAATTTAATAGGCAGATGTCGATTTTGATGGTTATATAAAATAATTTCCTGTCTGCATTTGTTAAAAATAAATTATATAAGTTTTTTTTGTTTACTAAAAAAACTAAAAACATTTCTATAAATATGTTTTGAAAAGATAAAATTTATAATTATATCTCGAGCTTTTAATAATTAAATAACTTTAATCATTACTAAATTAGAAACCCCAATCATTTTTAGCCATTGGGTAATTCACTTGTTATTGTTATATTCTTGTAATTTTTTTCTAAAAAGTGCCAACTTACTATTAAGTTTTGAATTATCCCAGCTTTTGTATACGTCATCACAAGCTTTTTCTACGGTCTCTATAGAATATTTACTGAATATTTTTTTGAAATCATTTTCTTGCAAACCCAATTTATCATCTAAAAGGATACTTATAGACCTACTATTTAGGTTATTTGGTAAATAATCACTTTCTGTTTTCATAGTTAACAATTGGCTTTTAAGAAACTCTAAACTAATATCTTCAGGGTCTTTATTTTTTTCTTTGATACAAAACGTAATCGATGTTATTTTTCGGCCTGTTTTTTCTTCTTTAAAAGTAACGTCTAAATTTGTTATTTCATTTATTTCTTCTACTCCTTTATTTAAAAACATATCTTTAAATTTAGAATACCTATCTAAATAGCATTGAGGCATCTCAAACATTTTATGTAAATATTTAACTTCATACTCTATGTATAGATTACTTTTATAACTCTTTTGTCTATCATACTCAGACTTTAGAAAAAGGTATAACCTAGATGAGTATTTACTCTTAAATTGTAAGAGTGTAGGTAATTTAGCTTGGACAAACTCTTCTTTTAACTCCAAAAGAAGAGGTTTCAAATTAGGATCAAATTTAGCTGTTATTTGCCCAGTTCCTTTCGTATATTTTAAACTACTAAACCACGCTGTAGTTAATATCTCTTTATCATCTTCTATAGTAATTGTTTTACCAACGAGGCCTTGGGCAAATTCTCTATATTGCTTATAATTTTTTTGCGTTAATTCTCTACTTTCTAATTCACTTATATGGATTTTATACTCAAAAAAATCTGTATCATCTTTATTTATCTGCGAAACCATCAGATAAATAAAATTCTGCTCTTCCCGACTTAAATTATAGCGTCCTTTAATAAGCTTATTATGTGCTGCTAAAGTTTTATTATTCCCTAATTTCCTCATAACCACTTAAATTACAAAGTTGTGTTCATATTATAAAAGCAAAGTATAACCGCCTCAACACATTTATTTCCACAGTGGTGTTTTTTACTTATAAGAAGGTGTTTTAAACTTATGGAAAAGTGTTTTAAATTCAAAAATGACTTATAAGAAGGTGTTTTAAACTTATAAGAAGGTGTTTTAAATCCCAGCAAACACTTTAATAGCAATGTTTTCAGAAAATCATAATCTTTATAAATATAAATAGATAAACTATTCAATAGAAAAATAGACTATTTTTGATTTTAAAATAGCTTTTATAATTATTTTTCTATGGGAAATATTTTTATAGAAGATTTTAGCTTTTGGATAAAGAATAAATTTATTAAATTTAGTCTAAAGACTCTATACTTTGAAGTTTATCGATATTAAAGCCTATTATAATGTGTTTATCAAAAACATAGACCTTTGTATAGGTAAGTAGTATAACGTGCAAAATAGAGCATTTAAATGGCAAATATGAGGTTAATTTTTATTTTCTTAAATATTGGTAAAGAGTTTCTCTACTAATACCAAAATCTTTAGCAACAGAGGTTTTCTTTTCACCATTTGCTATTTTTCCTTTTAGTTCAGAAATTTGCTCATTAGATAGACTAGGCTTTCTTCCCTTATAAGCACCCTTCTTTTTAGCTATAGCTATTCCCTCAAGCTGTCTTTCTTTAATTAAGGATCTTTCAAATTCAGCAAAAGCACCCATTACTGAAAGCAATAAATTAGACATAGCAGAATCATCGCCTGTAAAAGTAAGTCCTTCTTTGACAAATTTTACTATTACATCCTTTGATGTAAGCTCAATAACGACTTTCCTAAGATCATCGAGATTTCTAGCTAACCTATCCATACTATGGATAAAAACTGTATCTCCATCTCTAGCATATTCTAACAAATTAATTAGTTCAGGACGTTTAGCATTTTTACCAGATACTTTATCAACGTAGACCTTATCTAAATTTAGACCTTCTAATTGCCTTTCATGATTTTGAGCAATAGTACTAACTCGAATATAACCAATATTCTTACCAGGCATTTTTTGTAAAAAATTAATTTATGTCAGGTAAGAGTCTAAGAGTTTGTATAACTCTTGTCAATAAATTAAAATACGTGTTCATATTGGACATTTCTTTAATAGTATCTGACAGTCAAAGTAGACTATATTCTAAATGGACATAATTATAGAAAAGCAATTAACTCAAGAGTTTATAGAGTAGATGAAGCTATTTAAAACGTTGTAACAGATTATGCTATTGAGTAGGTCAGTTAAGGTAAAATAAAGTAGTAAA
>NZ_CP144673.1:0-1706635 GCF_000710735.2 Allofrancisella heilbronnii | reverse complement strand
GCTTATACTTTTTTTATTCTTCTCATAAATCCCTTTATTTAAAAGGTTTTCATAAAAGTATCCACAAGTTTTTGCTTGCATAATAAATAATAATATATAAAAAGAATAAATAACTTTATATAAATAGGAAAGAGTAAAAAAAGAGATTTTAAGAAAATTAAAAAAATTGTATATAATAAATGTTAATAAAAAAAAGCTTTTAAAGAAATGTCTATAAATACAGAAATATTTTTAAATATAAACCATTATGAACAAAGAATTGCTATCAAAGAAAACAATGTTTTAAAAGAAATTTTCATAGAAAGAGATGATAGAAAAAGAATAGTAGGAAATATTTACAAAGGTAAAATAATAAGAGTTTTACCAGGAATGCAAGCTGCTTTTGTTGATATAGGTTTAGAAAAAGCAGGTTTTTTACATTTATCTGAAGTTTTGCCTTTAGAAAAAGAAGATCAAGAACAAGATGAAAAAGTTAAGCTAAACAAATTAAACGAAGAAGATATCAATAAGTGGTTACGTGAAGGTCAAGAAGTACTTGTTCAAGTAGTCAAAGAAAGTATAGGTAATAAAGGGGTTAAACTTACTTCTCATTTATCAGTATCATCAAGATTTTTAGTGTTTTTACCTGATTTAGATCATATAGGAGTATCATTAAAAATAACTAAACAAGAAGAAAAACAAAGATTAATACAATTAATCCAAAAAATAACTATGAGTGAAAACCCTCGTGGTTATATATTAAGAACTGCTGCTGAAGGAGCTAGTTTTGAAGATTTACAAAATGATATAAAATTTTTAAATAACTTATGGCAAGACATATTGGACAATTCAAGTACCATTATTAAGCCTGGAGTTGTTTATGAAGATTTTAGCTTAATAATTAAAACTATAAATATTTTTGCTAATGATAATCCAAATAAAATATTAGTAGACAATATAGATTCATATAAAGAAATTTGCCATTTTGCAGACAGATATATCCCTGGACTTAGAGATAAAATAGAGCTTTACCAGAAACATAATATTTTTGAAGAGTATGATATAGATGCAGAGATAAATAAAGCTTTAGAAAAAACTGTATATCTAAGATCTGGAGGTTATTTAGTTATTGAGCAAACTGAAGCTATGATAACTATAGATATAAATACAGGTGGTTTTATAGGTTCTAAAAATCTTGAAGAAACTATTTTTAAAACAAATCTAGAAGCCACGAAAGAAATAGCCAGACATCTTAGATTAAGAAATCTAGGAGGCATAATAATTATAGATTTTATAGATATGATGGATGAATCTCATAGAATTCAAGTTTTAGAGGCTTTAAAGAAGGAATTAGAGCTTGATAAGGCAAAGACCAAGGTTAGTGATATATCGGAGCTAGGCTTAGTTGAAATGACCAGGAAAAGGGTTAATGAAAGTCTAGCTAGGACATTATGTCAACCTTGTGAGTATTGTAAAGGTAAAGGTAGTACTAAAACACTACAAACAATCTGTTATGATATTTTTAGAGAGGTAAAATCTGAATCTAAAAACTATCCTAATTACAATGGCTTTTTATTGATTTCATCTGAAAAAATAATTGATTACATACAAAAAGAAGAATCTATATGGCTTGGAGAATTGGAATTAGAAATAGGTAAAAATATTCACCTAAAAGCTGAAAATAGTCATATTTACAATCAATATGATATTATTCCATTAAATTAGAAAAAATTATAAAAACTTTGTTGACAGTTTTTTTAAAA
The DNA here is from genome assembly GCF_000710735.2 of Allofrancisella heilbronnii. Lineage (NCBI taxonomy): Bacteria > Pseudomonadati > Pseudomonadota > Gammaproteobacteria > Thiotrichales > Francisellaceae > Allofrancisella > Allofrancisella heilbronnii. The sequence continues at coordinate 1,704,893 of NZ_CP144673.1, read as the reverse complement.
AAGCTATAATACTAACTCATAGTCGCCGACTTAGCTCAATAGGTAGAGCAACTGACTTGTAATCAGTAGGTCGCCAGTTCGATTCCGGCAGTCGGCACCATAACGGAGTGGTAGTTCAGTTGGTTAGAATACCTGCCTGTCACGCAGGGGGTCGCGGGTTCGAGTCCCGTCCATTCCGCCATATTTATCTTGAGGTTTAGTTTTTAAATTCAGTTTTTCCCCTTTTTACTTCTGATATTTAATACTAAACCTTAATTTATTTGTCTTTGTAATTATTTAATTTAAGAATCTATAGAGTACTTTTTTCTATCTATAGCTAACCAAGAAGAAGTGGAGCACAATAATGAAAAAACTGGATTTTAATCTATTTCAGGAGATTTCCGGGGCAAGCACGAGGTTAGCGAAATACTTTTTCGTATGAGTAAGCTATACTTTCGTTAGATTTCAGAAAATGGAAATATTGTTATTTAATTTGTAATGATGTAACATTACAAAAATACGTAAATAGTTTTAAATCTATGAACACAATTAAAGATGGTTGGCAACAACTGGTTAATATTTTATCAGAAAATACAGATCCACAAGATATTAGTGTAATTTGTGATTTTTTATTAACAAAAGAAGAAAAAGAGCAGTTAAGTAAGAGAGTTCTTTTAACTAAAGAGCTTATAAAGAAATCTAAATCTCAAAGAGAAATTTCTAAAGAAATAGGTATTAGTATTTGTACAGTTACTAGGTGTTCTAATGCTTTAAAAGATTGTCCTACAAGAGTAAAAAAAATATTTAGTGAAAATATTAAAAAATAGGTGAATAAATGTCAGTTAAAGAGCCAAAAAAATTTTTAGCATCACATATTTACAGTATAGACTACCAAGAGGATTTAAATAAATGTTTTGCTAATAGTTGTATTGGTAAAAAAAACAACATTTTATTAGAATCTGCAGAAATAAACACTAAGGATAGATTAAAAAGCATTTTGGTAATAGATAGTGCTTTAAGAATATCGTGTATAGCTAATAAAGTAGTTATAAAAGCTTTGTCAAAAAATGGTGAATATGCAATACAATCTATAGCTAAAAATCTAAAAGATAATATTAGCCATAATTATACTTCAGAAAATCAATTAATATTGAATTTTGAAAAAAACAAATCTATTAATTTAGATGAGCATCAAAAACTTAAGCAAAATTCTGTATTTGACGCTTTAAGGTTAATAAAGGATACCTTTAAAATAACTAATGATTATAGTGTATTTTTAGCTGGGTTATTTGCCTATGATTTAGTAGGAAATTTTGAAGATATAGGTAAAGTAGAAAGAAAGAATAAATGCCCTGACTACGTTTTTTATTTAGCGGAAACTATTTTAGTTAGTGATCATCAGCAAAAAAAATCATTTATCCAGACAAATAGCTTTGATGAAAAAATACAAAGTCAATTGGATAAAAGCCTTGAAGAAATAAAGAAAAGTCTTAAACACGATTTTCAAACACAAATAACTAAAATAAAAAATTTAGAACCACAAATATCTATAAATGACAGGGAATTTTGTAATGTGGTAGATAAATTAAAAACTCATATTGTTAATGGCGATATATTTCAAGTAGTTCCATCGAGAAGCTTTTATTTGCCATGTCAAAATTCTTTAGAAGTTTATAGAGAACTTAAACGTACAAACCCTAGTCCATATATGTTTTACATGCAAGATGAAGATTTTATATTATTTGGAGCATCTCCAGAAAGTGCTTTAAAATATGAAACTAAAACTAACCAAGTAGAAATATACCCTATAGCTGGTACTCGCCGTAGAGGTAAAAATGTAGATGGCAGCATAAATTATGATTTAGATAGCCGTATAGAGTTAGAGCTTAGGTTAGATACTAAAGAAAATGCTGAGCATATGATGCTAGTTGATTTAGCAAGAAATGATATTGCTAGAATATCTAAGACAGGTACACGTTTTTTAGCTGATTTATTGAAAGTAGATAGATATAGTCATGTAATGCATCTGGTATCTAGAGTAGTTGGGCAATTAGCTGATGATTTAGATGCTTTACATGCCTACCAAGCATGTATGAATATGGGTACCCTTACTGGCGCTCCTAAAATAAAGGCCATGCAGCTAATATCTGAAGTTGAACAGCAAACAAGAGGTAGCTATGGTGGAGCTGTTGGATATATAAATGGCTATGGTGATTTAGATAGTTGTATAGTTATTCGTTCTGCTTATGTTGAAAATGATATTGCTGAAATTCAAGCAGGAGCAGGGGTTGTTTTAGATTCTATACCAATAGCAGAAGCTGATGAAACAAGAACTAAAGCACAAGCAGTAATATCAGCTATTAAAAATGTACATGGAGAAGCACATGGCTAATATTATATTTATAGATAACTTTGATTCTTTTTCTTATAACTTAGTAGATGAATTTAAATCTTTAGGTAATCAAGTGGAAGTTTATAGGAATAATTTAGAACTAGAGTTTTTATTGGAAAAAATAAATGCTACAAAAAATCCTATAGTCGTTATATCTCCAGGTCCAGGTAATCCTAGTCAAGCTGGGTATATTGTTCCTCTAATATCGAAAATAAAAGGTAAAGTACCTGTTATAGGTATATGTTTAGGACATCAAGCTATTGTTGAAGCTTATGGTGGCATTGTTTCTCATGCTAATGAAATCGTACATGGCAAAGTAGCTAGGGTTAAACACAATAACCATATTATTTTTAAAGGTTTAGGATCCCCTTTAACAGTTGCTAGATACCATTCTCTAGTAGCTGTAAAAGTACCTATGGACTTAAAAGTTACAGCTGAAGTAAATGATTTAGTGATGGCTGTAGTCGATGATGAAAATAAAATTTGTGGTCTACAATTTCACCCAGAATCAATAATGACAACTCAAGGAACAAAACTTTTAAAAAATATCATAAACTGGATACAAAATGATTAGTTTAGATAATATAAAAAATAAGCTTTATAATTTAGAAGATTTAACATACGAAGAAAGCTATCAGTTATTTGATTTTTTTATAAAAGGTGATATTCCTGTAGCTTTACAAACTAGTATTTTAATTGCCCTTAAACTAAAAAAAGAAACACCAGTAGAGATATCAGCAGCAGCAAATGCTTTGGTGAATAATGCTAAAAAATTTCCTGAAATGGATAATAACGTAGTAGATATTGTAGGTACAGGTGGAGATGGCTTTAGTACTATTAATATATCAACTACAGCTGCTATTGTAGCTGCAACAGCAGGCTTTAAAGTTGCAAAACATGGTGGTAGAAGTGTTTCTAGTAAATCAGGCTCTTTTGATTTACTAGAAACGTTAGGTGTAGATATAAATCTTTCACCTGAAAAAACTAAAAAAAGTATAGAAGAAAATAATTTAGGTTTTTTATTTGCACCCTTTTATAATGATGGTTTTAAATATGTTAAAGAAGCTAGATCTATATTAAAAACTAGAACAATATTTAATGTTCTTGGACCTTTAATAAATCCTGCTCGCCCTAAAAAGGCTCTAATAGGAGTTTATTCAAAAGATTTAATTTTGCCAATGGCAAAAACTCTATCCCAAATGGATACACAAAAAGCTATAGTAGTTCATGGAAGTGGTTTAGATGAAGTAGCTATACATGATATAACTTATGTAGCAGAAGTTAACAAAAACGGTATAAAAGAATATACACTAAAACCAAGTGATTTTGGTATAGATCTTTTTGATATTAAAGAACTTCAAGGTGGCTCCCCAGCAGAAAATGCTCAAATTATAAAACAAATATTGTTAGGTAAAGGCACACAAGCTCAAAATAGTGCTGTGGCAGTTAACGTTGCTTTAATGATGAAACTTTTTGATAAAAGTAATTTAGTAGAAAATACCGAAAATATTTTAGCTCTTATAAGATCTGGTGAATGTTATAAAAAGTTAGAAAAAGTTAGAAATTATGGTAAAAATAAATTGTTTTCTTATATATCTAGACTAATTTAAATCATATAAAACTAACTCTTGAAAATCACTTCAAAGCTTCTTTTTTCTCTAAAACTTTAGCATAAAGCTCTTGATACTTAGCAAGCTTTTCTTTTTCTGCAGCAACTACAATCTCTGGAGCATTTGAGACAAATCTTTCATTAGATAGCTTCTTTTGTACCCTATCAACTTCGCTTTTTAGCTTGTCTAATTCTTTATCTAACCTTGCTTTCTCAGCTTCAATATCAACTAACCCTGCTAATGGAATATTTAACTCAAGCCCTTCAACAATTTGTGATAAAGAAGTTGGTGGATTATCATTAAACTCAATATCTTTGACTTTAGCTAAAGCTTTTATAAATCCTTGAGTTTGTGCTAGATACTCTTTATCCTTATCTGCAACATCTTTAACAATTAAAGAAATCTCTAAAGATGGCTTGATACCAACTTCACTACGCATATTACGCAAAGTAGTCACTACAGTTTGTAACCATGTTATGACCTTTTCAGCTCCTGGTGCCTCTAAGTCTTGAGCAACTACAGGGTAAGATACATCCATAATTGTTTCTTTAGCATCATTTAAGTGCGCCTTTAACTGCTGGTAAACACTTTCCGTAATAAATGGTATCAGCGGATGTGCTAAAGCAAGGATATTTTCTAAAACTTTAGTAAGTGTATATTTAACGCCATTTTTTTGGCTTTCAGATAGTGACTCATCTTTCAAAGCGACTTTAGTAAACTCAACATACCAATCACAATAGTTATTCCATACCAAATCATAAATAGTATTTGATACTAAGTCGAAACGATAGTTATCCAAATGCCTATGTACATCAGCAACTGCTGTGTTTAAAACACTCCACATCCATTTATCTGCAACATCTAGCTCATAGTTACCACAAACCTTATAATCATCAAGGTTCATCATTACAAATCTTGAAGCATTCCAAAGCTTGTTACAGAAGTTACGATAACCCTCAACTCTAGCCGTATCAAAGCTAATATCACGCGATGTCGATGCTAAAGCTGCATAAGTGAATCTCACCGCATCGGCACCATAAGCACTTATGCCTTCTGGGAATTCTTTCTTAGTCGCTTTCTCAATCTTAGCTTTCATTTGTGGTTGCATCAGACCAGTAGTTCTTTTCTTAAGTAAATCATTTAATGAAATACCATCTATCAAATCTACAGGATCTAAAACATTACCTTTAGATTTTGACATCTTCTGACCTTCGCTATCACGGATAAGACCTGTAATATAAATATCTCTAAATGGCACATCTTTCATAAAGTACATGCCAAACATCATCATTCTAGCAACCCAGAAAAAGATAATATCAAAGCCAGTCACAAGTACGCTTGTTGGATAATATTTTGCTAACTCAGGAGTCTTCTCAGGCCAACCTAATGTACTAAATGGCCATAATGCAGATGAAAACCAAGTATCAAAGACATCTTCATCTTGCTTTATAGTCACATCATCAGCCAGACTATATTTAGCTCTAACATCTACCTCATCTTCGCCCACATAAGCATTACCCGCTTCATCGTACCAAGCTGGAATTCTATGACCCCACCATAACTGACGAGATACGCACCAATCTTGAATATCTCTCATCCACGCAAAGTAAGTATTTTTCCAGTTATCTGGTACAAATCTAACCCTACCTGTTTCTACAGCTTCTATTGCAGGCTTAGCAAGCACATCAGCCTTAACAAACCATTGTTTAGTTAGATATGGCTCTAAAACCTCACCTGTTCTATCACCGGTTGGTATTTTTAGGGCATGAGGCTCAATCTTATCTAAAAGACCTAAAGCTTCCATATCTGCAACTATTCGCTTACGTGCCTCAAATCTATCTAAACCTTGGTATTTTTCGGGAACTTGCGAGTTTAGACTAGCATCATCATTTAAGATATTGAATATTGGCAGATTATGTCTTTTACCCATCTCATAGTCATTAAAATCATGAGCAGGAGTAATCTTAACACAACCAGTACCAAAATCTTTTTCTACATAATCATCGGCAATAATTGGAATCTGTCTATCTGTAAGTGGTAGATTTATCATTTTACCAACAAGATGAGTATATCTTTCATCTTCTGGATGAACTGCAACTGCCATATCGCCTAGCATTGTTTCAGGACGAGTTGTAGCAATTATAATTTTTTCATCACTATTAGCTACTGGGTATACAAAATGCCAAAGCGAACCTTGCTTGTCTACCTGAGCAACTTCTAAGTCAGATACAGCTGTCTTTAGCTTAGGATCCCAGTTTACTAATCTCTCTCCACGATAAGCTAAACCATCTTCATATAGTTTGATAAAACATTTCTTAACCGCATCAGAAAGACCCTCATCCATTGTAAACCTTTCTCTTTCCCAGTCTGGTGAAGTGCCTATTCTACGCATTTGCGACGTAATCGTACCACCTGAAAGCTCTTTCCATTCCCAAACTTTACTAACAAAATTCTCACGTCCTAAATCATGTCTTGAGATGCCTTGAGCATTGAGTTGTCTTTCTACAACCATTTGAGTTGCTATACCTGCGTGATCTGTACCTGGTTGCCATAGTGCGTCTTTACCTGACATTCTATTGTAGCGTGTAAGAATATCCATCAATGTCATCTGAAAACCATGCCCCATATGTAAAGTTCCTGTTACATTTGGTGGTGGCAACATTATTGTATAAGTTTCTTTTGAATCAGCGTTACCACAAGCAAACTTACCTGTAGCTTCCCAATTTTGATAATTTGTTTGCTCTATCTCTTTTGGATTGTAGTTTTTGTTCATCTCTTTCATTTATAAAAACCGTAAATTACTATGTAAGCTTTAGAAAAATTAATGAAGGTAATTTTAGCAAGGTTGGAAAAGAAAATATAGAATCTAAGCTTTTTAATAAATATATTTTAAGAAAGGATAGACAAATATATAGGTATACCAACACTTATATTAAAAACAAAAGTTATAACTAATGCTAAAGCAACCATTAATCCTATATTTCCACCTTTAACTGTTTCAGACATTGCTGCTGGAACAGCTATATAAGATGCTCCACCGAAAAGTACCGCTAATAATAGAGTATTACCTTCGCCTAGATGTATAATAGAGCCTAACAAAATAGCTAGTAATGATAATGCTATTGGCATTAGTATCGCGAAAGCTATTAATTTAACTCCAGCTTTTTTTAATATACCTATTTGCTCCCCAGCTGAAATACCCATACTCAAAAGAAAAAGCGCTAACATTCCTTTAAATAACGAAGAAGTCAGAGGTGACATATCCATGTTTCCACTATCTCCACACAAAAACCCTATAAACAAGCTTCCTACAAGCAATATAACAGAATAATCTAATAGTGATTCCTTAACAGAATTTAAAAACACAGTAGGTTGATATGTCTTTGTTTTTTTTTCAATAAAGAGATAATATATCATCGTGCCTGCTATTATTGCTGGAAACTCCATAATAGTCAAAGCTACTATCATATATCCATCATAATTTACACTATCTGCCACAAGTACATTTATTGCAGTTATAAAAGTCACAGCACTTACAGAACTATATGATGAAGCTATCAAAACAGAATCAGTTCTTACCTTTAAAATCCATTTTTGTAAAAAAGCATATAAAATAAAAGGCATTGTAAAAGAAAATAGCATACAAATTATTATTACCAAAATACCATTAGTATCTATGCCATTATGATATATTTGAAAGCCTCCCTTATAACCTATAGAAATCAATAAATATATAGATAAAAATTTTTTTATATCATTAGGAATGTGAATATTACTTTTAAATATTGCTGCTATAAAACCTAAAAAGAAAAATAGGATTGGAGGCGTTATAAGAGAACTCATTTGCTTAACCTAAAAATTATAGAATTAAATTATAGCATGAAAATATTAATATTTGAGAGTGTAAACTAAAAAATAGCTAGAGCAATTTTTTGGAATTTATCGAGCCTTTACGATTAAATGTAGTTAACTGTTTTTATATCAAAACCCAGTTTCTTATAAAAAATGTATTTATTGCGAGAAACTCCTAAAGCCTTTTGGTCTTGGTATACAAATTCAACAAGGTTGTTTATAGATACTTTCTCTAATTCTATAGGAATATCTATTAAATTAATTAGCTCATCAAAACCAGAAGCTATAAACATATTATCAGTTATTAAGATTGGTATATTTTTAAAGGTATTATAATCTTTAGCACTGATAGCGCAAAAATGTGGTATAAAACTTTCTTCACCAGCTTGCCAGAGTTTAATGTCTAGTTTTTTCGCAGCAACCTCTGGGGCAAGTATCACTATTGTTTTACCAGCGTCATATACTGATATAACTCTTTGCGCTACTACATCTAAAGTCTCAGCTAGATTATTTATTTGTAAGACATGAAATTCAACTTTCATAGAAAACGATAAACCTAATGTTTGTATTTACTAGTTTAACAAATAATCGACTAATTACCTTGGTATTTAAAAGCTAATTTTAATTTGTTTATAAAATCGCCACCTAATACAAAAAAACTACCTATAAATAAGATATCCCCACTAAACAATATCAACATCATATTAACTTTGCCAACTTGATCAATCTTATCAAACAACAGAATTAACTCCATTAATACTGTCGGATAGAATAAACTACTAAAAAACATTATTATACCTATAAGATACCTTTTATAGCTTATAGATTTATTATAAGTAAAAGTTTTTTTAAAAACTTTAGCAATAGCTGTTTTGATTGTCATAACTATTGTTTCACCTAGCAACATTACAGATAAAATAAATATACCTTCCGCACTTATTAATAATACTGATGATATAGCAAGATAACTAGAAGTTGAAAATCCAATAAAAGGCATAATGCAAAACACTAATATATACGGTACAAATGATAGTATAAAAAAGCTCATTCCTAAGTAATATTTCCAATCTTTTTTTTGCATAATTAATCCTAAAACTTTATTATTCGTATAAATCTTTAATTAATTTAGCAGATTGAAGGATTTTTTGCTCCTTATTTACACTATCTACTAATTCTAATAACTCTTTGTATTGATTAAAACTTTTATTTGCGTATATTGCTGCGTTAAGATTTTTTAGTAATGGCAAAAGCTGTGGCATCAAATCAGCTATATCCAATAATGAAAATATCTCGCTATCAAATTTTAAAGAGGCCCAATTAATCAAAGCTTTTTGTAAAGCGATATTATCCTTATTAGAACAAGCTTTTTTTATTTCTTTTAAGCTTTCTGACCCTTTAGGTGCAACACTTTTAACACTATCATCATAAGACGACTTTCTAAATTTTGTAAATTTACATTTTAGCAGTAAAAGTAAAGTAATAAACCATAAAATAATAAAGAATATCGCAATGTTCCGCCAAAAAGGATCAACCACTTTTTTATGAATAATTTGGGTATCAGGAATTGGAGAGCCTAAAGGGTTAACGTTTGAAAGGTTACCTTTCTGTATATTGAATTTTTTTGTAGCTACTTTAGCTACTTTTGATTTATGGGTATCTACATCGTACCATTTAAGCTTAACATCTGGTACAGTGACTTCACCTTGTTTTATTGGCATATAACCAATCTTATATGTCGCTACTCCTATAAGTTTGCCACTATTCTCAATATCTTCTAATTTTGGTTTTTCAGCATAGATATTAAAACCATCTGTAGCTTCAAACTCCAGTTTTGGAATATCATCACTTAAAACATTATCAGCGGTAATTTTTATAGTCCTTGTAACAAGTTCTCCTTCTTTGATATCTATCTCTTGAGACCAATTATCTGTTAAACTAACATTTGACGCTGGAAACCAATCTTGAATATCCACATTATCTGGAATAGGTGCTATATTTAAGCTAATAGGTTTGGTTGATACATATTCTGTTTTAGCCCCTAGCTGACCAAACCCATTTGGCATAGTCACTTGTAAAACCATAGCTGGAATATTGATCTTACCTGTACTATGGGGGACTATCAACAAGCTTTCCTCAAGAACATCATACATTCTACCATTAACCTTTTTTTGGTAAACTACTCTATGGCTAGTCTGACGTATCTCAGAATTTTTAATTTGAAAAGGTTTAGCTTGAAGGCTTAATATTGGTGTTGAATAGTAAAACTTAAGTGTATAAAGCACTGGCACATTTACATAACTTTTTGTAGTTGCTAACGTACCTATCGCAAAAAGGTCATTATATTTAGTTTCTTCTTCATTTGATAATGGCTTATCCACTTTAATCTGAATAGCTTTAGTGCTTTGACTACCAATCTTAATTGCTGGAATAGTTAAGTTGCCTGACTTATTTGGCATTAAAGTGATTATCATTTCATATTGTACACTTTTCTTACCATTTATAATTGTTGTTTTGCTACTAGTACTAGTGTTATAGACTATAAAATTCTTATCCAATACAGATAAATCCGGCTTACTATCAAAGTTATCTAATTGTAATACCAGCTGAGCTGTTTCACCCTTTTCAAGATGAGTTCTATCTATAGTTGCCGATACGTTGGCATAACTAATATTAATCGCTATAAATACCGTTAGTATAAAACCAATGATTTTAAATAGACTAATTTTCATAGTTAGCTCCTGCTATTCTTTGGTAATCTCTAGCAAACTTATGTTTTAAAAGACCGCCAGGGTCATCATCTATCATCGACAATAACTTATCTGCTTCTTTCTTACTAAGCTGGTCTTCTCGTGTTTGCTCAGCTGCATATTGTTGAGACTGGTCTTTGTTGTCTTTGTTGTCTTTGTTGTCTTTGTTGTCTTTGTTATCTTTGTTGTCTTTGTTGTCTTTGTTATCTTTGTTGTCTTTGTTATCTTTGTTGTCTTTGTTATCTTTGTTATCTTTGTTATCTTTGTTATCTTTGTTATCTTTGTTATCTTTGTTATCTTTGTTGTCTTTGTTGTCTTTGTTGTCTTTGTTGTCTTTGTTGTCTTTGTTGTCTTTGTTGTCTTTGTTATCTTTGTTATCTTTATTGTCTTGAGAATTATTTTGTTTTTGCTGCTGCTTTTCTAGTTTTTTTGTAATTTCTAAATTATTTTTTGCATCTTCAAAATCTGGTCGCTGTTGTATTGCTTTATTATACGCATCTATAGCTTCTTTATATTTACCTAAATGAGCTAAAGCATTTCCTTGGTTATATAACCCTGTTGCCGAACTATCTTTTTTAAATTCATCGTATGCATTTTGGTAATCCCCAGCCTTATAATAAGAAGCTCCTTTCCAATGATTATTTTCAAATGCTTGAGCGGCCTCTTTATGCTTTGCCTTATCAAAATAACTCATTCCTTGTTGATCTTTAGTTTGCCACATATCACTCCATGTACTAGCTAAAGCTAAACTAGGTAACAAAAGCATAATAAGCGTGATTTTTTTTATCGACATATTCTCTCCAAAAAACCTCTTCTAAATAGTAACGCACTCAAAATAGTTAATATCCAGATTATATAAACCCCTTCATCTTGCCAGAAGATATTTACTGATGACAGCTCAGATTTTTTAGCATCAGTATTATTTTTTATGCTTGTGAGTAAAGCTTTTACATCATCATTATTAGCTGTTAAAGTAATCAACTTACCACCACCAGCTTTAGCTAAACTTTGTAGCTGCGGCAAATTTACCCCAAAATATCCTATATTGCCTTGTTCATCCTTTAGATAATTACCATTTTTATCTTTTGCTATACCACCTTTAGGGGTACCTATAGCATACACATCTACTGTTATACCATTGTTTGAGAGTGTTTGAGCCTCTTCTATGGCTTTCTCATTAGGTGTAGAGTCTGTAATTAAAATTATTTGTCCTTCAGTTGCTCCAGCTTGCGATATTAACTCTGCTGATTTTTGCAAAGCTTTAGCAATGTCATTACCTTGTACAGGAACAATACCTGTATTTAACACAGAAACCAAATTCTCTACAGTTTTTGCATCAGAAGTAAGGGGAGAAACTACAAAAGCTTCACTTGAAAATACCACCATACCGACTTGACCTTCTGTAATTCTCTTTAAAATATCAAATATTTTATACTTCGCTCGTTCAAGACGGCTTGGAGAAACATCAGTCGTATCCATTGATTGAGAGACATCTAAAGTTAACACTCGCGATACGCTTTTTTGATATACGGATGTCTCCTTAAACTTCCATGTCGGGCCTGCTAAAGCCACTATTGCTAATCCCCAAAGTAATAAAAAACCTAATGGTAACAATGATTTTTTAATTCTCGATTCTTGTCCTACTAATAAATGATCTAATAAATGCTTGTCACAATATTTAGCCCAACTATTTATTTTTGCTGAATTTCTAAATAAGAAAACAACAGTAAACAGTGCCGGGATCAAAGCTAAAAGCCACCATGGACGTAAAAAATGCAACATCATTATTAAAGTCCTCTCCTACGCTTAAGCCAAATAGTTGAGACAATAAAACTTAGTAGTAATGCTGCCCCTAAACTCCATGGATAAAGATACGTAATTGGTCGCACTACTGTTTTATCTGATTCCACAGGCTCTAGTTTGTCAATTTCTTGATAAATTTTCTGTAGATCTTGACTATTTTGAGCCCTAAAAAACTTTCCTTTAGTCATTTGTGCAATCTCTTTAAGCACACTAGTATCTAAATCTTCAGAAGTATCTATAATTCTTTGACCAAACGCTGTTTGCACAACCATCTGACCACCACCTAAACCTATTGTATAGACTTTTATGCCATTTTGTTTAGCAATTTCTGCTGCTTGTAATGGTTGTAATGCTCCTGAATTATTCTCACCATCTGTTAATAATACCAAAGCCTTTGATTGAGACGGGTATTGCATCAGTTTTTTAACAGCAAGGCCTATAGCGTCACCTATAGCAGTCTGGGGCCCCGGTAAAGCTATACTTGAATCATTAAGCATTTTTTTAACTGTCGGAATATCAAAAGTAAGTGGTGCTTGTAAATATGCTTTACTCCCGAAAAGTATCAATCCAACCCTATCACCTTTACGGGTATCTAGAAACTCATTAGCAACACGCATTACTAAGTCAAAACGGTTTTCCATTTGACCATCAGATTTTTTCATATCCTGTATAGCCATACTTCCAGACAAATCAATAGCCATCATTAGGTCTCGACCACTTTGTGGCAAATCCATTGGCTTACCAAACCATTGCACCCCGGAACCTGAAATTACCAAAAGTACCCAAATAATACCTAATAGATACTTTAGGTAATTAGCACGCTTAAAATTACTATTTTTACTATCTACAATTTGCGATTTTATTTGCTGGAAAAAAGGAGTTTTTAAAGCTAATTGCTTATCTGTTTTCGCTCTAGGTAAAATCCAATATATTAATATAGGTAAAATTATCAGTACCAAAAACCAAGGATATTCTATTTTTATCATAAAACTCTCCTTAGCCATTTTTCTGACACCGTAATTATTTCTTGTAGCTGAGCAGTTTCTAAGGTTTGTGGTTTATAGCTATCAGCGAGTAAGCCACCGGATGATTTAGAAAACTCTTGGTTGTCTAATTTAGTATCTAAAAACTCAACCCAAGCATTACCGTGCAACACTTTCACGTTTTCATTAGGAAATTTTTGTAGAGCTACCCTTTTTAAGTAAATAGATATATTCAGCAATACTTCTTGAGGTCTATTTTCAAGAGTTTTTTGAATTGTAGCTTTAAAATCATTTATAACCGCCTGTTTATATATTTTATTTTTCTTCTTCTTATAGAGAAAAAATACTAATAAAAGCAGCCCTACAATAAAAATACCTATAACAATCCACCAACCGTATGCTAATGGCCACCATTGAGACACTCTAGCAGGTAGATAAATATCTTTTAACTGCTCTAAAAGATTATTAGTTTGCATAGTTAACTATCCCATGGTTAATGGTTTTTACTAAATCATCGTTTGTTGCTATCTGTACGAAGCCCATCCTATATTTATGTGAGTAATCTTTTATAGCTGAATATCTTGCACTGTATATATCTTGGTACATTTTATTTTGTTTTTTACTTGCAGCATCTAAAACAAATTTTTCTTTACCATCACTAAAGTAATAAAGATCTAAGGCAGGTAAAGCTTTTTCTATAGGATCATAAGTAAAAATATTTATAATTTGATTTTTTTTAGCCAAAAGCTTCAGATATTGCTGGGCGTGGCTATCAAATTTAGTAAAATCACTAATTAGTATTATCACACTATTACTACATATTTTTGAATATAAGAATTTTAAAACAGTAGCTAAACCGCCTTCAGATCTAGTCTGATATTCAACTTCCTCAGCAATTGTAAAATTAAACATTTTAAATAAAGACGATTTATCTTGCTTAGCTGAATAAAAGTTATAACCATTGTTATCAAAAATTACTCCACCAACTTTTTCATGGGCTTCTAAAGCTCCAAAACCTATTAAAGCCAGAACATTTGTAGCCTTTACTGATTTGAAGCACTCTCTAGTACCAAACTTCATAGTGTTACATTGATCTAATACAAAATATACTCTTCGCTCTCTTTCCTCATGGTAAACCTTAGTGTAAGGCTTACCTAATCTAGCTGTAAGTGACCAATGCATTAAACGAATGTCATCACCAGCCTGATAATGGCGAACTTCATCAAAATCCATACCTCGACCTTTCGCTTTAGAAAGGCTACTACCAGCATTTACATTATTAACCCTCTGACTAGCAAAAAGCTTTAAAGTCTTGGCTTGGTAACGGTAGTTTAATAGCTCATTGATATCAGGTTTTACACCTTTATAGCTTTTCATTAAGCTTAACCTCTATGGAACTGGTACTACCTTTAATAAACTGGTAATAACGTCATCTGTTGTTATACCATCGACTTCTGCTTCAAAAGTCAATAATATTCTATGACGTAAAACTTCATACACGACTGCATGAATATCACTTGGAGACACAAAATCATTACCAGATAACCAAGCATGAGCTCTTGCGGTCCTATCAAGTGCTATAGTACCTCTTGGGCTTGCTCCAAAAGATATCCATTTTGCTACATCTTGACTGTATTTAGTTGGATTTCTTGTCGCTAATATCAGCTCTATAATGTAATCTTCTACAGCTTGAGACATCTGTATATTTAACACTTCCTTTTGGGCTGTGGAAATCACTTTTTGAGTTATATTAGGATGCTCAAACCTATATCCTAAAGCTTCTCCACGGCTAATAGCTAATATCTTAGCTTCTGTTTTAGGGTCTGGATATTCAATCTTAATGAACATCATAAACCTGTCTAATTGAGCTTCTGGTAAAGGATAAGTTCCCTCCTGTTCAATAGGATTTTGGGTAGCCATTACCATAAATAAATCTGATAGCGGATAAGTCTTTTTACCAACAGTTATTTGTTTTTCACCCATTGCTTCAAGAAGAGCAGATTGAACTTTAGCAGGGGCTCTGTTTATTTCATCAGCTAAAAGAAGGTTGTGAAACAATGGCCCAGATTGAAATTCAAAACTTTGTTGTTGTGGCACATATATTTCCGTGCCTGTCAAATCAGCTGGTAACAAGTCTGGAGTAAATTGCACTCGGTGGTATGAGCAATCTATACATTCTGATAGAGTTTTTATAGCTGTAGTTTTTGCTAACCCTGGAGCTCCTTCAACTAATAAATGTCCTCCTGCTAGGAGTGCTATTAATAAACGTTTATTTAAATTTTCTTGTCCAACTACCCTATTATTTAAAAATTCTAGCAGCTCACTAAATTGATTATATGCTGACACAATCTTTCTCCAAAAGTCTAAACATAGCTTTAGTAAAGTATAGGGGCTATTATCGCTTTTTCAAGTTTTGTTAGTATCTTTTATAAAACATAACTAAACTTAAAAACAATAAGGTAATCAGAGAAACTTCAATTAATTTTGGATGATACAATTTAGTTTAGGCCCTCAATCAGATTATTATTCCACCACCTAGACAAACGTCTTTACTATAAAAAACTACTGATTGTCCAGGTGTTATAGCCCTTTGTGGATGGTCAAAATGCACTTCTACAGTGCCATCAGGACTTACCATAACTTCACAAGATTGATCTTTTTGTCTGTATCTAACTTTCGCGCTACATTTAAAATTATTTGATGGGGGCATACCAACTACCCAACTTAAGCCTATAGCATGCAATTTACTTTTAAAAAGCATTGGGTGATTATGACCTTGCACAGCTATTAAAACATTATTTTCTAGATCTTTTGCTGCTGCAAACCAAGGTATTTCTGGACGATTTTTTACCCCGCCTATGCCTAGCCCTTGTCGTTGTCCAATCGTATAGTACATAAGGCCATCATGTTCACCAATTTTAATTCCATTTTCGTCATGAATTGCGCCTTTTTGGGCAGGTAAGTATTTAGATAAAAAATCTTTAAATTTACGCTCACCAATAAAACAAATTCCTGTGCTATCTTTTTTATCAAAAGTAACAAGCTTGTTTTCTTTTGCTATTTGGCGAACCTTTTCTTTTGGTATATTACCTATTGGAAATAGTGTTTGTTTTAATTGCTCTTGTCCTAGTGTGTATAAAAAATAAGTCTGATCTTTGTTATCATCCAAGCCTTTTACCAATTGTACAGAACCATCTTTGGCAACCCTAGTTCTAGCATAATGTCCTGTTGCGATATATTCACCTCCTAAAAGATGAACGTAGTTTAGAAAGGCTTTAAACTTAATTTCTTTATTACATAAAATATCTGGATTAGGAGTTCTCCCAGCTTTATATTCAGTTAAAAAATGCTCAAAAACATTATCCCAATATTCAGCAGAGAAATTTATTTTTTTAAAAGGTATCCCTATAGAGTCACAGACTGTTTGAGCATCTTTTATATCCTGTTCAGCAGAACAAAATTCATCGGTATCATCCTCCTCCCAGTTTTTCATAAAAACACCAGTAACATCATAGCCTTGTTGCTTTAACAACAAAGCTGATACCGAAGAATCAACTCCTCCTGAAATACCTACTATTACTTTTTTGGACATATTTCTATTCCATATTACTTTTTAAGTACAGATAAAAAAGCTTCCTGAGGGATTTCAACTGAACCGATATTTTTCATTCTTTTTTTACCCTCTTTTTGCTTTTCTAACAGCTTTTTCTTACGTGAAACATCACCACCATAGCATTTAGCTAATACATTTTTACGTAAAGCTTTAACTGTACTTCTAGCAACAATTGTGCCACCTATAGCAGCCTGAATAGCTACTTCAAACATTTGTCTTGGAATAAGTTCTTTTAACCTTTCAACTAGCTCTCTACCTTTGTACTTAGCTTGTTCTTTATGAACGATGCTTGCTAGAGCATCTACCTTGTCACCATTTATCAGTACATCTAGGCAAACCATATCTGCAGGCTCATAACGGATTAATTCATAATCTAGTGAACCATAACCTTTGGTTACTGATTTTAGAGTATCAAAAAAGTCTGATACAACTTCTATCATTGGTAAATCATAAACTATAGAAACCTGACTACCAACGTAGTTCATATCTACCTGTATACCCCTTTTCTCTATACAAAGAGTAATTACACTACCAACATAATCTTTTGGTACAAGTATATTCGCTCTAACTATAGGCTCTTGAATCTCTTGTATAGCGCCTGGATCAGGCAGTTTAGCAGGGTTATCAACCTCAACTGTTTCACCATCTTTTTTTACTGCCTTATAAACAACTGTTGGAGCTGAAGTTATTAAATCAAGGTTATATTCCCTCTCTAATCTTTCCTGGATAATTTCCATATGCAACATACCCAAGAAACCACATCTAAAACCAAAACCTAATGCTTGAGAAACCTCTGGCTCAAAAAATAATGAAGCATCGTTAAGACTTAGTTTTTCTAGAGCCTCTCTAAAGTCAGGGTAGTCATCTGAGCTTATTGTAAACATCCCAGCATAGACTTGTGGCTGAACCTTTTTAAAACCAGGTACTGCTTTTTCAGTAGGGTTATGAGTATGTGTAAGAGTATCGCCAACCGGAGCTCCGTGGATATCTTTTATCCCAGCTACGATAAAACCAACCTCACCTGCTTTTAAGTGATCAAGATCTTTCATTTTAGGAGTAAATACACCTACCTTATCAACTTGATAAGAGTTGCCTGTGGACATTACTTTGATTTTCTCACCCACCTTCAAAGTACCATTTTTGATCCTAACTAGAGATACCACCCCAAGATAGTTATCAAACCATGAATCTATAATCAAAGCTTGTAACTTATCATCTGAATTACCAGCTGGAGCTGGAACCTTTGCAACAATAGTTTCTAAAACATCTTCTACACCTAAACCTGTTTTTGCGCTACATGTAGTAGCACCTGTTGCATCTATTCCAATAATTTCTTCGATCTCTTCTGCAACTTTCTCTGGGTCTGCAGATGGTAGATCAATTTTGTTTAATATAGGGATAACCTCTAGGTTTTGCTCTATCGCTGTATAGCAGTTTGCTACAGTTTGCGCTTCTACTCCCTGAGCAGCATCTACAACTAAAAGAGCTCCTTCACATGCTGCTAATGAACGAGAAACTTCATATGAAAAATCAACATGTCCTGGTGTATCAATAAAATTAAGCTGATAAGTTTGACCATCTTTTGCTATATAATCTAAAGTAACAGATTGAGCTTTAATTGTGATTCCTCGCTCTCTTTCAATATCCATAGAGTCTAGAACTTGTTCTTTCATCTCACGTTCAGTCAAACCATTGCAAACTTGGATAAACCTATCTGAAAGCGTTGATTTACCATGATCAATGTGAGCGATTATTGAGAAGTTCCTAATATTTTTTATGTACATACTTTTTAATAAACAATTTTTCTTAATGTTATAACTTAGCTACCTATTATGCTATAAAATAATTTTAAAATGTAGCTATTGCGACTTTTATGCAAAACAAATATTCTTTAACCATAACCTATTTAGTAAGAACCTTACTTACGCAAAACTTCTACTTTTGTTTTTTTATTAGGATAATATTTATTGTTAGTATGGTCGCTTACTTTTTCGAAACATTAATGTCCTAACCAGTAAAACATTTAATCAGTTATAAAAGTTTTTCTTCATAGTTATTGTTTGCTATAATTGAAGTTCAAAGAAGTCCAAATTAGGAGAGCTACTATGGCATATAAAAAAATACTGTTAGCAATTAATGTTTATGAGAAAGCAAATGTTGTTATTGATTCTGCAGTTAACTTTGCTAAGAAAAACAACATCAAACAACTTCAGGTTGTTTCTGTAGTTGATTGTGTGGCACCTTTTGCACCTTCTATAGTTGATTTCCAGCACTCTATAGAAAGAGATGCAAAAGAAGCGTTAGCAAAAATAGTGGCTAAAGTTTCAGGAGTTGATATTAAGCATGAAATCTTAATAGGTAATCCAGCTTCTGAAATAGTTGCATATGCTGAAGAAAGTGAATGCGATCTGATTGTTTTGGGCTCACATGCTACTCACGGTATTAACTTATTATTAGGCTCGGTTGCTAATGCTGTATTACATAAGGCAAAATGTGATGTTTTAACAATACGAGTTGGTAAAGATAAGCAAACAGCGATTGTAGACTACAAAAAGATATTGGTGCCTACAGATTTAGAAAATGATTCATGTGCGGTAGCGGCAAAAGCTAATGAAATAGCTAAGCTCTATAATGCAACAGTAGATACAGCTTTTGTTATACCAAATGACAGTATATCTTTAATGACTTATGAAACAGCAAAGGTAGAAAATGCTATAAAGGAATTTTCCAAAGAAAATGATATTAATGGAGAAAAATCTGTGTTAATTGGGGGAGTTTCTAATAGTATTTTAGAAAAAGCTAAAGAGCAAGGAAATGATCTAATTGTTGTGGGAAGCCATAGAAGAAGCGCCATTGGCAGATTCTTTTTAGGTTCTACGGCTAGTGGGATACTACATGAAGCAGACGTTGATGTTTTAGTAGTTAGATTAAAGTAGTTTTTGTCTTTTTTTCTCATTTTGGTTTAAGTTTTAGGTATATTTCTTACAGAATTTCCATTAAAAAGCTATATTTTTTTGTTTTTTTATAATTTAATAAAACAATATACAGATTTTACTTTCAGATTTTTATGAAAAAACTACTAGTCCTTCTTGCAAGTTCAGCAGAGTGGTATGAATTTACTGTGTATTCATTTTGTGCAGGATATATAGGCGCTGCATTTTTTCCATTTAATAACTCTTTTACCAACTTTTTATTTGCTTTTGGTGCTTTTGCTGTAGGTTTTCTTGCTAGACCACTTGGTGGAATTATTTTTGGCTACATAGGAGATAAAAAATCACGTATCTCAGCTCTTGCTTGGGCAGCATTTTTTATGGGAGTTCCTACAGTAGGTATGGCTTTGTTACCACCATATACTATGATAGGAATTTTAGCGCCTTTATTATTAGTAGTTTTTAGAATATTACAAGGTATAGCAATTGGGGGGCAATATAGTGGTTCTGTTGTTATTCTTATAGAAGGTGAAACTACAGCCTTGGGTAAAGCTAAAGCCTCAGCAAATGTGATAGCAAGCGCCTTTGGTGGAATATTACTTGCTATAGTTAGTTTTCAGGTTATTAGTTATTTTATACCAGATGAACTTATGGCAAATGGAGGCTGGAGAATCTTATTTGCTGTAGCAATTCTTTTAGTGATTTTGTCATTCTTTATTAAACATAGTGGTGCGAAAGAGGAAAAAAGTGCACCAAAAACTCAGGTTAAGCTAACATTATTATTTTTAGAGTATAAGGCGAGTATTTTGTATATGATACTATTATGTTTTCCTGGAGCAGTTGTAGCATACTTTCAGATTACTATATTGCCTAATATTATTAAGGAAGTACTTGGTCAAACTCACACCAATGTAGCTTTACTAACTACTATAAGCTTAGCTGTGTTTATAGGATCTTGTGCTTTGGCTGCTAGGCTGACGAAGTTTTTTGCTACAAAAGCCATAATTACAGCAGGATTAGTTTTGATGCTTATTTTTCCTTTGCCAATGTATGCGCTATACAAGGCAAATAGTGAGCTATTGGTATTTTTCTTTATAGTCATGGGAGTAATCTTTGGGGTTTTTTATGGCAATATTATGGTAATATTCACAGACTGTTTTCCAAAAGATGTGCGCTATACAGGCTTTGCTCTGGCCTATAATATAGGGTTTGGGGTATATGGAGGCTTATTACCATTTGTATGCTTTTACTTAGCAGGTAAGTTCTCTGATTATGCAGCTGTTGGTGTTATATGTCTAAGTGCTATAGTTGGTTTGATAACATTATATACATTAGAACCAGAGATCTGCAAAAAAGGTACCTCAAAATAAAACTAAGCTGTAAAATAGTATATAAAGGTACACTTGCTGCATATTGTTTATGAGTTACTATTTTTTAAGTGAAAGTTGCTTTGTTTATAATCTAAGTGATCGACTTTCTATAGATGATAATCTTAAGATCCTTAGAATTTATAAGTCTATTTCAGAAGATAAGTCATTTTGTAACGATTTAAAGATTCATGACATTGTACCGGCATATAACTCAATAGCTTTTCATTTTATTTATACTAACGATTTTTTATCCTTACAAAACAAAATCCTTAGTAGAATAGAATCAGTTGATTATAGTAGCTATATAGAATTTAAAACGCATTATATTGATGTTGAGTATGTTGGTGTAGATTTAGAATCTGCTTCACAAAAACTAGGCTTAAGCGTGCTGGAAATAATAAAAAGACACACAGCAGCAGAGTACCATATAGCAATGCTTGGCTTTAAACCGTACTTACCGTATTTATTGGGACTGGATACTAGTTTAAGTTTGCCTAGACTGGCTACGCCAAGAAATAAAATAGATGTTGGCTCTGTTGGGATAGGTGGCTCGCAGACTACTATATTTACAACAGATACGCCAAGTGGTTGGAATATTATTGGTAAAACAGCTTTTAGAGATTTTTCTAGTTTTAACCCAGCAGATAAAGTGATTTTTAGGGAAATTTAGTTATGTTTTTAGTCAACTGTGATTTAGGAGAAAGAGAAGTAGCTCATCCAACTGATGATGAATTAGTTAAGTATATTGATATTGCAAATATAGCTTGTTCTGGACATGCTGGCGATAAGCAAAGTGTTGAGTATTATACAAAGCTTTGTAATGAGAATAACGTTAAAATAACTGCTCATATATCTTACCCAGACAAACAAAACTTTGGTAGAAAAATTATTAGTATTGATAATGCCACTTTACAAAAATCTTTTGATCAGCAGCTAGCTCTTTTTGATGGTGCTATAAAAGCTATTAAGCCACATGGAGCATTATATAATCAGTTAAATGTTGATGATAAGTTAGCCAATTTTTTTATAAGGTGGTGTTTAGATAATGGTATAAAGGAACTTTTAGTTAGTCCTTTTGGTGTGGTCGCAGAATATGCCAAAAAAAAAGGTATAAAAACTATCAAAGAGAGTTTTGCAGAAAGGGGGTATATGTTAGATAAAAACAATAATCCTATGCTTATTCCCAGAGGTACGCCAAATGCAGAAATTCATGATTTAAACAAGGCACTGTCTCAATATATGGATCTAAAAGAAGGTTTTATAAGGATAGCTAATAAAAAAGTTGCTTTTAATTCCGAGACGATTTGTGTTCATTCTGATAGTAAAATAGCACTAGCACTTGTAAAAGAAATATATAATCATAAAGGCTAAGTATGCAAACAAAAATATTTTCCGTGAAAGGAGGGTTATCGTTCCCTGTTTATGAAAGACTATATGGCTTTCAAGATAAGGGTATATCTCTTGGTGGCGCTCAAGATCAATTAAGCTTTAGAGTTGCTTATCAGTTATTTAATCAGCCTTTAGATTTTCAAGCTATAGAGATGATTTATCCTGCGAAAATAACAGCCGAAGAAGATCTGCTTTTTATATTGTGTGGAGCAACTTACGAAAATACTTCTATGGGCGGCAAACAAATAGTATACAACCAAATACAGTCTTTTAAAAAAGGAGATACACTAGAATTCAGTGGTATTAAGACTGGGTTTCGTACTTTAATTTTTGCTATAGCTCAAACTTCCAACCAAATTGTAGATATTGGTAAGAAAAGGTCAAAAGAAATTGAGCAGTTTATAGATTCAAACTATAAAAATAACTATATACGAGTAATTAAGGGCCCAGAGTTTGATATTCTAGAAGATAATGGTTTTTTCGAGCAAGTTTGGACAATCTCACCAAACTCAAGTCAAATGGGGATCTCTCTAGATGGTAATGCTTTATCTATTAAGAAAGTAGAAATGATCTCACAACCTGTAGTTGATGGTACAATACAGCTCTCTCCTGGCGGACCGATAGTTTTGATGCGCCATAGACAAACTGTAGGTGGTTATCCAAGAGTGACTACAGTCGTTGAGCCAGATATAAATAAACTTGCTCAGTTTGTACCAAAGGCCCATTTAAGATTTAAGCTTGTTAGTTTCGATGAAGCAATAGAATTAAATTCTAAGTTTAATACTCTTTTTACAAAAAACCTTTTTTCGTAAATTAAGAGTGTTTTTATCTATTTTTTGTTATAAACTTCTCATCGTAACTAACTCTAAATTAGAGGAACCATTTATAATGTTGCGAAAATTAGTAAAAACCTTAATTCCAAGTCAAGATAAGATATTTTTTGACCTACTGATACAGGCTACAGAGAGTGTAGAAGAATCAGCAAGGATTTTAGATCAGATAATGAAAGAGAAGGATAATCTAACAATATCTGAGCTTGCAGAAGAGTTAAGACTAACTAGAACCGTCACAGTTGAGTTAGCTAATAAAATTGATCATGAGTTAGCCAGATATTTTGTAACACCTATAGATAGGGTCGAATTACATAATATTATAACTTTACTTTCAAAGCTGAATAAGCGAATCGTAAGAGCTTATCGCTATATGCAAATCCTAATGGAAGAGGAAAGAGGCAACGTTAACCTATATTTATCAAACTGTGTTGAAACTCTTAGAAAAATGACAAAAGTTCTAGATGGTATGATGAAAGCTTTTAGTAAAGGCGATTATAAAACTCTTAAATCACTTTATACAAGAATAACTGTTTTAGATGAAAATGTTTTAGAGGATCTAGGCTATGCTCTTAAGAAATTTTCTCATTTTGAAGAGGGCGACATTATTTTTATAATGAAAGTTAAAGATATCTACAAAACTATAGAGAATGCTATTTCAACTTGTACAGCTGTTGCAGAATCAATAATGAGAATATATGTAAAAGAAGTTTAAATAGGATTTTGTTATAATGGTTACCTCAATGTTAATAATAATCATTTGCGTGGCTTTATTTTTTGAGTTTACAAATGGTTTTCACGATGCAGCAAATGTTGTTGCTACACCAATAGCTACTAAATCTTTAACACCTTACCAAGCTATAGGCTTAGCAGCTTTCTTTAATTTTTTAGGAGCGTTTTTTGGTACTGCTGTAGCAGCTACTATCTCAAAAGGCCTTGTAGATACAAGTATAGTTTCAGATATAGTTCTTGTATCTGCCTTGTTAGGAGCTATAAGTTGGAATTTTTTCACATGGTATTTTGGGATCCCGTCAAGCTCATCTCATGCCCTAATAGGCTCCTTAGTAGGGGCTGTTATAATAGGAGCTAGCTATAAAGACGTTAATTACATTACAGTAGTTAATAAGGTTCTTGTACCTATGATTAGCTCACCAATTTTAGCTTTTTTCGTAGCTTTAATTGTTTGTATAGTTTTGTTAAATATTTTTACTCAAGTAAAAAATGTAAGACTTACTAACAAATACATTAGGGAGTTACAAGTAGTATCAACTAGTTTATTATCCTTTTCGCATGGTTCAAATGATGCTCAAAAAACTATGTCAATTATAACCTTAGCATTATTAAGTGCCGGTTTAGTACAGAGTACTGTAGTTCCAGATTGGGTTATAATAGTTTGTGGTGTAGCTATGGGTTTGGGGACTCTTTCTGGTGGTAAAAAAATCATAAAAACTTTAAGTACAAAACTTTCGAAACTTGAGCCTACAAATGCTGTTTCAGCCGAGTTAAGTTCAGGATTATTAGTTTTAGGTGCTTCTCATATAGGCTTACCAGTTAGTACTACTCAAGTTGCATCAGGTTCAATCATGGGTGCTGGCTTTGCTGATTCAGGAGTTAATTGGAGAGTTGTTAAAAAGCTAGCAACCGCATGGCTACTAACCATCCCTGCGTGTATCTTTGTTACAGGGACCATCTATACCATACTATATCATTCTTTTGGTAGTTTTTAGCTATAAAATATTTTCCTAACAGTCTCTGTTGGCTTATAATTTAGAATTAAGATATTATATTTTTTTTTCAAAGTATGCTAAAAAGAGATCAAGTTAAAAAAATTATTATGGCCCTTCACTGGTTTACGGTTGTTTTGTTAATCTTAGTATTTATATCTATAGAGTTTAGAAGCGCTTTTGGTAAAAACACGGTTTTTTACAATTTTATGAAAAGCTCGCACTTATATATAGGTTTTAGTATTTTATTTTTAACCATTTGTAGGATTATTTTAAAGCAGTTTGCTATATTTCAGAGATCAGATTATAGTTTTTTGCGTGATTTTTCGGCCAAAGTAGTTCATGGATTTTTATATTCTTGGTTAATAATTATGCCTACTTTAGGTTGGTGTATAATAAGTGCAAAAGGTACATATACAATGCCATTTGGATTGCCAAGTATTCTCGACACCATGCCAAAAGAACAAGTTATACAGTTAAAGAATATGCATGAATACTTAGCATATCTTGGGTTAGGTATAGTATTTGTTCATATTTTAGTAGGTTTATCTAATTATTTATCAACAAGTAGAACTATTTCTTATTCGAAAATAAAAGTTTCTAAGAACGCTAACAAATATAAGGAGAAAGTTTTCAAATAAAACAGCCGATTTTTTTGGAGGGGAGAAATGATAAAGCTGATATCTATAGAAGCTGTAAAAAAAGCTTTTCTAAAAGGCATCGATTCATTTACTGGTCTATATGCAATTCAAAATAATAAAAATCACGTCAATTTAGCTATTGGTAATTTAATGCTGAATATTAAAGGTCAAGGGGTTCATATAAATGAGATAACAACTATAGAGCTTGAAAAAGCTAACCGGATAAAGGCTATTTTAAATAGAGATAGTGATGAAGAGCTCAAAAAGCTTTTTATAGGTCTTGGAAGAAGGTTAAATCAAATAAGCCAAGACAAATGTAAAAGATGTTTTATAACGACTTATTACTCTTTTATAGCACTATCGGTGTTTCATTATGCCTCTATAATAGATCCAAAATATTTGGAAGTAAACAATAATGTCTCCGTGCTTGATTTTTATGATATGGAGCGGTTGCTAGCATATTACTTAACTCCTGATACCCGCCATAAAAAAGTTATTTTGAAACTTTTTAATGTCATAGGAAATACTTTAATCAATATAAATACATCACTATATGAAGAAAGCTTTTTAGATCAGCTTTATTTAGATCAGATTTCTGAAAGTGAAAAGCTATGGGCTTTTATTTGTCAGTCAGACTCTAGCTTAAAAACTCAGGCAAAAGACTTTCTTGATTATAAAAGTTTTAAAAAATTTTCTGATTTAGGGAAAAAGATATTAAAAGAAAAAAGCTTTAGAGATTTTAATAGTGGTAGAATAGCAGAATTCCGAGAGGTACCAGAAGATACTGACTTATTTATAAAACTAGATGAGCTATTTTTAAATACTAGAGACATTCTTAAGGGTGTTGATAATATATGTAATGGTATATTAGCTTATGAACTAAAATTTAAGCAAAACACAACAAACCTTCATTCAACAGCAGCATTATTAAAAGGTTTCCGAGAAACGTATATATCTGGTGAAGCCATAATGCAGCGAGATACATTATCCCATTTAATCTCTAAGGGTATAGCTTTTGGTATGTTAAAACCTGTTCTTTCATCGTCTATAATTGCTTTACTGATAACAAGTATTACTGGGAAAACTCTAAATATATCGTTTAATTCTCCGTATTATGGAGCTTGGAATAGGCATGGTATAACAGGACAAATCAGGGGTTTCCTACTAAAAAACTATCTTGAGATGTTTTCCATTTTTATAGAAAATCATTTATATTTTGTTTTATCTCAAGCGGAAAATTTTAATATACCTATGCTAACTGTTAACAAACTCTGTTTATTTGGAAATGATTTTATAAAAAAGTTTACTTCTTTTTATAAAGGTTGTTTAGAGCTACTGCCTAATAAAAAGCAAAAAGGAAGCTTGTATTTTTACCTGAAAATGTATGCTGGTATTACACCAGATGGACAATTTACTTTTGAACCTGACTTTGAGAAAATAGAAGCCTGGGATAAGTCAAAATTACCTAAAGTATATAGAGACATTTAGCTTCAATTTAGTTATTAACTAACATCATGGCTTCCTAAATCATTTCCTAATAATTCTAACAACTCAGTTCTAAATGCCTCAACTAACTTATCTTTATGCTTTGAATACTTGTATACTAAAACTAAAAAAGATTCTATGTGAAAATCTACCTCAAAGCCTCTTATAAAGTCAATATATTCGGAATCTTTCATCAGTGAGTCGTAGTAAAATTTAGGCATAAAACCAATTATATTCTCTTTTTTTATAATATTAGATTTTTGTACTTCATTACTAACTAGATATTTTATTTTATTAGGGTTGAACCTATAGGTTTTGTTTTGATGGTTATCTTCAGCATCTTCGTTATGTGTGAAGTTGAAAATATTGTGGTCCCAGTCATATCGATTAAATACCAAATCTGTCTCTAGAACTTTCTGAGGTTCGTTATGTAAATCTTTTATAAAATTTTTATTCCCATATATTAGAGCAGGTAGTTTTGCGGTATTAACAGACTTACAAACTATCCAATCATTTAAATCAATATGTTCCAAATGTTTTGTATTTATTAAGATTACATCATATGTCTCAAATTGATATTCTTTACCGTCTAGATGGTTTAAGGCATAATTGTCTAAAGTAAACTTTAAGTTACTAGTGGAGTCTTGATTTAGTTTAGGTATTACTCTATCTATAGTTACTTTTATAGAAAGTGGAGACCCTAATATTCTTATAGCTCGTCTTTCTTTAAACCCATTATTTTTAACGCTATCTATAGTGCTTTCTAAATCCTTATAGATTTTGCTACAAGAATGAAAATATTTGACACCATTTTTTGTTGGGGTGATGCGATTGTGTATATTTTGTATGAGTTTAACTCCAAGATAATTTTCTAATATGTCTATCTTGCTTTTTATAGTGTTAAGTTCAACGTTATAGAATTTTTTTACAGAGCTGTATGATCCTAGTTCTACTACCTTGATGAAATAACGTGTTGCCTCAATAATATCTTTGCTGAAATCAATATTCATATAATAAAACCCCTTTATGTATTATATTAATATATAACTATACTTAAAAAAATTTAAATAATAAAGATATTTATATAAAATTAACCACATTATTTAATTTTTCTCTCCCTGTGCGATAATTATTTACTCTATCTTGAGTATCTTCGTATCCTATAGCGATACCACATAACAATATATAATCTTTGTAGCCTAACTCTTGTTTTACTACATCTGGATAGTGTGCTAATGACGCTTGAGGGCATGTTGCTAACCCTAGATCAATTGCTGCTAGCATTATAGATTGGATTAGCATACCACAGTCCATGTAGCCACTAATTCCTGTATTATGGTACTTAAATATAAATGCTGTAGTCGGAGATTCGAAAGAAAGATAATTTTTTGCCCATTGTTGTAACCGTCTATCTTTATCCTCTCTGGTTATTCTTAAAGCACTATATAAATCGTGCCCACACTTTATAGCTCTTTGCTTTAGTTCGCCATCTAACTCTTCACCTTCATACCCGTATTCCATGCATGGTTTTTGTCCTTCTTTATGAGCTTTAAGTATTTTGTTCATTAGATTTTCTTTTTTTTCTCCGCTGATGACAGCTATCTTCCATGGTTGGGTGTTTTTGCTAGAAGGCGTCCATTTTGCAGCTTCAAATAATTTAACAAGAAGTTCTGGAGGTATAGGTTTTTCTAGAAATTTCCTAACAGATTTACGCTTTTTTAATGCATTAATTACATTCATAATTTATATAAAATAGTTTTTGTCTGGATACTTTATTTTACTAGATAAAAGCAATAAAAGGGTAATTTCTACAGGCGAGCGCTTTTATTGCTTGATTAGTGATCTAGATCTATATTAAAAAATTTTTTTATTTATTTGAGTTAGACTTCCTAAAACTATAAAATCTATACACAAAATTACTTATATAAACGGATAAAAATATGGAATCAGTAAACTATAGAACTTTATTAAAGGATTTATCTAATCGTATAGAATCATTACGAGGCTATCTTTGACTATGATGTCAAAAAAGAAAAATTAACAGAAATTTTAATGGAGCTAGAAGATGGCTCTATATGGGATAATCCTGAACATGCACAAAACCTGGGCAAACAAAAGGTTGAACTAGAAAACATTGTGTTAACTTGTGAACATATTATAGATACTTTAGGAACTTTAACAGAACTTCTTGAGTTAGCACAAGAGGATGAATCTTTAATCCAAGAAATTGCAAAAGATACTCATGAGATTACTCAAGAAATTGAGAGGCTAGAATTTAGAAGAATGTTTTCTAAAAAGATGGACCCTAATAATGCTTATCTAGATATTCAGTCTGGTTCTGGAGGAACAGAAGCACAAGACTGGGCTGAAATGTTAATGCGAATGTATATGCGTTGGTCAGATAGTCATGGTTTTAAAGTTACGATAGATAATGTCTCAGATGGTGACGTTGCAGGTATAAAAGGATGTACTTTAAAAATTGAAGGTGAATATGCATATGGATGGTTAAGAACAGAAACAGGGATTCATAGGCTAGTTAGAAAATCACCCTTTGATTCTAATAATAAAAGACATACATCGTTTGCTTCAGTGTTTATATCACCTGAAGTTGATGATAATATCGATGTTGAGATTAATCCAGCTGATTTAAGGGTGGATACATATAGAGCATCAGGAGCTGGTGGCCAGCATGTTAACAAAACTGATTCAGCTGTTAGAATAACTCACTTACCAACAAATATTGTGGTCCAGAGTCAAAGCGATAGATCGCAGCATAAAAATAGAGAAAATGCTATGAAACAGTTAAAATCTAAGCTGTACGAGATGGAGCTACAAAAACGAAACGCTGAAAAAAATGCTTTAGAAGATTCAAAATCTGACATTGGTTGGGGAAGTCAAATTCGCTCTTATGTTTTAGATCAATCTCGTATTAAAGATCTAAGAACAGGTGTGGAAAACACAAATACTCAAGCAGTATTAGATGGTGATTTAGATAAATTTATAGAAGCAAGCTTAAAAAGTGGTTTATAGGATAATTTTAAATGACGGATAAAAATAATAAAGTAGAAGAGCAAGTTTTAGATGAAAACTCACAAATTGCTTTAAGAAAAGAAAAATTAAAGATATTAGCTGAACAAAACGCAGGTATTAGTCATCCAAATGTTTTTAAAAGAAATGTAGTCGCTGCGTGTCTTCAAGCTAAGTATGCAGATAAGACAAAGCAAGAATTAGAAGAAACAGAACCCAAACAGAATTATAAAGTCGCAGGACGTGTAGTATTAAGAAGAGTTATGGGAAAAGCTTCTTTTTTTACTCTTCAAGATATGTCAGGCAGAGTGCAAGTTTATCTTAAAAAAAGTGATTTGCCAGAAGGTCAATATGATACATTTAAGAATCTATGTGACTTAGGAGATATAGTTGCTGTTTCTGGTGTTGTATTTAAAACTAATACAGGTGAGCTTTCTATTCATGCTGATCATTTTGAAGTTTTAACTAAAGCTATCAGACCATTACCAGATAAGTTTCATGGCTTGTCAGATCAAGAAATGAGATACCGTCAAAGATATGTCGATCTTATAACAAATGAAAAAGCTAGAGAAGTTTTCAAAGTACGTTCGAAG
Organism: Allofrancisella heilbronnii; assembly: GCF_000710735.2. Taxonomy (NCBI): domain Bacteria; kingdom Pseudomonadati; phylum Pseudomonadota; class Gammaproteobacteria; order Thiotrichales; family Francisellaceae; genus Allofrancisella; species Allofrancisella heilbronnii. Next base: position 1,673,925 of record NZ_CP144673.1, on the reverse strand, counting down.
GTGGTTAGTTTTATTCGTAAGTATTTTGATAATTTAAATTTTATGGAAGTAGAAACGCCTATGATGCATGTGCTGCAAGGTGGTGCTGCAGCAAAACCTTTTAGAACCCATCATAATGCTCTTGATATGCCTTTATATTTACGTATTGCTCCGGAGTTATACTTAAAAAGGTTAGTAGTTGGTGGTTTTGAGCGTGTATACGAGATAAATCGTAATTTTAGAAATGAAGGGGTATCTTCTCGTCATAATCCGGAATTTACAATGCTTGAGTTTTATATGGCATATGCTGATTATAATGATTTGATGGATCTAACAGAGGATATGCTTTCAAAGTTAGTTAAAGAAATCACAGGTAGTGTAGAGCTGGAATATGGTGAACATAAGATCAACTTTTCTGCACCATATCAACGTATATCTATGGTTGATTCTATAGTTAAGTACAATCAAGATATTACAACTCAAGATTTAGCTGATTTTGAATCAGCAAGAAAAGTAGCAGAGAAGTTAAAGATAAAGGTAGAGCCTTTCTATGAGCTTGGTCATCTAATAAATGAAATTTTTGAAGAGACTGTTGAAGATAAGCTTATTCAACCTACATTTATAACAGACTATCCAGCTGTAGTTTCTCCTTTAGCTCGTCGTAGTGATAGTAACCCGGAGTTTACAGATAGGTTTGAGTTTTTTGTAGGAGCCCGTGAGATTGCAAATGGGTTTTCTGAGCTAAATGATGCCGAAGATCAGGCAGAAAGATTTAGAAAACAAGTTGAGGCAGCAGCTTCAGGTGATGATGAAGCAATGCCATATGATAAGGATTATATTAGAGCACTAGAGTACGGTATGCCACCAACAGCAGGTCAAGGTATAGGAATTGATAGGCTTGTGATGTATCTAACCAACTCACAGTCGATAAGAGATGTGATACTTTTTCCTCATATGAAACCTGAAATATCCTAAAATAGCTATAAAGCCCAATAAAAATACATATAATATAGTTAAAGAAATTTAATAGTTTATTAGGGCTTACGAGTGAAAAAAAACTTACCTAGAAAAAAAGTATACTTATTACTTTTATCATTATTGATAGTAATAATAGGCTTTATTATTTTATCTAAAAACACAGAGCTTAGTGTGCAACCGTCTGAAATGATCGGTAAGCAAAAAGAAAAACCAGCCAAATCAATCTTAGGATCACCGCATAAAAAGTTACTGCCAGATAGAATTATAGGAGGTTTTCTAGATATGATGGCTTTAAGTTCAGCTAATAATATTGATATGAAAAAAGTAGCCGATGACGGTTATAATGTTATAATTATTGCAAATACAGAGGTTTATGGTACAGACATAAATTTTTCTTCTAATAGCTTAGCTGGTGTTAGTAATCAAGAATTTGAAAAAAAGATAGCTGAAGCTAAAAGCGCAGGGTTAGACGTTATCTTAGGTGTTGGAGGCATCCCAAATACTTTTTATCCAGGGGTCCAAAAGAATAAGCTTGGCCCTAAAGTCATAGGGGAGGATTTAACAGACGCCGAAATAAATACACTTGGTGAAAATATAGTTAAATTCTTAAAAAAGAATGATATAAAGGGTATCGTTTTTGGAATTAGGAGATTCATTTCTCCAGCGTTTCTAAATAAACTAATAGCAAAAATTAAACATGCAGACTCAAATTTAGCTATTATAGTAAGTCCTAAGGTAAATGATTATAAACTTGTTACTACAGGTCATAGTGAAGATTACTCTAGTGCTATTAAATCTGGAAACGTTGATTATTTATTTATACAAGAATACGATGAATACCCACAGTATGATCCTAATTTTATTTCAGAAAGTTACGATAAAATTATTCAAAATGCTGAAGTTCCATTTAAAACAAAAGTTTTGATAATGGAACCAACAGACCCTTTAGCTGGAGGGGGAGTTAACACTGTGTATCATCCTATGGCAGATGCTACAAATTCTCTTACAACGTCTCAAGCCGTAGCTTTAATGTTACCACAGCTTGAAAAAATAAAACTTAAACCAAGATTTTCTGGCATTGTAGGTTGGACTTTAAATGCTGATTATACCTCTGGTTTATATGATGACGCTGACCATAAAGCAGGATCTTTTGCTTTAGGATTACGCAATTGTATTTATAAAAACATTTGTGATCCAAGAGTCAAAATCATTAAAGGACCAGTTGTTGCAGGATTTTTACCTTTGTGGGGGAAAAACAGTACGTATAACATTTCTGGTAGACAATTAAATAGTAGTCCTATAAGTATTAAAATGCCAGAGGATAAAGAGTATTGTGATGAAAACCCACAGGTTTGTAAGTATAACGTTTTTATAGTCGCGTATTTAACTTACAGCAGTAGCGGTGGATTTAAGTTTACTTTTAATCAAGAAAATGGTGACTCGAAAGAGATATATTCTCCACAAGATCTTAAAGAGTTTATAGGCTATATGAAACAAAAAGGCAAACATGTCATAGTTTCGATTGGTGGAAAATTTTCTTACATTGAGTGGCAAGAGTTTGATTTTGATGAGCTTGAAAAAATTGTTGGTGATTATGGTTTCGATGGTGTGAATTTTGACTTATCTCCTTCTGACCTTCCACAAAACAAACAGATGACACAGCAAGCTGCTAAAAAGATTATAGAGTTTGTAAAACATATGAAAACTACAAAACTAGATTTTTGGTTAACATTTTCCCCTGTTTGGACATATATTGTGGCGCCTTTAGATAAAAATGGTGAAGATAATATTTACCGCAATCAAAGTTATGCTGATTTAATGAATGAAATAGGAGTTAATAACATTGATTACATATGGTTAAATACATATGGTCATTCAGGCATGGCCGGTATTTTAGGTTTCTATAAAGATCCTAAAGGAAACTATTTGAAGGTTACTTCAAATGATGGTTACCCTAGTTTTATGGCTTCTTTAGCTTGGGCCTTAACGACACAACAGGGGTACGATGCAAATAAGCCTAAATACGAGGTAGATCGTGTTCCTAAAATTCCTGCTGATAAGTTAATATTTACTATCCCAGCCATAGAAGGAGTTACTGCAAGGGGGTTGACATACGCACTTTCTGCTAATGATATCAAAGCTACTGTGGAGTTGATGGAAAAACATCAAGCATCTTTTGGGGGTTTTGCATTATGGAGTATAGATTTTGATGCTATGAAAATTAACCAAGGAGAACTGTCAGCTGGATATTCACATCAGCCATGGAGTACTACTGATGCAATAGCTTCTATAAAGCTTCCTCCAGTTATTTCTAAAGTGATTTATAAATCCAGCATTAATAAAAATTCTAGTAAAAAAAACTACTCAGATGGATCCTTGATTACTAGTACACTAATCAATTATCCAGATGGTATAGGCACATATGGTGCTGGTACCATTGTTAGTTATCAAGCTGCAGAATATAAATGTATTTCTACTTTAGTGGCAAGTCTGTGTAACGATAAAATGTACATGCCAAATGGCTTATATGGAAAACTTGCATGGGAAAAAGTTCAAAAAGATAGCGTTGTCGATGATAGCACATTTACTAATAAACCTGAAATAATAATGGTCAATGGAGCTTATAAGTATCCTAGTGGCATAGGCTCCTACAGAGATGGTGAAGTTGTAGTAAACGGGGATAAAAAATATGAATGTATACCCGGCAATCAAGATTTATGTAACAATCTTACTTATGCACCTTACGGTGATAAAAGTTATCTGGCATGGAGTGATATAACAAAAGCGACTAATGTGGAGCGCTCGACTATAGATTCTAAGGTTAAAAAACCAAAAGCTGCCGAATATGTTTATCCAGATGGCATAATTTCGTATGCAGGTGGTACAACAGTATCAATAGGTAACGATCTGTATAGATGTAAAGTAGGACCAGAGTCAAGACTATGTTCTATAGAAGCATTTGATCCTTCGGGTGACTATGGTACAGATGCTTGGGTAAAAATAAATTAAAACTATTCGATAGAATCCATAAGCTCTTGGAGCTCCCCTGATTCTTTCATCTCCATTATGATATCACATCCTCCAATAAGCTCCCCTTTAACCCAGAGTTGGGGGAATGTTGGCCAGTCTGCATATTTAGGAAGAATGGCTCTAATATCTGGGTTTTCTAATATATTCACAAAAGCAAATGGTTTGCCACAAGCTCTAATTGCGCTAGCTGCATGAGCTGAAAACCCACATTGAGGCATATTTGGAGAGCCTTTCATATAAAGAATAATTTGGTTTTCTCTTATTTGTTTTTCTATTCTATCTATTACTTTTTGTTCATCAGGAGTATTCATTTTATATCCTCTTTATAGGTTAAGTGGTTAGTATACTTAGAAATTTTATTTAAAAAATGATAGCATATTATACTAAACGGGTATAGTCATCTAGAGGCTATTAAGATAAAAACAAATTTAAAGGGAGTTTTACTATGAAATTTGAATTACCAGCTTTACCTTATGCTAAGGACGCGTTAGAGCCAGTTATCTCTAAAGAAACTATAGAATACCATTATGATAAGCACCATCAAACTTATGTTACTAACTTAAACAAGTTAGTAGAAGCAACTGAGCATGACGGAAAAAACTTAGAAGAAATTATTAAAACTGCTAATGGTGGCTTATTTAATAACGCCGCGCAAGTTTATAACCATACGTTTTATTGGAACTGTCTTTCACCTGAAAAAACAGAGCCTTCAAGTCAACTTAAGGCTGCTATAATGGAAACGTTTGGTTCAATAGATAAATTTAAAGAAACTTTTTCAGCAGCAGCTATAGCTACATTTGGTTCTGGTTGGGCTTGGCTAGTTAAAGACTCTACAGGGAAGCTAGAGATAGTAACAACAAGTAATGCAGGGTGCCCATTAACAGATAATAAAAAGCCTTTACTAACTTTTGATGTTTGGGAGCATGCGTACTATATTGACTATCGTAACGCTAGGCCTAAATATATAGAGGCCCTCTGGAATTTAGTAAACTGGGAATTTGTTTCAGAACAGTTTGCTAAATAACTTTATACAAAAAGCTATAAACTTTTTAATTCTTTTTATATTATTAAAATTCTAGATGCTACAAAATGCTATCCTAGTTTTACTAATATGTCTTTGGATATTTCTTGGGCCTGGGATTGTGTAGTAGTAAAGCAAAATTATACTTATTTAAGATTTGTCATAGCTTTTATCTGGTTTTTGGATATATAGATAACCAACGACACAATTATCCCTATGATAAAGCTAAAGATAAATAGACCACTCCAGCTATAGTAGTATTGGATATAACCAGCTAGCGGTCCGACTAGTACTCTACCAAGTGAATCAATAGAGCTAAGTATAGCGAATTGGGTTGCTGAGAATTTAACGTTTACTAAGCTCATTATCATTGCTACTAAAATAGCTGTACCCATTGCACCACAAAAATATTCAACTGCCACAGAGGCAACCATTAGACTATAATTTTTCCCTACTATTGCTAAAATGACGTACATTAAATTTGCACATGCCATGATAATGCTAAAATAAAGAAAGCTCTTATATATACCTATTTTTTTTGCTACTAGACCACCAAAAATTAATCCCAAGATAGTAAAAACTAGAGACAGGCCTTTATATGATACAGCAATAGTAGTTTTGTCAAACCCTAAATCAACAAAGAAAACTGAGTTTAGGGAAAAAGCTATAGCATCTGCTAGTTTATAAGCTATTAGAATCGCTAATATAGTGAGAGCAGGTTTGATACCTTTGCGTGTTACAAATTCTATAAATGGATTAATAAAAGCTTCTTTAAAGGTCCTTGGTACAATAATCTTAGTATCTTCTTTTAAAAATAAAGTAAATATCGGACAGAGCGCAAAAAAAGCTAAAATGATTAGTAAAGCATTACCCCAGCCAGAATTTATAATATGTAGGATGTTATCGTTACTAGAAACTAAAATTAAAGAACCTAAAAGGTGAGAAGAGTTCATAAGGTTAGTAACTTCAAGTGGAGTAAGACATAGTTGATCAAGGCTGTAACCATGGTTAAAGTTATCTACTAAAATTAAGAGTATTGATCCAGTAATTAACATGCCTATACGATACCCCATTACGGCAACAGCATTTCCTAGGGCTCGCTCAGATTCGTCAAGAACTTCAGTTTGGTATGCGTTGATGGCTATATCTTGTGTTGCTGATGTAAGGCATATTAAAAATCCGATAAAGACTATTACTAAGGGGTAGTTAACAGGTGAAAACCTACTCATTAGAGCAATTAGTAAGATTAAAGTTACTTGGGTGATAAATATCCACCCCTTTCTTCTACTAAAACCTTTAATACTGACTTTGTCTAGAATCGGAGCCCATAAGTATTTAAAAGTATACGGTATTGCAATTAGTGTTAAAAACCCAATATCTTTAATTTGAATATTATTATCTTTATACCAAAGAAATAAAGATGACGCAGTAAGCATTAAAGGTAGGCCAGAAGCATAGCCTAAAATTAGCATACTAAACATTTTACTTTGCTTAAATGGTGCAATTAATTTCTCTAAAATGGTCGGGGATTTATTCATTAAGGATGAGATACAAAATTTTAGCCTGTATTTGATAATAGGCTAATTTAAAAATTATTGAATGTAAAGGTAAATAATGAAAAGTGACTAGAAGTTCCTACTAGTTGCACCTGTGTATAATTGTCTTGGGCGACCAATTTTTTGAGCTGAATCGTTTACCATTTCTATCCATTGAGAAATCCAGCCAGAGGTTCTAGCAAGAGCAAAGATTGCAGTGAACATTTCTTCTGGAATTCCCATAGCTTTTAAGATGATACCCGAATAAAAGTCCACATTTGGAAAGAGTTTCCTTTCTATGAAAAACTCATCTTGTAGTGCAATTTCTTCTAACTTTTTAGCTACAGCTAAAAGTGGGTTATCCCCATTGCCAAACTTAGCTAAAATTTGCTCACAGTTTTGTTTCATAGCAGTAGCTCTAGGGTCGGTATTCTTATATACTCTATGACCAAAACCCATCAATCTGAAAGGATCATCCTTATCTTTGGCTTTTTCAATAAACTTGTTGATATTATCCATGCTACCAATTTCTGATAACATTTTTAGAACAGCTTCATTTGCTCCCCCATGTGCTGGTCCCCAGAGTGCTGTTATACCTGCTATAATGGCAGCATAAGGTGAGTTACCTGTAGATCCTGATAATCTAACAGTTGACGTTGAAGCATTTTGTTCGTGGTCGGCATGAAGTATAAAGATTGTGTCCATCGCTTCAACATAAAGTTCATCTGGTTTATAGTTTTCATCTTCAGCGAACATCATATATAGGAAGTTTTCAGCATAACCGTAGTCTGGTTTTGGCTCTAGGAATTTTTTGCCCTGGTTATGTCTGTAGGCCATAGCTGCTATGGTGGCAATCTTTGCAATTATATTTTTGGCAACTTCTTCTTGAGGTTCTTTTTGTCCATTATGAACATGCTCAGCAGCAATCACGTTAACCCCAGCAATTAGGCTAGACATAGGGTGAGTATGTTTTGGCATAGCAGATACGGCTGCTTTTATATGTTCACATACAGGCATTTTTGCTATAATTTCTCTTCTGAAAGCTTCTCTTTGCTCGTTAGTTGGTAATTGACCGTAGATTAGAGCATAACATAGAGTTCTATAATTTGACTTTTGTGTCCATTCTTGTATAGGGTAGCCTCTATGAAGGAGAACACCTTTTTCCCCGTCTATATAAGTGATTTTAGATTCACACGATGCAGTTGACATAAAGCCAGGATCATAAGTGAAAAGACCGTGTTTTACTAGAGATGAAACATCTATGCAATCATTACCCAAACTAGGAGAATATACGGGCAAGTCTATCTCAATATTTTTCTCAGCATATTTAAGTGTAGCGTACTTTGACATTATTATAAAACCTCCGAATAAGAGTTGATTATTTTAAAAAGTAATAAAGTTTTACAGTAAAAAGAAACACATGCTACTTAACATATGATCATAGTCGAAATAATAAGCTAAACAGTATTTTTTTGCAAATAAAAATTGTTATTTGTAAAAGCTGCTTCTTGTTAAATTATAGGATTAAAGCTACCTAGATCAAAAGCTTTTGACATGTGTAAATTAGTTCTAGGCTTTTATTTATAAATATTTGAATTTCATCTTACAAAAATATATTATAAAGAGGTTAAGAACGTGAATTCACTTTGGTTTTAGTGTGAAGTTGCTTCGGAGGAATATCGAGCATGAAAAAAATAACAAATATTGATCTGATATCAATAAAATCCTATAACTTTCCTATTACGGCTATAAGCTCAATATTGCACCGTATAACAGGTGTGATTCTTATAGTGGCTATTCCATTAGCAGTGGTTGGAATGAACTATTCTTTAGCGGGGCCAAATGGTTATGAGCAGACTGTGTCAATTTTGACAAAAGGGTGGGCTAGCTTATTTTTTTGGGTTTTCTTGTCGGCTTTGACTTATCATGTATATGCTGGTGTCAGGCATATGATTATGGATATGGGCTTCGGTGAGAGTATGAAGATTGCTAAGTTAACTTCATTTATAACGATTGTTTTGGGTATTTTATCAGCGGTTTTTTGGGGGTATTTTTTATGGCTGTAATTTCGCTTACATCTTCAGGTGTTAAAGACTTTTTTGTGCAGCGAGTTACAGCTGTTATTATTGCTGTTTACTTTGCCTACATACTTATAAAAGCTTTATGTTTATCTCATGCTGGAGCACTTAATTATGACAGTTGGCACGGTTTGTTTACAGATGGAATATTTCTTAGAATTCTAACTTTGATGGCATATTTATCAATTTTCTTACATGCTTGGGTTGGTCTTTGGATTATCTGTGGCGACTATATTAAATGTGCATGGGCTTCAGCGGTCGTTATGCTAAGTTTTATTTTGATTTATGTATTTTGTTTTTTTTGGTTATTTGCGATTTTATTTTTCTATTAAGAGGTTGTTTTTATGAGTATAGCTACACAAGAATTTGACGCGATTGTTGTTGGTGCTGGTGGCGCTGGACTTAGAGCTGCGTTTCAGTTATCACAATCAGGATTTAAGACCGCGGTTGTTTCGAAAGTCTTTCCAACAAGATCTCATACTGTGGCAGCTCAAGGTGGTATAGCTGCAGCTTTAGGTAATATTCAGTTTGAAGATGATCTTCCATCTGATGATTGGAAGTGGCATATGTATGATACTGTTAAAGGTTCTGATTACATTGGTGATCAAGATGCTATCGAATATATGTGTGAACATGCACCTCAATCTATTATTGAGTTAGAGCATATGGGTATGCCGTTTTCACGCTTAGAAAATGGAAAAATTTATCAGCGTGCTTTTGGTGGTATGTCTAGAAATTTTGATCCAGCAAATCAAGCAAAAAGGACATGTGCAGCTTCTGATAGGACAGGACATGCCCTTTTACATACTTTATATCAAGGTAACTTAAAACATAACACTAATTTTTACACAGAATGGTTTGCTGTGGATCTTGTCAAAGCTGATGATGGTAGTATATCTGGTGTTATAGCTCTTTGTATAGAAACTGGTGAAACAGTGTTCCTTCAATCAAAGATAACAATTCTTGCAACAGGGGGGGCGGGTCGTATTTATGAGTCTAGCACTAATGCCTATATAAATACAGGTGACGGTATGGGCTTGGCTTTAAGAGCTGGCTTGCCTCTTCAAGATATGGAGTTTTGGCAATTTCATCCTACTGGTATTGCAGGAGCTGGTGTGTTAGTTACAGAAGGTTGCCGTGGTGAAGGCGGTATCTTACGTAATAAAGATGGTGAAAGATTTATGGAAAGGTATGCTCCTAATGCTAAAGATTTAGCTTGCCGGGATGTTGTATCGCGCGCATCTCAGCAGGAAATCATGGAAGGTCGTGGGGATACTTTTAGTGGTTCTAGTTGTGTATGGTTGGACCTTACTCATCTTGGGGAAAACGTTATTGATGAAAGGCTTCCTACAGTTAGAGAGTTAGCAAAAACTTTTGCAGGTGTAGATCCTGTTGAAAAGCCTATTCCTGTTGTACCAACTTGTCACTATCAGATGGGTGGCATACCAACTAATAAATATGGACAAGTTATTACTCAAGAAAATGGTGAAGATAAAGTTATTGAGGGATTATACGCTGTTGGGGAATGTGCTTCAGTATCTGTGCATGGAGCTAACAGGTTGGGGAGTAATTCATTATTAGATTTGGTTGTATTTGGTAGAGCTGCGGGAATGCATGCTGAAGAAAGTTTAAAGTCAGGAATGACTATTAAAAAAACTTCTTGTGAAAATATTGAGCAAGCTGCAGCTAGAATTAAAAAATGGGACACTTCTGAACAGAGAGGCTGTAAAGAAAAAATCTCTGTATTGAGAAAAGAGTTACAGCAAACTATGCAACAATATTTTTCGGTATTTAGACAAGAAACTACAATGAAAGAAGGCTTTGATAAGCTTCTTAAGTTAAGACAAAGACTTGATGATGCTGTTTTAGAAGATAACAGTAGAATATTTAATATGACAAGAATCGAAGCATTGGAGTTAGATAACCTAATGTTAACAGCTATTGCGACGGCTAAGTTGGCTATAGAGAGAAAAGAATCTCGAGGCGCGCACTCAAGAGTTGATTATCCAGATAGAGATGATGAGAATTGGATGAAACATACACTATATTTCTTGGATGAAGATAGAACATCTTCTCGTGAAGTTAACATGTCTCCAACAAAAGTAAAAGCCTTTCAACCAGCAGAACGTAAATATTAATACAAGGATTTAATATAATGGACGTAAGATTTAAAATTTACAGATATAATCCGGAAACAGATAAAAAACCTTACTACGATGAGTATACGGTAACAGTTGAAAACGAAGGCGTAAAAGTTTTAACAGCTTTAGAGCTTATCAAAGAACAAGATCCGACTCTTGCTATGAGAAGATCATGTAGAGAAGGAGTTTGCGGTTCTGATGGTATGAATATCAACGGTAAGAATCGTTTGGCATGTATCACCTCTGTTGGAGAGTTAAAGCAGCCTATTAAGGTGAATCCTTTACCTGGATTACCTGTTGTTAGGGATTTGATTGTAGATATGAAACAATTCTACAAAAATTATGAAAAAGTAAAGCCTTACTTGATAAACGACGAAGAGGCTCCTGCCAAAGAAAGGCTACAATCGCCAGAGGATAGAGCTAAGCTTGATGGGCTGTATGAATGTATTTTGTGTGCGTGTTGTACTACTTCTTGTCCATCATTTTGGTGGAATCCTGACAAATTTATTGGTCCATCAGGGCTTTTACAAGCTTATAGATTTATAGCAGATTCTAGAGATACAGCTACTAATGAAAGGCTAGAAGACTTGAAGGATCCGTTTAGTTTATTTAGGTGTAGGACTATTATGAATTGTGTTTCTGTGTGTCCAAAAGGATTAAATCCAACAGAAGCAATAGGTAAGATTAGGTCAGCTTTATTAAAAAAGAGTGTATAAATAGTAAACCTAAGATCAGGTGGGTATATGAGAAAAAACCAACCAAATTTTAACCAATGGCTGGAAACAACGCAGTTCTTTGGCGGTAACTTGGAATATTTAGAGTCAATTTATGATGACTACATTGCAGGCAATCATGATGGGATAGATCCAGAATGGTTATCTTTTTTTGATTCAGTAGCTAGTGCAACAGATGAAGCTCATAGAGACATTGTAGAAGAGTTTAAGTATTTGGCTAAAAATAAAGTTAATGCTAGTAGTGTAGTAGCTACTGGTGGAAATGAAATATCATATAAAATAAAATCTTTGATTAATGCTTATAGGTTTTATGCTTATAAGTCTGCAAATATTGATCCTCTTGGACTTTTGAAAAAAGATAAAGATCCTGATTTGGATCCAAAAAGCCATGGATTAGATACTCAAGATATGCAGCAATCTATCAATTTAGGTATTTTAACTCAAAACAAAGAGCAGTCAATAGAAAGTCTAATTAGTAACCTTAAGTCAATATATGAAGCTAGTATAGGTTACGAATATATGTATATTGACAGTAAAGAAGAAAAGAAATGGTTGCAACAGCAAATAGAGTCTAATATACCGATTTCTTTAGAAGAAAAAAAATGGATATTGCAGCAACTAGTCGCAGCAGAAGGTTTGGAGAAGTATCTAGCTGTGAGATATGTAGGTCAAAAGAGATTTGGATTGGAGGGTGGAGAATCAATGATTCCAGCCCTACAACATATTATTGAAAAATCTGTAGCTAGACATTCAACTCGATTTATACAGCTTGGTATGGCTCATAGAGGTAGGCTTAACGTTTTAGTCAACATACTTGGTAAAAATCCAAAAGAGTTGTTTGAGGAGTTTGAGGGTAAACAAAGTGGAAAGAGTTTATCTGGAGATGTTAAGTATCATATGGGTTACTCAAACTACCGTAGTATTGATGGCAAAGAAGCTAAAATAGCGTTGGCATTTAACCCTTCACATCTTGAAGCTGTTGATCCTGTGGTAGAAGGGGCAGCTAAAGCAATACAAAATAAGCTTGATGGCGATGTTTATAATAAAGTTGTACCTATACTTATACATGGTGATTCAGCCTTTTGTGGACAAGGTGTAGTTATGGAAACTTTTGGTTTTTCTCTTACGGAAGCTTATGGAACTGGTGGTACGATACATATAGTCATTAATAACCAAGTTGGTTTTACTACAAGTAGTAAGTTTGGTGTTAACAGAAGTAGTAATTATTCTACTGATATAGCTAAGATGGTAGATGCGCCAATTTTTCATGTGAATGGTGATGATCCAGAGGCTGTACTTAGAGCTACAAACATCGCTCTAGAATACCGTATGAAATTTAATAAAGATGTAGTGATAGATATCCTTTGTTATCGTAGAAATGGTCATAATGAGACAGATGAGCCATCTGGTACGCAACCAAGAATGTATGAGGTGATTAAGAAGCTTCCTACAACTTTGAAAATCTATAGTGATAGACTTCAGGGTCAAGGAATTGTTGATGCAGAGCTTTTATCAAGGTTAAATGCCCAATATCGCAGCAAGTTGGATGAAGGAAAAACTACTGTAGATATTCTTGATAGAAACAGTGTCAAAGATAAGCTAAAAGTTTGCGATTGGCTTCCTTATTTAGGTAAACAAAAAACTGAATATGTTTACAAGCCAATAGAGCAAGATGTGCTTAAAAATTTGGCATATAAAATGTGTGAAGTTCCTAAAGAGATCGATATTCAAATGCAAGTTAAAAAAACCATCTCTGACAGGCTTAAAATGGCAAAAGGTGATATTCCTGTTAATTGGGGGTTTGCGGAATCTTTAGCTTATGCAACGCTGCTTAATGATGGTCATACAGTCAGAATTTCTGGAGAAGATAGCGGTAGAGGAACATTCTCACATCGCCATGCTGTAGTTAAAAACATGGATACAAGCTTAGCAGTAAAAGAATATATACCTCTTAAGCATATAAATGAAAAAGCTAGATTTGATATTATTGACTCTACACTTTCTGAATATGGTGTATTAGGTTTTGAGTATGGCTATAGTTGTTATAGTCCAGATGCCTTAGTAATTTGGGAGGCTCAGTTTGGTGATTTTGTTAACACTGCTCAAGTAGTTATAGACCAGTTTTTAGTTGCAGCAGAGGAAAAGTGGGGTATATTATCAGGTTTAACTTTATTTTTACCACATGGCCAAGAAGGAGCTGGTGCTGAACATTCTTCAGCAAGGTTAGAGAGATTTTTAAGTTCTTGTGCTAACGGTAACATGCAGGTTTGTACACCAACGACTCCCGCACAAATTTATCATTTACTAAGAAGACAAGTTATTAGACCTCTAAGAAAGCCTCTTATTGTTATGACTCCAAAAAGCTTACTAAGAAATCCTATGGCTGTTTCATCTTTAGAGGAGCTTTCAAAGGGACATTTTGAAAGTGTAATAGATGATAAAAAAGCAAAAGCAGATGAAGTTAAAAAACTGATTTTATGTAACGGTAAAGTTTATTATGATCTTATGCTTAAGAAGCAAGACGTTTATGCAGATACAGCAGTAGTTAGAATAGAAGAACTTTACCCTGTTCCTAATGAGAAGTTGGAAGAAATATTTAAGAAATATGAAAATGCTAAGAAAATTGTTTGGTTACAAGAAGAGCCGCAAAACAAGGGGGCTTGGTACCATGTAAGGCATTTTATTGAAAGAATTCTTGGAGATGATCAAAAACTATTGTGTGTAGCTAGAGAAAGGTCTTCAGCTCCTGCTGTAGGCTACCATGCGATGTACGTAAAACAGCAGGAAGAAATTGTTAATAAAGCTTTAGAAATATAAATTTTAAATTTATTACTAGGAGTAAATAATGTTAGAGTTAAAAGTACCTATGTTTCCAGAATCAGTAGCAGATGGAACCTTGGCGCAATGGCATAAAAAAGAAGGTGACTTCGTAAAAGAAGGTGAGATAGTGGCTGAAATTGAAACTGATAAAGTTGTTTTAGAGGTTCCTGCTACCTCCTCTGGTATTTTAAAAAATATCAAAAAGCAGGCTGGTGATATTGTATTATCAGAAGAAAGCCTTGCTAATATAGATATAGATGGAAAGGCTATTTTTAGCAAAGAAGAATCTTCTACTCAAGGAGCCAAAAACCAAGTTCCAGTTTCTTCTGGTGCAGAAGTTGATGTTAAAGCGCCGGTTTTCCCAGAATCAGTAGCTGATGGTACAGTTTCTGAATGGCATAAAAAAGAGGGCGATGTGGTAGCAGAAGGTGATATTCTGGCAGAAATTGAAACTGATAAAGTTGTTTTAGAAGTTCCTGCAGTCGTAAGTGGTACATTAGTTAAAATAATAAAAGGTGCTGGAGATACTGTTTTATCAGCACAAACTATAGCTAAGATTGTAGAAGGCGCTTCTTCGATAGCTGTAGCGTCTAAGGAAACTAAGTCTGAGTCTGTAAATAATACAACTGCTCCACATTTGGTTCCATCAGCACGAAAAGCGTTTAACTCAAGTAATTTGGATTCGGCTGCGGGTATACAAGGTACAGGTAAAAAAGGACGTATTACGTCAGAAGACGTTAAAAAAGCAGCTACTTTGTCTAGTGGTCCTCAGCCAGTAGTTGCTCAAGGTTCAAGGTTTGAAAAGAGAGTTAAGATGACTCGTCTACGCCAGACTATAGCAAATAGGCTTGTTGAAGTCCAACATACAAATGCTATTTTAACTACTTTTAACGAAGTAGATATGAGTGCTGTAATGGAACTTAGAAATAAATATAAAGATATGTTTTTAAAAGAGCATGACACTAAACTTGGCTTTATGTCTTTCTTTATCAAGGCAGCCACAGAAGCTCTTAAAAAATTCCCAGATGTAAATGCTTCTATAGATGGTGATGAAATCGTTTATCATAACTATTTTGATATAGGTATTGCTGTAGGTACAGATAGAGGACTTGTTGTACCTGTGTTAAGAGATACTGATACAAAATCTTTAGCAGAGTTAGAGGCAGATGTACTTGATAAGGCAATTAAGGGGCGTGATGGTAAATTAAGTTTAGATGATATGAAGGGTGGCACGTTTACTATTACTAACGGTGGTACTTATGGCTCTATGTTATCTACACCAATCATTAACTCACCACAGAGTGCGATTTTGGGGATGCATAATATAGTAGAGCGCCCAGTTGTAATTAATGGAGAGATAAAAATCCGTCCTATAATGTATTTGGCACTATCTTATGATCATAGAATTATTGATGGTAGCACGTCAGTTAAGTTTTTAAAGATGATTAAAGAATTACTTGAAGATCCAACTAGAATTCTTCTTCAAGTTTAGTTTTTCTAACATTTTCTTCAAGGTTTTCTCAGATGAGTTTGGAATTTATAAAAAGTAAGATTATGGCTGTGCCAGATTTTCCTAAAGCTGGTATCACATTTAGAGATATTACACCGCTTTTAGCTGAGCCCCAGGGTTTAAGAGTGACAGCCCAAGAGATGGCGAAAGAGTTACAAAGAAGAAATATAAAACCAACTATAATAGCAGGAACGGAAAGTAGAGGATTTATATTTGGAGTAGCTTTAGCAGAAGTTTTAGGAGTAGGATTTGTACCAGTTAGAAAGCCTGGTAAACTTCCTAGGGAAACTTATAGTGTTAGCTACGATCTTGAGTATGGCAGTGATAGTCTAGAGATTCATAAAGATGCTTTCAAAGAAAGTGATAAGGTATTAATTGTAGACGATTTACTGGCTACTGGAGGCACTGCAAAAGCTACCGTTAAGCTGATTGAAGAAACACACGCACAAGTTGCAGCTCTTATATTTGTGATGGAGCTTAAAGGCTTGGGTGGAAGAGATGTTTTGGATGGGTACAATGTTTCAGCGCTATTAGAATTTTAAATAAGGTTTTAAAAAAATGACAAAATATTTTGGTACAGACGGCATTAGAGGAGAAGTTGGTAATTCAACTATCACAGCAGAATTTGTTCAAAAATTAGGTAATGCTGTGGGATCTTTAATTAATGATAAAGAGTATCCGAAATTTGTCATGGTCGGTCAAGATACACGTAGCTCTAGTAATCTGTTAAAGTTTGCTTTGGTCTCAGGGCTAAATGCAGCTGGTATAAATGTTTTGGATTTGGGTATTGTACCAACCCCAGTGGTGGCATTTATGACTGTTAAACATAAAGCTTCAGCGGGTTTTGTCATAACAGCATCACATAATAAATTTACAGATAATGGTATTAAATTATTCTCCTCTAATGGTTTTAAGTTAGATGACTCTTTAGAAGAAGAGGTTGAGAAGAAAATAGATAGCTCATTTATATATCAGCCTCAATATAAGTTTGGTAACTACAAAATGTTAGAAAACACTATTACTGAATACATAGAGGATAATTACCAGCGTTTTGGAGATTTGGTTAAATATAAAGGTAAAGTTGTTATAGATTGTGCTAATGGTGCAGGATCGCACAATTTTGAGGCTTTACTTGATAAGTTTGGTATTGATTATATTTCGATAGCTTCTAACCCTGATGGTGTAAATATTAATGTCAATTGTGGAGCTACATGCGTAGAAAATATAAGTAAAGCTGTTTTAGAGTATAAAGCAGACCTTGGCGTGGCTTTAGATGGTGATGGTGATAGAATTATAATTGTTGATGAAACCGGTAGTGAAATAGACGGCGATGGAATTTTAAATATCATATCTCAGTATAGCGATATTTGCGGTGGTACTAAAGGCATAGTGGGCACGCAAATGACTAATATGAGTTATGAAAACCATTACAGAAAAAATAACGTCCCATTTATTCGCTCTAAAGTTGGTGACAGGTACGTTTTAGAAGACTTGGTAAAATATGATTATAAAATAGGCGGTGAGTCTTCCGGACATGTCATTAATTTAAATTTTGGTACTACTGGAGATGGCCTTCTTACAGCTATACAGCTTTTAGCTATTTTTTCACAAATTGATAAGCCGGTTTCCCATTTTAAATTAAAAGATAAGCTAATGCAGCAGACTTTGATTAATGTGCCATTAGAAAAAAAAGTTACTAAAGAAGATTTACTCAAGCTTTCTATAGATATTGAAGAGGTTGAGAATAGATTGGCGGATAGAGGCAGAGTTCTGCTTAGGCCATCAGGGACAGAACCTGTTTTGCGTGTAATGGTAGAAGCCGATGATAAAGACTTGGCTACTTTAGAAGCAGAGTATTTAGCTAAACAAGTCAAGCAAAAATTAATATAGGGATGAGTATGCAAAAGTTAATCATGGGTAATTGGAAAATGAATGGCAACTCTCAGAGTATCAAAGAGCTTTGCTATGGTATTTCAAAAGTTGAGTATGATATTTCAAAAGTTAGCGTTGCTGTTTTTCCATCTAGTGTTTATGTAAAGGAAGTGGTTTCACAGTTGCCAGAAAGCATGGGTGTGGGTTTACAAAACATTACATTTTATGATGATGGGGCTTACACCGGAGAGTTATCTGTAAAAATGCTACGAGATACAGGTTGTAGTTATGTTTTGATTGGACATTCTGAGAGAAGAGCGTTGTTTGGTGAGTCTGATGAAGATGTTTTTAAGAAGTTGCAGAAAGTTATAGATACAGATGTGGTACCAGTAGTTTGCATAGGTGAAACTTTATCAGATAGAGAAAGCGGAGTTTTAGAAGATGTTCTGGGAGCTCAGCTAGGTTTGATTTTAGAGAATTTTTCTGTCAAACAATTAGGGAAGTTAGTTATAGCTTATGAGCCTGTTTGGGCTATTGGTACAGGAGTTGTAGCATCATTAGAACAAATACAACAAACGCATAAATTTATAAGATCTTTGCTAGCAAAAATTAATCAAGATCTTGCTAAAAAAATCAAAATAGTGTATGGTGGTAGCTTAAAAGCTGAAAATGCTAAAGACATTTTAAGTTTACCGGATGTGGATGGTGGGCTTATAGGTGGAGCGTCTATAAAAGCTTCTGAATTTAACGAAATAATAAGTCAAGCAAACAAGATATGTACGGAATAATTTTAACTATAGATATTATCGCTGCTTTAGCTGTTGTTGTATTAGTGTTATTACAACAAGGTAAAGGTGCAAATATGGGCGTTTCATTTGGAGGCGGTGCGTCAAATACTGTGTTTGGCAGTAAGGGTGCAGCATCATTTTTATTTAAAATGACTGTGTTTTTTACCGCTGTTTTTTTTGTGTGTTGTTTGACTTTAGGATACCTGGGTAAAAGTTCAGCTACAGCTTCAGTAGCTACAGAACAATCTATCGTTAGTCAGTATGACTATGATCAATATCAAAAGGAAATTGGTCAAAAATCCACATCATCAAATAATGCTTCTAAAGGTGAAATATAACTAACTAAGAAAATATCTATTGCACCGGTGGTGGAATTGGTAGACACGCCATCTTGAGGGGGTGGTGTCTTAAAGACGTGTGGGTTCAAATCCCACTCGGTGCACCATAATTTAGCGTTCTTAAAAGGTCTTTTTAGGACCATAAATCCATATATGGTATATTTCTGCGGAAGGTTATCAAGGTTGTATAAATACTTGTATGAGGGTATTTTTTTTCTAACATGTATTATATAATAATTACTCTTGATATAATGTAAGTTAAATAACTTAATAATTTTAATTTGACGAAGGAATATATTTGCTATGAACTGGAAAAAATGTTTAATCATACTGTTTAGCATATTAGGAGTTTTGTCCTTATCGGGTTGTAAAGGTGGTATATGGAACCCTATGGGGGTAATCACGCTACAAGAGAAAAAATTACTTATATTTGCGGTGCTTCTGATGCTTATCGTGGTTGTGCCTGTTATTATTTTGACTCTCTGGTTCGCTTGGAGATACCGTGAAGGAACAAATGCTGAATATCGTCCAAACTGGTGTCATAATAACCTTCTTGAAGTTATCTGCTGGGGGGTTCCTTTTATAATTATATTAATATTAGCAATTGTTACGTGGAAAACTACACATTCACTTAGCCAATATAAGCCTTTAGAGTCAGATAAAGAACCTGTAAAGATAGAGGTTGTTGCTTTAGATTGGAAATGGATGTTTATATATCCTCAGTATGATATTGCTACGATTAATTATATTGAAATTCCAAAGGATCGTCCTGTGAATTTTAAGATTACGTCAGCTGCACCCATGAACTCTTTCTTTATTCCAGAACTAGGTAGCCAGATTTACGCTATGACTGGTATGACTACTCAATTGCATATTCTTGCAACCGAAGAGGGTAAATACCGTGGTTTTTCTGCTAACTACACTGGTAAAGGTTTTGCTGAAATGCAATTTTATACAAAAGTAACAGATCAAAATAGTTTTGATAAATGGGTCAAAGAAGTTAAAGATGGTAAGCATAAGTCGTTAACATGGGATTATTTCTGGAAGAATTTAGTTAAGCAATCTATTGACGATCCAGTAACTTACTATTCACATGTTGATGGAAACTTATTTAATGATATCGTTATGTCTTATATGATGCCAAATTATAAGCCTGGTGATATGGACCATATGCATATGCACCATAGTATGTCGCATTAATAATAAGTAGTATTTAAATAGGAGACAAGTATGCTAGAAGCATTGATAGGGAAACTGAGTAATCCACATTTAGTTTTTCCATATCTGTATGAGCCAGTAAGTCAGCAGATGATAATACTGGGGATGTTCATATTTATTGTGATCACAGGTGTGGCAGTCTTAGGTGGAGTAACTTATTTTAAGAAATGGGGTTACTTATGGAGAGAGTGGTTTACTACAATCGATCATAAGAAAATAGGAACAATGTATACAATAGTGGCTCTGGTCATGTTGTTTAGAGGCTTTATTGATGCTGCTATGATGAGAACGCAGCAAGCTTTAGCAGCAGGTGATAGTACTGGTTATTTGATACCAGAACACTTTGATCAGATCTTTACTGCTCATGGTGTCATCATGATTTTCTTTGTGGCGATGCCGCTTATATTTGCATTAATGAACTGGGTTATACCTCTGCAAATTGGTGCTAGAGACGTTGCTTTTCCTTACATGAATTCTTTAAGCTTCTGGCTTTTTGTTGTTGGAGCAATGCTTATTAATATTTCACTACTTGTTGGTGATTTTGCTCATGCTGGTTGGCTTGCATATCCTCCTTTTTCAGATATAACTTATAGCCCTACTGTGGGTACAGATTACTACATTTGGGGGCTACAAATATCTGGTATTGGATCTTTAATGACCGGTATTAACTTCTTTGTGACAATTATTAAAATGCGTTGTAAAGGTATGACTTTGATGAAGATGCCTATTTTTACATGGGCTTCATTATGTTCAGTTATACTCGTTATAGCAGCTTTCCCTGTGTTAACAGTAACATTAGGTTTATTAACTTTAGATAGATATTTTGGTACGCATTTCTTTACAGTTTCTGGTGGCGGAGATCAAATGATGTACGTCAACCTAATATGGATATGGGGTCATCCAGAGGTTTACATTTTAGTACTTCCTATGTTTGGTGTATATTCAGAGGTTGTTGCTACTTTCTGTAAGAAACCTTTGTTTGGGTATGTAACCATGGTATGGGCAAGTATCGTTATTACTATCTTGTCATTTACCGTATGGCTACATCACTTCTTTACAATGGGAGCAAGTGCTAATGTTAATGCTTTCTTTGGTATAATGACCATGATTATTGCTATCCCAACAGGGGTTAAAATATTTAACTGGTTATTTACAATGTACAAAGGACGTATAACATTTACTACACCGATGTTATGGTTAGTTGGCTTTATAGTGACTTTCTCAATAGGTGGGATGACAGGTGTATTATTATCTGTACCAGGTGTTGATTTCCAAATGCATAATAGTGTATTTCTAATAGCACATTTCCATAATGTTATTATTGGAGGTGTAGTATTTGGTGCTTTTGCTGGGCTTACTTACTGGTTTCCTAAAATATTTGGCTTTAAGCTAAATGAACGTTTAGGTAAATATGCATTTTGGTGTTGGTTAGTTGGTTTCTTCGTAGCGTTTATGCCTTTGTATATACTAGGTATGATGGGTATGACTAGAAGACTTTATCACTATGATGCAGCAACTGGATATCAGCCGCTATTGATAGTAGCTTGGTTTGGAGCAATGATTATTGCTTTAGGTGTGTTCTTCCAAGTTCTACAGATTATAGTAAGTGTACGTAATAGGAATGAAAACCGTGTTACTGGTGATGCTTGGGGTACAGGTCGTACTTTAGAGTGGGCTATACCATCTCCAGTACCTTTCTACAATTTTGCGCATGATCCAGTAGTATCAGAAAGAGATGCATTTTGGGATCAAAAACAAAAAAGCTTAGATATCCAAAATGAATCAAAAGATGGGACTAAGTCATATGAAGATATTCATATGCCAAGAAATACAGCTGTAGGTTTTGTTATAGGAGTATTCAGTTTTGTCTTTGGCTTTGCTGCAGTGTGGCACATTTGGTGGCTTGCAGCAGTTGGTGTAATAGGTATTATAGGTACTGTATTATATAGATCTTTTGATTATGATATTGATTATTACGTCAAAGCAGATGAGGTTGAAAAAGTAGAGAATGAATATAAAAATTCACAAGGGGTGGTATAATGAGTGCAGCAACTGTAGATAATCATCATCACCAAGGCGAGCACCACCATCATTTTGATGGTTCTAAAAACGTATTTGGGTTTTGGATTTACATTATGAGCGACTGTGTTCTTTTTGCAACACTGTTTGCTGTTTACGCAGTTTTTCATAAAAATACATTTGGTGGAGCTGGTGCTCAAGAATTATTTAGTTTGCCATATGTTTTCGTAGAAACTATGCTTTTATTAGTTAGTAGCTTTACTTTTGGTTTAGCTATGCTATCGCGCAACTCTGATAACATTAAAAATGTTACAAAATGGCTATGGGTTACTTTCTTTTTAGGTTTAGGCTTTATACTCATGGAAGTCCATGAGTTTTATGAGCTAGCTATAGAAGGACATACTTGGTCAAGCAGTGCGTTTTTATCATCTTTCTTTGTACTGGTAGGTACACATGGATTACATGTATCTATGGGTCTTATATGGATAGTGAGTATGATTTTGCAACTTAAAAAGTATGGTATGACGCCGATGGCAAAAACAAAGCTTACTTATTTAGGTTTATTTTGGCATTTCTTAGATATCGTATGGATATTTGTATTCTCAGTAGTTTATTTGTTAGGAGCAATATAATATGGCTAAAGAACACTTATATGATCATGAAACAGGTGCAGCATATGGTACTCATAAAAGTTATATACAAGGGTTCATATTATCAGTAGTGATTACTACTATAGCTTTTGTATTAGTAGGCTTTAAGCTACTATCACCAGTAGCTTTATGTGTATCTGTTGCTTTACTAGCATTAATACAGCTTTTCGTTCAGTTGGTATTTTTCTTACATTTAAGCACAGATTCAAAAGCACGTTGGAACCTAATAAGTGCTATATTTGCATTAATAGTAGTTTTTATCGTTGTCGCAGGTACTATTTGGATCATGTTTGATCTTTATGACATGATGATGTAACTTTTGATTTTTTACTTATGTCTTTCAAAAAATATCTTCAGTTAACTAAGCCGGGAATTATTTTCGGTAATTTGATTACACTTACGGGTGGTTTTTTATTAGCTACAAATCGCCAGATAGGTTTTAACTACTTAGATTTATACCTTTATGTCACTATTGGTACAGCTTTAATGATAGGTTCGGGGTGTGTTTTTAATAACTGCTTTGACCGTGATATTGATGCAAAGATGCAAAGGACCCAAAATCGACCTTTAGTTACGAATGATATAGGTCTTTTATCTGCAATGATTTTTGGAATAGCATTATTCCTATTAAGTAGTGTGGTCTTGTATGTATTAGTTAACCCTTTGACATTATGGATTATTATAATCGGCTTTATAGTATATGTAGGAATATACACTGTATCTAAACGTTTTACAGTGCATGCTACTTTGTTAGGAGGCATTTCAGGAGCTGTTCCTCCAGTTGCTGGATATACGGCTGTAGTAAATAATCTAGATCTAAATGCTTTTGCATTATTTTTAATACTATTTTTTTGGCAAATTCCACACTCTTATGCTATAGCAATACTATATATCAAAGATTATAAGAATGTACAAATCCCACTATTGCCTATAGTTAAGGGATTAAGCTATACAAAAAAAATAATGCTAAGTTATATGATCTTATTTTTAATTTCTTGTAGTTTACCTTATCTTTTAGGTACGGCTGATATTTATTCTTTTATATTTTGCATACTGATAGCTATATTTTGGTTGTATAAAACTATGAAATCATTTTATACAGATAGTGATCGTGATTTTGCAAAAACAGTTTTTAAGTGGTCGATTATTGTAATTACAGTTATTTGTTTATCTATAGGTTAAGGGTTGCTGTATAGGTGTAGTTATTATACCTAAATATTCTAAAATAAATTTTATCAAAAGTGTAATTATATGCTAAAGCATAAAGTACATAAAATATGACAAATCCAATATCTACAAATAATGCTTCGAATAAGCTTATTCTTAGCCAGGAGGCTATGAAAGGAATGGTTATAATTAATAGAACAACCTCAAATAAAAGTGTGTGTAGTATTCTAACATTAAAATACCTTTTTGACCTATGTCCACCCAAAAAAGTTTCTATAACATCAAAAAGGTAGTTGTAGATGAAATTCCATATCATAGCCATTATAGATATAATAACGACTAATACACTTGTATCCAAAAAATTCTTATTTAATACAAACATGGTGATAGGAGTAAAAATAATTATGCCAATTACTTCAAACCCAATCATATGAATTATTCGACCTAACAAACCCATATTATTCCTAATAATTTTAAGTTAAAAAACACATAATAAAATTTATTCGATTTTTCTCTATTACATGGAGAAACCAATTAACTATTTATATTGTAGTTATTTGCTAAACCATTTTATAAATCGATATTTAAGCTTTTTGCTAAAGCTTTTAATTTTTTCATAGTCTCTGGAAGCTGCTTAATAGCTACCCATTGACGCATTAATTCACGCCCTTCACAAGCAGGGTAACCCATCTGGCTTTGGCCATCAGGTACATCTTTCATAACACCTGATTTAGCGCCAATTCTAGCACCAGCTCCTATATTGGTATGATCTTTAATACCAGCATTGCCTGCAATTATAGCTCCATCACCAATAGTTACAGAACCGCTAATTCCAGCTTGACCACAAATCATACAACCTTTTCCAATAATTACGTTATGACCTATCTGTACAAGGTTATCGATCTTTGTAAAGTCACCTATAATGGTTGAACCAAACTTAGCAATGTCTATACATGTTGAGGAGCCAATATCAACATAGTTACCTATAACTACATTTCCGATATGTGGGATTCTTACTATGCTTCTACCATCTTCTGATGGTCTATATCCAAAACCGTCACTACCTATGGAGCAATTTGAATAAAGCCTGCAAAAGTGTCCTATTTGGGTTCTTTCTCTAATAGTAACATTTGGCCATATAATACAATTTTGTCCGATAGTAGCTTCATCATAGATGCTTACATTTGCATATATGATAGTATTATCACCAATAACTACGTTTTTGCCTATGTAAGCTCCAGGACCAATAGAAACGTTGGCCCCGATAGTTGCTGTAGGTTCGATGACAGCTTTTTTATGAATACCATTTTGTTCCGGGTTGGGTTTAGAAAATAACTCTAAAGCTTTTGCCATAGCTAAATCAGCATTATGTACAACAATTAATGGTTTATTATTAATATTTCCTATATCGCGTAAATCTTTACTAATGATTGCGGCACTAGCATTAGAATATTGCCAGAGTTTAATATGTTCATTTTTATCTATTAAGGTTAAATCGCCATTTTTAGCTTGGTTAGCGTAATTTAAGCCAGAAATATGAAAGTTATCATTAGAGGTAAAGTTAATTATTTCTCCACCAATTTGCTCAGCAATTTGCTGTATTGTATATTTCAAGTAAATTTCCCCTCATACATTAATTTATTTAACCATATTATAACATGTTTTTTGATATTTGGCTTCATAAAAAATAAGTTATTAAAAAATTTTTACTTAACCTACGCCAAAATCTGTATTATCAACTAATATTTCGAATTGCGGATCGTTATATAAGTAAATGTACTCTTCTAAAAACCATTTTTTTAACTCATCATCCGCTTTAATGTGAGTGGTGTTGTTCTTATAGATATTTATAGTTGTATGGTTAAAATATGTTTTTGCTATCTCAATATCTTTTCGTATAATTTCTTTAGTTTGTCCTTTTACACCTATTAGTAAGCAGACAGAATCAAATAGGTTACTAAGTTCAGTCAGTGATTGATAGTTAAAACCTTTCTTCAGAATATTTTCTCTAAAATCATAATCGAAGCTTTCTAATCCTGTTTTTATAAATATATTAGTTTCAAAGATATCTTTTATTTTGTGTAGATGGTCTTTGTACATCCAGTGTGCTTCGACAAAAATAAGATTGATATTCTTTTCTTTAACGATTTGTTTTATATAGCCTTTTGTCTTTAGAGGTAGCTCAAAAATATTGCCAGAATTGATAATTTCTAAAATGCCAAATTCACCAGTTACATTTTCTAGCACTTTGAGATTTATCGAATTAATTTCATCGGTATTTTTGGAGTTATCTAGAATATAGTCACAAAATGAGCATTTTCCATAAGCACAAGGACGGCTTTTTAGAAGTACTATTTCTCGTTTATAACGATGAACGTTTGTTATCTTACTATAGCGTTGCATAATTATTTAATATACCTTTGTGCTTGTATTAGAGCTAATTCATTAGTATTTAACTCATAGGTGGTTTTAAATATACCATCTAAACATTTGATTACTTTATTTAAAGCTTGAAAAAAGTCTTTACCTTTTAAAATATAGCTTAAGAACATCGCAGCTGTGATATCTCCAGAACCACTTACGTAGGGTTGAACTTTATATTTTCGAGACTCTAAATATTTAAACTTATTTTTATGGTATATTGCAATACCAGTTTTAGAGTTATCAAAAGATGTGCTTGTAATAATAATTATTTGATTTGGATTTTTAATTTTAATTATTAGATTTTTACAAGCTTCGATAATATCATTGAAATTTTTAATTTTTGTATCACTTAGTATAGAAAGCTCAAATAAGTTAGGAGTAATAATATCGGCTATAGGCAATAAATATTCTAAGAAAATATTAGGATGTTCTTTTGTTGCAAAAATACGTCCTTGCTGGTTACCAGTGTCGTAGATGTCTCCAAATACTGGGTCACAGCAATATAGAGCATTTTGATTATCATTTTTAATGACCTTGACTGTATTGGCAATAACTTTAGCAACTTCAGTATCCCCAATGTAGCCAGAAAGCACCGCATCATGTTTAGTCAAAAAGTTATTTGCAACCATACCATCAATAACATTCTGGATCTCTTTTGCATTAAAAAAAGATCCCTTGTAGTGTGGATACTGAGTATGGTTAGATAATTGAACTGTATAAATAGGAGATACTTCTATCCCAAGCTTTTGCATCGGGAATATAGCAGCTTTGTTACCTGCGTAACCATAAGCGACATGTGATTGTATAGAAAGGATTCGCGGAGTTTTTTTGATCAAAGCCATTACTATTATTTTATCGACCTAAGTTATTTCTTATATCAGCTAACAAATTTACATAAGCTTTTTTATCACCAAAAGTACCTATTTTGAGATATATATTTACTATGTCACTGTTGTCCTTTATCATTTTTATTTCAAAAGGGTCTTTGCCAGGTTTAACAATACCAGATATTTCAGCATAATCGTCTTTTATGTAGCTCTTTTTAATATCATAACTACCATCATTGCTAAGAGCTAACCCTGTAGCATTGTAGACGCTTTGGATACTTGTGTTATCTATTTCTGCAGAAAAAGTACCATTTACAAACCTAACTATAGACTCGCTAGTGGAATTTAAATCATTAGAAAGACTAGCATTATTTGAGCAGCTAACTAGGGTAAGTGTAGCTAATGTATATGCTAAAAGTTTGACTTTTTTCATTGTATTGCTTGATTTATAGTTTAATGTTTAGATTTTATAGTAGTATTTAGGCTTTGTAAATTAACTAGATTCTGTAGACAAAAATAAATATAGATACTAATGATGGATAATTTTTTGTTCATGGAACCTAGTAGTTTTGTAAATTAGTAGGGTATTTTAGCTATTGTTAGATGTAGTAGTTACGCTTGAAGGCTCTTTATTAGGTTTGGAGCTATCAGATTTAGTGATAGTGGAATTATCAACGTTGCTACTACTACTAACCATATTTGTTACTAAACTATCGTCATTATTTAAGCTAGCCACCATTTGAGTAATTTCTGTATCTATAGAGCTACTTTGTTGGCTATTATTTGTTTCTTCATCAACAATCTTTTTTAGGTAATTATCAACCTCTTTAGTTACTTTTTTCTGACTTTTATGAACATTTTTTTGTGCATATTGAGCTTCGTGTACAGCATCCATAGTCATATGAGTGTATAGGTATGCAGGGTCTATAACAAAAGGCCTTAAGTTTGCGTTGTATTTTTTCACTACGTCAGGGAAATTAACAGTATAAGCGACTTTAATTTGTTTTTTACCCTCAGAATTAGTTACTACCATAGCAACTAGGTTTGCAGCTATTTTGAAGTCTCCTCTAACCAGATGATACTGTTGTTGTCTATCCATCATTATTTGTCTAACAGGAGTTGCATACACCTCACCTATTTTTATAGGCTTATTGATGGTAGTAATACCAGCTTTCTCAAGCTCAGAAATAGCATAATTGCCACCGTAACTATCTTTTTCTAGGAGTATATTCATTTTGATCATCTTAGCTAAGACATCATTTCTAAAAGATTTGGTCTGCTTTAAACTAAAAGCTAGACAAGTGCCTGTATCATCTTTTTGGAAACATCCATTTCTTTTATCTATTAGAATGAATAACTTCTTAGTTTTATCATAATATAATTGGTAGCTAGGAGTATCATCGCCATGACCAAGATAAACAAACTGATCATTAGTCAACATATTACAGGAGCTAAGCAAAACGATTAGTAATACTAAAGCGATTTTTTTGAATAAGTTACTTATATACATTTATAATCCCAATTTTATATATCTTTAAACACAATTTTTGCTTAGAAGCGCTGAAAAGTAAAGCTTTGACCATGAAAAAATTAATAAAATTCTAAAGTCTAGCATTCTCTTGCATTAATTTCTTATATTTTTTTTCTATCATTTGCCTTTTAAGTGGCCCTAAATGATCAAAAAAAGTTATCCCATTAAGATGATCTATCTCATGTTGTACACAACGAGCTAAAAAACCTTCTTTTATAATCACCATATCTTGACCAAACTCGTTTAAAGCTTGAATCTTGATCGTATTAGCCCTTTTGACTTTTGCTGAAACCCCTGGAAATGATAAACATCCCTCTTCATCTATAATTTCGCCATCTTTTTCAATAATTTGAGGATTAATTACAGCAATAACATTAGGCTCAGGACTTTCTAAGTCATCAACCATAATAAAAAATCTCTTTTTTATGCCTACTTGAATTGCTGCAAGCCCAACACCGCCAGCTTGTGTCATAAGTTGACGCATTTCACTAAACGTAGCTCGCAACTCATCGTTTATCTCATCTTTTGAGACTTCTTTTGCAATCTCTTTTAATACCGGATGTGGGTATTTTAAAATCTGTAGAGACACTATTAAGCTCCTTGAGTTTGTATATCCTTTTTCATCTTTGCCATAGTAATAGCTGCTTGTACGCAATACTTTCCTTTATGACCTTTTTTTCCGCCCACTCTATCTAAAGCTTGGTCTTTATTGTGGGTAGTTAATACACCAAAGATTACAGGTAAATTGTATTGATGCATAACTTTTTGTGTACCGTAGCTTACCTGTTCACATACGTAATCATAATGGTCTGTTTCACCACGGATGACACAACCAAGTAATATTATAACATCAAATTTACCTGTTTCAGCAAGTAGTTTAGCAGCATATGGCAACTCAATAGCTCCTGGTACTTTGTGTATTTCAAGTTGATCATCTTTTAAACCTTGAGTGTATGCCTCTTCTAAAGCACCTTCAAGCATTTTATCTGTTATTAATGCGTTAAACTCACTTACAACTATAGCTAATTTATTCATATTGATACCTATATACCCCTAATTGTGTGTTTCATTTTATTTTTTTTAGTTATAAGATAGTCTTTATTGTGTGAATTTACAAAAGCTTCACATGCAACAGGCTCTGTCTCTATACCAACCATTCTCAGAGCATTAACTTTTTTTGGATTATTTGAGATTAATCTACATTTATCAATTTTATTGTACTTTAATACTTGAATAGCTAAATCATATTTTCTAGCGTCCACAGGCAACCCTAGTGCTAAATTTGCCTCAATCGTATCCATATTATCATTAATTTGTAAATTATAAGCTTTAAGTTTATTAGTTAAACCAATACCCCGACCCTCTTGATTAAGGTAAATAAGATATCCTCCTTCTTCATTAATCATTTGCATAGCTTTCTTAAGTTGAGCTTGGCAATCACAACGCAAAGAACCAAATAAATCTCCAGTTATACAAGAAGAGTGCATTCTTACTAAAGGTTTATCTCCTTGATATGATTTGGATAATACAACTACCTCATCACTGTTAAATTTATCCTTATAAACAGATATTTCAAGCTCACCCACATCAAAAAAGGGTATAGAAGAGCTAGCCGTTTTCTCAATGAAAATTTCTGTTGCTAAACGGTATTGATATAGTTCAGCAATGGTTAGTACAGGTAAACTATGCATTTGAGTAAAATTTTCAATGTCTTTAGCTTTCATCATTGAGCCATCTTTATTCATAAGCTCGCATAGAACACCAGTGCTATTAAAACCACCTAGTTTCATTAAATCGACCGTTGCTTCTGTGTGACCATTGCGCCCTAAAACACCTTTATCATTAGCAATTAGTGGGAATATATGTCCGGGACGAGCTAAGTCTTCTGCTTTAGCATCAGATGCTGAGGCAATTTGAATTGTGTGTGCTCTGTCCTTTGCTGAAACACCAGTAGTTACACCTTCTTTTGCTTCTATAGTCACTGTAAAAGGAGTACTAAAGGTACTGTTGTTTTGGTCTGCAGCAACCATTGGAGTCAAATTTAATTTTTTAGCCTGCTTAGAGTCCATAGCCAAACAGATTATGCCACTTGTATGCTCTAACATAAAAGCAATATTCTGTTCAGTTGCCATTTGTCCTGGCAAGATTAGGTCTCCCTCGTTTTCACGATCGTAGTCATCAAGGACAACCACAGGTTTACCGGACTTAAGTGCTTGTATAGCCTTTATTACATTATTTTTTATTTGTTCAAACATTTTTGAATCCTTGTATATATTTGTAAATATATTTACCTGTAGCATCAGCTTCAAGGTTTACCAGAGAGTTTTTAGCGTAGTTTTTTGCAATAGTGGTATCTATTGTGTGTGGTATAAGAGTTATAGTGAAACTTTTCTCTAAAACATCCACAACAGTAATACTCATACCATCTATAGCCACGAACCCTTTAGGAATTAGATAATTTAAGAATTCCTTTGAAGCTGTTATTTCAACAATCCATGCTCCACCGACATCTTTAATCTCTTTAATAGAGCCTTTTTCATCAACATGGCCCTGAACTATATGGCCTCCGACTAAGTCTCCGTAGCGTATAGCAAGTTCAATGTTTACAGTATTTCCAATATTTAGTTCATTTAGATTTGTTTTGCTTAAAGTTTCTGGGACAGCATCAAAACTTGCTATAGTATGCTCTAAATTAAGGTCTGTGACAGTTAAACAGGTCCCGTTTATAGCAACACTATCACCTACACTACATTTACTACAGTTTTCAAAAGCAATATAAAAAGTTTTTATATTACCTCGAGTAGTTATTCTTTTTACAGTTCCTAATTGCTGAACTATTCCACTAAACATTTTGATCTTCCTTAATTCTTGAATTTATAAGTAAGTCACATCCAAGATAGCTAGTTTTATTAATAACTAGTTGTCTTTTAGGATTATTATTAGCCACCAATACAGGTGATATGTATGTTATAAACTCATTAATTGCATATACAGTAGCAAAATTTTCTATGAGCTTCATGCCACCTTCCAAAAGCGCACTTGTTATGCCAGTGTTAGCCATTTTTTTTAATAAACTATTTATACATACCTTGTCTTTTTGAGCTGGTAGTATCCAAAATTCGAGATTTAGACTTTGTAATATTTGCTTTGCTGAGTCTGTTATATCAGTGCATACAAAAATTGTTTTTGCATCAGTTTGATCTAAGATTTGCCAGCTTAGGTCTACCTCTTGTATTTTAGTAAATACAACGATCTTGATAGGGTGGATAGCACTTTTAATATCTAAGCGGACGTTCAATTTAGGATTGTCTTCGACCAGAGTATTTTTACCAATAATTATAGCATCACAAATGTTTCGTAGTTGGTGTGTGTAGATAGCTGCCTTATCTGAGCTGATTTTTTTTGAGTCATCAGCATTGACGGTAGTTTTTCCATCTAAAGACATTGCCCACTTAGCAAATATATAAGGTTTTTGATATTGTTGGTAATAGAAAAATATTTTATTCAATTCTTGAGCTTGTTTTTCTAAGACCCCTACTTTGACTTTGATACCAGCTTTTTTTAACTGCTGGACACCTTTACCAGCAACTTGGGGATTAGGATCAAGAGTTGCTATTATAACTTCTTTAACTTGAGCTTTTATCAGAGCATCTGTACAGGGTCCAGTTTTACCTGTGTGGCAACATGGCTCTAGAGTAACATAAACGATAGAGCCTTTAGTTTGTTCACCAGCTTGTTTAATGGCCAAACATTCAGCATGAGCTTGCCCAGCCCTGATATGCCAGCCTTCGGCAATTATTTTGCCATTTTTAACGATTATGCAACCAACCATAGGGTTTGGAGATACAGTAAGTCTACCTCTAGTAGCTAGAGCTAAAGCTTGTTGCATATAATACTGGTCGATATTTTTCATTAGCCACTTTGTTTTTTTTATTAGCAAATAAGGGCAGAAAGATAAGCTAAGAATATAGCAATCCGCTGTCTAAAACATAGCACATGTCTTAGTCGGAGTAAATTTAGCTATAAAAATACTAATGTTACTATCTTCTTTCATCCAGACTTTAACTGTCGGCTTTGGAATCTCACCAAATCTGCTAGACCTCTTATTCTATTATAAGAGTATAAGAGCGCTCGCGGGCTTCTTATGTAAAGTTACCGCCGGTAGGGAGTTTCACCCTGCCCTGAAGATTTGCTAATAATTATAGCATTAATGAATCAAATATCTAAGTGATAAAATAAGTGTGGTTTAAAGAATTTAGCTCATTCTTTATGTGCTGGTTGTAAAGGCTTGCTAAAAGCATATTTTTTCACAATTTCGCCACCGATAAGATGTTTTTGAATTATCTCTTCAAGCACTTCTGGGGTACATGAATGATACCACACGTTATCAGGATGAACTACTACTATAGGGCCATTTTGGCAAATCCTTAAACAGTAGGTTTTAGATCTGTAAACATGTCCATTTTGGGTTAGCTTTAGCTCTTTAAGTCTCTTTTTTAAAAAGTCCCAAGATTCTAATGATGTTTTCCCAGAACAGCATTTTTGTCTATCCTGGTCACAACATAAGAATATATGTTTTTGAATATTCTCAAGTCCAAGACTTTTTGCTTTTTCATCCAAAGATAAACCCATAACCGTGTCTCCAAAATAGGTTTTTTCTGATAATATATTTATGCCAATATTAACACTTGGAGTAAAAATGGAAAAGAATATTTCTAATGAGATGTTAGAAGAACTTGCAAAAACGTATATTAAAGATGTTAAAAGTAAGAGAAGATGGCGGTTATTTGTACGAAGCGTAATAGTTTTGTTAGGAATAATTATTATAGTGCCTAACTTGTTTTTTTCAACAAAGGAGCTAGGGCCTCATGTGGCATTGGTCAAAGTTGACGGTATAATAGCAGCTGACTCCCAAGCAAATGCTCAAAGAATAAACAAAAGCTTGGATAATGCTTATAAAAATAAGTTTACAAAAGCCATAATTGTAGAAATAAATAGTCCCGGAGGCTCACCAGTACAGTCTGATGAAATATACTCACATATGAAATATCTTCAAAAAAAATATCCTTCAATCCCAATGTACGCGGTGTGTACAGATGTATGTGCTAGCGGAGGGTATTATATAGCAGTAGGAGCAAAAGAGATTTATGTTAATAAAATGACTATCACAGGTTCAATAGGAGTAATAGGAAGTAGCTTTGGTTTTACTGGTTTAATAGATAAACTAGGTATAGAACGAAGAATATATATTTCTGGAAAAAATAAAAATTTCTTAGATCCATTTTCTCCACAAAAACTAAATCAAGTAGAAGATTATCAAAAACTTTTAGATCAAAGCCACCAAGTATTTATAGATGCAGTTTTACAATCAAGAGGAGATAGGTTAAAAGACAAATCGAATGAAACAACTTTCTCTGGGCAACCATTTAGTGGTATAGAAGCTGAAAAAATAGGTCTAGTAGATGGTTTTGCATCTATAGACCAATTAATGTCGGAAAAACTACATGACATGGAGATGATCGATTATACTCAACCTTTAGATTTCTTAACGAAAGTATCAAGCAAGTTAACTAACGGTGTTTATTATAAAGCATTATTAGAGAATAGTTTTAGTTTGAAATAAAATATTTAAAATATTGAAACATTGTTTAACCAGGATTATAATCGATAGACATAATGATTTAAGTTTCAAACTAAAAAACTAATAAGGAAAGATAGTTATGAAAAAAACAATTATTGGTGCCGCAATTGCAGGTAGTTTAATGTTCTCAGCTACTACAGCCATGGCTGGCGGGGTTGGTTTTGCTAATGTGCAAGACATTTTTGAAACATCTCCACTTGGCAAGGCAAAAGTTACCGCTGACGAGAAAAAATTAAAACCTCAAATGGATGAGCTTAAACAAAATATCACAGATTTACAAGATAAAGTAAACTCTTACACAGAGGAGAAAGATCAAGTAGAGTTTGATGAAGCAAAAGGCGACACTAAAGATGCAGAAAGTGCAGATCAGCAAGAAAATGCTGATAAGCAACAAGCACAAGTTGATTTACAAAAAGCAATGAAAGAATACCAAAATCTTATGGCTCAGGTCCAAAAAATGGCTTCTGATGACGCTGATGCTTTCAAAGATGCTCTAACTAAAGCTTCTGCAGAAGTTGCTAAAGATAAACAATTAGACGCAATCTTACCAGCAGAGATGAGTTTGTATAATGTTGATAGCGTAGATGTGACTAAAGAAGTAATTGCAAAAATGCAATAATTTGGAAAGTCCCAGTAATTTTTCTATTTTTCAGTTAAAATATAACTCTTTAAAACCCATTATATACCCTGGGCAATTGCATCAAAATTTCCGATGACTTTACATATAATTACTAGATATAATTTATGCTGACACAGAGTTTATTACACTCTCTATAAAACAGGTAACTGTCACATCAAGACTAGACTTTTACCTTTTACCATCAAAAACTTATCCACCAAGAAGTGTATACTCACAATACGTTTTATCTTTTTATATATAATAGGTTATATTATCTGATTATCTATGACTAAAAAAACTGGTAATCATTTTATTTGTTAAACTAAACAATTATATCAATAAAAGGTTTTCTCTTTTAGTAGTAGAATTATATTCTAAGCTATTAGATAATAAACGTTATGAAAAATATTTTCTCAAAACAGTAAGAATGAGTGTATCGTCTAACAAACAGGAAGTTATTAGTGGCTTAATTCTTTTTACTGCGGCTATAGCAGCTATTGTAGTAAACAATACACCATTATCTTTGTATTACGGTATGCTTGAAACTGTGAATGCTAAAATAGGCATAGGTCATTTAATTATAGATAAAAACTTAATACACTGGATAAATGATGGCCTAATGGCTATCTACTTCCTTTACGTTGGTCTAGAAATAAAAAGAGAAGCTTTGGTTGGAGCTTTATCCAAACCAACAAACGTGATTGTACCAGCAATAGCAGCTTTTTTAGGTTTACTAATCCCATCTTTTATATATCTTCTTATAAACATAAATTATCCTAATTTTATAGCTGGTTGGGCTATTCCATCAGCGACAGATATAGCCTTTACGCTTGGTATTTTGGCTTTGCTTGGCTCTAGGGTATCTCCCACCCTTAAATTACTCGTTGTAACTATTGCTATTTTTGATGATATCGCCGCAATTATTATTATCGCCATATTTTATACAACCGATCTTTCAGTACCTTCATTACTTTTAGGGACAGTGTTTATTGGGTTAATGTTTATTTGTAATCTTATATTCAAGGTTAAAAGAATTTCTTTATACGTTGTACTTGGATTTTTTGCTTGGGCTTGTACTATTAAGTCAGGTGTGCATGCTACTTTAGCAGGCTTTGCAACTGCAATGTGTATTCCTTTTGAAAATAAAAGAGATAAAGAATCTCCTATTAGGTTTATGGAAGAATCATTACAACCTTGGATTGTGTATTTTATACTGCCAGTATTTGCTTTTGCTAATGCGGGTATTAATTTTTCTGGTTTTAATTTTTCAATGTTTTTTGAGCCTATAACTTTGGGTATTATTTTAGGTTTATTTATTGGTAAACAATTAGGCATATTCACAATTTTATTTATCTTTAAAAAAACCAGGTTTTTTCCTATGTCTAAGAATTTATCAAACGCTCAACTATATGGAATAGGTTTAGTATGTGGTATAGGTTTCACAATGAGTTTATTTATAGGTACACTTGCTTTTGACAGCAATCAAACTCTAAACCTTGTCAAGCTGGGAGTGTTAACAGGCTCTATACTATCTGGAATATTCGGATATATTGTATTAAGGTTAGTTACCCATAAGCCTAGTAAATGTACTTCTAACTAAAAACGGTTTTTGTTTTAAGCTATAATATCTATATTAAATACTTTTTAGTATAAACTGTATGTCTAAAAAAAGCTCTTTTCAAGAATTTCAAAATAAATTCTGTTTAATGAGTTGGAACACTTTTAAGATAGACTATAAAAATCCCCAAGCGTTCAGATCCTATATAAAAAGTATACATTACGAATATAATGTAGATATCTTCTGCTTACAAGAAGCTGTATACCATAATGATAATGTATTCCCGATAGAGAATTTCAATATAAATTTTGCCTCTAATATAGTTCTAAGAAGCCATAATTACGGTGTAGCAACGGTAAGCCATTATCCTGTGGATAAAAATATTAAAATTCTTACAACACATCGAGAGTCTGTTATAAAAACACATAAAGCATCTTTAATAAGTCATATAAAAATTGGTGATAAAAAAATAGTTGTGGTAAATATTCACGCTATAAATTTTAAAAGTAATAAGGTTTATGAGTATGAGTTTGAAAAAATAAAAGAAATTATTGATCCAGTAAAGTATAAAAACCCTATTATAATAGCAGGTGACTTTAATACTTGGAATAGAAAGAGAGTAAAGCTAATAAAAGATTTTTGTCGAGAATTCAAGTTTAGAATAGCTTTTATAGATGAACCAGACCTGGTTAAATCTTTCCAAAAGAATCATCTAGATTTTATTCTCTATCGGGGTCTAAAACTAGATAAAGCTTGTGTTTTAGATTGTAAAAAAATATCTGATCATAACCCAATAGTTGCTGAGTTCATTCTATAATAGAAAAGACCATTGATTTACTCATAAAAGCCCATGGGATACCAACACAATACAGTCATTCTCGTGATTGACACGGGGACCTTTTAACTTAACCACCAAAAGACTTTGTTTTAGTGTTTATAATTTCATAACATTTATCTGTTAACTCTGATACACTGTAACTTTTAGAATCTATAGCAGCTCCAAAAGACATTCTAGCAATCCCAGGTTTTATAAAGTCACCTTTTTTACGACCAAAATAAACCCCAAAATTATGTGCTACTGGTATTATGGGAGTCTGGGTTACTGTTGCAAGTTTTATAGCTGAACGTTGAAACTTAGGGTACTCACCTACAGGGACTCTAGTACCTTCAGGGAAAATTATTATACTTAAACCTTTATTTTTTATCCTGTCTTTTCCTTCTTCAATAACTTTTTTCATAGATGAGAGGCCTTTATCTCTATCTATACCTATTGCTTCAGCAAACTCATTTGTTTTACCAAATATAGGTTTTTCTAATAATTCTTGCTTCATAACAAAACAACATTTTTTAACTAACCCATAAAAAACAAAAGTTTCAAGCATCGATTGGTGTTTTGAGATATATATACAAGGAGTATTAGGAATATTTTCCTTGCCATCAATCTTTACATATATCTGTAAAATAATTAAAACCCCTAATCTATATAAACATGACCACAGCCAACATACAAAAAGCCTAACTTTCAAAGAAAATCCTAGTACACCAACTGTATTCATCAAAATACAACAGAACATAAGTACTATATATGCATATATTTTAAAGATTTGCATCCTCATCACTAATAAAGGATAGAGTATTTTTTTCATATAATATCCCTTAGTTAACCATTAAATTCTTTTGTTTTTTCATTAATAATTTTATGACAAAGGCTTGTTAGCTCTTTTGAATCATAATCATTAGGGTCTATTCTTTTACCAAAATCCATCCTAGCTATACCCGGTTTAATAACTTCTGACCAACTTTTTGGGAAAAATCTACCAAAATTATGTGCTACTGGTATTATAAAAACATTTGCATCAGATGCCAGTTTCATAGCTGAACGCTGAAACTCTGGATACTCTCCTACTTTAACTCTTGTGCCTTCTGGAAAAATAACAACATTTATTCCATTTGCTAAGCTTTCTTTACCTTCTGTAACAACCTTTTTTAAAGATTCTCTAGGCTTGTCTCTATCTATAGCGATACTTCCTAAATTTTTCATAGCAGAACCAAATATAGGGGCATCAAAAAGTTCTTTTTTCATTATAAAGTGACATTTACCAATAAGTCCATAAAACATAAATGTCTCAAGCATTGACTGGTGTTTTGAGACGTAAATGCAAGAATAATCTCTATCTATATTAGCTCTACCTGTAACTTTTATAAAAACTTGTAAAAATACTAACATCCCTATCCAGTAAAGATATGTCCAAACATAACATACAGCCATTCTCCAAGATAAGGGCAACTTTAAAAAAGCGAAAATATTTATAAGAATACTGCAACCACCAATTACAGCAAAAGAGTAAAGCTGAAAAGCAGTCATTCTTGACCACATTAGAATATTCCAAATCTTTTTTAGAAAAGATTTCATCTATCTGTCTCCATAAATATAGATGTTAAATACATAAAGCTATATAACATTAGCCTTGTTCCTTAAAATGAATGCTACGAACAAAGTCTATGTATGCTAAACTTTTTCAGTATCGTAACAAGACAACATTTTTACAGGCTAGCTACATTAAACGAAATTACCCAAAATAATCAGTTTTCTTGAGTACTTATTATACACTTTTTTGTGGGATATTTTTTGATAAAATTGCTTCTAATATCAAATAACTACAATAACATCTAACGTAGAAAGAGGCTTTTATCGGTAAATTTATCTCTCTAAATATTTTAATTTATCTGTTACAGATGCCCAATTATCAGCATCTTCACAAGGCTCACATTTTTCTACTATATTTGGCCATAAATTTGCTAACTCTTTATTTAAATCTAGCATTTGCTCTTCTTTTTCATTAAGATCATCACTAGATTTGATTGCACTAACAGGACATTCTGGTTCACATAAAGCACAATCAATACACTCATCTGGATTTATAACCAACATATTTGGTCCCTCATAGAAGCAATCTACTGGACAAACCTCAACGCAATCACCATATTTACATTTTATGCAGCTTTCTGTTACTACAAACGGCATTTTTTTAAATCCTTTATTTTTCTGTGTTTTAAAAGAAACCCCAAAATTATACCATAGAAAATAAAAAGGTAAATGTTCTATTACTACGATTAAAAAGCATCTAATAGAATCAAAAGTTATTTAAAATTAGCAATTTTGATGATTTATGGTAGTATAAGCTCAACAAAAACAAGCCAAAAACATACTTAATATAGAATTATGAAAGCAGGATTTAACCCTAAAAAACTTATTTTTATAACTACTACTTCTGTAGCTGTACTTTTTTTAGTTATATATTTTATATCTATTGTTAATGGTCACAATAAATTATGTAATCCTTTTATATCCGGATGTTCTGACATAACTCATGCAGGTTTTTATCCACCTGAATCGTACATGTTAAAAGCTATTTTAATACCTACAGCAACACTTATGGCTATTATTTTCTTTTTTATAAAAGAATGGCTAATCCAAATAAGTGATTATAATAGTGCCGTTATTAAGCAAGGTAAATTTATACTTTTTTTAGCAGCTATAGGCTGTGCGGGTTTAGTTATTGGTACAGCTGTCATCGATGGAGAAAATACCCCTCTTCAATTTCATATAAAGTGCGTTTCTATCTTTTTTGTATCTATGACTATCTGCCAAGTATGGTATACCTTAGTTGAATATAAATACTTTCACAAAGTTAACAAAAATCCTATTTTCATCAGATACTTTTGTTTAACTATAACAGTAGTCACAGCAATAGTTTCTATTTTTATGGCACCAACTTACGAAAACCAAAGTATAGTTGAATGGTGGGGGGTGTATGCTTTGGTTTTGTGGTTTTGGACTTTTTCTATAAATAAAAAAGTAGTCTCTGCTAAAAAGAATTAGCCTCAGAAACTAACTTTTTTCTAAAATGTATAATGTAAAATTCTGTTTTTCATCAGAGTATTTACCTACTCTATCTATTATTATACATTTTTGCTTACCTATTGTGTAACCAAGAGATTTAAGATAAGCATTATTAGCTTTGATATTACAGTTATCCAAGACACCAAGTGAAACAGTGTTAGTTGGAATTCTGGTATCTTCAAAGTTTCTATGTGCAGTTGCGGTGTCTGAAATAAAAGGTGTAATGTATATAGAAAAATACCCTATAACATTTTTCAATGGTTGGCTTTCATTTTGTTGCCAAAATTCTTCTGCCTTCAGCGCTACATGATTTGATAATGTTCTTGGATCTTTCATCGGTGTGAAATAGCCAAATAAGTTATATACCATAAAAACCAAAATCTGAAAACAGAGTACTACATATACAATCTTTCTTAATGAGAACCCTCTTATTTTAATATTTAACAAATAAAATACAGCTGGTAATGTAAGTGACATAATTGGAATTAACCAGCCATATTCAAGGTGAATTTTATAAGTTTGTAAAACAAAGAAAAATAATAAAGGATATATACCGTAGCACACTAATGGATGCTTCAGACGTCCAAAGAAAGTTGTCTCTACATTTCTTTCTACTTTAAACACTTTCATTCTTAGCAAAATCAAAATGCAGAATATCGGTATAGCAATTATACCTATTGTAGATAAATT
The DNA here is from genome assembly GCF_000710735.2 of Allofrancisella heilbronnii. Taxonomy (NCBI): domain Bacteria; kingdom Pseudomonadati; phylum Pseudomonadota; class Gammaproteobacteria; order Thiotrichales; family Francisellaceae; genus Allofrancisella; species Allofrancisella heilbronnii. The sequence goes on along the minus strand of NZ_CP144673.1, from coordinate 1,632,853 downwards.
ATTTAATTGCGCTACTAAAAAGTTAATTATAATGTTATCCCCTGTTGCATGCATTCTATTTAGTGCATAAGTTATCAAAACAAAGTTTGTGTGGAATAGCCACCAAATAAGTGGAATAAAACTAATAATAAAAACACTAAAAGATAGCAGAACTTTTTTAAAATATTCTCTTTTAAAATTAAAAATCAAGTAAAGAGCCAAACATAGAATAATCAATCCCATTTCTAGCTTGGCGTATAATCCAAGTGCACATAGCAAGCCAAGTATAACCCAATAGATAGTTTTATTTTTCCTCATTGCTAGAGTGAAATAATAGCAAGACATTACCCAAAATGGCAAAACTATAGAATTTTGACTATAGTCAACAAAATTTAAAGCTGTGTAAATACCCCCGCAGCTACTGAGTATAATGATAACAATAGACTCATTTTTTGACATAAAAAGCTTAGTTACTTTATAAGTGTAAAGTAGAGTCACTAACAAACAAATACTGCTAGCTAATAAATTTGCTATCATAGTAGAGGGTGAAAAAGGCAATATTAACTTTATAAAAAATGCCCCTAAGAATGGATGCTTATCAAAAGCTATTTGCAGATGTTTTGACCACGCTATATTTTCTGCAACGTCTATGGGTAGTGCATTTGCATCGTATATCAAAATGCTTAGCCCAATCCAGATAAGTAGGTAAAGGAAAAAATACGTAGTAATAATAACTCTATTTTGTGACAATAATTTTTTCATAGATGATCGTAAAATTTATGTTTTTTATCTAGATAAAAAATAACGGAGATTGGAAGGTATATTAAAGTAAATTTCTAACAATCTCAACCGTTAAAATTAGGTATAAATAACCATAAGCTTTTAAGGAGATTTAAAATATGTTTATCCAAGTATATTTTAAAAGATTTCTATTTTTTGACTAAATAGAACGTAAAAGGATTACTTTGAGATGGTATTTTATCTACTAGTTTTACTTCTTCACATTTCTTGTAAATTAGCTTATATCCATATGCTTCTACATTTAAGCTACTTTGGCATCCTGGATAAACTAAAACCATTGTACCGTTTACTTTAGAGCTCTGCCACTCCCTAATATAATGAGGTTTATTTTTCATAAATACAGTCAAATAAAAACCATATTTCCAATAACCTGAAGCGTATTGTGGATAAGGGAGATTATTTTGTTCTATAAACTTATCTGCTGAAACAGCAACACTGTTTCCTATATTATTATGTCCTTCTATACTACTGTAAAAAGCAACTACATTAAAAATACAGAAATAAATAGCATTTACAATAACACCTAATGCAACTAACTTATATAAATTTATATTTACTAACTTAACTCTAATAAGGGTATATATAGCAGGAAAAACTAAAACTGTAGTACATACAAGCCATTCGGTAGGCAAAATGCCTTTAACCATTTCTAGCCCACAAAAAATGAGGTAAGGAAACAAGCCTAATATTATGCTAGCTTTAGCAACTTTAGGTAAATCTTGTCGATGCCTAACCAACTTCTTTTTTAAAAAAAGATACATCAATACTACTATTGCCACTGAAAAATTAAGCAATTGAAAACTACTATCAAAAATTGCTGCAAAGAAATTATATACAATACTGTTGTTTTGCTCATTCATTCTAGCTGTAAGATACGTAATAGCTGAAAAATCTATATTTGTTAATGATATAAATCCAGGTGTAAGTAGAGCTGTACCAAAGATAATAGCTATTAGGATATTTAATCTGTACTTTTTATCATAATTAAAAACTAGATATAAAAGCATGGCTAGCCCAATTAGTCCAATCTGAAACTTAGCATATACTCCAACAGCTAAAGCTACAGAGGTCAAAATCCAATCCTTGGTATTATTAAACTCTATTGATCTTACAAAATAATAGCCGCTAGCACTCCAAAAAGGTAGAAGTATTATATTTTGGTTGTACTGGAGAAAAAATTCCCCCATATAAAAAAAGCTTAAAGCAGATAAAATAGTTATAAAAACAGATTCTTTAATATCAAAATACAAACAGGACAATTTATAAATATATATCCAAGTAGCTACTACACATATAGAAGATGCGATAAGGTTAGCACCTAGAGGGGAACTGACAAATAAAAAAAGTTTAAGAAATAAAGCACCTAAGCCTGGATGTTTGTCGTACATTAAGCTTGGATTTATTCCCCACATAATATTTTCAACTGTATCTGGAGAGATGCTAGTAGGGTCGTGGATCAAAAAAGTAAAACCAACCCACACTAATAAGTAAAGTACTATAAATAATATAAGAGGTTGTATTTTCTTCATGGAGATTGTTGCTTATATATTAAAATAAGTTATTCTACATACTATTTTTTTCGATGACTAGTAAATATTTTAAATACATAAAGTACAAGATTATTTATAATAATAGAATTTAATGAAAAATTTATTTTAATATGATTAGCATTATTCAAAGAGTTAGTTCTGCTAGTGTTATGGTAGATAATGCAACTGTTGCTAAAATAGAACAAGGTATTTTAGCTTTGATATGTGTTGAAAAAGAAGACGATAGCAATAATTTTAACAAGATAACTGATAAAATCCTAAAATATCGTATCTTTGAAGATGATGCTGGCAAGATGAATTTATCACTACAAGATATTAGTGGTGGAATTATCTTAGTTCCGCAGTTTACTTTAGCAGCTAATACCAGTAAAGGTAACCGTCCTAGTTTTAGCGATGGGTGTTCTCCAGCTATTGCTAAGGGTAAATTTGAAAACTTATTACAAATATTTAGAGATAAATACCCAAACACTCAAGCAGGGATATTTGGTGCTGAGATGAAAGTTTCATTAATAAATGATGGTCCTGTAACTTTTAGTTTTAAGGTATAAAGAATGCAAAAAAAGATTTGTATAGTAGGTGGTAATGGTGAAATGGGGCAGATGTCTCAATACATTTTTTCAAAGTTTTTACCAGAATACAAACTCACTATTTTTGATGAAGATGATTGGAATAATCCTAAAGATAAGCTTGCTAACCAAGATATAGTTATACTATCGGTGCCTATATATTTAACAGAAAAAATCATTAAAAAAGTTATTCCGTACCTCTCTCAAGGAACTATATTAGCTGACTATACAAGTATAAAACAAGAGCCTTTAGATGCTATGTTAAAGTATTATGATGGACCTGTAGTTGGACTACATCCAATTTTTGGACCAACTATAAAACATCCAGATAAACAAGTAATTGTAGTTTGTGACGGTAGGGATCAAGAGCTATATAAATTTTTTATTGATGATTTAGCTAAAATAGGTTTTTCTATCGAAAAAATGACAGCTAAAGATCACGATCAGGCTATGACTTTTATTCAAGGGATCGAGCATTTTAGTGTTTATTGTTTAGGTATGTTTCTAAAACATAAGGGTATCGATATTCAAAAGATGCTGAAACTTGCAAGTCCTGTATATAAAATGGAGTTAAACATAGTCGGCAGGCTATTTAGCCAAGGACCTGGATTGTATGCTGATATTATTATGTCTGATGAAAGTAGACAAAAAGCTATCGCTGAGTTTGCTGAGTTTGTCGCTGAAAATTCGAAAGATATCATCAAAGGTGATAAGCAAGCTTTTATGGAAAATTTTAAAGCTGTAAAGCAATGGATGGGTGATTTTGCTGAGCAAGCATATAAGGATAGTGATAAGTTATTGCTTAAAAAAAATTAAGTCTTTTATTGTAATAGCTTTGACTTAATCTGACATTGTGTATAAAATAAGATGTCAAATTAAGGAAGAATAAAATGAATGCATCTCAAAAGATAATCAAACCCAAATTAGGTCTGTTAGAATTAGCAAAACAATTAGGTAATGTCAAGCAAGCTTGTAAAGTGATGGGTTACTCAAGAGACAGCTACTATCGCTTTAAAGAGTTATACGATAATGGTGGAGAATTAGCTTTACAAGAAATATCCCGTAAGAAGCCATTAGAGAAAAATAGAGTTGAGGCACATATTGAGCAAGCAGTAGTTAATATGGCTTATGAATATCCGGCGTATGGACAACATAGAGTATCAAATGAATTAGCAAAGCAAGGAATATTAGTCTCAGGAAGTGGAGTTAGATCTATTTGGCTTAGACATGACTTAGAGAATTTTAAGAAGCGATTAACAGCACTAGAGACCAAAGTAGCTCAAGATGGCTTTATACTTACAGAAGCTCAATTACAAGCTTTAGAAAAAGAAAAAGCTAAAAAGGTTGCTACTGGTGAGATTGAAACGCATCATCCAGGTTACTTAGGATCTCAAGATAGCTATGTAGAGTATATAAAAGGTATAGGTAAGATATATCAACAGACATTTGTAGATACGTATACTAGAGTAGGATTTGCTAAGTTATATACAGAAAAAAATGCAATAGTAGCTGCTGATATGCTTAATGATAAGGTATTACCATTCTTTGAGGAACATGGAATAGATCTATTAAGAGTATTAACAGATAGAGGCACGGAATATTGTGGAAAGCTGGAGAATCATTCCTACCAGATGTACTTAAGCATAGAAGACATTGACCATACTAAAACAAAAGCTAACTCCCCTCAAACTAATGGTATCTGTGAAAGATTTCATAAAACTATGAAAAATGAATGTTATGAGACAATGTTTAGAAAAAAGGTTTATTCAACGATTGAGGAGATTCAGCAAGATGTTGATATATGGCTGGATTATTACAATAACGATAGACCACATTCTGGTAAGCACTGTTATGGAAAAACGCCTATGAAAACTTTTATTGACTCAAAACCTTTGGCAAAAGAGAAAAATTTAGGTAATATGTTTGATAAATCTGACACTAGTTTAGAAATAAATTCAGTCTCAAATTAATTGGTGACTGTCAGATCAAGTTTGAGCTACTACATCGGAGTTTGACACTATTTTAGCAGCCCCTTTTTTGTAATAATTCGCAACGTTCATGGCAATATTTTTTCATATGATTTATAAAAGCCTTTTTAAGTGAAGTGATTTGTAATAAAAATTTATTTAGGCTATTTTGCAACGTCTCACCTTGCTCGCCAATTATTGTGTTTTGGCAAAGTATAGGTTCTTCTTTCGTAAATTCACTAGTTTCAAGCTTATCAATTCTATCAATAAGTAGTCCTCTTAGCATGTCTATAAAAATTAAGTTATATTTTTGATTACTTTCTTTTAATGCTTGATCTCTAGCTTTGAATATTTCACTAAGGGTGGCGGGATTACATTTTTTTATTTTTTCTACTTTATTAACTATTTTATTAAATGATGATTTAATGCTAGAGACATCTTCGGAATTTACTAAATTATAGATTATTTGTTGTGGCGCCCCATGAGTTTTTGTTTTTGGTAACACAAACTTATCACTGCTTAGCGCACCCTCTAACGTTATATTTTCTAAATAACCTGTAACACTAAATTTAAAACCAGTATCTTTATATTTTTTGCTCAATAAATTAAAGAACTTTTCATGATAATTTTCAATAGCAGCTTTGCATGATATAAGTTGTATGTCTGCGTCCAATATATTCAGATCCAACGAGGAAAAAAGGATATTATCTAAAATAGTTATAACGTCACTATAGCTTACAAAACCGTTGTTTAATTTTTTGTCTCCTGTTCCAAACTTCATATTATAAGCACCATGACCAGAAATAAAAACTCTTATCTTTGTTATCTTTTTATTTGGATTAATATATTTATTTAAAATATGTTTTTTCAACAACTCCACATATTTATGAAAGAGTTCATTATCAAAATTACAAGTAAGGTTAAACACTGGCACAAGTTTTTCATATTTTCGAAAATTAAAACTGGAGTGCAGAAAGATTTCGTAAGGTTCAGCACCTTTAAGCCTTTCATATTGGACTTGTCCTATCCAAGCACTTGAGTTATTATTAAAACGGTCTAAATCGTACTCGTTAAGTCGATCTCCAACAAATTTAAAAATAGAATGGTAATCAGGATTTAAACTATTTGTTTCATTAACAAACTTACTAAAGTTTATTGCTAACTCTAAATCATATGCCATTTTAGTTCTCCCTTTATTTTTGTTTTATTACCATCCGTCTAATTTCAGCTTGCAACAGAGTCACCTACTTAGCCGCAATAATCATCTGTCCAGGAGTATTAATACTTATTTGGCCTCCCCAAATACACATACAAGTCGCGTTCTGTAGCAGAGCTGGTTGACCGTTAACCTTTGTTTTAGTTGCTGATGGTGTCCATGGAGATGGTATTATAGGTACGCATGGACATGGAGTAGGTACTATTGGTTTGCCCATACCAGCCGGATTTGAGGGGCTATTACACATTCCAAATGGCTTAATATTTACCATAGGAATATGATCATTTATAGTTGCTGCCAATTGACCTTGACCTTTTACTAAAGGTCCTTTAGGTAATACTGTTAAAGGAGTTGATACAGTGCCAAAAGAACATTTTAAAAGAGCATTACTTACTACAAAATTACTCATTATTACCTCCTATGTTAAATTTTATTACCTAATCAACAATATGCCAAAGTAAGAAAAAATAGGAAAACAAACAGCCGCTAAAAATATACTTTTATAGATCCATAATTTATAAGTTTTCCTAAATTTATTATCTAGATTATTAAGTGTTGGATAACTAATGTCACCTACTTCCTCATTTGGCAATATAGCACAAAGCTTATTTTTATATTTGTTTATTTCAGATTGTAAGCCGACATAACAACCTTTAAACCCTAATGCTAATATTAAATACAAAACTTGAGCTACAACTTTAGGAAATACGGGATTATCAAGGACAATTTCTATTATTTCAAAAAAATAGTCTCCCCCGTCGTTTCGCTGATAAACCTCCTCTTGGAGTAAGTGCCAATTAGTAACATTACTATCTGCTTCGAAGTTTAGTTTATTAATCACCTCATCGCAGTAAATGTATATTGCGAATGCAATATAAAAACTGATTCTCTCACCAAGCTCTTGGTGAATCAAATTGTGTATATGCGTTGTTTTAGTAATTACTTTCTCACGAAAAGCTATAATATCTTGCATATTTGTGTCTAAGTTATAACTTTCTATGAAAAAATTTATAGTAGCAAAAACGTTTATAATATCTTGATTCATAAATACTCCTTATATTATTTTGATTTGAAAGTTAACCTTAACACCTATTCGTTTAGAAAGGTGTGTTTTAAGAAACATACGTACAAGATCCGCATAGAAAACAAATTCAGGTTTATATAAGTCGGTTTTTATAGATATTACATAACGAAATTCACCACTTGACTCAATGTTAATAAGGTTTTTCTCAATAAACTTTACGGCATATTTATCATGATTTGTTATAAGAGAAATTAGCGTTTTAAAAGTGTCAATATCAAGACCTGTAGCGTTAATAATATTTAATACTTTTAAGATATTTTCTGCTCTTTCTAAGAGTTGATTCCTTCTAAAGCCGTAACTATAAATTATATTGAATTTCAGGCTACCAATACTTCTACTCAAAGGAATAAAAGTATAACTTTTTTTCTTAACATCCGCGGAGATTATCTGTGTCCATTGAGCGTTTATAACAATTTCATTAGAACCTGAAAGCTCCTCTAATGAAGGATCCAGGAAGGCTATTCTCATATGCCCTGAAGGCTCAAATATTAAATTATAGCTTTTTGCATTACTAAGATTTAGATAGCTATGATAAGCAATTTGTTTATTATATTCTACGCTATATAATTTTGTGGGAACATATTCATTAGGTCCATCTAAGTGCTTTACTCCATAGCTTTCTTGAGTATAATCACAGTTAATTTTCATTGCGTGATCTTCAAATAGGTTAAAGACAGGGAGTAGATTAGTTTTTATAACATTGGAAGCTAAAGGTTTCGATATATTATTAGATTTTGGTATTTCTATTTCTAACAAAATTTTATAAAAAAGATAATCTTCTGGTAAATCCTCAAACTCTATGTAAAAGTTACTAAATACTGCTTGTGTTAATGCCTTTAATATAATTTCTTGAGTTATCTCTAGATTAAACTTTAAATCAAAGTTTAAAAAAACAGTAATAGGTATGGGTTTATCTAACTCATTTACAAATAAAGTCATCTTTGCTGATTTATATTCTCTCAAAGTATTTATAAGATGGTAAATTTGATGGTTTTTCATAACCAAAGGATTAGCGCTTAGCAAAAAACGGTTTCTATCAAACCTAAAAGGTTTAATTGCGTCAATTTCAATATTAATAATGTTGTTATCTATATAGCAATTTGTTACTTGAAAAGGTAATAGAGCAAAAGGTATAGCAGCCTGAAACCTAAAATTGTTATCGTCTAACTTTAATACGAATTCTTCACCTAGCTCTAAATCTATAAACTTATCGTTTTGGTTTGTAGAAGCTTCTACTATAGCATGATTGGGTACATGTTGAAAAAAGTAAGGATAATAGCTATAAAATAAGTTAAATCTTCTTTGTAATATAAATTCTTGAATGCTTTGTGTAGAGCGTTGTACCGTATACTCTACCGCATCTATAATTACTTTTAGGTCGCCCGACCCTAGAATATCATTTTTATTTTGTTTATTTAATTCTAAATATTGATATAACTGTTCTTTTGACTGGATATTCTTTAAATCAGTATCCATACTTACACCTCTCATAAATTTTTATTTTATGATTAATCAACTTAGTGTCTTGAGATAGATAAAAGGGCATAAAAGTTATTTGTACCGGCTGAATTATAAGCCAAACAGTTACCATAATAGCATATCTATTTATGTCAAAAAGCTTACTTAAAACCAACTTTTCTATACATTTTGAAACTTCTTTGCATTTTTTTTTGTTAAATAAACGGTCAGATTGGAGAGTTATAGTAAAATGTAACTTAGGTGACAGTAATTTATTTCCAATATGCATATTAGAGAGGTTTGTTTTCTGACTTAAGTAGCTAGCTTTATTAACTAAACTTAACTGCCACTTTGATCTAACGTTCAATTTATACTGTACAAGAGCCCTTTCAAATAAGCTGTTATAAGAAGATAATGAATAAAAAAAATTATCGTTTCTTGTAAAAAGAACGTCTCCATTTAAATATAAATGTTTTAACTCATCAGATTGTTCTATCAGAAGCATATTTATTTGGTGTTTTAAAAGTTTACTTGCTAAAGCGTTTAATACAGTACAAGATACAGAATCATTATTTATAGAAAAAAAATCCAATATGTGATCAGGCAAAGCCGAATTTGCAGATAGTATCCCCATATTTACAATAAGCTTAATTTTGTCCCGATCAAAAACTATATCTTCTATAAGCCTGCTAGTCTGGCTAAGACTTAAACGGCTTTCAAATGTAATATCTTGTGTATTAAAACCAACACGGTGCAACAGGTTTAGCAGTATCATAAGATCAAGTTGCTTAAGTTTATCTAGAGGTATTTTCTTTAAATCTGTTTTGTTCATATATAATCTAACTATCCCTATACATAGTAATAAACGAATTTAAGTTCATTTACATCTTTACTATTTAGCAAAGATATTACCTGCTCACTAAGAATGTAATCCCACTCTCTTGATGGTAGAATTTCATAAATATCACAGTATTTATCGACACTTGATACAGGTAAAGGGTTAAAGTCCAACTTAGAAAGCTTTAAACCAACCATTGCGTATTTATTTACATGCTTAATTCTGCTTGGAGAAGTTAGCTTAATTGTAGAAAGTGAATAGCTATAGTCTTGTGTTGGTTTACGCACAACTAAATAGTGCTTTTTACGATTTAAAACTTCAAACTCTATAATGCCTGTAGATAGTAAATTTTCTATAGGTTTTAAAACCTTATACTCTATAGCTTTTGTATGTAACACTTTCTCACGGATTGCTGCAATTAGATATTGAAAACTTTCCAAAGGTTTTTCGTGCTTATAAACCAAAGTAGAATCTACTTCTGTAGTTTCTTGGTATTGTAATAAATATAAATATATATTTTGAGTAGCATGAAATATAATTATAGGAGAATACTTACTATATGATAACTGCCAAATATAATACTGCAGCTGGTTACGGCTGTACAAAATATTATTTAATAACGTTAATTTAAAAGATGATATTGCTGAGTTAGTTGATTTTTCGTTTAAAATATAGGAGTGTATTATTTGTAATAAATTACTTAGTTTATCAGTCACTAATTTAAAGTTATAAACTTTTGTAGTTAAGATAGGAGGAAGGAATTCTTTAAGTGTCCAGTTGCCGTCTTCTAGTTTATTTAAGGTTAGTACTTTGAAACTAGACAACTCATCTGTTTTCTCAGGATTTACAGCTAGTGAGATATTGGAAAATTTTGTTTGAACTTTTGTATCATTATCACCAACGTCTTTTGTCAAAGGTTTTTTATTAATTTGTACGACAATCTCAGCGGTATCTGAATCTATAGTATTTAAATTTAATTCTAAGACTTTAGGGTAAGTGGAACTTTGGTAATGGATGCATTCGCAAGTAAGTGTTATGTATAGTAAGGATTCTACCCTAAGGATGTTTTTATCAAATAAATATTCATCTATTTTGAGCTCTGCTAGACCATAAAAATCTACAGTAGAGTTAACTTGGCAAAGGTGAATATTGCGCTTGTTTGATAAATGCTGAGATAGCGTAAAATGCTCAGGCAAAACTGCTTGTCCTAAGTGCCAATTTATTTGTTGCATACTCTTACTTCCACTCTACTGTTAGTAAATGTAATAATCATTTCTGCTCCTCTTTATAAATCCAAAATATCAAAATCTGGACCAAAAGCTTCATCATTATTTGGTGGTGTCTGATAATCATCAATTTTTTCATCAAGCATATTTTTAATATTATTTTTATAGTTAGAAGCTTGCAAAATATCGTCTATATCAAATCCAGTATTTATTTTTTTATTTTTAATATTTAACTCAATATCAGCGTGAGTTTTTTGCAGCATAAAATCCCATAAAGCAGAGCCTTTACTATTCTCTATAATTTGTTGAATTTGAGAGTAAGTTTCTGGTGTAACCGAATTTAAAAAAACCTGGAATTCCTTGGGAAAATATTTAATTGGATTAAATTCTTGTATTTCAGTCTGAATCGAATCAAAGAGTAAAGCTAGCTCAAACCTATCTGATACAGTATCCAAAGGGTTAGCTAAATTGTTAAATCTAGCTATTTTTAGCAAAAGGTTAGACCAATAGAAACTATATACATTTTCTTTGCTTGTCTGAGCTAGAGAGTTATCTACCTTCTCATTATCAGCTTTTTCTTGATTACTATTAACAACTTCTTTAAAAACGTATTTAGAAATAGTAGCTAGTATTTGGTTTTTTGCTCTATTAAAGTTAATTAATCCAACTTCTTGGATATTACATGCCAAAAGATCTTTAACTTGCTCTAAAAATTCTGTAACTTGCTGTAACTGATTATCCAAAAAATCAGGATAATAGTAGTTAATAGCATCATTAGCTTCATTAATTAAAGTTATGACGTTACGTAACACTATTGTGTCTTTTTTATTTGTAGGAGTAATAAGATGATAACCACTTAATACTCCAGCTAAAATTTCTAATACTGAGACAAAATTTCCAGCTGAGTGGTTTATATTAAAGTAAGCTTGCAAGTAAAGGCAAAATAATTGTATATCTAATACATTATTTTCTTGAATATACTTAGTAATTAAACACATCGTTTCTTGAAAGCTTCGGTTATTTAAAAGTTCTGTACACTCATTTAGTAACTCAAGATTAGAGCGTTTACAAACTCGCCAATCCCGATTAGTATCAAATAGTTTTTTTAACTCTTCACTTGCCTTACTCATGTTTATATCTACTTATTATTTACCACTATCTACGCCTACAACTATTTTTTGACTACTATCACTAGTCCATGTAGAAATGGGTGTACCTTTTTCCCATTTACCGGAAATGATAATAGTTCCTGTTAACTCAGTTTCATTATTTGTAGCTGAACGGCTATATAAATCACCACACTCATGAGCTAGCAGATGCTGAAACTGGCGGGTCTTTTCTTCACACAGTGTAAATTTTGCTCCCTGTGGATCAAAATATTTAACAATAGTACCTTTGTTAGCTTGATCTACAGTTTGCTTATCATTAGCAGATGCTATCTCTACACTTAGCTGTGCTTTTGCTCCAGAAGATAATAGTTTTGTAATAGCCTTGTTTAATTCAGAAACTATAGTTTTTGTTGTTCGTAAGTGTAAGACTATAGTTTGGTTGACAGCATCAAAATCGCCATGCTCTAACTTAAAATTTACAGCAGCACTTCCTGGAGACGTTGTACCAACATCATAATAAGGTATTTTTGTTTTTAGGTCTGCTGGTCCTGCTTCTGCACTAAATTTAAGCTCCAAAAAGACAGCGTCATGGGTTGGTGACGGACTAGTTAAATTTGCACTAGGGTGTGAGTTTGGAGTTAAAACCATTTTTTGACCATCGATAGCTATAAAATCTGACATCTCTACTCTCCTTATTTATTTAAATGCCAACTACTTATGAGTTAAGTCTTGCATCAATACTTAACTCAACATCCATACCTTCAAATTGGACATGTGGAAGTATGGTAATATTTGATCTGTACCAACCGATTTTTCCTTCTATCGGTTCCACAGATATTTCTGCAGCCTTGAAAGGAAAATAACTTTTTGTCAGATCAGTAGGGTTTGGAACCGTGGTAACATAGCTATTAATCCAACTAGAAAGAGTGTTTGTAATAGTCTCTTTTGTAGCGGATGATCCAATACGATCACGCATTATCATCTTTATATAATGAGCTAATCGAGTAACCGAATATGTGTAAGAAATATTCGCTATTAACTGCGAGTTCTCAGAGTCTTTTGGATCTTTATATTCTTGAACCATCTTTAATGAATTAACACTAAAGAAGCAGCCTTCAGAAGTCCCTTTTTTATATACAAAAGGCATAAATCCTGCATTAGCAAATTCTAACTCACGATAATCTGGTATAACAAATTCTGTTGGAACTTTTAGCTCTTCATAACCTCTTATGTTAAAGGTATGAGCAGGAAGTCCTTCTACAGTACCTCCAGCACGAGGACCTCTAATACTTTGACACCAACCAGTAATTTTAAATGCTCTCATTAAGTTTTTAGCAAATAGTACTGATGAATTACCCCATGTATACTCTTCATTTGAAAGAGGGCTAGTTATTTTTTCTTTAAAGTTCTTAATATACTTGCCAATGGTTGGATTATTATCTGGGTCATACGGAGCTCTTAACAAAAATTGTGGTACTGTTAAACCGATGTATGCAGCTTGTTCTGTTTTACGAAAATTATTCCACTTACCGTATTTTGGATGTTCCATAAGAGCACCTAGATTTTTGATATCTGCTAAATCTTCAGCTGTTTCACACCCGAAAAACTTAGGACTAACTGCTGCAATAAATGGAGCGTGCGAGGCTGTAGCTATTTTACCCATCAAAGATAACCAGTTTATATCATCTTGTGTATTTTGAAACTCATACAAGCCAATCATTGTGCCGTAAGGCTCCCCACCATACTGGTCATATTCGCTTACGTATAGTTTTTTAAACATATCACTAGATGAAATATCAACAGCATTGGTCTCAAAATCATCTAATAACTCTTCTTTTGAAACATCTAGAACTGAAAGTTTAATAGGAGCATCATTTGGTTTATCTAGGTAAATTTCGTTAATAGATAACCATTGTTTCTCTAAAGCTTTAAACTTTTCATTGTGAATAATATCATTTACTTGCTCTTCGATTATACTGTCAATGCGGTTTATAACGTTACGTGTTAAATGTTTATTATAAAGGTTCATATCTTCATTTTTTGCATTTGCAAAAATAGCCGATAATCCAGCAGCTAGTCTTAAAACATCATCAGATGTTATATCTATCTGATTATTTGCGTCTGTAACGTATTCATATTCAACTTTTCGCAAGATGTTTTCTGTTGTTTTTAAATTCAAGCTAGAGAATAGCTTTGATAAGTTAATCTCATCCTTTACTTCTATTTGTGTAACTTCAGACATTACTTCTCCTCCTTTTCGACTAAAAAAACTTCTTCAGTAACCATTTTGAAAGTCTCTAACGCAGGGAGCTCTTGTTTTATTTTTTCCAAAGTGGATTCATCTCTTAAGATTTCTTTTACCAAATTGCGAAAACCTTTATTGTTATCAACCGTTGATTCAAATTCTTGAACCATTTCTCTTAGTCGAATTAAAGACTTAAGTTGAGGAACACTTTCAGCTATTACTCCTGGTTGAAAAGATTTCATGGAATCAATTTTTAACTTGACATCTAAATTTGAAGACTTAGATGGAGTTATACGATTTGGAACTGAAATATTAAGCTCCATATCCATATCCTTCATCATAGAGTCTATTGTTCCGTCCATGTGACGGATTTTTCTTTCTTCAAAGTCTTGCTTTCTATCTTTTGATAAACCTTGGGAAAGATCTCCCACTACCAAAAGTCTAAATGGCAACTCTTTGTCTTTTAGTTCCCCGTCGACCTCTGTTTTATAGCGAAGCATTAGTCGGGACTTAGGAATTTCATCATTTACAGCCATTTGCATCTCTCCTATTTCTTTGTTTTTAACTCTATCTTACAAAAATAGGGTTTTTGCTTTATCTCAAAATTGATTCTAACAAGTAAAAATTTTTTTATAACTTTTTTTACAGCACTTTGTTTTAAACAAAAAACTAATATTAAACAAAAAAACTCCATCTAAGCATTAATTTTTTAGGATAAAAAGACGGTAAATTTTAGATTGTTTTTAACCTTCATAAATTTTTGGTGTAGAATCTCACGAAACTTTACTTTTCATATGTATAATTCATAAGAACCAGGAGGGATAAAAAACTAAGCGTAAGAACATGGATGAAGAAAACATAAATGATTTGATACTGCTAAATGTAATTAAAGAAGTTTCTCAAGATAAGCTTATAGACTTAGTATACACAGAAAAATTTAATGATCTATTTAAACGAGATGGCATCTTAGAGAAGATGTTACCTATAGATGAGAAGCTTCTGAATAATATTGATCTAAATAAAAAATGGCATAAATCTCTTATAGAAAAATTGCTTCCAAATACATATTTATCGTTAGCTTGGCAATCAATAAAATTAAAAATAATACCTCTTGATGAAAAGCTTTCTTTACAGGCAGATAAGAGTATAGAAGTTAACTCATTCTATATTCAAGACCTTAAACTTTCTTTAGAAACTAAAGGATTTTGTGGCCATATAGATTTTGTATATCCATACCAAACTGAGTATGATAATAAGCTTATGGATATACTTGCAAATGGACTTCCTTTTCAACTAGAAATCTTGATTAAACAAGAGTTTTTCTTAGAGAGTGATCAAAAAGAATTTATTGAAAAAAATGGTGATTTAGGCAATCAAGAAATAAAGTTTACCGCCTATTCAGGTAACCATGAAACGAAAGAAACGCTAATAAGATCTCCAGAATTTGGCTTAGTAAGTGGAAAAATAAATTCTCCTTTAGTTAAATGTGATGCTTTATACAAAATAAGTTTTTGTGACGCAATGAGTTTCTTTTGGAAGCAGTTAAACCCTGTTTGCATTTATAGTGGTCAATCATATAATGATATTTTTATAGAGCAAAACAGGCCTTTTGAAAAATTAGTTAAATTAATTTTTGATAAAAGTAGTGAAACAACTCTCAAGCAGAAGTTACCTTTTATCTGCATGAATTGTGAAGATGGTAGTTGTGAGGATGGGTTTCTTGGATACGTTAGTTATATTTTAAAACAATACAATTTATTGTTATTATACGATTATATTAGTGCCACATATACAATAACTTCTGATTACTCGAGTATATTGTCAAAAGCTAAACCTGTTAAAAGTATTCTAAAAGAAGATAAACAGCGTATACAAAGTATTAGGTATATATACAATAAGCCTTACTTACCAGAAAAGACTCTAGTAAATGTAAATCCAAACTCTGCTGCTAAGCAACAATTAAAAGTCACAGAATTAGACGATATACCTAAGACAATAGATTCATTTAAGCAAGATCATACAACGCAGCATGATGTTAACAATTTATTTAAACTAAAAGTAGATAATTGCCAAGCTAGACTAAAAAATAAATTTGCAGCAAAAAATACTGGTTTAGAAATAAATTCTAGCTCGCTTCCATGTTCATACTCAATCTTTCCATTACAAAACACTATTAGCTTAACCTCAGAGGAATGGTCCCTTATTTTAGGTAAAACTGATAAAAATATGGTTTTACATAAGATTGATTTGAATTTTGAAAAGACACCACTTTATGCAAAAAATAATAAAAGGCATCCTCTTGCCTATGAAGATAGGCAAGAAGGCAAAATATTAGAAGACAAAATTAGTTTTGAATTTGAAGATAAGCTTTTAAAAAACAATAAACTTCCTTTAATGTTTAACTGTCATTCAAAACTATACTTATATAATAAGGAGTTATGGCCTAAAAATAAAAGTTACCCAGCTTCTAAAGCACTAAAAATTAGTGGACATATTTTTGCTACAAAATCAGACGATGAAAAAGCAACCCATACCAGTGAACTTTTTAATTACACAGCTGATTCAAGTAAAAGTATGGCTGCAAATGAAAGCTATAGTTGTTCTGATAAGATAGCTACCTTAGATCCTAACGCAGCTAGTAGACCTAGATATCAAGTAAAGGTAGCTCCTCAATTATGGACAAAATTAACATCGGAAAATAAGCGCTTTGTACCTGCTGATATGACCTTATTATCATATTCAAATATATTGTTTTATTTGAAATCTGGAACCGAAGTAGAGATTAAGTTATTTCAAGAGCATGCAAACGTGACGAAAATAAAGAACTATATTGCTCCAGAAGATATGTTTACAGCAGGTGATAAAGAACAAAACCAAGGAATAATATTTGAAAACCGCAAAGAACAACTCACGATGGTTCAAAATACTTATGTACCTGGAGATAAAACAAGCTCATTTAAAATAAGTCACTGCCCTACAGATAACGGTACTCCATCAAACCTAGAGATGAATAATAAGTCGTTCAAAATAAGTGTAGATTGCAAAAAATAAGATTTTGGAGTAAATACATATGAACTTATATATCTTAATATTATTAGCTTTTGTATTAATTTTTATTGTTGCTGTTATTATATTACTAGTTTTTAATATTAAAAATTTAAGAAAGTATTTACGAAAGTTTCTTCCAAAATTTAGGTTAGGAAATTCTCTAAGGCTAAACAAGTCTTTTAGACAGTTATTATCACAAGCAGACAGAAAAACGAAAAAATCTTTTAAAACTAATGCTAATTTTTTTATCCATATAAACCCATCTAACTCAAAAGTTGTCGAAAATGAGACAAATAAAACTCTAGGGGTAGAGCTCTACAAGGTTGAAAGCACTAGCTACAATCATTATCTATCAGACCAATCTTATATCCTTGAATTACATAGATTTAATGAAGATCATATATACAAAGAATTAGGAGCATTCTGTCATAAGGTTAGTTCGATGTGTGGGAAAATTCCAACTATTGTTTACTCATTTGAGCATATAAATATTAAGAACGAAACACTTATTTTAGAAGAAATAAAGAATCTAAGATCAGTAATAATACAACTAGCAAAAACTTACAAAAAGCTTCCTAATTTTGTTTTGTCTGTTGCTGATATTGAAAAGCACCCTAACTATAGTACTTTTATTGATTATGTTGCAAAACATGATATCCCTCTATTATCATCTACTTTAAGCCCACAAAACATAAAAGAAGAATTTGAACATTATCTTAAGAAATTAAACGCCCTAGCAAATAATATGTTACTTAAAAAACATCCTCAGGGATTTTTGCGTTTTAGTTATTTCATCAACGATATCTATAATTGTTTTAAATATTTTTTGGAAAAATTAGATTATATAGATACGCCAAAAGCTATTCAGAGTATTTCTTTATATCTTAATAATACTACAGCTAGCATTAACCAGAACCTGTTTCAGAGGTCTTTTGGTTCTCAGCCATATAATGAAAAAATGTTCAAGAAAATAATATGGATATGTATAGTAGCTACATTAATTATACTAGGTGTAATATTTGCAGCTAATATTTTCATTTACAAAAATATTATTAGTAGATATAAACAAGAGCTTTTTGCTATTTCAATTAAACCTAAAGAAGCTAAGCAAGTGGTCAATTTAAGTAAAAACTATATATCAGAGGTAAAAAGTAAACTAATAAAAAGTGTTCTGTACCCAGATAAAATGTTAGAGTATGGAATTTATGTTAATGAAGGTATAAAGATTCAACATCAACTTTTAGGCTTATTAGAAAATACTTTCTCCTCAGATGATACAATAAATAGAGTTTTTATCTTTTTAATCTTATGTGCACCCCAAAATACCGATTTACAACGTTTTGTAAAGTCAAATATGAAGTTATGGAGTTTAGCAACAAATATACCTGAAGATGTTATTACAACGTATATCAGTGCTCCAGTACCAAAAGTAAATATTAATATAGCTAATAAAGATCTTAATAATTTAGATTTGACTTATAAAACCTTACTTGTTAATTCCAATCTGTATAAAATGGTTAAATCATATGTGTTAGAGAATACTACTATTAATCTAAAAACTTTACATATATTTCTAGACGAACTAGACTTACCTGTAGCAAAACAACAAACTATAAACATATTCATGGAGAGGATTTTTCCTACAATGAAAAAATCTCTATCAGAATATAACAGAGTATTTCTTGAAAAACTTTACGATAAAGTCAAAGATACTACAAAGTCTTCAGATGAGCTTAAAGATATAAAAGAGCTAATTCCTTCTATTAATGAAACCCAAGTAGACAATCTCCAGGCAGCTATTGACTTGTTAAAAAAAATAGACAAAAAGTTAGAAAAGAATTTGCCTAATGATACAAAAATGGCAAAGCCAATATGGCATAAAGTAATTATGCAGGCAATTTATAACGATATAACGAACAATCTAGTATTATCAAGAGCTAAACTTATAGATAAAAATACTGTTAAGCAATCTACAATTAATATAGCTGACAAAGGCAGTTATTATGGCAATATCTCAACTATATATACCAAGGCTGGATTAAAAGAAATAATATTCCCAGAGATAACCTCCTATAAAGAGGTTATTAATTTACTAAAAAAATATGATATTGATAGTTCTGCTATTAATAACTATTATAATAATGCTTTACAAACATATATAGACAATTATAAAAAATCATATATTAAACTTATAACTTCATACAAAAATAGTATAAATCCTAATGATATAATTTCTTCTTTACTACTTATTTCATCAACTAGTTCCCAGTTTAATAATATGTTAAAAACTCTAATAGAGAACACGACTTTTGATAAAAAAAACCTAGAAAAAATACCTCAATTAGAACTAATTAATTTATACTTCCAAAACGTTAATAAAATGATTTCTAACCCTAATGATATGGAACAATATAATCAAATAATAAGAAGTATAGTCGATAAAATTCATGACTCTGATGACAAAAGTGATGCTATAAACAAGGTAACTCTTGATTTATTTACACAGCCAAAAGGTTCTTATTTATATAAGGTAAATTCTTTGCTGAAGAAGAATAATATCAGTGAAGAAAATTCTATTATTTTCACAGCACCATTACAAAGTATCATGCAATTTGGGAGACCTTATCTTACCACGTGTAAGTATAATCTTTGGGAAAAAGATATATTACCAATGATTGATAAACAAAAAAAATATTATCCTTTCATAGATAAATCTGACACAGCTATTTCTCCAAAAGAGCTTACTGAAACCTTTGGTCCAAAAGGGAAATTTTGGAAAACTGTCAAAAAAGATATGTACGGAATATTTGAATACAAAAATGAGCAATGGATAGCTAAAATTCCAGGTCTATTTGGCTCTAATACTCAAAATATGGTTAGTATTCTTAATAGTGTCCAAAAACTTACAAACTCTTTATGGGATAAATCTGGAAAGCCAAAACCTTTAGACATTACATTACATATAATGCCAGCTCCAAATGCCTACTTGGCAAATAATACTTTTGTTAAAATGACTATTTTAAGTACTGGTAATGAAAAAGTTATAGGAATTAGTACCCAACAAAAGCCTATAACGCTAAAATATAAATGGTTTGAGCAGCAACCCAGCTCTGTGGGGTATATAGATAACTATGATCAAATTAACTCTATAGAAATACATTCAAGCTACTGGTCTTTTTTAAAGCTTCTTGATGCAGCAAATAAAGACGGTAACACATATACTTGGGATCAAAATAATATAGCTATTAAATTTAAAATTCAATTTGACAATATGTTTAGTGCGTTTAATAAAATAAATACCACGGAGAGCATATAATGAAAAAACACCTTTTTAGTATAACCATCCCCCTTTTATTATCAGGTTGCATAACGACTACAGCAAAAGATAAATTTTATCTTAATCTAAAATCTTCTGCTCAGGCAAATGAGGGTAACAATTATCTAGTAGTTTATGAGCAACCTAGTTCTATGGAAAAGATGACTCAGACAACATATGACTCTCTTAGCAAACAAATTCTAGATAGCGAACACCAAACAAAGCTAATTCACCCTCAGAATCTAACTGACACATTATCGTTTAAATCTAAGGATGAGCCTGGAGCTATATATTTTGTTATGAATATAGGAAAAGATTATAACATCTGGAGATATTATATACCTGACCCTGCTGGAAACTCATGGAGTTGTACAGTAGATAATAAGGGGTATATAAGCTGCAAAGAAAGCGAGTAATAATATTATGGCAGATAATAATAATAATTTTTTTGAAATAACTTCTGACGATATAACTATAAATGCAAACCAAAAAACCATTTTGACACTAAGTCAGAAAGATGAGTCAGCTAAATTAACAGCTAAAGAGACAACTATTGAATGTAAAGATAAAATTATTCTAAAATGTGGTAGTAATAGTATAGAAATAAATTCTAGTACAGTGATCATAAAATGTGGAGAAAGTTCGGTGGAGCTTTCTTCTAGTGGTGTTAGTATTAAAGGAACATCTATAAATCTTGATTAATTTGTTTGAAAAAATAGTTGCAAATTTAAGGCTCGTAACTGTTTAATCAAAGATATAAAACAACTTAATTTATTTGGCGTAAATAAAACCATTACTATCGGAGTAGTACTTTAAATTTTTATAATTATTATCTATTAGGCTATTTTCAAGATATTTTCTTGAACGAAGACCCATGTAGAAATCGTCTTTTGGTCTTTTTTTTATGCTGAATTGAAAATCTTTCTTTGAAAGATTCCTTATATTAGTAAAAATATTATACATATTGTGACATATCGGGGAACCAGGTTTTTGTATGCTAAAGTTAGCGACACCTCTAAAGAAATATAAAAAATTTTCTTTATATCTCCATAAATACTCAAACAACATTTCAGCAAAAAAACATTTCTCAGGACCATATGAACCATAATCAGATATTAATTGATAAATACATTTAAACGCTTTTTTAAGTCTACTCGTTGATAAGGATACTTTAAGCATATTAGTAACAAATTTTCTAACATACGCATCTTCTTCTTTTGACCCTATTTGCTTTTTAATATAGTTATTAAAGCAAACGATAGTAGCATCCATCAATATACTCATACTTCTAAATTCAGAATTACGAAGTTTTAATAAAAGTGCATGCCATTGATCTTTATTAGATATCCATGGCGGAGATGATTCTACATATTCTGTTCGATGCTTATCTTCTTGTTTACGATAAAATTTAATATTATTTCTATACGTATAATCTAAATTATAAAGCTGGTAGCATTCTATTAATTCCCAAATGGTAACACTAGGTATTTGTATAAGAATACTATCAATTAGGTTCCCAATCTTGTCTATAAGGCGTTTATTTTCAGGATCGATTTTGGGTGAGTCGAAAAAAGCATCTGTATTTTCATTTTGGCTAAAAGAATCAATATTATGAAAAGCAGTGAGCAAATCTATATTACATTTATTTATATACGGTTCAAGCTTTATTCCATCCAAAATAAAATGTATTTTTTTGCCTCTTTTTACAAAATGGGATATGTTTTTTTTGCAAAGAAAAATTATAATTAAGTAATAAACGTAAGCACTTATTATGAATTCGCCGTCGTTGAATTTTTGTGGATATTTGCCAATAGCTTTGGCCCAACTAATCGCATACTTCCTATAAGAACATGTTTCATGAGGGAATTTTGTAAGGCGACCTTTGGTTTGTGGATGCTCCAAATTTCCGTCAAAATCAAGGAATTTATCGAAATTGTCAAGTTTAAATTCATTTTTTTCTTTACCCAAAAAATTATATATTTGTAGAAATAAATTGTAAAAGTTAGGTTGTAAAGACATCGCAGGCTTATTTATACCTATTAAGATATTGTATTGATCACTTAGAACAAGCGATGACTTTATATCTTGGAACCCATTTTTCAATAGATATGTCTGCGGCTCTTCCCTGTTACCTAAGCCGTACAATAAGTCGCCATAGCTAAAATTGTTTTTTAAATACATAATAACTATTTTTTATTTTCTATTATAATTAATTTTATTTTTTAAATAAAGGTTTTATTTACATTTTTGTAAAACACAGGATGGTGTGGTTTAAATATATTTTAAATTTGTTGTTATTCTATTTGGAATCTGAGTCATAAACTAATAACTGTTAATTTAGTTGGCAAAATAAGAGCTGTAAAGAAGAGCATCTTTCTGACACATAATGGCTTTCAGATACACAATAACCTTTTTACAAGTTTCCTTGCTTTAATAGGATTAAATAAAATTGTACTTAAAGATAAATGGTCAGCTCCAGCATCTAGGTATTTTTGGGCATCTTCTAGAGTGTATATCCCGCCGCCGCCAATTATGGTTATATTATCGCCAAACTCTTCTCTAGCTGCTTTTATAGCTGGTAGGGTATATTTCTGCAAAGGGTAGCCTGATATACCACCTTTTTCAGTAGGTATTGTGTTACACAAATGAAAAGTTGTTATTCCAACAGCTACATACTCTTTTATCTTAGCATTAATATTTATAGTTGGTGGCATTTTGATAGATATATTTCTACCCTCAAATAGATAGGCAAGCTCAGCAGGAAAATCAACGATACTAGCATTAGGACAACCTATATTAATTTCTATATTTTTATGATTAGCAAACTTTTGTGTTTTTAAAGTTGCTGCAAAACTATGCCAGTCTGCTATTTCTAATGCAGCTAATGAAATAATATCTTGCGATCTTTTGGGTGGATTTGTATTTGCTAAACCAGGATTACGTAAACCAATTTTATTACGCCAAGCATTTTTTTCTATTTTGCGAATAGTCTTTATAGCTTGTTTTATAAGACCCCAACGTCTATTTACTGTAAAAGATCCATATACATTAGAGGTTTCTTTAAATTTAATATACTTCCCAAAGGGTGGGGAGATTATTATCTTCTTTAAATTTTGGTTTTGCATAATTTTCATATAAAATCTTGTAATTTAGCCACGATATTATCAGCTTTTAATAGAGGTCTTCCGACTATTATATAGTCAACGCCTAACTCTTTAGCTTTTTGCGGAGTTAAAGCATTAAAATGATCATCTTTAGAGTCTGACTCAAGTCTAACGCCTGGTACGTATAGTTTAACCTTATCGCCAAATTTTGCTTTTACATTTGCAACTAAATGTGGATGACATATAAAATTTTCCACACCTAAATTCACACATCTTTCAAACTTAGCTAAACTATCTTGTTTATCAAAATTAGCATCACTACTTAGTGTAATCACTGCTAAAGGAGTAGCCTGTGTATTTGCACTAAGAGCTGCTTTTACCATCTCATCACTAGCTGTACCATGAAAAGTAAAATATTTAAAGTTTGGAATAGCTTTTGAATAATTTTCAATGGCTGTTTTAACAGTATTTGGAATATCATGTAACTTAAAATCTAAAAATATATCTTTATCGCCTACAAGTTCGTGAATCTCTTTAAAAGAAAGAGTAGAACATAAGATATGACCTATTTTTATACAGTCAACATACTTTGAAATAATGGCTGTCTTTTCTAAATCAGATTTAGAAATACCATCAGCTGAAAACATTATTTTCATATAATTCTTCTTAAAGTTAGTTACTAAACTAGTATTTTGTATTAGTATAGCAAACCTTGTTGAATATAACTAAATGGGTTTTTATAAAAATTTATTAAATATCTATAAACACACATAGATATAATTAATATGACTATCTTTTGCAGTCACTCAAATCACCAAAGTTGTCATCAAAACTAAGTTACTGAGTTTTACCTTTCCTTTGGATACCGCTTTTTGGGATTAGCTATAAATAACCATTATCTTTATACAGTCGTAGTTAAAACTCATGTTCAAACTCTAAAGCTAGACCTTTCTTATCACTTACTATTTTTCCTTGATGGTATTTTAATATGCCATTTACGATAGTTGAATGGATTTTTGACTTAAATGTATAACCTGCAAAAGGTGTCCAACCACATTTATAATGACAACTCTCATCAGTTACTGTATGCGGATTATTCAAATCGACTAACACTAAATCAGCCATATAACCTTCTCTAATAAAACCACGATCTTTAACTTTATACACTATAGCAGGAGCGTGAGCCGTTTTTTGTACCACTTGTTCAAGTGTTAAGAAACCTTTGTGATAATGCTCTAAAACCGAAATAAGTGCTTGCTCAACTAATGGTAAACCAGCTGGTGCTTTAAAGTATGTCCCTTGCTTTTCTTCCCAAGTGTGCGGAGCATGATCTGTAGCTATTACATCTATCACGTCATTTTTAACTGCTTCTAAAAGAGCTAAACGGTCAGTTTCTTCTTTTATAGCTGGATTACATTTAATTAAAGCTCCTTTTTCAGCGTAATCTTTACGTGAGAAAAATAAATGATGAGCACAAACTTCAGCTGTAATTCGCTTTTGTTCTAGTGGTAACTCATTATTGAAATGAATCATTTCCTCAGCTGTAGTTAAATGTAAAACATGCAAACGAGAGTTATATTTTTTAGCTAAAGACACCGCTAATTGTGACGATTTAAAGCAAGCTTCACGTGAACGAATATCAGGATGCAAGCCAAATGGTACGTTTTCATCATATTTTTCACGGGCTTTATCTTCATTTGCTTTAATCATAGGTGTATCTTCACAGTGAGTCACTATTAGTAAAGGACTATTAGCAAAAAAACCCTCTAATGTTTCTTGATTATCTACTAACATATCACCTGTTGAAGCACCCATAAAAATTTTGATTCCACAGGCATCATTTGGTTTTAAGCGCTTAAGCTCATCGATATTGTTATTCGTAGCTCCTAAATAAAAAGCATAGTTTGCATGTGAACGTTGAGATGCTCGCTCTTTTTTCTCAGCTAACCTTTCAACTACCGTAGTAGCTGGGTTAACATTTGGCATCTCCATATAAGAGGTAATACCTCCCATTACAGCTGCTCGTGACTCAGATTCTATATCTGCTTTATGCATTAATCCAGGTTCTCTAAAATGTACCTGATCATCAATCATTCCAGGAAGTAAATGTAATCCTATGGCGTCTATAACTTGGCCTGCTGATTTATCTATATTTGCAGCAATTTGAGTTATTTTGCCATTTTCGATGAAAATGTCAGATTTAAAAATTTTTCCTTCATTTACAACGGTAGCATTTTTAATAAGTAAACTTTGAGTAGACATATTTTATCTCCTTTTGACGTTCTAAGGAGATTATAATCAACGAAGTTATAAATCTCTAGGCTTAAAAAATATCGTATATGGTAAGTCAAAGGAGGATTTTAATAATTTCTAATTACTTCAAAAACTTCTTGTAATTTTTTCTCATCTTTTTCACCAGTTTTAGATTCTACTCCAGAGTTTATATCATATCCAGAACATTTGAGCTCTATTGCTTTAGCTATATTTGTAGAATTTAGACCACCAGATAAAATTATACTTTTTCTATCCTTTATAAGATTCCAATCAAAAGTTTTGCCTGTGCCACCTTTTTTACCATTTACTTGGCTATCTAAAAGATGGTAATCAACATTATCTAAGAACTTCGGAATTTCTGTACCGACACCGTACGCTTTCCAGATCTGACAATTTTTATGCAATTTAGCTTTTAAATTATCTATGTATTGCTGGTTTTCGTTGCCATGAAGTTGGACTGCGTTTAACTTTAAACCATATGCAAAATCTACAACTTCATTAATATCAGCATCAGCAAACACACCTACATAATTTAATCTAACTTTTTTAGATATCTGTTTAGCGATGTCATAATTTATAAAACGAGAAGATTCTTTTACAAAAATTAATCCTCCATAAACAGCTCCTGCATCATATGCTTTTTGAGCATTCTCTACAGATGTTAAACCACAAATTTTATTAAATCCATAGATAATCTTTCTTACAGCAAGTTCTAGGTTACGTTCCCCCATAAGAGAGCTGCCGATAAGAAAACCGTCAGCATAATTTCTTAAATCTCTAACCTCTTTGTTTTTATAAATACCTGACTCAGAAATTATAATTGCTCCTTTTGGTATTTTAGGGGCTAGTATTTTTGTTGTGTTTAAATTTATAGATAAATCTCTAAGGTTACGATTATTTATACCTATAACTTTTGCTTTTAGATTTATAGCTCTTTGCAGTTCCTCTTCATTACTTACTTCTGTTAAGATACCCATATTTAATCTATTAGCAACTTTTGCTAATTTTTTATATTCTTGATCTCCAAGCACAGAAAGCATTAATAAAATAGCATCTGCCTTATAATATCTAGCTAAATATATTTGGTATTCATCTATAATAAAATCTTTACACAAAATAGGTTGTTGTACTTGGTTTCTAACTATTTCTAAGTTTGCAAAACTTCCCATAAAAAATTCTTCATCTGTAAGTACAGAGATAGCATTAGCATAATTTTTATATACAGAAGCTATTTCATTAAGATTAAACTTTTTACGGATAATTCCTTTGGAAGGTGAGCCTTTTTTGCACTCTAATATAAATACAGCTTTTTCAGACTCCAAAGCTTTATAAAAATCCCTATCTGCTTTGACAATTCCATTTTTAAAAATTTCTAGAGGGAATAATCTCTTTTTTGCAAAAAGCCATTTTCTTTTTGCTTCAACAATTTTTGCTAATATCGTTTCCATATTTTACTTCTTTAGGCTTTTTGTGACTATTTTAAACGAAAAAGAAGTAAATGTTGAATATTTAAAACCAGTCTTTTCTTGAATTTGTAGGTATTTATTTGTTACCGTGTATAATTTAAATTCCAGAGCGGAGCTATCGCTGTAAAATATAAATTATATCGCTACCAAATATGGTAAAATGTATTTTATATAAGTAACTAATTAGCGGAGTATTAATTATAAAGTTACTATCAGAATTTGACGACATATTGGTTATAGACAGAGAATACGTTTTTAGAAATATAAGCAACCCTAATGAGAGCTCTATAGCTATTGGACCTTTATTCACCTGTGTAGCATTTTTATTGATATGCTATTTAGATGAAACAGACGTTGATGAGGTCATTCTATTTGCTGCTCACTTACAATGTGGCGGATTTGGATATAAAAATTTAGACAGTATAGATAAAAAGATATCTAAAAAAAATATCCAAAAATTGGAATACTATTATATTATCCCAGGATCTATTGATAAATATTATGTAGAAGATATTGAGAAAATAACAGCTTTTTTAAAAGAATATAGTGTAACAGTTCAAGATAACGTAATTGAGCTGCGTAGTGATGGTGCTCCTACTCCACTATTTATATATACCCATATTTCATTTCAAACTACAGAACTAACTTTAAGAAAAACTAATAGTGATTTGAGCTTATACATATTTGATCTTATATATGAAGATCAAACTAAATATGCATGGGAAAGAAATTCATCTATTTGTAGGTGTTGTAAAAAAACAAAATTAAAACTATTTCATAGGCACCATTGTAGGGTTTGTGGTAAGTCAATATGTGATAGATGTACCTTTAGAAAAAATATAATTGATAAACACATCAGACTAGCTACAAAGAATAGCTTTACTCCTTCAAAGAAAAAAACGGATGAAAACCTACTAGAAGTTAAAATTTGTGCCAATTGTATTAATCTATACTTAGATGATATTAGTGATTTTAAGTGAGCTGAGGGTGCCATAAAGTGTAGCAAAGAATGAGTACTTATATCCTAATGATGTTTAATTTTTCTCTTACTACTGGAGACGCACACCTATTTTCAGAATCTAACGTTATAACAGTAAAACTCTAGTCCTCTTCCCTTAAAGTGACACTAATAATGAAATCTATCGAACACTTATTATCACAGTTTCTATTAAAAAAAGATATTGTCTATCAAAAATACCTTATATAAAATAATGTTTTTAGCGTGTATGGTTAAATGTCAAAGTGTATAAAACCGTTTGAAAAATAAAAATCTCTGGCTAAATAAAAATGCGGGATACCGAAGTTCAGTTTAATTTTTATATCACAAGACAACGACGTTTTATAACATATAATTTCTTGTTAAATTGGGGATCATAAAGTATGAATATTTTAGACAGCTTAAGTAACATAGAGTTGTCTTATTCAATCATCAGTTTGTCAGCCAATATTTTTAAACAGCACAACATAACCAGATTTAGAGATTGGTTAAAAGTTTTAAGTATGCAACAAAATCCAAGAAGGAGATAATAATGAATGACTTTGAATATATAGACAAGGCAGTTAGCATTGTTTATATGCAAGATGATTTGCTGGCTATGCTATCATTAGTAAAAATTTTGGGTAAAGATGGTGAGCCAATATACGAATCAGCAGAGACAAGTTTAGTAAAATTTATCTCATCTTTAAAAAGCCTTGAACCAATTGTCCTTGGTGAAGGGGTTTCAAAAATTACTTTAGAACAGTTGCTTAAGCAGCTTGAAAACCCTCTTACAAGAACTAAGGCATCTATTTTGTTACAACAGTATCATCAAGACCTAGTGACAAAGATTAATTTAGAAGCATCAACAAAACAAAAAAACACTTCTGTTAATGGTATGGGCGTTTTGTTATATGCTTACTCTTTGGTTCAGGCTTTTTACAGCGCTAAACCATTAGCTACGCTTTTAAAAGCTGTGCACACTTTAGCAGTTAAGGAGAACGGTTATACCTATGCACTAGAGCAAATAAAAGACTCGGAAAATGCACCTTATTACCTGTATAGCTTACTTATGCCTAGCGAAATTATTGAAGAAAATAATAATGCTGAAGCAGCATTTTTAGAAAGGCTTGACCAACGTTACGAGCAATCAGGATTGCCTAAAAAAATCAGCTCTAAGCTAAGAGGAAAAAGGTTTGAAGATGGTTATTACTATGAAATGCTTTACTATGTATTAAGTTACTTTGCTGATTCTAAAAATTATGCAGAGGTACACAATAAGATTTCAGAACAATCACGTGAACCTGAAAGTTATTACATCATCAGTAAAGATCTGTATCCAGAGTTTCCAATAACTGCGCCAAGTACCATAGATGAAAAATTAAAATCGGTTTTGTGTAATGCTGAGAATATACAAAAAAAGACAAATGAGTATTTTAAAGAGCTTGAGCAAATCAAAAAAAATGCTGAAAAGCTGAAAGAATATAAGCGTAAAACGTTAAATGTCAGTTTAAAACAAGCTATTTTAATGTCTAAACTAAACTTGGCAGTTGCTATGCTTCATGAGTTAGGTACGCGCTTATCAAAGCTAGATATTGAAATTAAAGATAAGTTACTTTTGCCGAAAGAAGCCGTTCTTAATACAAGAAAGCTCCCTAGGTTCCAACAGTGGTGTAGCGCATTAGATGAGTTGATGTTGCGATTAAACAATAAAAGGGATAGTTTCTCTTGCTTGGTATATCATAAAATAATGTCAGCTACTTTAGCAAGATATGATGAATTATCTAAGATTTATGACGAAATATATACTGGAACAGTTTATGATGATAAAGCTATTCGTGGCTTAGTTACAACTAAAGCAAAGATGATTGCAAGTATCCAGATGAATCCTCTTAAATTACTAGGTGATGTATGTAGTGAAAATAATGTCCAAAAAAGTGATCAAGAAACAATTAAACACCTATTTTTAGATTTCCATAGTGAAATTCTTCCAATTACTAAAAACTGCTTGGAAGAATTTTGTTATTCATCTCCAACTAGTTTAAATAAACAATATCAGCTTGCAAAGAGAGAAACGCATCGCCATCCATTATATCCGTTAATAACAATATACAGCGAGTGGTATAAGCTAAGGTCTTTTGTTTTATTTTTTGAGAACTTTGGTAATACTCTTAGCGGCTATCTTTTAGGGTTTGAGAAAGTTAACGGAGTTGCATTTGAGATGCTCCATAAAGATTTGGTGTATCTAAGTTATGCTTTTGGTGCAATTTATAATGATCTTGAGCAATCCGCGCAAGCAATGTTGTTGAAGTATATGGCGATTTTTGCTATTGATCCAAGCAGTGAAAATTACTATTTAGCATTTAAAAAGTTTGCAATTATTGAGAGCTGTATTTTCACACACTCAGCGTTTAAATCAGTATCCTTTAATGCAATGCTAGATAAATATATTAAAAAAGAAAATTTAGAAATAAGCTCTCAATTTATAGAATTTATGAAAAGCTGTGAACGTACTAGAACTGGGTTTACACTTTTTAGTGTAGATCGAGGTACACACACTCTAGCCTATCAAGCAAGTGGTCAATACCAGTTTGAGTTAATTGTTACACATCAAGAGTTTCAAGAAGTCCAAAATGAACTTACACAGTTATATGAATTGGGTGGGGTTCCAGCACTTACAGCAATTGCAATGGTGGTATTTATAAAAAGTTATAATGATAAATTTTTAACTGGAACACGAGCTAAAGTTGAAAGCTTTAAAGGGCTTTATACTTCAGACATTTTTGCAGCTTGGCGCAGAACAGGCGTCAATAGTATGGGAAGAATTCTTAGATTAGTTAATTTAGATAATGACTATAACAGCCTACTGAAGTTACTTGAGAAGTTACAACAATATAAAACAACAGAGTCTATAAAGAAGGACGTAAATGATTTTTTAAAGGAAAAAAGTCAGCTCCTTATAAATTGTTTTACAGAAAAAACTAGGCTAAATCTTGAGCAAATTAAATCCACTATTGATAATATTGACCGAATGCTAAACGTAGAAGCAGTTACCAAAGCGACAGGTAAATCAAAATGTAGGGAAAACTTATTACAATCAAAGGAAGTTTTTAGCTGTTTATATCAAAAGCTTGTTTACCTTGATATCGCATGTTTTTCTCAACGCTTAATTACAGGATTAAAACCATTTAAGGCTAATAGAAAATTTATTGATATGTTGGCATATTATTTGACCAAAACGTTTGTTCGCAATGATGAAGTAGTAATTACACGCTATGAAAATCTACCGAAGCTTGAAAGTTTTGGCAATGTTAACAAGAATGAAAATTTTCAACTTGCGTTACAGAGCGATACTCAGCTTGCTTTCCGATCAAGCTATGAGAAAGACCGTGAAATTTTAGGAATTACTCACGATCATGAGACAGGTAGAGAAATCGTGCCGCGTGATACCAGCAATAAGTTTTATTTTTTCTTGAAAATGCTCACTAGCATGTGCGAATACTACATGGATAGTATTATTAGAATATTCGGTGATCACTATGATAAAAAAAATAAGGAACGTTTTGATCAATTTCTAGATAAATTATTGGAAGATTTTCAAATAGCAGTTAACACTGACTTTAAGACCACCTACTTAGATAAAGTAGTTTCAGATTTGAAACTAAATATCAAAATTATTAATTTATATGTTATATTTTCGTCAGCTCCTGAAACAAATCGTTTTAAAGAAGATAATGGTGTTGACCTTCATTTTTTGCAACTATTTATTGAAGAAAGTATTGCAAGCCTTAAGGTTAGATCTTTTGATAAAGTAAAATTCTTTGATAGTTCATACCGAGAATTTAGCTTGATTGAGCGTTTCACCAAAGTCTACGATGAACTTGAATATATTTATACCTTTATGAAAGATAATGATAATTTTATTATATTATCGCGTTCAGATTTATTTGCTATATACAACTTAGCAAATGATCAAGAGTTCAATAAGCGTCTTTCTAATCCAAAAGATAAACAAGCTCAGGCTTTAAAGACCATATTTGATAGTAAAAGCACAAAGCGCTTTAAACTTAAAGATCTAAAGCGTGCAGTTGATTCCTATGAATTATATTTAACAAAACATGTTATATTCCCTGAATACAATGAGAATACAGTTTTGTCATGTGGATTATTATGTTATGAGTATAACCAAATTATTACTATCATATATCAGGATATCCTTGAAAGAAGCCAAAACTACCATGGGCTGTACAAGTTTAAATGGTGGCATGTCGCATCTTTAGGGTTCGGTGCTGCAATTGATTACCTTTATACGACGAACAATCTTGCTGAAGGAATTAAAGAAATTCAAACAATAATTTCTAAAGGGTCGTCTAATGCTAACCAACAAATTCAACACATCATAGCAGTTGCAAATAAGCGTTTACAAAAGAATAGTAAACGCAATGATAGCGTGCGACGCCTATATGCGTTTTTAAATCAAGATTTATCTAAATATATAGCAGAAAAAACCAAACAAATTAAGCTTTCTAAGCCAGATTTTGAGTTTCGACGAGTGTCTACTGTTAATCAAAGTAGTTTTGAGCAACATTTAAACAAAAAAGATTCGAATGATGGTAAAGAAAAATTTAGCTCTATGAATGACAGTTCATTAGATATTGGTATAAATAACGCATTAGTACTCTCAATTAGCCAAAATTTAGCTCCTTTAAACTTACTTACACCAGAATTGCGAGCTTCTATGGCTCTTGATATTGTTCAAGATATCGCTAGTCATAATGTGGAACGCGCATCCTTTATTTCTAATGGATTTATTGATATTTGCGTTGGCAAAAGGCACCAGGAAGGAGTTATTAACTTAAATCAAGATGACAAGTTTATAATAAAACCTTGCCGAACGATACTAAGTGATGAAATTGAAAAAGGGAATATACTAACTGAGATTAGCCAATTAGTAGCAGTTTCAAAAGATAGCTTAATTATCTTACCAATTAGTTTTGGAAACTGGCACTTTATGTTATTTATGGTTGACACTGTAAATAAAAGGCTTTATTTTTTTGACTCATTAAACGGTAATCGAGCTGAGTGGGCTAAATCTAAAATCAAAGTGTTAGGGATAGAACGTTATCAATTAGTTTGTCTTACAGAATCATTTCAGCAAAACAATGATTGTGGATTTTTAGTGCTTGCCTTTATAGATCAGATTTATCTTCGCAATAATAAAAATATGGATATGGTTGAGCTATATAGATCAATCAAGAAAGAATATGATAGTAGTTTCCTAAGACAATATTTTTGTCACTATGCTGGGAAACCTTATGCTGCAGATAATTGGGTATTCACCATTAAATAAAACTAAATAATTTTGGCAACAATCTTTGTTTCTTTGTTATGTAACTTAAAAATTGAGAAAATCTAAGGCTTGATAATCTTTATATTAAACTTTTTTCTGATATCTTTTATAGGCGTATTCAGGTAACTATCATGACTGTACCAGTCCTATTTTTTAGTCATTTTAAAAGCTCTTTATATCCTTTTAAATGTAACGTTGGAACCAACTAAGGTCCAAATATCATTTATAGCCTCTCCTTTTATTTAATCTTTTGATTGCTTAGCTTTTTCGTTATTCTTATCCTTAGGCTTTTTATTTTCCTCGTTACAAGCTTTGTCAGTATCATGACAAGGGCAAGCAGATTCAGAATCACAGTTATCTTTTTTATAGTATTTATAAGCAAACAATACGATAACTGCAGCTATAACAACCAACCAAGCATTACCATAGCTGGAACCTGGCAATATAGCTAGGATTAAAGTAATTATCTTTAATACTACAGCAACCCCTAAAATAGCTAAAAAGACTGCTAAAGCGCATTTAGCCATTTTTTTATAACATTCAGGATTTTCTTTAAAGCAACATTTCATAATTCTATCTCCATTGTTTTATGATACAGCTTAATTTTACCAAGAAAAAACGCTATTAGGTAGTATTAATTCAAGAGGCAGCAGATGAAAAATTAAATGATTTGGCTGCAATAATTGCTTGCACTATTTATTGCCTAAATTAAACAAAGGTTACCAAAAATAATATCGTTACAACAAGTTTTTTTATACCATATAACATAAGTAGATGTAAATATTGAGTTTTAAAGCATGAAAGAATTTAGTAAGAAAACCCATACACCTTTTTTACAAAAAAATTATCATAATTTATTATCTAACCCTATTGATCATTATCTTAGGGGTGTAACAGCATCTTTAAAGGCTTATCCTGCTATTTTGCTTGCTGAGGAGCAGCCTAATTCTATCAAAAATGGTATCAGATTATTAAAAAAATTAAGTGATAACAAACGCATCGGCCATGCTACAGCGAAAAAATTTTGGTCAATAGTAGGAGATTCAAAAGTATTAGATTATTACGAGTTAGTTAAGAATGCTAATGAAGGGGCAAAGGTCATATTTGCTAATAATTTTGACTTAACTAGTATCTTAGCTGAGATTTTAAATATTTCAGGAAAGTCAGCTTTAGATTTGCTTAAAAGCATAGGGCTTGGAGAAATAGGGGCATTTGCTCTTGATTTAACTATTCCTGATTGTTGGGGCACTTTAATTGGTGTTAGTTTATCAGTTTGTTTACTTGGGCTGGATTTTGGCAGTTGTGCTGTAGTTGGTATGGCTGCGGATGCTGGTAAGAGCGTTAAAAAGACTTATGATTATACTAAAAAAGGTCTTGAAATTGGTGGTGTTGCTCTTAATCATAATTTGATGCTCCAAGTCTTAATATGTAAGATGTTAAATGGGATTATTAAATACAAACCTACTGGCATGCCTTCTAGAATCTGCGTTGATATTGTTGACATGGTGCTTTTTCTGTTTTCAAAAATGAATGGTGTGTATATAGGGTCATATTCATTATTTGAACTGCTAATGGTTAATAAGCTCAATTTTATTAGTACAGCTCGTGACAATAAAGTTGATGCTTATATAATGAATCTTTATAAAGAGTTTCAAAAAAAATCTGAAGCATTAAATTACGTTGTAAATATAAAAGATATTGATGAGGTTATGAAAATTAGGCAATCTTTTTTTCAAAATCGTTTTAGTAATTTAGAAAGTCACTATGTCTCTGTTATGAATGCTGCTACAGATGATAAAATAAAAACCCAAGCTAAAAACAAAAATAATTCTGTCATTACACAACCTGATGAAGTATCAAGGAAAATAGCAGATTCTTATCTAACTATTCAGACAATTTTCAAGGAGACATTAGTAATAGAAGAAAGGCGTATAGCATTAAGTGGTAAAATTCCTATTGAAAAAATTAATAATAGTACCAGTAACTTTTGCAGCAAAGTGTTTGATTCATTTAATGAAGTTGATAGTTTATTGATATATTACCGAACTCAAAGTACTAATATTAGAAGATTACTTGACAAAATTTCTGGTGATTGCAAAAAACTTAGAGTTTCATTAGCCCAGGCACAAAAAGTTGGAGTTAAACGTAGATTTATAAATAATACGGCAGAGGATAAACGTTTAGGAAATTTAAGACAACAAATTGACACTGTGACAAGGATTAATGATCAACAAAATAGGGTTCGTCTAGAAGGTATGGATTTAGCCACAGAATCTTTAGATTATAAAAAAGTTATTCACAATGGTAAAGCAGTATTTGAACGCAGAAATAACACTTTTAGAATGAATCAAATAATTCGACATAGTCAATGTCAATCATTAGATTATTTACTAAATAGTAATTACCAAAACTCTAATAATAGTGTTGATAATTTTCTTAAGCAGGTAGAGGATGCTCTAGGTGACAAAAGTAATATTGATAAATATTATCAATATGGAAAAGCGATAACTTCAACTATACCCAGAATTAAATATAAAGCTATTGATTACTCTAAAGTTTCTGAGCTTCAGATTCTTAGCAGAGCAGCACTAACTTGCTTTTGGAGGACTGAAAGCGAATTTTCACTGAGATTCATTTTCTGGCACTATTGTGTTTGTACAAGAATTGACATAGATGACATTTCAAATAGATTTATTGATGATAAAGTAGCGATAGTACATAAATTATTTTCTGATAATTTGTACAAAAAATTTAAAACAGCAACTTCTAATTTTGAGTATTAGATTTTATATATCATACTACTAATATAAGAAGTATGATATATTGTAAATTTTGACGTTCAAACTACTTATATGAGCCAAATATCAAAAGATGATTATCAAATTTTATTAAAAATGCAAAACTTATATAAAGAGTTAGGCTTGGATTTTCCAGAAAAATATAAAGTAGGTGGAGCAAGAAAAAAATGTTTTTCTACCGAATATTATATGAGCGATGAAATTGCTAATATTGATGCTTTAAGGAAAATTGCAAAGTTCAAACTGCATCTTCATAGTAATAACCCTTATTCACAATATAATAAAATAACAGAAACCGTGTTAAGGCACTTGTGTAGACTGTTGAGAGAATATGTAAATAGATCCATTGGCCATAGAGCTGACCTGGTTAGGTATTTACTCATATATGAAAACATTGATGCAATTTTGGCATTAAGCCAATCTGATATGACACCTAGCTCAATGAAGCAAATTATGTCTCGATGTTTGCTTTATAAACAACTTGGTTATTGTGAGAGGTTTTTTTACGCAGGGATTCTAAGTACAGAATTTGCAAACACATTTAAGAAGATATATGAAGAAATCAGAATTTTAATTTTTGAACTTCTAATAGATTTTATTAACCAAAGCCATGTAGAGAAAATAGGAAGTTTAATTAATATATTAACAACATATCGCGAATATCTCTTTCTCTACTTCACATCTAGTGACATACTCTCGCTTGAAGAAGAGGAAAATAATGATTTAGATATTAATCATCTTAAAGTTTATTTAAACCAAACGATGCTTGGCGCATTTTCTTTATCAGAAAATAAAAGCAAAAATAGATATTTAAATATGGTGAGGTTCACGAAACAATTGGTCCAAATAATAGAAAGAGAATTTCACATAAAATTTATTTCTATTGGCACTAATAATTATAATTTAAAAGATATTACCGAATCGCATAATCATATTAGACATATCACAGCCAATATTTGTAAAAGCTATGACGACTTTGCAAAAAATTGCGTATATAAAGAACTCTCGGGAAAATACATGTCTAAAGAATCACGAGATCTAAGGGATCAGAATATATTTATAGGTAATAAAAATGGTTTAAAAGGTATTGTATTTTCAGATTTGTTATTGGCATATTTTTGTAATGGCTTTTTAATATCTTCATCGCTAGGCAATTTAATCGATGGTTCTATAAAGTCGGGATTTATCGATGAGGTGTTACAAAAAAGATCAGATAAACGTAAATTTTCTAAAATGATCCAAGATTTTATAATACCCTTAATAAACTTGCTTAGAAACTATATTATTATTTCAACCATTTTAATTGAGCTCAAACTATATAAAGATTTCTATATACACCACGGTGAGCAGTCTCGGGAAAATTTAACTAAACTATTTATAAATCTTTCAACTGATATTCAAAAAGTGCTAAACCATACCAGAGATAATATGTCAAAAGTAAAAGATTATTTAATTGAAGAATCGCCTATACCTCACAAATGTAGAGAAATGAATTCTATTTTTAATCAATTAAACGTTGGCGAATCATCTTATGTTTCTAATATTTTTAAAGAGTCTGAAAGTATATGTATACAGAACGATATGATTAGTAAAGGTGAGTTGTTAGACTTTAAACAATTTTTTATATCAGCAAAAAATAATAAAGATATATTTTCTATTTTATCTTTATTCGGTATGAGGATAAAAGGTTATAATAATCACCATCAAAATATAAACCCAAATATGAATGAGAAAATCCAAAAGTGGGTAAATGGAAGTAATGAAGTAATTTACGATACTATGAAGGTTTTTCTTGAGCAAGTACAGTTTACTA
Organism: Allofrancisella heilbronnii; assembly: GCF_000710735.2. Taxonomy (NCBI): domain Bacteria; kingdom Pseudomonadati; phylum Pseudomonadota; class Gammaproteobacteria; order Thiotrichales; family Francisellaceae; genus Allofrancisella; species Allofrancisella heilbronnii. The sequence goes on along the minus strand of NZ_CP144673.1, from coordinate 1,594,669 downwards.
AAAAGCAAATTGATAATATTAAAATAGGTGAAGAAAATATAGATATTAACGCCTTGGATGAGAACATTAACATTAATGTTTCATACTTTATTGCTTAAATAATCTCTATGTAAAATAAACCTAGTTAAGTCTTTGTTATAAGATATAGATTTAAATAAAGAGGCAAATTATGGCAAAATTAAATGAAAACCAATTTAATACGCTAAACCGTATATTCAAGTACTATGAACAAAGTAATATTTATGTAGATAAAGAAAAATATGGAATTGACTTAACACCTCATAGAATGTTTAGTTTTTTTCTAATCGGGGAATTTGGACCAAAAAGATGGTACAGTTATTCAAACGATTTAACACAAGAAAACCTTAAAAAAGCACGACTTGAAGGTAGGTCAAAATTGATAGAAGACCCTCATGGAAAATTTACATCTCTTGCAATAACTATCTCAAACGTATTTCAAAACTATTTTCATTCACATGACTCGGAATGGCTTACTTCTCCAGATATTATAAGAGGTATTGTGGCGCAAATAGAGTTAGAGTGGATAAAGAGCAAATTATGTAGATATCAATACTCTAATTATGCTTTACTAGAAATAGCTAAGCGAATCAAATTTTATACAAATCTAGAAACTGATGAATATTTTTATCAAGGGAGATCAAAAAGGTTTATTGAAGTAATAAGACAAGTTAAAAAGGAATCTATTCTTGTATTAAAAGAATCTATGTTAAATTATTATAACTACGGAAAAGTGAAGCAATTTAAAGATATAAAAAGAGTAGCTACATACAATAATGAAATAATACTAACTATTATAACATCAGATGAACTGCAGAACGCTCATGATGGTCGCTACCAAGAGTTAATAGAATTTATTTTTAATACCTCTAGAGAGATTTCAAACATGCATATTATTGATGATTTAATCAATAAAAAGCAACCTAATAATCATATACCATCAGGTGGGATGAATCGTTTAATTTTTAACAAAATTAAAAAACCCAGTAAAGAAGATTTAGTAATTAGCTTTTTATCTAAATGTGAAGACACTTTAAATAAAGCGTTATTGAAACTAGATAATATTAAAAAGTACGCTTTAAGTAAAAAGATTACAGGATACACCACAACACAATTAAGGGCGAGAAATTTTGCCCTCCCTTTAAATGGAAATTTGATTCCTGATAAGTCATATCACCACTCAGGGCTAAAGAAAAAGCAGTATTTTGACCAACAATCATTAGAAGCATTATTAGATATTCATAAAGCATTTTTAGTGTGTGTTTTTATAAACTCTATTTCCTCTGCGATAGAATGCTATTTAGAAATATGTGGAGAAATTATCTTTAATACTAATGAAGAATTTAAGAATATTGTTTGTGGTTTTTTAAATAAAACTACGAATGTATTGCTTTATGAAATAAACCCAAGCAAAGCTTTGGATGAGTTGATTTACACTTTTGTAAGGAATAACGGAGATAGCGAGTTTTTATCTGCCGCTAAAAGGAAGATATCTATCACCCCAGGCTTTAATTCTAATGGATCATTGCATTTGCTAACGGAGCTAATATCTTTGTTGGCAGACACTAAAGAGTATAAAAAAAATATTAATACCTCTGGGGCTGAAATCGGTGAGATTAGTAGCTTTATTAAAGAACATGGAGGTTATTTACATAACAATCCTATAAATGATGAATTAATAGATATAATTCACACCAATGGCACACCTACTGATGTAACGATGCTTTTTGGAGCCTCAGCTGCTTTAGCATATGTAATTTATAAAACGTCATCAATCACAAGATTTTTTTAGGGTAAAGGTAAAGCTGAACAAAAAGTTAAAGGATAAGTAACATTTAATTACAAAGCCAAAGCGTGTTAACATTTTCCTAAGTTGTTTGATATCGGTTAATAAGTTTATAGGAGTAGTTGATTATTATCCGTCTTATAGTGAGTCTTAAGTTTATCTTTATTCCACGCATTCATAGTTGCTTTGGATATGGTGACACCTTCATAGTTTTTAGATGGGTTAGCATACATTTCCAGATAGTAGTAAAAGCTACCATTTTGTTTCTTGTTTGGAAGCAAAACAGCAGCATTTTTATAGCTTTCTATAAATAGATCTTTAATGCCGGCTATATTGTTACAGTAAGATATAATATCTTCATCTTTTGTTAATGAGAAGGTATAATCGTAACTATTATTAAGGTGCGTTGTTAGCATTTCTATATAGAATTTTAGTAAAATTGCTCGAGTTTGCCCTGTTATCCCATGTCGATTAATAACGCCATATCCCTTTGATGTTGTTGCTATTGCCAATAATTCTGCAATTAACCCTGATGCCATTTTGCTAATAATACCTGGTGGAAATATTGATTGCAGGATTTTTAAAGATTCTGTGGGATTTGAGCCACCCATTAAGGAAGTAATTTCATCACCTATATGTGGTTCCAAAGAACCAAAAGCAAAAGTTTGAGCTTTACCTTTTGCTATGTTAATTGCTCCAGACCCTGTAGGAGGAGAGCCAGTTTTTTCGTGGTATTTTCCTTGGTAGGCGATAATTGCTTCACAGATTAACTGTTTGATCTTAAAAGTATCTGTTATATTATTAAAAGATTTTTTTATAGCTTTAGATGCGGCTTCGCTGACTACTTCATCAAGATGATTATCTACAATGTCTTTATTTTGTATACACCGTTCGATTTTTCTATTTAGATCTGTATAATGGTCGTATTTTTCATTTCCAAGTAGTGCTTTAATTTTATTTCTAAATTGAGGTTCTCCACATAAGAAGGCCCATAGTTTATCAGTATCACTTACTTGCATGACTGATCTGTAATCAAAATCTACATTATTATCATCCAAATATTTATCGTTGTAAACATTATTTAAGGACTTTCCTACAGCATTAAAAAGATTTTTAGTGACCTTAGGTTGTAGAGTATCAGGGGTAAGGTAGCATTTCAGTAGATCACCCATATTTAAATAATCATTATACTTATTTGTTACTATACATGCATTGTGGAATACTGCTAGAGCAATGAATGAGTAGTGTGAGGTTATAAATCTTCTTTTATTATCGTCTTCTTTATTACTACTTAGATTAAGAAGAGTATTCCCGAAATTTTTAAAAAATTCATTCAAAGCGGCCCGGTCATTATCATGATCACGCATACGAATTAAAGCAGCCTTAATATTATTAGCTTTTTCAACTTCCACTGAAGTAATATTATTGGTGTGTACGCTTTGGTTTTTTTGCAAAAAAAGGTTGCCTATATTACTACTAATAATGTTCTTGTTGCTCTGTAGTTTATATAATTCATTAAAATTAGAGATGCCTTTTAAAAAAGCCTCAATTAAAGCGTCTTCTGATATGATTTTTGGGATATCTGCCATGTCGTTTTCCTCAGATGATGTATTTTACACCCATATTTTATTAAATTTTATTAAATAGCTTTCATTTTTTATTCGACCATGTATCAAGTTTCTCATATTGGGTAGAATTGTCAATTCTGTAGAATAATTTTTTATGTGTTGTTGTAAAAGTTTTTAGATTTTGCGTTAATAGACAAGAATACATTTCGCATATGACTCTTAATTTTGTAAAGAAACTAGGTAAAAGGATAGGTATTCAAAGAAATATTGCTAAGAGACCTAAATTTTGAGTTAGCAAAGTTTTATAAGGAATCAAAAATAAGAGAAAAAATTTGCATAAATAACTAAAAAAGGTAAAGGTGTACAGGAATTCGCACGGATTATTTAAAAAGTATGTAAATTTTCACTCTCTAAATAAATAGCAAAAGGTTATAAAATAGTAAAACTATTTCGATTACTCCGGTTTTTAATTTTAAACTCACAGTTCATCAAATAATAATTTTGACCAATAAATTTTGCGAAATAAACACATAACTATTATAATCTATTTTATAACTATGTGATTTGGAGAGTTGCAATGAAACAAGCGGTTGATAAAAATATTATTGAAGCTACAAGATATTTTATAGCGTTAGTCGAAATGGGGTCCTACACTGCTGTGAAAAACTTTTATTCTGTAGAATTAAATACAGTTAAGAGTAAGCTTGAGGCTTTAGAAAAGTATTTAGATATAAACCTTTACCAAAATGTCCACAATAAGATAGTTATAACTAAAAATGGGATGAAATACTATCATTCGTGTCATAAGTTGTATTTTGACCTTGAAGGTATTATTAATAGAGTGAAATATAAAGGTTTAGACAACTCTTTCTCTATACGCGTCTTAAGTACTCGTGCTGGTTTAAATTTTACTATTCCGTATGTTTTACCTAAGCTAAATGAAATAAATCCAGCTTACACATTTACTTTTGATAGCTATTTTTTATATCAAAACAAAAGTTACCATTATCAATTAGATAATTATGACATTGCAGTTATAAATTCTAGGGATTTACATGTAATTGACCAAGACCGATGGATAGTTTGTTATACAATTGATTCAACCACTATACATTCTAACCTCTATGCGAAAAAAGAGTATATTGAAGCAAATAAACTTACAGACCCAAATAGCGTTTCTAAAGCACCTTTTGTATTTAGGCGTGATGAGATGGTTAATCATAGTTTTGGCTTTGAAAGTGGTAGTGAAAATAAAAGCTACCCTATAAATAATATAAAATATGTTGTTGAGGATGATACCCTTAAAGTCAAATTTATAGAAAGTGGTTTGGGGATTTGTATTCTACCGGAACATGCAGCAAACATTTTATTAGAAGGAAAAGAAGGAATAGCCAAAATAGAGGGATTAACTTCAGATGTATTTATGGAAGAGCAACTTATAATAGTGTCTAAGTATTTAACTGATAGGAAAGAGATTATTGCTGCTTTTAGAGAAAGTTTTGATGAGTTTTTAAAAATTTGGGGCTATTGTCCTAAATGATTATAGGTTACGACTTTATTTGCTAGGAAGTCATAAAAATAAATATACAAATAGTATAAAAAGTTTCTAGAATCAGATAAGAGATGTTTGGGAAGATTTAACAGACTTAACTATATGATATGTATTCTATCTTTAGCAAGAGATTCTTTTGTAGACTAAATTTAAGTAAAAACCAATTTTATAAACATGTCTGCATGCTATAATTAAAAACTAATAGAGTACCAGTTTTAATTGATATGCAAGATTTATATCATGTCATAGGCTATCCAGTTAAACATAGTCTTTCCCCTAAAATCCAAATGGAATTAGCTAAACAGTACAACCAGGACATGCTTTTTACGGCAATAGAAATTGCACCAGAAGACTTAGAGCAAAAAATCAAAGAGTTTAAAGCTAACCCGCAAATAAAAGGTTTAAGTGTAACAGTTCCCCATAAAGAAAGAGTTTTTGAACTATGTGATGATGCGGGCGATATTGCAAAAGACGTTAAAGCAGCTAGTAATGTTATATTTACACCTGATCGTAAAATGATTGCCTTAAATTACGATGGTTTGGGAATAGTTAATGATATAAAAAACAACCATAAAGTAGGTTTTCAGAATAAAGATGTTCTTGTAGTAGGGGCAGGTGGTGCAGCTAAAGCTGTGGTAGCTGCAATTATAAAAGAAAAACCTAAATCCTTAACTATAACAAACCGCACTAAAGAAAAAGCTTTAGTTATTAAAAGTCTATTTAAATATAAATGTGATATTGAAATTGAAGATTTTGAAAATATTTCAAAATGTTTTGATATAGTCATAAATTCAACATCGTCAAGTATATCTAAAGAGTTTTTACCATTAACTGTAGAAAATTTTAATGAAAAGGCTCTAGCTTATGATCTTATGTATTCTGAAACTGGTACAGTCTTTACGCAATGGTGTCAAAACAATGGTATCAAAGCTATAGATGGCAAAGGAATGTTACTTGAGCTTAGCAAAGCTGTTTTTAAATATTGGCGAGGGATTTAAAACAAATATTTTAGTTGTGGTAAAATATAAAGTATATAAAACTCTGGCATGAAAATGTTTAGTGTAGGTTAGATTGAATAAGAAAATATTGTTTCTAGGAGTCGGTGGTATAGGCGTTTCAGCTTTAGCTATAGCAGCTAAAAAGCTTGGAGCAACAGTTGCTGGGTATGATAGCAAACCAAGTAAACTTACAGCTAAGCTAGAATCTTTGGGGGTAAACGTTTTTTCTAATCCTCTAGAAACTGATGTAGAAGAGTATGATATGGTTGTCTACTCTAGTGCTATTAAAGGTGATCACCCTTTATTATCTAAAGCTCGTCAATTTAATATACTTTGTTTACAAAGAGCTATGTTTTTGGCTATATTAATGAGGGATTTTAAGTATAGTGTAGCGATTACGGGAACTCATGGGAAAACAACTACTTCAAGTGTACTAGCGACGTTATTACAGCAATTAGATAGAACTAGTAGTTTTGTTGTAGGAGGCGTAGTTAAGCATACTAATTCAAATATAGATATAAATGGTACAGGTAAGTTAGTTATAGAAGCAGATGAAAGTGATGCTTCTTTTTTACACTTAGATCCGACTAGTATAGTAGTCACGAACATTGATAAAGATCATATGTCTACATATAAAAATAGTTATGATAATTTACTGAAAAATTTTTACGTTTTCTTATTCAAAGAGAGTGTCGAAAGTATCTATTTGTGTCTAGATGATAAGGGTTGCCAAGATTTGTTAGAAAAATATAGTTTTGGAGGAAAAAAAATAACTACTTATGGTTTTGCTAATAATGCTGATGCTAAGATTGCAGGCTACCAAATAGAAGATGGTTACACTAAATTTAGTATTTTCTATAATCAGCAAAAGTTAGACTTTTGCACTATTTTACCAGGTAGATATAACATTTTGAACATAACAGCTTGTGTAGTAAGCTGTTTAGATTTGGGTTTTAAGTATAGCCAAATTAAAAAAGCTCTTAAGCAAGTAGCTGGAGTAGTAAGAAGGTTTGATATATACACTAAAACTATCTCAAGTCATACAGTGCAAGTAATTGATGACTATGGGCATCATCCGGTTGAAGTCATTAATTGTCTAAGTGCAGTTAAAGATAAGTATCCTAATAAAAAAATTATTCATATATTTCAGCCTCATCGCTATAGCAGAAATAGAGATCTTTTTGATGATTGGACTAAAGCTTTAGCGATAGCAGATAAGCTTATCTTACTTCCAACATACTCTGCAGGTGAGGATATTATAGATGGTGCAACAAGTTTAGACTTATCAAAACAATTATCAAACTGTATTCTGGTAGGGGATTTTAGCCAAGCAATATCAGAGCTAGAAAATGTTATTGATGATGGTTATGTAGTTTTGGTTCAAGGGGCGGGTGACATAACAAATCTAGTGGAGATGTTAGGTGAGTAATTTAGAAAAAGGAATATTATACGTGGTTGCAACACCTATAGGGAATCTTCAAGATATAACGCTTAGGGCTATAGAAACCCTAAAAAAAGTAGAAATCATCTTAGCAGAAGATACTAGGGTAACTGGTAAACTATTATCTAACCTAAATATTAAAAATCAGCAAAAATTGATCTCGTGTCATGACTTTAATGAAGAGCAACGCATAGAGCAAGTAAAGCAACTTTTAGATGATAATAAAAATATAGCTCTTGTTAGTGATGCTGGTACTCCTTTAATATCTGATCCAGGTTATAAAATCGTAGCTACTTTACGTAAAAATGGTTATACAATAATGCCTATTCCAGGGGTTAGTGCTGTAATTACAGCCTTATCAGTAGCTGGGTTGCCATCAGATAGTTTCATTTTTAAAGGTTTTTTATCATCTAAAAAGAATAAAAGGCAGCAAGATTTAGAAAGCTTTATCAAGCTAAATTCAACAGTGATAATTTATGAGTCAGTACATAGAATAACATATTTATTAGACGATATTAGTGAGGTTTTACCAGCTTGTAATATAGTTGTCGCAAAAGAGTTAACCAAGCAGTTTGAGCAGCTTATAAGTGGAAAAGCTTGTGAAATAAAAAAATACTTTGTGGATAACCCTGATAGGCTAAAAGGAGAGTTTGTTATTCTTTTAGATTGCAATAACAATGATCAGCTAACAGTAGATTCTAGTATTGATCAGGAAACTTTTTTGAAAGAATTATTGCTAGAGCTTCCTCTTAAAAAGGCTGTTAAAATAACTACTAAAATTTTAGACTTAAAAAAAAATGAAGTCTATGAAAAAGCATTACAGTTAAAAAAAGATTTGGAAGATTAGTATGTTTAAAAGATCTATATACACTTTTAACAAGATGTTAAAACACAAAAAAGAGCTAAAGAATATCAAAAAAGATCACGCTCTAGAAAGTGTTATACAGCTTGAACCTGCATTCTTAAAGCAAAAAGGAATAAAATACTTGGCTTTAGATTTTGATGGCGTGTTAGCTAGTCATGGTAAACCGAAAATATATCCAGAGGTAAAAACATGGTTAGACAGTTTTGCTCTAAAGTTTGGAGAAGAAAAGATTTTTATTCTTTCAAATAAACCAACTAATCAAAGATTAGAGTATTTTAGAAAAAATTATCCACAAATCAGGTTTATATCAGACGTTGCAAAAAAACCTTATCCTGAAGGTCTTTTAAAAATACAAAGTTTATTAAACTGTGATATGAAAGAAATAGCTTTAGTTGACGATAGATTACTTACAGGTTGTTTAGCTTGTATAATCGTTGGAAGCTACCCTATATTAATTACTAAGCCATATGTTGATAGACAAAATTACTCTAAAGAAGAGAAGTTCTTCAATTTTCTGCGTTATTGGGAACAGAAGTTATTCTTATAAACTCTAATCCTCTAGCATTTTGATATAACTTTGCTTAAGATTATTATTAGCAGCTTTCAAAATAAATTTTTTAATATGAAAAAAACGATACTTTTAGTTATATTCTTATATGTTTTTTATCCAGTTTTTGCAACAGATACTTTTTCACAAACTTTCTTTGATAATTATAATCCTCAAACGGAAAACAACTTTGCAACTAAAGAAGATGATTATCGTGATGATAGTAAATTAAAAAAATATGGTGAAAATTATGATATTGAAAATGCCAAGGAATATAATTGTGAATACGATGTTGCTGGAGATCTTAGATGTTGGAAATATAAATTAAAAGACACTAGTAAGTCAAAAAAAAGTAATAAAAAAGTGACTAACATCTCAGTTGATATCAAAGATTTAAAAATAAAAGAGATTAGTAGAGGGGCGGACTTTAATTGTGCATTAGATAATGGTGATGATTTATACTGTTGGGGGCATAACGATAGAGGGCAATTAGGGCGTAAAACCAAGAAAGAAAATATTAACATGCCATTAAAGATTGCTAGTGATGTTAAATTTAAAAGAATATACACAAAGGCTCATTATGCATGTGCTTTAGATAAAGATAATCATGCTTATTGTTGGGGAGATGGAACTTTTGGGGAGGTTGGTAATGGTGAAAAAGGTATCTTTACTACCCCTCAAAAGGTCAAAACGGATCTGCAATTTAGCCATTTAGTTATGGCAACAACGTACACTTGCGGTGTAAGAAAAGATACAAAAGAAATCTATTGTTGGGGTAAAGGTGTAAAAGGTCATTCTAATACGTCTAACCTTGACTCTAGTGTTCCCGTTAAAATTTAAGTATGCAAAAACACACAAATAAATTTATTACCAACTCTCAATATTCTAAAGTTATTACAGAAATTATTAGCCAATTTGATGAATGTGAAGAATTTATTATAAGTGTAGCCTTTATCACCCTTAGCGGAGTTATTTGTATACTAGAATCGTTACGCCAACTTAAGCTTAAAGGTGTAAAGGGTAAAATTCTAACTGGATGTTATCTAAATTTTACTGAGCCTAAAGCTATAGAAAAGTTGCTAGAATTTGACAATATAGAGCTAAAAATACTCGACTCTGAAAACTTCCATGCAAAAGGGTTTTTCTTTCGTAAGGCGGATAACTGGCATATTATGATAGGTAGTGCAAATCTGACACAATCTGCCCTTACTGTTAATAGCGAATGGAATCTATTATTTAGCGCTAATTGTCAAGATAATGTAGTCAGACAAATTTTAGCAGAATTTAATAAGCTTTTTGATAGAGCTAAAGAAGCTTTGGCTATACTTGATGATTACCGTTTAAACTATGAAGTTGTCAACAGACTTATTACTTTTGGCAATTTGGAAAAAGTTAAATCTATCTCACCAAATTTTATTCAAAGCCAAGCACTAGAAAACCTAAAGTCTCTAAGGTTGAGTAATATAGATAAAGCTTTGATAATCAGTGCAACTGGTACAGGAAAAACTTTTTTAAGTGCATTTGATGTTGCATTAGTTAAGCCAAAACGATGTTTATTCGTTGTACATCGAACTAACATTGCTACTAAAGCAAAAGACACCTTTGCAAAAATTATTAAAGATAAGAAATTAGGGCTTTATACAGGAAGTAGTAAATCTCAAGCCGATTATTTGTTTGCGACAATTCAAACTCTTAAGGATCCAAAAGTCTTTAGCAGTTTTCAAGCTGATGAATTTGATTACATAATCATCGATGAGGTCCACCATGCAGAAGCTAATAGTTATAAGAAAATTTTAGGCTATTTTAAACCAAAGTTTCTTTTAGGAATGACAGCAACACCAGAGCGTACTGATACTGGCGATATATTTAAGCTATTTGATTATAATATTGCTTATGAGATTAGACTGCATCAAGCTTTAGAACAAGATCTGCTTTGTCCTTTTCATTATTTTGCTATTGAGGATTTTTACCTTGAATCTGAAAAGGTATTAGCTAAAGATTTTGCTAAATTAACAAGTGATTTTCGTATAAACCATATTGTGGGAAAAATGAATTTTTATGGGTTTAGTGGTCAACATAGATCAGCTTTAATGTTTGTTAGTAACGTTAATGAAGCAAAAGAGCTAGCAACTAAGCTTAATCAAAGAGGTATAAAGTCACAAGCTTTAACAAGTCAAGATTCAGAGTATACAAGGGATTTGGCTATATCAAAACTTGAAAGTTATAGTTTAGAAGTGATCGTAACAGTGGATATTTTTAATGAAGGAATTGATATTCCTTGTATTAACCAGGTTATTTTACTACGCCCAACCCAAAGTAGTATTGTTTATATCCAGCAGCTAGGCAGGGGACTTAGGAAATTCAAAGATAAAAAATTTGTTGTGGTTTTAGATTTTATTGCTAATTATGAAAACAATTTTTTGATACCTGTAGCCCTAAGCCAAGATAACAGCTATGACAAAGACCAACTTAAAAAGTTTGTTGTTTCACCAAATAATTATATTAGTGGTAAAAGTACGATAACCTTCACTAATATTGCTAAAGAACTAATTTATAGAAACATCCAAAAAACTAATTTTTCTCAGTTAAAAAATATAAAAAGAGATTATGTTCAGTTGAAGAAAGAGTTAGGTAAAATACCTACGTTAGTTGACCTTGAAACACATAATTTTATTGCTCCAGAGGTTATTTTATCAGCAAAGGATACTTATTATGACATTCTTAAAGCCTTCAAAGAGGATATACCAAATTTAAATGAGCAAGAGTACAGAATTTTAAAGTTTATCTCAAAGGAGTTTACTCCTGCAAAAAGGTTGTACGAAATTTTAATTTTGGAAAAACTTCTAAAGCAATCGTGCATGGAAGTTAAAAACTTGGAAAGATTAGTAGCTCAAGAAATAGAGAATTTTAATATAGAAAGCTTTGTTAGTGCATTACAGCACTTATCTCTAAAAATATTTACAGTTAACGCTGGTAGGCAAGAGTATACACCTTTAATAAAGCTAGAAGATAAACAGATCTCTCTTTTACCTTATAGCACTATAATTGGTAACAGTTTCTTACAGTGGCACATACAAGATTTACTGGTTTATAATAAACTTATTTATCAGCAAAAATATCATAAAAATAAACTCCGTGGTTTATCTCTGTATGCTAAATATTCTAAAAAAGATATTGCTCACTTACTTAATCAAGATTATACAAACGGTGGAGTTAATTTAGCTGGTTATAGATTTTTTGATAATAAGGCTTTGTTGTTTATGACTTTTGATGAGAATAAAAAATTTAGCCAATATGATAATAAGTTTCTTTCAGATTCAGTCTTTACATTTTACTCTAAAAAGAACAAATCTTTAGAAGATAAACAAGAAAAAGCCTTAGCAAAGAATAGCGTTATAAGCTATGTGTTTGCTAGAGTGGAGAAAAATGACGGCTATTACTATTTAGGAGATATACTAAAGTGTATAGAAGCTAAAGAGCTATATTCTAGCAAAACTATTAGATACACTTTTGAACTGTCTAAAAAGTTACCAGCTGACTTATGGGTATATTTTAAAACTGTTTATAAAAACCAAAACAGTATTGGTAGGCTATTTTGAATTTACACAATTACCTAGTGTAATAGCTTTGACTTAATCTGACATTGTGTATAAAATAAGATGTCAAATTAAGGAAGAATAAAATGAATGCATCTCAAAAGATAATCAAACCCAAATTAGGTCTGTTAGAATTAGCAAAACAATTAGGTAATGTCAAGCAAGCTTGTAAAGTGATGGGTTACTCAAGAGACAGCTACTATCGCTTTAAAGAGTTATACGATAATGGTGGAGAATTAGCTTTACAAGAAATATCCCGTAAGAAGCCATTAGAGAAAAATAGAGTTGAGGCACATATTGAGCAAGCAGTAGTTAATATGGCTTATGAATATCCGGCGTATGGACAACATAGAGTATCAAATGAATTAGCAAAGCAAGGAATATTAGTCTCAGGAAGTGGAGTTAGATCTATTTGGCTTAGACATGACTTAGAGAATTTTAAGAAGCGATTAACAGCACTAGAGACCAAAGTAGCTCAAGATGGCTTTATACTTACAGAAGCTCAATTACAAGCTTTAGAAAAAGAAAAAGCTAAAAAGGTTGCTACTGGTGAGATTGAAACGCATCATCCAGGTTACTTAGGATCTCAAGATAGCTATGTAGGGTATATAAAAGGTATAGGTAAGATATATCAACAGACATTTGTAGATACGTATACTAGAGTAGGATTTGCTAAGTTATATACAGAAAAAAATGCAATAGTAGCTGCTGATATGCTTAATGATAAGGTATTACCATTCTTTGAGGAACATGGAATAGATCTATTAAGAGTATTAACAGATAGAGGCACGGAATATTGTGGAAAGCTGGAGAATCATTCCTACCAGATGTACTTAAGCATAGAAGACATTGACCATACTAAAACAAAAGCTAACTCCCCTCAAACTAATGGTATCTGTGAAAGATTTCATAAAACTATGAAAAATGAATGTTATGAGACAATGTTTAGAAAAAAGGTTTATTCAACGATTGAGGAGATTCAGCAAGATGTTGATATATGGCTGGATTATTACAATAACGATAGACCACATTCTGGTAAGCACTGTTATGGAAAAACGCCTATGAAAACTTTTATTGACTCAAAACCTTTGGCAAAAGAGAAAAATTTAGGTAATATGTTTGATAAATCTGACACTAGTTTAGAAATAAATTCAGTCTCAAATTAATTGGTGACTGTCAGATCAAGTTTGAGCTACTACACTAGAAAGGCTCGCTGTTCACGCAAAATTTTGCATAGAGTACTTAGCCTCCAAAAACTCATAAATACCTTCATCTGAACCTTCTCTACCTAATCCAGATTCTTTAATACCTCCAAAAGGTGCCTTTTCATTTGAAATCAGTCCTGTATTTATACCAACCATACCATATTCCAAAGCGATTCTAACTCTTCGTATTTGATTTATATCATTACTAAAGAAATAGCTTGCTAAACCATAGTTTGTATTGTTGGCTCTTTTTAAAGCTTCTTTCTCGGTATCAAAATCAAAAACAGCTATGACTGGTCCAAAAGTCTCTTCACAACTAACTGTCATTTGATCAGTCATATTATCCAGTATTGTTGGCTCAAAAAACTTTCCTCCTAAGTTAGGGTTAATTTGTCCACCACAAACTATTTCTGCTCCTTTTGATACAGCATCATCTATATGAGCTTGTACTTTCTCTACAGCAGACTTATTAATCAAAGGTCCTATTTGTACGTCCTTATCTAAGCCATTCCCTTGCTTTAGCTTAGCTATTGCTTCTTTAAGCTTAGACATAAATTCAGCTTTGATATTTTTTTGTACAAAGATTCTATTTGGCGCTACACACACCTGGCCAGCATTTCTGATTTTTGCAGCAATAAGTCCTTCGACAGCTTTCTCAAGATTTGCACTTTCAAATACTATAAATGGAGCATTACCTCCAAGCTCTAGAGATACCTTCTTGACAGTCTCAGCAGCTTGTTGCATAAGTAACTTACCAACTTTTGTCGAACCCGTGAAGGTTATTTTTCTGACGATACTACTATGTTGAAACTCTTTTCCAATGATACTTGAATCTCCACAGATCACCTGCAGCAGATTTTCATCAGCACCTGTGTCAATAAATAACTCTCTTACAGCAAATGCAGTTAAAGGTGTAAGCGCAGAGGGCTTAAGTATCACACTGCAGCCTGCAGCAATAGCTGGAGCTACTTTTCGTGTGACCATAGCAATAGGAAAATTCCATGGAGTAATAGCTGCAACTACACCTACTGGCTGGTAGTCAACTCGACCTTCCGCGTCTTCAAAACCAGGTTCAAATATACGGCTATCTATCCTTTTAGCTTTTTCTGCATACCACTGTATAAAATTAGCTCCATATAGTATTTCAGATTTTGCTTCAGTTAAAGGTTTGCCACTTTCTAAAGTAATGATCTGAGCCAATTCATCAGCGTTTTTAACAATTAAGTCATACCATCTGCTTAAAAGTTTTGATCTTTCTGTAGCTAACTGCTGTCTAAAACTATTTTGAGCTTGTTTTGATAAAATTATACTTTTTTGAATATATTCAGCACCTTTAGTCTCAAGCTTACAAATAAGCTCATCTGTAGCTGGGTTTATTACTTCAAAACTATTTATTCCATTAAAGGAATATCTGTTTATAACTCTAGTTAATAATTTATTATCTAGCATAGTTTTTTCCTATAAAAATTTTTATATTGCTTGTATAGCAGTAATTGCTATTGTGTAAGTTATATCATCAACAGTTGCCCCTCTAGAAAGGTCATTTACAGGTTTATTAATGCCTTGCAGTACAGGGCCAATACTTAATACATTAGCGCTTCTTTGCACAGCTTTGTATACTGTGTTACCAGTATTTAAATCAGGAAAGATAAGCACTGTAGCTTTACCTGCAACAGGGCTGTCAGGAGCTTTTTTCTTTGCTACACTCTCTATCATTGCAGCATCATATTGTAATGGCCCATCTACTAATAATTCTGGTACCTTTTGCTTTAAAATTTCTGTCGCTAGGCGTACTTTCTCTACTTGAGCACCAGAACCAGAAGTGCCTGTACTATAGCTAATCATAGCAACACGAGGCTCTATACTAAATTTTTTAGCAGACTCCGCGCTTTGAATAGCTATATCTACCAATTGTTCTGCTGTAGGATCTTGATTTACTGCACAATCTGCAAAAACTATAACTTCATCAGGCATGCACATAAAAAACACCGATGAAACTAAAGATACATTAGGTTTTGTTTTTATTAATTGTAAAGCTGGTCTTAGTATATCTGCTGTTGTATGCTCTGCTCCTGAAACTAATCCATCTACCTCTCCAAGGTACAACATAAGAGTAGCTACTATTATAGGGTCTTTTAAAGCATCTTTGGCTAAACTTTCGGATAATCCTTTATGCTTTCTAAGGCTCATTAAAGTATCTAAATATCTTAACTCTTGAGCCTCATCTAACGGGATAATTTCTATACCTTTAGGTAAGCTAAAACCATTTAACTCAGCAACTTTATTAATCTTTACTTTATCACCAATAAGTACACAATCTGCGATACCCTGCTCATAGCAGTTTTTAGCTGCTAGCAAAGTTCTAGGTTCGTAACTTTCAGGTAAGATAATTCGCTTTCTAGCTTGTCTTGCCATTTTTAGCAGATGGTACCTAAATGCTGGTGGCGACATCACTTGTTGCTTTGGAACCTCTTGTCTGATCGCGTGTAAAATCTTTTCTTTATCCAGTGAGCTTACTATGGCTTCTTTAACCATTTGGATACGTTCTTTATCATCATTTGGTATACCCATAAAATCAATATTAGCTAGCTTAAGGATTGTATTTACGCTTCTATTTTTTGTGGTTAATATTACTAAACCAGCTTCTTCAGCTGTATCTAAACATAGCTGCTTTACCTTCTCGTCTAAATATTCCTCCGCTGTTAAAATAATCCCTGCTATCTTTAAACCATTTCTAGCAGCTAGACACACTGTAACTAATATATCCGATCTATCAGCAGAGGTTATTACTAAAGAATTTGGTGCTAGATCTCTAATAAAATTCTCTATCCTTCTAGAGCACATTGTCACTTTATGTACTCTAGCATCAAGGTTATTAGCGGTAATAACATTTAGTTTCAAACTATTTTTGATATCTACAACCCGTGGATAAGTTTTTTCTTTATCCCACTCTATCACACCTAATAAAGAGAGTTTATTTTCTCTTAAAATAGGTAGCTCTCGGATTTCTTCAAAGCTGACACTATTTCTCCTAATAGTAGAAGCATCCTCTTCTGCCAAACTAAAGCTCATATGTCCATCATCATCGTAGGGTGCGTTTAGTTTTGTGATTATTACCCCTAAAGTTTTTATTCTTTGAGGTAAATTCCGATAAGCGTAATCTAACTCACTATTGATATCATCCAAAGATTTATTACCATGATATGAAACCACTATAACTTTAGCTGATAGAGCTTTGATTAATTCCGTATTTAATTCACTAATTACACTATTTAACGGATATAGTTTATGGGTATCATTCCCTTGACGAAATAAACCATAAACTATAATAAAATCATAGCCTTGACACTTATCATAAAATTTACTAAGCAATATTTCTACATAATCTTTTACACGGCCATTTAACAAATATTTTTCAATCTCTTCTATAGTCATTCCTATATCAAAAATAGGGTGAAAAGTGGCTACTTTAAAACCTTCTTCCTGTAAAGCATATTCTAAGCTTTTTGTTAAAATCCTAAGTCCAGTATACTTCGATGTGGGTAACATAAGTATAGATGTTTTCATATCGTACCTCTAAATAAGACGCATTGTTTCCTGAGCTATCATCAACTCTTCATTTGTGTTTATAATCATAATATTATGGCTTTCTTGAGTATTAATAAAACTTTCTTTATTACTATTTTTTTGATGATCAAGCTTAAAACCAATATTTTTAAGCTTAGTGACTATATTCTCACGAATATTAATTGCATTCTCACCAATCCCACCTGTAAAAATTAGTCCATCAAACTTTTCAAAATAAACCATATAACTTGCAACAAACTTAACGACTCTATGACAAAACATTTCTATGGCTAATTTCGCTAGCTCATCACCTTGGTTAGCTAAATGAGAAATCTCTCGCATGTCACTATGCCCACAGATCCCTAATAGCCCGCTTTGTTTATTTAAAATAGTTGTGATTTTGTTTATATTCCAACCTAAATTATTGGCTAAAAAATCAAAAATTCCAGCGTCAATACTACCTGAACGTGTACCCATAATTAAACCATCTAGCGGTGTAAAACCCATACTTGTATCTACACTTTTACCTTCAACTACAGCTGATAAACTACATCCATTACCTAGATGGGCCACTATAAAATTTCCATTTTTTTTGCCTAAGAGTTTAGCTGCTTGAGTAGATACATACTTATGTGATGTACCATGAAAACCATATTTTTTTATATGATATTTTTTAGTTAACTCTCTAGGGATAGCATATTCCGATACGTACGCCGATATTGTTTGATGAAATGCTGTATCAAAAACAGCTATTTGTGGTAAATTTGAAAATATTTGCTGACAAAATGTTATACCCTCTATATTTGCTGGATTATGCAGTGGTGCAAGTGGTATACAGTCTTTAATTTTTTCTAGGTTTTCTTCATCTATTACAACAGAGTTTGAAAAGTACTGTCCGCCATGCACGACTCTATGACCAACAGCTATAATACTGTCTAAATAATCATTTTCTTCTAAAAATATTTTTAATTCTATAAAAATATCTTTGTATTTACCATTCTCTATAATTTTTTCGAAATTTTGCTTACTATTAAAAACTATTCTACAATTTCGTTGACCAATATTTTCAGCCAAACCTGTTAACAAAGACATTGAACTTATAGGATCTATAAGAGCAAACTTAACTGAGGAACTGCCGCAGTTTAGTACTAGAATATGAGGCATTTATTAAAACATTTAAAATAACTATTGGACTTAATTATACTATCTATTGTTACATAAGGCGAACTGTAGACATCTGTGAGACAATCGCATTAGGCTTCTTTTGAAATTCTAGTTTAGAAGATAGTAATCAAATTTGACATGAGGTTGCTATCAAAATCCCCCTAGACCCTATCAAATTTATCATATATGAAATTATTTTTTTAATTTGTATTATTGATTGTGTTAAAAAAAGAAAAATTCTGTTTGATTCGCTGTTTGCGGCGGAAGCTATTTTTTTTGTATATAAAGGAGGTATATAAAAATGGATATAGATGATCTTATGAATGAAATGATGGACTCGTACGAAGAAAAATTATTAGATAGAAATGAAAAAATAATTATTAATAAACAATCAGTTAGAGAAAGGCTTAAAGTAACACCTACAAATATTGATAAAAGTATGCTTTTGACATTTGTAAGCCCAGAATCTCTTAAATATGCTTTTTTGGATGGTATTCAACAATACAACTCATATTTTAATATTCAGATCAACTATGGTGAAATAGCTAAAATTGCTAAACGATTGAATAAAAGTGAACACTATGTCTCAACAGCAGGCCTACAAGCAGCTGCAGAGTGGAATCGTCTTATGAGCTCAGCAGATGACTCAAAACGTATATTAAGTGTGTTACAAACATTTCTTGAGTACCAAGGTGCTTATGCTGAAGCAGGTTATAATACAGAAACTCTACAATACTCTAGAGCTTTTGACTGGAAATCAGCACAAACTTCTAAGTTAGATTCTAAGGGTAATTCTATAAAGAAAAGACACATGTCATCTGAAAGTTTAGTATCTATGAGTACATTTGTATATATGGCCATTCTACACCAAGCGACTATATTTAGAGGTCTAAATAATAAATTAAACTTATATATGATTGCAGCAGCATCTAACTCACCTGACACAGGTAGTAGACCATTTCAAGGAGTTGGAGCAATGATAGCGAAATTTATTACAGGAAGGATCAATTCAGGAAACAGCTTATTTTTGAGTGAAGGTGATGAATCAGAATTAGATATGGTTTCCCTACCCGAATCTGAAAAAATTTTGGCTGGATTAGCATATTTACTATCTAAAACCCCTGAAGGAGCAAAAGTGCTAGGAAGTATTATATCTGGAGATAGATTAAAACAATTTAGTGAATTAGGAAAAAAACTTGCTAGTTCTAATAATTTAACCCAACCTAATATAAATAAAGACGCAGGGCTTTCTGAAAAGATGATAAAAAACACTGGTAAATATTTAGCTCTTATTACCCAAGGAATAAGTGATTATGTTTCTAAGGTAACTAATAGAGTTGGACAGACTGATCATTTTAATTTACAGTTAGGGTTAACAGCTGGAAATATCTCAATGGCACTTAAGCCATTAGGTTATATTCCTGTCCTTGGCGGAACAATAGAATCATATTTTAACACTATTTTAGGAGGGCTAGCTGATAAAAAAACTTATGGAGTCTTAGAACCTCATGGTGTAGATGGACGCGTTCGCGCTTTTTTATTTGGCAATGCATGTAAGAATTTTGCTATGCATGTTAGAAAGACGCAGCAATATCTTACTTCTTCTCACAATAAAAACAGAACAGGTCTACAGTTTGGTCAATTAAATAAAAAATCATTATTATTGGCTATAGACTGCTTTCATAATACATATAAAGACTGTTTAAATATCATGCCAAATAGAAAAGGGTCTTTGGGAACAATGTTGCGCATGCATGCTAACCCAGATGTAGATCTAATGAATGGTAACTTACCAGATATAGATCAAGCGGCAATGAACAAATATGTACAGCAGCGATTATAACTGATAGAGTTAGAAACGAGTCAAATATGAAAGTAAGAAGTCATATTTTCATGTATTCAGATTGTAGTAGTAAAAAAACCTAAAAATTCTTATCGATTTAATTGTTTTAAAGAGAGCCTTTAAAAAGGTATATCATCGTCAAAACTAGATGAATTTATCTCTGCAAAGTCAGGGACGTTATCTTGTTGTGTGGTTTGATGGTTAAAATTACTAGTTGCTTGCTCATTATTATAGCTTGCGTCACCTTGAGTATTACCACCAATAAACTGAAAATTACTTGCTACTACTTCAGTTGAGTATTGTGTGTTACCATTTTTATCTTGCCATTTGTTTGTACGTAATCTACCTTCTATAAATAGCTGTGAACCTTTATTAGCATACCTTTGAATAATCTCCGCTGCTTTACCAAATACAACTATTCTATGCCATTCTGTAGTTATATTTTCACCCATGCCGTCATTTGTAGCTAAACTTAAGGTTGCAACGGTTGTACCATTCTGGGTAGTTCTAACTTCTGGAGTTATACCCAATCTACCTAGTAAAATAACTTTATTTACAGTTCCTTTTGCCATTATCAAACTCCTATATTAAATTTTCATCATCAACTATAGCTTACCTTAAAAAAAACTAACTTATAAGTCATTTATAATAAAAACATAATTTTTTTTAATCTTCGGTGATTATAGTATTCTTTATTTCATCATAACTAAACCCATTATATACTAAATAGTTTATAGCTTTTTGTTTTAGTTTTGGATCTAGCTCTAACATTTCAATATCTGTATACTTTTTATATAAACATTTCTTGCATAGGTCAAACCAGTCAATGTCTAAACTCGCCAAAAAGTTTTCTACCAACTCTTGAGATAAACCTTTTTGATATGCAGCTATATTTATAATCCTCTTCTTTCCTCTTAATTTGTTAATTTCACTACTAACAAAAACCTCTACGAACCGCCTATCTGATAACCAATTATTTTGCTCAAACTCATCTAGCAAACGCTCTATTTGCTCTTGTGAGATATTTGCTCTTTTATTTAATTTATCAAAAAGCTGTTTGCGTGAATAATCTTGTTTAGCAAGAAGATATAAAAGGTAGTTTCTTTCTTTAGATAAGCTCATTTTGAGTTTTTGAGTTTACTTTTGGTTCAGACTCTGAGTTTTGGTTTGTGTACTCTTGAGGAAGCAAAAGCTCTAAAATAGACTTTTCTATCTCATCACGTTCGACAGTATTTTCTTTTAGATAATCTTTAGCTTTTTCTTTACCTTGACCTATTTTTTTACCTTTGTAACTATACCAAGCCCCAGATTTTTCAATAATATTGTGCTTTGCACCAAGGTCAACAAGCTCTGCCTCTAAAGATACACCCTCTCCATACACTAGCTCAAACTCTGCCTGTTTAAATGGAGGAGCAACTTTGTTTTTAACTACCTTAACTTTGATTTCATTACCACTAACATCAGCACCATCTTTTAGCGATCCACCTTTTCTTACTTCTAATCTTACAGAAGAATAGAATTTTAAAGCATTACCGCCTGTTGTGGTTTCAGGATTACCAAACATTACTCCTATTTTCATACGAATTTGGTTAATAAACATTACCAAAGTATTCGAGCGTTTGATATTGGCTGTAAGCTTTCTCAAAGCTTGTGACATTAATCTAGCTTGTAGACCCATATGAGAATCTCCCATATCACCTTCTATCTCAGCTTTTGGAGTAAGTGCTGCTACAGAGTCAACAACAACGATATCCACGCCACCAGAGCGTACAAGCATATCAGCAATTTCTAAAGCTTGTTCACCAGTATCTGGTTGAGACACTATTAGATTGTCAATATCTACTCCTAGAAGCTTAGCGTATTTAGGATCAAGCGCGTGCTCAGCGTCAATAAAGGCTGCTGTGCCGCCTTGCTTTTGACATTGTGCTATCGCAAGAAGAGTAAGAGTAGTTTTACCAGAAGACTCATGTCCGTATATCTCTATTATTCGCCCTTTAGGATAACCTCCTATCCCTAAAGCAACATCTAATGCTATAATCCCTGATGGGATAACATCAATATCATGTGCAGCCTGCTGGTCGCCCAACCTCATGATTGAGCCTTTACCAAACTGCTTTTCAATTTGTGATAATGCTGATTCTAACGCTTTTTCTTTACTCATTTTTGACTTCCTTAGTGTTGCTTAGTGCTATCACTAGATTTCAAAGAATCTTGATACATCGCATCAAAGTTTACCGCGGACAGACATAACTGAGGGAAACCGCCGTTAACTACTAAGTCAGAAATAGCTTCACGAGCGTAGTGATAAAGTATGTTCGGGCAAAAAGAATACTTAGCATGTTCTATTTGTTGATCTTGCATATTAGAAATTGTAAAAACACCTGCCTGCTTAACTTCTATTTCAAAAGCTGTGACACCATCATTCTCAACTTTTACTTCTACAGTTAGTATACTTTCATAAGTATTTTCTTCTGGTAGTTTTTCTGCTGTAATTTTTAAATCTGTATGTAATTGCGGTCTCCACTGTGTAGTCCATATTTTGTCAGAATTTGGAACAGAGAAAGAAAGATCCTTTATATAAACTTTTTGGATTTGAAATTGTGGTTGTGTTTGTTGATCCATTTTATGATCCCTCTTTAGTTTAGTCTTTTTAGTTTGAAGATGATTTTACTGGATAGCTAGCTTGTAGCCATGCTTTTAGACCATCTTTCAAAATATATACTTGCTCAAAACCTTCTTTACGCAATAATTGCATAGCTTTTTCTGCTTGGTCACCATAAATAACTATTGGTTTTGTTTTACTTTTAATTAACTTTTTATGCTTATCTGCCAAATCATTAATATTAATATTTTGAGCTCCTATAATATGAGTTTTACTGTATTGCTCATGATCTCTAACATCTAAATATATCCCTTTATTTTTATTTACGGTAGCAACTGCTTCTACTACTGAAAGCTTATATTGAGACTTCTTTGATTGGGTTAGCTCAAAAACTATATATATAGCTAAAATAAGAATAAAAGATATACAAAATAACAAATTCTGTGATACAAAGTAAGCTAGATTTTCCATAACTTTATTTCTAATAATTAAAATATACCTGAGATAAGATTATACATATCTTTAGGTATAAAAAAAAGCAGTTTTGGTATATGGGACTGTTGCAAACTAAAATTATATGTTTCTAACTGTGAAGGGTACCTGCGGTTGCGTGCTTATTGATAGACATTTCTCTAGCAAGTACTCTTATTTGGTTTAGATAAAGTTTTATTCATAAAACCTAAACTCTTTTGAATACTTTGTCTCAGGCATCTTGTATATGACTCCTAAAGTGATTATAGATGTAACTACTAAATAAAAGGCAGGAGCATAACTAGAGTTAGTTAAACTAATTAACCAAATACAAATCATAGGAGTAGTTCCAGCAAATAAGGCATTTCCTAAATTATAAGCAGCAGACATGCCACTATACCTATATTTTGTTGGAAAAAGCTCTGTAACAGCTATTTGGAAAGCTGCTGTCATGGCAGAAATAAGTAAAGCTAATATTAGCTCTAATATTAAGATACTTTCTAACCCCCCATTATTAAAAAATGTAAACATAGGAAAACTTAAAATAGCAATTAAAATTATAGGAAAGTATAAAAATGGTTTTCTCCCCCATATATCTGATAACCACCCAAAAATAGGCGAGACTACTGCATATAGTGTTGAGACAACTACAGTTATAAACATAATTTTATTTACATTGAACTGTCTATTGGTTATCAAAATATTAGGTAAAAAAGTAGCCATCATGTAATAAGCAATACCCACATAGCCGGTTATTACAAATGTCCAAACAAGAGGCATCTTAGGGCCACTTAAAGCATCCCTTAGCGGGGTTTTGCTTAGTCTACACTCATTTTTTATGCTTTTAAAAAAAGGAGACTCTTTTGCCTTTTTCTGAAGAGTAGTTGAAACAATTGCTAATATTAAGCCAACTCCAAAAGCTACACGCCAGCCATATGCTAGCATTTGTTCTTTAGTTAAAAAAGTAGATAATATACCAACAGTTGAAGCACTCATAATAACGCCTATTTGTGAAGCTAAACCAGCTAAAGCTGTCGTAAATCCACGATACCTACTTGAAGCGCTCTCTGCTAAAGCTACTAATACACCAGAATATTCACCACCTACAGAAAATCCTTGGAGCATACGGGCAAAAAGTAATATAAAAATAGCCCATATTCCCCCAGACTCGTAAGTAGGCATAATCGTCATAATCAACATAGGCACACACATCAGAATCATACTTAATGTAATTGCATAACGCCTGCCAAACCTATCTCCTAATGATCCAAAAAAGAACCCCCCAAGCGGGCGCATAATGTAACTAGCGGCAAATATACCAAACACTGTAAGCAAAGCTACTGTTTGATCTTCTGTTGGGAAAAACAATATGCTTAAATAAGTAGAAAGATAACCATAAAGACTAAACTCAAACCATTCTAAAACAGCTCCAAGATTCGTTATAAAAATAGTTTTTCTTCGTTGGCTTGAAGTTAATTGTTTTATCATTTCGATCGAGTAAATATTAATACTGTTATTTATTATATAGGTTTAAGTATTTTAGAGGCAAATTTTATAAGTTTCATAAAATGTACACCACGATCAATTAATATAAATCTTTTGCTTTTGAACAATGCTGTTATTTTTATATTTAAATCACAAATATGATTTAATAATAAAATAACCCAATATTTTTTATTGCTTAATTATTAATGATGTAAATTTTGGAATCATAATAAACATTGAGAATACAACCTAGCATTAATATACGAATTATGATTTTTATAAAAAATTTAAATTACTTTTTGATTTCTCCATTAAGAAAGCATTATTTAAAGTTGTATTTGTAATCCCCTCCAAAGCTTCTTTAGTTAAAAAAGCTTGGTGAGCAGTTACTAAAACATTTGGAAATGTGAGAAGCCTTTCAAAGATGTCATCATTAATAATTTCTCCAGACATATCTCTAAAGAAAATATCTTTTTCATACTCATAAACATCTATAGCTAAACCAGCTATGGATTTAGATTTAAGAGCTTTGATGATAGCTTGAGTATCAATTAATGCTCCACGACTTGTGTTGATTATAAATGCCGAAGGTTTTATTAAACTAAGAGCTTTTTGGTCAATTATATATTTAGTATCATCATTTAACGGGCAATGTAAGCTTATAACATCAGCTTTCTTAAATATAGTATTCAAATCTAC
The DNA here is from genome assembly GCF_000710735.2 of Allofrancisella heilbronnii. Taxonomy (NCBI): domain Bacteria; kingdom Pseudomonadati; phylum Pseudomonadota; class Gammaproteobacteria; order Thiotrichales; family Francisellaceae; genus Allofrancisella; species Allofrancisella heilbronnii. The sequence continues at coordinate 1,569,262 of NZ_CP144673.1, read as the reverse complement.
TAACTTAGCATATATAGGTATATCCTTTTTGTTTATAAAAGGATCATACACTAAAATTTCTCCACCAAATCCAGACATAATTTGACCAAAAGCTTTACCAATATTACCAAAACCAATTATTCCTATAGTTTTTTGATGAATATCAAAACCTTCAAGTCCTTCTATATTAAAATTACTTTCTTTGACTCTATTATAAGCCTTATGTATCTTACGATTTAAACACAATAAAAGAGCTAAAGTATGTTCAGCAACTGAAAATGGTGAATATGCCGGTACTCTGGCAACTTTTATACCTAGACTTTTAGCATGGGCAACATCAACGTTGTTAAAACCGGCACACCTTAGAAGAATATTTTTGACTCCAATATCGTCAAGTTTATCTAATACATCTGCGTCACAAACATCATTTACAAAGATGCACACAGCATCATAGCCTTTAGCAAAAATAAAAGTTTCCTGGTTTAAAGGATAATCACCAAAAGTTAGTTGATGATTAGAGTTTAGTTTAGAAAAATACTCTTTGTCATACTTTTTAGTAGAATAAAAAAAGATTTTCATGAGCTTTAGCTCCTGTTTTTAGCCAACAGAAATTCTCTTATACTTAATTTTAGTAACAGCATCATACTTATCGCCAAGACGGCGTTTTTTATCTTCTATATAAGCATCATAATTACCTTCAAACCATACTACTTCACTATTACCTTCAAAAGCAAGCATGTGTGTAGCAATACGATTTAAAAACCATCTATCATGCGAGATTACCATTATACAACCAGGAAATGCTAAAATAGCCTCTTCTAAAGCTCTTAAAGTTTCTACATCTAGATCGTTTGTCGGTTCGTCAAGCAATATTACATTACCACCACTTCTAAGTAGCTTAGCAAGATGAACACGGTTTCTCTCACCACCAGATAACTGAGATATATATTTCTGCTGATCAGCACCTTTAAAATTAAATCTACCAACATACTGACGTGATGGTATAGTGTATTTACCAACTGATATAACATCTAAACCATCAGATATTTCTTCCCACACGGTTTTGTTATCATCTAGAGCATCGCGAGATTGATCTACATATGCTAGATTTACAGTTTCTCCAATTGTGATATTACCAGCATCTGGAGTTTCTTTGTCTGTTAGCATTTTAAAGAAAGTCGATTTACCAGCACCATTAGCCCCAATGATTCCAACAATCGAGCCAGGATAGACATCCATATCAAGACCATCGATTAGTAATTTATCATCAAATGATTTAACAAGATCTTTAACCTTGATTACATTATTTCCTAAACGTTCTCCAGGTGGGATATATAGCTCTTGAGTTTCATTACGCTTTTGGAACTCTTGCGAGCTTAATTCATCAAATTTTGCAAGTCTAGCTTTTGATTTTGCTTGACGGCCTTTAGCATTTTGACGCACCCACTCTAACTCTTCTTTTAGTGCTTTTTGGTGCGATGATTCACGCTTTTCTTCCATTTCTAAGCGTTTCTGTTTTTGCTCAAGCCATTCTGAGTAATTACCTTTAAATGGTATACCTTCACCACGATCTAGCTCTAAGATCCACTCAGCAACATTATCTAAGAAATATCTATCGTGCGTAATAGCTACAACAGTACCTTTGTATTCTGCTAGGAATTTCTCAAGCCATGCTACAGACTCTGCATCTAAGTGGTTAGTAGGCTCATCTAGAAGTAAAATATCAGGAGCAGATAATAATAATTTACATAAAGCTACACGACGAGCTTCTCCACCGGATAATTTAGTAACATCAGCATCCCAAGGCGGTAAACGTAAAGCTTCTGCAGCTATTTCAAGCTTGCGGTCTATTTCCCAAGCACCAGCGGTATCTATAGCATTTTGTAACTCTCCTTGTTCTTCAAGAAGTTTTGCCATTTCATCATCAGACATTGGTTCACAGAATTTCATACTAATTTCATCAAATCTAGTAAGCATATCTTTTAAGTGGGAAAGGGCTTCTTCAACATTACCACGGACATCTTTAGTATGATCTAGTTTTGGCTCCTGTGGTAGGTAACCAATTTTAACTCCTTTGCGTGGAGCTGCTTCGCCAATAATCTCTGTATCAAGACCAGCCATAATTTTAAGTAGGGTCGATTTACCTGAGCCATTTAAACCAAGTACCCCAATCTTTGCACCATCAAAAAAAGATAGCGAGATATCTTTGAGTATGTATTTATTAGGCGGCACAACTTTACCAACCCTATGCATTGAGTATATATATTTTTCAGCCATGAAAATTATTTTTTGAAAAATTTAAAGTAGTAAGATTATAGCAGATATGCTTAATAAAGATGATAAGAGAAAATTATTTTTCATAACCAATATACTCAACAGAGTCATTAGTCACTTCAAATTTAAATATCACAAGTCTAAACCTAAAGAGAAACATCCCTTGCGTAATACTCTCTTCTTTAACTCTTCTAATAATTTCTTCTTCTAGAGACTCATCTGTATATCTACATAAATCGAATATACTTGTAAAATCAGTATATAATTTTTTAAAGTTTATAATTTGCATAATTAATATAGTGCCTGGTGTTGTTATGTAGTTTTAATATACTTTATGGAAAGTATTATCTCTATTAAATTATGCAAAGTTTTTGTTCATGGAACCTATTCAGCACGTTGATTTTTTTTAAAATCGTATCATTTCTCTAGGCACATTATTTATTTTATTCACATCCATAGTTAAAATAACTTTCTTAATAATAATTTATAATTTTATTTAATTGTGATAATGTTTAATATATATTAGTTTACAATTTTGAAAAACAAATTATGTATGGTATAACTCATAAAGAAATTGAAAAAATTGCTCGGTTTTTTGATAATGGAAAAGTAGTGGACTTATCTAATTATGGATTAAATGATGGTGCTATAGAGCTGCTAGTTAAAACTATTAAACACCCTGACAAAAAAACTCATTTGAATCTTAAAGGTAATAGTATTGAAGACCAAGGAATAAAATATATTACTAATAAGCTAAAAAATTTGAAGGTGTTAGATCTTTCAGATTGTAATATTACTGACAAAGGAGTGGAATTTATTGTTAATCAACTAGAAGGTTTGGCAGGATTAAACCTTTCAGGTTGTAATATTACTAACAAAGGAGTAAGAGATATTGCTTTAAATACGTCATCTCTAAAATCTTTGAGCTTTTCAAGTCATGAAATTACTGATGTAGGAGTAAGAAGTATTACAACTTTTATGTCACATCCGAAATGTTTAAAATCCCTAGAACTTTCTAGCAATAGTATTACTGATGTAGGAGTAGAGTATATTACTAGAAATCTGTCGTCTTTAAGTTCATTAAGCCTTTCTAGTAATAGTATTACTGATGTGGGATTAAAGTATATTGCTAAAAATCTGCCATCTTTAAGTTCATTAAGTCTTTCTAGCAATAGTATTACTGATGAAGGGGTAAGATATATTGCTCAAAATTTACCAGCTTTAATGTCCTTGAATCTTTTAGATTGTAAAAAAATTACTGATGTAGGAGTAAGATATATTGCTAGAAAACTGTCATCTTTAAATTCATTAGGTCTTTCGAGCAATAGTGTTACTGATGAAGGGGTAAGAGATATTGCTAGAAAACTGTCATCTTTAAATTCATTAAGTCTTTCTAGCAACAGTATTACTGATGTAGGAGTAAAGTATATTGCTAAAAATCTACCGAAGTTAACGTCATTGGATTTTTCTAATTGTAGAAAAATTACTGATCAAGGAGCGATAAGAGTTATTAAAAGTATGTTTTTAAAAGAACTAGGTCTTTCTGGTTGTGATATTACAGATAGGGCATTGACACATCTTTGTAATCAAAATTATAAAAGAGAGGGCTTTTTTAACAACATTTGTGAAGCTAAATTGCCTGATGAGAGAAATTCTACCTCTAGTAATGTGGGAGGAGATACAATTTGGGGGGGGCGATCACTTAATCTTTCTAATTGTAAAGGAATTACTGATGTGGGGGTATCGTATGTCGCTCATTGTAGATTCTTGGAAGAACTTAATCTTTCAGGTAGTAGTGTTACTGATAAAGGATTGAAACGTATTGGTTTTGGGCTATACAATTTAAGGATCTTGGACCTTTCAAATTGCTCTGATGTTACAGATAAAATGATAGTTCCTCTCCTTATAAATAACCTACCTAAATTGGAATTTTTAAACGTTTTGGGTTGTAATAATATTTCTATAGCTATGTTAAATTCGACTATCAGGCTACGTCCAAGATTATTATCATTAAAAAGTGATATGAGCATATATAAAGATGACTTTAATACTGTGGATTTATCTTACAGTAAATTATCTCTATCGGAGCTTATAGAAAGGGTGAATTTATTTTTAAAACTAAAAAGAACAATTAATAAATTAAACCTCGAGGGTAACAATATTAAACAATTTCAGCTCAAAAGCATAATATCTCTTCTAAGTTCTAACGAAATATGTCAAAGCCTGAAGTCATTAAACCTTTCGGGTTGTGAAATTGATGATAGAGGATTGGAGGTTATTACTAAAGAACTGACACATTTGAAGACTTTAATTCTAGCAGGTTATAGTGCGGGTAGCTTTTTAGAAGGATTGTTTGCAAATGGTAGGATGCCAAATTTGAGGACTTTAGTTCTTGCTGATTGTAATATGCAGGTTGATATGGTGGTGGCTTCTCGTATCACTCAAAAGTTCCAAAATTTAGAATCACTAGACCTCTCGGGCTGTAGAATTGGTGATAAAGGATTAGAAATTATAGCTAAAGGATTAACACGCTTGAAAACTTTAATTCTCGCAAATTGCGATATGGCTAGCATTAAAGATGGATTTTTAGCGATTGGAGGAATGTCAAATTTGGAGTCTTTAAATTTTTCAAGTTGTGGAGAAGGTATAAATGACAACATCATGAATTATATAGTTAGAACTTTACCAAATTTAAAGTTGCTCAATATTGCTTACTGTAAAATTACTGCTCGAGGGGTAAAAACTATTGCAAACAAACTAAGAGGATTGAGTTCGTTAAATCTTTCAGGTAGTAACATTAGTGAGATGGATGCGCGTATACTTGCTCAACAGCTAAACTGCTTAGAATTATTAGATCTTTCAAACTGTCAGAATATTGACGATAAGATGCTAGGGACCTTAACCAAAGAGTTTCCACATTTGGCATTCAAGAGTCTAGATTGTAAAAATTTAGGCTTTAAGACAAAGAGCTCAAAGTTATTAATAATAGGGTTTTAATGCCTAAAATGTCGCATATTTGTAAAGACCATTGCTATACCAGCTTTGTTTGCAGCGTCGATTACTTCTTGATCATTTTTTGAGCCACCTGGTTGAATCACAGCTTTTGCTCCTGCTCTGATACACTCTTCTAAACCATCAGCGAAAGGAAAAAAAGCATCAGAAGCAACTACAGAGTTTGTAGCTCCAGCATGTACTTGAGCTTTTTCAGCCCCAATCCTTGCAGAATCAACACGACTCATTTGTCCAGCTCCAATTCCTACAGTTTGAGTATCTCTAGCATAAACGATAGCATTTGATTTAACATATTTGACTGCTTTCCAAGCAAACATCAAATCAGCCCATTCTTGCTCGCTAGGAACTCTATCTGTAACTACTTTACAATCTTGTATTGTAACACCACCATTATCATAAGATTGAGATAATATACCTCCATGGATATTCTTGCTAATCATACGTGATGATTTAGTATCAAAGACTATACCTGTTTCTAATACTCTTAAGTTCTTTTTAGCAGCTAGAATCTCTAAAGCTTGCTGTGTGTATGATGGAGCTATTATTACCTCTAGGAATATTTTTCCTAATGAGTTTGCAAACTCTTCATCAACTTCGCAGTTAAATGCAACTATACCACCAAATGCGGAAATTGGGTCACATGACAAAGCTTTTTGCCATGCTTGATAAGCACTTTCACCTGACGCTATACCGCATGGGTTAGCATGTTTAATAATTGCACAAGATGGTTCTGTAAACTCACACACCATTTCAAAGGCGCCATCTGCATCGTTAATATTGTTATAGGATAATTCTTTTCCTTGTAACTGTTTGGCGTTTGTTGTACTTACTGTGTTAGGGTTTGTAGAGTATACAGCAGCTTTTTGGTGTGGATTTTCGCCGTATCTAAGTACTTGCTTTAGGGTGCCTACAGAAAAAAGTTTTTCTGGATATTCTTCTTTTAACTCTTTAGAAAACCAATTAGCTATATGGCTATCATACTCTGCTGTATGTGAAAAAGCCTCTAAAGCTAGTTTTCTACGAGTCTCTAAAGTAGTAGAGCCATTATTTTCTGCCATTTCTTTTATTATGGTTTGGTATTGGTTTGGATTAGTTACGATAGTAGTGTGCTTGTGGTTTTTTGCACATGAACGAACCATAGAAGGGCCACCAATATCTATATTTTCTATACAGGTTTCAAAATCAGCACCTGAAGCTACAGTGTTAACAAAAGGATATAAATTAACTACAACCATATCTATTTCGCCAATATTATTTTCTTGCATAGCTTTGATATGCTCAAAGTTATCTCTATCAGCCAAAATACCGCCATGAATTAGAGGGTGCAAGGTTTTAACCCGACCATTCATAATCTCAGGAAAAAGAGTATGTTCTGAGACATCTTTAACCTTTAGTCCAGAATCTTTTAGAGTTTTAGAAGTTCCACCTGTCGATAAAATCTCAATACCATATTTAGCTAATTGATTTGCAAAATCTACTATACCAGTTTTATCCGAGACAGATATTAAAACCCTTTTGATCTTTTCCATTTTTATTCCTTGTGAATTTAGAATATTTATAAACCTTCGGTACTCATTATAACAATTTTGGAAAGAAAAAAACTATAGTTAGTTTGCCTTAATAAAGATTGCACTAGCAAAATTAGTACTAATATATTAGTATATTAGACATCTAAATTTTAAATCTCAAAAAATTCAAATAAATGTCAAATATCGTAATCGTTGGTGCCCAGTGGGGCGATGAAGGTAAGGGTAAAATAGCAGATACTTTAGCAGAAAAGTCAGATTTGGTCGTTCGTTACCAAGGTGGTAATAATGCTGGCCATACTCTTGTTGTAGATGGTAAAAAAACATTTTTACATCTTATACCATCAGGTGTTTTGCATAAACATACTAAATGTGTAATAGGTCATGGAGTAGTTTTAGATCCAGTAGCTCTTGACCAAGAAATCACTAGATTATTAACAAATGGTGTGGAAATCTCTCCTAAAAATCTGTTTGTTTCTGAATCATGCGTTGTTATTACTTCTTATCATAAACTTTTAGATGCGGTTAGAGAAAATAATACTAATGAGAAAATAGGTACAACAGGTAAAGGTATTGGCCCAGCGTATGAAGATAAAGTTTCTCGTAAAGGTATAAAGTTTAAACATTTATTTGATAAAGAACAGTTAAGAACGAGACTTGTTAATAGCTTATCGGAAAAAGAAATTTTGTTTAAAGATTTGTATAAAGTTGAGTATCCAAGCTTAGAAGAAGAGCTAGAAAGATTGTATAACTTAGGGCAAAAACTCAAACAGTATGCAGCAGATACTTTTTCTATAATTGATGGAGCTATTTCACAAGGTAAAAATATTGTTTATGAAGGAGCTCAAGGCGTATTGTTAGACATTGACTACGGTACCTATCCTTTTGTTACATCTTCGAATACTTCAGTAGCAGGTGTTTATTCAGGTGCGACAACAGCCGGTCATAATTTGGACCATGTAATTGGTATTACCAAAGCATATACTACTAGAGTTGGTGAAGGACCTTTCCCTACAGAGCTTTTTGATGATATCGGTAAATTTATCCAACATAAAGGTGGGGAAATAGGTGTAACTACAGGTAGAATCCGTAGATGTGGTTGGTTAGATTTACCACTTTTAAAATATTCTGCTAAATGCTCTAATTTAACATCTATAGCTTTAACAAAAATTGATGTACTCTCAGGTATGGACACTTTGAAAATATGCGTTGGTTATAATTATGAAGGTAGAGAAATCGATTGTGCTTACCCTGGTATTGATTTAGCTAAAATTGAGCCTATATTAGTCGATTTAGAGCCTTTTACTATCCAAGAAAAAATTACTCAAGATAATATACCAGAAGCTCTTAAAACATATTTAGAAATGATCGAAAAACATGTAGGCATTCCTATATCCGCAGTTGCTTATGGGCCATCTAGAGAACAAATTTTATTTTTAGAAGATTATTTTAAATAAAGGTTAAGTGTAATGAGTTATTCTGCGTATGATACAGATGTGTACATAACTAGTGAAGAAATAGAAAAAGAAGTAACAAAGCTTGCTCAAAAAATAAATAAAGATTATGAGGGGCAAGAACTTACTTTAATATGTGTGCTTAAAGGCTCATTTATGTTTTTTGCAGACCTTGTTAGAAAGTTACGTGTAGACTTAAGAACTCAATTTGTAACAGCTTCATCATATGGTTCTGGTACTAAAAGCTCAGGTAAGGTAAATTCAACAGTAGAAGCTTTGAAAGAAGAGCATATTAAAGATAAGAATATAATAATAGTTGAAGATATTGTTGATACTGGACATACTTACCATAGATTGCTAGAAGGGGTTAAAAATTTCCAACCTAAAAGTTTAAAATTTGCAACTTTATTATTTAAGCCGGCAAGATTAGAAAGAGAGGTAGTTTTAGACTATGTTTGTTTTGAAATAGAAGATAAATTTATAGTCGGTTATGGTCTAGATTATGATGAAAGATTTAGAGAGTTGCCATATATAGGTTTGATAAAGTAAATCACTTTTCTAAAGTTTATCAATTTATAAGCGTAAGTGTGCTTTAAAACAACAGTCTAAAATTTTCAAAAATTTCATTACGTACAAATAATCATTCCAAAGATTTAGTAAATATAACCCTTAACGTTTATAATATAACTATATTTAATGTATTGTGGGTAGATATATGAAAGTTCTAATAGTTGGTGCTGGCCCTACAGGGCTTACTTTAGCTGTAGAATTAGCTTATAGAGGTATCGATATTCGAATCGTTGAAAAAAGAAAAAATGCTTCTAATTTATCTAGAGCTATAGGTATACAGCCAGCTACATTACGAAGGTACGCCCATTTAGGAGATATCACACAGAAGATATTGTCTGAAGGTATACATATATCACAAGTAAATATTTTTCGACATAACACGCTTTTAGCAAGTATAGACCTGAAAAAATATTTAGCTGACGATGAGCTTATGATTTCATTACCTCAAGATAGAACGGAGGCAATTATAGAGCAGAAACTAAAAGAGCTTGGCAGAGAAGTTGAATATGGAGTTGAGCTAAAAAGTTTATACCAAAATGTTGATGCTACAGTGACTGCAGAGTTTTCAAATGCTGAAGATGAAACGTTTGATTATGTGGTTGGTGCAGATGGTGCTCATAGTAAAGTTAGAGAATTAGCAGGAATTGAGCAACAAGGTTATGTATTGCCTGATACATGGTATATAGCAGATTTTTATGCCAAGTCAGAAAATATTGACGCAGCTACAGTTTCAAATACTAAAGCAGGCTTGTTTTTTATGATGAGAATGGCTGATAAGAGATATAGAATTGTTTCCAACCATGAGATAGATTTAAAAAAATTACCGTATAATCTAGAAGTTGATAACGTTTATCGTCAAGGTAGCTTTAAAATATCTATTAAGCAAGCTAAGCAATATTTTAAAGGACATATTATCCTCTGTGGTGATGCAGCACATACTCATTCTCCTGTTGGTGGTAGGGGTATGAATCTAGGTATAGCGGATGCATTTGCTGCAGCTAAAGCTATTGTAACAGGCAATTTAGCAGCTTATAATGATAAGCAACATGCAAAAGGCAAAGAGATAATAAATATGACGGAACGTGGTAGAAAGTTTATTATGTCGCAAAGCCAAGGTAACGCATGGCTACTTAGGTTAATCCTTCTTATATTGTCTAAGACTCCATGGCTACAGCGGAAATTTGCTAAGACTATAGTTACTTTTTAGTAAATAAAGAAGTTTGTATCGGTTAAAAAAATCTATTTTTTAGAATACTTATAAGATATAAACCACATATGATAGTTGTTATAAGAAAGCTAATAGGTATATCTATATAGTATGCTATAGCTATACCAGCCCATACGGTTAGTAAAGAAATTATAGAGCTTAGAAAAATTGGTTTATAAAAACCGTCAACCCATTGTATTGCAATTGCAGCAGGTCCAATTAACAAAGAAAAAATTAGTAATATCCCAACTACCTGACAAGCCATAGACACAGTAATAGCTATAGCTATAAAAAGTGCTACAGAAAGTAGTTTATTTGGTATTTGTTTTGCTTCTGCAAATACAGGATCTAGAGAAGATATAAAAAGAGGTCTAGCAATAATTGCTAGTAGAATAATTGTAAATATTGCTAATCCTATTAGCACATATATTTGTTCAATAGATACTGCTAGGATATTTCCAACAAGTATAGTCATTACTGAACCAGAATAACCTGTTTGGTATAAGAAAAGGAAATAAGTACCCAAGCCTAGGAAGAATGTTAAAACGATTCCTATAGCAATATCGTTTTTTTTGATTTTATCACCAAAAGCTCCCATGAGTATACCAGCTATTAGGTTGATAACTAATTGACCGGTCATGGGCGAGAGATTTATTAATACAGCTCCAGCAGCTCCAGTAAGGCTAATATGTCCCAAAGCATGAGATGCAAATGATAATCTACGAATTATCACGAAAAAGCTTATGACTCCACACATAACCGCAATAATACTTCCAGCAATAAAAGCATTTTGCATAAAGGTATAGTTAAACACAGATATCCTCCTGTAAGCAAGGCAATTCATCACAGTAGTGGCAAGCACCGTCTTTAAAATGGATAAAAGCATCTAGCTGGGAACTTATTTCTTTCATGTCATGAGATATTATTAACAAAGTAATATTCTCTTTTTTATGTATTTCTTTTAGACTTGCAATAAACTTTTGTTTTGCATTAGGATCTAAATCTGATAGTGGCTCATCAAGCAAAAGTATTTTCGGTTCGTTTATTAGAGCTTGAATCAAAAATATACGTCTTTTTTGACCGCCAGATAGGTCTTTGAAAGGTTTTTTGATATATTCTTTAGTTTCGGTTAGTTCTATAAGATAATTTAGTTTCTTTTTAAACTCTCTACTAAAGAAAGGCAAGCCCCAGGATTTTGGTTTAAAACTGTATTTTATTAGTGTCAAACCAGAAGTTTTTTCCTCATAATTAATTTCACGTTCTTGGGGGATATAGCTAATAGAGTTTACATCTATTTTTCCATCATTTATGGTGATTTCTCCAGAAATAGCAGGTATTTTTTTGAGGATAGTTTTGAAAAATGTTGACTTGCCTATACCATTTTTTCCGACTATTCCTACCCATGCATTAGTTGGGACATTTAAATTAAGAGGTTGGCTTAAGGGAACATTCTTATAGCCGATAATCAGATTTGAGCATTTAATCATTTTGAGCTGTCTTACTATTTTCTTTAGCTTGCTTTAATGCTTTTGCTGTAGTATTTAAAGTTTCAATCATCCAGCTTATAACATTTTTATCTGCAGGCATGGTTTCTGTAACTCCAACTACAGGAATATCGTTTTTACCAGCAACATTTAATATATTTTTGGTAGTGTTGTCTGTAACTTGCTTGTTGTAAAATAATACTTTGACTTCTCTATCAGCAAAAAGCCTTTGGTAATCTATTACCATTTTTGGACTGGGTTCTGAATCATTCATGATAACCCATTGGAAATCTAAACCTTTCATATCTAAGCCAAGAGCTGTAGCCATATAACCAAACAGAGGCTCTGTTGCAGTAACAGGGGTACCTTTATATTTTTTATTAATTTCGGTTACAAGCTCAAACACCTTTTTATATTTTTGGTTAAAGGCTTGATAATTTTTACTGTATAAACTACTATTTTCTTCATCCATTTCAGAAAAAATAAGTTCTAATTTTTCTGCTAAAGCAGGAAAAGTTTTTGGGTCATACCATAGGTGGGGATTAATGCCTAAATTTGAAATTTTTTCAAAATCACTTAAATCTTCTACTTTAATTACTCTTGCATTTTTATTGCTTTTTAAGATAGAGTCCACCCATGAATCATAATCTGCTCCATTGTAAATAATTACATCAGCATCAGCCAGTAGTTTGGCGTTTTTTACTGATGATATAAAAGTATGAGGGTCCCCATCAGCGTTACTGATAATATTTGCAACATCAACATTATCTCCACCAATCAGACTAGCAACGCTGCCATATTGGTTTTCTGCAGCTACGACATTAATTTTTTCAGCAAAGGTTAAACTACAAAATCCAATAAATAGCAGTAAAAGATATGATAGCTTTTTCATTATATAACTTTAGAAAATATTTGTTTAAATAAAAATAATAAATCAAATAATTAATTGAGTAAAGCACTATTGTTAGCTTCTAGAGTCTTTTATAAAAAAACCTATTATAAAAGAAAAAAACATTAATATAGGGATAGCTAGCATAGTTACTTTAAATGCAAAAAGTTCATGATGTGATTGGCTTATATAGTTAATAATCTCTCCTGTTAGTGGCTGTAGGACTCCGCCGCTAAGAGGTAAGAATAAGTTTACTAAAGCTAAGGCTGTGGCAATGCGTGTTATCGTAACGGTATTCCTTAACGCTGAAAAGTTAAGTACGTGAACTGCTTGAACACCACCAAATAATAAACATAATACGAAAACTATATATACGTTAGTATTTATGTACAGTAGTAATATAACTATAAATATTCCTAAAAAAGGAGCTATTATAAGAGGCTTTCGTTCTCCGTCTAATAACGTAGCGATCATCCCCCAGATGGGACTAAATATAGCGACACCTATAAAAATTAAGGATGTGCAAATCCCGGCATTGTATTGAGAAAAACCTAACAATTTTAAATATTTTATTCCCCATAAATCAGCAAATAGTACAGTAGTTCCATAAATAGTAAAGCAGTATATACCGTTGAGCCAAATTTGTTTATTTTGTAAAACTTCCATTAAACTGGTTAAAGATTTAGTTTGTTGCCCCTTAAAAAGTATATTTTTAGAAAATTCTGGGTGGGTCTTAATTATGAAAATACTTAGTAAGAAAATAATGATTGAAACTAAAAAGACCCCGCTCATAATCATTGAAATATTAAAATATTTTGATAATACCACAAGAGGGGCTGCCGATAACATTGCGCCAAAATATAAAAAGAATTGAGTAAGTCCAGTAAATAAAGGAAATAGTCGCGGAGGCAACCAAAGGGATATACTCTTAAAAGCACATAAAAATGCAAATCCTCCTCCTAATCCAGCAAGGCTACGATATATAATAATACCATTAAGAGAAGTTGCTACGGTGGCAATAAATATTGAAACGCTAAAAATTAGTGTGCTTACAATCATGATTCTTTTTATGCCAAATTTATCTACTAATAACCCTGCAGGTAGTTGAGCAATTACATATGTTAGATAAAAGGCAGAGCTAGATAAAGAAATATCTTGAGCAGACATATTGTATGGGGAGATAGAAAAAGAGTGATATAATGCTCCGCTAGAGGATCTTATGAAATATTCTAGAGCATAGAAAAAAGCACAAATAAACCAAATACTTAACCCTAAGGTTTTTACTTTTTCCTTTAACATCAAAATGCTCCATATTTATTGTTTAGGTGATTCTATAGGTATTATCCTAGTATTATTTCCAGCAAATAAAATTGTTACTTGATCGCCTACATGAAGATTTTTATCATCTTCTTGTAATACTGCAATTGTACTACCATCTTTAAGCTGTATGGTAAATTGGTAAGCTCCAGCAGACGTTAAAGCTTTTTCAGTTACACCTCCAGCGATGCCTCCAACTATGGCTCCACCTATAGAGCCTGCTATGCGTCCAAGTGTGCTGCCACCGCCAGCAAGCGCGCCTCCAAGACCGCCAGCAAACCCGCCTACTTGTGTACCAATATTGTCTTGGCCTTTAATATTAACTTTTTGGATATCAATAATCTTACCTTGTTCTACTTGAGAAACTTGTCCTACTGAATTAGCTGAGTAGGTTGGTCCAGAGCTAGTGCAGCTAACTAGAATCACAGATATAATAGTTAATAAAATTATACTGTAAATTTTTTTCATCGAACAGGCTCCCTAAATTAACTAGAATCACAGGTATAATAGTTAATAAAATTATACTACAAATTTTTTTCATTGAATAGGGCTACTAAATTGAAAGTCTAATTGCTATAGTTGCTACTCTTTTGCCTAGAGTTTTACATATCCTAATTTCGTCATCAGATAGTGTTTTATTAGCTGAAAATGTGTTTAAATGTGATGCACCATAAGGGGTTCCTCCTGTACGAGTATGTTCCAAAGCCTGCTCGCTGTATGGTATACCGACTATCAAACAACCATGATGCATAAAGGGGATCATCATTGATAGTAGAGTACTTTCATGTCCGGCGTGCATCCCTGAAGCAGCTGTAAAAAAGCCTACAGGTTTATCTATTAAGTTACCTTTAAACCATAAATCACTATGTTTTTCTAGGAAGTGTTTAAGTGGTGAGGCCATATTACCAAAGTAAGCTGGGCTGCCAACAATTAAACCATCACAGTTAGCAAGATCCTCTTTTGTTGCAAATAGATCGCCACTTTCTGGGATGGAAGGTTCGGTTTTTTCTACATTGACAGAAATGTTTGGTACTGTACGAATCGTTGCTTCAGCTCCAGTAGCTTCAACACCAAGAGCTATCGTATGAGCCATTTTTTTTGTACTTCCACCTTGGCTGTAGTATAGTATTAGTATGTTTTTCATTGCTGTGTTTCTATGTTTATTAATATCGAGTTATACAAAAAGTATCTACTAGTTTTTAAAAACTATTGGATATGGGTCTTTAAAGAATATGTCCGTAAAGATTGTCCAACTGTAGCAGCCTCTATGACACTTATTAGTTTATTTGCTATCGTACCAACTTTCTTTATAATAATAAACATTTTGAATATTTTTAATGTATTTAATTCGCTTTCTAGCAATATTCAAACATTTTTGTTCGAAAATATGCTTCCAGCTACAGCTGCAACTGTACAGGAGTATATTTTAAGTATTTCTAATAATATGACTTCCTTACCGGTACTTTCTGTATTCTTTCTTGTTTTAATTATATTTTTAATGATTAAAAACCTGGAAATGACTTTAAATAAAATCTTTTTTGTTAAAAAATCTCGTCCAATGATACAAAGCTTATTAGTATATTGGGCATTAATGACAATGGGCCCCTTACTATTAGGGTTTGTTTTTATTTCTAGCACGTATATATTATCTATGGCATGGTTTTTTAATGGTATTGGGGCTAAACAATATTTTTTGAACTCTTTATCGATAACGTTCCTGACAGCAGGTTTTTTTGTGGTTTATAAAATACTTCCGAATACAAAAATTAACTCATGGATAGCTTTAGTAGTTGCTTTATTTGTAACTATAGTTTTTTTTATAGCAAAAAGGATATTTTCTTTATACATGTTTTATGTGCCTACATATTCAGTTATTTATGGCTCTTTATCACTAATTCCAATATTTATTCTATGGGTATACGTAATTTGGCATATTACTTTGTTAGGTGCAGTTATGATCAGGGCTATACAGTATATGAAAATCACTTTAGACTTTAAAAAAGAGGTCAAAAGAGATGATTTAAGTATTGGAATAAACATTCTAAAAGAGCTATATCTGGCTCAAAAAGAGCAGTTGGATGGTATATTAATAGATGACATCTATAAAAAGATGTCTGTAGCGGATTACGATAAAATAAAAAAAGTACTTTATGCTTTAGAAAGCGGTAGTATTATACGGATAGATGCAAATGATAAGTGTTTTATTAACTGTGATATATTTGGTATTAGTTTACATCAAGTATATTTAGCCTTTAGACCAACATTGAATTTTAAAACGAGTTCATTTAGGAAAATTAATGCCATAAAATCGCAGTTGTATAAAGAACTTGATGTGAAATTATATGAATGTTTTAACTAGGTGATTTAGATGCTTTTAAACTTTCTTGATTATTTTGCTTTAGTAGTTAATGTGTTGTACACAGTGTACCTTGCTAGATTAAAGGTATGGTCATGGTCTTTGGGTATAGTGGGTGCCATTGCTCTTTTGATTTTATTTGCTCTCAAAGGAATTTATTCTCTTGTTTTATTACAAACTGTTTATGTAGGTTTTTTTAGCTTTGGCTGGTATAAGTGGTCTAAGCAAGGAGTAGAGGGTGGAAAGCAAGCTATTAGATGGATGGGTGTGGCTGATTATCTACACTATAGTTTTTATACAATAGCGTTATGTTTATTATGTTTAGGGTTTAATTGCCTTACAAATTCAAGTGATATTGTATCCACTGGTATTCTAACGGGTATAACATTTACAGCTATTATTATGACTATACAGAAATTTATGGAAAATTGGATAGTTTGGATAATCTCAGATTTGTATTTTGTTGTAGTAATGTATCAGCAAGAATTATATGGTCAAGTTATTCAGAATTTTATATTTTTTCTTACAGCAGTATATGGGTTTTACTATTGGTATACTAAAACAAAGGTCGCTAAAAACTAGACTATGATAGTAAAAGTCGCTTTAGCAATTCCACCGTCTTATTTACTGGATTATAAAGTAGATGGACAAAACTTAGATTTATTTGACAGAGTCTTAGTACAAGTTGGTAAGCGTCAACTTATAGGCTTTGTTGTAGCTAAAGATGTTACAGTGGATTATGAAATCACTAAAATAAAACCAATAATTAAATTGCTTGATAAACCTATAAGTTTACAAATGCAGAAAATTATTCAATGGATAGCTAATTATTATTGCTGTGATCTATATAGTGCAATACATCTAGCTTTGCCAAACGACTACTTTAGAAAAGAAATTATAGTTCCACGTCAAGAGGTTTTTGTTTATGTTAATCAGGTTAAGTTACAAAATTATAAACCTACATTTAAACAGCACCAGCTATTAGTAAATTTTAAAGAAAGAGAACTTATTAATTTTGAAGAGTTAAAAATTTTAGGTTCTATTTACGTTATTAATAAACTTCTTGAGAAAGGAATTTTATTAAAGAAGACACAGTTGAAAAGTTTACCTACGAAAACTGGTAAAGGCGATAGTTCTAAAAAATTAACTATAGAACAACAAAAAGCTGTAGAAACTATTTTAAGTGTAGATACCTTTAAAGTTTTCCTACTATATGGTGTAACAGGTAGTGGTAAGACTGAAGTTTATTTACAAACTATTGATAAATATCTAGAAAACTTACAACAAGTTTTGGTTTTAATTCCAGAGATAAATCTTACACCACAAACTGTAAGTAGGTTTGAACAACGTTTTAATGATAAAAAAGTTGTTGTATTACACTCTAAATTAAGTGAAAAAGCACGTTTGACAAATTGGCATAATATAAAAGAGGGTAATGCTGATATTGTAATCTCAACTAGAAGTGGTGTTTTAGCAGATTTTAAAGACTTAGGTATAATTGTGGTAGATGAGGAGCATGATACCTCATTTAAACAACAAAACAGCACTATACGCTATAATGCTCGTGATGTGGCTATATTCAGAGCAAAAGAGCTAAATATACCTGTTATATTAGGTAGCGCTACTCCATCTATTGAAAGCTATTATAATGCTCTAACACGTAAGTACAAGCTTTTACGGCTTAAAAACAGAGCTCTTAATAACCACATAAATGAAATTAAACTTTTAGATTTAAAATCAGCAATTGTAGATAATGGTGTAAGCAATACGCTTTTTTCGCTTTTGGAAAAAAATATCAATTCCCATCAGCAATCATTAGTTTTTGTCAATAAGCTTGGCTTTGCAAAAGCTTTAGTGTGCAAGAGCTGTGGGGTTGCTGTTGAATGTAAAAAATGTGATAAACCCTATACATTACATACTCATCCTTATCAGTATTTAGAGTGTCATTTTTGTGGCACACGTAAGCCGCTAGTTGTTGTATGCCCTTGCTGTGGAGGAGAGTTGTTTACTTATGGTGTAGGAACTGAAAAGATCCAATCTCGGCTAGAGGCTAAATTCCCTTATAATAAAATCATTCGCTTTGATAGAGCTAATGTTAAAACCATAGATGATCTTGATAGCATAAATAAAATGATTAGCTTAAATATGGTTGATATTGTAGTCGGTACGCAAATGATAGCTAAGGGTCATCATTTTGAAAACATTACTTTAGTAGGGCTAGTTAATATAGATGCTGGATTATATGGTACAGACTTTCACGCGATAGAAAAAACTGCCCAAATGATTGTGCAGGTATCAGGAAGAGCTGGCAGAGCGGATAAAAAAGGATTGGTTGTATTGCAAACTTACCAACCAGAAAATAAGCTTTTGCAATTATTGGTGAGTAAGGATTATTTGGAATTTTTAGATTATTTGCTAGAACAAAGAAAATATGCAAATTATCCACCATATAGTTATCAAGCTCAGGTGATTGCAGAATCCAGAAAAGAGACTAATATCTTAGAGTATTTAAATACTTTACATAGTCATATAACTTTTGCCAATGATATTACGATATCAAAACCGTTACCAGCATTACATTTAAAGAAGAATAATATTTACAGATACAGCTTATTAGTGACATCACCATCTCGCAAGCATATAAATACTTTAATTAGGTGGATAAAAAGTACCACAGAAAAGCAAACACTTAAATCAATAAAATTATACTTTGATATAGATCCAGTGGAATTAGCTTGAACCTTTTATAATATCTACTTTTTTATATATGTTTTTCTACTTAAGCGTTTAGTGAGAGCTATATTTTTGGCATAAAACGGAAAATCTATTGTTGTATTGTTGTAGCACAGGATATTTATCCTCACAATTTTGTAGCTCAATTAGCTTCTCAATTCGCTTACTTATATTATTCCATTTTTGCATCAATTGATTATACGAGTCTTTATTAAGGTATAATGCTTCTTGAGCTTTTAAGATTTTATTTTTGAGCATATTTAAGTCATTATTATAATCTTTATACTCCATGTTATTTTTAACATATATATTCTGATATTGACGTGACTCTATGGTTTGCTTTTTAATTTCATCTTGAATAGTGCATTTAGCTTTTTCAAACCCAGAATATTTCTCTTTATAATCTGAATAATCTTGCTCATACATAGAGATTCCAGAATTCTTTTTTATATATGCATCTAGTTCTTTATCTAAAGAGTCAAGTTTATTTTTTACATGATTAAAAGATTTTTCAAGGTTTTGGATAGTCCCCATCTTTTTTGAATATACATCATAATTTTTATCAAAATTCAATCGGTTGTCGCTTATCTTTAATTCTACATCTTTTAATAAAACTTCATCGTTCTGTTTCTCCTTTATAATAGTAGGCCATTCGGACACTAAATTATCAAGAGAGGAAATAATTGAATCTAGTTTGCGAAAATGATATTCAATCGCAGCATCTTTAATTTCCATCACGTTCTTTTTGAAATCTTCTGCCTGTATTCGATGCTTTTCATTTGCGATCAAACTTAGAGCTTCGTTACGAGAATATTTTAAATATTTACCATTTGTGTTTAAGAAATTTCTCCATATCGGAATAATATTTTGTACGAACTGTATTTTATTTTTATCAGTATATGACGATCTTAAGTCCTCTATTCTTTTAAAGGTATTTTTGTATTGTTGAACATCACTAGGTCTATATTGCTCAACGTTGAATATATGCTTTGCATATACACATTGTAACCATTTTATGACTATCTGACTAAAGAACGAGTAATATTCTTTATTATTATTTTCATTTATCTCAAGAACAAGATAAATAAATATATTATTAATTGCTAATAAAATATTAGGCATGGGAGATACTTGATTGAAATTTACTTTTATTAGGTCATTACTTAACCCAGATATTATATCATGTATTGTATAAATAAAGGTAAAAGCAGCAAATATAGGATCTAAAAGGTTATTTTTTAGACTAGGAGTATTAATAGTGTCTTTTGATATTGCAATTGAAGATGGGTGAAATTGAGAAAGGTTTGACACGTATATAGCATTTTCTAGTTTTTGAGATGAGTGTATAAAATCATTTTCCAAACGTTTTAATTTTCTAATAGCGTTTTCTAGTGCCATACATGATGATTGTTTACTAGATTTCGGACCGTTCTTTCTAATATTAAGTGCTTGGTTAAAACCAATCTCAAGTTGATTAATTAATTCTATACATGAGAGGTTCATTTTTAGAAGAGATTTAGCATGATGAAACCCAAAATCTTTATTTGAAACTTCTTCATATCTTGAATTTATTTGCTCTAATATGACAGGGTTTACCATTTCCAAAGTTTTTCTGTAAGGTTCAAATTCTACCATATCTATTTACCAATATTTTAAATTTAACAAGTATTGGTATTAAATAATAACACAACACATCTAAGATTGTATCGATAAAATTTAATAAATAATTTCAAAATGGTTTCAAATGTAGTCTATAATAATTGTATTAGCAAATAATTTATTAGGTAAAACGATGAAAAAGTGTTTAATTACTCTGACTGGAGCCTTAGCAATTTTATCGCCAAATATTTATGCAAATAGTATCAATAAAGATACTATTCTTTTCGTTTGTGGAGGGAACACTGGTCGTAGTGTTATGGCTGAGTGGTATACAAAACATACATATAAGGATCTTGATACTTTTTCAAGAGGATCCGGAATTGACCCTAATGATGAAGTAACAACAGAACCTTATGCTGAAGAGCTTATACTTAAAAATAATGACGCAACGAAAAAAGAAATTAGTTTACATCGCGCCACACCAATTGCACTTACTGATATTTATAAGGCAAATATTGTTCTTACGATGGGTACTAAATATAGCGATAGACTAAAGAATACTATTGATAGGGAGTGTTCTGATTTTAACTTAAATTATTCAAATAGAAGCTTTAATAAGGATCAGTGGATTGCAATGTGTAATGATAAAGATCAATTAAAGGCAAAAATATATACGCTAATTGGATGTGCCACAGGAGCAGATGGAGATATACCTGACGCATATGGGCAAAATAAAGAATTTTATATTGATGTTAGAAACCAAATTACTCAAAATATAGATGAAATTATTCCTACTTATATTAAAACTGGTCAATGTCCATACCCAATAATAATTCAAAAATAAAAACAAATTTATCAGATAAAAGACGGTCGGTTTAACCGCAGATATCCATATAGCTTGTCGAAATGGGTTTGCTAAAACGCTGTAAATACTAAGCTTCTACTCTGCTCAGCCCTTGAGTTTTTGTAAATAGCCATTAAACCAACAATCTTGGTAATATAGTGATATGAGTTAACATTTTTAAATAACTCACCTTACGCAAAAGATTGTAAATTTTAAAAAGATATTTAGAATACTGGACATAGGAAAAAATTCTGTTTTTTAAGAGATGGACAAGGATTTACTAGACATATACACAGATTATCTTATAAGCCAAACTAAGTATGCTACGGCTACAAAATTATCAGATATATTAGATCAAGAAGTATCACATGACAAAATAACAAGGTTTTTAAGTAAGTCAGATTTAACAAGCTTAGAATTTTGGAAATATATAAAGCCTTTAGTTAGAAAACATAATAGCGAATACGATGTTCTTTGTTTGGATGATACAATTAGTGAAAAGCCAAGTACAGATGAGAATGATATAGTCTGTTGGCATCACTCTCATGCTAAAGGTGTTCATGTAAAGGGTATTAATATAGTCTCATGTATGCTTAGTACATCAAATTTATCTATTCCAATAGACTATGAGATAGTGAAAAAGGATGAGCGATATTATGATGAAAAAGATAAACGGTATAAAAGAAGATCTAAAGTTACTAAAAACCAAATGTTTCAAAACATGATAAATCGAGCAGTTATTAATCATGTTAAGTTTAAATATATTTTGGCAGATAGCTGGTTTTGCTCTAAAGATAATATGAATTACATACATCACACATTATCGAAGAAATTCATACTTGGTATGAAGTCAAATAGAGTTGTTGCCTTGAGTGATTATGCTAGAAAGAGTAAGGATTTTATTAAGCTCTCTGAACTTGATATTGCTGATGGAGAATCTTTAAAGATATGGCTTAAAGATATGAATTTTCCTGTACTTTTAACAAAAAAGATTTTCATAAACGAGAACGGTACAAAAGGAATTTTATATCTTGTAACAAATGATTTAGAAATAGATTCTAATCAGTTATATCATGACTATCAAAAAAGATGGCAAATAGAGGTTTATCATAAATCAATTAAGCAAAATACTTCTTTATCAGCCTCGCCAACTAAAGTTGAGAAAACTCAAAGAAATCATATTTTTTGCTCATTAGTGGCTTTTTGTAAACTAGAAATGCTCAAGATAAAAACTTCACTAAACCACTTCGCTCTGAAATATAAGCTCTTGGTTAGATCTAATGCTATTGCTCTTAAGCAACTATATGAAATTAGAAATTCATGACTAACTTGCGTAAGGTGAGTAAATAAGTCTATCTCTATGGGATAATATTCTTTAACAATATAAAATGAGTAACAATGGTCTCATGATTCTAACACATCAAAAAAATCATAGATGCTTATTAAAAAATATACATGAATTGGTATTTTTAACCCTTATTTTATCATTTACCATACTTTCAAAATTAAAGTTTGATATAATCTGGCGAAAATGCAATAAACAAGTAATAAATAAGAGCTCCCGGGGAGCTTAAATTAAGAAGAAGTCATGTATGCTCAATAACTATTATATGGTGTTTATCACGTAACAAGAGTGTTGGCTAATTAAAATAGTATTTGAGCTATTTCCAGTATTAGGTGAACTATATACTCTATTGTAGAATCAGCTTAGAAAAACAAAAACGTGTTTATATAAATCACTCATTTGTAATAATAAAGTAAAAAAAGAGGAATCTCTTATGTCAATAAATAATAGCGATATGGTTGTTCATATTATTCATGGCGACCATATATCCACTAAGAGCTTAGCTAATTTATCTCCTGACGATTACATCCAATCACAAATCGATACAATAAAAAGTTATGTCAATACTCTGGTACAGTATAAAACAGGTCAAAGGCATCTGGTTGTCTGTCCTGAATATTTTTTAACTTATAAAGACAGGGAGCATCCTGGCTCCACAAAGGAAGAGTACAAGAAATACCTTACAAGACTTTCAAATATCCCTCCATATGTGGTTTTAGTGCCTGGTACATGTATTCGTAAAAAATCTATCAACAGTACTTACGATGATCTTCTAGACCTTCACACCAGTTTGGCTCAAAAAAAGGATAAAAATAACGACACTATTTCACAGCAAATAAAAGACGTCGAGAGGAAGCTTTATAGTCACAAGCCACGTTTAGTAAATAAATATCCACAATTAAATTCATTAGCCAACTACCGTTATCAAGTGTACAAAAAAGCTTTTGAGGATAAAAAGGACAACTTCCAGGACACTTATGTTGTTAGTGAGGTGAGTAGTTTAGATACTACAAATTTCATCAAAAATGAGTATAGCAAATTTGGCGTCAATAATATTAAGCAAATGAATTTCGTATTTAATACTTTGAATGTTATTTATAATAACAAGAATGTATATAAGTATAATAAACGAAGTTTCTGGAACGAAAAAAAATCGCAAGCTGATTCAATCTATATGCCTTTTAATTTTAACTATAATCATATCTTATGGGTTGATAAGATAAATTTTTCTTTTGAAATATGTTACGATCACAAATTAAAAATTCGATACAATGATATAAAAAACAATCAGGCAAAACCTTCAGATTATCATATCATCCTATCTGACACTATTAGTACTTATTTAGATACCTACTTAGCACCGTATCTTGTCCATAGTAGCACAGATAAGCGTAATTCAGGACTTTTTGTTTGGAATAATAGCTCTTATGTTAAACATTATCCTTGTTCATATGCATCAATTTCAAACAACATAACTAGCACACAATATAAAGTAAATATCCATTATTCTTATTCTTATACGGACAAACAAAATCTAAATAATAATAATAATGTTAACTTGTTGTTTTCAGCCTTAAATAATAATGATGCCAATGCCGTAACCAATTACATTAAGCAGATCTTATCTGTAAACCTTAGTCATTGGGAAAAAGAGAAAATCTTAGCAGCAAAAGATAGTGCTGGCACACCTGGGTTGTACATGGCTTTGCAAGAAGGTCATACTGAAACTGTTAAAGCGTATATTGAAGGTATTAGAAATATACCTATGATCAATAAAGACATACTTTTGGCGGCAAAAAGTAATGATGGCACGCCTGGGCTATATATGGCTTTGCAAGATGGTTATGCTGAAGTGGTTAAAGTGTACATTGAAGGTATTAAAAATATATCTCTGATCGATAAAGACATACTTTTAGCGGCAAAACGCAGTGACGGCATCCCAGGCTTATTCATGGCCTTGCAAGAAGGTCATACTGAAACTGTTAAAGCGTATATTGAGGGTATTAAAAATATACGGGGAATCAACAAAGACATACTTTTAGCTGCAAAAAATAATGACGGTATACCAGGGTTATTTATGGCCTTGCAAGAAGGTCATATTGAAACTGCTAAAGCGTATACTAAAGGTATTGAGAATATACCTGGGATCAATAAAGATATGCTTTTAGCCGCAAAACACAGTGATATGTTATACTTGAGTGATGTGATGTTAAAATTTGATTGAATCTGATTTTATATAAGAAACTATGGCATAATATTTACAAACCTAAGATATAGATCAAAAGATTGCATGCTCTATAATGTTAAGTATAAAAAAACCCAGAGAAGAGTTGGAGAATAAGCTATAGAATAACGTTTGAGCCCTTTCATTTAATTATGTGTTTCTAACTTGTCAAAATATCATCATAACTTGTTAAAATAACTGTATATGAGATAGCATTTTTAATTTGTATTATCTCATGTAATAATAGTAAAGTTAAAAAGGAATGATTATATGTCAATTAACAATAGCGATATGGTTGTTCATATTATTTATGGTGATCATGAATCTACTAAGAACTTACCTAATTTATCTCCTGACGGTTATATTCAATCACAAATCGAAACAATAAAAAGTTATGCTAATACTCTGGTGCAGCATAAAGTAGGACAAAGGCATTTAGTAGTTTGCCCTGAATATTTTTTAACTTATAAAGACAGTGATCATTCTGGCTCTACAAAGGAGGAGTACAAGAAATATCTTATAGGACTTTCAAATATTCCATCATATGTTATTCTAGTTCCTGGTACATGCGTTCGTAAAAAACCAGTCAATAGCGCTTACGATGATCTTCTAGATCTCCACACCAGTTTGGTCCAAAAAAAGGATAAAGATAAGGATGAAACTATTTCACAACAAATACAAGATGTTGAGAAAGAACTTTATCATCATAAGCCACGTTTAGTAAATAAGTATCCGCAGTTAAATTCACTAGCTAACTACCGTTATCAGGTTTACAAAAACGCCTTTGATGATAAAAAATCTAGTTTACAAAATACTTATGTGGTTAATAGGGTAAGTAATTCAGATACTACAAATTTTATAAAAAATGAATATAGTAAATTTGATGTTAATAATATTAAGAAAATGAGTTTCGTATTTAATACCTTGAATGTCATTTATAATAAAAAAAATATATATAAGTATAATAAACGAAGCTTCTGGAATGAGAAAAAATCGCAAGTTGATTCAATTTATATGCCTTTAAATTTGAATTATGGTAATACCTTGACGATTGATAATAAAATGAATTTTTCTTTTGAAATCTGTTTCGACCATAATAAAAAAATTCGTTATAATGATATAAAAAATAATCAAGCAAAACCCTCAGATTATCATATAGTTATATCTGACACTGTCAGTAATCATTTAGATACTTATCTAGCTCCGTATCTTGTTCACAGTAGTACAGAAAATCGTAATTCGGGACTTTTTGTTTGGGATGGTGGTTCTTACGTTAAACATCCTCCCTGTTCATATGCGTCAATTTTAAATAGTGTAACTAATGTAAAATATAGAGTTAACATTCATTATTCTTATTCTTATACAGATAAACAAAAGCTAAATAATAACTTTAATCTGTTATTTTCGGCTTTAAATAATAATGATGTAAAAAATATAACTGATTATATTAGGCAGACCTTATCTTTAAATCTTAGTCACTGGGAAACAGAGAAAGTTTTAGCTGCAAAAGATCGTAATGGTACACCTGGGTTACTTTTGGCTTTGGAGAATGGTCACGCTGCAGCAGTTAAAGCGTATATTAGTGGTATTAGAAATACACCTATGATCAATAAAGATATGCTTTTAGCTGCAAAAGATAGTGATGGTACACCTGGGTTACTTTTGGCTATGGAGAATGGTCACGCTGCAGCGGTTCAAGCGTATATTGATAGTATTAGAAATATACCTATGATCGACAAGGATATGCTTTTAGCTGCAAAAAATCGTGATGGCACCCCTGGGTTACTTTTGGCTTTGGAAAATGGTGAAGCTGCAGTGGTTAAAGTTTATATCGATGGTATTAGAAATATGCCTATGATCAATAAAGATATGCTTTTAGCTGCAAAAGATCGTGATGGTACACCTGGGTTGAGCATGGCTTTGGAGGGTGGCCATGCTGAAGCAGTTAAGGTGTATATAGAAGGTATTAAAAACATGTCTATAAACGATAAAGATATGATTTTAGCGGCAAAAAATGTGGATGATACACCTGGGTTATTCATAGCTTTGCAAGAAGGTTACACTAAAGTTGTTGAAGTGTATATCGATGGTATTAGAAATATACCTATGATCGATAAGGATATGCTTTTAGCTGCAGAAGCTATTGATAGTACGTATAGTACGCCTGGGTTATTCATGGCTTTGCAAGAGGGTCATGCTGAAACCGTTAAAGCGTATATAGATGGTATTAGAAATATACCTATGATCGATAAGAATATGCTTTTAGCTGCAAAACGTAATGATGGTATACCAGGATTAAACCTGGCCTTAAAGAAAGGTCATGCTGCAGCAGTTAAAGCGTATATTGATGGTATCGATAATACACCTATGGTCAATAAAGACGTACTCTTAGCTGCAAAACGTAATGATGGTATACCAGGGCTAGTTATGGCTTTGGAAAAAGGTCACGTTGAAGCAGTTAAGGTATACATTAAGGGCATTGAAAATGCAACAGGGGTAAACAAAGAAGTACTCTTAGTCCCAAAAGATAGTAATGGTGCGCCTTGGTTATGCCTGGCCTTGCAAAAGGGTTCTTATATGGAAGCTGTAGCACAATATTTACAAATCGAAGATACGGATCAAAAGATTGCTTGCTCTATAATGTCAAGTATAAAAGGATCGAGAAAAGACTTGAAAAATAAACTATTAGACTGGTCGAGGAATTATAATTCAAATCACATTAAGTTGAAAAAGGATTATCAATTACTTATTAGTTTGCTTTCTTTTAATAGATCAAATTTTTTTAAAGTAGAGGTTTCAGATTCATTGAAAGAGCTTAACCGCGTTAGTCATTGGAAGTAATATACAATTCAATTAGTCAGCAATTACTGCTGCTGTAATATTGGTAAAATAAAGGCGCATAAAAAAAACTATAAATAACTCACCTTACGCAAGTTAGTCATGAATTTCTAATTTCATATAGTTGCTTAAGAGCAATATAGCTAAATCACTATATTTTAGTTATATTGTTTTGTATTTGATCCAATGACCTATTCACTAGATTTTCGTAAGAAAGTATTATCGATAAAAAAGTCGGAAGGTTTAACATACCAGGCTACAGCAGATAGATTTAAGATTGGTAAAAACTCAGTATACTTATGGAGTAAACAAATTAACTCCAAGGTTACCAAATCTAGACCTGAAATTAAACTAACACAAGCAAAGTTACTTGATGATGTAAGAGCTTATCCAGATGATTACCAATATGAAAGAGCCCAAAGGTTAGGAGTAAGTCAAAGCTGTATATGCTATGCTTTACAAAGGTTAGAAATAACATATAAAAAAAGACTTATAGCCACCCTAAAGCAGATCCTATTAAACAAAAGAATTTTGAATCTTGCTTAGAGAATTATATTCTAGAGGGTAGAAATATTGTATATGGTGATGAAAGCGGTTTTGCATATGATATGCCAAGAACCCATGGCTAGTCTATTAAAGGAGAAAGATGCTACGGAGTTAAGGATTTTAGTAATAAAAAAAGAACTAATGTGATAGGTGCTTTGCATAAAAAAGAATTAGGTTCCATGAACAAAAAGGGACTTTCCAAATAAATGTACTAGCTAAAGCAATAAAGCCTAAAAAAGCTGAGCAAGTTTTGTCAAACCTGGAGAAAACTCTTCTAAAATGCTTAATTTTAGAGAAGAAATTCTATATAAGATGCCTTTCTTTATAAATATGCCAGTCAACACTATGATCTTTTGTGTAGTTTTCTCTAGCAGGAATCACAACAGTATTGCCATTTTCTTTGAGAAACCTTACATTTTCATCTGAGAAGTATGCTTTATCAGCTATGACATAAGAGTCTTTAATACCATGCAAAAGCTCTTGAGATGGAACTATATCATGTATATTACCAGCAGTTAGAATAAATCTAACTGGATTTCCTAAAGCATCTGTAAGAGCATGTATCTTAGTAGTAAAGCCTCCAACACTCCTACCTAAAGCATGAGTTTTATTGCCATTAATCTCATAACCACTAGCACAAGCATGTGCTTTTACTGATAATGAATCTAACATAAACTGCTGTGTATCTACATTAGACCTCTTGCATAACCCATTTAGATCTCGAAATTATAAATTCCAGCTATCAAATTAAACCTTAAACCAAATCGTTTTCTTCTGTTTCTATAACGATCGGCAATAATTTTAAATCGCTTAACCATGCCAATCACATTAGACCTCTTTCGAAACTATAATATAAAGTTTATACTGGGTTTCAGAGAAAGCTAATATTATGGTTTTGTATTGAAATACGCACAAGAGAAGTTTTTATCAGAGGAACAATTCAGAAGATTAACAGGAGTCAAGCGAAGTACGTTTGAGAAGATGGTAAAAATCTTAGATGAAGCAGATAAGAAGAAAAAAGCAAAAGGAGGTAGAAAGAACAAGCTTAACATAGAAAACCAGCTATTAATGGCCTTGGAATACATGAGGGAATATCGCACCTACTTTCACGTTAGTCAAAGTTATGGAATAAGTGAAAGTTCTTGCTATAAAGCGATTAAATGGATAGAAGAAACATTAATCAAGCATCCGGACTTCTCTTTGCCCGGAAGAAAAGCTTTGCTTAAAAGCGATATGGACTATGAAGTTGTGCTCATAGACGCAACTGAAACACCATGCGAGCGCCCAAAAAAAGGGTAAAAAATAACCAGCGGATCAAGAATCGAAATAATAAGCAAAGGCATTTTTACTCTGGCAAGAAGAGAAGGCATACTTTAAAGGCTCAGGTTGTTGTTGATAAGAAAACTAAAGCAGTGATATGCACCGCATTTTCAAACGGCAAGCGGCACGATTTTAGGTTGTTTAAGGAATCCAAAACCT
This sequence comes from Allofrancisella heilbronnii, assembly GCF_000710735.2. Lineage (NCBI taxonomy): Bacteria > Pseudomonadati > Pseudomonadota > Gammaproteobacteria > Thiotrichales > Francisellaceae > Allofrancisella > Allofrancisella heilbronnii. The sequence continues at coordinate 1,539,586 of NZ_CP144673.1, read as the reverse complement.
ATATCCATCCTGAAAAGAGAGTCATTACTGATACTGGATATCAAGGCATACAAAAGCTTCATAGCAAATCTGAGTTGCCCAAAAAGAAGAGTAAGAAAAATCTTTTAACGAAAGAAGATAAAAAGAAAAACCAAGAACTTGCGAGTCAAAGGGTGTTGAATGAAAATGTCATTGGCATGATTAAACGATTTAAAATCGTATCTGATAAATATAAAAATAGACGAAAAAGATTTGGACTAAGATTCAATTTAATAGCTGGCATTTATAACCTGGAGTTACATAAATGAGTTTCGAAAGAGGTCTATTCTCATTTAGAACACGTTGACTTGTAGTAGCTCAAACTTGATCTGACAGTCACCAATTAATTTGAGACTGAATTTATTTCTAAACTAGTGTCAGATTTATCAAACATATTACACGTTGACTAGACAGTTCACGGCTTTTCTTTTTGTCATCTTTGGTTGGTGGGTTCTTCCTTGTTCTTTTCTTCGGCAATTCTGAATGCTGATGCAGCTTATGTATGCCTTGATAGCCCGTATCGGTGAGGCTTTTTATCTCTGGGTGGATATGAACACCAGATTCTTTAAATAATCTAAAGTCATGCCTCTTGCCATTGCAAAAATTGGTACAAATAATTTCCTTTTTCTTCTTATCCACGATAATTTGCGTCTTTAACGTATGCCGCTTCTTTTTGCCAGAATAAAAGGTTTTTTGTTTTTTTTAGGTCGTTCAATGGGCGTTTCAGTTGCATCTATCAGTACAACCTCATAGTCAACATCACTTTTTAATAATGCCTTACGTCCAGGCAATGAGAATTGCCCATCTTTAATCAGAGTATATTCAACCCAGCGTATATTACGATAACAAGCACTTTCACTTAGACCATAGCTGCGTGAAATATGAAAATATGTTCTATATTCGCGTAAATATTCCAGCGCCATAAGCAGCCTATCTTCTATAGACAATTTATTCGGCTTGCCTCCTTGTGCTTTTAGTTGGAATTGCGCTTCATTTAATATCATTGTCATGACAGTAAAAGTAGTGCGTTTAACACCTGTAAGTCTACGAAATCCTTCCGGTGACTCATCTTTAATCTGCTCAAATTTCATCAACACCATTCCAATAAAAATAAAAAGTTAACCAATTCAGCAAGTTATGCAAGAGGTCTATTTCTCCTAAATTGCTCATAAGCAAGGGCTAGCTGTGAAATTAAACTATTTACTCAACGGTCTTAACAAGTTTACTAAAAATTATGCCGTATAGCGTAAGTTTTAATAATTAGAAAATGTGTAGTTTATGGCTAACTCACTCTAAAACTAACATGTCAAAAACCATCTATACCTTATCAAATTCACCTTCTATGAAAAAGCATCCTTAATTTGTACTATTAATTTGATGAGATAACATCACAACGGAGGACGTATTGTATGGTGGAAACAAGAAGTAATGGAAATAATAAAAATAAAGCTTCCTTTCATAAGAAAACACTTAATAAATATTTTCCTTCTAAAAAGATGACAACAGGAATTAAAAGTTCCCAGTTTGCTACTAGACCCCATCAACAAACATTAAATTTACATAGGCAATATTCTACAGATAGTATTGTAGAAGAACATGACGGTATAAATATAACAAGTCGTCCTATGACGGCATGGAATCGCCAACACTTAGGCAACTCTTTTGACCAATCTCTTATAAGCAATAGTCCTCAATCTAGAGATTGTGAAGTTTCAATAGGGGTAGTAAGTACTGAAGCAGTTCCAAACTTCGCTAATAGCAGTTGGGGCAAATTTGAAAAAAAAGATTCTAGTGTATTAGATATTAAGAATAGGAGATTAGAAACTCCGCGAGTTAATATGCCATTTAATAGTAGCCTTACAAAACCCGTGTTAATTGAACAAAAAAATTTAGCTGGTATTGAAAGCCTGCTGAATACTCTTTTTCACAGTCACAATACCCCAGAAAATATTGTTTTCATTGAGACTAATCCAGATCTGCTTCCTGATAGAATCAAGGTTAAGCCTAATATGAATGAATATACTTTCAGCAAATTTGCTACCATTAAAAATAGTGATAGTAGACAAAGCATGACCTCTTATGAACGTATAGATTGTGAAGGTTGGACAAAACATAACATTATAGAAACCCAGGTTGATAATATTAAGACTAGTTTTATAGCTATAGAATCCAGGTTCATAGACACACTATTTCCAAACAAAATATATGTGTTTATAGAATTGATCGCTCATATTCCAAATAAATTAAAGGATAACCCTAACAAAGTTTTTTATCATATTAAGGATGAGGTATGCCAAAAGATTAGGAATGGCCAGTCTTGCAAAGGTGTTATCTATCCTAATTTCTGGAATCCTGCCACGCTTAATTTACCAGTTTATTGCGATGAAGAAAGGATTATAGTCAGAGTTTCTGGTGATACTAACTTTAAGAAAGAATATCAAACTTTTGGTGCAGGAACCTTTAAAGGGTATGGTATTACGAACACCTCTCCTTATTTTAATACTTTTAAAGGGTCTGGAGCTGATGATAATGTTTTCATGCAAGCGATGAAGCTCATGCATAGTAATCATTATGCGCCACGTCAGGCAAATTTACTCCAGCCTGTCACAGCAAGACAAGGAGTATTAAGTGGAGGGAAATTAGGAATAGACCACCCTAGTTTTAACGTAACAGCCACTGTTAGTGGTCTTAAGAGAATAAAGCAGGTGGGAAGTGTTTGGGAAATAGTTTAAGAGTTAAAAAATATTATTTTTCTATTTCTCTTTTTTTATCTATCTTGCTAGCAACGTAGCAGCCAGCACTAGTTGCTAAAAACGCTGATATTATCCATGCTAAATAATACATATATTTTCTCCTTTATTTAGTACATTTCTAAAGAATTAGCTTTAATTTCTTCGGCAGTTGTTCTGCGACCATTAGCCCATATTTTTTTATACACAAAGAATGTATAGCTAAATATGATGGGTAGGATTATCACTGCAGCACACAAAATACCTATTAAAGAAGTTTGACTACTACTAGCGTTCCAGATTGTTAAGCTATATTGATGCACACCAATATTAGATACCATGATAAATGGGAATAGTGTAAATCCAACAGTTAATATAGCACCTAATATAGAAGCCGTACTTGCTAGAAACGCAAATCCATCTTTATCTTGTTTGTTAAATTTAATTACAAGCAAGGCACCAACTATAGCTAATATCGGAGCAAACCACATCCAAATATGTGCATGGTTAAAATTATAATACCAAGAATCTTTAGTAGATACAGTACCAGATGTGAAAGGGTGATGCAGAGCATCAGACATATTTACTAAGTTTGCATTTGGGGTATATTGATAACCAGGGATAAAAGTAATCCAGATACCAGCTATTATAAATATTATTATATAAGTCATAGCTGATACGTTGGTTACTTTTCTAAATCTATCTCTTAATGTACCCGCGGTTCTTAATTTTGCGTAAGCTGAACCATGCATAAGAGTCATGATTAAAGCAAATACACCAAATAACAAAGCAAAAGGTGATAATAGATGAATCAACGTAATCCACATAGATTGGTATTGTCCATTCACTATTGTACCATAAGTTAATCTTGCTGTGTCATCATAAGCTATAGGAAACCCTAGATACAAATTACCAATAGCAACTCCCATTACAACAATTGGAATTACACTACCTAAAACTAGCATCCAGTCCCAGAAATTTTTCCATTTTTGGTTATTGACTTTTTTTCTGTATTCAAAAGCTGGCGGTCTTAAGAATAATCCCCATAACACCACTAAAATTGCAATGTACAAGCCAGAGAAGCTAGTAGCATATACTTGAGGCCATATTGCAAAAATTGCTCCTCCTGCTGTGATAAACCAAACTTGGCTTCCATCCCAAGTAGGACCAACAATGTTTATAATAGCTCTTTTTTCATAGTCATCTTTGCCTACAAATTTAGCTAGAATTCCTACACCAAAATCAAAACCAACTGTAGCAGCTACTAAAAATATCAAAACTCCTACAACTAGCCAAGAGATAACTTGTAAAATATCTAATAACATTTATTTACCTCTTCTTATTTATCTTGTTTGTTTTGTTCAAAATGATATTTACCAGTTCCTAGTGAACTAGGGCCAAGTTTGGCATATTTGAACATTAAAAATAGTAATACAGCAAATAAAGCAGTATCTATTAGTAAGAAGATCGCCATAGATGTTGCTATATCTATAGAAGTTAAAGCAGATGAGCTAATACTAGTAGGTAATTCATTGTATACTGTCCAAGGTTGGCGTCCATGTTCTGTTACATACCATCCTGCTAAACATGCTATAAATGGTAGAGGTATTGACCATGTCATAATCCTTAAAGTAAACCTAGTAAAGGCGTTGCTAGTTAGAATGTTTCTAATTAGTAAGATTAGACCAACTATTATCAACCCAAACATAAAGAACCCTATAAATACCATTACCCTGAAACTCCAAAAAACACTAGCAACGTCAGGAACCATGTTTGTAGCAACTGATTTAACTAGCTCTGAGTCATTAGCAGCTTTAGCGATAGTTGTAGAATCAGCTACACCATATTTTTCTGTAGCTGCTTGTGTTAACATTTTACCAAAACCGATATATCTTTGATATTCAGGGTTATTGTAATATTTATAGTTACTGTTTGGTTTATCATCGTTGTGACCAGATTCTCTCCATTTTAGAAGATCTGCATAAGCTAAACCACCTTGTTTTATCATTACTAAAGCAGAAGGGACTTTTTCATAAATACTTGGGTTAGCAGCGGCTTCTTCCGGAGAAACACCAGCAGTTATGCCAGTTTTTATATTTCTGTAGTAAGCAAAGTTTGGATCTCTAGAGCCATTAGCTGTCATTTTCCCGTATAATATTGCTTTAACGCCAGGGATTTGTACATCTGTAGAGTGAGTTGCTATCAATCCCAATACAGCTGGAATTTCGACAGCGTAATTGTTTTTTTGTTCTTTTTGGCTTGGTAAAGCTACAGCATTAAATGCAGCAGGAGCCTTTGATGTTTCCCATTCTGCTTCGATAGCAGCCATTTTTAAGGGTTGTACTTTAAAAACATCAACACCGTTTGCATCACCAAAAAGTATCGCAACGATACATGTCACTAAGCCAAAGCCAAGTCCTATACCTAGAGATCTTTTAGCAAAAGCTAGATCGCGACCTCTAATTATATAGTATGCACTAATTCCTACAACAAACATTGCTGCAGTAGTATAACCAGCAGTCATTACATGACCAAAGTTGGTTTGAGCAGTATGATTTAAAAATACATCTAATAAACTAACAGTTTCCATTCTCATAGTTGACGCTACAAACTCAGAACCAACAGGGTGTTGCATGTACCCGTTTGCTACTAAGATTAAAAGAGCTGAGAAGCTTGATCCTATAGCCATACAAAAAGTAGCTAATAAATGCTGTCTTTTTGATAGCTTATCCCAGCCAAAGAAAAACAACCCAGCAAAAGTCGACTCAAGCATAAATGCAGCAAGCCCTTCGATAGCTAGAGGTGTACCAAAAATATCACCTACGGATTGAGAGTAGTAAGACCAGTTAGTACCAAATTCAAACTCCATAGTAAGTCCTGTAATGATACCTAAGGCAAAGTTTATTCCGAGTAATTTACCCCAGAACTTTACCATGTCTTTATAAACTTCTTTGCCTGTTCTTACATACATAAGTTCCATTGTGAATATAATCCACGTTAAACCTAATGTTAAAGGTACAAATAAGAAGTGAAATGATGCCGTTAGACCAAACTGCCATCTTGCAAGATCCACAGACATAAGCGTTGGTAACATATTGTTTTCTCCTTAGTCATTGAAGTGATAATCAAATAAATTGATTTTTTATTAAAAGTTGGGGGAAGAAAAAATAGGCTTAGCTTGGTTGTAGTCACTTTTTCTAACCTAAAACCTAAGCTTGTATATGGTTACAGTCCAGCACTAGCTCAGGTTAAAAAAGTATGCTCAAATTGTAACATAATAATTCACAAAATCAAAAAATAAATCTTATTCAAAGCCTTTATTTGCAGTGGTTTGAGTATACCAAATTGGTATAGTTTAATTTAAGAAAATAAGTCTTATGATCACGGTGTGATGTGATTATGGATTAATGGGCTGGCAATTAAATTCCCTTTGTATTTTATGGATAAATAAGTTTTCGTTGAATTCTTTTTTATCTATTTTTAGATAAATTGTTTCCTCATCTGAACAAACTATAGACTCGTAAACACCTTTTTGACTAAGAAGAAATTTTTCTAATTTATTTTTAATTTCTGATACATGGCAGTTTAGTTTGTAAATCTTCGAGTTTAAATAAGTTGGTTCAGCCATGGCTAGAGAAATTATTAACCATGAAAGCGCTAATAGAATACAAAATGTTAATACGCCTGGAATTTCAAAGTGATGAAAAATAATTCCTCCTAGGGTGCCTCCTATAAAAATGCCGAAAAACTGGCAACTGGAGAAAATCCCCATAGCAGTGCCCTTACTGCCAGCAGGGGCAATTTTAGATACTAATGATGGTAAGCATGATTCTAAGAAAGTAAAAGCTGCAAAAAAGAAGATAAGTATAGTACTTACTACAAGAGTTTGACTATATCCAAACACTAGACTTGTTAAACATATTGCCAGTAGAGCTATTGCTAATATAAAATACTTCCTCATTTTACGTTTAACTTCAGCGATCATAACAAATGGGAACATCATGAAAAATGATACTATTAAAACAGGCAAGTATATTATCCATTGGTAGTTGGTTGGGATTTGTAAAATATTTGTTAAGATAGTTGGAATTATTATAAAAAGAGCTGTTAAGATGGCGTGTAAACTAAATATACCGTAGTTAAGGCGTAACAGTTCTTGGTGAATGATTACATCTTTGATTAGTCTAAACACTGTCTTAGCTTCATGGTGGAAACTAGGAGTTTTAGGAGTTGGAATTTTGGTTAGCATAAATATTCCAGCTACACCAAATATAGCAGTTAGCCAAAAAATTCCTGATAATCCGATAATGCTATTTAAGATAGAGCTAAGCATCATTGCCACTATAAAAGAAAATCCAATAGATAGCCCAATCATAGACATTGCTTTAAGACGATTTTCTTCTTTAGTCGTATCAGCAACTAGTGCTGTAAGTGTGCTGCCAATTGCTCCAGCTCCTTGAATAGCTCTACCTATTATAATTCCATAAACATTAGTTGAACAAGCCGCTATGATACTTCCTATAATTAAAAGTATTAATCCAAACACTATTATAGGTTTGCGACCAAAGCGGTCAGATAATATACTTAGAATAATTTGTAGCATAGCTTGCGTTAGCCCATATATACCCAGTGCTAAGCCTATTAGAAAAGGGGTGGCATATTGTAGATCGTCAATATACAGGCTAAATATGGGGAATATTATAAATAGCCCTATCATTCTGAAACTATATATTAATGAGATATAAGCGGTTGTTTGAAATTCTTTGTTATACATATAAGATAGTTTTTCTTATAAAAATAAAAGTAAAAATGAGTATAGCTAATAGAAGCTTATAATTAAATAGTGTTTTTTAGGTTTATACTGGAGGAGTTTTTTTAATCGGCTATATTTTTTTCAAACACATTAAATGTAAAATCAAACTCATTTTTATCATCTTTCAGATATTGTTTTTGACCCATGCGTTTATATTTTGATTCATCCCACTTGGGGAAAAATGCATCAAGATCTTTAATCTGTGTATCAACTTCAGTGATATACAATCTATTAGCTAGATTTATAAATTCTTTATATATTTGAGCGCCACCAATTATAAATATTTCATAATGAGGTTTAGCTTGTGAGAAATTGATTATTTCTTCTACGCTATGAATAATTAAGCAGTTATCTTGCTTGTAGTTTTTATCTCTAGTTAAAATTATATTCTTACGATTTGGTAGGGGTCTCCCGATAGACTCAAAAGTTTTTCTTCCCATTACAATATAGTTATTCTCGGTTATTTTTTTAAAATTCTTTAAATCTTCAGAAAGCTTCCAAGCCAAAGAGTTTTTTTTACCGATTCCAAAGTTTTTATCGTAAGCAACAATTAGAGAAATCATTTTGGATCTCAAGTTTTTTTAAAAATATGTTTGGTATTGTAGCATTTTACACAATAATTAAATAGCCAAATAGCTTTGTAATTTTTAGTTAAGTTGTGATATGATAGGCGAGCTTGAATGTATTTTTAAGCAGGTATGTATTTAATTTAATAAATCAAGCATCTGTTAAATTATAGCCTATTTCAAGGGGTGTCTTAGGATATTTGAAATAGTTTAGATGCTAGATAATAACCCAAAAGAGGAAAAACAAATGTCATTAATGAAAGATATGTTATCAGCTGGTGTGCATTTTGGACACAAAAAAGCTTTCTGGAACCCGCAAATGAACGAATATATTTTCGGTATTAATCATGGGGTTCATATTATCAACTTAGAAAAAACAGTTCCACTTTTTCAAGACGCTGTAAATTTTGTTGGTAAAACAGTAGCTAATGGCGGTAAAGTACTTTTTGTTGGTACTAAAAGACAAGCGCAATCAATAGTTGAAGCTGAAGCTAAAAGATGTGGTATGCCATATGTAAGTCATAGATGGTTAGGCGGGATGCTTACTAACTATAAAACTGTTAGACAATCTATCAAAAGGTTAGCTCAGTTAGAAAAAATGAGAGAAGATGGTACTTTAGAATCTTTAACTAAAAAAGAAATGTTACAGAACTTAAGAACTATCGAAAAGTTAGAGAAAGTCCTTGGTGGTATCAAAGAAATGGGTGGTATTCCTGATGCTATCGTGGTTATCGATAGTAATAAGGAGCACATTGCTATCCAAGAAGCTAAAAAGTTAGGTATCAAGGTTGTAGCTGTAGTAGATACAAACTCTAATCCAGAAGGTATTGACTACATTATTCCAGGTAATGATGATGCGGTTAAATCAATATCTTTTTATATGAGTAAGTTTGCCGATGCTATTATCGACGCTCAAGGTTTAGATAGAGCTATAGCAGCAAAGACTGAAGAAACTACAGAAGCAAAAGAAGACTAATAGGAGCTAAAGCAATGTCAAATATTTCTGCTAAATTAGTAAAGGAACTTAGAGAAAGAACTGGTGCAGGCATGATGGAGTGTAAAAAAGCTCTTGTTGCTACAAATGGTGATATTGAAAAAGCTGCTGAAGAAATGAGAATTTCTGGTCAGGCAAAAGCTGATAAGAAGGCGTCTCGTATTGCTGCTGAAGGTGTTATAGAAGCTTATGCTGCTGATGGTAAAGCAATACTACTTGAGATTAATTCAGAAACTGACTTTGTTGCTAGAGATGAAAGTTTTAAAACTTTTGCTAAAGAAGCTGTTAAGGCTGCTCATACTGCAAACGCGCAGAATATAGAAGAAGTTTTAACTGCTAAGCTTTCCGTACATAAAGAAACAGTAGAAGAAGCAAGAAAATCACTAATTGCAAAAATTGGTGAAAATATTCAAGTTCGTAGAGTAAAAACTATAGAGGCTCCTACATTAGGATCATATGTTCATAGTGGTAAAATAGGTGTTGTAGTTGCTCTAGAAGGTGGTGATGAAGAGCTTGCTAAAGATATAGCTATGCATGTTGCTGCTGTAAACCCTATGGTTGTTTCAGGTGATGAAGTTCCTGCTGATGTTGTGGCTAAAGAAAAAGAAATTTTCACGGCTCAAGCAAAAGAAAGTGGTAAGCCTATGGAGATCATTGAAAAAATGATCGAAGGAAGAATTCGTAAATTCTTAGATGAGGTTGCTCTTTTAGGTCAAGCTTTCGTGAAGGATCCTAGTATCAAGGTTGAAAAACTAGTTAAAGATAAGGGTGCAAGAGTACTTGGCTTTATTCGTTTAGACGTTGGCGAAGGTATCGAGAAAAAAGAAGAAGATTTCGCAACAGAGGTAATGAACCAAATCAAAGGTTAATTTTTATGTCTAGCGATTCGTCAGAATATTCTAAAATAACTCCGAAGTTTAAGCGCATTTTGCTCAAACTTAGTGGAGAGTCTTTATCTACAGATCATAGTTTTGGTATAAGCGTTGAAGCTGCACAGCATATTTTAAATCAGATTAAAATTCTTACCCAGCTAGGCGTTGGGTTAGCTATAGTTGTCGGAGGGGGTAATATCTTACGCGGTGGTAGAGCTAACTTTGGTGATAAAATTAGAAGAACCACGGCTGATTCTATGGGTATGATAGCAACTATGATAAATGCTTTAGCATTACGAGATATGCTTATGTCAGAGGGTTTAGACGTTGATGTTTTCTCTGCAAGAGGTATTGATGGGCTACTTAAGGTTGCTAGTGCACATGAGTATAATCAAGCATTAGATGCTGGTAAAGTAGTTATATTTGCTGGTGGAACTGGCAACCCTTTTGTTACTACAGATAGTTCAGCTAGCCTTAGAGCTATTGAGATAAATGCAGATGCATTACTTAAGGCCACTACAGTTGATGGTATTTATGATAAAGACCCAAATAAGCATCCAAATGCTAAACGTTTTGAGAGAGTTAGCTTTGAAGAGGTTGTGCGTGAGGAGTTGTGTGTAATGGATTTAGGAGCTTTTACTCAGTGTAGAGATTTTAATATACCTATTTACGTATTTGACTTAGGTCAGCCATATGCTTTACTTGATGCTGTAACTGATTCTAAGTATGGTACTTGGGTAACTTTAAATTAAGGAAAATTTTATGATAAATGACGTTATAAGGGATGCAGAAGCTAGAATGACTAAATCACTAGATGTTTTAGCGGATGATTTAGCAAAAATTAGAACAGGAAGAGCACATCCTGACATTTTGGCTCATATCACTATAGATTACTATGGTGTTGAAACACCAATTTCACAGGCTGCTAATATAACTGTTTTAGATGCCAGAACGTTGGGGATTGCACCTTGGGAAAAAGGATTGGCTTCTAAAATTGAAAAAGCTATTTTGACTTCTGATCTTGGGCTTAACCCAGCTAATTTAGGTGATAATCTTAGAATCCCTATGCCTGCGTTAAATGAAGAAAGAAGAAAAGAGCTTGTTAAGCTTGTTAAATCAGAGACAGAAAACGGCAGAATTTCTATTAGAAATATTCGTCGTGACGCTAACGGCGATATCAAAGAGCTGCTTAAAGAAAAGCAAATTACAGAAGATGAAGCTAAAAGAGCAGAAGATAGTATCCAGAAGCTTACTGATAAAATGGTAGCTCAAGCTGACGCTATGGCAGCTAAAAAAGAACAAGACTTAATGTCTCTTTAAATTCTTAATTCCTGAATAAAGCTTGTATTTGCAACTGTTCTTTCTTATTATTTAATCAATACATCAGGTTAACAAAATATATTTATGACTTTGGCTGAGAATAGCGCTCTAAAACATGTTGCCATAATTATGGACGGTAATGGTAGGTGGGCAAGAAAAAAGCTTAAGCCAAGGGTTTTTGGTCATAAGAGTTCAATAGCAAGTGTTGATGCTGCGATAGAGTATTGTGCTGAGAATTCTATACAAGTGCTTACCTTATTTGCTTTTGGTCGCGATAATTGGTCTAGACCGCCTCAAGAGGTTTCAGATTTGATGGATCTTTTTTATAAAACACTGAAAGATAAAGCTCCAAAGCTTGATAAAAATAACATTGTCCTTAAAGTGGTTGGTGATAGATCAAGATTATCTAAAAAATTGCTGGAAAAGATAGTTCAAAGTGAGGATCTAACCAAAGGCAATACAGGTCTAGAACTTAGGATAGCTATTGATTACTCAGGCAGTTGGGATATTGTAAATGCAGCAAAAGCTTTTGCTAAAGATGTGGTTTTAAGTGGTTTATCTCCAGATGATCTAGATAGCAATTCTTTTGAAAAATACTTAATTGGCGGAACGCTTCCTATAGATTTGCTTATTCGCACCAGTGGAGAGGTTAGACTTAGTGATTTTATGTTGTGGCAATTAGCATATGCTGAAATGTATTTTACGGATGTGATGTGGCCAGATTTTTCCAAAAAGGAAATGCAACAAGCGGTAGATTATTTTCATTCCCGTCAGCGAAGATTTGGCAAGAGTTTAGAGCATATTTAAAGTTTTTTTATAGATAGGAGGATAGTATGAAAGAGAGGATATTAACAGGTATAGTATTGGTTACGATTGTGTTTGGTTTTTTACTTTGCGCATCGGATTATTTATTTGGTGTGGGAGTTTTTTTGGTGTCTATACTGGCAGCCTATGAATGGCTGAAGCTTGCAAAAACCCCAGAAGATGATATGGTGAGAAATTTAATAGTGTTTTCTGCGACAACGTTTTTGGTTTCTAGTTTCTTTGTATATTTGCAATTTTTATTTCCATTGTTTTGGCTATATGCAATATTTAAGTTAAATCAGTATGAAAGACAAAAAATAGATACTCTAACTACTAACCAGATGCTTTTTATGGGACTTTTTGTTGTTTCTCCTTTTTGTGCAAGTTTGTACGTGTTGCATAGTAATGGTGTGGCTTGGATATTTATGTTTATACTGGTAATTGCTGCGGCTGATAGTGTGGCTTATTTTACTGGTAAAGCTATTGGTAAGAAAAAGATGTTACCACGCTTAAGTCCAAATAAAACGATAGAAGGTTTATTGGGGGGGCTTATAGGTGCAATCGTTGTTGCGGTAGTATTTTTGTTCTTTATGGATTTGAGCGTTGTGCAGTATTTATTTATGGTTGTGGTTTTAGCTGTTGTTGCTGCAGTATCTGTCATAGGCGATGTCTTTGAAAGTATGATGAAGCGTATTGCTGGTGTAAAAGATAGTGGTAACATTTTGCCAGGACATGGGGGAATACTTGATAGATTAGATGGTTATATGCCAGCGCTGCCATTATTTGTGTTGTTAGGTTATTTGGTTGGGGTTTTTGTTATATAAGGTGCTTTTGTTATGAAAATACAGATTAAAATTTTGGATAAAGAAAATATAAAAGAGATGCCGGCGTATGGAACGGAAGGTTCAGCAGCAGTGGATTTGAGCGCCTGTGTTAAAGAAAAAGTTTTCCTAAAGTCTGGTGAGTGTAAGCTTATAGGTACGGGTGTGGCGATAAATATAGCAAACCCTAACTATGCGGCCTTAATCCTTCCTAGATCTGGATTGGGTCATAAAAAGGGGCTGGTTTTGGGTAATGGGACGGGACTTATAGATTCCGATTATCAGGGTGAGCTAAAGGTTTCTTGTTTTAATAGGTCCCAAGAAACTATAGAGATTGAGCCCCTAATGAGGTTTGCTCAGCTTGTTATAGTGCCAGTTGTGCAGGCAAGATTTGAACTAGTTGAAGAGTTCTCTAATGTGACAAGTAGGGCAGATGGTGGCTTTGGTCATACGGGAGTATAGATATGTTTTTTAATATTCCTAACATCTTAACTTTTGGACGTTTAGTTTTAATACCTTTTATAGTAATTTGCTATTACTTTGAATTTCCTCACCATCATGGTATTACAGCAACTTTATTTTTGTTTGGAGCAGCTACTGATTGGTTGGATGGGTATTTAGCACGTAGGTGGCAGCAAACTAGTAAGTTAGGGGCATTTCTTGATCCAGTTGCAGATAAGTTAATTGTTGCTACAGCATTATGTTTATTTATTGAGATGTACCCTTATTGGTGGGCGACTATTCCTGCTATTATAATGATATGTAGAGAGATAGTTGTTTCAGCTTTGCGTGAGTGGATGGCAGAATTAGGCCAGCGTAGTGTCGTTAAGGTTGGATGTTGGGGCAAAGTTAAAACCACGGCACAAATGGCAGCCTTATTCATTTTCCTTATCAAGCCTGCTATAAATTTTGACTACCCAGTGGATTATGCAAGTTTTAATACCTGGTTTATATTTTTGGGGTTTTTAATGTTATACATAGCAGTTATTCTGACAATTTATTCTATGTGTAACTATTTATATCTGGCTTTTAAGTCAGTTTTTGGTACTGCAAAAGAGTAGGATTTTTCTTTTATTTTATTTGTTTTTTTGTTATTATTGTCGTCTAATGCCATTTTTGTGTAAAAGTGGGATTAAGAATTTACATAAAATTTAAAACTGATAATAAAAAACGGAGAATAATAACTAATGGCAACTATAAATCAGTTGGTGAACAACCCTCGCAAGAGATCGGTTGTTAAATCTAAGGTTCCTGCGTTGAAGGCTTGTCCTCAAAGAAGGGGTGTGTGTACAAGGGTTTATACTACAACTCCTAAGAAGCCTAACTCAGCACTTAGAAAAGTTGCTCGTGTGAGATTAACGAGTGGTTTTGAGGTAACAAGTTACATTGGTGGTGAAGGTCACAACCTACAGGAGCACAGTGTAGTGCTAATCAGAGGTGGTAGGGTTAAAGACTTGCCAGGTGTTCGTTACCATATTGTTAGGGGTGCTTTAGACACTTCAGGTGTTAATAATCGTAAGCATGGCCGTTCTAAGTATGGTACAAAGCGTCCTAAATCTTAGTTTGTGTTTTAACTTTAATTTAAAAAGGTGTATTAATGTCTAGAAGAAATAGAGCTCCTAAAAGAGATATTTTACCTGATCCTAAATATAAGAGTCAGGTTGTTACTAAATTTGTTAACCATATAATGTTAGATGGTAAAAAATCTATTGCAGAAAAAATTGTATATGGCGCATTTGATAAGATTAAAGCAAAAAATGCTTCAGTCAGTGAGGTTGAAGCTTTTGAGCAGGCTTTAGAAGGTGTTAGTCCTATGGTTGAGGTTAAATCTCGCCGTGTTGGGGGTGCTACTTATCAAGTTCCTGTCGAGGTTAGACCAGAGCGTCGCCAAACTTTAGGGATGAGATGGATTATAGAAGCTGCTCGTAAGAGAAAAGAGAGTACTATGGGTGATAGAATTGCTGCTGAAATCCTAGAGGCTTTAGAGGGCAGGGGTGCTGCTGTCAAGAAAAGAGAGGATACTCATAAGATGGCAGAAGCTAACAAAGCATTTGCTCACTTTAGATGGTAATTAAGGAGAAAGATAGTGTCTCGTAAAACTGCTTTAGAGAAATATAGAAATATTGGTATCTGTGCTCATGTTGATGCAGGTAAAACTACTACTACTGAGCGTATCCTTTTTTATACAGGTTTATCTCATAAGATAGGTGAGGTACATGATGGTGCTGCTACAATGGACTGGATGGAGCAGGAGCAAGAAAGAGGTATTACAATTACTTCAGCTGCGACTACTACATTTTGGAAAGGTATGGATCAACAATTTGATGAGCATCGTATAAATATTATTGATACTCCAGGCCACGTTGATTTTACAATTGAAGTAGAGCGTTCTTTACGTGTTCTTGATGGCGCTGTAGTTGTTTTTTGTGGTTCTTCAGGTGTTGAGCCTCAATCAGAAACTGTATGGCGTCAAGCAAATAAGTATGGTGTTCCTAGAATAGTATTTGTTAATAAAATGGATAGATCTGGAGCTGACTTTGAAAGAGTTTGTGCTCAGATTAGAACTAGATTAAAAGCAAAAGTTGTTCCTGTACAGCTAAATATAGGTGCTGAGGAAGATTTTAAGGGCGTAATAGACCTTGTTAGAATGAAAGCTATTATGTGGAATGAAGAAGACATGGGTCTTACTTATGAGCTTGTTGATATTCCCGCAGAACTTCAAGATAGAGCAGAAGAGCTTCGTATGGAAATGGTAGAGGCTGCTGCTGAAGCTTCGGAAGAGCTTATGGAAAAGTACTTGGAAGAGAGCGAGCTTACTGAAGAAGAAATCCATGAAGGTTTGCGTAAACGTGTGATTTCTAACGAAATTGTATTAGCTTTTTGTGGCTCGGCATTTAAAAATAAGGGTGTTCAAGCTGTTCTTGATGGTGTTGTGCGTTATTTGCCGGCACCTAACCAAGTTCCTGCTATTAAATGTGAAACTGAAGATGGTCAGCCGGCAGCAAGAAAATCTTCTGATGATGAGCCTTTTGCGGCATTGGCGTTTAAATTAGCTACTGATCCATTTGTTGGTAACCTTACATTTATACGTGTTTATTCTGGTGTTCTTAAGTCTGGTGATGCGGTTTATAACCCTGTTAAGAGTAGGAAAGAGCGTGTAGGACGTATAGTTCAGATGCATGCTAATAAGCGTGAAGAGATTAAAGAAGTTAGAGCTGGTGATATTGCTGCCTGTATTGGTCTTAAAGATGTAACTACTGGTGATACATTGTGTGATCTTGATAAAGTAGTGGTTCTTGAGAGAATGGAGTTCCCTGAGCCAGTTATTTCTGTTGCTGTTGAGCCTAAGACAAAAGCAGATCAAGAGAAGATGGGTATTGCTTTAGGTAAATTGGCTGCGGAAGATCCTTCATTTAGAGTTAAAACTGATGAAGAAAGCGGTCAGACAATTATTTCTGGAATGGGCGAGCTTCACTTAGATATTATTGTTGATCGTATGAGACGTGAGTTTAAAGTAGAAGCAAATGTCGGTAATCCACAAGTTGCATACAGAGAAACTATTAGATCAACTGTTGAGCAAGAATCTAAATTTGTTCGCCAGTCGGGTGGTCGTGGTCAATATGGTCATGTATATGTGAAATTTGAACCATTATCTGGCCAGGATGAGAATGGTGAAGATAAAGTTTATGAGTTCGTTGATGCTATCGTTGGTGGTGTAGTTCCTAAAGAGTATATAGGTTCTGTATCTAAGGGTATCGAAGAGCAATTGTCAAATGGTGTTTTAGCTGGCTACCCTATGATAGGTGTTAAAGCTACACTGTTTGATGGTTCATATCATGATGTTGACTCATCTGAAATGGCATTTAAGATTGCTGGTTCTATGGCTCTCAAAGAAGGTGCTAAAAAAGCTAACGCTTGTATTTTAGAGCCTATCATGAAGGTTGAGGTTGTAACTCCAGAGGATTATCTTGGTGATGTTATGGGTGATTTAAATAGAAGAAGGGGTATTATTGAAGGTATGGATGAAAATCCAAGTGGTAGAGTGGTTAGTGCTTTAGTTCCTCTTGCGGAGATGTTTGGTTATGCAACTAACGTACGCTCTATGAGTCAAGGTAGAGCCTCTTTCTCTATGGAATTTAAAAAGTACGCGGAAGTGCCAAATAATATCGCTGTTGAAATTATAAAATCTCGTAACTCATAATTAAAAGGAAATAAAAAATGGCTATAAATAATCAACGTATTAGAATTAGATTGAAAGCCTTTGATCATAAGCTTATTGATGTTTCTACGCAAGAAATAGTTGATACTGCTAAAAAAACAGGGGCACAAGTTAAGGGACCTATCCCTTTACCAGTTCGTAAGGAAAGATTTACAATTTTGATTTCTCCTCACGTAAATAAAAAAGCAAGAGATCAGTATGAGATAAGAACTCATAAGAGATTGATTGATATCGTAGAGCCTACAGATAAGACTGTGGATGCTCTTATGAAATTAGATTTAGCATCAGGTGTTGATGTTCAGATCAGTTTAAGCTAATATATACGTTACTTTTTTGAATATAATTTCAGAAATTCCAAAAAGTAGCTATTAGGTCTCTGTGGTCAATCGCAATCACGGAGTTAATATAATAATAATAGAGGATTAAATAATGTCTTTAGAATTAGTTGGTCGCAAATGTGGTATGACTCGTATTTTTACTGAAGATGGTGTTTCTATACCTGTAACAGTTATCCATGTGGAGCCAAATATGGTTACGCAAGTTAAAACTGTTGAGAAGGATGGTTATAATGCTATTCAGGTAACTACTGGCTTTAAAAAACGTTCTAATGTAAATAGGCCTATGTCTGGGCACTACGCTAAAGCTGGTGTAGAGCCAGGGAGAGGTTTGTGGGAATTTACAATCGAAGGTGATGATAAGTATCAAGTTGGTTCATCTTTTGACGCTACAGTGTTTGAGGCTGGTCAAAAAGTTGATGTAAGAGGTGTATCTAAAGGTAAAGGTTTTGCAGGCGCTGTAAAGCGCCATAATTTTAGTACGCAAGATGCTACTCACGGTAACTCTTTATCTCATAGGGTGCATGGTTCTACTGGTCAGAACCAAACTCCAGGCCGAGTTTTTAAGAACAAGAAAATGGCTGGGCATATGGGTAATGAGAATGTTACTATCCAGTCACTTGAAGTTGTAAGGGTAGATGCAGAAAATGGTTTACTCCTTTTAAAAGGTGGTATTCCAGGAGCGGTTGGTGGAGATGTTATAGTTTCTTCAGCAGTAAAGAGTTAGTAGATTAAATATTAAAATACCGGAGAGTTATTGTGGACTTAAATATTAAATCATTAACTGGTAAAGAGGCTAGTTCCGTTGATGTTGCAGATAATGTTTTTGCAATCGACTATAACGAGTCTTTAATTCACCAGGTTGTTGTTGCCTATATGGCAGGTGCTCGTCAAGGTACAAAAGCTCAGAAAACCAGATCAGAAGTTTCTGGTGGTGGAGCAAAGCCTTGGAGACAAAAAGGTACTGGTAGGGCTAGAGCTGGGACCATCCGCTCTCCTATCTTTAGAAAGGGTGGAGTTACATTTGCCGCTAAACCTAAAAGTTATAAACAAAAAGTTAATCGTAAGATGTATGCTGGAGCAGTTAAATCAATCTTATCTGAGTTGCTAAGATCAGGTAGAATGATTGTTGTTGAAGAAATGAAGTTAGAAACTCCAAAAACAAAAGAATTTAAGGCTATGGTTGATACTTTGGGTCTTAAGGATGTGCTTTTTGTGGTTGGCGTTGAGGAGTTTGATGAGAACTTATACCTTTCTTCAAGAAACCTTAAGAATGTGGCTGTGTGTGATTCTGTAGATATTAACCCAGTTTCTTTGGTGTGCTTTGAAAATGTAGTTGTTACTAAAAAGGCAATAAAAGAAATAGAGGAGAAATTAGTATGAGTTCTCAAGAAAAAATATTAAAAACTGTTATAAGACCTCATGTTTCTGACAAAACTTATGGTTTATCGGATGCTAATTCTACAGTTGTGTTTGAGGTTGCTAGGTTCGCTAACAAGTATGATGTTAAAGATGCAATTGAGCAGCTATTTGAAGTTAAGGTTGAATCAGTTAATATCCTTAATGTGAAGGGTAAAGCACGAAAATTTGGCCGTATTGAGGGTAAAACAAAAGCTTGGAAGAAAGCTTATGTGAAGCTTGCTGAAGGGCATGATATCAATTTTGTTGGTGCAGAGTAATTTTAAGAAGGTTTGTAAGTCATGATTGAAATAAAAAAAGCTAAACCTACTTCACCTGGCCGTCGTCACGTAGTGAGCGTAAAAAATACAGAATTACATACAGGTAAGCCATTCAAAGGTTTGGTAGAAGTAAAGAAAAAAAATGCTGGTAGAAATAATACTGGTAGAATAACAGTACGTCATCAAGGCGGTGGTCATAAGCAGCACTATCGTATAGTTGACTTTAAAAGAAATAAAGATGATATTGTAGCTAAGGTTGAAAGGATTGAATACGATCCTAACCGTAGTGCAAATATTGCTTTAGTTTTATATGCTGATGGTGAGAGAAGATATGTGATCGCACCTAAGGGTCTAAGTAAAGACATGTCAATAATTTCTGGTGAGAAAGTTGATGTAGCTGTTGGTAATTGCATGCCACTTAGAAATATCCCTTTAGGTACAGTAATTCATAATCTAGAAATGAAGCCTAAGAAAGGTGCTCAGATGATTAGAAGCGCAGGGACTTTTGCTCAGCTTGTTGGTAAGGATAATGCATATGCAATTATTCGTTTAAGATCAGGTGAGATGAGAAGGGTGCTTTTAGATTGTAGAGCTGTTATTGGTGTTGTATCTAACTCTGAACATAACCTAAAATCTCTAGGTAAGGCTGGTGCTAAGCGTTGGAGAGGAATTAGGCCTACTGTTAGAGGTGTGGCTATGAACCCGGTAGATCACCCACATGGTGGTGGAGAGGGTCGTACTTCAGGTGGTAGACATCCTGTTACACCTTGGGGCGTACCTACAAAAGGTTATAAGACGCGTAAAAATAAGCGCTCTAATAAATTAATTGTTCAAAAACGTAAGTAATTAGGGAGAAGGGTGTGCCTCGTTCGTTAAAAAAAGGACCTTTTGTAGATCATCATCTGCTAAAAAAGGTTTTTGAAGCGCAAGAAAGTAATTCTAAAAAGCCGATCAAAACTTGGTCAAGAAGATCAATGATCGTGCCAGATATGATAGGTTTAACCATGGCTGTACATAACGGTCAGCAACATGTGCCAATTCTTATGACAGAAGAGATGGTGGGTCATAAGTTAGGAGAGTTTGCTATAACTCGTAACTATCGTGGCCATGCGGCTGATAAAAAAGCTAAGAAGAAATAGTTGGGGTTATATACATGGAAGTACAAGCTAAATTAAAATTTGCAAGAATCTCGGCTCAAAAATGCAGATTGGTTGCTGATCAAGTTAGAGGATTGCCAGTAGAAAGAGCTCTTAATATTTTGTCTTTTAGTAATAAAAAAGCAGCGGTTTTAATAAAAGAAGTTTTAAACTCTGCAATCGCTAATGCTGAGCATAATGACGGTATGGATATTGACTCTTTATATGTCTCAACTGTATTTGTAGATGAAGGCCCTACTATGAAGCGTTTTGAAGCAAGAGCTAAAGGTAGGGGTAATCGTATTTTAAAAAGAACTTCACATATTACTGTGAAAGTTGCTGAGAAAAATTAAGAGGTGTAGTAATAATGGGTCAAAAAGTAAATCCTAATGGAATTCGTTTGGGTTATATAAGAGACTGGCGTTCAACTTGGTATGCAGACTCCTCTAGCTACGCTACAAAGCTTAATGAAGACATTAAGGTAAGAGAGTTCTTACATAAGAAGCTGGCGTCTGCAGCAGTAAGTAAAATCCAAATAGAGAGACCTGCTCAAAATGCTAAAATCACAATTCATACAGCAAGACCTGGGATTGTGATTGGTAAAAAAGGCGAGGATGTTGAAAAATTACGTGCAGAAGTGCATAAGTTAATGGGTATTCCTGTACAAATTAACATAGAAGAGATTCGTAAGCCAGAATTAGAGGCTAAGTTAGTGGCTGAAAGTGTTGCTCAACAATTAGAAAAAAGAGTGATGTTCAGAAGAGCTATGAAAAAAGCTATGCAAGCTGCTATGAAGTCAGGAGCTAAAGGAATCAAAATTATGGTAAGTGGTCGTTTAGGTGGTGCTGAAATAGCTCGTTCTGAATGGGCTAGAGATGGTAGGGTTCCGCTACAGACTTTTAGAGCAGATGTTGATTATGCTACAGCTGAAGCTTTAACAACTTATGGTGTTATTGGTGTTAAAGCTTGGATCTATAAAGGAGAAATTCTTCCGGGTCAATTGGCTGAGAAGAAAAATAATAAAAAAGGAGCTAGATAATGCTACAGCCTAAGCGTACAAAGTTTCGTAAACAGCAAAAGATGCGTAATAGAGGCTTGGCTCATAAAGGCAATAAAGTAAGCTTTGGTGAGTTTGGTCTTCAGGCAACATCTAGAGGTAGAATTACTGCTAGACAAATAGAGGCGGGACGAAGAGCAATCAATCGTCATATTAAGCGTGGTGGTAAGGTTTGGATAAGAATTTTTCCAGATAAGCCTATTACACAAAAGCCTTTGGAAGTTCGTATGGGTAAAGGTAAAGGTTCAGTTGAGTATTGGGTTGCTCAAATTCAACCAGGGCGTGTGCTATATGAGATTACTGGTGTTAAAGAAGAGTTGGCTCGTGAAGCTTTTGAAAGAGCGGCTGCTAAGTTGCCAGTGTCGACAACTTTTGTTGAAAAGCAGGTGATGTAATGAAGAGAAAAGATACTTTAAAAGATTATAGAGGTAAAAGTATTGACCAGTTGCAAGAAGCTAAAATCGAGTTGTTACAACAGTTATTCTCGCTTCGTATGCAAAATGGTACAGGGCAATTAAAGAAAAATCACTTATTTAAAAGTGCAAAAAAAGATATTGCTCGTATAAATACAATAATATCAGAAAAGAGTAGATAGGTGTCTATAAGATGAGTGATAAGGTTAGACTACTAGAGGGTAAAGTCTCTAGCGATGGTATGGATAAAACAGTAGTTGTAAAAGCTGAAAGATATGTTAAATTCCCTGTGCTTGGTAAGTTTGTGAAAAAAACTACTAAATATTATATTCATGATGAAAAAAATGAATGTAAAAAAGGTGATGTTATTAGGTTTAAGGAAACTAGGCCTTATTCAAAAACTAAGAAATGGTGTTTAGTAGATATTATTCGTAGAGAAAAATAATAAATTTGATTTTATTTTTGTTTATTGATATATTTATTGGGCTGCAAAAAGTCACTGCAGTCTTTATATAATAATAAATAAGGGTTATTTGTATGATTCAAATGCAGACAGAGCTCCAAGTTGCTGATAATAGTGGCGCTAAGAGAGTTGAGTGTATAAAGGTGTTGGGAGGCTCTCATCGTAGGTATGCATCTATAGGTGATGTTATCAAGGTTACGGTGAAAGAAGCTTCTCCAAAAGGTAAGGCTAAAAAAGGAAATGTGTATAACGCTGTGGTTGTTAGGACTGCTAAAGGTGTACGCAGAAAAGATGGTTCTCTGATTCGTTTTGATAATAATGCAGCTGTACTATTAAATGCTAATGGTCAGCCAATTGGCACGCGTATCTTTGGCCCAGTTACAAGGGAACTTCGTTCTGAAAAGTTTATGAAGATTGTATCTTTAGCACCAGAAGTACTATAATTATTTATTGAGGTGTAGGTAATGAATAGATTAAAAAAAGGTGATGACATAATAGTCATTGCCGGGAAAGACAAGGGTCGCAGAGGCGTAGTTAAGTCATTCGCTAAAGGTGGTTCTTTGGTTTTGGTAGAGGGCGTAAATGTTGTTAAAAAGCACGTTAAGCCAAATCCAAATAGAGGTATCGAAGGTGGAGTTGTTGAAAAAGAGCTTCCTATAGATGCGTCGAATGTTGCTATTTTTAACCCAGCTACACAGAAAGCTGATAGAGTGGGTTATAAATTTGTTGATGAGAAAAAGGTTCGCTACTTTAAGTCTAATGGCGAGCTTGTAGACTTATAGGAATAAGTTTTATGGCAAGATTAAAAGATCATTATCAAAAAGAGCTTGTTGCTAAGTTAAAAAATGAGCTTAAATTGGATAATATAATGGAAGTGCCTCGTATTGAGAAAATTACTCTTAATATGGGTGTTGGTGATGCAGCAAAAGATAAAAAAATTATGACTTTTGCTCTAAACGATTTGACAGCAATAGCTGGGCAAAAGCCAGTTGTTACTAAGTCTAAAAAATCTATCGCTGGTTTTAAAATACGTGATGGTTGGCCAATAGGCTGTAAAGTTACGTTACGAGGCGAGCGTATGTATGAGTTCTTAGATAGGCTTATAACAATTGCTGTCCCTAGAATTAGAGATTTTAGGGGGTTAAGTCCTAAGTCTTTTGATGGTAGAGGTAATTATAGTTTGGGTATGAGAGAACAAATCTCTTTCCCAGAAATTGATTACGATAAAATTGATATCATTAGAGGTTTAGATATTTCAATAACGACTACTGCTAAAAATGATGACCAAGGAAGAGCTTTGCTAAGAGCTTTTGGTTTTCCTTTTAAATCATAATTAAATTGAGGTTTTAAATGGCAAAAAAATCTATGATTCAGAGAGAGTTAAAGAGAGAAAAGTTAGTAGCTAAATATGCTCAAAAAAGAGCTGAGCTTAAAGCTATTATTCTCGATATAAACTCTACTGAAGAGCAAAAATGGGAAGCTCAAATTAAGCTGCAAAAATTACCAGTAAATTCTTCAGCTTCTAGGGTTCAAAGAAGATGTAAGGTTACAGGTAGACCTCACGCTGTTTATAGAAAATTTGGTTTATGCCGTAATAAACTAAGAGAGTATGCAATGGCAGGTGATGTTCCTGGTCTGAAAAAAGCTAGTTGGTAATAAGGAATTTAGATTATGAGTATGCAAGATCCTATAGCGGATATGTTTACAAGAATTAGAAATGGTCTTTCGGCACATAAAGAAACCGTTTCTATTCCTTTTTCAAAAATGAAAATGGAAATAGCAAACTTTTTGGTAAAAGAAGGTTATGTTGCACAATGTTCAAAAGCAACAACAGCAAAGGGTCATCCTTCTATAAATATTGAGCTTAAATATCATGCTGGTACTCCTGTGATTGAGATGATCAAAAGAGTTTCTAGGCCAAGCTTAAGAATATATAAGTCACATGCAGAGTTACCTAAAGTGTATGGTGGTTTTGGTGTTGCTATCGTTTCTACTTCAAAAGGTTTGGTGAGTGATAGAGAGGCTAGAGCCCTTGGTATTGGTGGTGAAATTATTGGCTACGTGGCTTAATGTTGGAGGAATATAATAATGTCAAGAATAGGTAAAAAACCTGTCATTATACCAAGTGGAGTTACCATAAGTGTGGCTGCTGGTAATGAGGTGCAGGTTAAAAGCGCTAAAGCAACTTTGACAAAAAAATTCTCTACTGATGTGAATTTTGATATCGCTGACAACGTTGCTAATATCAAACCTTCAAGTAGTAGCAAAAACGCTATTGCTCAATCTGGTACAGCTAGAGCTATATTAAGTAATATGGTTGAGGGTGTAACAAAAGGATTTGAAAGAAAGTTGAAAATTATAGGTGTTGGTTACCGTGCTAAGGCTCAAGGCAGTGAATTAAATCTAACTTTAGGTTTTTCACATCCAGTTGTTTATCAGCTGCCTGAGGGGATAGTAGCGGAAACTCCAGCTCCTACAGAGATAGTTTTAAAAGGTGCTGATAAAGAACTTTTGGGTAAAGTAGCTGCTGAAATTAGAGATTATAGGAAGCCTGAGCCTTATAAAGGCAAAGGTGTCCGCTATGAAGGCGAATTTGTAGTTAAGAAAGAAGCTAAGAAGAAGTAGTAGTAAAGGATAATATTATTATGGATAAGAAAACTGCTCGTTTGAATCGTAGTAAGCGTACTAGAATCAAGCTAAGAGAATTAGGGCATACTAGGCTTTGTGTTTTTAGAACACCTAAGCACATTTACGCTCAAGTTATTTCTAGTGATGGTTCTACTGTGTTAGCTGCTGCATCTACTGTAGAAAAAGATATAAAAGCAAAATGTAAATATACTGGAAATGTTGCATCTGCTGTAATTATTGGTGAAGAGATCGCTAATAGATGTAAAGAAAAAGGTATAGAAAAAGTTGCTTTTGATAGATCAGGATATAAATATCATGGACGTGTTAAGGCTTTAGCAGATGCTGCTAGAGAACATGGTCTACAGTTTTAATAAATAAAATATGGATGATTATTCATTATGTCTAATGAAGTGAAAAAAAATGAAGAACTGATTGAAAAGTTGGTTAGTGTTAAAAGGCACTCTAAGACAGTAAAAGGTGGTAGAATTATGAGCTTTGCTGCCTTGACAGTTGTGGGTGATGGCAAAGGCAAGATTGGAATAGGTAGGGGTAAATCAAGAGAAGTGCCTATAGCTATCCAAAAAGCTATGGAAAGCGCTAAAAGAAACATGGTATCAGTCAATTTAAATAATGATACGTTATGGTATCCAGTGATGTCGAATCATGGAGCATCTAAGGTGTTTATGCAACCTGCTTCAGCAGGTACAGGTATTATTGCTGGTGGTGCTATGCGTGCAGTTTTTGAAGCAGTAGGTGTGCATAACGTTTTAGCAAAGACTTATGGTTCAACTAATCCAGCAAACGTTGTTAGAGCTACTATCGCTGGTTTGGCAAAAATTAAATCACCAGAAGAGATCGCTGAGAAAAGAGGCCTTTCTGTTGAAGAGATTCAGGAGTAATTTAAAATGACTCAAGCTAAAACATTCAAGGTTACTTTAGTAAAAAGTCTTATTGGCCGTAAGCAAAACCATATAGCATGCGCTAGAGGTTTGGGGTTAAGAAAGATACGCCATACAGTAGAAGTTCTTGACACTGTTGAGAATAGAGGTATGGCTAATAAAATATATTATATGGTTAAAGTAGAGGGGTAGTATAAGATGAAATTAAATACAATTGCTCCTGCTGTTGGCTCAAAAAGTGCTCCTAAGAGACTAGGTCGTGGTATTGGAAGTGGACTGGGGAAAACTTCTGGTAAAGGTCATAAAGGACAAAAAGCGCGTTCAGGTGGCTATCATAAAGTAGGTTTTGAAGGCGGACAAATGCCTTTGCAAAGAAGACTACCAAAGTTTGGTTTTACTTCTCCAACTAAGAGATATATTGCTGAAATCAGATTGCATGAATTAAATAATATTGCAGTAGATGAGATTACTTTGGATGTCCTGAAAGACTTTGGTCTTGTTAGAAAAGATATAAAAACAGCTAAGGTTATAGCCAGTGGAGAGATTCAAAAAGCTATTAATCTAAAAGGAGTGGCTTGCACTAAAGGTGCAAAAGAAGCTATCGAAAAAGCTGGCGGTAAAGTAGAGTAAGAAACAAAAATATGTCAAAGTTTAATAGTGCTTCAGGTACAGGTGAATTAAAATCTCGTTTGATCTTTGTTGTGATGGCTATTATCGTGTTTAGGTTAGGAGTTTATATTCCTATTCCGAACATAGATCCAGCAAAATTGGTAGATATTATTTCTAATCAACGCTCATCAACTAGTGGTTTGATGAGTATGTTTAATATGTTTTCTGGCGGTGCTCTTACTCAGATGAGTATATTTGCTCTAGGTGTAATGCCTTATATCTCAGCATCTATAATTTTTCAAATGTTGTCAGCAGTTTATCCTAAGTTTATAGAGTTAAAAAAAGAAGGTGAATCTGGCCAGAAAAAAATAACTCAATATACTAGATATTTAACTCTTGCTTTAGCGTTGGTGCAATCTTTAGGTATAGTTGCTTTTGTGTTACACCAAGAGGGTTTAGTAACAACAAATAATACAGTTTTGTTTTATTTGACAACTATCGTTTCGGTGACTACAGGTAGTATGTTTTTGATGTGGCTAGGTGAGCAAATTACAGAAAGAGGAGTTGGTAATGGTATTTCATTATTAATTTTCTCTGGTATTGTAGCTAACCTTCCCGCTGAAATTTTAAATACTATTTCACAAGCAAATGCGCCAGGTTCTAGTATAACTTATTTATCAGTTTGGGTACTACTTATTTTACTACTACTAGTGATTGCTTTTGTAGTGTTTATGGAAAGTGCTCAAAGAAAAATAACTGTAAATTACGCTAAAAGACAGCAAGGTAGAAAAATGTATGCTGCTCAAACTAGCCATTTACCACTAAAACTTAATATGGCAGGGGTGATTCCAGCGATATTTGCATCTTCGATACTTATGGTACCAGGTGTATTATTTGGTTGGTTATCTAACTATAGTTCATTAGGTTGGTTGGCTGATGTTTCAGAAATACTTCAGCCCGGTAGTATAGTTTACACTATAGTATTTGCAGTAACTATTATATTTTTCTGTTTCTTTTATACTTCTTTAGTATTCAATCCGAAAGAAACAGCTGATAACCTGAAAAAGTCAGGAGCTTACATTTCTGGTGTTAGACCTGGTGAGCAAACTGCTAAATATATAGATGCAGTTATGACAAGGCTAACTTTGGTAGGATCGTTGTATATTACAGCAATATGTTTATTGCCTATATTTGTAGTTAAATTTTTTGCACAGGGATTGTCATTTACATTTGGTGGTACTTCGTTGCTAATTGTGGTAGTGGTTATGATGGATTTCATGGCTCAAGTGAGATCACATATGATGTCAACTCAGTATGATTCTTTATTAAAAAAAGCAAATCTCAGCAGTAAGAGAAAGTAGAGAAATTTTTGGAGAAATATAATGAAAGTTAGAGCTTCAGTTAAAAAAATGTGTAGGAATTGTAAGGTTATAAAACGTAATAGAGTTGTTCGCGTTATATGTACTGATCCTAGGCACAAGCAAAGACAAGGTTAAGGTACCAAGCTTATATAAATAAAGCTTGATTATTTGTTTTTAAAAAGTTATCCTAGCAAGTTACTAATTGCTTGTGGTAGCACTAAACTAAAGATAATTATTAGGAGTGAAATAAATGGCTCGTATAGCTGGTGTTAATATTCCTGTTCATAAACACGCTGTAATAGGATTAACTTCGATTTATGGAATAGGTAAAACAAGAGCGATGAAAATTTGTGAGAATTGCAAATTAAATCCAACTGTTAAAATCAAGGATTTAACAGAAGAGCAAGTTGAGAGCTTAAGAGCAGAAGTTGCTAAATTTACTGTAGAAGGTGATTTACGCCGTGAAGTTTCTATGGATATAAAAAGACTTATGGATTTGGGTTGCTACAGAGGTAGAAGACATCGTCGTAGCCTTCCTGTAAGAGGGCAAAGAACGAAGACTAATGCTCGTACTCGTAAAGGTCCGAGAAAGCCTATAAAGGCATAATACAATTATAACTATAACGATTAAAGGGTAGATTATATGGCTAAGTCTGTTAGATCAACAAAGAAAAAAGTAAAAAGAGTAGTTACTGATGCAGTTGCTCATATTTACTCTTCTTTTAACAACACTATAGTAACTATTACAGATAGACAAGGTAATGCTTTATCATGGGCTACATCTGGTGGTAGTGGCTTTAGAGGGTCAAGAAAAAGTACACCATTTGCTGCGCAGGTTGCAGCAGAAAGAGCAGCTGATATGGCCTTAGAATATGGTGTTAAGAATGTAGATGTTTTAGTAAAAGGACCAGGTTCAGGTAGAGATTCAGCTGTTAGAGCTTTGAATACTAAGAACTTGAAGGTAACTAGTATAACAGATGTGACTGGTTTGCCTCATAATGGATGTCGTCCTCCTAAAAAACGTCGTGTTTAATATTTTAAAGGGAATTTTATAATGGCTAGATATCTAGGACCAAAGTGTAAACTTTCTAGAAGAGAAGGTACGGATTTATTTTTAAAAAGTGGCGTAAAAGCTATTGATGAAAAATGTAAAATGAATACAGCGCCAGGTCAGCACGGAGCTAGAAAGGCTCGTCTTTCTGACTATGGTCTTCAGTTAAGAGAAAAGCAAAAAGTTCGTCGTATGTATGGTATTTTAGAAGGTCAATTTAAGAAATACTATGTTGAAGCAAGTAGAAGAAAAGGTAACACAGGTGCTACTTTACTAGAGCTTTTAGAGTCAAGGTTGGACAACTTAGTTTATAGAATGGGATTTGCTGCGACTAGAGCTGAAGCAAGACAATTAGTCGTGCATAAAGGTATATTATTAAATGGTAAAACATGTAATATACCATCTGCGCAAATTAAAGCTGGTGATATTGTTGCGGTTAAGGAAAAATCTAAGAAACAATTGAGAATACAAAACGCAGTAGAGCTTGCAAAACATAGAAAAGAACTTTCTTGGATAGATGTAAATACTGATACTTTAGAGGGAACTTTAAAAACTTCTCCAGATAGATCTGAATTATCATCAGATATAAATGAACAATTAATTGTCGAGCTTTACTCTAAGTAATTATATTTTTTAAGATTCATTACTTTAGTAGCTCATTATAGCCTTATTTCAAGGAGATTTTTAGTGAGTAATAATAATTTGAAACAGGAATTTACACCTAGTGTACGACTTATAGAAGAATTGGGTGCTTTTGGATATAAGGTGCAGCTTTCTCCTGTGGAAAAAGGTATGGCTCATATTCTTGGTAACTCAATCAGAAGGGTTCTGCTTTCATCTTTGCCTGGAGCATCTATAGTTAAAGTAAATATAAAAGGTGTTTTGCATGAATACTCTACATTAGATGATGTTAAGGAAGACATTGTTGAAGTAGTTTCAAATTTAAAAAAAGTAGCGGTAAAGCTTGATGAAAATGTTGATAATGTTGAACTAGAGCTATCAGTTAACAAAAGTGGCGTTGTTACAGCAGGCGACTTTAAAGCTACTGGTGGAGTTGAGATTATAAATAAAGATCAAGTGATCGCAACTTTAACGAATAAGAGAGAACTTAACTTGGTAGCTAGCGTTGTTTGGGGAAGAAACGTTGGTATTCTTTCAGCGATGCCTGCTGAATTAGAGAAAGTAGGTGATATAGCTGTAGATGCTGATTTTAACCCAGCTAAAAAGGTAGCCTTTGAAGTTATTGAGAATGATGATAGTGAAGTATTAGAAATATTTCTAAAAACAAATGGGACTATAGAACCATTAGAAGCTGTTACAAAATCATTGGAATACTTTTGTGAGCAAATGTCAGTATTTGTCTCTTTAAAGGTGCCAAATCACAGTAAGATCGGAGATGCTTTAATAGATTCTAATATTGATCCGATACTTCTTAAGCCGATAGATGATTTAGAACTTACAGTTAGATCATCTAATTGTTTACGGGCTGAAAATATTAAGTATTTAGGAGATCTAGTTCAGTATTCTGAGTCGCAACTAATGAAAATACCTAACCTAGGTAAAAAATCTCTTAATGAAATTAAGCAGATACTTATAGATAACAACTTATCTCTAGGAGTTGTAATTGATAATTTTAGAGAATTAGTTGAAGGTAAATAAATATATAGTAATCAAATAATATTAACTATAAAGGAGTAATTACTATGAGACATCATAAACAAGGTAGGAAGTTTAGCAGAACTAGTAGTCATAGAAAAGCAATGTTCAAAAACATGTCAGCTTCTCTTATTAATCATGAGATTATCAAAACTACATTACCTAAAGCTAAAGAACTAAGAACAATAATTGAGCCTTTAGTTACTTTAGCAAAAAGAGAACATAAATTAAGAAATGAGTTAGATACAAACTCTAATGAGTTTAAATCACAGTCTGTAGCTTTAAGAAGACAAGCTTTTGATTTCCTGAGAAATAAAGCAGCAGTAAAAAAGCTTTTTGAAGAGTTTGGAGTGCGTTTCGCTGAAAGAGCAGGTGGTTATACTAGAGTTCTGAAATGTGGCTATAGATTTGGTGATAAAGCACCAATGGCATTTATTGAGCTAGTTGATAGACCACAAGTTGAAGAAGTAGCTGACGAAGAATAAATCTAATTTTTAATTTAACAATATTTTCCTTATCTTTTTATCATAAAAAAATCTTGAAAAATAATATATAACTCTCATATTAACCATGTTGTAAATAGGTTAATCTAATAAAAGAGGGTTATATAAATGTCAGAAAAAAAATACACTTTTGAAACTGAAGTAGATAAGTTACTTCATTTAGTTATTCATTCGCTATATTCAAATCGTGAAATATTCCTAAGGGAGCTAGTTTCTAATAGTTCTGATGCTATTGAGAAACTTAGATACGAAAGTATTTCAAATGCACAACTTAATGAAGATGATACTGATTATGCTATAAAAATAGATTTTGATAAAAAAGCTAAGACAATAACTGTTAGTGATAATGGTATTGGTATGACAGAAGAAGAAGTTATCGAAAATTTAGGAACAATAGCAAAATCAGGCACTAAAAAGTTTTTAGAAAGTTTAACTGGTGATAAAAGTAAAGATAATGAGCTGATAGGACAATTTGGAGTCGGGTTTTATTCATCATTTATAGTCGCAGATAAGGTAACTGTAAGAACTAGAAAAGCAGGACAAGATAAATCCCAAGCAACAAAGTGGGTATCTGATGCACAAAATGGTTTTACTGTAGAGAGTATTACAAAAGAAAAGCGTGGTACGGAGATTACTCTTCACCTTAAAAAAGAGCATGAAGACTTATTGGAGCACCAAGTTTTGAAAGGGTTAGTCAATAAGTATTCTGACTGTATAAATACTCCTATCCAAATGAAAAAAGTTGAGTTTGATAAAGATGGTAAGCAAACTATAAAAGATGAATATGAAACTGTAAATAATACTAAAGCTATATGGTTAAGATCAAAAGATGAGATTACAGATGATGAGTATAACGAATTCTATAAGTATATTTCACATGATTTTGCTAATGCATTGATATGGTCACATAATAAGGTAGAAGGTAACCTTGAATACACTAGCTTGTTATTTATACCAGAAAATAAATCTTTTGATTTTTGGAATAGAGATAAGGATTATGGTTTATCTTTATACGTACGTAGAGTGTTTATTATGGAGAACAAAGAATTACTACCTCCATATTTGAGATTTATTAAAGGTGTAGTTGACTCTGCTGATTTGCCTTTGAATGTGTCGCGTGAAATTCTACAACATAATAAAGTGATTGATAAAATTAAAAAAGCATCGGCTACAAAGATTCTTAGTGAGTTAAGTAAGTTAGCTAAGAAAGATAAAGAGAAATACCAAAAGTTCTGGGATAATTTTGGTCAAGTGCTAAAAGAAGGTGTTTCGGATGACTATAGCAATAAAGAGAAAATCGCTGGTCTATTAAGATTTACTTCTACAGCTAGTGAAGACGCTAAACAAACAGTATCTTTAACCGACTATATTTCACGTATGAAAGAAGGTCAAGATACTATTTACTATATTACTTCAGATAGCTATAAAGCTGCGCTAAACAATCCTCAATTGGAAGTATTTAAAAAGAAAGGTATCGAAGTGCTTCTAATGACAGATAGAATAGATGAGTGGATGATGTCTAGTTTGACTGAATTTGATGGTAAGCATATGAAATCAATTATCAAAGGTGATATTGATTTAGGTAAGTTTGAGACTGAAGAAACCAAAGAAAAATTTGAAAAAGAAACCAAAGATTTCGAAAAAGTGTTAAAAGATATCAAAGAAGTGTTAAAAGATAAGGTTGAAGATGTACGTTTATCTAAGCGTTTGACAGATTCTCCAAGTTGTGTGGTTGTAAATGATTATGGTATGAGTTTACATATGCAGAAAATGATGGAAGAAGCTGGACAAGCATTTATGCCTGGTATGGGTATGAAGCCAGTTTTGGAGCTAAATTCTGAGCATCATCTTGTACAAAGGTTAAAAGATGAGCCTGATACAGAGGTTTTTGGTGATTTGTCACAGTTACTGCTTCTTCAAGCGATGTTTGTAGAGGGAGCTAAGATAGAAGATCCAATGACTTTTGTTAGATTAGTTAACAAGTATATCAAGTAAACTTTCTATGTCAGCCTTGAGTCCCTTGAGGCTTTCTATTAACTGTGTAAACAGGTTTATAACTATGTCTGTGAGGCTTAGATTAAGTTGTAGTTACTTTAGGTATCTATTATTTAAATGTTTATAATTATTTTTAATTTCATTCCATTTATTCAAAAGAGCCGTTGTTTTTACATTAAATTCATTTCTACTATAGGCCTGGTTCGCGCCTAAAAAATGTGTAGCATTGGATAATGAATCTAGGTCATAAAATTCGTTACCTATCGTCAAAGAAATCCGAGAATTACTGGCATGACAAGTTAATTTATCTATATGTCCTACAATTTTTTTAACCTCATTATTTTTGACGTAAAGCTTTAGTTGAAATTCTTTTGTATTATAAGTAAAGAAAGAACCAACATTATTTCTTGAATTTACAATAATAATATTATTTGGATCTATCATGACATTAAATTTTTTGTAATTAATAAATAAAGTTGAGCCTTCAATATTTATAACTTGATAGTTATTATCTATGGTTGTAATATTTAATTCCTCATCTAGAGGAATTAAGCTAACTTCTTTAGTCAATGGATACATTTTATATAATGAAAATAATATTGTGGAGTAATAAAAAGGTAGAAACCTATCTCCCATAGACATTAGATTTTTATTATTACTATTGAAATTTGGAATTTCAATATTAAATTTATTACAAATATTTTTTATATCTTTATTTATATGAGAATCACTTAAGTACTCATCTGGTAATCCGATCATATGACCAAATTCATGTACAGCAATTGGGAAGTCTTGATAAGAATCTTTATGCATGACCTCTATATTACTTCTGCCTTTAATTATTATTTTAGGCGGTATATTTAATGCTTCTTTGTAAGTAATATTAGGGTAAATGTTCTCTTTTTTAATACGTTGATACAAGCCTAAGTTATTATAAATAGTTATTGGATAAAACTCATAACAACCCTTATTCACATAATTTTTTAATTTTTGAATAAGTTCATTTTCGCTACTGATTTGTAAAATGGATTGTAACTTGGTTTTTGAGTAATGAGTTATAGCTGAAGTATTTGACCATTGTCCAAAAGTTAACTTGTATCCTATATTCATAGCCATGCTTTTAGTAGAAGAGCTTGAATCTAAGGCTCCAGAATATAATACTACATTTCCACTAAAGCAATTAACACAAGAGCGTCCTGAAGCCGTATTTTTAACTAAAATATTCCAACAATCTTTTTCATTGTCGGGGTCAGCTTCAACAATTTTAAATATAGGAATAAGTTTTTCACCATCTATATTTATAATAAATCTACGTGACCAGTTAGATTCTATTGTATTTTTCCAGTCATTCTTAAATTTTTCTTCTGTGTTAATAGGAGAAAGGACGGACCATCCTTTCTCAAATTTCCAACTAACATATAATATAATATACAGAATATTAGATTCTTTTTTGAGGTGATATCTTTTTTTTGTAAAATTACCCTCAGCAAACTCTTTATTTATTAATGTAGTCATTAATAATGCTCCTTTTACATTTTTAAGGTAAACTATCTGTGATCTGACCAATTATTAAATTATTAATATTGCTAATAACAGTTACCTATATTTTATTTATATTCATTGTTTATAGCTGTTATTTGTTTCAATTTGAACTAGATATACATTAACATTATTTATCTCACCTTGTTATATAAAAATCAATGTACACAATCATTTTTTGACAAACCATGTCATATATGATGCAGAGTTTCTTGATATTTTATGGAGCTTTGTTGCAACTTAGTAAGTTTAATGTTTTATCTACCTTTATTAACTTTACAAGTTCACGTGAAATATTTTAATCAAGAAAATCATAGTTTTTAATTTGCTACTGAAATTTGCCGTTTTGAAATGGTAACACTTGGTTAAAAATGTTATCATTATGTTCCATGATTTTCTAAAATTTCTTTTTCAAGATGAATTCAAATACTAAAATTATTTTTGTAACTGGTGGAGTTGTATCTTCACTCGGTAAAGGTGTTACAGCTGCATCTTTAGCTACTCTTTTAGAAAGCCGTGGTTTAAATGTAACTATGCTAAAACTTGATCCCTATATTAATGTCGACCCTGGCACGATGAGCCCGCTACAGCATGGAGAAGTCTTTGTAACCGAAGATGGTGCAGAAACTGACTTAGATTTAGGTCATTATGAGCGTTTCATACGTGCTAAAATGACTCAAGCAAATAATTTCACTACAGGTAAAGTTTACCAAAGTGTACTTAGAAAAGAGCGTAAAGGAGACTATCTAGGTGCTACTATCCAGGTCATCCCACATATTACAGATGAGATTAAAAATCGTATTTGTATGGGTATAGCTGATAATGTTGATGTGGCTATTGTAGAGATCGGTGGTACAGTTGGTGATATTGAGTCTTTACCATTTTTAGAAGCTATTAGGCAGCTAAGAATAGAGTTAGGTAGATCTAGAACTTTATTTGTACATTTAACTTTGTTGCCATATATAAGGGTAGCAGGTGAACTAAAAACTAAACCTACGCAACACTCTGTAAAAGAGCTAAGAGGTATTGGTATACAAGCAGACGTTTTAGTTTGCAGATGCGAGCAAGCTTTTGATGAGAGTGAGAAAAGAAAGATAGCTCTTTTTACCAATGTAAGCCAAGATTGTATTTTTATAGCAGAAGATGTAAAAACTATTTATGAAGTACCACTTAAGTATAATAAACAAGGATTTGATGCTAAGCTGGTAGAGCTTTTATCTTTACAAGCTAAAGAAGCAGATTTGACAGAATGGCAAAATGTTGTTGACACTATTAAAAACGTCAATGGCGAAGTAACGATAGCAATGGTTGGTAAATATGTTTCATTAACAGAAGCCTATAAATCTCTTAATGAAGCCCTTTACAATGCTGGCTATAAAAAAGGTGTAAAGGTAAACATCAAATTTGTTGATTCAGAAACAATTACAGAGAATAATGTAAGCTCATCTTTTAAAGATATATCGGCCATTCTTGTGCCTGGTGGATTTGGTAGTAGGGGAGTAGAAGGGAAAATCACGGCAATAAAATACGCCCGTGAGAATGATATTCCATTTTTGGGGATCTGCTTGGGCATGCAGCTTGCTGTAGTCGAGTATGCTCGTAATGTTTTAGGTTTAAAAGATGCTCATTCTAGTGAATTAGAACCGACTACAACTAATCCAGTAATTGCT
Source organism: Allofrancisella heilbronnii (assembly GCF_000710735.2). Lineage (NCBI taxonomy): Bacteria > Pseudomonadati > Pseudomonadota > Gammaproteobacteria > Thiotrichales > Francisellaceae > Allofrancisella > Allofrancisella heilbronnii. The sequence goes on along the minus strand of NZ_CP144673.1, from coordinate 1,503,436 downwards.
CTTATAGAGGAGTGGCAATCTGAAGATGGAACTATACATCAACGTAGCAAAGAGTCTGATCTAGGTGGTACAATGCGTCTAGGTGGTTATAAGTGTATATTAAAAGTAGGTTCTCGTGCTAGAGAAATATATCAAGCAGACAGTATCATAGAAAGACATCGTCATAGATATGAAGTAAATAATAATTATGTCGAAAGACTTGAGCAGGTAGGATTAATTTTTTCAGGCAGATCAGAAGATGGTAGCTTAATGGAGCTTATAGAGATACCTCAGCATAGGTGGTTTATAGCTTGTCAAGCACACCCGGAGTTTACATCGACGCCAAGATATGGTCATAAATTATTTGAATCATTTATAGAAGCTGCTATAGAAATAACTAATAATTAGCTGCTAGTTTTGATATTTCGTGAATAAAAGTGCTATAATTCAAACTAATAAAATATTGGAGAAGTAAAATGAGTAAACAGAGAACTCTATCTATAATAAAGCCTGACGCTGTAGAAAAGAATGTTATAGGTGAGATTTATAGCCGTTTTGAAAAAGCTGGTTTAAAAGTAATTGCTGCGAAGATGAAGCATTTATCAAAAACAGAGGCAGAAGGTTTTTATGCCGTACATAAAGAAAGACCTTTTTTTAGCGCTTTGGTAGAATTTATGATTTCTGGGGCAGTTATGATTCAAGTTTTAGAAGGTGAAAATGCAATAGCAAAAAACCGTGAGTTAATGGGGGCTACTAATCCTAAAGAAGCAGCAAAAGGTACAATTAGAGCTGATTTTGCAGATAGTATAGATGCTAATGCTGTACACGGCTCTGATAGTGAAGATACAGCAGCCCAAGAAATAAAATATTTCTTTAGTGATATAGAAATATTTAGCTAGTTTTGTATATCTGTTTTATTTTAGGAGGACAGTAGTTTATGAGTTGGTTAACTAGGGTAATAAGTAGGAGTCTAGGGTTAAATGCTCAGAAAAAAGATTTACCAAGCGGAGTATGGAGTCAATGTCCAAGTTGTCAGGTGACACTATATTCTGAAGAGTTAAATAATAATAAGTCAGTGTGTCCTAATTGTAATTACCATTATAGAATCTCTGCTAGACATAGACTAGAGATATTTTTTGACCGCCACAGCGCTGTAGAGCATTTTGCTAATATAGAGCCTGTAGATATGCTTAAGTTTAAAGATACAAAATCTTACAAAGATAGACTGTCGCAAGCTCAAAAAAAGACCGATGAAAAAGATGCTTTGGTAGTTATGCAAGGAACGGTAGAAGGTTTTCCAGTCGTAGCAGCGGCATTTAACTTTATGTTTCTAGGGGGCTCTATGGGATCTGTAGTAGGTGAAAAATTTGTGCGAGGTGTTAAGCTTGCAATGGAGAAAAAAGTACCATTTATATGCTTTACAGCAAGTGGTGGTGCTAGAATGCAAGAGTCATTATTTTCACTAATGCAGATGTCAAAAACTAGTGCTGCTTTACAGAAGTTATCTGAAGCTAAGCTACCATATTTAGTTGTTCTAACAGATCCTACCACTGGTGGGGTATCGGCATCTTTAGCTATGCTTGGTGACGTACATATAGCTGAGCCAAAAGCTTTGATCGGTTTTGCTGGGCCTAGAGTTATAGAGCAGACAGTGAGAGAGCAATTACCAGAAGGGTTCCAAAGAAGTGAGTTTTTGGTAGAAAAAGGTATGGTTGATATGATTGTAGATCGTAGAAACTTAAGATCGGAAGTAGCACAGCTAATCGATAAACTAATGCCAGAACTTACAAAAAACAATTCTTACGCTTTGGAGCATAAGCATACTGAGCAACCACAAGCTTAACAAGAAAGCTAAAAATGAGCGTTGAAACCAAAATAGCTAAAATTATGGCTAACGATGCTCGTAAATGTACTCTTACAGATATTTTATTTATTCTTAGTAGATTCAATTTTAACAAGAAATTTAAAGTTATAACTATAGCTGGGACTAATGGTAAAGGGACTACTGTAGCTATGCTTGAGGAGTTGCTTGTTGCAAATAATAAAAAAGTACTAAGTCATACATCTCCACATGTTTTTAAATTTGTTGAAAGGATATCTTTGAATAAATGTCCTATATCAGATAGTCAGCTATTAGAGCTGTTAGAAAGGTTAGAAGAACTAACACCAGAATATAAACTATCTTATTATCAAATAGCTTTTTTGTGTGCTTGTTTGTATTCACAAAGGATAACTAGGCTAGATTATTTACTATTAGAGGTTGGTATAGGTGGTAGGTTAGATGCTGCTAATATGATTGACCCGGATATAGCAGCTATTACAAATATAGATTTTGACCATTGTGAAATTTTAGGGGATACTTTGGAAAAAATAGGCATAGAAAAAGTTGCTATAGCTCGTAAAGGTAAACCCCTATTTTTAGGTTCAAAGATGCCTAGCAGTGTTTATGAGTATGCAAATATTATAGAAGCTGTAATCTATGATAAAAACTATAACCCTAAAGCAAAAAACTGCTTTCGTGATAGTTATAATATAGCTATGGGGATAGCTGATTATTTACTAAGGAAAATGCAGATTACTTATATTCCTAAGCTAGAGGATATAAGAGCTAGAGCTCGTTTTAATATACTCAAAAATGACGAAATAAATAATAGTTATGTGGTAGTTGATGTTGCACATAATCCAGCTTCGGTAGAGTATTTATTTAAGCTTTTGAATAATAGGTTTGGTACTAAGGATATTAAATATGAAGCTATATTTGGTGTTTTGGCGACCAAGGATATAAATGCAATTGTATCTATTGCTAAAAAACACATCTATAAGTGGGAAGTTATAGACCTTAAAACTTTTGATGAAAGAGCTCTAAATGTAGATAATATAAAACAGGTATTTAGTAACCATGACATTTTGCGAGTTGAGTTTAATAAAGATCTAAGTAGTGTTTATTTGTCAAAAAAGAGTACTGTAACAGTAGTTTTTGGATCATTTGTATTGGCAGGAGAATTTACAAAAGAGTATGAAAAAAATAGCTTCTAATGAAGGACAAATGCTAAGTTTAGCTGCTGAGTATTCTAAAAGTTTACAGCCTGGTAAAACAATTTTCTTACATGGTGATTTGGGAGCAGGTAAAACAACTTTTGTAAAAGGTATACTAAAAGCATTAGGCTATAAGGGCAATGTAAAGAGTCCGACCTATACTTTAGTAGAGAGTTATGAGTTTAAAGATTTTAATATTTACCACTTTGATTTGTATAGAATTTCTGATCCTGAAGAATTGGAATGGGTTGGTATCAGAGATTACTTTAATGAAAAAAGTATATGTTTTATAGAATGGCCAGCTAAAGGCAAAGATTTTTTACCAAAACCCTCTTCGAATATTTACATAAGACATCTGGTTGAAAGAAGAGAGGTAGAAATTTCTTAAATAATTAAGGTATATTTTTATGGAAATATTAAATATTACTATATATCATTACCTTAAATTGTCTTTAATTCCAGCTAAGTTAGAAGGGAAACTGCATGAAAGTTAAGTTTTTAATTTGTTTTTTAGGCTTGTTGGTCTTTGGATCATCTTACGCGACTTTAGAGAGTTGCTACCAGGATGGTGCGCAGGAGAAATATGGTCAAGCTTTGGAAAACTGCCAGCCATATGCTAAAAAAGATGCAAAAGCTACAACAATATTAGCTCAAGCATATATTCAGACAGACCAAGATAATAAACTTGCTTTAGAATACGCTTTATGGGTAGTAGACTTTTACAATAAAAATGGTATCCCAAGTAGTGGGGATGGTTTAAAAGTTTATTATAGCCTAATGTATTCAATAGGAGAGATGTATTATTTTGGAGCGGATGGTGTAAAAATTAACCGAGCTAAAGGTTTTGAGTATATCAAAAAATCAGCAGAGTTAGGATATATGGTTGCGCAAAACCAATTAGGGAATCTTTATGCTAGATCTGGAGGAAATCCGTGGCCTAATTTTGCTCAAGCATTTAAATGGTATAAATTAGCTGTGGCTAATGGAAGTTTAATGGCTAGAGATTCTTTCTTGATTAAAAAAGAAAGTAGCTTTGTGAAATTATATCCATACTGCGTAGCTCAGGCTAGAACGTTTATTGGTGATGCCTATATGTCTGGCACAGGAGGTTTACCAAAAGATGGCGCTATAGCATTAGAGTGGTATAAGAAGGCTTATGAACTTAATCATGTATCACCAGTAGAAGTTGGGTTAGCAAAAGTATATTTGGCTAAAGGTGATAAAAAAACAGCTCTAGTATATACTAAACAGGCTATAACTCAGCCTTTTGCACCAGCTTTTGTTTTAGCTGCTGAGCTAACTCAAGATCCTGTGGAAAAGTACGCTTATTTATCTGTGGCAATTGATTTGTTCAAAAAACCTAAGAAGGATTATTGGAAACAGTTTAATGAGTATTGTATGCCAGACTTTTCAAAAAATGGCTTTAAAGATGCCCAAGCTAACTTAGCAGCAATTAAGTTGTCCGAAAGCCAGGTTCAAGCTGCTAAAGAAAAAGTAAAAGCAATAGAAAGTCAGTGGAAGACTATAGTGTCTCCAAAGAATTCTAACTAATTTTTATTTTATTCTTGATTCCTATTTTGGCTTGCCTATGGTTATAATTGGTAAATATGGATTTTATTAATGTTTGTATTCTGTGAAAAAGTTTTTTTCCAATAGTTTAATTATTTCTGGTTTATTGCTTGTATCAAAAGTACTAGGCTTTGTGCGGGATTTGTTATTGGCAACGTTTTTTGGAAGTGGTGGAGCGTTACAGGCATTTTTGGTGGCATTTAGAATACCAGAATTTATGCGTAAAGTTACATCCTCAGGCACTTTTACTCAAATTATTAATCCATATATTGATGGAAAAATCTCAGATGAGCAAAAAGAATTTATAGCAACAATATTGTATTTAATCGCTATAATGCTGATGTTTTTAATCATAGTAGGTTTAGGTTTTAGTAGAGTATGGGTTGATATATACGCTTATGGATTTATTTCTAATAATGAGATGTTACAGCTAGTATGGACGATGTTTATCATAATGCTACCGTACGTTTTATTAAATTGTATCGTTGGATTAGTAGCTGCAATCCTTAATAGTTATAGTAAATATATAATCTCTTCATCTTTTCCAATATTTTTAAACTTAGTAATGATAGGTGGGATAATAATATCTCCAAAGTTTAGTGTACCTATTTATGTTGTGGCTTATAGTGTTTTACTAGCAGGATTATGTCAGTTAATAATAGCGGTATTTTCATTATCTATGCTCTTAGGTAGGATAAATATAACTAAGGCGATACTTTTTGGGAAAAATATAAAAGCAAAGCTTTTTTTCAAAAAGCTACCTATGGCTTTTCTAGGGGCAGCAGTTTTACAAATTAGCTCACTTATAGAAACTTTTTTTGCTTCATTTTTATTATCAGGAAGTTTGGCATGGCTGTATTACGCTGATAGAGTTAACCAGTTTTTATATGGTATATTTGGTACAGCTATAGCTATGGCTATGATTCCATATTTAGTTAAATCTAAGAAAGATAATGCACTATTTTATAAAAATCTAGCTTTAGTAATAAAAGTTATGTTTCTGATGGTAATACCAGCTATTATTGGGCTATCAATATTAGCTAAACCTATAGTTATAACATTATTTTATTATGGTAAGTTTAGTTTAAACGATGTGAATTTCACATATTTAGCAATGCTTGGGTATTTACTTTCATTGTTTTGTTTTGTTTTTATCCGCGTCATAGTTTCTGCTATGTATGTTCAAAACAAAGCAAATATTGTTTTTTGGATTAGTCTATTTATTTTGATTTGTGGGGTTGCGCTTGATACTTACATAATACACCTGTACAGTCATGACAAATATGCTTTTGTGTATTTAGCTGTTGTTAGCTCAATAACAGCTTTAATAAATATGGTTATCCAAATATTGATACTTATTAGATTCAATTTTAAGCTATTTGTTGATGTTTTCTTGCCATTTAAATATTTGCTAAAGATAGCTGTAGCCTGTGTTTGTATGGTAATGACATTAAAGTTATTTAATTTGACTGATGATTATTGGATTAGTTTAACAATGTTTGGTAGACTCAAGAATATATTAATGATTATATTATTTAGCGTTTTGGTGTATGTAAGCGTAATATTTGTTTTACGCTTAAAAAAAATGCTAGTATTAGATAATTAGCCTACCTAAGAGTGTTTGGTTTGGCTGATTTTAACTATTTAGGACTAACATGTACGATCTTAAAAATGTAATGAACCTTAGAGGTATTGAGAGGGAGACTTTACGTATTTATAGTGATGGTAGCTTAGCTTGTTCTGGACACCCGCAATCTTTGGGTCATAAGCTTACTAATAGTAGTATCACGGTGGATTTTTCAGAAAACCTTCTAGAAATAATAACAAAACCACACAAAAATATAGATATAACATTGCATGAGCTTACTACCTTGAGCGCTTTTACTTTGCAAAGTATGTCTAAGGAAGAGTTTATTTTAAATACTAGTATGCCATTATCAGCAACAGAAGCACAAATAAAAGAAGCTGATTTTGGTGACTCAAATTCTGGTAGGATGAAACAAGTGTACCGTAAAGGGTTAACTGCTCGTTATGGTAAGATTATGCAGATTATAGCTGGGATCCATTATAATTTTTCATTTGATAAAAGTTTAATTCTAAAAAAAGCAATTGAGCTTGGGATATCAAATTCAGATGTTTATTTCGGGGTTATAAATAATTATTTTGAATATATGTGGTTATTGCCATATCTATTTGGAGCAAGCCCTATTTGTGCAAAAACTTCTGTCAGGAAAAAACCAGAGTATTTGGTAGATCTGGATGAGGAGTTTTATGTTGGAGAGTTTTCAACTAGTCTTAGGATGAGCGATCTTGGTTACACTAGTCCTGCCCAAAAGGATCTTAATATTTCGTATGACAATGTTAAAGCTTATGTCAAAGATATGCTAAATGCAACGGCTCAAGAATTTAAACAATATAAAGAAATTGGGCTGTACAATGAAAAGGGTGAGAGAATACAACTTAACGAGAGTATTTTGCAGATAGAAAATGAGTATTACAGCCCTATACGACCTAAGCAAATAACAAAAAGATGTGAAAGGCCTGCTTGTGCTTTATCTAATAGAGGAGTGGAGTATATTGAGGTTAGGGTGCTTGATGTTGATCCTTTTGATAAAAATGGGATTAGTAAAAACACATCACTGTTTGTAGAGGCAATGCTAATGACCTGTTTAATGCAAGATTTTAAAGGCTACTCTCAAAGGCAGATCAGTTTAGGTAAACAAAATCTCACTAGTGTTGCTATACAAGGGCGTAAGCCTAATTTAGAGCTAGTTGACCCTGTTGGTGAAAAAGTTCTATTAAAAGAATATGGCTTAGCTTTATTTGGCAAAATTGAGATTGTAGCTAAGCAAATGGGGCAAGAGTATCTAGATGCGGTACTACTTGAGAAACAAAAAATTTTAGATGCTTCCAAAACTCCTTCAGCAAAAGTTGTGAAGTTGGCAAAAGAATTTGGATATAAAAACTTGGTCCTAGAAATCTCTAAGCAAGCTTCAGATGACTTTAGAAAGGTCACTTTAACGCAAAAAGAAAGAGAAACATTGCTTGATCAAGTTAAGCAGTCAATAGAGGCAGAAAAGAGTTTAAGACATAATGATTCAATTCATTTAGATGAGTACATAAGTAGGTATTATGGAACTGTTGCAAACTAAGATTATACTATGCTAATTGCGTTAAAAATATTCTCAAAATGCTCATTTACTATATGTAAACTGTGCTTTTTCAAATATTTTTGCCTAATTTCAACTTTCAATAGTATCGTTATAAGTCTGTAAGGGTGTGGGAGATTGTTGCTGATAAATACAAAAAAACCAGCGAAAGCTGGTTTAAATTGTTTAATAGAATTTGTTTGATAGTATATATTATACTTTTTTAAGAGCACCAAATCTTTTGTTGAATCTGTCAACACGTCCTGCTGTATCAACAACTCTTTGCTTACCTGTATAGAATGGGTGACACTCAGAACAAATATCTATATTCATAGCTTCTTTAGCTATAGTTGATCTAGTTGTGAAGCTGTTACCGCAACTACAAGTTACTTTAACTTCTGTATATTTAGGATGAATTTCTTGTTTCATTATTTATTTTCCTTATTTTTGTAAACTTTGACATCGCCACTTAGACTATCTCATCTAAGCACCATATCCTAATAAAAGTAGAATAGCACAAAGATTTTAGCTTAAACTATTAATAGTATCAAGCTTAATTGGAGGAAATATATTTCTCTCGGCGTACACTTTTAGCTTCAAATCCAACATTTGTAAGTATTTCGTAAGATTGATCAATCATGTTTGGGTTGCCACAAACATAGATGACATCTTTTTCTGGATCTAAGTCAATTTTTTCAAATTGCTGTTGAACGTAACCAGAAACTTCATAGTCTTTTAAACTCTCGGTTTCTCTACTTAGGCAAAGTGTAAAATTTATGTTATTGTGCTTTTTTGCGAATTCTATAAAATCATCTTGGTATAGAGCATCTTTGCGATATTGCACACCTAATAATATGTGTATTTCAGTAGTTTCAGCTCGCTCTAGTAACTCTGGGAACATTGATCTATAAGGAACAATACCAGTACCAGTACCTACAAGTATTAGTTTTCTAACCTTTTCATCCTTTAAGACAAGCCTTCCCGCAGGTCCCATAGCAGCAGCAGTATCACCAATTTTCATATTGAAAAAAAACTCTGAAGCTGTACCACCTTTGACATGAGTTATCCCTATTTCTAGAAGCATATTGTCAGAAGGTAGTGATCCTAAACTATAACTTCTACGCTTTAGGTTACCCTTGTCATCTTTTAAAAGAAAAGTGATAAATTGCCCAGCTATAAAATTAAGTGGTTTTCCATCTGTTCGTTTAAAAACAAAATGTCTTACATTATTAGTAATATCTTTGAATGATACTAATTCTAGATCAAATTTTTCTAATGCCATGATATTTAGCTTATTGTGTATATTTGCAACAGCTATAATTGTATAATAAATTTATCTCGATGATAAGTTTGTATTTTAAATATGTTTAGGTATTTTTATGTATTTTTGATTACACTAATATTGGTAAATACAGCTGTAGCTAAGATGGCTCAAGAAGCTGTTGATAAAGTGTATACAAAACCAATAGTTCTTGAAGATAAACAAAAAATAATAAATATTAGTTTGCCAGTAGATTCAACAGATGGATATAGATGGTTTTTGGTATCCCCTGATTATGATTATATAAGAGCTGTTAGTTTTGTCCATAAAAGTGTGGATATGAAAAACTCAGAATATGGGTCTACAGATAACTTTAAATTTAGGTTACAAGATAGCTTTAAAAAGGTTCCACAAAAGATAGTTCTACATTTTGAATGTTTTAAGCTATTTGGTGAGGATAATCAAATAATTAGTAAAGATATTGTGATATTATCAGCTTTAGACTAAAAAGGAGATAAAAAGATGTTTATGGTTTGGTTAGTATTTTTATTAGTACTTGTTGTTGTATTGCTAGGTTTTTCGATAAGTCTTGTAGCAACACAATCTGTAAATATTATAGAGAGATTTGGGAAATTTGTAAGGATTCAAAAGGCAGGCCTTAATTTTAGAATTCCATTTATAGAAATGGTAGCTGGTAGGGTTAGCTTAAGAGTGCAACAGTTAGATATAATAGCTGAGACTAAGACAAGGGATAATGTATTTGTACATATGAAAGTTTCGGTACAATTTTTAGTGGAAGAATCTCGAGCTGTAGACGCATTTTATAAGCTTACAAATGCTAGAGCGCAAATGGAGTCGTATGTCTTTGACGTGATTAGGTCATCTTTACCACGTATGAGTTTAGATGAGTCTTTTGAGAATAAAGATGCTATAGCTTTAGATATCAAAAAAGAGCTTTCTGAAGAAATGAGTACTTATGGTTATACAATAATTAAATCTTTAGTTGTTGATATAAATCCAGAAGAAAACGTAAAACGCTCTATGAATGAGATTAATGCCGCCCAAAGGCAACTTGAAGCTACAAAAGCAAAAGCAGAAGCCGAAAAGCTTATAAAAATAAAAGAAGCTGAAGGTCAAAAAGAATCGATGAAGCTACTTGGTGAAGGTATTGCTGAGCAACGTAAAGCAATAGCTAGAGGCTTAAGAGTTTCTATAGAAGATGTTAAGGAAGGTACTGACGGTAGTATATCTTCTGAGTATATATCTTCACTTGTGATGATGTACCAATATTTAGATACTTTAGAAAATATGACAAAATCAGGTAAATCGAATGTGATATTTACTCCTAATTCTCCAAGAGGCTTTAATAATTTAATTTCTGAAATGATAAGTGCTTTATCTGCTGCTAAGGATATGTAGTGAAATTATACTTTAGCAAGGCCCTAAAAGAATGTCGGTTCTTTCCACCTTATTACCATTAGACACATTGCTTTGGCTTATTTGTACACCTTTTAAGATTATAATCATTTTGTAGCTTGTTTAATTTAACCAGTAGCTATCAAAAAAGAATATAGATATACTATTTTTTTCCTATATTATTTAACGTTAATATAAGTTATAAGTTTTGATAAGCTTATTAGGCTTGTACTACAGCTATAGTAATACCAGCCCTAAGGTACTAGGGTATAGCAAGTTAGTGACAGGCCATTATATTGAGAACACTGGTTAGAGTAAAAAAGCATATAGTTTATGAACTTGTAGGTTAAGAGGAGCCACATGATTAAAAAGATAATAAATAGGTTTAAAACAAGAAGGTTTGTCACTGAGTTTGAAATTTACAGATATGAAAATAAACTAAGGTTTGTAAAAGTTAGGTGATATTAAGAGAGTTATACTTAGCTGAAGAGAAAAGATTTTCCTAGATTTACCCTGAGCATAAACAAACTATAGAAACTAAAACTAATATGGAGCTTAATAGCAATATAATTTATACGGTTTCTATAAAGCGTCTAAATTATATTTGTGTTAAAAACTAACTTTGAGAGTGAAACTATATAGGCTAGTTAAAAAGATATTGCTAGTATTTTTGAAATTGAAAGAAGTCTAGTTACTAAGCATATAGGAAATATATATTTAGATAATGATGTGGACAAAAACTCAACATGTGCAAAAATTGCACAAATTCAAAATGAGGATTCTAGAACTGTAAAAGGAATATCGAGATATATAACCTGGATATAGTATTAGCAGTTGGTTATAGAACAAATTCATCTAAAGCTATCCTTTTTAGAAAATGGGGACTTAATTTGTCTACAGGTTTATTTGATTATTACACTTAAAAGCATTGAGTTTAAATGGATAAATAAGTGGTAGCTATGACTGGACTTGAACCAGTGACCCCAGCATTATGAATGCTGTGCTCTAACCAACTGAGCTACATAGCCACAAAGATGTAGAATATTATAGTGAAATTATGGTTTTTGTCAATGATAATTGCTTTTCATGACAAAAAAAATCTCCACAAAGCTTTATTGCTTGCTAAAAGATATGATTTTGTAGTAGGATATAGCATAAGTATATAAAAGAGTAGAACTCTACAAATTAGAAAATAAATAAGATGTCTGAAGGTAGAAATAAACTAAACGATTTTTCATTGTTACAGTCTTTGATTGGTGCATCCTCTAAGATAGAGGAAAAAACATCTAGAATGAAACAAGCTAGAGACAAAAATATCTCTAAAAATAAAACTATCCCCCCTACGAAGGCTCCTGCTAAAAAAGTAGAAGATAGAGATACTTCTTTTATACGTATTCCACAATATGGTCATAGAATAAATAATAAAATAGTTGATGAGCTGCAAAACCCTATAGTTGAAGATAGTGAAGAGCTAGTTATTACTGTAGATATTGAAAAAGAAAGACAAAAAGAAGAAGCTAAATTATTTAAATGGTTGTGTGTTCGTTTCCCTAAATGTTTTGACCCAATAAGCAAAAAACCACTCAAAATAGGTATAAGTGAAGAGATAGAAATAATATATCAAAACGAGCATTTCACACCTGTAGATAAACTAGTTTTACGTAATGTTTTGCGTCGTTATGTGGGTGATACTCGTTATCATAGAGCTGTTTTTGAGCTTAAGCAGAGATTTAATTTACAGGGTCAACCAGTTGAAGATTATGCTCTAGAACATGTTGAGTATTCTAAGAGAAGACTAGATGAAATAGCAGAAAAAGCTGAGTTTAGAGCTAAAGGTCTAACTATGAAAGACTACTATGAGTACAAAAAGCAACAAAATTCTGAAGAAGTTGAGACAGAAGAATAAATAAACCTAAAATATTATAAATCCTTGCGTATCTAGTAATAAAAGTTTAAGATTTGCTTTATGAAATAGAAATTTGGAAGGTTTCTATGAGAATAAGAAAACGTTTTCTAAAACTAAAGAGAAATGCAACAATAGTTTTAAGTTTAGTTATTGTATCTGTTGGTTGTATTACAGAAACTCAATCACAAGTTAAAGCTCAACGATTAGCGTTGTTAGACCAAGGGTTTAGTAAATCAAAAGTTACTGCATATAAAGATTACAGCTTTGATTCGGCTAGTTTGCCTAGCGGAATAAAAAATATTGATCAAACGGATCCAACAGAGTTTAATATCAAAGTATATATAACTAATAATAAAGGTTGTAAATTTATTTATATAAAATCTAAAGATGGTATAAAAGATAAGCAGACTGAGTCTGGTTCCTTCAAAGCTTACTTGTCTGATAAAAATGTTTTGTTAAGAGCATCATGTAAAGGAAAAGAGTCAAATATTGATTATAAAATAATCATTAAAGTTAACGACATAGAGTATAACCGTGTAGGTAATTTGTCTTATAGGGCAGAGGCATCTGAATTTTAGAGGTTTACTTCTTCCAGAACTCTGGCATAAATAAAACTAAGATAGTAAAGATCTCCAAACGTCCAGCAATCATAGTGAAGTTGCATATCCAAAGAGCTTGGCTTGGTAAATTTTTGAAGTTAGACCCTATTTCTCCTAATCCAGGACCTACATTAGATAAAGTGGTAGCAGTTGTAGAAAAAGCTGTAGTAACATCTAACCCACATCCTAATAAAGCTAGCCATGCAACAGCAAAAACTATAATATAAACTGAAATGTAGCCAGATACTCTATTTAGAGCTTGTTCTGAGATGTGTATATCACCAAGCTTAACTGTAAAAACACCTTGTGGGTGAATAACTCTCTTTGCTTCAAGCATAGCTTTTTCTTTAAAGAGTATAGCTCGAATCATTTTTAATCCGCCAGCAGTTGAACCACCGCAGCCGCCAATTATAGCCATAAACATAAGCATGACTGGTAGAAAACTGGGCCATAAATAGAAGTTACTGTCAGACACAAATCCTGCACTAGAACTTATAGTTATTACTTGGAATATACTATCAGTTATAATTCTAGGGATCTTTGTTAAATCATCTGTATAAGCTATCATGGTGATAGCTATAATAAATGAACAAAAAAACAAAAAGTAGCAGTATGCTTTAAACTCTATATTTTTGAAATAATGCTTAAGGCTTAGTTTTGATAAAGCTATATAGTGGGCTTTAAAACTTGTAGCACCTAGAAATAAAAATATACCACAAACAATCAGAACCCCGGTAGATTTGTCAGTCATACTGGCATCACTGGGAGCAAAACCGCCAGTTGATACTGTGGAGAACGTATAGCATATCGCGTTAAAAGGATCCATTCCAACAATTATATAAGAGATAAAACATAAAAATGTAAATAGTAAATAAACCATCCAAAGTGCCTTAGCTGTACTAGATATTTTTGGTGTTAGTTTTTCGTCTTTCCATTGTCCTGCTATTTCGGCTTTGTAAAGCTGCATACCACCAACTCCAAGTAAAGGCAGGATAGCTACAGATAAAACGATAATACCCATACCACCAAAAAACTCTGTTTGTTGACGGTAAAATAAAATGCTATGAGGTAAATTATCCAAACCACTTATGACCGTACCGCCAGTTGTAGTAAACCCAGATGTTGACTCAAATACAGCGTGGCTAAAGGATAAGCCCAAACCAGGAAAAGTCATATATGGAATTGCTCCAAACATAGTAACAATAATCCATACTAGCGCAACGATAATAAAACCATCTCGGTTAGAAAGTTTTTTGCTAGAATTTCTACCTATAAGCCACAGTATAAACCCAGCTGAAAAAGTGATTGTAAAACTTATTAAAAAAGGAAATGAGTTATGCTCAGAATATATATAATCTACTATAATGGGGCTAAGCATGGTAACGCTTAGAAACATTAAGAATATTCCAATAATTCTAGGTTTTTGACTTAAACGCATGCGCTTAATACTTAAAAGCTTATGTTTATAAGTGACTTTGGTGTCTAGTTTAGTATAATTATCAGCAAGCCACAAGAAAAATGTAATAGTATAAAGAGAGGTTCTATAATATGATGAAACTTATATTGCGATTAGCGCATTTGTTTGATAATAAGAAAAATAGAGCTTATGTTAGTGAGATTGATAACTTTTTGCAGGAGTTTGATAAAAAAAATCCTCAGAAGTCAGAATCTCAAAAAAAAGAAATCTTAAAACATAGAAATATTTTTAAAAGAGAGTCTAAAAAGAAACTAAGCTTTTTAGATGGTTAGATTTAAATGTATCAAGTTAGCTATATTAATAACTCACCTTACGCAAAAGATTGTAAATTTTAAAAAGATATTTAGAATACTGGACATAGGAAAAAATTCTGTTTTTTAAGAGATGGACAAGGATTTACTAGACATATACACAGATTATCTTATAAGCCAAACTAAGTATGCTACGGCTACAAAATTATCAGATATATTAGATCAAGAAGTATCACATGACAAAATAACAAGGTTTTTAAGTAAGTCAGATTTAACAAGCTTAGAATTTTGGAAATATATAAAGCCTTTAGTTAGAAAACATAATAGCGAATACGATGTTCTTTGTTTGGATGATACAATTAGTGAAAAGCCAAGTACAGATGAGAATGATATAGTCTGTTGGCATCACTCTCATGCTAAAGGTGTTCATGTAAAGGGTATTAATATAGTCTCATGTATGCTTAGTACATCAAATTTATCTATTCCAATAGACTATGAGATAGTGAAAAAGGATGAGCGATATTATGATGAAAAAGATAAACGGTATAAAAGAAGATCTAAAGTTACTAAAAACCAAATGTTTCAAAACATGATAAATCGAGCAGTTATTAATCATGTTAAGTTTAAATATATTTTGGCAGATAGCTGGTTTTGCTCTAAAGATAATATGAATTACATACATCACACATTATCGAAGAAATTCATACTTGGTATGAAGTCAAATAGAGTTGTTGCCTTGAGTGATTATGCTAGAAAGAGTAAGGATTTTATTAAGCTCTCTGAACTTGATATTGCTGATGGAGAATCTTTAAAGATATGGCTTAAAGATATGAATTTTCCTGTACTTTTAACAAAAAAGATTTTCATAAACGAGAACGGTACAAAAGGAATTTTATATCTTGTAACAAATGATTTAGAAATAGATTCTAATCAGTTATATCATGACTATCAAAAAAGATGGCAAATAGAGGTTTATCATAAATCAATTAAGCAAAATACTTCTTTATCAGCCTCGCCAACTAAAGTTGAGAAAACTCAAAGAAATCATATTTTTTGCTCATTAGTGGCTTTTTGTAAACTAGAAATGCTCAAGATAAAAACTTCACTAAACCACTTCGCTCTGAAATATAAGCTCTTGGTTAGATCTAATGCTATTGCTCTTAAGCAACTATATGAAATTAGAAATTCATGACTAACTTGCGTAAGGTGAGTTAATAAAGTAGTTTATTGGTAACAGAAAAAAATATGCTTTTAAAATTAGTTACCAACTTAAACACTTACTAATAAGGGTACGCATATTTTTCATTAGATTCATACATTTGATTACTCTCAAAAAAATTAAGAAAGTCACTACTATTTGCAAAAGGTTCGCCAGCAAAACTACAAAAGTACTGCCTTAAAAAATTACTATCGTAGTTTTTTTTCATAGCACTATATACTTGAAGCATATTCATATTAAGGTTGTTATGCATGTAGATATAGTCGATGAAGTGAAGTACTAAAAAGCCACAGTCATTATTTTGTTGAAAATTGTCTGTAAGGGTGGTTAAAGAATAATTTCTTAATTCAGGAATATCTTTGATAACATCTTTTGCCCAATTGACCCGCTGATCGCCATAGGAGTCGAAAAAATAAAGCGTACGATGTTTGATATCAATGATTAAAAGTATAAAATGCCAGTTGTTAAAACTTATTGGTAATAGGATCAAGTTATTGCTGAATGCTCCTAAACTTCTGGTAAGTTTTAAGATATCGGGCACTATAGGACCTTCAAGCTCATTTTTTGTTACACAACGGCAGGGTTTAATATAAAATTTTTCTGCAGGATTTAAGTTAATCTGTCCTGATAAATGCCTTTTACCTATACAGACATCAATAAAACCACTAGAAACTAAGGAAGCACGTTCTATATCATGACTATTGACGTCGCTTACTATTTCTAGTGCAACACTGCTTCGCATTTCATCGTCTAGTAGATATAATGGAGCTAAATTTTTACTAATCTCCTTAACTTGAGGATGATTTATATCAATTTCTTTTATAACAGGACCTCTTTGATTACCCCTATGAGGGCTGTGTCCTAAATTGCTAGAGTCATACTTGTAGTGGAAACTACGGCTTCTTTTATTTAAAAAGTCAAATTTAATAGCAGGTTTGCTCTTGGAAATTTGTTTTTGTTTTGAAATATAATTTGATAAGTCTCGAGTTAAAAATTCGTAAACGTTACGTACATCATCTCGCCGTTTATTATTTTTTTTAAGGCGGGTGTCTGCAACTTCTATAATTTTATCGATTTTTCTTTGTAGGTCTGGTTCATTTTCATCATTTAATATTTTTTGGATTTCTTTAATTCCCTTCGCTAAATGACTTGTGGTATAAAGATAATCAATTACCTCTCCTATAAGAGTTAGGTGCCACCATTTAAAGTTAAGAACTCCTTTATAATTTTTCCTATTTTCAATTATGTCCTGGCAGATTATAGTGATGAGTTGCTCATATTCATAATTAAGTAAACCACAGGGTAGTACAATAGAGTTAACATCGTAATCGGGAAGTATAATATTATTTGAGAGATACTCATGATACCTGTCAATAGAACTTTTAAAACTACTGAGGTCATAAGATGTTGTAGACGGATCAAAAAGTATACGATTTAATATATGTTTTTCTTCAGTGTCAGGACTATTTAGGTAGTTTGTTAAAGCTTCTTCATTTCTTAACTCATAGATAGTTAAAAGATCTGAGTATGATATAATTATAAAATTCTTATTTTCTTTCATAAAAGAATATATTTTATTAAGCTCATCAGTAGTTCTAGTAAACTTGTCGATTAAGCTAAATTCCTTATATGAGCTACTATAGAATTTGATTTTATCAAAAGATCCAATTTTTAACCGAGACCGGCTACTTGAAATAAATGTCTCGAGTTTAGAAAGATCTAAGCTATTATTATGCTCAAAACCTTTAGATTTTTGAGTTTTTAATGTAAAATTTACATAGATATCAAGTTCTAGCATGCTTATTTTAAATTCTTTGATAATCTTATCTAGTTTTGTGGTTTTGAAATCTGTATTGATAGCTAGTTGAAAGTCTATAATAAGTTTATCTAAGAATTTTTCATATCTATCAGGGTCTTTCTTATCAAAACTTTCCCCAAAAATATTTATAATTGCATCCATATAGTACTCACTCATTTCAGCTAAAATTCTAAGAAATACGTAAAATCTATTATCTATATTATGAGGAATGACTTCTTGTTTAATTTCTTTATCGTAAAATGCACCTAACATTTTTTGGTCATTTTCGTAGTTAAATTTGTGTAAAGAAGTCTCTATATTTGCTACTTCCAAAGCGGTTTTAGACTCTTCTTTGTTAAAGCGTTCTGGTATATTATAAGGGTTTAAGTTTTGATGCCGAGTCAAAGAAGATTCTTCATTGCGGACAAATGTTTTTGATAGATAATAAGCCATATTGTCCGTGAACATATCGTTGGGTTTAAATGGTTTTAAGCTTGTAACAGTGTATTGAGAGAAATAGCATTGGTCGATATGGGTTAGCTTATAATACAGTTCACTAAAAACAGTAACAGCTTGTTTTAAATTAGCTTTACACTTAGATTCTCCTATAGTAGCTTTAGTGATATCTTTATCTTCTAAAAGTTTTCTAATGTTCATTATAAAATCTTCTAATACATTTAATTCTAACCTATCCAATTTTGAACCTGATTCAAGAAAATACCTTTTATAGAAGTCACATTTTTCTAAGATGTAGTTAGTAGCTCGGATTTTTTTGTTTTCTACAGCCTTAGGTGATTTTTTCTTCGCTGATTTTCTTGTATATTTAGATAAATCAAACATTAAGTTTTCTAAAGCTATACAGTTTTCTTTTAAGTCTATAAAAGAGCTAACTGGATCACTTTTTAATTTAACTTGACGAAAGGCTGCAAATATTTCATTAGTATAAAAGCCTTTAAACTTTACTTTCGGTAAATCAGTATCTATTAAAAAACTATCAAAATATTTTTTCATGAATATAATTGCTGCAAGTGCTATAACTGCTGTTTGATCTCCTAACTCCTGTAATTGTTGAAGCTCTTCTTTTATTTCGTTATATTCATTATGAGATAATGTTAGTTTAAATAGAGTTTTATTATCTTTTTTATAAGCTAAAACATGGTTATCTTGATTGATTTCAATAAGGGAGACCCCATCTTTTCTTTCAGTTAGAGAGCGGATAAAAAGTATACATTTAGAACTAATTTTGACATTTTTTTTAGTAGTAAAATATTTCTCCAGTTCTAAAGCGTCAAATTTTTTAGATGTAAAAATTAAACTCTCTATGACAGCGAGCCTTTTGAATCCTATATGGTGGTTTGGATTTTCAGGTTTTATAGAGAAGATGGAGAGAAATTTTAAAACCATACTCTGGGTTGATGGATCTAGCTCATCATAAATAGAGCTGAAAAGGTAATTTAGGTAGATGAAATCTCTGTATAAAATCTCAAAATCATCACCCTTAACACTTTCTATCCCGATGTAATAACTAGAGAGATTATTGCCAAAATTTTCGAAAAAATTTATAAAAGCTCTTAATTTGTACCATTCACAATATATAGTAATTAAAGGGTAAAGAGGATGTTTGTTTGTTCGTTTAGCAATTTCTTGGTACTGTTGTCTCATGTGTGTATTAGGTAGAATGCAACAAAACTCTTCTATACAGTTTTGAGTAATGGGAACAATTGAGCTATTAGCGTCTTTAAAAAAATTTGCTATAACATCTTGGGTCTCGATGTCAAGATTTTGGTCACTACAGATACTATCCATAAGCATAAGAGGGTTTTTTTGTATATCTACTATTAACTTTGATTTCTCTGTAACTATTGTGCGAATATTTGTGTCGTCAAATGGTGTGTTAGTAAATATGTCATTATATATTTTAGAAGTTTCATCATATTCACTTAAAATAGCAGACATTAATTTATAATAAATAAGATACAGGAAATTATCAGTTTTGTTATCAAGCGACTCTATGAATTTATCAAGGGCTTCTTTCCATTTAATAAACCGTGGTAATTTATCAGCATTTACCTCATGTCTTTTAGGTATCTTTGGAGTCTTTGCTACTGTGGGAGCTAACTTTGATAAGCGTTCACTTAATTCTTGTAGCATAGCTACAGTTAAGCTTAGTGTCATTAATATAATAGATTGTTTAAGAGATACGTTAACTTTATTCTTTTTTTGTTCCTTCAGTCGCAAAGCTTTATTCTTGATTTTTTCTATCTCTTTAAAGTAACTATTTGTTTTATTTTGTATGCTTTCAGCGTTCGCTAGTACTGAGTTGAGCTTCGAGGAAATATTGCCATTTTCAAGTTTTTTGGGTAGTTTTTTATAAATGTCTTTATCAATTATGTAATAAATTTCAGGAGCTTTATTTGACTCTTTAATTTTATCGTAGACAAATTTATAGCTGAGATTATCTTTAAAGTAGCAAAGGATGTAATAAAGCATTTGGTAGTGAAAATTTGATTCAAGTGTTATTTGGGGCAGGCCTTTGGGGATTTTTTTGCTGAAATTTGAGTAATCTCGTTCAATTTTGTCTAAAAAAGTACCTTGGTTTCCTGCCACTGTGGTAGTAACCTCTGTAGGCATAAGCAAATCGAATATATAAAAAGGAGCATTCTCTGAAGTATTAAGGCATTCAAATGCGAAGGTATAACCATAGTCTTCATCTTTAGCTATTTCATGTAGTGATGTGGCTAAATTGGCAAGTACATCGCTTCCGTAGAATGATAGTATTAAATTACGTGCTAAGTGGAAGATATTTATATTTTTAATAGAGTTTTCCATTGAAGTAAGAGAGCTATTTTTTTGTTTTGCTAAACAATATTTACGATAAATTTCCTCAACGATTATTTCATGATGCGCTTGTATTATTGCAAGTGCTCGATTTTTTTTATTAGGATCCTCAAGAGCGCGGATAATTTGTGCTAGAGTAACAGTAGATGAGCCTTGTCCTATTATTATGTCGTCTTTTTCTTTTAGTGCTTCGGTGAATTCTTTTAGATTTTCTTTAGTTTTGTTATATATGTCTTCTTCACCACGGAACTTTGTAAGGGAAATAACAGCTAGTAGATCATCTTGTATATAAAGAATCTCAATAGCTTTTTGTATATATTCAAACTCTTCCATCCTACTACTACCTTAACCTTTGTTGGGGTTTTAACTTGGTAACTAAACTAAACCATAAGATATTATTTGCTAATTTCCAAGTTGTTTTATAGCAATTTGCTTGGGTGTTTAAAGAGAAAAAACTGGTTGAGGTAATTAGGTTGAATATAAGTATTTGAGAAGTTGTAAAACTTATTAAGTTTCATCAATTATATCTGTGCCTTTGGGAGGTACGAAGTTGAAGTCATCATTTTTTATATTAGATATATCGGTTTTAGTGTTACTAAAATTTATTTGAGTATATTGATGTAAAGATGTTGAAATATCTAAGTAATCTAGATGATTTTCATCGGTGAATTTTATAGTTAAGCTAGTTATCATCTCATTGTTTTTTGGCTTTAAGATATAAGTATTATTATTTTTTTTATATATATTAAACATTTCACCAATATTCTCAGTATTGTCTGCTAGTAATATCAAATAAGGAAATTGAGCAATATTATCAGATACCTTTTTAACAATTAGTTGCTCAAGGTCGCTATCATAAATCCAAAGTTTTTTACCATTTGATACAATTTCTTGTTTATTAGGGGACTGTGTTACCCATTTAAAAAAGTGAGGTTTTTTTAAGAGTATAAAGCCTTTTGAGCTAATATTATTACTGCTTTGTCCATCAATTAGCTTTTGTGTAAAATCTGCTGTCATTGAGTCTATATTGTTTAGCTTATCAATCAAGCTAATAGAATCAGATTTAGCAAAGCAAGTGCTAGTGATTAGTATTAACAATATGTATAAAATGGCTTTTCTCATTAATTTTCTCTCTTTATAAGTACTTCACGCATACCATTTGAATTCATTTCTGATACTATACCGTTTTCTTCCATCTCTTCCATAAGTCTTGCTGAGCGGTTATAGCCAATTTTGAGCTTACGTTGTATTGCAGATATAGAAGCTTTTTGAGTTTTAATAACTATTTCAACAGCTTCATTATATAGAGGATCTTCACTTTCTCCACTAGAGTTTGAAGCTCCATCATTACTGTCTTCGGTGGATTCTAGTATACTTTCAATATATTCTGGGGCACCATACTCTTTCCAAGCGTCAACAACTTTATGGACTTCATTATCATCCACAAAAGCACCATGGATACGCATAGGGGCACCAAACCCTGGTTTTAGATATAGCATATCACCTTGACCTAATAGTTGTTCAGCTCCTTGTTGATCTAAAATAGTTCTAGAGTCAATTCTTGAAGAAACCTGAAATGACATTCTAGTAGGAATGTTTGCTTTTATAAGACCAGTTACTACATCTACTGAAGGTCTTTGAGTCGCTAAAATTATGTGTATTCCAGCAGCACGAGCTTTTTGTGCAAGTCTTGCTATTAGCTCCTCGACTTTTTTACCAACAACCATAATCATATCAGCAAACTCATCTGCGACTACCACTATATATGGCATTTTTGTTAAAGTGGGCGCTTCGTGTGCTCTTTCTGGATTCATCTTTATGAACATAGTATCTTTTAATGGGCGTCCTGCTTTTTCAGCTTGTTCTATTTTGTCATTTAAAAGAGCTATATTACGCACTCCAGCAGCTGACATAAGAGCATAACGGCGCTCCATTTCCTTGACACACCAGCGTAGTGAGTTAGCAGCTTCTGTCATATCTGTAACTACAGGAGTTAATAAGTGAGGTATGCCATCATAGATAGAAAGCTCTAACATTTTAGGGTCAATCATTATAAATTTTAATTCCTCAGGAGAGCATTTATAAAGCATACTAAGAATCATGGCATTAACACCTACAGATTTACCAGATCCTGTAGTACCAGCAACTAGTAAATGAGGCATTTTTGCAAGCTCAGCAAATGTAGGCTTACCAGAAATATCTACACCTATCCCCATTAAGGTAGGAGCTTTTGATTTGATAAACTCAGGAGCTGATAATACTTCTTTTATACGTACCATTTGGCGATATGAGTTTGGTAGCTCTAAACCAACATATGGCTTACCTGGGATCACCTCTACAACACGCACAGCGGTGGTTGATAAGGCTCTAGCTAAATCTTGAGAAATATTTGTAAGTTTACTAACTTTAGTACCTCTAGCTAAATCAATTTCATATCTAGTAATTACAGGTCCTGGGTATGCTGCGACAACTTTTGCACTAATATTAAAATCATTGAGGGTTTGCTCAAGTAAAGAAGATGTTTGCTTAAGCTCCTCTTGCGAGACTACGGTTTTTTTCTTCTCAGGTTCTATAAGTAAATCAAGAGATGGTAGATCATTTTTTTTAAGAGCAGTATTCGCTTTCGCTGAGCTTTGTACCGTTGTTGAGAAAGACGTTTTTTTTACAAGTTGTTCTGTAGTATTAATTTCTATTTCATTTTTTTTATCTATAAACGTAAGTTCACCCGAAGCTTTTTTATTGCTTAGGATTTCTCTAAAGACATCTTCTTTGGGGTTTGTAGTGTTTTTTATTTCTAAAGAAGATATTTGGTTTTGACCTTTAGCTAGAGGTTTTGTTTGTTGTGTATCAAATTCGTTAAAATCATTTGGATCTGATATTTTATAATTATTAGATCTTGTTTTAGTAATATAACTAATACCTTTTGTTAAAGAGAGGATTATAGTTTTAGTCAGATAAATCCATGTGGTTCCACAATAAAGGGTTAGTCCCACAAAGAGTGTAACTAGTAGAGCAACTGATCCACCAACCATACCTAGGTACTTAGTTGTAAACTTAACAACTTCGTAGCCGATGATTCCGCCGGAGCGTTGAGGCATCCAGTAGTTAGCGAATCCTAGATATAATTCAGCAAGTCCATCACAAGCGAATATAAATGCAATTATCCCTAATGCTTTTATCACTACCATGAGGTAATTAGGGATTTGACTTGGCTTTTTTAACAGAAGGACCCTAATGCAATCAATAAGTAAAAATGGTAGTATGAAACCAATAATACCAAATATTGATAAGATAACACTAGCAACGTAAGCACCTACTGGACCAGCGTAGTTTTTAATATAAGGCTCTGAAGAAACACTACTCCAACCCGGGTCATTTATATTGTAACTAAAAAGTGCTATAAATAAATATATCACAGTGGCAGTTAGAATGACTATTAGAGTTATTTTGAGCCGTCCAGTCGCATGATTTGTTTTTTTAAGCTTACTATCTGTCATATTTTTGTATAAAATTAAAAATTAAAATAATAAATTAAACTAATAAGTATTCTAGCAAAAAAAAGCTTAAAAATGTTAGAGTCTTTAGTTTATATGTAAGTAAACTTATAAAATCGAGATTGTTAAGGAGCTGTTTTGATAAGATTTCATATAGCGTTAGGTGTTGTTGTCTGTTTTATTGCTTGGGTGTTTTTTTTAATTTTACCTAACTTGGATATAACTATAGCTGGTCATTTTTATAATTACTCAACACAAGAGTTTATCGGTAGTTATGACGGTCTTTTAGGGTTTTTGCATCTTTTTGCTAGATTTTTTCCTATTATTTTTTCTGTTGGAGTAATTTTATTTTTGCTTGGATCTTTATTTATTAAGGCTTTGCAAGTCAAGTATAGAAAAGAAGTATTCTTTATAGTTGTTTGTTTATGGGTTGGACCGGGTTTGGTTGTTAATTATATATTTAAAGATCATTGGGGCAGGCCCAGGCCTGAAATGGTGCAAGAGTTTAACGGTGATAAGATTTTCCAAAAACCGTTTGTAATATCTTCACAATGTAATAAAAACTGTTCTTTTGTTTGTGGTGATGCTTCGATGGGTTTTTGGCTATTTGCCTTTATGCCTTTGTTAGCTTCTAGAAAAAAGAAAGCCTTAGTATTTGCTGCAGCAGTAGTTGCTGGTGGCGGTTTAGGTTTGATGAGAATCGCACAAGGTGGGCATTTCTTTAGTGATGTGGTGTTTTGTGGGATATTTGTTTATATATGTACATGGATGGTATATTGGATTATGTATCGCTCAGGGGACAGAAAGACGGATGTCAAATAACAGGGTATAAGTTTTATAGTATGCGATTTACAAATTTTTTTATGCTGGAGTTTCTTCATGGCTCTAAATTAACCTTTAAACAAAAAATATAATTGATTTATTGAGTATTAATAGACATAATGAAGTTAGTAAATTAGTAAATAAAAAATGAGTATGTAAGATGGATTTAGGTTTTATTTTTATGGCAGAGGTTTGGAATATTTAGAAAGAAGGTAAAACTTTCAACCTTGCTTTCTTTTCTCATGTTATTTTTACCTAATAATTCCCTTACAAACTGATGCCTAAATATGGCAAGTAAATTTTATAGTTTTATTTTTGTAATAAAGCTTAAAAGCTATATATGTAGTTTAAGGAGAAAAATATAAATGTCAGAAAGTCTTAGTCGTAATTTACAAAGTCGTCATATGTCAATGATAGCCTTAGGTGGCTGCCTTGGTACGGGATTATTTTTAGCTTTAGGTGGAGCTATAGCTGATGCCGGACCTGGTGGAACTGTTTTAGCATATACCATAATAGCTATTATGGTATATTTTTTAATGGCAAGTTTAGGCGAGATGGCAGCTTATAATCCAGTTGCAGGTACTTTTTGTGAGTATACTACAAAATACGTGGATCCTGCACTTGGGTTTAGTACAGGTTGGAGCTATTGGTTTAATTGGGCAATTACTGTTGCTACAGAGGTTATTGCTGCAGCGATAATTATTCAATATTGGTTTCCTGATACTTCTATATTGTTATGGAGTTCCTTTTTTCTCTTAATTATCTTTTGCTTAAATTTGTTTTCAGTGAGAGTGTATGGTGAATTTGAATATTGGTTTTCTTTTATAAAGGTGTCTACTGTTATTATATTTATCATTGTTGGAGGATTATCAATATTTGGTTTAGTTGGAAATCATACAAATGTTGGTTTTAATAATTGGCATATAGGAGACGCTCCTTTTCATAATGGCTTTTTTGGATTTATGGCTGTGTTTATGATAGCAGGTTTTTCTTTTCAGGGTAGTGAGCTTGTCGGTGTAACAGCAGGAGAAGCAAAAGACCCTAAAACTTCTGTGCCTAAGGCAATAAAACAAACATTCTGGCGTTTGGTTATCTTTTATATTTTTGCAGTGATAATTATTAGTTTCTTGATCCCGTATAATGATCCTAATCTAGTAAGTGTAGCTAATGAGTCTCATAGCGATATTTCTATGAGTCCATTTACTATAGTTTTTAAAGCTGTTGGGTTATCATCAGCAGCTACTATAATGAATGTTGTGATTTTAACGGCGATATTATCTGCTTGTAACTCTAGTATGTATAGTGCTACTAGAGTTTTATGGCATTTGGGTAAGATTAACCATGCTCCTAGAACCTTTGCAATTACTAATTCTAAAGGCACGCCAATGATGGCGTTACTTGCTACATCTTTGATAGGTAGTTCATTTTTTTTAGTGTATTTTGTGGGAAGTAAGGGTATATTTAATTGGTTAGTAAACGTTTCTAGTCTTGCTGGTTTTTTGGCATGGTTTAGTATAGCAATTAGTCATTATAGGTTTAGAAGAGCATATATAAAACAAGGTAAAAGCTTAAAGGATTTGCCTTTTGTGGCGAAGTTTTTCCCGTGGGCACCTTTGATTGCCTTAGCTCTTGTAAGTATAATTATTCTCGGGCAAGGTATAAATATCTTTACAAACCCTAGTAAGAGCTGGCTTGGAGTTAGTATAGAGTTTTTTTCGACCTACATTGGATTTATAGCATTTGTAGTATTATATTTGGCGTATAAGTTTATTAAAAAGACAAAACTGATAAAATTAGAGGATTGTGATCTGACATCTCAATTATAGAGAGACTTATGAATACATTTTTTATCGAGGGTAAACAAGGCCGTATAGAAGTAGCTCATGATAAAATCAAAGAGGCTAGAGAGGGTATTGTAGCGGTTATATGTCATCCTCATCCCTTATACCAAGGTAGTATGCATAACAAAGTAGTTACTACCATCTCTAGAGCCATGAAAACTTTTAAGATAGAATCATATAGGTTTAACTACAGAGGTGTAGGGGATAGCCAGGGTGAATATGGTGAGGGTTTAGGCGAGCTTGAAGATTTGCTTGTGGTTTGCAAGTGGATAGAGCAAAATACAAGTGTTAAAAAAATAATCTTATGTGGTTTTTCTTTTGGTGGAGCTATAGCATACAAGGGCGTAAGTAAACTAGATAATGTAGTATCTTTAATTACGATAGCTCCAGCTGTAGATAGATTTAATTTGTCAAAATATCCAGAACCAAATTTACCTTGGTTTTTAGTTCAAGGAGTAGACGATGACATTGTTAATCCAAAATCCGTTTTTGATTTTGCTATTAATAAGGTAGAGGCCGATCTAGTAATGCTCAAAATGAATCAAGTTGGACATTTTTTTCATGGTAAATTAACTGATTTGAAGAAAAAAATAGAAAATTTTATATCTCCTATTTTGAGCGATTTATAACTGTAAAACAATTAAAAAAGGATCTGTAAATGAATAGAAAAGTAGCTCTTGAGGCGGTTAGAGTAACGGAGTTGGCAGCTTTAGCATCATGGAGTCAAATGGGTAGAGGAGATAAAATAGCAGCAGATCAAGCTGCTGTTGATGCTATGAGAAATGCCCTTAATGAAGTAGATGTTGATGGTACGGTTGTTATCGGTGAAGGAGAGCTGGATGAGGCGCCTATGCTATACATAGGTGAAAAGGTAGGCAGAGGTGGACCAAAGGTAGATATAGCTCTAGACCCTCTAGAAGGGACCACTATCACGTCAAAAGGTGGGCCAAATGCTCTTACAGTTTTAGCTATGGCTGATGAAGGAGGCTTTTTGAACGCTCCTGATGTATACATGCAAAAAATAGCAGTCGGAGGTATAACAGCTCCTAAAGGGATAGTAGATTTAGATGATTCTGTTACAGAAAATCTTAAACGGATAGCAGAATATAAAGGCGTGCATTTATCAGCGTTGGTTGTGTGTACTATGGATAGGCCGAGGCATGCTGATATTATTAAAGAAGCAAGAGCGTGTGGTGCTAGGGTTATATTGATAGATGATGGTGATGTTTCAGCAGTTATTTCAACGGCTACTGAAGGATCTGGAATAGACGTATATATAGGTACAGGTGGAGCTCCAGAAGGCGTTTTAGCAGCTGCAGCCTTGAAATGCCTAGGTGGGCAGATGCAAGCAAGGCTCGTATTTAATAATGATGAAGAAATTAAAAGAGCTTATAAATGGGGTATAACAGACCTTAATAAGAAATATGATATAGATGACTTAGCATCAGGAAACATTATATTTGCTGCAACAGGAGTTACTGATGGTAATATGCTAAAAGGCGTTAAGAGAATAAACAGTTCTCGCAGAGGCTCATTTGCTGTAACTCATAGCATAGTTATGCGCTCAACAACAAGAACAGTGCGTCATATAACAGCTGAACACAGTTTTGACTTTAAAGACGGTGTTGAGAAGTTTATGGCTTAAATTTTTTTTGATTTTTTTTATTTTTATTTTTAGTAAAAATATTTTGAGTATTATATGACATAAATTTTACTAGATTGGGGTTTTAAAAAGCCTGCTAAAATGTTAATTTTTAATCAAGTGTGATAATTAATTAGAGGCTCTTGATGAATAATATACAAATACTTTGGATAACTTTTATTGTTTACATAGTTATTATATTTACTATAGGTATTTATTCGTATTTTCAAACAAAAAAAGTTTCTGATTATATGCTTGGAGGTAGATCTTTAAGTGCTCCGATAGCGGCATTGGGGGCTGGTGCTTCTGATATGGGCTCTTGGCTATTATTAGCTTTACCTGGTGCTTTTATGATATATGGTTTTAACCAAATATGGTTACCTTTAGGGTTAACTATAGGAGCTTTTATAAATTGGGGTGTTATAGCTAAAAGATTAAGGATATACACTGAAATAGTAAAAGATTCGATTACAATACCTGCTTATTTCGAAAATAGGTTTCATGATGATAAAGGAATACTTCGTTTTGTTACAGCTATAGTTATAGTAATGTTTTTCACGATTTACGTTGGAGCAGGTTTTGTATCCGGAGGAGTATTGTTTGGCTCTATGTTTGGTATTTCATACCATCAGGCTTTGCTTCTTACTGCTTCAATAATGTTTGTTTATACATGTGTGGGCGGTTTTTTGGCTATATCTTGGATAGATTTTTTTCAAGGAACTTTAATGCTATTTGCTCTTTTAGTGGTACCAATTGTTGTATTTAGTAATTTTGGTGAAGCAGATATTATGAGTGCTCTTTCAAATATAAATATATCTGGATTTTATGATATTACGGCTGGTGTTCCTATTATTACAATAATATCTCTATTAGCTTGGGGTTTAGGGTATTTTGGTCAACCACATATTATTGTTAGATTTATGGCTATAAAAGACCCAAATAAAACTTCTAAAGCAATGTGGATATGTATGTCATGGATGATAGCTGCACTCGTAGGCGCTGCTTGTATTGGTATATTAGGAGCTGCTTACTACCAAGCAGAAAAAATAAATCCAGAATCAGTTTTTCTTAGATTATCAGCGGTGTTTTTTAATCCTTGGATAGAAGGGGTTTTACTCGCAGCAGTACTTTCAGCTGTTATGAGTACATCGTCAGCTCAATTATTGTCTTTATCTAGTGCTTTTTCTGTTGATGTATATGCTAAATTTTTTAGGAAAAAAGCCTCGCATACCGAGCAGCTGAATGTAAGTAGATTGACTGTTTTAGCAGTAACTATATTGGCGATTATTATCTCTTATAATCCAGAGAGTAGTATATTAAATCTAGTTAGCTACGCTTGGGCTGGCTTAGGTAGTTCTTTTGGTGCTGTAGTAATATTTTCATTATTTTGGTCAAGAATGAATAAGTATGGTGCTATAGCTGGAATTATTTCAGGGGCGTTTATGGTTTTGATATGGCCACTGTTTAAAAGTTTTGGGGGATGGTTTGAGATTTATGAGATGGTTCCTGCGTTTGCGCTTAGTTGTGTTTGTATAGTTATCTTTAGTTTAGCAACTTCAAAACCAGAAAGCTCAATTACAGCTGAATATGAAAAGTATAAGCTGGCTTTATAGATTTATTTATTGAGGCTATTAACTCTTTTAAGTAAAATGTAGCAGCATTTTGCTTAATTATTAATATGAAAAATATTGTTTTTACTCTTGATGAGAGTATATTGTACTACTTATCATTAATAATTATTGGCTAACTTTTTCACACTTAAAGTGCATAATATCATAATATTTATTTATATTTATATTTATTTTCAAATGTGGTAATGTATAATTAAAATTCTAATTACATATATTAAGTTACTATTTTATGGTTGATGACCTATATGAACTCATTACTACTAATTAATGGTAGTAAGTTAAGTGTTAAGAGAAAGGTTCTTGAAAGGTGAAAAATATGATTAGGAAAAAAGGTTTTTCATTATTGGAAGTGTTAATAGCATCAGCATTAGTTATATTTTTGTTATTTGCAGTATTCTACGCTATTGGTAATCTTTTATCAGGGTCTATTTTGGCTGAGAAAAAAGTTAAGCTAAATAGTGAGCTAGATGATAGGATTAACCATTTTTTTATCACTGGAACATTTGATGATAGTACCTCTGGAGAGATGGATTTTGCTAACAGTGGAGAAAGTGATAGTATTCTAACTTTTACAGGAACCAATTCTAGTTATAATATTAGTGTAACTAAAAGATTGTTCAAATTAGATGAAGCTGAAAATAGTATTAATTCAAGTGGTAGCTCAAAGGTAGTTATATGTCATAAACCTGGCACTGGAGCTCAAAAAACTTTAACAATACCAACTCCTGCTTTAAATGCACATCTTGGTCATGGTGATTATATAGGAGCTTGCTTAAGTAGTTAGGCAAAATAAGATTAAAGTAGAGTGAAGAAAAAAAGGATCTATTAAATGTATGCTAGGAAAAACTTAGCAAGGTTAAGAAAGGGCTTGACGTTAGTAGAATTATTAGTCTCTACAGTAATTGCTATGATAGTTTTTTCTATGGTTATAACTATTTATTACACAGCAAAGACTAAATATAACTCTTTCAAAGATAAACTATCTATTGAAGTCAAAGAGTTAACTATTAAAAAGACTTTGTACGATTTTATCAAAAATACTGGGTTTGCATGTAAGTTTGGTTATAGTAGTCAAACTTATTATGATAAAACTGGGGACTCTTTAGATAGTTTTTTTTTAGGAAATTCGGGATTGCGTGTAGGCCCTTTACCATTAGATAGTAATAATATTAAATCTTCTTTAGGAAGTAGCTGTACCAGTAACTGTTATCAATCAGGAACTAACTATATAATGGTCAAAAAAGAAGATAGTCATACTAAACTTAAAGATACTAACATTTTGTCAACAATATTAAAGCTTGACTCTTTGGACAATCTATCCGTAGGTGTGTACATGGCTTTATGTAATAAAAGCGATATTAACTTAACTAAAGTATCAAGTATAGATAGTAATACCAATACGGTCGAATTAGCTTCTGCACCTAATAGTATATATTACGCTGGTGATTATGCTGGAATATACCGTTTAGAAATCCTTTATATTAAGGCTACAGGAGACCAAGATACAAACGGTAATGATATTTATTCCCTATATGTGTACATAAAGACTAATAATTCTAGTGGTAATACATATGAGCTAGTACGAGGAGTTAAAGATTTGCAAGTAGAGTATGCTACTATAAGTAATGGTAATATTACTTGGAATTCAGTATCTACCGATATGGATATTAAAAGAGCAGATTACCCAGCATTAAAGATATCATTTACAATTGATGGTGAAGCATTTAGTAAGGTGGTAGTCCTGTAGGAGTTATATGCTAAAGTCTAAAAAGTTAAAGGGTTCATCATTGCTAACGGCTCTTATATTTGCTTTTGTATTGATGGTGATAATATCTGCTCTTGCTTATAACTTTAGGATCAGTGCACTTGCAGTAAATACATTGGTGAGTAAGGAGGAGAACATAAATGTTGAAGAAGGATATATAGATGACATTTTTGTAACACACGACGTAGCAAACACCTTAGATGAATCGATAGATGAATCAGCAGGAAGTTTTAGGTTTTTGACAACTCATAACTCTACTATTCCAGGATTTTCTTTTGAAAACATAAATGCAGAGCTATATCAAGCTGATCCATATTTGCTAAGTAGTAATCTTACTTACCAGTTTTTTTATAACAACGTTGTCGAATCCACTACAAATCTTATATTTAATAGCTTAATTGGTGATATTATGATTCAGTATAGTGATAATATTTATCCTTTAAATGTGCCTTATGTTAACTCTGATAGTATAAAAGACTCTTTAGTTATTAATTATAAGTTAGATAATGGTGGTAAAATTGTAAGTAATAAAAGAGCTTATATAGGTTATATTGAAAAAAATAGCAACAAATTAGATATAAAAGCTAGCGGTACTGATTCTAGTGTTACAGTACCAGCTGATTTGTCTATAAGTGATTATAAGTTTAGTGTGGGATGGGATCTTAAAAGTGGCAACTGGAATATTTTTTTAGCTGTTTATGATAGTGATAAAACTTATACATCTTCTACAACTTTAGACAATTTAGTGGATAATGCATCTCAAGCACAAGTTGATTTGGCAAATTGGCAACAAACAGTGATGCCTAGTGGTAGTGGGATAGTTAGTGGAAGTACGGTACTTACTAAATGGTTTCAAGACTCAAGTGTTGATATTCCTAAACTTTTAATTCTAAGGAAAGTTATTAGGTCAGAAGGTGGTCAAGATGTATATGACTTAGATGTACATTCAAGTACTTACGATGCAAATTCCAAGGTATTCACAGCTACTTCACCAGCTAGCTTTAGATCAACTAGTGATTTACTTAGTTCTAATGTGACAGTAGCTTTGCCTGATAATTTGTTTACTTTAGATGTTGTAAACCCTTTGGTGCAAGAAGGGCGAAATTTTATGACATATGACCCTATTAATTATAGTTTAAGTAGTGCTACACAGCTTGCTATTAGTTCAACAGGTACACCAGTTATTCTTAGAAAGAATAATACTGATTTGTATTATATAATCTTTAATGGTAGTCAGTATTACCAATACAATTATACAGGCAGTGCATTTAACGGTAGTCAGCATGTTGATTACTCTGGCGAAACTATTAACAAAATAATAGCTAAATTTGAAGCCTTGTTTATATTTACGGACCAGTACTTGAGAGTCAATGACTTTAGCACCAATACTTTAAGTATACTATCTATAGATAGTACAAAAGAATATCAAATACTCCGAGATGATAATGGCCAGATATATGCTATGCCAGATGGTTTGGCTTGTAATATCAATAATAGTTGTGATTCAAATAGTAGAGTTTATATAGATACGGGTTGTTCTACTTATTGTGACGAAATAACAGCTTTAAATGGTATTTACCAGAATCTAGGTTTGGTATATAGAAGTCTAGTGTAGTGCTAATAAAAAATCTTATTTCATAACATTTACACCAAATAATCATTAACTTCTGCCTTTTAGTTAAAGGCTTATTCTTATCGATAAATACAGTATATATCATATGACCACAAATGTCTTGGTATTGGTATAACATATATAGCTAATTCGAAAATATTTGGTTAAATACATGAGAAATAGCATCAGCTAAATTTTCAAAATTATTATTAATCTTCCTAAGCATTCTTTTAAAATTAGCCCATACCTTTTCAATAGGGTTTAAGTCAGGAGAATAAGCAGGAAGGTATAAGATTTGCACATCAAATTTTTTAGCAATGTCCACTAATTTAGGAGATTTATGAAAGCTGGCATTATCCATTACTACAGTTGTTTTGGGTTTTAGTGATGGACATAAATGTCTTTCAAACCATTCATTAAATATTTGAGTATCAGTATAACCA
The DNA here is from genome assembly GCF_000710735.2 of Allofrancisella heilbronnii. Classification (NCBI taxonomy): domain Bacteria; kingdom Pseudomonadati; phylum Pseudomonadota; class Gammaproteobacteria; order Thiotrichales; family Francisellaceae; genus Allofrancisella; species Allofrancisella heilbronnii. The sequence continues at coordinate 1,469,688 of NZ_CP144673.1, read as the reverse complement.
CTATATACCAGTGGAGCTATAATATTCTTATCAAAATAGTTATATCCAGCAATAATACTCTTTCTTTGAGTCTTATATGCTATAACTTCTCCATAACTAGGCTTACCAACAAGTGACCAGCCTCTTAATACTGATAGCTTATTATCAACACCCATCTCATCAAGATAAACAAGTAGCTTTGGGTCAATAGATTTAAGAATATTTAAATATCCTTGTCTATCTTGTTCTTTTCTTTGTTTATATTTTGGCGTCTTTTTTAAAACTAAAACCCAATCTATTTAAGCAATCATAGAATGTGCTTCTAGGAAGATCTGGAGCTAAATATTCTCTAATTTCCAGAGCATTAGCATCAGGATTAGTTTGTAAATATTCTTCTATTGCTTGTTTATCAGTAAAGCTTGCTTGTCTTCCATTATTAAATCCTAACTTAGAGCTATAGTTATCTGTAGTTTTATAACTTTCAACCCAACATCTAACTGTACGTATATCTATGCAAAAAAATCTCTTAGCTCTTTTAATGTGAATTCTTTTTATATTTATTGATTACTATATCTCTAAAATCTTGGCTATAATGCTGGCATCTTTTTTCGATTTATTATAGCATATTAGCGGAAATATTTCGGATTAACTATAGATAAATTTACCTTTTTATTGGTATTAATTAATATCTTTAATAAAATTTTATATAGCTTAAGAGTTTGGTGAATTTAGAACCTAAATCGTTGAGGTTTAGTTTGAGGTTTAGTTTGAGGTTTAGCCCCGGTTTGGGGTAATCCAATTTTATTATCTACGACAAAAGGTTTCTTATTATTTTGAGAAAATGTCTGTTTGCTATCTGTAGACTTCTGGTTTACATTACTTGGAGGAAATGTCTGTAGAAAAACTTTTGGAGCTGCCTTGTTTGAAGTTTTAAACCAAGGGAACCCTGTTTTAATATTTCTTAGCGGTAGTGAGTCACCGAAGGCGTTCATTTCAGCGGTATCCATTTCAGCTACTAAAGAATAACTCGAAAGGGCCGTAGCACCTGTTAATACCTTTTGGTTGATTATTGTAGGATCAAAATCATTAGGGTTGGCAGGATAATATATGCAACGTTGACCTAAGCTTCCATCAAAAGGTGCAGAGTATTGAAAGCTGTAAAAACTATGTTTGAAGTCAGGTTGCACTTTATACCAACAGTCAGTTAGAAATTTTAGATATTCCTTAAGGCCTGCTAAATCTTGGATTGGTTGACAATCGTGCGAACGGGCCTCAAAAACTATATCTTTACTTTTAATACGGTCTGGGTTTCTATTATCCATCTGGTTAAGAATTTTGTTACTAACTTTATTAATAACACCTTTCTTGTCATACATTGGGTTTGGATTATTAATACGAGATTTTTTTATAATTTCTTCATCAGTAGTGTAAAAAACGGCTGATAATGTTTTTGAAATAGGACTAATAGGGTCATCAATAGGAAGTGAATCCTGGAATTCCCCAGACCATTTACCTTGATTAAATTTATTTAAAATTGTTACAGCTTCTGATAGCTCCAGGTCATAATCATTATATTTAGTAACAAGTGATTGTATCTCCTGGTCTGATGATATAATCGCATCAAAGGCAGCACCAACCTTTATAGATTTATCAATTTTTTGTCTATCTAAATTGTTTGTAGTTTGTTCATCATTCTTAGAAAAATAACTCCACCCTAGTTCTGTATCAGGAGTGATCTTTCGTTCAGGAGTACTGAGCACTTCACAAATAAAACTCTTCAAAGACGATGCATTTTGTTTGATGTAATCTTGATCTCTATGATTAAGTGAAATGTAGTAAGCGATAACGCTATGAGTTTTACATAACATAGGGTGATATTGTTTCTCTTCGCCAATAACGAATTTTCTGACATTAACTAAATAGTCATGGTAGTGGTTACGACACCATACCGCCCAAATGAAAATAAAAAGAAAACCTTTGACACGATTCATTTCACGTGGCTTAATCGACGTTCCAGCTTTGAAAATAGATGAAGAAGTAAGAAAAAAAGAGTTAATGCGTTTAGCAATTTCACACCAAGAGTGATAAGCAAAAGGCGAACGACCAAACAAACCTTTTAATCCATCAAAAATAGCTGGATTACAAATGTGAGAAATAGGGATACTCCCATTACTTTGTATACTATATTTACTAGCCCATGAGTTTTTATCAGCAGCATATTTAACAGTACATGGGTTAATGGTATCATAGATATAATTATCCCAATGGTATTGGTCTTGCAAAACCTCTTCAGCTTCCGTGAAAGATGTAGTTAAATCTGTTTTTGGAGCTATATCTTTGTCTGGGTCTTTATTAATTTCCCATTTTTTTATCCGGCCGCATAATTCCTGAAAAGTAGAGCTATGAGACTCCAGTGCGGGGAATATGGTACTGAGACCTTTCTCCTTTAAAAGAGGAACTAAAGGGTTATCATTGACCGATAGCCCACATAAGTATTCATACCACTGTTTTATTGTCCTCCGTTTAGAATAGTGAGTTTTAAGGTTCGGATCTTTAATAAAAGCATTTGCCTTATCAACTGGTCGCATTAAAGCAACACCCTGAGATAGAGTCTTACTGCTAGAATGTTGTTGTTTAAAATCATTAATAAAGGAAGTGTATTCTAAGATGTAACTAATTTCTAGGAATTGAAAAACATCTGCTATTGTTTCATATACATTAACCATCGAATTAGAATCTTTGCGATTCATATCTGGAGTAGATTTTATCTCTATGATAGCTTTGTGTAATTCGCCTGGCCATAATTTACTAATCACGGCCGTAGGATAGCGATCAATCATGGTTTTAATATCTCGAGCAGAGTGATCGATTGCAACTTCTATACGTAAATCTTGAGATAAAGAGATTTCAAATAGCTGGAAATCATAATCATAATCCTCATCACTGCTGATGTGTTCGCTAGCTAAGTATTGATGAGGATTTCTACATAATAGTTGTATTTCACGCCCTTCTACTTCAAATCCAATGCTCATATTTGTCTTTCCTTATTGGTTTCTTGTTGGTAACAACAACTCTAAATTGCTTCTTTTTTCTTATTATCCAATTTGCAACTTATATAGATATATTACACCTTAAAGAAACCATTTTATATACATAAAAATTGATAAGTAGTGTATGTTTTTTGATAAAAAATGTAATTATATTGCTTATCTTTAATAGACTTCCTCGGAAAGTAGATTTTACGTAAAATTTAATATAAAAAAGCTTTGTAGTTGTGTATGAAATACGAACAGAGAAAAAGAAAAGCTTTGCTTAAAAAGGACTGTTGATTTCTTAAAAAAGGACTGTTGATTTAATATCTTCTTCTTAACACTTAATGTGTTCCAAATAGGAGGGTATGATCATATTGCAAAAAATTTTGTCCATGGGAAATGGTTATAAAAACAACCGTCTCTAATTTTTTATTTATATACAGAGAATTTTTTTTTAAAAAATCTACAAATTTAGTTATACTAATAGCTTATAATGTAACGTCTAGAAAAAGTATTTTTTTATTTTATGATTTTTTATAATTCCCTATCAGGTAAAAAAGAGGAGTTTAAGCCAATTACTCCTAATAAAATCAAGATGTATACATGTGGTGTAACAGTATATGATGACTGCCATATTGGTCATGCAAGAACTTATATTGCGTTTGACGTTATAAATAGGTATTTTAAATATCGCGGCTTTGACGTAACTTTAGTGAGAAATATCACAGATATTGATGATAAGATTATTACTCGTGCTAAGCAAAATGATGAATCAACCACTGAGCTTGTAAATAGAAATATCAAAGCTATGCATGAAGTTTTTGATAAACTTAATATCCTTGTCCCTGATAGTGAGCCTAGAGCTACAGAAACAATCCCTGAAATGATAGCTATGATAGAAGACTTGATAGAAAAGGGTTATGCCTACCAAGGAGCAAATAAGGATGTATTTTATCGTGTAACTAAATTTGTCGACTATGGTAAGTTAAGTAAGCAAAATCTAGAATCTTTGCAACAAGGAGCTAGAGTTGAGGTTACTGATGAAAAAGAAAACCCTATGGATTTTGTACTTTGGAAAGCAGCTAAAGAGGGTGAGCCAGTTTGGGATTCACCATGGGGAGAAGGTCGCCCTGGTTGGCATATAGAATGCTCCGCAATGGCAAAAAAACTTTTAGGTAAGAGTTTTGACATCCACGCAGGCGGCTCTGACCTTAGGTTTCCTCATCATGAAAATGAAATTGCTCAGTCAGAAGCTTGTAATGAGTGTACTTTTGCTAACTACTGGTTACATTCTGGCATGGTAAAAGTTAATGCTGAAAAAATGTCTAAATCGTTAAATAATTTTTTTACCATAGTGGATGTTTTACAAGAATATCATCCAGAAGTTGTTAGATATTTCTTAGCTTCGACTAATTATAGAAGTGAGATTAATTATTCAAAGGAAAACTTAGACAACGCTAAAGCTTCTGTTGAGAGATTATTTAATGCTCTTAGAGATATTGAGCCTATAGAGGTTAATTTGCCAGATGATGCTTGTGAATATGAGCAAAAGTTTATAAAGGCAATGGATAATGATTTTAATACTCCAGAAGCATTGGCGGTTTTATTTTCATTAGCTAAAGAGATAAATACACTCAAGGCAATAAATAAATATAAAGCTAGTGGCTATGCTTATTTGTTACGTAAACTATGCGATGTGTTGGGGATTTTATTTACAGATATAGAGGATTACTTTAAACATACTAGTGATGAAGATGTGAATATCGAGCAAATAGAGGAGTTAATAGCTAAGCGTATACAAGCTAAGAAAGATAAAGATTATGCAACAGCTGATCAAATAAGAAGCCAGCTACAACAACAAGGTATTATGTTAGAAGATACAGCCACAGGCACAACTTGGAAAAAAGGATAGTTAATGTTTAGCAGAGAAAAACATAAGGATATTTTAGAAAATCTACACTCTATTAGAGACTATATCCGTTGGGCAATTTCAGAGATGACTTTGCAAAAGGCTTATTTCGGTCATGGTTCAGAGTCTGTGTGGGATGAAGCTGTACATTTGGTGCTTTCGGCAATAAATATATCTCATGATATTGATAGTAATATGATTAGTGCAAAGTTGCTTACCGAAGAAAAAAGCAAAATTGTAGATTATGTTTACCAGCGAGCATATAAACGTAAACCACTACCATATATTCTTAAAAAAGCATGGTTTGCTGATATGGAGTTTGACATAGATGAAAGAGTGATTATCCCTCGTTCACCTATAGCTGAACTTGTTCGTAATGATTTTTCTCCGTGGATAAATGACGTTGATGAGATTAGTGAAGTACTTGATTTATGTACAGGTAGTGGTTGTATCGGTATTGCTTGTTCAGATGTTTTTGAAAAGGCAGATATAACTTTGGTGGATATATCTGATGGTGCTTTAGAGGTAGCTAGACATAATATTGCAAAGCATAAGTTAAATGATAGAGTAAAAGCTATAAAATCAGATTTATTTAATAACTTGGAAGGTAAAAAGTTTGATGTAATAGTTTCAAATCCACCTTATGTTGATAGAGATGATCTAGCAAGTATGCCAAGAGAGTATCACTATGAGCCAAAGCTTGCTTTAGAGGCTGGTGATGATGGTTTAGAACTTGCTAAGAGAATTATTCTAGAGGCTGATCAGTATATGACTGAAAATGGGGTTTTAATTGTAGAAGTTGGAAATAGTCAGTATGCTTTGATGGAGATGTGCCCAGATATCCCATTTACTTGGTTAAGTTTTAGTGAGGGTGGCGATGGTGTATTTTTACTTACATACGCTGAGTTAGTTAAATATAAAGAGCTTTTTAAAGAGTATTTTCAGAAGTTTTAGTATAAAAAGCGTTAACTTAAGTAAGTAAGGTTTAGTACAGTCTTATTATTTAATAACTATGTCAGGAAAGAAGTGTTTAACACACTTAGTGTAATCTCCTGGTGTAAATGCAGAAAACGGAGTTTGGTATCCTACTAATTTACATGTATAAGATTCATTTTTAGGGTTTTCAGCTACCCAACTATCGTCTTTTTCCCAGTAAATGTTAATAGCTCCAGCACCATTAGCATTAAAAGGTTTCATAGCTTTACAACTAAAAACCTCATCTGCAGGCATATCTACTTTAAGGTATTTAGCGAAGTTTTCATAATAGTTGATACGGTTTTTAGATTGGGGAGCCTCTATACCCTTTCCACATTCTACACCACCATTGATGATCTGAGTTGTTACACCAAATCCTGGAAGTAAACCATTAGCTTTATCAGCAGTATTTGGCTCCCATGTTCCATCAATTACATGCAGCATGGATGGCTTTGGTGGTTGTGGGTAAATAAAAAAGAATACTGCAGAAGCTAAATTTAACCAAGTATCAGCAACTAGTTCTGGATTATCTAATAATACCCTTACATCACCAAACATTGCTTGTGAGAAAGGACCGTAGTTATAGTTATTACTTAGTTGTTTTGCCCCTCTACCGAAGTACGATTTGAATGTACCATCTTCGAATTTACCGCAAGGCCAAGTTTCACCTTGCCATGTTGTTGGATCGCATTCTTGGTTATAGCCATCTCTAGATTCTTCAGTAAATCCAGATTCACGTAAGAAAACTAAACCTTGACGCCACTCAGGAGTGATGCTAGATTTAGAAGCATCGTGGCCGCCAGTCTCCTGAGTAAAGTGAGCAAACATAGTAGCTAGTGATTTACGACATATTGCCTCAGCATCTCTGCCATCATTATAACTACCACAGAAAGCTGGAAACTTAGCTACAGCTTTTAGAAAATTTTCATAGCTGTATTCAGGAGCTCTATCAGGGAATAGGTAATTCCAATTTGCTTCAGAGATTATCTTTTCAACTAGCTTTACATTTTCCGGGTTGCTAGTAGCTTTAGCTTTGACGGCCTCAACAGTTTCGTTATCTCTAGTTTTAATAGAGCTTTTTATTTGTAGCAGTTTTGGATCATTAGTTAACTCAGCTTCTTTAGCATCTAATTCTTCTTGGGTAGTAACGTATTTATCACTTGAATTTACAGGAGCTATTGAATTACTTTGGCTATCCTGGTCAACATAATTTTCATATATTGAAAGATCAATACCTCTACTTTTATCAAATCCATCTATATCATATGCCTGAGTATATGATGCTGTACTTATTAGAGCTAGAATAGTAGTTGCAATAAGTTTCATTTTTAGTTTCATAAGTTTTTCCTGCTTTAAATTGTTATTAATAATTTGCATAGGTAAATATATAGATTAGGCGTGTTACTTTATATGTGGCAAATTTGATAAGGTATAGAGAGTTTTTGATAGGGTTTAGTAGTAGATAACCTCTATTTCACCTTCAAAACTATTTGGAATTATTTTGAGTTTTGAGTTTATATTAATTATTCTCAGTATAATTAATTAAGCTAAAGCCAGTCATTAGATGAGAAAAAGCAGGGTGATAAAAATATAAATTTAATTAGTTAAATTTTTTAATTAAATTTATTTAAAATAATATATATGTTAAAATAATTTATTAACACTTAATGAATGGTCATGATGCTAATTGGATACATACGTTTCATATTAGGAAATACAAATAGTCAAAAACATTTACAATTTAATGCTTTAAGAGAATATGGAGTAGGGAAAAAAGATATATATAAGGATTATGTTTTTGGCGATGAAGCTAAAATAGAAGGGTTAAATAAAGCTATGAAGCGTCTTCAAAGAGGTGACACTCTAGTAATGTGGAGCTTAAATAATTTAGCTGAATCTTATTCTCAGATTATAGATATAATAAAAAAGCTTAGTGAGAGAAAGATAAGATGCTTTTTTATCAAAGAAAATTTTGATACCATAGTGTTTGTAAACTCACATAGCTCTTATATGTTTTCTTGGTTTGCTAAACTTGAACAAAAATTAACCCAAGAAAATTTATATTTAAGCTCATGCGCGGTAAGAAATAAAAAATTTGGAAATAGCTATAATCCGAGTATTAACGAGTTTAAATTAATGAACGGTGAATTACCTAACCAAGTATTTGGTAATTTCTCGCTTTCACCATTTTTAGCTTCTAGACCGAAAGGCACAATGAAAGCTTCTATGTTAGGCATGGCTAGAGCACATTTACCTTCAAATTTCACTGGAACAAATAAAAGTGTTTTAGGAGGTGGAGTTGGCGGTCTTCCTCCTAATCAACCTCCTGGTGGAGGAGATAAGAAATCAGGAGGCACTTATTCTCGTGTTAAGAAAAAAACTCTTAGAGTTGTACCTTTTCAAACATATAGGTTAAGGCTTATACCAGGAGGGCCTTATACACATTTTGTTGACTTACCTGATTTAAATAGTCCACACGCAGAAAATTTACTGGTAGAAAGAGAGTATATTATCTATGATATCCAAACTGAAGAACCATACTTTATTGGTTCATTTAATTTGAGTCAAGATAGAAATTCAATACGTGCTATTATGGACTCTTTTTCATACTATCATAATGGCATCGGTTATATTTTTGATCGGGTGGAGGAGAGTAATGATCGAACAATTTTTAATGTTAATTATGATAGTGTTTCTAATCCAGTAATAATTTCCTGTGAAAAGAGTCGTGATTGGATAGATGGCCCAATTAATGATAATGATAGATTTTTTGAGATACCTCTTATGAATATGAGCCGTATTAGTTATAGAATAAGTTATTTGGGTGCTACATGTGTTTTGGATGTAGAAGGCTTGTTCGGAGATGGTTATATTGATGAGGAGGAGAATGTGGATAATTTTAACCTCAAAGAAGTGGACACCTTTAATTTGTCTCATCTTTTTCATAATATACGTGCAATTAGGTTTAGAGCCTTAGCTAACTATGTTGTACTAGAGTGTAGACATAGATATACAGGCCAATGGGTAAATACTGGAGTTAGGGTGCCTTCAATATCTTTACCACAAGTTAATAGAATTTTCTATTTCTAACAAAAAAGTGTAAGTCTTTTGGTTACTCAAATCAGATTTTTATATTATAAATACTAGGGTACAAAAAGTTTTAGAAAGTTATTTAGAAGCTTTGGCTTTGAGCAAAAGCAGAAATTGATCTTAATGAGAAATAGTTATTTAAGATTATTTTTTAATAATTATATCTGGAAAGAAATGCTTAACACAGTTAGTGTAGTCACCAGCTTTGAAAGCTGAGAATGGTGTTTGGTAACCCACTAGTTTACATGCATAAGATTTACCTTCAGGATTTTTAGCTACCCAACTATAGTCCTCTTCCCAGTAGATGCTAGTAGCACCAGCGCCTGCAGCATCAAATTGTTTCATTAGTTTACAACCTAATACTTCATCTGCTGGTATTTCTACACCTAGGTATTTAGCAAAATTCTCATAGTAGTTGATACGGTTCATAGATTGAGCAACCTCTACGCTGCCACCACATTCTACACCACCATTGATAATTTGGGTTGTAACACCAAATCCTGGGGTTAATCCGTTAGTCTTATCAGCAGCGTTTGGTTTCCATGTGCCATCAATTACGTGTAGCATAGAAGGTTTTGGAGGTTGCGGGTATACAAAGAAAAACACAGCAGAAGCTAGGTTTAACCATGTATCTGCAACTAATTCTGGATTGTCTAATAACACTCTTACATCACCATACATAGCTTCTGAGAAAGGACCATAGTTATAGTTATAACTTAACTGTTTCGCGCCTCTACCGAAATATGACTTGAAATCACCATTTTCAAACTTTCCACAAGGCCAAGTTTTTCCTTGCCAAGTATCAGGGTTACATTCACCATTATAGCCACCACGCATGTTTTCATCCCAACCCATTTCACGGACATGAACTAGACCTTGACGCCATTCTGGAACTTCCCAGTGTATTGTGTGACCACCAGTTTCTTGAGTAAAATGAGCAAACATAGTAGCTAGTGACTTACGACAGATGGCATCAGCATTCCTACCATCATCATAACTTCCACAGAAAGCTGGAAATTTAGCAACAGCTTTTAAAAAGTTTTCGTAAGTATACTCTGGTGATCGTTTAGGAAATATGTAATCCCAATCTTTTTCAGAAATTATACTCTCAACTCTTTTTACGTTTTCTGGGTTGCTAGGATCTTTAGCTTTAACTGCTTCGACAATATTATTATCTCTAGTTCGGATCGAGTTTTTAATTTCAGTCATCAATGGATCACTAGTTAATTCAGCTTCTTTTGCATCTAGTTCTGCTTGGGTAGTTACATATTCATTACTTGGATCAACTGGATCAACTGGATCAACTGGATCAACTGGATCAACAGGGTTGCTAGGGTCATAATCTTCCCAAGCCATATACCAAGCACTTCCTGTACCTGGAGCATAAGCCCAAGCTGCTCCTGAACACCAAGCTGCTACTCCGTCTTTACAACGATAAAGTTTTCCATCTTTTTTAACTATATCTCCACTTTTGTATGTAGTAGCTTCCGAATATTGTGGGTATTCTGAACCAGGATCAACAGGATCAACAGGATCAACAGGATCAACAGGATCCGCTAAACCAGCTTTAAAATCTTGAACACTAAAATCAGGAGCACTAGGAGAAAATTGTATAGTAGCAGATTTTCCTTTTTTTAGAATCGTTGGGTTACCACTCCAATCCTTCGAAGTTATAGATACAGAACTACCATTAGTCTCTAGGTCAGTATTACCTAGGTTCCAAACGCTATTTACTTTTACTCCATTAGTTAGTTTAAAGCTAATAGGGTTTTTAACTAAGTCAGTATCTCTATCACAACTAAATTTGATACTAGCTGTCCAACCTGTGTTAACTTCTTCAGTACTACAGTTAGCAAACGCTGCAGTATTTATCAAAGCTAAAGTTAAGGTAGAAATTACTTTCATTTTTAAGCGCATATTTTATTCCTTTGATTTGTTGTTATATCTCCTCTTAAAGACGGAAACATTTTATAATATGAGCTTTAGAAAAGCTAGAGAATAAATGGTTTTGAACTTGTTAGATTTTAATAATATTCTTGTTATTTATGATACGGGTGTCCTTCTAAAATAGTGTGTGCCCTATATATTTGCTCTGCTATTATTATCCTAACTATAGGATGTGGAAAAGTCATTTTTGAAATAGAAATTTTATCTTTAGCTAAGTTTTTAATGCTTTGATCAATACCATCTGGTCCTCCAATCAAAATTACAATATTTGGGTTGTTAAGTTTCCAATTTTGCATTTTGTTAGCTAATTCCTCAGTAGATATTAGCTTAGATTGAACATCTAATATAACTAGATAGTCATTGTCACTAAGCCGGTTTAGTATAGTCTTTGCCTCCTGCTCTAACCATAGAGTAGGGTTACCAGTTTTAGTACGCTTTGCTATAGGTAATTCTATAAGTTCAACAGGGATGGCTTTACTAAGGCGTTTTTTGTACTCTTCAAAACCATCTGTTACCCACTTAGGTGGTTTTTCACCTAGTGATAAAATTTTGATTTTCATAACTATCTAGCAAAACAAAAAAGGTTACTGTGGGAAAATTCAGGATTATATTGGTAGCCCTCAACCTTAAAATTTTTAATATCTTGGATATTCTTGACTCTATTTTCAAGGATAAATCTAGCCATTAAGCCACGAGCTTTTTTTGCGTATATGCCTATGGTTTTGTAAGAGCCATTTTTATTTTCCTTAAAGTCTATATCTAGCCAGTTAGCCTTTAAAAGCTTTTTATCAATAGCTTGAGAATACTCATTAGAAGCTAAGTTTACTAAAGTTTTATTTTCTTGGTTTTCAAAAAGCCTATTTAACTGAGTAGTTATCTTATTCTGCCAGTATTTGTATAGTATCTTATTGTCTATTTTGATTTTTGTACCCATTTCTAATCTATATGCTTGCATTAGATCAAGAGGGCGTAAGAGTCCGTACAAACCAGATAACATTAGTAAATGCTCTTGAGCATAGTTGATAGTTTTTTCATCTAAAGTTTCAGCATTTAAACCTTTATAAACATCACCATTAAAAGTAAATACAGCAGCTTTTGAGTTTGTGCTATCGAAGTTAGTTGGTTCAAAACTGTTATGCTTATCAAAAACTTCTTGTGCCAATTTAGGGCTTATTTTCATTAACTTTTCAATTTCTTCAATTTCATAGTGTTTGAGCTTATTTATCAACTCTTTGGTTTCTTGCTTAAATTCTGGTTGCGTAAAATTATAATTTGCTTTTTTTGACTCAAAGTTTTGGCTCTTTGCAGGGGAAATTACGATGATCATTTGTTTAACATTTATTTAAAAATTCACTTTGCTAAATAATACCAATTTATGAGCAATAATGGAATTTGCAATGAGAACTTGTAATTTAAATTTATCTCTAGTAATATGTAGCCTGCTGACTTGGTTTCCACGCAATGATAGATTGTGAACCCCGCCAGGTCCGGAAGGAAGCAACGGTAACAGTTGATTCATGTGCCGTGATAAGGCTAAGTCAGCGCTTTGAAAAAATACTCTTTTATAAATTTACCCTTATTTGTGTTCTAAAGATTCTCTGGTATTTATGGCGTTTTACATTTTATTTACCTTTACTTTCTGTATGGCACACCCAGAGAGTGTTTTGTAATGGTATTTTAGAGCTAATTGAAAAAAATAGGGTTTATCTTATAATTAGAGGTAAAATGTTTTTTACAATCGAGCTTTAAATGAAAAAAATCCCTATAGGTGTTAGTAGTTGTTTAATTGGTAATAATGTTCGTTTTAATGGTGGTAATTGTCATAAATCATACATAACAGGCGTTTATGCAAACTATTTTGATTATAAAGTAGTCTGTCCAGAGATTGCAGCAGGTTTAGGTGTTCCCCGACCTACTTTATTTCTAGTCGAAGATGCCACAAAAAATTTTTTAGCTGTAAAAACTAGTAAAATGCATGATGATATGACTGATAAAATTAATTCAGGCATTGAGCAAATAATCTCTAAACTGGATACTGTTTATGGATTTATTCTGCGAACAAAGTCTCCTAGCTGTGGAGTTCAAACAGCAAGAGTTTTTGACGCGCAGCATAATTATACTGGAACTAAAGCAGACGGTATATTTGTTAAAGCGTTACGAGAATATGATCCATTACTACCTTTAGAAGATGATGGTAGACTTACAGATAAAACGTTACGTGATCACTTCTTGAGAAAGGTATTTTGTTACTATGATCTTAAAACTACTTTTATGAATTGTGAAAATATAGCACAAATGATGGAGTATCATTCAAAACATAAAGTTTTGTTACGTTTATATAACAATAAGTTAAAAAAAGAGTTAGGCAATATGTTATCGGATTACTCACAAAGCTTAAATCTACAGACGCTTAAGAGTAAGTATATAGAATTTTTTATGCAAGCTATGGATAAGCCTGTAGGAAGAGGAGCTCATTATATGGCTTTACAGAATGTCTTAAGAGAAATAAATAAAAAAATTTCGAAATCGCAACGCCAATATTTACAAGAAATTCTTAATAAGTACAAAGATAGTAAAGTAGCTTGGGATGTTCCAGTAAGTATCATTAAGATGTATTTATTGGAACTCGAATTGCCTTATTTGAATAAACAAAGTTATTTAAATCCTTATCCTGATGACCTTATGACAATTTAAATTTTAATTCTCTTGGGTAGAAACATAGCTACTGGTAGACATATTATTGTAGGTATTAAGATAGTAATAAAAGCATGTTGGTAGCTTGTAATATCATAAAGGTTTGAGCCTGATATCATAGATCCATGTCTTGATAGAATATAGCCTATTGTTGGTAATAGTACTATAGGTATGAGGTTGTTAACTATATTTACACACGCTGTGCTTGACCCGGAAGCCCCTGGTGGTGATATAACTTTAGCTATAGTGAAAGTAATTGCTTGAGGACCAATCATAGCGCCTAATAAAAAATATAAGAGTATAAAGGTATTCCTATCAAGAGGTATATACATTAATATACTTGTAAGAATAGCTAAGCTTGAAAGACTAATAATAATCATTAGTCTAAAACGATTAGTATAAGCTGCAATTATTCCAAAGATACCAAATCCGACCGCTGCACCTATAAATAAAAAACTATTAATATGAGAGGCTATGACTTCGGGTACATTCAATTTTGTTTGGATAAAACTAACTCCCCAAAGTGAGCCTAAAACATTTATAGGCATAAACATAGTAGCCCCTACTGTACTAGCAACCCAAAATCTGACGTTAGTCAAGATGCTTAGTAACCTCAAAGTAGCTTGTTTGAAGCTACTTTCATTAATGTGAGAAAACTTTTGTACATGTTTAGGGTTATCTTTTATAAAAATAATTATTAATATAAAGAGTACTACTCCAAAGTAGGTAAATACATTATTACCTTGTTTCCACCCAAAATTATTTACTAAAGAAGATAATACAGTGTCAGTTACTAAGCCTCCTAGAATTCCTACAATTGTTGTAAAACTAATAAACGTTGAGAAAAATCTTTGAGGTAACCACATAGCAGCCATTTTAGCAGCACCAATAAATCCAAATGCTGAACCAATCCCCATTAGTATTCTACCTGTGAAGGCAATCTCATAATAGTTTGTAGCAGAAAATAAATAATTACCTAACACGCATAGACCAGTAGCCACACCTATTACAGTCTTGCGATTATATTTATCTATTATAACTCCTGCTGGAATTTGCATTAAAGTATACGAAATAAAATAAGCTGAAGACAACCAACCTATTTTTGCACTGTTGATATTAAAAGCATCTGCTAAGCTATGCGACATTACTCCAGGGGCAGCTCTAATAAAGAAATCATAGCTATAGTTTAGAGTAGCAATTAGACAGATGATCCAAGCCATAATAATTAAAAGTTTCTGATTTGGTAAATGTGATTCGTTATGCATAAAGATAAGTTATATATTAAGTAACAAACACGTATAGTAGCCTTTATTTTATAGATTAGCAATATTTAATTTAACTACTTTTTTAGGGTTTATGAACAAAAAATATTAATAGTATCGGATGTGATTAAATATAGTTTTTGAAATTAAATAACTCATTGAATTACTAGTGAAATACTAATGTATCAGAAATAAATTGATCAAGTATGCTACTTATTTCTATACTGGCAAAAAGGTTGGAGATGAGAAGCTATTTGAATTTAATAGGTAGTATCAAATTTTGATAGTTATAATTTAATTTAAAACCTATATACTTATAGAGTCAGTAATGGAAAGGGTAGTAAGTTAATGTAGGTGAATTTAAATTAATTACCTGTTTAATGTGCCACGATGAAAGTAAAGAAATTAATAGTCATTTAGAATGTATAGTGTTTTATTGCAAATAAAAAAAATCAAAAACTTAAATCTTGAGAAAGTAAATATAGCTAGTGTCTTAGGAAATAGATATTTTAACGTTTTTAGTTTAAACCCAAGTGACAATGAATGGAAAGAAAGTGTATCTAAACATAGACATGCTTGGTATTTAACAGAAGAAATTAACAATAAAAGACGTAAAATAACTTTACATTTTAAGCCTGGAAGTATAGATATAACTCTATTAATATTAGATCTCGGCTACGATGGTCTTAGACATTATATATCTAACACTAGAACAATGTGTTGTGTCCTTGGACAGCGTACTGTGGAAAATGCACTAGAGCCGTATGCGTTAAAAATTATTGATAATAAAAATGAACAAATATACCAACAAATAAGTACTCAAAAAACATCATCCGTTTTAAATTTGTTCAGCGATCAAGAGGATTGTGGTACACCAACGTTTCGTGGCTTGAAAGAAAAATGGTATCAAGAACAACAGGATGCTGAGAAGTATCAAGAACAACAGTTTGTTGGTGGAATAACTATTGGAATAGGTGATAAAGCACAATTTCAACCTTATTCAAAAGATTTGTCTGGTATGCGATTTGATAATAAAGCTGTGAATGAGAAAATAGAACCTATTCAATTCATACCACAAAAAGACTTTGAGTATAGCTTTGTTATAGATTACAGTGCAAATAAAGAACAGTGCGTCATTTATGAAGTTCAAAGTTTACATTCTTCTAATATATACCATGGAGATGAAAAGTTTAAACCAAGATACGATAAGTTTTTTATAAACGAAAATAATATTGGTGTCCCTGGTGTAATTGATTACGATAAATGTTTACAGAGAGCAGCAATGGCAGCTTTCAATCTACCAGAAAAATTTTACCCTAAATTTATGATAATAAATAGACCAGGTACACTTGGCGAGCAATTTAAAGAAGGTGAAATAAATAAATTAAAAAATTTCTATGAAGAATCTAAAAGGCAGGCTGTACAAAAGCGTGAAGGTACAATAGGAAGCGCAAATAGATTTTACCATAGAAATGACCCTGATTCGGTATGCCGTGATTTAGCTTCGGGGTGTCTTCATGTAGGTGGTATGAGTTTCGAACATATAATTATGTACGGATTGGAGAAACATCAAAGTTATGATTACTATCAAAGGCAGCAAAATAAAATTAATCAATATGATGATGAAATCGTTGGTCATAAGGTCGTATCTAAAAAAGAATTTGATTCTCGCAATCCACTATCTAGATCAGGGGTATACCTCAGGGATATTGTCTTTTATAATCCAAGAACAACATCTATAAGAGTATATAAAGTATATAAAACTATTATAGGTGATATAAATGTCACTACAGATAACCATTCTGGAAAAGGATTTCTACAAGATAGATGGTATCTAACAAACCTAGATCCAGATCAAACTGGCATTAAAATGGATAAAAGTAAACAAAAAAACCCGCATGTTTGGGAAATGTATACAGAAGTGGGAAAGTGGATTGAGAGGATATGTGGTAATTTAGGTAAGGATGAAAGATATAAGAATTATGGGTATCCTGAAAAGGAATTTGCACATCCGGATCATAGTTTCCAAAATACTTTTTTTGATAAAAATTCTTTGGCAAAACATTGTTTAAATGAAGTCGATTTCGAAAGAACTATAGAACAATTGCGAAATAAAGGAGTTTCAGTTTCAGGTTAAATTGTAGAAGTTCTAATGGTGCTCATTAGATAGATTATCGATAATTTTTTGTTGTTCTTTTTCTTTTTTAACAGCAAGAGTTTTATCTTCGGCTATGTACATGTACACCACAGGTAAAACGAATAATGAGAACATTGCTCCTATCACTAGCCCACTAGAAATAACAACACCTATACAGTTTCTACTAATTGCACCAGCTCCTGAAGAGGTTACAAGTGGTATAACACCTACAACCATTGCTGATACAGTCATAAGTATTGGTCTAAGACGTTGGGATGATGATTTCACAATCGCATCATATTTGTTAAGACCATCTACTTTTTGTAAGTGGTTAGCAAACTCAACTACCATGATCCCTTGTTTTGAGATCAGTCCTATTAGTGTTACTAAACCTAGTTGTGTATATATATTTAATGAAGCCCAACCAGCTCCTAAATATTGCCCTAGGTATAAGGGAATTAGTGCTCCAGATATTGCCATTGGTATGGTTACAAGGATTACTAATGAATCTCTAAAGCTCTCAAACTGAGCTGATAAAGCTAAGAATATAAGAATAATAGCAAAACCAAAAGCAACCATCATAGTGTTACCATTTTCAATATATTGACGTGCAGATCCTGAGAAGTTGTAAGCGAACCCTTCAGTAAGTTCACTTTTTGCTAACTTCTCAACATAGTCTATAGCTTGGCCTTGAGTTACTCCAGGTGACATAACAGCAGAAATTGTTGCAGAGTTGAGCTGTTGGAACGTATTTAATGTAAGAGGTTGGCCTTCTGTATGGAAACTAAGTAAAGCTGATAATGGTAACTCAGAGTTAAACAGATTATCAGTAGCATCTGAACGGATATAAATATTGCTTAGTTGCTCTTGGGTGAGCATTTCATTACGGGCTAACTGTGGAATTACCTGGAAACTATAACCTTTTAAAAAGAAGTAATTGATGTAGCCTCCAGCATATGAATAACTAAGAGTTCTAGCGATATCTGACATAGTAATGCCAAGCATACCAGCTTTTTCACGATCTATATCGATATCTATGACAGGGTTATCAAATTTAAGGTCACTTTGAGCAAATACAAACAAACCACTTTTCATCATCTTACTAATTAGGTTATTTGTCACTTCATTTATAGCTTCATAATCATTGATGCTTTGAATAACTAATGACATAGGAGCTCCACGTGGTATCCCTGGAAGAGAAGGTGTTTGGTATGTATAAGTTTGAATACCAGGAAGATCGGTAACTTTTGATTGGACTATATTTGCAACTTTACCCTGAGAAATGGTACGATCATCCCATGGTTTCATTATAAAGCCACCAAATATTACATTTGAACCCATAACACCATTTAGTATAAAGACATTTTCTTTACCAGGGGTTTCATCTAATACTTTTTCAAGTGGTTTACTAAACGTTTCTAAATAGTTAATGTTGGCTGATGAGGGAGTTGTACCCATTATACCTAAAAAACCTTGGTCTTCATTAGGAGCTAGCTCTGATTTAACACCTCTAATCATAATAAAACAACTAGCAAGGACTATTATACCAACTATAGCTATTGCTGGCTTAATTTCTAATATAAATTCTAAAAGAGCTTTATATTTAGCTGTTAATTTACTAAAAAATCTATCTATAAAGACCACCAGTTTTGAGCTCATCATTTCACGGTTAAGTACTTTTGAGCACATCATAGGAGAAAGTGTATAAGCAACAAGCCCAGATATTAAAACTGAACCGGCAAGAGAATAGGCAAACTCTGTAAATAGCTGACCTGTAAATCCACCCATCATCCCAATAGGGGCGTACACAACCACTAAGGTTAATGTCATTAATATTACAGGATTAGCTATCTCACGAGCCCCTTTAATAGATGCAGCGAAAGGTTCCATACCTTCTTCGATGTGTCTATAAATATTTTCAAGTACTACAATAGCATCATCAACTACTAGACCAATAGCGAGAATCATAGCTAATAAGGTCAGCAAGTTTATTGAAAATCCCATAATCTTCATAAAGAAAAAAGCTCCTATGATAGATAACGGAATAGCAATAATCGGTACAATAATAGCTCTAAGTGAACCTAAAAATAAAAACATCACAATTGATACAATAATTACAGCTTCTATTAAAGTATGTATAACTTCATCAATAGAGCTTTCTATATAAAGAGTGCTATTGTAGGCAATATCAACATCTAAACCATTTGGTAAGCTTGCTTTTATACTTGGCAGCTGATCAACGAGTTTACTTACTACTGTAAGAGGATTCTCTTCCGGAGAAACTACAGCGCCAGCCAAAACAGCATTTTTATTATCAAAAGTTACAGATGAATTATAATCCTGTGCACCAAGTTCTACTTTAGCGACATCTTTTAATCTGATTATTTGATCACCAGATTTTTTTATAATCAGGTTTTCATATTCTTGAGAGGATGACATGCTTGTTTCAGGATTAAGAGTATAATTTAGGTATGGTCCTTGAATTTGTCCGCCAGCAGAAACTAAGCTATTGGATCCAACTGCTGTTGCTAGCTCAGTTGGAGTTATTGCATATTCTGCCATATGTTCTTTATTTGGGTATATACGCATAGCGTATGGTTTAAACCCCCAAATGTTAACATCTGTTAACCCCCCCTGAGCTAGTAGTTTAGGTTTTAGTTCAGAGTTTACATAAGCTGATATCTCAGATGTATTCATAGACTTACTGGTAAAAGCAAGTATCAAAGAGGGGAAATTATCAGCTGGATTTAATTTAATCGAAGGAGAATAGGCATCTTGAGGAAGCCTATTTAATACAGCATTGACGTTCTGGACTACTTCTGATAGTACATCGTTGGAATTATACCCAAGTTTAACGTATACAGTAATACTACTAGTACCTAAAGCAGACTCAGAAGTCATGTAGTCGATACCTTTTGAGGTGCCAACAGATGATTCAAGGGGCCTAGTTACAAACGCTTGGATTGTAGATGGGTTAGCTCCTGGATAACTGGTTGTTATGGTTATTGTTGCACTATCTATATATGGATATTGTCTAATCTGTAATGTGAAAAAAGAGCCAATACCGACAACGATAATCATAAAGCTTATTGAAAGTGATAAGACTGGTTTTCTGATGAAGATATCAATAAGTTTCATTACTGTATCCCTTCGTCGTAGATGTTATTGTCTATTTTTACATCATTATTTATTACAGCGTTGGTACCTTTACGAACTTTGTTTTGCCCAGATGTAACTATCGTAGTGCCAGCTTTGAGTCCAGATACTAGAGCTAAGTTATTTCTGGTGTCTAGAACTTGGATGTTTACTTGGCCTACTTTATATAAGATTTTATCTGTATTTACAGTTTCCATGCTCCCATTAGCAGTTGATGTATAAGAGGCTTTTTGGGGTTTACCATCTGGGTTAAGTGCGGGCTTTAAAGTATATACAGATTCACCATATAGACTATAAGAAACAGCATTTCTTGGTATAACTATGGAGTTTTCCTTTGGTGGTAAGTTTACATGGACTGTTAAAAACATGCCTGGGAAAATCTTACGATCAGGATTATCGTAAGTAGCTTGAACCATGATTGATCTGTTCGTTTGGTTAATAAATGAGTTCATGGCAGTAATTTTTGCTTTAAAAGTTTCTCCTGGAAAAGAGTCTGAGTAGAAGCTTATTTCTTGACCAACGCTAATTAGACTGACTTTGTTTTGTGGTACTGGGAAGGTTATAAATATAGGATTTATTTTTGTCAATGTAGCTGCGCTATCCCCATTATTAAAATACTGACCTAAGCTTATATTTCTAATACCTATCTTACCATCAAAAGGTGCTCTGACTACTTTGAAAGCTATTTGGGATTCAATATTTTGTACTTGTGCTATATTAGATAAATAATCAGCATCAGCTTTATCAGCAGTTTCTTTAGAAGTTGCTTTTTGTTCAGCTAGTTGATCATATCTATCTTTAGTTAATTTGGCAAGTTTTAGTTTTGCAAGAGCTTCTTCTAAATTTGCTTTTAATTGACTTGTGTCAAGCTTAAAAAGTAGATCTCCTTTTTTCACTTCTTGGCCACTTTTAAAATGTATTTCGCTGACAATACCACCTGATTGAGATGATATTTCGGTAGATTGAACAGCTTGGGCTTCACCAATAGTATTAATTATTTGCTTCCATTGTGTTTCTTCAACTACAGATGAAGTTACAGCTACTGGTTGAGGCACATATGATGCCATCCCATGTTTGATTAAGCTTTGTACAAAGCTTGTAAAGCTAAATATTCCTCCAAATATTAAAGCTGCTCCAACTACAACAGCAATAGATGCAACTTTTTTATCCTTTAGTCTTGAAAATTGTTTCTTTATAAATCCTAATTGAAATATAAAGTATACAATGGCTATTGAAACACCAATGTTTCCCAAGGCTAGCCAGGCTAGTACTAAAGTCGCTATAGTAAAAGCTAAATAATTTTTTTTACTAGCATGAATTTTCTGTTTTGTATTGGACAGAATTTTTTTGTAATCTAACATCTATTTTTCTACCTTTTTAAAAAGAATCATAAAAAAAGAAATTGCATTTATGATTAATAAACTTGTAAAGAACATTAAGCTATAAACTGCTAAGCTGATACCAGAAATTTCTTCGGAAATATCAGAACAATTTTCTACAGCACCTGTAAAAGCTTTTGTAGCTTGGATGATCAGAGTATTATCTAACATACCACATGAGCTGTCATATGTTGATGCATTTATTGAAAAATACTGAATATATGTTTGATATGCAGCTACATAAAGCCCCGCGATAATAACTGCGAAAATAATAATTCTAATTATCAAAGAAAAAATAACGAGCTTTTTTTTAACCCACCCTAGAATACTAAAGATTGCTACTGTAATTACACTAAGTTGCTGTAGCAAACACATAGGGCATGGCTTCCAATTTAGTACTATAATTGTAAATACAGTAGTTATGATAGCTAGCGCACAAACTAAAGTATTAATTGGGAATATTAAATTATCACACCTTTTCATTTTTGAATTCAATAAAATATATTATTTTTTGGTTCAAACATTAAATTATTGTATCATAAAAAATATAGTTTTTGACAATATCTAAATGTAGTTGATAAACTCTTGGTTTGAGTAAATTTGTCGGTGTCGAGTTCACTAAGCATTTAATATCTAATTTATTTATATCTGAAACTAATTTTTTAAGTAGCTTAAGTTTAGTTATTGGCTTATGTATATTTTCGCCTTGATACAAAATTTTTGTTAAACGTAAGTATGCTTTCATGGTTTTGCTAAATAGACACTTATCTCTTAACAGGTTTGCATTTTTTAATAGCGATAAGATTTTTTTTGGATCATTTTTTTCTTTAGATTTAAGTATGGTGTGGATGTTATTGACAGCCACTATTAATTTATATTGATTATTCGTTAAGAATAATTCTTTTCTAAAGCTGTTTAATAGATTTGGATCTATGTTAAAGAAAGTTAAAGCTATTTTTATATCAGTAGTTGCTAACCTGTATAGATTATGGTGAAAAAAGTTTCCGGAAGGTATTAAGTTTAATTGTTTATGAATACTAGGAAAGAGTATTTCTAAAGATTTTAATTCATTTAGTGACTCAAAAAAAACCCGAGGATTTTTTAGTGATTTTATAAACTCCATATACAGACGTGCTTTTGCTATATGTAGAAGCTCGTCAGACTCTAATATGTTATTGACCACCTTTTTTGTTTCATCTGCTATTTGAAAGTTAAATTCACATAATTGTGTTTTAAATCTAGCTAGTCTAACCACTCTAAGCGGATCTTCACAGAAGGCCTCTGAAGTATGTCTGAGAATTTTATTTTTTATATCTTGCTGGCCATTAAAAGGGTCAATGATATTATTATTTTCGTCTAAAGCTATTGAGTTAATGGTTAAGTCACGTCGTTTTAGGTCCTCTTCTAAAGTTGTAGTTATAGAAAATTCTGGCTTAAAACCGTGATAGCCTTTAGAAATTTTACGTTCGGTCCTAGCTAGAGCATATTCTTGTTTTGTTATGGGGTGGATGAAAACTGGAAAGCTTGATGCAACTTTTTTAAATCCTAGTTCCTGCATTTTTTCTGGAGTGGCACCGACAACTACCCAATCTTTATCTTTTGGAATTAATCCAAGTAACATATCTCTAACAGCACCACCTACTAGATAAGTTTTCATCGAGCTAAAGCTAAGGTTATTTGTCTGTTTATGTTAACAGAAAAAAGTGTATAATGTTGATTTATGTATTTAGGTTTTTCGGTGCTTTTGTACCTTTTTAGCGGTTATATGGCAAATTTAATAGATAAAATAGAGTTAAAAGGTTCCTCTAGTAATCTTTCAGGCAACGCAAATAAAGAAAAGGTGACAGCACTTTATAAAAGGTTACTTAAGCAAGTAAGTCACCTATGGTATTTTTTAGTGCTTGCCGCGATTGGTAGTATCTTTTTTTCAGCAGCTGATGCTGCGATGATTTATTTGATAAATCCTATTTTAAACTATGGCTTTGGGCCTGATGGAGATATTACTAAGCAAAGTGGTCAAATATTAATGTTGATGGGTTTGGGTATGGTAGGACTGCTGGGGTTAAGATCTATAGGCTCTTTTATTTCACAGTATTTCATAGGCTCCTTAGGGCAAAAGGTTGTATATAAGTTTAGAAAAGATATATATAAAAGATTTACAAACCTACCTGCAAGTTTTTTTGATAAGCATTCCATAGGGCAAATTATATCTAGATTATTATACAATGTTGATCAAGTAACAGAAGCTACCTCTACAGCAGTTATTACTGTGGTTCAAGATGGTACTTTTGTAATTGGCTTGATAATAGTGATGGTAGTTTCAAGTTGGCAATTATCTTTATTTTTGATTATAGTTGGCCCTTTTTTGGGTTTATTTATAACAGTGATAAATAAAAAATTTAGAACTCTAAGTAGAAATACTCAGTCATCAATGGGGGATGTCACTCATACTGCAGAAGAGACACTTAGAAATTATAAAGAGATAAGAATTTTTGGAGCAGAAAAAAAGCAAGAAAATAAATTTTTTAAAAATTTAGATTACACATATTCACAACAAATTAGAACTATAGCTTTGGATGCTCTGACTTCTCCTGTTATACAAATTATTGCATCATTAGTTTTGGCTCTTTCTTTATTTACTATAGCAATCTTTGGCACTAATGAAAGTGGAGCTTCATGGTTAACAGCTGGCTCATTTGCTTCATTTTTTGCAGCAGCTGCGGCTATATTAAAGCCTATTAAAAACTTAACTAAAGTAAATGTTGTTATTCAAAAAGCTGTAGCAGCTACAGAAGATATTTTTTATATACTTGATTATCCAAGTGAAAAAGAGACTGGAAGTAAAGAACTAACGAAGGTTAAAGGCAACGTTAGTATTAAGGATTTAAGTTTTTCATTTGGTGATCAAAAAGTGTTAGACGGTGTAAGCGTAGACATTAAAGCAGGTGAAACAGTAGCTTTTGTTGGTAGATCTGGTAGTGGAAAAACTACACTTACTAGTGTTATATCAAGGTTTTATACACAACATAATGGAGTTGTTTATGTTGATGATGTTGATAGTCGTGATTTAACGTTAAAAAACCTACGTTCTCATTTATCATTAGTTTCACAAAATGTACATCTATTTGATGATACTGTTTATAATAATGTGGCATTTGGTACAGATAAAGATGTGACAGAACAAGAAGTTATAGATGCTTTAAAAAAAGCTAATGCTTATGAGTTTGTAGAAACTTTGCCAGAAGGTATACATACTGGTATAGGTAATAATGGATCTAAGCTCTCAGGAGGACAACGCCAGAGATTATCTATAGCTAGAGCATTATTAAAAGATGCTCCAATACTTATATTTGATGAAGCTACAAGTGCTTTGGATAATGAATCTGAAAGAGTAGTTCAGCAAGCTCTTGAGAACCTGACTACTTCACGTACAACTATAGTGATAGCACATAGGTTAAGTACAGTTGAAAACGCTGATAAAATCATAGTTATGGATAGGGGTAAAGTTGTTGAAAGTGGTAAGCATCAAGAACTTTTGGAAAATAATGGATTATACAGTAAACTATACCAATCAGGACTTAAGTAAGTCAAATGTTAGATAAAATATGGTATCAGCGAAAGACTAACGTTGTGAGTTTTTTGCTAAAACCATTATCAATTGTTTTTTCAAGAGTTGCTAATTTTCGTAAAACCAAGCAACTCCAGTTTCAGTATAGGTCTAATATACCTGTTGTTGTCGTTGGCAATATTTCTGTAGGCGGTACAGGTAAAACTCCTGTAGTTAGGAAGCTGGCGGAAAATTATCTTAGGCAGAATAAAAAACTAGCTATTATAAGTAGAGGCTATGGTGCTAAATCTGCTGAGTATCCTTTTGAAGTAAGCAAAGGTACTCTTCCTAGTCAGTGTGGTGATGAACCTGCTATGCTTTATGATTCTTTAGGTGGTAAAGTGCCTATAGTTATCAGTCCGAAAAGAATAGACTCTGTTAAGTTTATTGAAAAAAAATACCCTAATACAGATATAATAATTAGCGATGATGGCTTACAGCATTATAAATTAGCTAGAGATTATGAGATAGTTGTTGTTGACGCTACACGTATGTTTGGTAATAGTTTGTGTTTACCAGTCGGACCACTAAGAGAGCCTATAGAAAGGTTAAAATCAGTAGATAGTATAATAGTTATTGGTCAATGTGATCTAAAGGATAAAGAGTTCTTAGTATCTTATAATCAAAACGTTATATTTACTAAAATTACAGCTACTAGGTTTGTAAATATTACTTCAGGTAGGTGTGTACCTATAAAAATTTTTGGTAAAAAACCAGTAGTTGCTGTAGCAGGTATTGGTAACCCAAATAAATTTTTTACTAGTTTGGAAAGTTGTGGATTAGATATAGTAGATAAAAAAGTGTTTAAAGACCATCACAAGTTTAGTCAAGAAGATTTTTCTATTATTGGTGACTCACAAACTGTAGTAATGACATATAAAGATGCTATTAAGTGTAAAAATTTTAGTAAAGAAAATTGGTGGTATTTGGATATCGATTTAGAATTATCTCTAACTGACTTAAGTATATTTAACTAAGCTTAGGACATTAAGTGTTTGCTAAACTGGGTTATATAGATTACTATTTAGCTTGATAAAAATTTTTATAAAATTTCTCATGAAAAAAATAGTTTTGGTTGATGGTTCGTCATATTTATTTAGAGCCTTTCACGCGCTACCAAAGCTCACTAATAGTCAAGGTGAGCCTACAGGGGCGATCTTGGGTGTCATCAATATGATTAAAAAACTACCAGTAATGTATCAAACAGAATATATTGCAGTAGTATTTGATCCCAAAGGTAAGAGTTTTCGTCACGAAATTTATCCAGAATATAAGGCAAACCGTAAGGATATGGATGACGAACTAAGGGTTCAAATTAAGCCTTTACATGAAATAATCAAAAAAATGGGTTTTCCTCTTATTATCAAAGAAAATGTCGAAGCAGATGACGTGATAGGTACTTTAGCAAAACGGCTTGAAGCTCAGGGTTATCAGGTGGTTATTTCTACTGGTGATAAAGATATGGCTCAGCTGGTAAGTGAAAATATAATGCTATATGACTCAATGAAAGACGCTACAACAGATATTCCCAAGGTTTTAGAAAAGTATCAAGTTAAACCTAGCCAGATTATAGATTATTTAGCTTTAATGGGAGATTCTTCAGATAATATTCCTGGGGTTCCAAAAGTTGGTCCAAAAACAGCAGTTAAGTGGTTACAAGAGTATAAAAATATTGAAAATATTATAGTAAACAAAGATAAAATAGCAGGCAAAGTTGGTGAGAATTTGCGTAACAATATTGATCTTCTTAGGTTATCTTATCAATTAGCTACTATAAAATGTGACCTTGACCTGAATATTCCTATAAATGAGTTAAAATGTAAAGAAATGGATAAAGAAACTTTACATAAATTCTTTGTAAGATACGAATTTAAATCTCTTTTAAAAGCTCTAGACATTGGTGTAGAAATTGTGGAAAGAAAAACCGTAAATATTGATTATAAGACAGTTTTTACAGATAAAGAGTTAGAAAGTTTGGTGAAAACTTTAGAAACTAAAGAAGGTTTTGCATTTGATACTGAAACAGATTCGTTAGATACTTACGAAGCAAATCTGGTAGGGCTTTCTTTTTGTGCTGAAGAAGGCCAAGCATATTATATCCCTTTACAACATAGATACCTTGGAGTGCCGCAACAGCTTGAGTTAAAAACTGTATTGGAGTCCCTAAAACCAATATTCTCTAACATAAAGAAGTTTAAAGTCGCTCATAATTTTAAGTTTGATGAAAAAGTTTTATCAAAATATGGAGTTAATATTCAAGGAAGTATTCATGATACTATGATTATGTCTTATGTACTAAAAAGTAGTGGTAAGCATGATATGGATAGTGTCTCCAAAGAGTATCTTGATGTCGAGCCTATCCCTTATAGTGCAATAGCTGGGACTGGTAGAAACCAGCAAACTTTAGACCAAGTGGAAATCGACAAAGTAGCTAAGTACGCCGCTGAAGATGCAGATATTACTTTCAGATTATATAATTTTCTAAAAGTTTTATTGGAAAAAGAAGAGACACTTAATAAGCTGTATTTTAAAATAGAAATGCCATTGACCCTAATTTTAAATCAAATGGAAAAATTGGGTGTCAAGATAGATGCTGATAAGTTAATTAGACATAGTCAAGAGCTTGAAAATAGTATTAAAGAGCTAGAAAAAAAGTGTTTTAAGTTGTGTGGACAAGAGTTTAATTTATCTTCACCAGTGCAATTAAGAGAAGTACTATTTGAAAAAATGGGGTTGCCAGCAGTTAAAAAAACTGCAAAAGGTCAGGCTTCAACTTCAGAAGAGGTACTTACACAATTAGCTCAAGAATATGAAGTGGCTGATTTAATTATGAAATATCGCCACCTTTGTAAGTTAAAAAACACTTATACTGATAAGTTGCCAGCTATGCTTGATAAGAATTCAAGAGTACATACCTCATATAACCAAACAGGCACTGTAACAGGTAGACTATCTTCATCTGATCCTAATTTACAGAATATTCCGATTAAAAGTTCTGAAGGTAGAAAAATAAGAGAAGCCTTTATAGCAGAAGAGGGTAATTATATAGTTGCAGCAGACTACTCACAGATAGAGCTTAGGATTATGGCTCATTTATCCAAAGATGAAAACCTTCTTAAAGCTTTTAGACAGGGCTTAGATATACACCGTGCAACGGCTGCAGAGGTTTTAGGGATAAGCATAGCTGATGTAACAAATGAGCAAAGAAGAAGAGCAAAAGCTGTAAATTTCGGTTTGATTTATGGGATGAGTGCATTTGGATTGGCAAAACAGCTGGAAATTTCTAGAAGTGAGGCTCAAGAATATATAGAAACATATTTTAGTCGCTACCCGGGGATTAAGGAATATATGAATACAGCAAAAAAAGTTGCTCAAGAAAGTGGCTATGTAGAAACTACATTAGGAAGAAGGTTATATTTACCAGAGATAAACGCGAGAAACGTTATGCAACGTAATGCTGCTGAAAGAGCAGCTATTAACGCTCCAATGCAAGGCACAGCGGCAGACATTATTAAAAAAGCAATGATAGATGTTAGTACTAAGCTTGTTCAAGATTACAATCAAGACGTTAAAATGATAATGCAGGTTCACGATGAGCTTGTATTTGAAGTTACAAAAGATAAGATAGATGATGTTTGTAAGCAGATAAAAGGTATAATGGAGCAAGCAATCATGCTTAGCGTGCCACTTGAGGTAAACGTAGGATTTGGAGATAACTGGGATCAAGCACACTAGACTTATTTTGTGAGATATCTGCCAAAATTTTAGAGTGAGAGTGAATTATATCAATTAGGTAGTCAAAAGAAGCGCTTTAAATTATAGTTTTAAGTTGGTGTAAAGTTTTGGTTATTAATAGTTATTAATGGGTTTAAAATAGTGAATAACGAATACGTAAATAAGTACGTTAACATTATTAAGTTACATCATGGTGTTATTTATGTTTAGTAGAAAATTGAGGTTAATAAAATGTTATTAGTTATGGATGTGGGTAACTCACATATTCACACAGGTGTTTTTGATAGTGATAAATTAATTAATCAGACGCGTTATGCTACAGCTTCGGCCGATTCAACTTCTGATCAGTTGGGTGTATTTTTACGACAAGTTTTACGTGAGAATAATATTGATCCTAATTATATAACAGGATGTGCAATTTCCTCAGTGGTGCCACATTTAAATTATTCACTTGGGTCAGCAATCATAAAATATTTCAAGCTAAAACCTTTTTTTGTGAATATGAATCTTAAACTAAACCTTGATATGTCTGCTGTAGAGGCACATCAAGTAGGAGCAGACAGGCTAGCAAGTTGTATAGGAGCAGTTGCTGACTACCCAGATAAGGATCTGATTATAGTTGACCTTGGTACTGCAACTACTTTAGATGTTGTAACTAAAGATCATAAATATTTAAGTGGTTGCATATTACCAGGTGTTAAGCTATCTTTGAACGCTTTATGCCAAGGAGCTGCTCAATTACCGTCAGTAACAATTATTAAGCCCAATAAGGCTATAGGTAATGATACAATAACAAACATTCGTTCGGGGTTGTATTTTGGCCATCTTGGGGCATTAAAAGAGCTTAAAAGTAGGATTATCGAGGAAGTGGGTACAAATGAAGTGTATACCATAGCGACAGGTGGTTTTGCTAATTTGTTTAAAGATGAAGACATTTTTGATGAAATCTCACCAGATTTGGTTTTACGAGGCATAAGAATAGCTTTTTTAGAAAATATTAACAATAAAGGTTAGTTGCCAGGAGTTTATATGTTGAGAAATAAAAAGGTTGTAATCTTGCTTTTTGATTCTTTTGGGATTGGTGAAGCTCCAGATGCTGCAGAGTTTGGTGACCAAGGGACTGATACTTTAGGGCATATAGTTGATTACTTTAAAAACAATGGTATGAGTATTAGTCTGCCAAACTTAGCTAAAAAAGGCTTAAAAAAAGTTGCAGAACATAGTCGTGGCCAAGCTTTATCTTTGAATATAGCAACTCAAGGTGATGAAATTGAAAACTCTAAGTATGGGTATTGTGCCGAAATTAGTAGAGGAAAAGATACTCCAAGTGGCCACTGGGAGTTAGCAGGTGTACCTGTTACATTTGATTGGTATTATTTTACACCTAAAAGTGAACAAAGTTGTTTTGACCAAGAATTTATAGATAAATGGGTTGAAAAAGCAAAGTTAAATGATGGTTTTATAGATGCGGGACATGCTTCAGGAACTGAAATTTTAAAACAATATGGTTGCGAAAGCTGTGTTACAAAAAAACCTATAGTTTATACGTCCGCAGATAGTGTATTTCAGATAGCTGCCCATGAAGATTATTTTGGATTAGAACGGTTGTTAGAGATATGTAAGATAGCTCGAGAAACGCTTAATGAAATGAATATTAAAGTAGGGCGTGTAATAGCTAGACCATTTATAGGCGAATCAGCAGATGAATATGCGCGCACTGGTAATAGAAGAGATTTTTCTATATTACCACCAGCACCAACTTTATTAGAGAAATTGACTAAAGCTGGTGGTAAAGTTATTTCGATAGGCAAAATAGCCGATATTTACGCTAACCAAGGGATATCTAAAAAAGTTAAAGCAACAGGTTTAGAAGAGTTGTTTGATCAAACTATAAAAGAATATGCACAAGCTGAGCCAAATAGTTTAGTATTTACTAATTTTGTCGATTTAGACTCAAGTTTTGGCCATCGTAGAGATCCAAAAGGTTATGGTAGAGCGTTAGAATATTTAGATTCTATGATTCCTGAATTAGATAAAATTTTAGACACAGACACTATGGTTATCCTTACTGCCGATCATGGTTGTGATCCAACTGCAGCAGGGACGGATCATACTAGAGAATATGTGCCTTTTCTAGTGTGGGGAAAAAATATAGAGTCAGAGTTTATAGGAGCTAGAGAAACTTTTGCAGACATTGGGCAAAGTATAGCTGATTTTATGGGAGTAGAGAAATTAGAGTATGGTAGATCAATTTTTGAGAAAAAGTAATGATTAGTAAACAAGAAATAGTACCTTTAATAGATTTAACGCAGTTAGGTGATAATGATACAGATCAACAAATTGTTGATTTATGTTTAAAAGCAAGAAATTCACTTGGTACAGTTGCTGCAATTTGTGTTTATAAAAAGTTTATTCCATTGGTTAAAAAGTATTTAGGAAAAGATTTTAGAGTTGCTACAGTTGTTAATTTCCCACAAGGCACCTTTTCTATAGAAGAAGTTTTAGCTGAAACTGCAGAAGCTTTAGAGCTAGGCGCTGATGAGATTGATGTAGTTATAGATTATAAAGAGTATTTGGAAAAAGGTTTTTCTGGTAAATCATGTGAGATAGTTTCAAAGCTCAAAGATCTCTGTGGTGATAAAATTTTAAAAGTTATAATTGAGTCAGGAGAGCTTAAGTCAGATAAGCTGATACATAAAGCAACCCAAGACGCTATAAATAATGGTGCTGATTTTATTAAGACTTCTACTGGAAAAGCACTGGAAGGCGCAACACCACAGGCAGCGAAAGTTATGCTTCAAACAATAAAAGAAACTAAAAAAACAATAGGATTTAAAGCATCTGGTGGTATAAGAGACTATGAGCAAGCAGTAGAATATATAAAGTTAGCACAAGCGCTCTTTTCAGATGATTATATCGACCCAAAAACTTTTAGATTTGGAGTCAGTAGTTTATTGGATAATTTATTAACAGATGGTGGATGTGTAAAGAATGGTTACTAAACTTTTATTTTTTGTATTAGATATTTTAGCAATTTTTTTATTAGCTTATATTTGGAGCAGTGATAGAAAAAAAATTAGGTATAACTATTTATTATTAATCCTTATAGTCCAAACCGGCTTAGCTTACTTTTTTTTAAAATCAAACATCGGTGAAAAAGTTATTACTGTAATTGTTGTTGGATTTAGTTATTTGCTAAATAGTGCTAATGTAGGGACAAGATTTATCTTTGGTTCGTTAGCTGATATGGATGGGGGACATATTTTCTTTTTTTCAGTGGCGATGCCGATTATTGTTATGTCTGCTATTATTGGTATTTTACAATATTTAAAAATATTACCGGTTCTAATAAAATTTGTTGGATTTGTACTATCAAAAATAACAGGAATGGGTAAGTTAGAGTCTTTTAATGCTGTTAGTTCACTTGCTGTTGGCCAATCAGAAAATTTTATAGCTTATAAAAAAATAATAGGTCACCTTCCTTCAAATGTATTATATACAATGGCAGCAACGGCTATGTCTACAGTTTCGCTTGCTATAGCAGGTGCGTATATGGGGATGTTGAGTATAGAAAATGGTTTTGATCCTAGATATGTGGTTGTGGCTATGGTTATGAATATGTTTGGTACCTTTTTTGTACTAACAATTATAAACCCATATGAGAAATCAGAAGCTTTTGATTATGATAACTTACATATTAGCCTAGAAGAGAATATTGAGAAGCAAAGTTTTTTTGAAATGTTGGCTGAATACATATTAGACGGATTTAAAATAGCTGTAATTGTTAGTGCTATGCTTATCGGTTTTATAGCATTACTGAGTATTATAGATATTATATGTAAAGCAGTTCTTGGAATTACCTTTACGGGTATCTTAGGCTATATCTTTTATCCTATAGCATGGTTGCTACGTATTCCAGACCAAGAATTACATCTTGCTGGTGAAATCATGGGAACAAAGTTGGTTAGTAATGAGTTTGCAGCTATAGATCTTATGATTAAAAAGGGTGTCGAACTCTCAACTCATGCAAAAGCTGTTTTATCAGTGTTTTTAATATCATTCGCTAATTTTAGCTCTATAGGTATTATCATAGGGGCTATTCAAGCTGTTAGTAAAAAAGCCTCTATCAAGGTGGCAAAATTTGGCTTAAAAATTGTATATGGAGCTTCGATAGTAAGTTTTCTATCGGCTACTGTGGTTGGTCTTTTCGTTTAGTAAATGGGGGATTGCTAAGTAATGCAAGGTAAATTTCTAGTTATAGAAGGTTTGGATGGAGCAGGTAAAAGTACTGCTATGCAATTTATTCAAAATTTTTTTGCTGAGAAAAAAATCCAAGCTATTTATACGCGAGAACCAGGTGGTACAAAGGTAGCTGAAGAGCTAAGAAATCTTGTTCTGCATAATAAGTATAACGAAGAAATTCACTCTGATGCTGAACTGCTGATGATCTACGCAGCTCGAGTGCAGCATTATAGAAATTTAATCCTGCCAGCTTTAGAGCGAGGTGTAAATGTTGTCTCAGATAGATTTTACTGGTCTAGTTTAGCTTACCAAGGTGGTGGTAGAGGTTTAGACTTGGCAAAGATAGAAGCTTTAAATAGTAATTTTCTTGGTAATTGTGAGCTTGATTTAGTTATTTACCTAGACATAGAACCTTTGGTTGGGTTGCAAAGAGCAAAAAAAGTTGATTCTCCAGATAGAATAGAACAAGCTGGTTTAGAATTTTTCGAAAGAACAAGAAAGGTGTTTAAGAAACTCGTAAACAAATCAAATAAGGCTGTAGAAATAGATGCTAGTTTACCGTTAGAGGAAATACAAAAAAGGATCCATCAAGTTTTAAATGAATGTTTTTAGTTTTTAAATTATAAAATATTTAGTAAACTCTTCTAATTAAAATAAAGTCAATTAGTTTATTTATATTATTATGAACAATATTCTTAAAGAGATCGCTAAGCGTAGAACTTTTGCAATTATTTCTCACCCTGATGCGGGTAAGACAACCATAACTGAAAAAATGCTATTGTTTGGAAATGCAATAAAGACGGCAGGTACTGTTAAGGCTAAGAAAAGTGGTGTGCATGCAACCTCTGATTGGATGGAAATGGAAAAACAAAGAGGTATCTCAATAACTACTTCAGTTATGCAATTCCCTTATAATGATAGAATTGTTAACTTGCTTGATACTCCGGGCCATGAAGATTTCTCAGAAGATACATATCGTACTTTAACGGCTGTAGATTCAGCTTTGATGGTTGTTGATGCTGTAAAAGGTGTTGAGGACAGAACTATTAAGTTAATGAATGTATGCCGCTTGAGAGATACACCAATAGTAACATTTATGAATAAGTTTGATAGAGATACACGAGACTCTTTGGAACTGTTAGATGAAGTTGAGAGTATCCTTAAAATCAAATGTGCTCCTATGAATTGGCCGATAGGTATGGGTAAATATTTCAAAGGTGTTTATGATTTGTACAATGACGAAGTAACCATTTTTGAGGGTGGTCATGGCCATGAGATTTATCACTACAAAAAAATTAGTGGTTTAGAAAATGCTAAAGATGCTATAGGTTCAGACCTTTACGAAGATCTAGAGATGGAAATAGAACTAGTACGTGGTGCAAGTCATAAATTTGATGAGCAGGAATTTTTAGAAGGCAAACTCACACCAGTTTATTTTGGTACAGCACTTAGTAATTTTGGAGTCAAAGAAATGATGGATGGTTTTACTAAGTATGCTCCAGCGCCGCAATCTAGAGAGGCTGATCAAAGAGTTGTTAAAGCCTGTGAGGAAAAACTAACAGGTTTTGTGTTTAAGATTCAGGCAAACATGGATGATAAACATAGAGATAGAATAGCATTTTTTAGGATCTGTTCAGGTAAGTATGAAAAAGGTATGAAAATATATCATGAAAGAACAGGTAAAACGCTCCAAATCTCTAAAGCTTTGACATTTTTAGCAGGAGAAAGAGAGCAAGTTGAAGAAGGGTTCGCTGGGGATATTATTGGTTTGCATAATCATGGAAGCATCCAAATAGGCGATAGTTTTACTCAAGGTGAAAAATTAAAGTTCAAGGGTATACC
This sequence comes from Allofrancisella heilbronnii, assembly GCF_000710735.2. Lineage (NCBI taxonomy): Bacteria > Pseudomonadati > Pseudomonadota > Gammaproteobacteria > Thiotrichales > Francisellaceae > Allofrancisella > Allofrancisella heilbronnii. The sequence goes on along the minus strand of NZ_CP144673.1, from coordinate 1,434,702 downwards.
AAACTTTGCACCAGAAATTTTTAAAAGAGTTAGACTAAATGATCCATTAAAAATGAAAGCTTTACAAAAGGGTTTAGTTCAGCTTTCAGAAGAAGGCGCTACTCAAGTTTTTAAGCCAGCTATTTCAAATGATCTTATTTTAGGAGCTGTAGGTGTACTACAATTTGATGTAGTAGCACAACGTTTGGCCAGTGAATATAATGTTAAGTGCTCTTATGAGGGGGTTAACGTAACATTAGCTAGATGGATTTTTTGTAAAGATGAAAAAAAACTTAATGAATTTAAGAAAAAATATGAAGTAAACTTAGCTTATGATGGCACCGGTTATTTAACTTACTTGGCACCTACAGGGGTGAATCTACAGCTTGCTCAGGATAAAAACCCAGACATTATATTTAGTTCGACAAGAGAGCATTAATATCAAGGGCTTTTTAAGTGCAAAAAATATGCTATAATTTTTTAGTCTTTATTAGAATAAATTTAGGGTCGTTAGATGCTGGCAAGTGTTAAGAAAATTTTCGTAGCAAGCGTTGTTGTAGCTGTTACTAATATATCGTTTGGGATGGAAATATATACTGTTAAACCAGGTGACTATTTGTATAAGATAGCAAAATCACACGTTATCGATGGTGTTAGTAGCTCAGAATTAACAGATGCTATTAGAGGTATAAATAAAGCTGAAATACCTGGTATTGTTGATAATAGAATAAAAATTGGTGATAAGTTAGCTTTACCAACAACAAAATCAGAGGTTGAAGATGGTTTGGCGCTTGCTAGAAATCAAATTTTGCAAGGTTCTTATGAAAATGAAAGCCAACAAGATAATTCAACTAGTAACCAAAATTTACCAACAGTAATAAACACAGCCGAACAAAAGCTTGGCGATAGACCAACGATAGATACAAGTTCGTCTGCTGAAAACATAAGTACCGCAGAAAACGTAATTAGTAGTCAAGCAACAATACCCTCTTTGATCCCTGACGATAGTACTTCAACTATTGTATATAGTGATAGTCTAGACTCCAGAAATATCCAAACGACGGAAGATTCCAGTAGTGAGCAAGGGGGGGGAACTACATTTTTCAGCATATTTAAATTAATTTTAAGTTTACTGATTTTGGTTGTGTTATCTTTTGTGGCAAAGAAAGTATGGGAAAATATAAGTTCTAAAAAAGAGCTAGAACTAGCACTTATATCAAAGAGAAAGAGAGATCATCTTATGTCGCGTATTTCTCCGGTAGTATCAGACAGGGATTTTTACAAAACACAGCAAACTTTACAAAGTGAGTTTGATTTTTTTAATGATAATCCTACAGATAAGCAAGAAGAATCAGTTACAAAAACACCAGAGCTTTATCCAAGAGATAGCTTAGATGTATCGCCAGGTGATGGTGTAGAAGAGTTTGGTGAGAATGATAAAAGTATAGTTGTTAAGACCGAAAAAGGGATAGTATTTGAAACCAGCGTTAATGATAAGTTTAAATTTAATACAGAAAACTCAGTCCAAGAGATAGACTTAAAAGAGAATATTGAACAAGAATTGCTATATGTAAAAGAGTTAGTGGAGCAATATTTGGATAGTGAAAAATACATCGAGGCTAGTATCACTATTCAAGATTCTTTAGAGAAAGATCCTAATAATATTGATTTGCGTTATAAGTTACTGGAAGTTTATGCAAGAGCAAGGGATGAAATAGCTTTTGAAGGAGAGGTGCATTTTATTAAATCTAAAAATATCGTAAGTATGTTTGACCCTTTACATCAAAAAATTGCTAAGCTTAGGGATAAATATTTCGAATAGCACTTATGTTTATATATAAACCTTATAAACACTAACTTTCAAGGTTCTAATAATGCTCTTTAGAAAAAAGAAACAATCAGAAGATAATAGTCTAGATCAAAAACCAAGCAATAAAGGCTTATTTGCAAGACTACAGTCTGGACTGTCAAAGACAGCAAGTAAATTTGGTAATAGCTTAAATACTCTTTTAATGGGCCAAAAAGTTGTGGATGAGGACCTTTTAGAGGAACTGGAGATGCAGCTTTTAACAGCAGATATCGGTGTTGCAGCAACAGATGAAATTATCGCTCATCTAAGAACTAAAATTTCTAGAAATGAGCTACAAACAGCAGACATGCTTAACCAGATTATCAAAGAGAAACTTATAGAAATACTTCTACCTTGCCAACAGGCTTTAGCAATAGATAGTAGCAAATCTCCATATGTAATACTTGTTGTAGGAGTTAACGGTGTCGGCAAGACTACAACTATAGGGAAACTCACTAAAAAATTTCAGTCTGAAGGGAAAACTGTTATGTTAGCAGCTGGTGATACATTTAGAGCTGCCGCAGTTGAACAATTATGTGAGTGGGGTCATAGAAATAATACTCAAGTTATATATCAAAAAGAAGGTGCTGATAGTGCTTCAGTAATTTATGATGCTATTAGTTCAGCAAAATCAAAAAATATAGACGTTGTGATAGCCGATACAGCAGGTCGATTACATAATAAAGATAATTTGATGCAGGAGCTTAAAAAAGTAGTTAAAGTTATTAAAAAACTAGATGATACAGCACCCCATGAGGTAATGTTAGTATTAGATGCAACTACTGGTGGAAATGCTCTTAGTCAAGCAGAAGCATTCAATGAAATTGTAAAGCTCTCCGGTATAACAATTACTAAGCTTGATGGAACTGCTAAAGGAGGGATTGTTTTTTCAATAGCCAAAAAAATGTCTTTACCAATTAGATTTATAGGAGTTGGTGAAAAAATTGATGACCTTCAAGTTTTTAATGCTGAGGGTTTTACAAAAGCTTTATTTTAATCACATATGAAAAGCTTAGTTTAGTGAATACCTATTTACTTTTTATAAGGACTTCTTTTCTGCTAAAATATCTCCATTAATAAAATAATTTTTTTCTAATGTCTTTAAAAGATTTCTTGGGTAGCTTAAACCCACAACAGTACAAAGCTGTACTACTTGAAGATCGTAATTCCCTTATTTTAGCGGGTGCTGGGAGTGGTAAAACTAAGGTTCTTACTTCAAGGATAGCTTATCTATGCCATGATAAGGGTATAGCTGCTGACAACATTTTAGCTGTTACATTTACAAATAAAGCTGCTAAGGAGATTCAGCAGCGTGTTGAAAAAATGCTTGGAATCTCGACATTTGGGATGTGGATAGGAACTTTTCATGGCATAGCCCATAGATTACTACGTAAGCATTCACATGAACTTGGCTTAGATAAAAACTTTAGAATCCTTGATCAAGAAGAGCAAGCTCAACTTATAAAAAAAGTGATAAAATCTTTAGACCTTGATGATAAAAAATATCCTCCAAAATTACTTCAAAACTTTATAAATAAACAAAAAGACCAAGCAACCCGCAGCAATAAACTTTCTAGACAATATGATGCAAACTTTAACCGTATTTATGAGGCTTATGAAGAGAGATTACAGCTTGATAATGCTTTAGATTTTGCAGATTTATTACTTTACTTGTATGAGCTATTTTCTTTAAATATTCAACTAAGAGAATATTACCAAAATTTATTTAAATATATACTTATAGATGAGTTTCAAGATACTAACCATGTACAGTATCTTTGGTTAAAGCTTTTGCTGACGGATGATAATTATATTATGGCTGTTGGTGATGATGACCAATCAATATACGGCTGGCGAGGAGCTATAGTAGATAACATCCATAGCTACGTAAAAGAAGTAAACAATGTTGAGATAATCAAGTTAGAGCAAAATTACCGCTCAACAAAAAATATCCTTAAGGCAGCAAATTCTGTCATCAAAAATAATAATAACAGAATGTCCAAAGAACTTTGGTCCTCCGCTGAAGAAGGTGAAAAAGTACAAGTATACAATGCTGTAAATGAAAGAGAAGAAGCCAAATATATAATTGATAAAATCTGTAAACTTCATCAAGATGGTGAAAATTATAGTGATATTGCGGTATTGTACCGCTCTAACTATTTATCTCGTGTACTAGAAGAAAGTTGTATATATGCTAGTATTCCATATAGGATTTATGGTGGTTTTAGATTCTTTGATAGAGCGGAGGTTAAAGATGCTTTGGCTTACCTAAGACTAGCAGTTACAAGTACAGATAATTTAGCCTTTGAGCGTATCCTTAACACTCCAACACGTGGGGTAGGTAATAAAACTTTAGATACAATTAGAAATTTTGCTCATATTAACTCATTATCATATCAGCAAGCAACTTTAGAAGTTATACAGAAAGAACTAGTAACAAAACGAACAGCAAGTTTGCTTTTAAATTTTATCCAATTAATTGACGATATCGCTAATCAGATAAAAGAGCTTAGTTTAGATAAATTACTGGAGTACGTGATTACAAAAAGTGGGCTTTTAGCTTCTTATGAGGAAAAGGATACAGAAAAAGATCGTCAAAAAATAGATAATTTAAAAGAATTAATAAGTGCAGCTAAGGACTTTGAACCACAAATTGAGTTGCTTGATGATAACGCTGATATTTTACAAGATTTTTTATCTTTAGCAGTTTTAGAAGCTGGTGAAATGCAGGCTGATGAATCAGTAGATAGTATACAATTGATGACTATCCATGCGGCAAAAGGCCTAGAGTTTAAGCATGTATTTATAGTTGCTGCAGAAGAGGGCGTTTTCCCTCCAAATGCTGTTATTAATAGTCAGGAAGCTTTTGATAATTCTCATTCAAAAAGACTTCAAGAAAAACTTGCTGAAGAAAGGAGACTTTTTTATGTCGCGATTACTAGGGCTATGGTGTCTCTAACTATTAGTTACGCTCAGGTACGTAATATTTTTGGTAGAAGTAGTTTCCAAGTTTGTTCTAGGTTTTTAGCTGAGATTGACGAGGAACATTTAAGCCAAGAACAAAACCAACCATCTAAAGCTAAAGTAAGGGCTAAATCTAACTTCGGTGTTTCGCCATTTGATTTTTTAAAAGCAAGTTCTCCCACTAATAAAATCTTCAAATCTGGAGATAAAGTTTTTCATAAAATTTTTGGTAAAGGTATTTTTATTAAATCACAAGCTCAAGGTACAAAAGAGTTTTATACAGTAAATTTTGGCCCTGACGTTGGGCAAAAGATTCTTTTGGCAGATATTGCTAATCTAGTCAAGGTATAGCTTTATCTTTTATGTTGAGTTTTTTAAAAACTATAGCTCCTAATATTAGTGAAGTAACTAAGCATACACTTATACTTGTTTTAGGTGCTAGGTTTATGACATTCCCTATATCGATCGATAAACCAACTGATAATTGACCAACTTCAGTGACTAAGGTAATTAGCATATTTGTGATAGCAATCCCTATAGCGGCAAAATTCTGAGGACATATTTTATTAAAAAAATACCATACTAAAACTTGTGAGGCAGAAAATGCACCAAAAATAAAAACTAAGAATATCGCATAGTTTTTTAATATTTCAAAGTTTATGACAATAACGGTTGTTATAGCTCCTAAAATGCAAACATTGATGACTTTTGTTGTATCAAATTTATCAGCTAATAGAGTTTTTATTGGAGAGAAAATAACCCAACCGATAAATATTGAAGTTATCAATGCTGTTGCAAGTATATCACCAAAACCATATGCTTGTTTAAAATATAAAATTCCATATTGCGAGGTTAAAACCACAGTCGGTATATATATCAAGCCTGCCCAAGTTGCATTAACCCAAAGCTTTTTATCTTTTATTAAATTTTTACTGGCGCTATAAATTTGTCTAAATTTTGGCATCAGTTTTACAGTTTGTACTTCTTTAGGTGAAAATATTTGAAACAATATAGCTAATGGTAGTGCAAACATACCGGAGTATACAAAAACATTTATCCAAGAAGCATTATAGTTGGATATAAGCACACTAATGTTTTGTGAAAAAGCAGCAGCTAAGGTTCCTAACGATATTATAATGCTTGTTATGAAGCTAAAGTATTTGGGGTTAAAATTCTCTAGAGTTAGTTTTAGAACTCCTATAAATGCAAATGATGACCCAATACCTACTAACAGTCTACCAGCTATAGCTAAATTAAAACCTCCAGCTATAAATAGTATGTTACCAGCACCACACACTAAAGTTGCTGTGATTAAAATTCTTTTGCTACCAAATCTATCTAGCAATATACCAGCTGGTATTTGCATTATAAGGTAAGTTATATTGTAACTAGATATTAAAAATGAAAAGCCAATATGAGTTTTTATGTTAAAGTAGTTAACTATTTGTTCTTGATATGCTCCAGTTAGTATCCTTAAAAAAAACTCATAGCAATAAAAGCTTATCCCAATAACTAGTATTATAAAGGTTCTGAAGTTCTTCATTTTTATAAAAAAATGCTCTTATTAATTTAGAAATTTACACTTTTATAACAATATTGTCTAATTAACTTTTTTTAATTCATCATTTACCCTATGGGCTATTAAATATATAATTTCTATATAAATTCTAAGTGTTGAAAATAACAATGTCAGAAAAATTTGTTTTAGCTGTTGATCAAGGCACAACTAGTTCACGAGCAATTATCTTTGATAAAAATGGTAATATCAGAAAAATTGCTCAAAAAGAGTTTACTCAGATTTACCCCAAAAGTGGTTGGGTTGAGCATGATCCTATGGAAATATGGGGAACACAAAGCGGTGTTGTTAGAGAAGTTCTTGAGTCTGGAAGAGTTAAGCCAGAGCAAATTGCAGCCATAGGTATTACAAATCAGCGTGAAACGGTTGTTGTTTGGGATAAAGAAACTGGTGACCCTGTTTATAATGCTATAGTTTGGCAGTGTCGCCGTACTTCGTATATTTGTGATGAAATTAAAAAAGATCCGAAACTAGTTAAATACATTAAAGAAAATACTGGCTTAGTAGTAGATGCATATTTTTCTGGTACAAAAGTTAAGTGGATTTTGGATAATGTTGAGGGTGCAAGAGAAAAAGCTAATGCTGGTAAGCTTCTAATGGGTACTATAGATACTTGGCTTATTTGGAATATGACGCGTGGTAAAATTCATGCAACCGATTATAGTAATGCTTCACGTACTATGCTTTTTAACATTAATACGCTAGAGTGGGATAAGAAGATTTTAGAGCGTTTAGATATTCCAGCGTCTATGTTACCAGAGGTGAAAAATTCAAGTGAAATCTACGGTTACACGGATGAAAAAACTCTAGCAGGAGCTAAAATTCCAATAGCTGGCGTGGCTGGAGATCAGCATGCTGCTTTATTTGGCCATTGCTGTTTTGAGAAGGGTATGGCTAAAAATACTTATGGCACAGGCTGTTTTGCACTTATGAATGTTGGTGATAAGCCAGTATTTTCTGATGCTGGACTTCTAACAACTATCGCGTGGGGTGAAAATGGTAAACCAACTTATGCTTTAGAAGGTAGTGTGTTTATTGCAGGAGCTGTTATTCAGTGGATTAGAGATGGTTTGGGTCTTATTCGTTCAGCAGAAGATAGTGAGTATTATGCAACCAAAATTGATTCTACTAACGGGGTATATTTAGTACCAGCATTCGTTGGCTTAGGTACTCCGTATTGGGATATGTATGCTCGTGGCACTATAGTTGGTATCACTAGAGACACTAAGAGAGAGCATATTATTAGGGCTGCTCTTGAAGCTATAGCGTACCAAGCAAAAGCCGTTTTAGATTGTATGAAAGATGATACAGGATTAGATTTAGCTGGCTTACGTGTAGATGGTGGAGCTGTGCAGAATAATTTCTTAATGCAATTCCAGTCAGATATTCTTCAGTCTGAAATTTCAAAACCAAAAATCAATGAAATTACAGGTTTAGGAGCAGTTTTTTTAGCAGGTCTAGCAGTTGGCTTTTGGGAAAATAAAGAAGAGCTGAAAACTATATTGACTACCGAGAAAATCTTTGAGCCACAAAAAGATCCTAAAACAGTTGCTCATGACTATAAGGGTTGGAAAAAGGCAGTAGAAAGAAGTAAGGCTTGGGCTGAATAAAATGGAGAATAATTACGACATAATAATAATTGGTGGTGGTGCGACTGGGTTTGGTTGTGCTATAGAGGCTGTTTCACGTGGTTATAAAACTTTACTTTTAGAAGCGTATGATTTTGGTAAGGGAACATCTTCAAAGTCTACTAAGCTTATTCACGGTGGCTTGAGGTATTTAGAGAATTTTGATTTTGCATTAGTTAAGGAAGGCTTAGAAGAGAGGTTTTCATTTTTACATAATGCCCCACATTTGACTCATAAACAATCTTATCTTATCCCTACACGTAGTTATTTTGAAACTATTAAATACACAATAGGAGTTAAGTTATATGAGTTTTTGTCAGGTAAATACAAGATTGGTAAGAGCTATAATCTAAACAAGCAACAAACTTTAGCAGAGCTATCAAATATAGAAAGTTCTAAACTTAAAAAAAGCTTGGTGTATTATGATGGTCAGTTTGATGATACTAGACTTTTGATCTCTTTAATGAAAACTTTTGAGTCAAAGGGAGGTGTAGCCTTAAATTACCATAAAGTTGAAAAAATCTACAGTTCAACAAATTCAAAATTAGACACTGTGTTGGCTACTGATAAATTAACTCAGGAAAAAAGAGAGTTTAAGGCAAGTCATATTATTAATGCTACTGGGACTTTTTGCGATACTATTATGAGTTTAGCGGGTCGAAAAGAGGCACATAAATACGTTTCTGTTGCTCAAGGAACCCATATAGTTTTTGATCGAGAGAAGTTTCCAACCAAGCATGCTATTTTAATTCCAGAAACAGAAGATGGCAGAGTGTTATTTATTTTGCCGTGGCATGACCATTTGATAGTTGGTACTACGGATATTAAAAAAGAGGTTCCCAATATTGAACCAAAAGCTGATAAACAAGAAATTGAGTTTATTTTAGAAACCTTTAACCAATATGCTAAGCAAAAAGCAACTATTGCAGATATAAAGTCAGTATACTGTGGTCAGCGTCCGTTAGTTTCGCCTAAAAAAAATAAAAAAACGGCCAATATTTCTCGCAAGCATGAGATTATTGAGTCTGCAGATGGTTTGATTACGGTAGTAGGAGGTAAGTGGACTATATTTAGACGTATGGGGCAGGACACTTTAGATTATATTGAAAGTGGTAAAATTGCGCAAAAACCTTCTAAAACCTCTGAAGAATTATTGATTGATGCTGTTGAGTCTAAAGAGAGTTATCCACTAAAAGTTTATGGAAAAAATGCTGATGATATTAAAGCAATTCAGCAAGAAATGAATAACTATGAGCTATTGCATAGCGATTTACCATACTATCAGGCAGAAGTCGTTTACCATGTAAGAAGTGAAAAAGCTAAAACAGTTGAAGATGTGTTAGCGCGGCGTACACGAGCTGCTTTTTTAGATATTAAAGCAAGTATCAAAGCAGCGCCTATAGTTGCTGAGCTTATGGCTAAAGAGCTTGGAAAAGATAAAGCTTGGCAGAGTGAGCAGGTAGAGGAGTTTATAGAGTTTTCTAAAAATTTTGATGTGCAGGAATTATTTGGGTAGGACTAATTATGTTGGCAGCATGTGTAGCAGAAATTGTAGGAACTATGATTCTTATCCTTTTGGGTAATGGCGTAGTTGCAGGTGTAGTTTTAAATAAGACAAAATCACATAACAGTGGCTGGATTGTTATTACTTTTGCTTGGGGACTTGCTGTTTTTATAGGTATCTTGGTTGCTGGCCCTATTAGTGGGGCTCATATGAATCCAGCTGTTACACTTTCACTAGCAATAGCTGGGAAATTCTCATGGAACTGGGTAGCTCCTTATATTATTTGCCAAGTTATGGGTGCTATGATTGGTCAATTTCTGGTATGGATTATGTATTATCCTCACTATTCTGCTACAACTGATGCGGATTTAAAGTTGGCGACATTTTGCACGTCTCCAGCGATTAAACATCTACCTTCTAATTTTATGAGTGAAGTTATAGGAACCTTTGTGTTAGTGTTTGCTATATTGGCTATGCATGGGGTTGTAATACAGGTTGGAGATTCTAATATAACAACAGCTTATGCAATTAATATGGGAGCTTTAGGCGGTATCCCAGTGGCATTTGTCGTTATAGCTATAGGTTTATCTTTAGGTGGTACTACTGGGTATGCTATTAATCCAGCTAGAGATTTTGGTCCAAGATTGTTTCATGCTATTATGCCTATACAGGGTAAAGGTCCCTCTCATTGGGGCTATGTGTGGGTACCAATTCTAGGACCTATTGTTGGTAGTATAATAGCGACAATATTTTATTTATTATTGAAATCAAAAGGAGTGTTTTGATAATAAAATGTGTGATTTTACATATGTACCTATGTTTGCAGATGAGATTTTAAGGCTTATTTTATCTATTTTATTATTCTTTTGTTGTGTTATTTTAGCTCAAATTTTTATGTATAAGAAAAATTGGGATGTGGCATTCTGGGTTTGTTTTGCTATTTTTCTATTTGTATTGGGCGGGTATGGATACGTTATTCATCATTTATATTTGGAAAATACTTTTTCTTATGATGGTTTTATTTCAGGTGCTGGGTTTTTGACAGTGGTGGGTTTATTGTTCTCAAAATCTAAGGGTGAGGAAATTATCTTTAATGATAAGCTTATAAATAATGATACACCAATGTTTTTGGCAAGCTTTATTGTGTTTTCAATCATTTATGTTTTGACTGTTGATTATAATTTTGAGTGTATTTATGATGCCAGTCAGCTATTTATAGAAGCGTTACAGATAATTGTTTATCCTGTATTGTTACTACTTGGATTAACAGCATTTTTATTTAGGTTTGTAGTATGTATATATGTTTTTGCAATATGCATGGCTTTGTTTATAATTGAAAATATGGTTTCTGTTTATTACATATTATCGTTTATTACAGGTGAGTCTATAACCGTTGAAACGATGATACCAGCTATTATTTCAACTATTATAAGTATAATGTCAATCTGCATACTTATCAAAGCAAAGAGAGTTTATAATAGGAGGAGAGTAAATGATTAAGTATTTTGACAATTTTTTTTGGACTAATGCGGTTGTAGCACTGGTTATACTAGTGGCAGGTTTACTCTTATCCAAGTATGTTAAATCATTAACTTATAACTTGTTAAAAAAGTATGACAATACAGTCTCTCAGTTTCTAGCAAGTTTAATCTATGTAATTTTTTTAATTTTAGTTGTTGTGGTAGCTTTGGCAAAATTAGGTGTCCCAATTTCTCCTATAACTGGTGTTTTGACGGGTATCGTTTTTGGTATATCAATGTCTTTAAAGGCATCTTATAGTATTTTCGCCTCTGGCATAATGCTTGCTTTTAGTAAACCCTTTGAGATTGGTGATAACGTTGATATAGGGGGTTCAGTAGGTGCTGTTAAATCTATAGGCTTTTTGTATACAAAGCTTAGTAGCGAAACTGGTGATGAGATTGTGATTGTAAATAATATGGTTATGTCAAAAGTAATTACTAGGTTTTCTAGTAAATAAGCCTTTTATAACAAAATAATATTTACATTAATTTTTAAACGTAGTAGTATGTGATTAGTTCTTTAAGAAAAATTTTAAAGTAGTTATTTTCTTAAAAAGCTTTATAGATTCAAGCACAAAAAGCTTGATTTTTATTCAAATAGACTTTATAGTATTCTAGAAAGTTTTAGGGGAGGGATTCCCGAGCGGCCAAAGGGATCAGACTGTAAATCTGACGGCTCAGCCTTCGCAGGTTCGAATCCTGCTCCCTCCACCATGCGGGTGTAGTTCAATGGTAGAACTTCGGCCTTCCAAGCCGATAGCGTGGGTTCGATTCCCATCACCCGCTCCACCCTAAACGTGGTTATAAAATTTAAGCTCGCATGGCTCAGGTGGTAGAGCACTCCCTTGGTAAGGGAGAGGTCACCAGTTCAAGTCTGGTTGTGAGCACCATATTATTGGTTTTTTATTTTTTGTTGAAAAAAAATGGAGTAATAAAAGAATGGCTAAAGAAAAATTTGAACGTTCGAAGCCGCACGTAAACGTAGGTACAATCGGTCACGTTGATCATGGTAAAACTACTCTTACTGCAGCTATCACTAAGGTAATGGCTGAAAAAAACGGTGGCTCTGCTCGTAGGTTTGATGAGATCGATAATGCGCCAGAAGAAAAAGCACGTGGTATTACTATTAATACTTCTCACGTAGAGTATGAGTCTCCAAATAGACATTATGCTCACGTTGACTGTCCAGGGCACGCGGATTATGTTAAAAACATGATTACTGGTGCTGCTCAGATGGATGGTGCTATCTTAGTATGTTCTGCTGCTGATGGTCCTATGCCACAAACTCGTGAGCATATTCTACTTTCTCGTCAGGTTGGTGTACCATATATCGTAGTTTTCTTAAACAAATGTGATATGGTTGATGACGAAGAGTTATTAGAGCTTGTGGAGATGGAAGTGCGTGAGCTTTTAGATCAGTATGAGTTCCCGGGTGATGATACTCCTATTATTATGGGTTCAGCTCTTAAGGCTTTAGAAGGTGATGAGAAGTACGTTGAGAAGATTGTTGAGCTAGTTCAAGCTATGGATGACTATATTCCAGCTCCTGAGCGTGATACTGATAAGCCATTTATTTTACCAATTGAAGACGTGTTTTCTATTTCAGGTCGTGGTACAGTTGTAACTGGACGTATTGAGCGTGGTGTTATAAACGTTGGTGATGAAGTTGAGGTTGTAGGTATTCGTCCTACTCAAAAAACTACAGTAACTGGTGTGGAGATGTTCCGTAAGCTTCTAGATAGAGGGGAAGCTGGTGATAACGTTGGTATTCTAGTTCGTGGTCTTAAGAGAGACGATGTTGAGCGTGGACAAGTATTATGTAAGCCAGGTTCAATTAAGCCTCACACTAAGTTTGAAGCTGAAGTTTATGTGCTTTCTAAAGAAGAAGGTGGTAGACATACTCCATTCTTTAAAGGCTATAGACCACAGTTCTATTTCCGTACTACAGATATTACTGGTGCTGTTGAGCTACCGGAAGGTGTAGAGATGGTTATGCCTGGTGATAACATTAAGATGGTTATAACTCTAATTAACCCAATTGCAATGGATGAAGGTTTACGTTTCGCTATCCGTGAAGGTGGTAGAACTGTAGGTGCTGGTGTTGTTGCTAAAATTATTGAGTAATAAATAGTTGTAAAGTAAAATAAAATAAAATAAAAGGTCAGTAGTTCAATTGGTAGAGCAGCGGTCTCCAAAACCGCAAGTTGGGGGTTCGAGTCCCTCCTGGCCTGCCAAATAATTAAGACAGTGATGCAATTTTGCTCACTGTCTTTTTTATTTTTCTTGATATTATATTTTCTGTGTGTTATTTTATACCCTACGTTTTAAAGGAGTATCATTCTTGTGAAAAAGAGTCAGAATTTTAATAAAGTTTGGGTGAGTGGAGCTACTAAACCTACAGAAGTGACAAGGATTTCAAGTTCGCTTAACGTTTTGCTGTGGTTTGCTGCTACCGTTGTTGTGATTTTGGGTGTTATGGTTACTATGGCTTCAGGTATTTGGGGTTTTGATTATAGTTCTTATAATACATCAATTGCCGTAGTGGTTGTTCTTGTGGCGCTAGTTATTGCAAGGTTTACTAATCAGGGTCGTAGATTTCGGGCTTTTTTTAATGCTTCAAAACTGGAGTTGTCCAAAGTGGTTTGGCCTACACGCAAAGAAACTATGACTATATCTGCTATGGTTATAGTGGTGGTTATCATTTTTGCTATCTTTATATCTATATTTGGTTTGGTATTTGAAAAATTTATTCAATATTTCCTAGGTTAATAGGGGTTTACAATTATGCTTTGGTATGTCGTGCAGGTGCACTCAGGTTATGAAAAAAGAGTAAAAACTCAGTTGGAAGAAAATATTAAAATAGCTGGTTTGGAAAATAGTTTTGGTAGAATACTTGTTCCTACTGAGAATGTGGTAGAGATGAGAGCAGGTCAAAAGCGTAAAAGTGAACGTAAGTATTTTCCAGGGTATGTTTTGGTAGAGGCCGACCTTACTACAGATGCTTGGCAGCTTGTAAAGTCAGTTCCTAGAGTATTAACTGTTGTTGGTTCAAGAGGTAAGCCTATTCCATTAAGTAAGCAAGAAGTTGATAAGATTCTTAGTTTCATGGAAGGTAATAAAAATACTATTGAGCCAAGACTTAGAAAGTCGTATCAGGTTGGTGAAGTGGTTAGAGTCCTTGAGGGACCATTTAATGACTTTACTGGTGTGGTAGAAGAAGTTAACTATGAAAAATCAAGGTTAAGGGTGGCTGTATCTATATTTGGTAGATCTACGCCTGTTGAGCTTGAATTTTCACAAGTTGAAAAAGAGTCTTAGTTTAAGAAATAAACTAAGTCATAGGGAGCTTATATTTAAATAATATGAGTGCTATTAACCTAAATTTTGGAGAAAACAATGGCTAAGAAAAAAGTAGAAGCTATTATTAAATTGCAAGTTGCTGCTGGTAAAGCTAATCCAAGTCCTCCTATAGGACCTGCATTAGGTCAGCGTGGTGTTAATATTATGGGATTCTGTAAGGAATTCAATGCTAAAACTCAGGGTATGGAGCCAGGTATGCCTATCCCTGTTGAGATTTCTGTATATAGCGATCGCAGTTTCACTTTTGAGCTGAAAACTCCGCCAGCTTCTTATTTGATTAAAAAAGCTGTCAAAATAAAATCAGGTTCTTCAAACCCTTCGAAAGAGTTTGTTGGTACTATTACTCGTGAGCAGTTAGAAGAGATTGCTAAAGTAAAAGATCCTGACTTGACAGCTGCTGATTTAGATGCTGCTGTAAGAATTATTGCTGGTAGTGCTCGTAGTATGGGCGTAAAAGTAGAAGGGGTTGCGTAATGGCTAAAATTTCAAAAAGAATGAAAACTATAGCAGCTAAGATAGATGCTGAAAAAAAATATCCTGTAGCAGAAGCTTTTGATATTTTAAGAGATGTTTCTTCAGTTAAGTTTGTTGAATCTGTGGATGTGTCAGTTGCTTTAGGTGTTGATCCTCGTAAATCTGATCAAGTGGTTAGAGGGGCTTCTGTGTTACCCAATGGTACAGGTAAAAGTGTTAGAGTAGCAGTTTTTGCAAAAGGTCCTGCTGCTGATGCAGCTAAAGAAGCTGGTGCAGATATCGTTGGTATGGAAGATCTTGCGGATGAGGTTAAAAAAGGTAATATGAATTTTGATGTTGTGATCGCTTCTCCTGATTCTATGAGAGTGGTTGGACAGTTGGGTCAAATTTTAGGTCCTAAAGGACTTATGCCAAATCCTAAAGTTGGTACTGTAACTATGGATGTTGCTAAAGCTGTAAGAGATGCTAAAGCAGGTCAGGTTAGATATAGGGTTGACAAAGCAGGTATTATACATACAACTATTGGTAAGGTTAATTTTACTTCAGATGCGCTAAAACAAAACCTAGAGCAGCTTTTGATTGATCTTAAAAAAGCAAAACCATCTGTTTCTAAAGGCATATATCTGAAGAAAGTTTCTGTGTCTAGTACTATGGGCCCAGGAATAGCAGTTGACTTTTCAGATTTAAGTATATAGAATAATACTTTGCAATTTCTTTGGGTTGTATGTGAATACAACGTTAAAGACCGTAGGAGCTAAGCTTGCTTGGCTTAATATTTATCCTACGCAGACGATGTTGACAACCTTTTTTGGTCTAAATATCGTGTTAAATTAAATAAAAGTGTAGACAATATAAGGAGTCGATTATGGCACTTAGAATAGAGGATAAAAAAGCAATTGTCGCTGAAGTTGCTGAACAGGTGTCCTTGGCGTTGTCTGCGGCAGTAGCCGACTATCGTGGTTTGACTGTTAATGAAATGACTTCATTAAGAAAACAAGCTCGTGAGTCAGGAGTTTATTTAAGGGTTGTTCGTAACAACTTAGCACGTTTAGCAATTAAAGGAACTAATTTTGAGTGTTTATCAGATGCTCTTAAAGGTCCTCTTGTTCTTGCTCTTTCTAAGGATGAGCCAGGTGCAGCAGCTAAGCTATTTAAAAACTTTCAAAAAGACCATAAGGCTTTTGAAGTTAAAAATTTAGCTATGTCTGGTGAACTGTTTGGTCCAGAAAAGTTAGATGACTTTGCTAAGCTTCCTAGTCGGGAAGAGGCACTTGCTACATTACTTAGTGTTATGCAAGCACCGGTTACTAAGTTTGTTCGTACCCTTAATGAGATTCCTTCTCAGGTGGTACGAGTATTTGCTGCTGTTGGAGATAGTAAATAATTGCATTGGCTTACTAGAAGAGCTAAACAAAGAATTAATTGTTAAATAAATAGGAGTTATAAAATGGCTATAACAAAAGAAGATATCCTAAATGCTGTTGCTGAGATGAGCGTAATGGATGTGTGTGATTTGGTTAAAATGATGGAAGATAAGTTTGGTGTATCTGCTGCAGCTGCTGTTGCTGTTGCTGCTGGTCCAGTTGCTGGTCCAGCTGAAGCTGCTGAAGAAAAAACTGAATTTGACGTTGTTTTAGTTGATGCAGGTTCAAATAAGATCGCTGCGATCAAGGCGGTTAGAGGTGTTACAGGTTTAGGTCTTAAAGAAGCTAAAGATGCTGTAGAAGGTACTCCTTTTACAGTTAAAGAAGCTGCTTCTAAAGAAGAAGCTGAAGCTCTTAAGAAGCAACTTGAAGAAGCTGGCGCTAAAGTTGAGCTTAAATAATAATATTCATAAAAAGTAATTTTTAGGAATTATGGCTAGTGGTCATTTATATGGCTTCTAGTCTTTCTAGTATTGAAAGATACATAGGTTGGTGCAAATATATTCATGTTTGCTTTTTATTTTGTGTAAACAAAATCTTAAGGGTTTTTTGATGTCTTACTCATACGCTGAGAAAAAAAGAATTCGTAAAGAGTTTGGGGAACTACCTCATATCTTGGATGTGCCATATTTACTCTCCATTCAAACAGAGTCATATAAAAAATTTTTAAATCCTGAAGGGACTAAAGGTAGAGAACGTTCTGGTTTGGAGCAGGTGCTTAAACAGTCTTTTCCTGTGGAAAGTAAAAATGGACAATATGAACTTCATTATGTTGATTATCAAATTGGTGAGCCAACATTTGATGAGAGCGAATGCCAGGTTCGTGGAGCTACTTATGACGCTCCTCTTAATGTTAAGATGAGGTTGGTTGTTTATAATAAAGAGGCTCTTCCAAATGAAAAAATCGTTGAAGATATTAGAGAAGAGTATGTATATATGGGTGATATCCCTCTAATGACAACAAACGGTACTTTTATTGTTAATGGTACTGAAAGGGTAGTCGTTTCTCAGTTACATAGGTCTCCGGGAGCATTTTTTAGTAAAGATGACACAGAAGAAGGGGCTTTTTCTGCACGTATAATCCCGTATAGAGGTTCATGGTTAGATTTTGAATTTGATTCGAAAGGTATAATCTGGGCTAGGATAGATAGGAAAAGAAAAATTTGTGCAACTGTTATTTTAAAGGCACTTGGATATTCGCAAGAAGATATTTTAGAACATTTTTCTACTACTAAAACGATTAAATTTGACGGTGAAAATTTTGGCTTGAAGTTGGGCGATCTTTCTTTAATAAAAGGCGAGTTACTAAAATTTGACATCATAGATTCAAAAGGTGATGTAATAGCAAAGAAAAATAAAAAGATTACTTCGAAAGATGTTAAGAAAATAAAAGAAGCAGGTATAGATTCTGTAGCTATAGACTTTGATCTGGTGAGTACCCTTAGGGTGGCAAAAGATGTTATCAGTGAGAATTCAGGTGAAGTTATAGCTTATGCAAATAATGATATTACAGAAGGTTTATTAGACGCTTGTATAAAAGCGGGAATGTATGAGTTAGAGGTTGTAGATTTTATAACTACAGAAAAAGGTAGGTATATTTCTGACACTCTTAAGTATGATGTTACAAAAAATACTGATGAAGCTTTGGTTGAGATTTATAAGGTTTTAAGACCTGGTGATCCTCCAGCAGCAGCATCTGTAAAGGCTTTATTTGAAGGGTTATTTTTTATTGAAAGTAGATATAGCTTATCTGATATTGGTAGAATGAAATTAAACGCAAGATTAGGTTCTGACAAGGTTTCTAAAGACGTTTATACTCTTGAAAATAGTGATATAGTTGGTGTCCTTGAAGAGCTTATTAAGATCCGTGATGGTAAAGGAAAAGTGGACGATATAGATCATCTTGGTAACAGACGTGTTCGTTCTGTTGGTGAAATGGTCGAGAACCAATTTAGAATAGGTCTTTACCGTGTAGAAAAAGGAATCCGTGAGAGCATGTCTTTGGTACATAAAGATAAGTTAATGCCGAAAGATATAGTTAACTCTAAGCCTATAACAGCTTCGATAAAAGAGTTTTTTACTTCTGGAGCATTATCTCAATTTATGGATCAAGATAATCCACTATCAGAAGTTACACATAAAAGAAGAATTTCAGCGTTAGGTCCTGGTGGTTTATCTCGTGATAGAGCTGGTTTTGAAGTTCGTGACGTTCATGCAACTCACTACGGTAGATTATGTCCTATTGAAACACCAGAGGGACCAAACATTGGTCTTATTAACTCTTTAGCAATTTATTCTAGGGTAAATGATTATGGTTTCTTAGAGGCTCCTTATAGAAAAGTTGTTAACGGTAGAGTTACAGATGAAATTGAGTATTTATCAGCAACTGACGAAGATAACTATGTAATTGCTCAAGCTTCAACTCAACTTGATGAAAATAACCATTTTGTTGATGAATTGATCCAATGTCGTTCAGGTGGTGAAGCAATGTTTACTGAATCTAGTAGAGTTCAGTATATGGATGTTTCTGCTAAACAGATGGTTTCGGCAGCTGCAGCATTAATTCCTTTCTTAGAGCATGATGATGCAAACAGGGTATTGATGGGTGCAAACATGCAACGTCAAGCAGTCCCAACTCTTAAGTCAGAGAAGCCTTTAGTTGGTACTGGGATAGAGAAGATTGTTGCTAGAGACTCAGGTAACTGTATTATTGCTAGAAACCCAGGAACGATTGTTGAGGTTGACTCAAACAGAATAGTAGTTAAGGTAAATACTGAAAAATCTAAAACTAATAGATTAGTAGACATATATAGTTTAACTAAATTCAAACGCTCAAATAAAAATACTTGTATTAACCAGCGTCCTATAGTTAATGTTGGTGATAAAGTTGAGCAAGGTGATATCTTAGCAGATGGCTTTGCAACCGATTTTGGTGAATTATCTTTAGGGCATAATCTAATGGTTGCATTTATGCCATGGAATGGTTATAACTTTGAGGATTCGATTCTATTGTCAGAAAGAATTGTTAAAGACGATAAGTATACAAGCATACATATCGAAGAGTTTACTTGCGTTGCTCGTGATACTAAACTTGGACCAGAGGAAATAACAGCAGATATTCCAAATGTTAGTGAAAGTAGCTTAGTTAAGTTGGATGAATCTGGTATTGTCCATATAGGTGCTAATGTTGAATCTGGTGATATTCTTGTAGCTAAAATTACACCAAAGGCAGAGCAGCAGTTAACTCCAGAAGAAAGGTTACTTAGAGCAATCTTTAATGAAAAAGCATCAAACGTTGCAGATAGTTCATTAAGGATGCCTAGTGGCACTTCAGGCACAGTTATTAATGTTCAAGTATTTGAAAATGATAAAGGTGGTAAGAGTCATAGAGCTTTAAAAATAGAAAAAGAGCTTATAGAAAAAACACGTAAAGACTTTGACGAAGAATTTAGTGTTATTGAATCTATAGTTAAACAATCTATTGAAAAGGATATTGTGGGTGCTGAGATTCTTAAAGCTAAAGGACTTAAAAAAGGAGCTATTTTAACGAAAGAGTTTTTAGAAAAGCTGCCTTTTTCAAAATGGTTAGAAATTTCGTTTGAAGACGAGAAGTTAAACACTAAGGTGCAAAAAACTAAAGAATACTATGATGAAGCAAAATTAGCAGTAGACGCTAGATTTGAGGCTAAGAAAAAGTCTATAACTCAAAGTAATGAGCTATCTCCTGGTGTGTTAAAAACAGTAAAAGTATTTGTCGCTATTAAAAAGCGTATACAGCCTGGTGATAAGATGGCAGGGCGTCATGGTAACAAAGGTGTGGTATCCCGCGTATTACCTATTGAAGATATGCCATACATGGAAGATGGTACTCCAGTAGATGTTTGTTTGAATCCATTAGGTATACCATCACGTATGAATATTGGTCAGATCTTAGAAGCACATATGGGATTAGCTTCTTATGGTTTGGGTAAAAAGATAGAAAAAACTTTAGATCAAACTAGAAAAGCTGCTGAGCTTAGAAAGACTTTAGATGAAGTATATAACACTGTTGGTGGTAAGAAAGTAGACTTAGAGGCTTTAAGTGATGAAGAAATCTTACAGCTTTGTGAAAATCTTAAAGGTGGTGTGCCAATCGCAACGCCAGTATTTGATGGAGCTAAAGAAGAAGATATTAAATCGCTACTTCAACTAGGTGGTTTTGCAACAGATGGTCAAATGAAATTGTTTGATGGTCGTACTGGTAAAGCATTTGACAGACATGTAACTGTCGGGTTTATGTATATGCTTAAGCTTGATCACTTGGTAGATGATAAAATGCATGCTAGATCGACTGGTTCATATAGTTTGGTTACACAACAACCACTTGGTGGTAAGGCCCAGTTTGGTGGTCAAAGATTCGGTGAGATGGAAGTTTGGGCGTTACAAGCTTATGGTGCAGCTTATACATTAAGAGAGATGCTAACAGTTAAGTCTGATGATATAGCTGGAAGGTCAAAAATGTATAAGAACATAGTTGATGGTAAGCTAACTATGAACGTTGATGTTCCAGAATCCTTTAACGTTTTAAGAAATGAAGTTAGAGCGTTAGGTATAGATATGGATTTTGACTACTCAGCAGAGCAAGAATAAGCATCTTTAATAGAGTAACTTATTTTTTTTATTAAAATAAAAGTATAGGAGAGCTACCTGTGAATAACGGTATCCTACATCAAAACTACAATAGTAAAAAGTTTGATATTATAAAAATATCTTTAGCATCACCAGAGGTTATACGCTCGTGGTCTCATGGTGAGGTTAAAAAACCAGAAACTATTAACTATAGAACATTTAAGCCAGAGAGAGATGGTTTATTTTGTGCTAAAATTTTTGGTCCTGTTAAAGATTATGAATGTTTATGTGGTAAATATAAGCGTTTAAAACATCGTGGTGTGGTATGTGAGCGTTGTGGTGTTGAAGTTGAGCAAGCTAAAGTAAGAAGAGAAAGAATGGGACACATTGATTTAGTGTGTCCAGTAGTACATATTTGGTATCTAAAATCTTTACCTTCTAGGATAGGTTTGTTTTTAGACATGCCTCTTAAAAATGTAGAGAAGGTATTATACTTTGAGTCATATATAGTTACTGATCCTGGTATGACTCCATTAGAGAAAAAACAATTACTTACTGATGAAGAATACATAGAAGCTCTAGAAAACTATGGATATGAGTTTGAAGCTTCTATGGGTGCAGAGGCTATTAGAGAATTATTATCTGATACTGATATCGAATCAGAAATAGAGCAGCTTCAAGTTGAATATGAAGAAAGCAAATCTGCAGCTAAAAAAGAAAAAGCTATAAGAAGATTAAGGCTTCTAGAGACTTTTCAAGCTTCTGGTAATAAACCTGAGTGGATGGTAATGACTGTCTTACCAGTTCTTCCTCCTGATTTAAGACCACTTGTACCAATAGAAGGTGGTAGGTTTGCTACATCTGATCTTAATGATTTATATCGTAGAGTAATAAATAGAAACAACAGACTTAAAAAGCTATTAGACCTTAATGCCCCTGATATTATTGTTAGAAATGAAAAAAGGATGTTACAAGAGGCTGTTGATGCTTTATTAGACAATGGTAGACGTGGAAGGGCGGTAACAGGTTCAAATAAACGTCCTCTTAAATCATTAGCTGATATGATTAAAGGTAAACAAGGTCGTTTCCGTCAAAACTTATTAGGTAAGCGTGTTGACTATTCTGGACGTTCTGTAATTACAGTAGGCCCATCTTTAAGATTGCACGAGTGTGGTCTACCTAAGAAGATGGCTTTAGAGTTGTTTAAGCCATTTGTTTACTCTAAGCTAAGATTTGGTGGGCATGCAACAACTATTAAACAAGCTAAAAGAATGGTTGAGCTAGAGGAATCTGTAGTTTGGGATATTTTAGAAGTTGTAATTAATGAGCATCCAGTACTATTAAACAGGGCTCCTACACTTCATAGGTTAGGTATTCAAGCATTTGAGCCGAAGCTTATCGAAGGAAAAGCTATTCAGTTGCACCCATTAGTGTGTGCGGCTTTTAACGCTGACTTTGACGGTGACCAAATGGCTGTTCACGTGCCATTAACAGTTGAGTCTCAGCTAGAAGCTAGAGTTTTGATGATGTCTACTAATAACATCTTATCACCAGCTTCAGGACAGCCTATTATCACTCCTACTCAAGATATAGTGTTAGGTTTATACTATATTACAAGAGAGAAAGATGGAGCAAAAGGAGAAGGTAAATTATTTGCAAGTTATGAAGATGTTAGTAGAGCGTATAACTCTGGAACTATAGATATCCATGCTAAAATCAAATTAAGAGTGGATAGACAAGTATTTGATACTAAAGGTAACACTTATAATGAAAAAGGCGTTGTTAATACAACTGTTGGTAGAGCATTGCTTATCAATATATTACCTGAAGGATTATCATTCTCGTTAATTAATAAGGTTTTAGTTAAGAAAGAAATCTCTAAGATTATTAACCAAGCATTTAGAGTATTGGGTGGTAAAGCTACAGTCGTTCTAGCTGATAAGCTTATGTATGCTGGTTTTAAATACTCCACTATTTCTGGTATTTCTGTAGGTATAAATGATATGACTATACCTGCTGATAAGGACACTAAGGTAGAAAAAGCAGAACAAGAAATTAAGCATGTAACAGAGCAATACCAGTCTTCACTTATTACTGAGAATGAAAGATACAATAATATAATCAATATTTGGAGTAAAACTTCAGATGAGGTTGGTGCTTCGATGATGGATGCTATATCTAAAGATAAAGTTATTGTTAGCGGTCAAGAAAAAGAGATTGAATCATTTAACTCTGTATATATGATGGCTAAATCTGGTGCTAGAGGTTCTTATAACCAGATGAGACAGCTTGCAGGTATGCGTGGTTTGATGGCAAAACCTGATGGGACGATGATCGAGACGGCTATTACAGCTAACTTTAGAGAAGGTTTATCAGTATTACAATACTTTACATCGACTCACGGTGCTCGTAAAGGTTTGGCTGATACAGCTCTTAAAACAGCTAACGCTGGTTATTTAACTCGTAGACTAGTAGATGTAGCTCAGGATTTAGTAATCATTGAAGAAGACTGTGGTACAGATGATGGTTTAATGTTCTCAGCTATTGTAGAAGATGGTGAAGTTAAAGTGCCTCTTACAGAAAGAGCATTAGGTAGAACATTAGCGGCTGACGTTGTTACGGAAAAAGGTATCGTATTGTTAGAAGCAAATACTTTATTAGATGAAAATTTAGTAGAGCTATTAGATGATAATGGTATTGATATGATTAAGGTTAGATCACCAATCACATGTAAGACTCGTAGAGGATTGTGTGCTAAGTGTTATGGTAGAGATTTATCTCGAGAAAGAAAGGTTAATGTTGGTGAGTCTGTAGGTGTAATTGCAGCTCAATCAATTGGTGAGCCTGGTACTCAGTTAACAATGAGAACATTCCATACTGGCGGGGCAGCATCTTTAGGTGTAACAATTAGTGATATCAAAGTTAAAACTGCTGGTAAAATCAAGTTTAAAAATATTAGAACAGTAACAAATAAAGAAGGCCAAGACATTGTAATATCACGTGCTGCTGAAATCATTGTTTCTGATACTATGGGTAGGGTTAGAGAGCAGCACAGGATCCCTATGGGTGCAGTACTTCCTCTAGCAAGTGGTAAAGCAGTAGAGATTGGTGATGTGATAGCTACCTGGGATCCTCATGCGCAGCCAATAGTCACAGATGTCGCAGGTAAGGTTGTTTTAGAGGATGTTATTGATGGTATTACATCTAAACATACTTATGATGACCTAACTGGCCAGCAGACTATTGAAATAACGTCGCTATCTCAGAGAATTACTTCTAAAAACTTAAAACCGGTAGTTAAAATAGTTGACAATGATGGTAATGAGTTAAAATCAATAGCATTAGCTGTTGGGGCAGTGTTAAACGTTACTGAGGATATGCAAATTTCGATAGGAGATGTTGTTGCCAAAATTCCTCTAGAAGGGTCTAAGAATAAAGATATTACAGGGGGTCTGCCTCGTGTTGCTGAATTATTTGAGGCAAGACGTCCAAAAGAAGCTGCGATACTTTCTCCTTGTGATGGTATAGTTAGATTAGGTAATAGAGACACCAAAGAGAAGCAAAGAATAGAGATTTTAGACAAGCGTGGTCATATTGTTGAAGAAATATTACTGTCTAAATCTCGTCATTTGGTTGTATTTGATGGTGAGGCTGTCTCTAAGGGTGATGTATTAGCGGATGGTCCTACGGATCCGCATGATCTACTTAAATATAAAGGGTTAGAAGCCTTTGCTGACTATATCCTTTTTGAGGCTCAATCTGTATATCGTATGCAAGGTGTTGTAATTAATGATAAACACATTGAGACTATTGTTAGACAAATGCTTAGAAAGGCAGTTATTCTAGATGAAGGTGGCAGCAAATTTGTAAGAGAAGAAACGGTTGAGCTTGTTAGAATTCTTGAAGAGAATGATAAATTAAGTTTAGAAGGTAAAAAAGGAGTTGTATATGAACCAGTATTAATGGGTATTACTAGATCTTCTTTGTCTACTGAGTCTTTCTTATCAGCAGCATCTTTCCAAGAGACGACAAGAGTATTAACAGAAGCTTCTATTAATTCTCAGATTGATCAACTAAGAGGTCTTAAGGAAAATGTTCTAATTGGTAGATTAATTCCTACAGGTACAGGGCTGGCTGTCAGAAAAGAAGCAGCTAAAATTGAGAAGCTAAAAGAAGAGTTGGGGGTTGAAGATGGTATGGCATTTACAGATGCTACAGCATTTGGAATAGACAGTTCGTCTTTTGAGAATTATCAGCATGTAAGTGAGGAAAAAGATATAAATGATGATATCGAAGAATCATTAAGAAATGCTCTTGAATCATTAGACTTCTAAATCTTAAATTTTTACCCCAAATAAAATTTTATTATTCTAACTTTTTAAATTATACTATCTACATAACTTACACATTTATTAACGGTTAATATTTCGATGTTAGCGAAGCTTTTTTGGCAGATATTTTTTGGCATAGCGATCATACTTATAGTTATTTTATCTATATTAAATACTGACAGAGTTAGTTTTGACTACATATTCGGGATTACTACGTTACCATTGATAGTACTTATGTCAATAGCTTTTGTATTAGGTTTATTGTTAGGTTCTTTTATTACTAAGTTTATCCAAATAACAAAAACTTCTGGTGGCGCTAAAAAATAATGCTGATCCTGGGTATAGAAAGCTCGTGTGATGAAACTGGTATAGCTTTATATGATTTTTCTAAAAAGAAATTAATAGCAGATGCTTTGTATAGCCAAATAAGCTTACACAAAGATTATGGCGGAGTTGTACCAGAGCTAGCATCACGTGAACATATTGCAAAGCTTAATGTATTAACTAAAGAAATTATGAACAAGGCAAAAATTAGCTTCGCAGATATGGATTGTATTGCTTACACAGCTATGCCTGGTTTAGTTGGAGCTCTTATGGTTGGTGCAACGTTTGCTAAAACTTTAGGGTTTATGCATGATATTGACACTGTCGCAGTGCATCATTTGGAAGGACATTTACTTTCACCATTATTAGATGATAACAGCAGTATAGAATACCCTTTTATAGCTTTGCTAGTCTCAGGAGGGCATACTCAACTTTTCGAGGTTAGGAAATTTGGTGATTACCAGTTATTAGGGGAGTCTATAGATGATGCTGTTGGTGAGGCTTTTGATAAAACAGCAAAGTTGTTAGGAATGTCCTACCCCGGAGGGGTTGAAGTTGCTAATCTTGCTGAAAAAGCTTCTGATAAGAATAGGTATACTTTACCAAGACCAATGAAAAATAAAACTAATTTGGATTTTAGTTTTAGTGGTTTAAAAACAGCTGTTTTAAACACGTGGTATAATGAGTTAGAGCAAACCCAAGAAAATAAAGCTAACCTTTGCTATGCTTTTCAAGAGGCAGCTATAGAAGTTTTAGTAGCTAAATGTGATAAGGCACTAGCTGCAACAAAAAACAAAAGGTTGGTAGTGTCTGGTGGTGTAAGTGCAAATAAGTTTTTACGTAATAAATTAAATAATCTAAGCCAAAAGAAAAATTATCAGATATTTTTTCCACCAATGAAGTACTGTACAGATAATGGTGCAATGATAGCTCTTGCAGGGGCGTATAGGTATAATCAAGGTTTTAAGGATGATAACCTCGAAATTAATGTAAAAGCACGAGCAGTAATTTGATATATATTAAAGCTCTGTTATAAAGTTATCTTATGTGGTATTATCTATATTGAAAAGATTAAAGTTTAAATTTTTTCGTGAATTTATCAAAGAAAATTAAGGTTTTGAATGAATAATACAATAGATCAAACTTTCGAAAAAGAAGGAAGCATAGTTTGGAAAAGTGTCTTTGGACTACTAATAATTCCTTTATTTACCATAATAGCGGTACCATGGTATGGCTTTACATATGGTTTTCAGACATCTGATTATGTTTGTCTTATAGTTTTCTACTGTTTGACAGGCGTTAGTATAACTATGGGTTACCATAGATTGTGGTCACATAAAACATATAAAGCTAATAAGTTTGTTAGTTATTTTTTACTGATATTTGGTACAGCAGCGTTACAAAACAGTGTACTACAGTGGGCGTCAGATCATAGAAAGCATCATAAAGACGTTGATGATCCAGTGAAAGATCCGTATGCAGCTACTAGGGGCTTTTGGTATAGCCATTTTGGATGGTTGCTGAGATATAACACGCATGACGTCCAGGAAATAAAAGGCGTTAATGATTTAATGAAAGATAAGGCTTTAGTGTTCCAACATAAGCATTATACAATACTTGCTATATTAGCTTGTTTTGGTCTACCTGTGCTATACGGGGTGTTTACGGGTAGAATTTTAGCAAGTGTGCTTATGGGCGGGTTTCTTAGAGTTGTGTTAGTTCATCATGCAACTTTTTGTATTAACTCTTTGGCTCATACTATCGGTAGAAGACCATACTCAACAAAAAATACAGCTAGAGATAGTTTTATAACGGCTATAGTTACTGGTGGAGAGGGTTATCACAACTATCATCATGCTTTTGCTGGTGATTATAGGAATGGTATTAGATTTTTTGACTTTGACCCTTCAAAATGGTTTATTGCGGGTTTAGCTAAGATAGGTTGGTGTTATGACCTTAAGAAAACTCCTAAACATTTGGTTGAAATAGCAAAAGCAAAAGTTAAGTTAGAAGAAACTTTAAAAAGGAAAAATAACGCTTCACAACTTGGTATAGAAGAAAAATATACTAAATTTGTTGCTAATGTTAAAAGTATGTATGGTGCAAAACAAGAGTATCTTAAAGCTAAAAGAGATAACGTCTTGTCTAAAGCTGACATTCAAGCTATAAAATCAAGATATAAAGATCTTAAAATTGAGTTTGTTGAGGCTAAAAAGAAATACAAAGCTAGTACATTAGTGTAGTTCGGCTCATCATAAAGTTTTACACCTTCTAATAATTTAAGCACTAGACTTTAGATTTTTCTCAGTTAACTTATTTTTATAAATTGTTATTAAATCGATAGAGTATATTAGAGTTTAGTGGCAGTTCTAAGAGCTTCTGCTTTATCGATTTTTTCCCAGCTGAATTCTGGTAATTCTCTACCAAAGTGACCATAGTTAGAAGTTTTTCTATAAATTGGCCTTAATAAATCTAGATTTTCAATAATTTTACCAACTCTTAAATCAAAAGTTTTGACAATAAGTTGCTCTATTTTTGAATCAGCTATTCTACCTGTACCAAATGTATTTACCATAAGTGATACGGGGCTTGCTACACCTATTGCATAAGCAACTTGTACCTCGCATTTATCAGCTAAGCCGGCAGCTACGATATTTTTGGCGATATATCTTCCCATATATGCACCAGAACGGTCAACCTTGGAAGGATCTTTACCAGAAAAAGCTCCTCCACCATGGTGTGCAGCGCCACCGTAAGTATCGACTATGATTTTTCTACCTGTTAAGCCACAATCTCCTTGTGGTCCACCTATCAAAAACACTCCAGTAGGATTTATATAGTATTTTGTGTTTTTTGTTATTAAGTTTTTAGGAATTACATCTTTTATGATTTCTTCTATTACCGCATCATGTAAGTCTTTCTGAGAAATTGTCTCATCATGTTGAGTCGAAAGTACAATAGTATCAATAAACTTTGGTTTATCATTTTCATATGCTAAAGTAACTTGAGCTTTGGCATCTGGTCGTAACCAACTTAGTTTATTTGTCTTTCTAAGCTTAGCTTGTTTTTTCATTAATAGATGTGAGTAATAAATTGCAGAAGGCATCAAGGTGGGGGTCTCATTAGTCGCAAATCCAAACATTAAACCTTGGTCACCTGCTCCTAAATCTTCTGGTGAGCCGCGATCAACACCCTGCGCTATATCACTTGATTGTTTTCCAATAGCGTTTATAACTGAACAAGTTCTACCATCGATGCCTTTATTAGCATTATCGTAACCTGTTTCTGTAATTACGTTTCTTACTAGTTCCTCAATATCAACCCACGCTGAGGTTGTAATCTCACCAGCTACTAAAGCCATTCCAGTTTTTACAAGAGTTTCACATGCAACACGAGCATTTTTATCTTGTTTTAATATTTCATCTAGTATGGCATCAGATATTTGGTCAGCTAGTTTATCTGGGTGTCCTTCTGAGACTGATTCAGATGTAAAAAGGTAGTTTTTTGACATTTTTTGTTCCTTTTAGATTGTGCTAAAAGGCTTCTAGAAAATAATTTGGGAATAATTTATTTAATAGAAACGCTTTAGCTTATTGTTTTATGTCGCAAGCAAGTTGTTTGTTAAATACAGCGACAAGTTGTATTATATCTAATGTTTATATTATGTCAACTATTGACTTTTTAGTTAAGAAACTTTAAAGTAGTGCTATTAAAATTTGTATAAAATTTGTACCAAAGGTAAATGATAGCATAAATCAGAGCTTTGGTAGTTTATAGTTTTAAAAATTTAAAAACTGGAGAAATAATAAATGGTAGTAATTCGTATGGCTCGTGGTGGAGCTAAAAAGCGTCCTTTCTATAAAATAGTAGTTGCAGATAAAAAAAGCCCTAGAGACGGCAAATTTATCGAAAAACTTGGCTTTTTCAATCCAATCGCTAAAGGTGGTGAAGAAAGATTAAAGCTAGATGTTGCAAAAGCTGATGAATGGATTTCAAAAGGAGCTCAACCTTCAGAAAGAGTAGCTTCTTTAATTAAAGAAGCTAAGAAATCGGCTTAATTTTTTCATAAGATCTATATTTTATGTCAGAAGATTTCGTTGAAATAGCTAAAGTGGGTTCTACTTACAAGCTTGACGGCGAACTTAACTTATATACTTTGGCAAATCCAATAGAAGTTTTATTAGGTTATGGTGATTGGTATATACGGCTTGCAGGAGCTGACTCCTGGCAATTGCTAAAGGGCGAAAGTGTATACCGCCGAGCTGATAAGATTTACCTGAAATTAGCTAACGTGAATGATGCAAGTGTTGCAAAAAAATACATTAACGCATTAATAGGTGTACCTGTAGAAGCATTACCAGTGTTGCTAGAGGATGAAGCTTATTTCAAAGACTTAATTGGTTGTAAAGTTAGTAATCATCATGGAGAATCCTTTGGTAAGGTTATAGATATTATTGAAACAGGAGCAAATGAGGTTTTAGTTTGCCATGATGGGGAGCATGAGTATTTAATTCCTTATGTTAAGCAATATATTGTTAAAGAAGAAATTAATCTAAAGAAAATAGTCGTTGATTGGGAATACGATTTTTAATTATGAAATTTGGAATAGTTTCAATCTTTCCAGAAATGTTTAAGGCATTAAGTGATTTTGGTATAACTTCTAGAGCATTTAAAACAGAAAAAGCAGAAATAAAATATTTTAACCCTCGTGACTACACTACCGACAAGCATGCAACCGTAGATGATACTAGTTTTGGTGGCGGAGCTGGTATGGTTATGAAATACCAACCATTAGCAGATGCTATTTTGAGAGCAAAAAAAACTTTAGGTTATGATACAAAAGTAGTATACTTGTCGCCGCAGGGTAGTATTTTTGATCATAGTAAGGCTCTAGAGCTTTTAAATAATGATTCTTTAATATTACTTTGTGGTAGATATGAGGGAGTTGATGAACGCTTAATCCAAGAACATGTTGACGAGGAAATCTCTGTTGGTGATTTTGTGTTAAGTGGTGGTGAAATTCCAGCTATGTTGATTATGGATAGTTTAATTAGGCTACTGCCTAATGTGTTGGGCAATAAAGATTCTGTTGTAGAAGATTCATTTTATGATGGTTTATTGGATTACCCACATTATACAAAGCCAGCAGTTTTACCTAATGGTGAAGCTGTCCCGGATATATTGTTATCTGGTAATCATTTAGAAATAGCAAGATGGAGACGTAAGCAAAAGTTGATTAGAACTTATGAGCGTCGTAAAGATTTAATACAGTGCCTATGCCTATCTGATAAAGATAAACATGTATTAGAACAGTACCAAAAAGATAAGGTAAGCACACAAGGGGTAAAAGATGAAAAATAAATTTGTTGAGCTAGTAGAAAAATCGCAAATAAGAACGGACCTTCCTGAGATCAATCCTGGAGATTCAGTAACAGTTAATCTATGGATTAAAGAAGGTGATAAGCAAAGAATTCAAGCATTTAAAGGTTTTGTTTTAAAAAAGAGAAACAGAGGTCTTCATTCAGCTTTTACAGTAAGAAAAATGTCTTCAGGTATGGGTGTTGAGAGAACGTTCCAAACGCATTCTCCTCTTATAGATAGCATAGTAGTTGAGAAGAAAGCTGATGTACGTAGAGCTAAACTATACTACATGAGAAACCTCACTGGTAAAGCTGCTAGAATTAAGGAAAAAGTATAATTATTTATATTCAGGGCTGATAAAAGTGTCTGCTAATATAGATGCTTTTTTAGATAACTTATGGCTTGAGCATGGTTTAAGTCAAAATACTATCTCTTCTTATCGTACAGATCTTAAATTCTTACAGAATTATTTTTCAAAATTGGACATTACAAACCTTAGCTTTGAGCAGGTATATGCTTTTATATCTTATAGGTCAAAAAAAGGCTATAGTGCTCGTTCTAACGCCAGGATGATTTCTACTTTACGTAAGTTTTATAATTGGCTTTTTTCAATAGGTCAGATTACGCTTAATCCAACATCTAAGCTCGAGTTACCAAAGCTAGCAAAAAATTTACCTAAAGATATGACAGAGTTAGATGTTGAAAAACTTCTACAAGAACCTGATTTATGTGAAGATGTTGGTATACGTGATAAAGCAATGTTAGAGTTAATGTATGCTACAGGATTGCGTGTAAGTGAGTTGGTGGGTTTAAATATTAATGATTTAGACTTAAACATGGGAGTTATACAAGTTTTAGGTAAAGGCTCAAAGGAACGTATAGTTCCAATAGGCGAATATGCTCTAGAGTATTTACAAAAATATTTTAATGAAGTAAGACCAAATCTAATAAAAACGTTCAAAGAAAAGGCAGTTTTTGTAAGTAAGCATTTTAGGCGGATTACTCGCCAATCATTTTGGCATCGTATAAAACATTACGCTTTAACAGCGGGGATAGATACAGATATATCTCCTCATACCTTAAGACATGCTTTTGCTACTCATTTGCTTAATCATGGAGCTGACTTAAGATCTGTACAGTTATTACTAGGGCATAGTAATGTTTCTACTACAACAATATATACGCATATTTCACAGAATAGGCTTAAACAAATTTACCAGAAACACCATCCTAGAGGTTAGTATGGGTGATCTTGTAAAAAAACATTTTAATAATTTTATAATGATAACTTGTTAGAATTGTACTAGACTTACTCTATTAAGCAAGTTTTTGCCAAAAACCTAAAGGCTTGCTGATGCTACTTTAATTGGCTGTATAATTTTAAAGACAAAATGGAGCTTTAAGTGAATATTTTGAGTGTTGACTATTACGCTGATGGTGCTGCTAAGGATTTTACTAGGTCTCTGAAAGAAACTGGTTTCGCTGTATTAAAAACTCATCCTATAGATTGGAGTTTAATTCAAACAGTTTATAAGGAGTGGGAAGATTTTTTAAAGTCTGATAAAGCTCAAATATATAAATTTGACGTTGAGAAGCAGGATGGTTATTTTCCAAAAGATGTATCAGAAATAGCTAAGGGTGAAAAGGTTAAAGATATAAAACACTTTTACCATTTGTATTTTCCATGGGGGAGATACCCTAGTGAGGTAAGTGACGCTGCTAAAAAAATGTTTTATCAGATGCTAGAGCTTGGTAAGACTTTATTACAGTGGATCGATGACTATATGGATCCTAAAGTAGCTGATAAGTTACCTATGAGGCTTCGAGATACTATTTCTGAATCTGGTACTTTGTTGAGAATATTACATTATCCAGCAATACAGGGGAATGAAGATCCAGGTGCTATAAGGGCTGCAGCTCATGAAGATATAAACCTTATAACATTATTGCCAATAGCATCTTCACCCGGTTTACAAGTTTTGTCACCAACTAATAACCAATGGTACGATGTACCATGTGATAGTGAGTCTATAATAGTAAATATAGGTGATATGCTCCAAGAAATGACAAATGGAGAGTATATTGCGACTAAACATAGAGTAGTAAAACCAGAGGGTGAAGCTGAAAACGTTGATAGGATTTCTACACCTTGTTTCATACATCCTAAATCAGATGTTTACTTATCACAAAAGTACCCTCAAGCAGGCGATTTTTTGAACGAAAGGCTAAAAGAGTTAGGGTTAAAATAAAAGTTTCATCTAAATTTAAAACAAATATTTTTCCAGTTTTTATTTAATATTTACTTAATACTGTAGAAAAATATTAATCTTTATAATTTTAGTTTAGAATATAGGTTAGGTAAAAGAAATTTTTTTATATAATGATAGATAAAAATGGATATCGAGCAAACGTTGCTGTTGTATTGCTCAATAAGCAAAACAGAGTATTTTGGGGGCAACGTCGTAACCGAACATCTTGGCAGTTTCCTCAAGGTGGAGTAGTCTCAGGAGAAACGCCACTACAAGCTATGTATCGTGAATTGCATGAAGAGGTGGGGTTACGTCCTCATGATGTCGAGGTTCTAGCCTCGACTAGGGATTGGTACAAATATGACATACCAGAAGCTTTAATCAGAAATAAGGAGCCTATTTGTATAGGGCAAAAACAAAAATGGTTTTTGCTAAGACTCAAATCTTCGGAAGGTAATATAGATTTAGAAGCTAATAAATCACCAGAATTTGATAATTGGCGCTGGGTTAGCTACTGGTACCCTATAAATCATGTTGTTTACTTTAAGCAAGAGACTTATCGTAAAGCTTTAACATACTTTAAAAATTATATAAAATAAAGAAACTAATTTTTTGTTGCCTGAGCTTCTACAAAAGTTTTTGCCCATAAGTATGAAAATACACCTATATATGCAGCTATAAGAACATCAGATATATAATGATCTAATATTATCACTCTACTAATAGCTACAAGACAAGCTAGCAATATAGCTACAGCAGTAATATATTTCTTATTAAAAAAATTGGCAAACGCTAAAAGTCCAGCAAATGATAATGTTGTGTGTCCTGATGGCATTGAGTTGAGCATTTTTTTTAAAGAAAAAAAGTGAAAGCCATAGTTATTATCTAAAATAAGCATTTCTGGTCTGTATCTTGCTAGTATAATCTTTACAATGCTGGCTACAATGCTAGCTAGTATTAATGAAAGAGAGAGGGTATAAATTTTAATAGAAGGTTCTTTTGATTTTATGTATTTAAAGATACAAAGTATCGTTGCTGAAATAGCTATAACTGTCCATATCTTTGTAGAGAATATTTTTGAAAACATAGTTGCAACACTACTGATTCCTGCTCCAAAAAAATCTTTGGTGTGTATTAGATTAACGATTTTTATATCAAGAAAATTATAACTTAAGGTAGCTAATACTAAAGTAAGAATTCCGTATAATCCAGTAAGTTTTATAAGTTTTAAATCTAAATATTTCATGCTGTTTATTTAAAATCATTCGGTTAACTGATAGAGTTGTAATATTACCATATGTTATAAATAAAGCCTAAGATGTTTGAACAAGGTTGGTATTCAAAAGCAACACAAATTTTAAGTGAAAATTTTAACCAACGTCCAACTAACGTTGAAGTTGATTTGGTAGTTGTGCATTGTATAAGTTTGCCAGAAGGTCAGTACAATAATTCCAACGTTGAGAAACTATTTACAAATATTTTAGACTGTAGTGTAGATGTTAGTTTTGAAAGTCTTAGAGATATAAAAGTTTCTGCGCATTTTTATATCAAGCGAGATGGTGAAATTTTTCAGTTTGTTGCTGTAGATGATAGAGCTTGGCATGCAGGAGTTAGTAGTTATAATGGTAGAGAAAATTGTAATGATTTTTCTATAGGTATAGAGCTACAAGGTACGGATAAGTCAGCATACACAACAGCACAATACATCTCTTTAAATCTTTTATTGAAAGATTTGAAAGAAAGCTATCCAACTTTGAAGGATATAGTAGGACACCAAGAGATAGCGCCACAACGAAAAACCGATCCTGGTAGATGTTTTGATTGGAGCAAAGTAGTTTTTTAAATGTACTATTTTAAATCCTAACAGTTTTACAAGTTAGAATAATAATATTCCATAGCATTTTGATAAAGGTTAGCAATTGTGTCAGAGTTTTGTTTACTAATTTCTTTTATGAGATCTAGATTCTTTACCAAATCTTTGTAGTCAGATATTTTTGTTGTAACAGCTTTATTTTTATCATATTGATTTGTAAGAAAATGGAATTCCTGTTTCTTTCCTAGTAGTTCATATAGTTGCTTATATTTAACTATAGTATTTTCTAAGCTTCTAACAGAATAGTTAAAATCAGACATTGCAAACTGTTTGTAATTATTTATTTCTGCATCATCGCAAGTTTTTTGATCATTATTTTTACAGTCTTTTGTTTTTTGCGTATATGTTTCAATGTAACCTATGGTACTGTCAAAAGAGCCAAACTGCCACTCAACAGTATTAATCAGCCCCTGAATGACTTGGGCTTTTTGATATTTACTGATGGTTGAATTGACTATACATAAAATACCTAGTAAAGTTATTATGATGATAGTTAGTTTTTCGTTTAAAAGTTTCCATAAAGTTTTCATATTTTTTTCCTTTTATTCAATAATAGCTTTATCACCATAACTTTCTAGCCAGTCACGGCGGTCTTTGGCTCTTTTTTTTGCTAAAAGCATGTCTAGGGTCTCACTATCTTTGTGTGTATCTGAAATTGTAAGTTGTATTAGTCTTCTTGAAGATATATCCATTGTTGATTCCCTTAACTGAGTAGGGTTCATCTCTCCTAGACCTTTAAAACGCATTATATTTACTTTATTGTTAGTTTTAGCATGTTGAGAAAGTATGGAGTCTCTTTCAAGCTCATCTAAGGCATAAAAAGTATTTTTACCAATATCTATCCTAAATAGAGGCGGTTGAGCAATGTATATATGACCATTTTCTATGAGCTTTCTAAAATGTTTTAGAAACATAGCACATAATAAAGTAGCAATATGTAAACCATCAGAATCAGCATCAGCAAGGATACAGACTTTATTGTATCTTAGCCCAGAAATATCATCACTATCAGGATCAACACCAATAGCTGTAGCTATATTATGGACTTCTTGAGAGTTCATAATTGAATCAGCATCTAGCTCCCAGCTATTTAGGATTTTCCCTTTAAGAGGCATTACAGCTTGAAAATTTTTATCACGAGCTTGTTTTGCTGATCCACCTGCTGAATCTCCTTCAACTATAAAAAGTTCTGTGGAGTTTATATCTGAGCTAATACAATCAGTAAGTTTGCCTGGTAAACGAATAGAAGTATTCATAATGCGCTTACGAGTCGTTTTTTTATCAGCATTAATTCTTTTTTGGGCTATTTTGTTAATATTTTCGATTATCTCGCGAGCTTCATTGGGGTGTTGATTAAGCCAAATTGTAAGTATGTCCCTCACTGTAGTTGCTACAAAAGAGGTTACATCTTTATTTGACAGTTTTTCTTTTGTTTGTCCAGAGAATTGAGGATTTGGAATTTTTACAGATATTACATAGTTTAGTTGAGCAAAAGAATCATTAGCAGTTATTTTTACATTTTTTAGACCCAAAGAGTTCTTTTCTACATAAGTTCTAATAGCATCATATATTCCATTTTTTAATCCTGCAACGTGAGTACCATCTTGTGGAGTTGGAATTAGGTTTACGTAACTATTTTTTATATATTCTATGGGAGAGTCACACCAGCAAAAAACAGCATCTATGTAAGACTCACTATTTGAAAAATTATCTATAAAAAATGGTTCTAAAGGTAAGGTATCCGTACCAAGCTTATGATCTAAGTAACCTTTTAAACCTGTATTGAAATGCCAAGTATGATTTTCTTTTTTTTGCTCGTTAGAGTATTTAATAGTAAGACCTTTACAAAGTATAGCTTTGGCTTCAAGTAGGTTTTTTAGTGCTTTTAAATCAACCTTAGTGTCATCGAAATACTTTTTATTAGGCCAAAATCTGACTTTTGTACCAGTATTTTTTTTACCAACAGAACCTATAACTTCTAGATCTTTTGTCTTAAAACCATCTTCAAAGAAGATGCTATAAATTTTACCATCTCTTTTTACTTCTGCTTCTAGGCGATTTGATAGAGCGTTTACTACCGATACACCCACACCGTGCAAGCCACCCGAATGAGTATAGTTTTTATTATTAAATTTACCACCGGAATGAAGTTTTGTCATAATAAGTTCAACCCCTGATATTTTATGTTCAGGATGTATATCTACAGGCATGCCACGACCATTGTCAATAACTTCGATACTGTTATCACTATAGATAGTCACTTGGATATTATCCGCAAAACCGGCAAGCACCTCATCGATACTATTATCCACGATTTCTTGAACAAGGTGGTTTGGGTTTTCTGTATTTGTGTACATACCTGGTCTTTTTTTAACGGGGTCAAGACCAGTCAGCACTTCTATAGATTTAGCATTATAGTTTTGCATAATATTTATTATAAGATATATATTCTAAAATTAACTAATACACATAGTATACATAAAATACTTGAAAATACAGTTTTCTATTTTTGTCTTTATTGATGATTTTAGTACTTTAAATTTTGATAATAGCTAGCTATTATCTGCAATCCATAGCACTAAACTCATACAAAAATACTTTGATATAAATCCCGCATTTTCAAGTATTTTATGTATAATTATTTTTTTAAGAAATAACAACTATAAGGTAAAAATATAGCAAGACCAATAGTAGGTAATATTATGAACGCAAACGATAAAACAAACTCACTTCCTAAGCCAATTTGACTCATAATGGCTGTAGTTATGGAGGCTATTCCCATTTGCATAAATCCCATAATTGATGATGCTGCACCTGCTGTTGAAGAGAAGTTTTCTAAAGCTATAGGAGTCAGTAGTGGTACACTAAAAGAAACTCCAGTAAATGTTAGTGACAGTATCGCTGTTAAAGCTAATGAAAGCTCCATGTCAGTTAGTTCTCTAAACGCATAAACACATAAAATTCCAGAGATAAGTGTACAAAGCATGCCGAAGTTGACTAAATATTTGTAAGCTATTATACGGCTTATCTTAGCACATACAAGTGAGCCAGAAACCACAGCTACAACTATTAATGTAAGTAAATATAAGAAGCTAAATTTATCAAGCTTAAGAATGTTTAAAAAAATATCAGGAGCTTCTATTAAGCAAGCATAAATGACACTAATGTTAATACCTAACACGAATGTTGCGAAGAAAAATTGATGGTCTTTAAAGAGAGATAAATAGTTTACAATTAGATATTTTGGTTTTAATGCATCTATATTTTTTTTTCTTATAGTCTCAGGGAAAAATAAAGCAACATTTATAAATAAAAAACTAGATGCTACAAGGAGTATCCAAAAGATTAGTACCGGTGTTAGGAATACCCCTAATATTGCCCCAACAGCAGGTGCCAAAACGAAAGCAATATTCATGATGGCAAAGATATATCCTTGCTCTTTTAGTTCAAAAGCATCCTTTACAGCAACAGTAGCTATTACTCCACCGGCAGCAGCCCCAAAGCCTTGTAGTAACCTTGCATAGATTAAATTTTCTACATTATCAACAAATATGCATATTATAGAGCTGAATATAAAAAAAATAGCTCCAGTGAGGATTAAGGGTTTACGACCATATCTATCAGATAAAGGGCCATATAATACTTGGCTAATAGAATAGCCTAGTAAATATGAGGTTATAGTAAGTTGCACATGTGAATAGTCAGTAGCAAGAATTTTTTTTAGCTCGGGTAACACAGGGGCGTAGATAGTATCACCAAATGGTCCTAATGAGACCATCAAAATAAGTATGAGTAAAGACGGTTTTGTTATTTTATACATTTACCCCTACTTATTTCTGCTAAAATCACCAATTATTACGTTAATTTTTAAACCTTTTGTTTGAGGTTTATTTTTATCAACACTATTGCTTCCAACAGTGAGTTCTTTAGTTTTTACTGGATAAATTTGCTTGATCTCTGTGCCTCTATCAACTTTGTAATCGCTAAGTATACTATCATATATAACTTTATCGCTATATGCATCTACTAAATATATAGTTCCATCTTTAGCTTGTATAATGATTCCTTCTTCGGTTGGAATTAGCTGCCCAGAAATCCCATAGTCAAAAATTTTACTTTCAGGAGTTAATTTAAACCTACCCAAATATTCACCATTTAGAGAGTTAAAGAAGTGTAGGTATCCTTGGTAATCTGCTACAACAATTAAGCCTTTGTAATACACTGGTCCAGTGATTTTACGCCATTTAAGTATGTCTTGGGTCCATACTGTGTCACCATTTTGGATGTCAAAAGCTTTTAGTGAGCTGTCATCTTGGCTGGTAAAAATTATTCCATCATTAATAGCCATGTTATTAATTACAGAAGATTTTTTTGCCCATAACATTTTACCATTATCTTTATCTAGAGCTACTATTGCTCCTTGATACGAGGCAAATATCAGGTAGTCATCATATAGCATAGGATTAGCAGTTATATCGACCATTTTGTCTGCAGGTGAAGAACCATGAGCTATAGCAATAGGAATATTAATAGTTCTATCCCCCTCTTTGGTCGTAAAACCAAGAACAGTACCAAAAGCCGAGCCAATCATAACAGTATTATTAAGAACTATAGGTGAGGAGTTGGTTGGCAAGGTGATTTCTGGAATATTATTAAGAGCACTCCACTTTTTTTCACCGTCTTTAGCATCAAATGCAGACACAGAACCATCATGCGTGTAAGTATATATAATACTGTCATAGATGGTTGGTTGAGATAATAGACTACTTGGCATTTGCGTATGCCATAATGTTGAACCGTCTTTTGTATCAAGAGCGATTAAGTCGCCTTTTATTGAGCCCAATATTACAGCGTTGGCTATATCATTTGGTTGAGCTGATAAGCTCATATCAATATCTTTTTGCCAAATTATTTCACCATTTTTAATATTTAGAGCATACACTAGTCCATTTTCATTAGGGACAAATATTGATTCGTTAGTATATGTTGGTGCAAGATCATAGTTGCCCATGCCACCATTGCCATTACCTGTTTTTGTTTGCCATTTTACTTTTATATGGGTTTGTTGAGGAGGCTTTTCTTCTAAAGGTGTGGGTGGTGGTACATTACTTTTTGAGCAGCTAGTAATTAAGATAGTCAATATTAAAAGAATAATAAAGTAGTTAATATTTAGTAACCTATTCATAGTTAGTTTGAATTATTTATAAATTGAGTGATTATTTGTTTA
The DNA here is from genome assembly GCF_000710735.2 of Allofrancisella heilbronnii. Taxonomy (NCBI): domain Bacteria; kingdom Pseudomonadati; phylum Pseudomonadota; class Gammaproteobacteria; order Thiotrichales; family Francisellaceae; genus Allofrancisella; species Allofrancisella heilbronnii. The sequence goes on along the minus strand of NZ_CP144673.1, from coordinate 1,394,451 downwards.
AACTCTGGTGTGGCATTAGGGTCTTGAGTAGCTTTTTGCCAAATCTCAATAGCTTTTGTTGTATTACCCTTTTGCTTATATGCTTGACCTAATAACATTAGAGGATAAGCACTATTTTGTAAATATTTTAAACTATTAAGGGTTTCGATAGCTTTATCTGATTGGTTGGTTTCTATGTAAAGTTTAGCTAATCTGGTTTTTGTAATATCTGTTAAACTGTCTTTAGGGTTAGCATTAGCACTTTTTAGTAAAGCGTTGATAGCCTTTTTATAATCAGTAGCGCTAATCTCTTTTTTAGGATTTAATTTAGTTGATGTAATATATATATATGCTATATTCCAACTTGCAAATATACCAAAACTCGTAGTTGGATAGATGTTTACTACACTTTCAAAACTAGCTATTTTAGTGTCTATAGGGTTGTCTGGATTTTCGCTTGTTATAAGTGCTTTTTGGTAACTTTCGGAGGCTTCTAGCATTTTCTGGTTATCCCCAGAACTATAAAACTGAAATATCGTGATACAAATAATAGCAACAATAATCACGCCAGCAATAGTGTATAAAGCTTGAGCTTGTTTTTTAGATAGATTTTTAACCTTCATTAGTTTAGCTTTCTTATAATTAGTAAACTTATAACATCTTATCATAAAAACAAGCATGTTGTTAGTTTCTTAATCAAAGAATAGAATGTAATGTCAAGGTATTTTGTGTTAGAATAGGGAGTGTTTTTCCAATATTAAATTATTTTAGAAAATTTTAAAAATAAGTATGGCATTAATATCTTTAGCGATTGATTATAAAAAATCTCCCATAGAAGTACGCAGTGAGTTTTCATTATCTGGGTATGATGTAAGAGAGTTGTACAGCTCCATACTTGCTATAAATGATGTTTGTTACGCTGTTATTTTATCAACATGTAATCGTACAGAAATTTATCTTGAAATATCTAATTTAATAGTTGTCGATGCTATTTTGGTATGGTGGCAAAATTATGTCAGAGATTCAAAATACGCTCTTAAAGATTACTTTAAACTAAGACAAGGTACAGAAGTTATAAGACATCTAATGAAGCTTGCTTGTGGCTTAGAATCAATGGTTTTAGGTGAGCCACAAATATTAGGACAGGTTAAAGACTCTTATACGCAGAGTAAAGAAAATCGTGCTTTAGGCAAAGAGTTAGATAGGGTGTTTCAAAAAGTTTTTGCTACAGCTAAAAAAGTTCGTAGTGAAACAAGAATTGGGCATTGTCCAGTTTCAGTAGCTTTTTCAGCTATTTCTTTGGCTAAAAAACAACTAGATAGTATTTCAACTAAAAATGTTTTGATTATAGGGGCTGGTCAAACAGGAGAACTCTTATTTAGACATGTTACAGCTTTAGCTCCAAAACATATTATGCTTGCTAATAGAAGTTTGGACAAAGCACAAAAGATCACCAGAACCTTTGCTAATGCTACAGCACATACTTTAGATCAGTTGCCAGAGTTGCTTAAAGAAGCTGATATAGCCATTGCTGCAGTTACTGTGAAAGACTATATTGTTACACCAGTATATTTAGATTTTAAACCAAGAGTTTTTGTCGATATATCGATCCCTAGAGCTATAGATCCTACTGTCGGAAGTATTGGACAAAATGTATATTATTGTGTTGATGATATACATGCAGTTATGGAAGAAGGTAAAGATAAGCGTAAACTTGAAAGCACAAGGGCTCAGAAGATTATAGTTAAATCTTTGGAGGAGTATTTGGAAAAGGAAAAAGCTATTATATCTAATACAGCAATTAAAGAACTGTTTGATAAAGCTGATGATATGGTAGATATGTCACTAGAAAGAAGTTTATCTAAAATTAGAAATGGTAAAGATGCTGAAGAGATAATAAAAAGATTTGCATATGAGATTAAGAAAAAAGTTTTACACTATCCAGTTATGGGAATGAAAGAGGCATCAAAAGAAGGTAGAAAAGATTGTCTTGTATGTATGAAACGAATGTTTGGTTTAAACATGGAAAAATAAATGAAAGATTCTATAAAATCAAAATTACAAAGCCTTGTAGAAAGGCATGAGGAAGTAAGTGCGTTACTTAGTGATGCTGGTGTTATTTCCAACCAAAACAAATTTAGAGATTTATCAAAAGAATACTCTAGTTTAGAGCCAGTTGTTAATGCGTTTAAAGAATATTCTCAAGCACAAGAAGATAAGCAAGCAGCACAAGAGATGCTAAATGAGAAAGATCAAGACTTGGTTGAGATGGCAAAAGAGGAATTAAAACTTGCTGAAACTAAAACCATAGAGCTTGAGAAAGACCTACAGATCTTACTGTTGCCACGTGATCCTAATGATGATGCTAACGTATTTTTAGAAATAAGAGCAGGTACTGGTGGTGATGAGGCTTCTATATTTTCTGGAGATTTGTTTAGGATGTATTCTAAATACGCTGAGCAAAAAGGCTGGAAAATAGAAGTTGTGTCAGCTAGTGAAGGTGAGCATGGTGGCTATAAAGAAATAATTACAAAGATAAATGGTGAAGGTGTGTACTCACAGCTTAAATTTGAGTCTGGGGCTCATAGAGTGCAACGTGTTCCAGCTACTGAGTCACAAGGTAGAATCCATACTTCAGCATGTACTGTAGCTGTTATGCCAGAGGTTGATGAGGTTGAAGGTATTGATATTAACCCGGCGGATTTGAAAGTTGATACTTTTAGAGCATCAGGAGCAGGAGGTCAGCACGTTAACAAAACTGATTCTGCGATTAGGATAACACATATTCCAACTGGTGTTGTTGTTGAATGCCAGGATCAGCGTTCACAGCATAAAAACCGTGCAGCTGCTATGTCGATGCTAAAATCTAAGCTTTTACAAGCTGAGATAGATAAACAACAAAAAGAACAGTCAGATACGCGCAGAAATCTAGTTGGTAGCGGTGATAGGTCAGAGAGAATTAGAACTTATAACTACCCTCAAGGAAGGATTACTGATCATCGTATTAACCTTACATTATATAAACTTGATGAAGTCATGGAAGGTCATTTAGACAGTGTGGTTCAACCATTAGTTTTAGAGCATCAAGCTGATCTTTTAGCTACTATGTCAGATGAGTAGTAATCTAACAATTTCTAATCTAATAAAAACAAATCTAACGAAGTTTAAATTTAGTGATACTGCTACAGCTAAATTTGACATTCAGGCTATAGTTTGCGAAATCTTAGGTGTAAATAAGACTTATTTGTATATGTACCCAGAGCAAACTTTAGGTGATCAACAAACTAAAGAAATTGAGCAAAATATTTCACGATTAAGCCAAGGTGAGCCATTAGCTTATATATTAGGATATAAATACTTTTGGAAACAAAAATTATTTGTAACTAAAGATACACTTATCCCTAGAGCAGATACCGAAGTTTTAGTTGAAGCGATTTTGAATGATATTAATAAACCAGTCATTCCGGACACTGATCTGGAATCTCTTGACTATAAGTTTCGTGTTAAATTGAAAATATTAGATTTAGGTACAGGTACAGGGGCAATAGCTTTGGCGCTGGCTAGTGAATTACCAAATAGTCAAATAATTGCTGTAGACTTCTCTAAAGAGGCTTTAGAAATTGCTCAAAAAAATGCTGTAATAAATAATATAGCTAACGTTAAATTTATGCAAAGTAATTGGTATCAAGCTTTAGGATTAGAAAAATTTGATATTATAGTTTCAAACCCACCATATATAGATTTTGCTGATAGTTATATTGATCATGAAGTGAAAACTTATGAACCTAAATCAGCACTTTTTGCTGGCGATGAGGGGTTAGCTGATATAAAAATTATAGTTACTCAAGCTGCTAGATTTTTAGTACCAAAAGGGAGGATATATCTAGAACATGGATTCTCTCAAGCAGAAGCAGTAGTAGGATTGTTACAAGAAAATAACTTTTCAAATGTTCTGACCATCAAAGATTTGAATAATAAGGATAGGTGTACAGTTGGGCAGAATTTATAAAGGTTTATATAAAAATTTAGATTTGTATATACTAAGCTGTAGTAGCTCAAACTTGATCTGACAGTCACCAATTAATTTGAGACTGAATTTATTTCTAAACTAGTGTCAGATTTATCAAACATATTACCTAAATTTTTCTCTTTTGCCAAAGGTTTTGAGTCAATAAAAGTTTTCATAGGCGTTTTTCCATAACAGTGCTTACCAGAATGTGGTCTATCGTTATTGTAATAATCCAGCCATATATCAACATCTTGCTGAATCTCCTCAATCGTTGAATAAACCTTTTTTCTAAACATTGTCTCATAACATTCATTTTTCATAGTTTTATGAAATCTTTCACAGATACCATTAGTTTGAGGGGAGTTAGCTTTTGTTTTAGTATGGTCAATGTCTTCTATGCTTAAGTACATCTGGTAGGAATGATTCTCCAGCTTTCCACAATATTCCGTGCCTCTATCTGTTAATACTCTTAATAGATCTATTCCATGTTCCTCAAAGAATGGTAATACCTTATCATTAAGCATATCAGCAGCTACTATTGCATTTTTTTCTGTATATAACTTAGCAAATCCTACTCTAGTATACGTATCTACAAATGTCTGTTGATATATCTTACCTATACCTTTTATATACCCTACATAATAGCTATCTTGAGATCCTAAGTAACCTGGATGATGCGTTTCAATCTCACCAGTAGCAACCTTTTTAGCTTTTTCTTTTTCTAAAGCTTGTAATTGAGCTTCTGTAAGTATAAAGCCATCTTGAGCTACTTTGGTCTCTAGTGCTGTTAATCGCTTCTTAAAATTCTCTAAGTCATGTCTAAGCCAAATAGATCTAACTCCACTTCCTGAGACTAATATTCCTTGCTTTGCTAATTCATTTGATACTCTATGTTGTCCATACGCCGGATATTCATAAGCCATATTAACTACTGCTTGCTCAATATGTGCCTCAACTCTATTTTTCTCTAATGGCTTCTTACGGGATATTTCTTGTAAAGCTAATTCTCCACCATTATCGTATAACTCTTTAAAGCGATAGTAGCTGTCTCTTGAGTAACCCATCACTTTACAAGCTTGCTTGACATTACCTAATTGTTTTGCTAATTCTAACAGACCTAATTTGGGTTTGATTATCTTTTGAGATGCATTCATTTTATTCTTCCTTAATTTGACATCTTATTTTATACACAATGTCAGATTAAGTCAAAGCTATTACAACTAAGCTTAGTTTTCAAAAATCCTTATCCTTCCAGATTTTCAATTACTTCAACTGGTAAAAAATTTGTTTGACATCTAACTCCGCCATGCTCTTCTTCAAAATATTCCATGGTTCTATGAGCGTTTCTACCATTATAATTGACAAAATATGGCTCAACACCAAATTTTTTGATCAATTCCGAAAAATATTGTTTATGTGATTCGTGAGGTGAGTCAAGGGTTACGTACAAATTAGTCTGTTTTTTAGGGCTATAAACATCAAACCCATTGACGAATGATGATTCTATATAGTCTCCATTCCAGGTTTCTAATGTCCAGTTTTCAGAAGCACAATGTGGCTTATAATTCATAGTAAGAAATGCTTCCTCAGCTTTAAAATTATTTTTACGTAGAATATTTATGATTTCTTCTACTTTACGCTCTTTATCACTTAACAATTGTTTTGATCTTGAATGGGTTTTTAAATAATAAAATAATCCTGGTTTAAATTCCTTATACCAATTTATATCATAAGAGTTTACTAAAAAAGTACCTTTACCTATAAATGACATTTGTAAATCTAAATGATAAGCTAAATTGGGTAGTATGACGATATTATTTGTCTTAAAGATCTTCTTGTATTTTAATATAATCTCATTTTCTGTTTTATCTATTTTTTTATTTGCAGATATCTGTCTTTCAAACGAAATAATTTGCTCCCCTAAGAAAACATATTTTTGACCAAGGGTGTTATTTACGCAAAAAATATTTCCTCCTTCTGCTGCTCTATTTGTTGGTTTTATTTGGATACCATTATTGGTAGGAGTGTCTAAAAATCTTAGGTTATTATCTTTCATGCCAGGTATTACATTATGCATATCTGCAAGATAATCAATTTTTTTAGGATTGTATAAGTTTGTTTTAAAGCTACTTTCTTTAGCATAATCGCTATTCTTATTTCGAAGGTAAATTGTGCTACTATTCTCAAAAAAATAATCTCTAACCCAAACGTCTACCTCACCCTTAGCGTTTCTATGAAGTATTTGAAATGGAATGTCGTTTTCTTCACATAATCCATATAGATCATATAAATATGAGCTTTGCGCAGAAAAAACGAGAGTTTTCTGGTTATTATCGTTATATATAGATTCTTTTTTATTAGTTAAAAGAGGTTGCTTGTCATAAGGGTTATTATGGTAATCTTTAAAAAGATTAGATGAGAGAAGTTCACGTACAGTTAAATTTTGGGTTTTAGAAAAGTTACGGATAATCTTACCTAATCGCCCATCTCTCAAAGTCTGAATCTCGTTCGGTTGAAAAATAATGTCTTTTCCTTCTGTAAAAAGAATGAAATTATTAAAAGCATCTTTTTTGGTATCTCGGCTTATTCCCGTATTAAATAAATCAGACCTTCTATGTTCGCGTGTAGCATTAGGCCCCTCAAAACGTATTAATCTATAATTATCGAGTGCATTTATAAATTCTTGATATTGATTCTGTGATATAGGCATATTTACTACCAAATTTTATAATTTTTGACACACTTTTAGTTTATATTAATAGGCTTGGAATTAAAATATCAACCTATCTAGTAAATTTGGTAAGTAGTAGAGATTTTTGATGGTTGATTGGTTTACTTGTAATAGCTTTGACTTAATCTGACATTGTGTATAAAATAAGATGTCAAATTAAGGAAGAATAAAATGAATGCATCTCAAAAGATAATCAAACCCAAATTAGGTCTGTTAGAATTAGCAAAACAATTAGGTAATGTCAAGCAAGCTTGTAAAGTGATGGGTTACTCAAGAGACAGCTACTATCGCTTTAAAGAGTTATACGATAATGGTGGAGAATTAGCTTTACAAGAAATATCCCGTAAGAAGCCATTAGAGAAAAATAGAGTTGAGGCACATATTGAGCAAGCAGTAGTTAATATGGCTTATGAATATCCGGCGTATGGACAACATAGAGTATCAAATGAATTAGCAAAGCAAGGAATATTAGTCTCAGGAAGTGGAGTTAGATCTATTTGGCTTAGACATGACTTAGAGAATTTTAAGAAGCGATTAACAGCACTAGAGACCAAAGTAGCTCAAGATGGCTTTATACTTACAGAAGCTCAATTACAAGCTTTAGAAAAAGAAAAAGCTAAAAAGGTTGCTACTGGTGAGATTGAAACGCATCATCCAGGTTACTTAGGATCTCAAGATAGCTATGTAGGGTATATAAAAGGTATAGGTAAGATATATCAACAGACATTTGTAGATACGTATACTAGAGTAGGATTTGCTAAGTTATATACAGAAAAAAATGCAATAGTAGCTGCTGATATGCTTAATGATAAGGTATTACCATTCTTTGAGGAACATGGAATAGATCTATTAAGAGTATTAACAGATAGAGGCACGGAATATTGTGGAAAGCTGGAGAATCATTCCTACCAGATGTACTTAAGCATAGAAGACATTGACCATACTAAAACAAAAGCTAACTCCCCTCAAACTAATGGTATCTGTGAAAGATTTCATAAAACTATGAAAAATGAATGTTATGAGACAATGTTTAGAAAAAAGGTTTATTCAACGATTGAGGAGATTCAGCAAGATGTTGATATATGGCTGGATTATTACAATAACGATAGACCACATTCTGGTAAGCACTGTTATGGAAAACGCCTATGAAAACTTTTATTGACTCAAAACCTTTGGCAAAAGAGAAAAATTTAGGTAATATGTTTGATAAATCTGACACTAGTTTAGAAATAAATTCAGTCTCAAATTAATTGGTGACTGTCAGATCAAGTTTGAGCTACTACATTATCCAACGCCATAGATGTCTATATATTAAGAAATGTTTGTTTAAACTATATTTTAGTAGTGCAAATTCATGCTCACAGCTTTGCTAAAGTTCTTTTAAGTTGTATGTAATATAGTCAGATTCTGACTTACTGTGTGATTCTTAACTCATATCTTTTTATACAACATTATATATGCGTGTTTTCTTAGTCCTATTTCTTTATTTTCGTTTAAGATTATTACTTTTTCATCATTAATCTTATACATGTTAGGGTAGTTTTTAAGTGAAACTAAATAGTAATGTCCACTTGTAAGTTGATTTCCTTCATGAATAATATAGGCTACTAGTTTATAACGATTATGGTTTTGTATTGTTAGCTCGTTTTCTATGTCGATACTATCATTTATTTTGTATGCCCCCGTATTCTCATTATACCCAAATCTCTTTAGGTGAATAATCAAATAACTACTAGTACTGACAAGTTTCCTTATTTCAACCCCCTTGGCACACCTATATTTTTTTTCGTTCTCAATCGAATAATTATCATCACCTGCTGTGCTCATACAAGCATAACATACGGGATTATCGAGAGGTGATTCCTCTAGCTGTGCTTTTTCTATTAGTTTCTTTAACGATGGGTTATATTGTTTCTGAATTTCCTCTTTATTAAGACTTATCTCCAGCATGTTTGAATCATCATTACGACAGTATTGTAGAGCAGTTGCATGCTTCCAGCAGCTAGTGATTTTTTTTTGCACTTCGTATGAAATTTGAAATCTAGGCAACAATAAGTCTCTATACTTATTTGATTCTATTAGACACTGCAAAAATGCCGCCGCATCCTGCTGTGAATAATTTTCATTTAACGTTTGGTCTTCAGGCCACCAAAAATCTGATACTAAAGCACTTAAACTCTTTCTTGAAGAAAAAGATGGGAAATTGAAAATATTGTCAGCAGATTCATTTATATGGTCTAATAGCTGTAAAGATGAGTTTATGTAACAAGTGTTATAAACGTTGTGTAATGGTGTGAAAAAATTACTTTTTCTATTAAAGTGGTGGGAAGCAAGATGATTAAAAGAAACTTGAGATGAATTATAGCGTGGACCAGAGGCCTTCTGCAGCTTTGTATTTACATAATTAAGCGCACTATTAATGGTTTTGTAAAACTCCGATTTATTTAAATCTTTAGGTATATTTTTTATCGTGCTATATTCGTTTTTATTCCAACGCTCAGAAATGCTACCTTTTACTTTGGTTTTGGAATATGACATTGCAGATTCAAATATGTCCTTTTGCTGTTGCAAAATGCTTTGCATATCATTTATATTGGTTGATCTTTCTATTTCTTCATAAACCTTTTTTAGGCGATTTATATGGTTTCTACCTTTAAGATATAGCCATATATTTCGAGACTTTGAGGTATTATTAGGGTTAGTTTTTAAGTATCCTTCTAATATTTTCAAAATATTTGTTTTAGTATCTTTAGTTTCCCTAATATCTTTGGCGCTATTTCGTTTTTTACAAGTAACATAGTTTTGGTCACTACTTTCAGCTTTAAATGAGGTTTTACTAGAGTCTATACTTTTGTCCCTAAGCTCAAGATGTTCTTCAAACAGCTCATTCATTTCCTCATTAGAGAAATCGTAGTTAGTGAAATTTTCAGAGGTTTGATATTTGTAAACAGAGTATATTTTAAAATTACCTGTAGGAGCACCATTATCTTTGCCAAAATTTGAATATAAATTTATCTGATTTTGGTTGTTGATGTCTTCGTCATCTATATGACCAAAAACGTTTATAATTTTAGGGTTAACAAATTTAGTATTCGTTAGACTACAACATACGAAGTTGTGGAGACGAGTAACCATTATCCACTTGCTAGTAAATGATTGATTACTATTAATGACAAAGTCTTGGAAATAATTATTGATGCCAATTATCGTACCACTTAGTTTTTTATTTGTTGGAGCAAACTTAATTTTCCTAATTGCCTCAAAATTGCAGGGAGCATGAGAGTAAACTATTTCGTTGTCTCCTATAGTTTCATATTCCATAACTTTTAAATGTGGTAAGTAAGCTGTAGCATAATTCTCTAGGAATGTATCTTCATATTGTTCAGATTGAGGTATTGAATCTAAATCATAAGACTTAGGGATGGAACGAGGCTTTATGCACCCTTTTAGTAAATCAATAAACTTCTCATCATGATTTGAAAGACATATCGTATAATCGATTCTAGATTCTTTCATTTTTCCGAAAACCAACAGAGTCATATAGTCGGAATTTCCTCTATCAGCCAAAATAGCACCAATAAAAACTAATTTTACTTGTTTAATGCGACTGGCATCAAATCGAATTTTATTTAGGTGAGTTTGAAAGGTAAGGTAGTTTTTACTGTAATAAGCAGACTTTAAACTATCATATATACTTTGTAGGTTATGCTGCTGCAAATCTATAACACCGATTTCAATGAGAAATCTAATTGCTTTTAATGCATTTCCATGTAAATCTCCAATAGCAAATGTAACTTTATAACCTGATTCTATTTTGAAGTTTTCATCTAATTCTTTTTTTATTTGTTCTATATCGATTACATTTAAATTTTTATATTCAGAATAATATCTCTTATACTCATTCATTTTAATACCTTATTCTTATTTTTGGTTTGAGTTATAAGACACTGTTGCAACTTAAAAGTTAAACAAGTGCTTATAAACAGCTCTTTTGGTTAAATTTAATTTTCACCGGAGGAAATGGTTTTTAAGTGAAATAACTTAATTTCAGTATATATTTTTATTAGTATAACTAAATTATATCATATATTAATTATTTACAAATATATTAAATATTTTTATTTAATATATTTGTAAAAAACTCATTATAAAGTGGTGTTGAGTTATTAAAGTAATTTAGAGCAGTTGAAAGCATCAATAATTAATTAGAAGTAAAACGTTCATAGTAAAAGCTTATATCAAATTAAATCAGCCCTATGAATCTTTATTGAGTTATAAAGGCATTTTTTATCCAATTGACATCATTGTTATTTATAGCAATTACATCAAACCGGCACTCATAATTTTCATACTTTGAATTTCTCTTTAGAAAAATATTGGCAGTGTTTATAAGCTTTTTTCGTTTAGAATAAGTTATCATCTCTTCAGCTTTAGCAAAAGTTGTAGCGCTTCTATATTTGACTTCAATAAAAATAAGTGTGTTTTTGTCTAATGCAATAATGTCAATTTCACCATAAGGCAAAACTTTGAAATTTTGCACTAAAATTTGCAGACCTTGAGACTTTAAAAATTTACAGGCTTCTAATTCTGCTTTATTACCAATTTTTGTGGTTTCTTTCATGTTTGTAGTTACTTGTAGTGACAGCACATTGTGATGTCTTTGATAGTAAATTTAGGTTTTGATATGTCAGCGAATTGGTCACTACACTAAGGATTAAATTTCTTAATTGTTAATTCCACTATGTCTTAGTAATGCCTCTTCACTAGGTTTTCTACCCATAAATGCCATAAAATTATCCATAGCATCACGAGATGATCCTTTTGAAATAATATTCTCTAGTAATTCTTGTCCGACTTTATCGCTTAAAATACCTTCTTTTTCAAAGCGGGAAAAAACATCAGAAGAGAGGATTTCTGCCCATTTGTAACTATAGTATCCAGCTGCATACCCACCAGCAAAAATGTGTGAAAAACTATTTTGGAATTTATTATAATTTGGCACTGGAAGTAGATCTATTTTTTTACGAACAGCATCTAGCTCTGCTTGTACCATATCTACGCTAGTTAGTTTTTTAAAGTGAATATTCATATCAAAAATACCAAACTCTAGTTGTCGAACCATCATTAATGCTGAATGAAAATGCCTTGTTCCAACGAGTTTACTTATTTGCTCTTTAGAGAGGTTTTTACCATCACGTGAGCCTGAGATTAAATTTAGTCCTTCTTCACACCAACAGAAGTTTTCCATAAATTGGCTTGGAAGCTCTACAGCATCCCATTCAACACCATTTGTCCCAGATATTGAAGGAATACTAACTTTTGATAAAATATGATGTAAAGCATGACCAAATTCATGAAATAATGTAACAACATCGTTATGAGTTAGGTTAGCACCTTGTTTAGATGGTGGTAGAAAGTTACAAGTTACATAAGCAACAGGATTTTGTGTTTTACCGTCAGGTTTTATAAACGCTGTACGAGAGCCATCCATCCAAGCACCACCACGTTTATTATCTCTAACAAATAAGTCACAAATTATACTACCTATATATTTTTCATTTTTGAAAAAATCAAAAGTTTGTTGTTCAGGAATGTATTTTTTATAAGAAGTATTTTCTTTTATCTCTAAACCGTATATGGAATTAAGGATTTTAAATAAACCAAGTTGTACTTTTTCCAGAGGGAAATATTCTCTTAGCTCTTCGGCTGTGAAATCATATTTAGCTTTTTTAAGTTTCTCAGCGTAGTATGCTGTATCCCAAGGTTTTAGTTCATCTTTTAAACCATTTTCTTTAGCGAAGGTACATAACTCTTCTAATTCTTTCTTTGCTTGTAGTTTTGATTTGTCTAAAAGTTTATTTAAAAGTTCTAAAACTTGTTCTGGGGTTTCAGCCATCTTTGTAAAAAGTGAATATTCAGCATAATTATTAAAACCTAATATTTGTGATTTTTCGATACGTAATTTTAGGATTTTTTCAATAGTTTCATCATTATCAAAGCTAATATTATCAGCCTCTTTAGAGGCTTTTGTCGAGTATGCCTTATAGAATATTTCTCGTAAATCTCTCTTATCAGCTTGTTGCATTACTGCTAAATACGTTGGGATGTCTATGCCAAGAGCATATTTTGAGTTTAATTTTTTTTGTTTAGCTTTATCCTTAGCCGCTTGAATAGTATTTTTTGGCAATCCACTTAAGTCGTTGTCATTATCGGTAGTGTAAGTCCAGTCCATAGTAGCATCTAAGACGTTGTTTTCAAATTTACTAGCTAATTGAGCTAACTCTTCTGATATTTCTAGTAGTCTTTGTCTTTTAGCTTCTTCAAGGTTTACGCCTGACATTTCAAAACCAATAATAGCTTTACGTACAGCTTGTGCTTGCTCGGAATTTAAATCTTGATTTTGTATTTTCTGATAAAAGCTTAGTAGTTCTTTATTTTGGCCTACTTTTGTATAAAAATTTGTAAGTTTGGTTACAGCATATTCATAGCTTTCTCGTAATTCTTTAGTATTACATACAGCATTCATATGAGAAATTGTTGAAAAGACTTGGGTGATTTTTTCATCGTCTTCTTCTAGCTTTAAAATGGTTTCCCAACTTATATTTTTAACTTTCAAAGTATTTTTTAGATTAGTTTGAGCTTGTTCTATAGCAGTATCTATAGCTGGTTTTACTTCTGGTTCTTTAAAATTAGCTAAATCTGGTAAGCTAGAGTGTTCTAGTATTGAATTCATAATTACCTCAAAATTTTTTTAAACATTAATATATGCTACAATATTATATAAGATCTATCTTAGCATACATCAAGGTTTTATTTATGATGAGTTTACAAGAAGATAAAATTACAGCCCCAATTTTTTTCAAAGAATATATAAATGGCTTTTTTAAACTTAATATAGGTGAATATAACTATCCACTGATTTTATCTGCTAATAAGATGATAGAATATGATGAAAAGATAACTTCGATTAACGATATTAAGAAATCTCATTTAAAGTTGATACTTAAAGCTAATCCAGAGATTGTAATTTTAGGTACAGGTAATAAGCAGGTGATACCGTCTATAGAAATTATAAATGAACTAGCAAAGTCTGGTAAAAGCGTTGATTTTATGGCTAGTGACATTGCTTGTAAAACTTATAACTTACTTGTTAACGAAAACCGCAATGTAAGCTGTATAATTATTTAAAGAACTATTTTTTTTTTTAAATATAAGTGTTACAATTGGATTGGTTATGTGTAAATTGTAAGTGTAATACTCAAAGGAGAAACATTATGAAAAAAGTAATTAAGTTGGGAGTTTTTTCTCTATCAGTTATGGCGTTAGCAGGTTGTTCTACACTTGGGTCAGATAGTCCAAGTGCTACTGGTAACCAAGATAAAGCTCCAGAAGTAAGCTCATCAAGTACAGCTCCTACTGCAAAAGTAAGCTTAAAACAGAGCTCACAAGATAAAATTGTAGCAATAATAGTTACAAATTATAATAATAATCCAGAAGGTAGTGTTAAGCTACAATGGAAGGCTCCAAGTGATACTAATTGTTATGACACTAGTTTCCCTATCACAAAATATGGTGAGAAGAATGATAAAACTTGGGCATCTGTACAAACTAAGCAAGGTGGTAAGTATTGTAAAGGTACATGGACAGCAAATGTTGTTTATGACAAGCATGTAATCGCTACTGATTCTATTACTATATAATTAGTGTTGATTGTAACTTTTTTATAAAAAGTTAAACTTATTATTAAAGATCTTATCGATTAGTTAATTTATTTCATTCTAAAAAATATTTCCTTATAATCTTTTTTTCAAAAGCTAATTTTTTTATGTCAAAATGATTATTTTGAAAAATTTAAAGTTTGTAAAGTCTGTTAATCGAATGGTGGTTGTAATATAATATAAAACTAAAATAAGAAGTAAAATTTAAACTTAAAACATATAGTGGATAGGTGGGGATGAAGAAAATATTGTTATTTTGTTTGGTAAGTATTGGTTTGGTGAGTTGCAGTACTTACAATTCTTTTATAGATAAGCTTTATAGTCATGATGATGCTGTGTCAGTAAATCCAGATGATACTTTAGAGAATCCAGACCAAGATGGTGAAGCTGTAGCTTATGATACTCCTACAGCTTCCTTAACACTTAAGTATAAACCGGCTACTCATGAGATAGATGCTCGTATGGTTACTAATTGGAACGGAGCTCCTCAAGGCACGGTATATTTAACTTGGTTTGCTCCAAAAGATACTGATTGTTATAGTACATCTTTCCCTATTGCTAAATTTAAAGAAACAGAAGACTATACTGTTGACAGTCAAAGTGTGCTTAGTGATGATAAAATATGTGCAGGTACTTGGAAAGCGGTAGTAGTAAATAAATCTGATAATTCAGAATTAGCTAAAGCTTCTGTGATAATAGGATGATATTCATACTTCTTTTTCAAGACTTATTGTAGTTTAAGTATAATAATTTCCTTTTTTCTATATCAATGATTTTCTGCACTTTGAATTTGGAATTGGTATTACAGTTTTTTAAAGATAGAAGTTTGTGACTTTTATTTATGTTAAACTGTTTATTCCAGTAATAAAGAAATATTACCTAATGCTAAATTTTCTTAAAAAGATAACATACCAAGATATAATATTCTATTTTTTATGTATATCTTTATTTATAGTTTTTCTGATGCCTTTTATGCCTTATAGTACCCTAAATTTAATTAAAAACTCATCTGGTGGAAAGACGGTTTTTTTAAATGATATTCTTTCAGAAAACCTTTATTTGTTTAAGGTGAGATATCTTATTTTCTACTATACTTTATGTATTTGTAGTATAGCAATAATCTTTAATACAAAACTTTTAGCTAAACTAATAAACTATTTTAAAAGCTTTAGTAAATTGGTCCAAATCTCGGTAGGTTTGTTTTTTATATTTGGGTTAATCTCATCATCTTTTGCTATCTCTCCTTTGATAGCTTTTAAGGGGGTTAGTGTTACTTTCTTACAATTTATTTGTGTAATGTTCGTTGCGTACTATGTCAGTCAAAAAACTACTGCAATAAAGAATTTTTATACGATAGTATTGTTGTCTGTAATATTTTTTGGTGGTAGTTTATTTTTACATTTGCTTTTGTCTAACTTCTCCGTTTATGGTCAAATAGTAGCTGGTAATATTCAGAAGGTTTTATTATATACATATAACTGCCTGAATCCTCGTTTTTTAGATAATTACTTTAGCTGGTTTATACCTTTGTTATTGCTGCCATGGTTTATTAACTTAAGACCAATATTTAAAGTAGGGTCTTTAATAGCTTTGGTGATGGTTTGGTTTGTGCTTATTAATCATGCCTTTAGGACAGTCGTGGCTGAGTACATAATTATATTTCCATTACTTATGTTTTATAACCGTAAGATGTTTAAGCTAGTATTGAAAATTTTTATTGTAAGTATAGTTATAGCAATTATTACTAATTTTTTATATATCAATTATATTATGGCAGTTCCAAATCAGGAGGTTTCTACTATTTTTAGGTACGGCACATCTGGGCGTATACCAGTGTGGATAGAAGCCTTTAAGATAGGTCTTGAATATCCTTTTACAGGGATAGGGCAGTGGAATTATATAGCTATTACAAAATATGATTCTGCTGGTTATCCTCATAATTTACTATTAGAAATTTGGTCGCAGTGGGGGATATTAGCATTTGTAATGGCGATAGTAGTTATTTTTACTGCTATTAAAAACTTATTTAAACAACGTATAGAGATATGTGAAAATCCATATTACTGTATTTTTATAATGATGTTAACAGCTGGAATGGTTGATGGTATGTTAAACGCTATGTTTAAAACATCTTTGGGTTTATTCGGTTGTGTCTTTGTATTTGGATTTTGTTTATCAATTTTTAAACCTAATGAGCAGCAAAATATAGGAGCATCTAGGTTGGCTTTTGTAGTTAGTAGACTAGCTGTTTTGGGTAGTTTATTCTGTATAGTGATTTTACCTTTAATTTTTCCACCGATGTGGATATGATGATAAATTAATATTATAATAAATATATTTTATAATAAGTAAAACATAGCTGTATTGTATTTATATGAAAATTGGTAGAATTAATGTAATTAGAGGGAATGTAATAAGTGACTATATTTCTCATTTTGACGCTCTTTTTTCATATAAAAATATGAATGGTCTGATGAGAGAGACGTCATCATTTGAAGGTAAAAAGCAGTTTAATAATACTATACCAACAAAAAGAGCTCTATTTCTGGCTGATTATAATAATCATAGCCTTATTGATAGTCATGTAAAATCTTTAGTTATTAATGATAATATTTTTCCAGAAGAAGTTTGGATGGGAGGAATAGATATAAGATATCCGCTATCTAAAATTAAAAGATATTCTACAAACTCTTTTTGGAATGCTAGAGTTAAAATTCATATTTTGCCTGTAGATAACCGTCAAAATATTATCTCGCAGGTTAAAAAAACAAGCTATTTTGACAAGATATTTGTGATACGAGGATTGTGTTACTGTATGACGAATAGGTTTAACTTTAGTTGCGCAGGTATAAGACATCCTATAAGACACCCATCTCAGGGCTACAGCGAATTTGAGGCGATAAGATTTTTAGAAAATTTGATTTCTCTATTAGATTTGAAAAATAAAGACTCTATGATTTTTCTTGGTGGTCCAATAGATTTAACAGAGTATAGGTATAAGGCTTTCGAACTAAAAATGAAAGCGGCAATATCAAGTTGGAAATTTGCAGCCAAAATGATAGCTGAAAAGTATTCAACTCGCCTTATTGTAGATTTTGTATATTTAAATTTAGAAGAGCATATAAATGATCGTAAATTAAATGTCGGAGTCCCATATATAAAAGATGATGGTTTAAGGATGTCCGCATTAGTTATTAGGCCTAAAAGTAATGATTTTAGTTACTCTAGGTCTAATAGTTTTATCGATAATGTAGATATCAAAAGAAATTTATTTAGTTAAATAATTTTGTATAAATTTCCCAATAATAATTTGGGAGAATGTTTTAAGGTATTTAGTTTTATAACATTGGTACAGCATAATCACATTCTGTATTGGGGCATGCTTTTTGCTCACCATCTTTCTTTGTGGTTTTATGCAAAAGTATAGGTGAATTGCATTTAGGACAAGGCTCTTTAATCGGAGGGTACCAATATGCGTTTTTACATTTTGGAAACCCTGAGCAAGCATAAAACACTTTTCCTTTACGAGATTTCTTTTCAACTATGTGATTTTGATTACATTTAGGGCAGACTACACCAGTATCTTTAGGCTTCTCAAGTGGTTCCATATGTTTACAAGTCGGATAGTTAGAACAACCAATAAACTTTCCATATCGACCTTGTTTTATATGTAGATCAGAGTCGCATTTAGGGCATTTTCTATCTTCAATAACAATAGGTTCTTCTTTTTCTTTTGGTTCTTCGCCTGCACCGACTATTTGTCTTGTATAGGTACATTTAGGATAATTTGTACAACCAATAAAACGACCATTTTTACCTAAACGTAATGATAGTTTACCGCCACATTCTGGACAGTCTTCATCAATTACTTCTTGAACAACATCTTTACGAGATACCTCTTCAGAGATTTTATTTATTCTTTCTATAAAAGGTTGCCAGAAATTATTCAAAACACTCAAATAATCATTTTTATGATTAGCAATTTCATCTAGCTCTTCTTCAAGCCCGGCGGTATAGGAGTATTCTACATATTTTTTAAAATACTCTGTTAAAAACTTATTTACAACTCTGCCTTTATCTGTGGGGATAAACCTTTTTTTCTCAATCTCCACATAATCTCTTTGCTGAAGTGTGGATATGATACTAGCGTAAGTAGAAGGTCGCCCAATACCATATTTCTCAAGAGCCTTGACTAAAGATGCTTCTGTAAATCGTGGTGGGGGCTCCGTTGAGTGAGCTTTACTTATAATATCGTTAAGTTTGACCTTTTCACCTTTTTCAAATTTTGGTAAAGTTTGTTGGCTTTCAGGATCATCTTGGTCATCCTCATCTTTCTCAACGTTATATAAGCTTAAAAAGCCAGCATCAACTATAACTGTACCAGTAGTTCTAAATTTGTGTTTGCTATTTTCTGTAATTAAATCAACAGAGGTGCTATTTAAAGTAGCATGCTTCATTTGGCAAGCTATCGTTCTATTATAAATTAGACTATATAACTTAAACTCATCTGAAGTTAGATGTTCTTTAATAGATTCTGGTGTTCTACTTGCTGCTGTTACTCTTATAGCTTCATGTGCTTCTTGAGCATTTTGGGATTTTTTGCTAAACACACGAGGTTTGCTTGGTAGCATACCTTTTTGATATTTTGACTCTATGAAGTTTCTTATGTCATTTAAGGCATCGTTAGATAAATTTGTAGAATCAGTTCTCATATATGAAATAAGACCAACTGACTCACCATCACCCAGGTCTATACCTTCATAGAGTTTTTGTGCAACAGACATGGTTTTTTTCGCTGTAAAGCCTAATTTTTTAGCTGCTTCTTGCTGTAGAGTTGAAGTTATAAAAGGCGGATATGGGTTTCTTTTTAATGTTTTTTCTATTATTTCATTAACTATAAGATATCCGTTAGCGTCTTTTAAAATGGTTTTTTTAGCTGCTAACGCTGATTTTTCATCAGTAAAACTAAATTGCTCTATTTTATTTTCATTGAACTCTATTAAGTTTGCCAGTATTTGCTTTTGTTTAAAAGTATCTGCAGTAAGACTCCAATAATCTTTTTTAATAAAGTTTTCACGCTCAATTTCACGTTCGACTATCATGCGTAAAGCGGGACTTTGCACTCTTCCAGCAGATAACCCACTTGTAATCTTACGCCATAGTAAAGGAGATAGGTTAAAACCAACTAGAAAATCTAAAGCTTGACGAGCTTTTTGAGCATTCACAAGATCCATAGAAATTTCTTTAGGGTTAGCTATAGCATTAGATACAGCTGTTTTAGTGATTTCATTAAAGCTAATTCTATAAACATTCTTACCTTTTAGGAGTTTAGCGTTTTTAAGGATTTCTTGAACATGCCATGATATAGCTTCTCCTTCTCTATCTGGATCAGTAGCAAGATATATATTTTCAGCTTCTTGAGCAGATTTTTTTATAGCTTCAATATGCTTTTTACTTTTATCGTTAACAACATATTTAATTTTGAAGTTATCATTTACATCTATCGAAGTATCTTTAGAAGGGATCTCTCTTACATGCCCAAACGAGGCTAAGATATCAAAATCTTTTCCTAAGTATTTTTTGATAGTTTTAGTTTTTGCTGGTGATTCTACGACCACTAAATTTTTTGCCATTTTTTACCTTTTTTTAATTTTTTTCTAAAAAAGAGTTTTATTTATGCTTTGTAGTTGCATTATAAAATATAAGAAAAGCAGATGCTTATCAATAGTTAATATCATAAAAGTTAGTTTTATAGTCAATAAATATAGACTATACTTCTGTAAGTATTTTTAATTATTAATAAGCTAAGCTATATAGTTTAAGGTTTTGATTAGATGAAAGCAGCTAAAGTAATTTCTTTACTCCAGCAAAAAGGAGGTTCTGGGAAAACCACTACCGCAATCAATATAGCGTGTGGTTTAAAAGAGTTGGGTTTTAAAGTTGCCATAGTAGACATGGATAAAGATAAACCAGATGCATACATGTGGATGACAAAAAACAATGAAAACAATGATTTTGTTTATAACTTAGATGAGAAAAATGTTCGTGAAAAGGTCCTAGAATTAAAATCCTCCGTAGATTTTATAGTTATTGATACTCCTCCAAATTTTCAAACAGCTGCATTAAAGTCAGCTTTGTTGTCAGATTTAGTTGTGATTCCATGTTCACCAAGCGGTATGGATTTATCTGGTTTGGTAGAAGCAAAAGATTTAGCTTTAACAGCAAATAAACCATATAAGTTTTTTGCAAATAGAGTACAAATGCAATCGAATATGTCAAAAAGTTTAATAGAATTTTTTGAAGAAGATGGACATTTTTTTGAAGCTTTTGTTTCCCAAAGTGTTAAGTTTATTGAATCTGAAGCGGAAGGTGTGTATATAGGTGACTATGCAAATGGTAGTAAAGTTCATCTTCAAGTTAAAAAGCTTGCTAGAGAAGTAGAAGAATTTTTTGGAGAGGGTATAAATGGCTAAAAAAATATCTCTAGCTAATCGTAAAATTAACCAAAAAATTAATGACCCAGTAAGCCAAGAGAAAAAAGATATTCTAAGAGCTATGCAGCTACAGGAATTAAGTGAGCAAGCAAGCAAAGTAGGTAGACTTTTTGAACTACCTCTTAGTATTGTACAGCCAGATAAAAACCAGCCGCGTAAAACATTTAAAAACATAGAATCTTTAGCAGATAGTATTAGAGAAAATGGTGTGATTCAACCAATTATAGTTACACCTAAAAATATTGATGGTACTCACCATATAATTGCAGGTGAAAGAAGGTATCTAGCAAGTATACAAGCAGAGCGTAGTACGATACCATGTATTGTTAGAGAAGAAGAATCTGATGCAAGTATACTATTGTTACAACTTTTAGAAAATGATCAACGTGAGAACGTTTCACCATTTGAAGAGGCAGACGCATTAAGACAACTGATTGAAGTTAAAAAACTAAAAAAAGCTGATATAGCAAAAATACTTGGACGAGATGCAAGCTGGATTTCTATGCGTTTGAAAATATCTGATGCAGATGAAAATATTCGCAAATTAGCCCAAAAAGGTATCATAGAAGATGTACGCACTTTATATGAGTTAAAAAAGTTTGCAGAAGAGATACCAGAAGGTGCTAGCGAGTTTGTTAAAAAAGCCTTGGATAATAAGATTTCAGGATCCTTTAGATCAGCTATAACACGTTATAGAGAAAATTGGAAAAGAAAAACACAAATTTTAGACAGTACAAAACTAGATGTGATAAATGTAAAAGAAGTATCTAAAGAAGGTAAGTTTCTAAAAATAAAAGGGTCTCGTTCAGGATTAAAAGCACATACTTATACTTTTGAGATAACAGAAAAATTTAAAAAAATACTATTTGAAGCACTTGTAAAATAAGATTTATGAAGATAGCTATATTACAAACAGATCATATTCCAGAACATCGACGTGAAATGGCTGGAGGTAATTATCCAGAGATGTTTGCAAATTTATTTTTTAAATTGTCATTGATTGTGGATTTTGATATTTTTGATGTGACAGAGCAAGATTATCCATCAGATTATGATATATATGATGGTTTTATAATAACAGGTAGTAAAGCTACTGCATTTGATAACTTACCATGGATATCTAAGCTTAAATCAACTATAGTTGAGTTGTATAATAGTAGTAAAAAAATAATAGGAGTTTGCTTTGGTCATCAGATTTTAGCACAAGCTTTAGGAGGCAGAGTTGAGCGAGCTACTAAAGGTTTCTCTGTTGGAATAAAAAATGTAAAGATTTTAACTAAAAAATCGTGGATGGAGCCATTTCATCATTATCTGAGTTTATTGTTTTATCATCAAGATATGATAGTTGAGCTCCCAACTGGTGCTGAACTTATAGGAACTAGTGGCTATTGTCAGATCCAGATGTTTTGTATTAGTAATCAAATATTTGGTATACAAGCTCATCCAGAGATGTTAAAAACACATAATTACGCTTTGATAAAAGAGTATCAAGATGAGATAAAAAATGAATTTCAGCATGCTTTAGAAAGTTTGAGAATAAGAGATAATAGTTTAGTTATAGGCCATTGGATGGCAAATTTTTTTGAATTTAAGGATTAATGATGCAGATTAAACGTTTAGTTGTATTTGGTGATAGTTTATTAGATGTAGGGAATATTATAAAAACGCTAGATGTACCAGGGGAGCCGTATTATCAAGGTAGATTCTCTAACGGTATAGTATCTACAGAATATTTAGCTCAGTATATCGCTAAAGACCAAAATATAGAGACTATTGAGCATAAAAGTTATGCTATTGGCGGTGCTTTAACTCATGGTAATAATCCTTCATCTTTACTGAGGTATCATTCTTTTGCTGTCTCACAACAGTTAATAAGATTTGAAAATGAAGAGGGAAGATTTTCTAAAGATGATCTTGTGATTATAAATGGTGGAGCTAATAATTTTATGTTTACCGTTTACAATGAAATACCTTATATAAATCTTATGGCTAAACTCAGAGTTGCCAGAGACCTTAAAAAAATAATTATAAAAACTATTAAGATGGGCGCTAGTAATATTATAGTTTGGAATATTCCTGATGTGACTAAAGCACCTGCTTATAAAGACTATTTGTCTAATTGGGTTGGCAAGTTTTTTAGATCATATTTGCAACTAAATATTAATTTACAAAATAACCTGCTTAAAAGTAGTGTAAATGATTTGCAACTTTTATTCCCTAAAGTAAATATAAAGCTCTTTGATTTTTATGCTTTACTGAATGATTGTTTTAATAATCCTACTGATTATGGTTTTGAAAATGTTACAGATATTTGTGTAGACAGCTATGGAGGAGCAGATTCTCTTGGCAATATTCAATATGATATAGAGTTGGTAAATGACCCGGATAAATTTTTATGTTGGGATTATTGTCATCCTACAACAAAAGGTCATGAAGTAATAGCTAAGAGAATGTTTGAGATTTTAAAGCATAATATTTAACCTTTAAATCCTAGAGCAATAATATAAAACTCTCTAGATCTAGGTCGTGACGATTTGGGTTTAAATTGAGTAACTTTGGTAAAGTGGTTTTTAACTTGCTTTATATATTTATCAGCCCCTTCACCTTGAAAAATTTTAGCTACGAAACCCCCACTTTTTTTAAGATTGTTTATTGCAAAATCTAGAGCTAGTTCTAATAAGAATATAGATTTAGCTTGATCAGAAGTTTTATTGCCGCTTATATTTGGAGACATATCGGAAACTATACAGTCTATTTTGTTTTGACCAATTAGGTTATTTAGCTTCTCATAAGTTTCATCACTTGTGAAATCGCCTTGAATAAAATCCACGCCTGGGATAGGTGCCATTTCAAGTAAGTCAAGAGCGATAAGTTTTCCATTAGAACCAATATATTTGATTATCTGCTCAGACCAACCACCTGGAGCAGCGCCTAGGTCTATAACAAACATATTTTGTTTAAATATTTTATATTTTTCTTGAATCTCAATTATTTTAAAGCTTGCTCTACTACGATAGCCTAGTTTATTTGCCTGAATAACATAGTAATCTGAGTTGTGCTCTTGTACCCAGCGTTTACTGCTAGCTGTTTTAACCATTTCTTGTATTTATTGGAAAGTTTGTTATATTGTATGAATATTTAAATCTTAAATAAAGTCTAATCCCTGTTTTAGGGTTGATATAAATTTATAAATCTATGTCTTTTGGATATAATAGTTATATATTGAGTGTTTATAGGTTTATATATGTTAAAGAAAATATTTCTTATAGGTGTAGGGGCTTTAGTTATTAGTTCTTGTACAATTAGAGAGGACATTCAAGATAATATAGATCATTATAATAGACTAACTAGAGACCAAAATGTTAAGGAAATTAGTTTTGATAAATATACAAATACAGTTGAGGGAATGCGATTTTTAGTTGCAAATCACCCAGATCAAGTAATTCTCTTAGATGGTGAAGACTTTGATGTCAGGTATAATAAATTGGTAAGTTACCTTAAGCATGAAGAATACACTATAGTAGTTGATGAAAAATTACCAGCAGTAGCTACAATTATAGCAGAGGTTAATAAGCCTATGCCTGATGTTCATTATGTTGGTATCTTAATGGAACAGAATTCTCGAGCTAAGCAAACTAAATATAGTATAGTTTACGGAGATAATAATTTCTTAGCTCGTAAGTTTTATAATGATTATAAAAAAACACTGTAAAAGTTTGTAATTCTTAAACTAGCTTTAAGTAAATTTTGGATTTTAATCCTTGAGCGTGGTTTGTGCACATCTTTAGAGACTTGACTTGTAGATACTTAGCTTGGTTATTATAATCGTAGTACCAGCAGAAGTATGAATATAGGTATAAATGTGGACATGATCGCGTATAAAAAGCTTAAGTTTAAGAGTAGTTTGTCTTTAGAAACGCTTTTTCAAAGTAGTCAAGGTTATGATAATAACTTTCGGGATCTAAACAGCCCATATAAGGATAGTCTTAAGTGTAGTTTCCAAGGTATTTTCAGAAAGAGGAGGACTTTAAAAGGAGACCACTATCAAGGTGATTTTGTTTGGGACGGTAGTGATAATATTACTATAGGAGATCTCTTTTTTGGCACTGGCCGCGGTGGTCACCCAAGCTTGACAGAGCAAGGTGTAACTAAATGTGCTGGCATTATTGAAAAGGGTTCATTTTTTTTTCATAGTGGGCATTTTAAACCAAAAGCGCGCAATGTAATTCCCTTTATGTTTAAATTTATTGATAATTCACTATATGATTGTAAATCAGAAGCGGAAAAACAAGAGTGTTTGACCCATTTATGTGAAAAAATGATAATAAGACTCTATTACGATGATAGTGGAGATACCATGGATACTAATTTTGTCAATTTATGTGAGGATTTTCTAAATGGTAAGTACACATTCAAAAAACCATCATCTATAACAAGAAATTTAATTCATGAAGAGCAAAACTGGCAACCTAATAATAACTATAGTGTGAGACCGCCATCTATAACAAAAACCATGGTTAGAGAAAGCTATAAATGGCAACCTGATAGTAGTAGTAACAACTGTAGTGTGTGTAATCAAGCGATCAAGGGATCGTTTTTTAGCACAAATAAACATCATTGTCGTTCATGTGGGTATATTATTTGTGGTAATTGTTACATAATTACTAAAATAAATAACCCATTAAGTGGTAAGGGTATGAAAATCAAGCAAGGATTATATAAGACGAAAGTATGTACTACTTGTGTTAGTTTATGACTTTATTAACTTGCACTAATTTCATTTCAAGGTTAAAGGCAATATGTGATAAGGTTTTGATAGTGCAGTTAGATTAAAGCAAGTGTGAAACTATTAAAAATCGCTAGGTAATAATAGATTTACTTATCTCAATTTATTCTTAATATTAGTTTGGAATGAAGTATTGGTAATAGGGATTTTTATTGGGTAACTCATTTGGAAACGTTCTAGGTATGGTATATTTTCCAAAATTCTGCCCTCCTTTAGAACCATACTGAATAATATCAGAAGCATTATAATCGAACATAGGTTCATTTTTTCTGCCATAAAAGACAAGTCCATGATCGGCTGTTCGCTTTTTGAAAAAATAAGATCTTGGTTTAAGTGGATTGTCATTGTCTTCTAGTTTATCTCGATTGACAAGTAAATTTTGTTGTTTTGGGTTCAAAGACATATCCAGATAATTAGGATAACAAAGTTGGAATCGGTTTAATCTCTCCGTTGTGGTTGCGAATCGATATTTATCATCTTCGATAAATGATAGCATTTGCAATGCTTTTAAACTTGATCCTGCTCCGTAAACAGAGATGCATCTGTCGTTATGATCAACGGATAAGGTAAAAACAATTTTGTCCAGTGCAGTGCCACGTAACCGTCCATTTGCAAGTCCTGCAAAGAATTTTTGGTAGTCCATTTTGAAATATCTATCCATATCATTTTCATGCATGGAGAGATATAAAAAAGAACCATTTATTTTTGTCATTGTTTTTTTCTTTATTTCTTGAAGTTTTTGCTCATAACATTTTTTTATCTGCTCCTGAGAAATTACTTTTTTAAGAGCCAGTTGACGTCTAAAGTTACGAATGTTACGAGCAAGATCTTTATAATTAGCCTCTCTTTTTGATATGATCTGTTGAATTTCAGGTTCTTGTATATGGTTATATCCTGCACTATTACAACACATAAGAACAAGTTCGTTCACGTTTTCAAAGTAACCTAATAATGCACTAAAGAACCGTCCACTTGCTTGTAATTTACCATAGTTTACTCCATATATCATGGTGCGATCTAAGTTTTCATGGGAACCATCTGTTGTAGAGATTAGTCCACCATGACTATACCATATAATTCTGTCATATTTTTTAGCATCAAGACAATTAATTTTAGGCATGTTTTCAATAGTTGACCACCATATGTCAGCATCTAAATATTCTTTAGGACCATAATCTGAGGGTTGTAACATAATGAAATCAGAGTTTTCCATCAACTTTAATCGGCCACTTAAATGGACTGTAAATTCAGTTTTTAGATCAAGACTATTCATTATATGTAGGGTTTTCATGAAATAAACGTTTCCTTAAGTTTTAGAGTTATCTGTTACAATAGCTTCCTGGCGTCTATGTTACATAAGTTTTTCCCAGTAATCTATAATTTCAACTTGCTTTTTTTACATATGTTTATCAAATTTAGATATGTTGTATGATAAATTTAGGTTCCGAACAAAATTTTTTACAATATGCATGTAAGTATGTAAGTATATTTAAATATTTTTGCGAAACAAAAAATATACTTAATTGTAGTAGCTCAAACTTGATCTGACAGTCACCAATTAATTTGAGACTGAATTTATTTCTAAACTAGTGTCAGATTTATCAAACATATTACCTAAATTTTTCTCTTTTGCCAAAGGTTTTGAGTCAATAAAAGTTTTCATAGGCGTTTTCCATAACAGTGCTTACCAGAATGTGGTCTATCGTTATTGTAATAATCCAGCCATATATCAACATCTTGCTGAATCTCCTCAATCGTTGAATAAACCTTTTTTCTAAACATTGTCTCATAACATTCATTTTTCATAGTTTTATGAAATCTTTCACAGATACCATTAGTTTGAGGGGAGTTAGCTTTTGTTTTAGTATGGTCAATGTCTTCTATGCTTAAGTACATCTGGTAGGAATGATTCTCCAGCTTTCCACAATATTCCGTGCCTCTATCTGTTAATACTCTTAATAGATCTATTCCATGTTCCTCAAAGAATGGTAATACCTTATCATTAAGCATATCAGCAGCTACTATTGCATTTTTTTCTGTATATAACTTAGCAAATCCTACTCTAGTATACGTATCTACAAATGTCTGTTGATATATCTTACCTATACCTTTTATATACCCTACATAATAGCTATCTTGAGATCCTAAGTAACCTGGATGATGCGTTTCAATCTCACCAGTAGCAACCTTTTTAGCTTTTTCTTTTTCTAAAGCTTGTAATTGAGCTTCTGTAAGTATAAAGCCATCTTGAGCTACTTTGGTCTCTAGTGCTGTTAATCGCTTCTTAAAATTCTCTAAGTCATGTCTAAGCCAAATAGATCTAACTCCACTTCCTGAGACTAATATTCCTTGCTTTGCTAATTCATTTGATACTCTATGTTGTCCATACGCCGGATATTCATAAGCCATATTAACTACTGCTTGCTCAATATGTGCCTCAACTCTATTTTTCTCTAATGGCTTCTTACGGGATATTTCTTGTAAAGCTAATTCTCCACCATTATCGTATAACTCTTTAAAGCGATAGTAGCTGTCTCTTGAGTAACCCATCACTTTACAAGCTTGCTTGACATTACCTAATTGTTTTGCTAATTCTAACAGACCTAATTTGGGTTTGATTATCTTTTGAGATGCATTCATTTTATTCTTCCTTAATTTGACATCTTATTTTATACACAATGTCAGATTAAGTCAAAGCTATTACAACTTAATGCACATGGAATCTAATTTGTTCGTCTTTTTTATGAACAATGTGTTTCAGCGAGGAATACTTTTATATCAGTATTTACTTGTTATCATCTGTTTAATTTCAACTTGCAACAGTCTTATTAGTTTGAATCTAATTTTTATTTTTAAGCTAAGCGTCAGATGTCTCAAACGTATTGCCTAAAATTTGTCTGTAAAATATGTTTAATTTAAACTAAGGTTTTTTAGTAAAAGACTTTAAGATTATCAATATGACCCCACAAGTGATTGCTGAATCTGCAATATTAAAAGCAGGCCAGTGGTAGTTACCAAGATGAAAATCTAAGAAGTCTATTACAAACCCTCTAAAAGCTCGGTCATAAAAATTTCCTAACGCACCACCAAGTATTAATGAAAAAGAGATTAGATTTAATTTACCTTGTATTGGTTGTTTGATAATTAAGTATATTAGTATGACTGCAGCTATCAATGAAATCGACGAGAACATAATTAGTTGCCATGAGGTTTGGCTATTACTTAAAAAGCTAAATGCTGCTCCATGGTTATACAATAAAGTTAAGTTAAAAAAGCTTGTTACTTTAACAGGAGTAGCAAAATTTAAGTTGATGTTAGCTAAGTATTTGGTATACAAATCAAGAGCTATGATTATAATAGCTAATCCAAAATACTTAAGTTTAGGTCTAAGCATATTTGCGAGACTCCCCTAATTCCATTGTAATATTTTCTATGCAACGACTGCATATATCTTTATGTTCAGGATTTTTGCCAACTGTAGAGCTACGGTGCCAACACCTTTCGCATTTTGGTTCTTGTAATTTTTGAATGTCGATATATAAACCTTGTATACTTGATTGAGTGGCAATACTAGACTTTTCACTAAGATTTTTTAACTCAGCTTCAGAAGATATTAGTAAAAACCTTAGTTCATCCTCAATTTTTGCTAGAAGTTCATAGTTTTGTTTGTCAGCATAAAGGGTTATTTTTGCTTCCAAAGATGCTCCAATAAGACCTTCATTTCTCTTTATCTCGAGTACTCTATTTACTTCAGATCGAACTTCTTGAATTTTTGCCCAGAAATCTAAATCTAATTCATCAGTAGGCGAGAATGATTTTAACTCTGTATACCATTCACATAACTGTATTGGTAGATCGGTAGTTTTTGGAGCAGCTTCCCAGATTTCATCAGCTGTATATGATAAGATCGGAGCTATCCATCTAACTAATGCATGCACAATATGGTAAATTGCAGTTTGTGCTGACTTACGTGGATGTCCATCAGTTTTAGCCGTGTATTGTCTATCTTTAATAATATCAAGATAAAAGCTACCCATTTCAATTGAGCAAAAATGATGTATTAGCTGCGCTACTGTATGAGTTTGATAGTTTTCATAAGCTTGAATTACTTTATCCTGAAATTCTTTTGTTTTTGCTATAGCCCACTGGTCAAGTTTGACTAACTTGTCAAATTCTATAATATCAGACTTAGGATCAAAACCAGTTAGGTTTGATAATAAAAACCTTGCTGTATTACGCAATCTACGGTATGTATCAGCTGTTCTTTTAAGAATTTGGTCTGACACAGCCATTTCACTTTTATAGTCACTAGAAGCAACCCATAAACGCAAGATGTCAGCTCCTAAAGTATTATAGATATCTTGAGGAGATGTGACATTACCTAAAGATTTAGACATCTTACGGCCATGTTCATCAACTACAAAGCCATGAGTTAAAACTTCCTTGAAAGGTTTTTCTCCTTTAGCAGATAATCCAACAAGTAGAGAGGTTTGGAACCAACCACGATGTTGGTCTGACCCTTCTAAATATAGATCAGCAGGGTAACTTAATTGAGGGTCTTTGTCTAATACACACATGCTGGATGATCCTGAGTCAAACCAAACATCTAAAGTATCTTTTACAGATTTATATTCATTAGTTTCTGATATGAATTCGCTATCATCAGCATTAAACCAAGCTTCAATACCACCTTTTTCTATTTTTTTGGCTACTTTCTCAAGAATTTCAGCTGTATTTGGATGTAGCTCTTCTGTATCTTTATGGATAAACAGTGGTAGCGGTACTCCCCAAGTTCTTTGACGAGAGATGCACCAGTCAGGTCTGTCTTTCATCATAGCTTCTATACGGTTTTGACCCCATGAAGGAATCCACAGTGTGTTTTTAATAGCAGTCATCGCGTTATTGCGTAAATTCTGTTTCTCCATGCTTATAAACCACTGTGGGGTAGCTCTAAACATTAAAGGGGTTTTATGACGCCAGCAATGAGGGTAGCTATGTTTAACTTTATCAAAATTCATTAAACGTTTTCTTTCACCTAAAAGCTCTACTATTCTATCATTAGCTTTGAAAATAAATTCACCGGCAAAGAGTTTAGTATTTTCACTATAACAACCATTGCCTTTTACAAAGGATTCCATAGACAGATTATGTTCTTTACCTATAGAGAAATCTTCTACACCATGAGTGGGAGCTGTATGGACCATACCAGTACCATCAGTATCAGTCACATGATCACCATGTAAAATAGGAACATGGCGGCTGTAAAAAGGGTGTTCAACAAATATACCGGTTAGCTTATCTCCAGTAGTTGTTGCGATAATTTTAGCATTATCTGTAGCGTACCTTTTTAAAGTTTGCTCAATTAAGCCACTAGCTAGTATTATGTAAAAGTTATCAATTTCTACTAGACTATAATTAAGATTATCGTGTACAGCAATAGCTTGGTTAGCAGGTAGTGTCCATGGGGTGGTAGTCCATATCACCGCAAAAGCTTCATTTTTTAGAGATTCTAATCCAAACGCTTTAGCAAGTTTATCATGGTCTTTTACTTTAAATTTTACATCGATTGCTGGTGAGACTTTATCCATATACTCAACTTCAGCTTCAGCTAATGCTGAGCTACAATCAGTACACCAGTGTACGGGCTTAAATCCTTTACTTAGATGACCGTTTGAGATTATTTTAGCTAAAGTTCTTATCATGTTAGCTTCGTATTCAAAGTCCATTGTCAGATAAGGGTTTTCCCAGTCTCCTAATACACCTAATCTTTTAAAATCTTTTTTTTGTAACTCTACTTGTTGTTTTGCATATTTACGGCATTCTTTTCTGAAAGTATTTTCATCTATCTTTTGTCCAGCTTTACCATATTTTTTTTCAACTTGTAGCTCAATTGGCAAACCGTGGCAATCCCATGTTGGAATATATGGAGCATCGTAACCACTTAAAGTTTTTGATTTTACTATAATATCTTTAAGAATTTTATTAACAGCATGACCAACATGTATATTTCCATTAGCATAAGGGGGCCCGTCATGAAGTATAAATTTATTTCTTCCAGCAAAATGCTCACGGATTTTTTTATAGATACCTTGTTTTTCCCATTTGTTAAGAATCATGGGCTCTTTGTTTGCAAGGTTACCTTTCATGGAAAAAGAGGTTTTAGGAAGATTTAAAGTGTCTTTGTAATCACTCATGCGGATTCCTTAGTTTATTTGGTATATGATTAATTTAAAGTTTAATGCAAACTATTTAAATACAAATTATAAAGTACAAAGCTAGTTATGTTAATAGTCTAGGATGTAGTTATCAATCTTTTTGCTGTTTGTATATCTTTGGCTATTTGGTCTTTTAGCTCCTCAAAGGAGTTAAATTTCTTTTCAGCACGAATAAATTTAAGTATTTCTACAGTAATATGCTTTTTATAAATTTCTTTATCAAAATCGAATATATGAGTTTCTAAGAGGTTTTTTTTGCCATCCATAGTTGGTCTGGTTCCGGCGTTAGAAACACCATAGAAAATATCATCATCAATATATATTTTAGTTAAATAGACACCTTTTAATACAGAGTTTTTAAGTAATTTTTGGTTTGCAGTATGGAAACCTATTTTTCTACCGTTTTTTTGTCCGTGTATAACTCGTGAGTTTATTCTTAGTGGTTTCCCTAGTAGCTTTGCAGCATTTTCAAGCTGGTGGTTTTCAATAGCTGTACGTATTTGGCTGCTACTAATGCGTTGGTTGTTAAGAGTTAAAGTAGATATTTTATCAACCTGAAAGTCATATTTTTTTGAGAGTTGTTCCAAAAGCTTATAGTCTCCTTTACGGTTTTTACCAAATTTAAAGTCATCACCAATAATTATATGCTTAATTTTTAGTTTTTTAACAAGGTATTCAGTGACAAATTCCTCGGCATCAATATTGGCAAATTGCTCATTAAATTTTTGACAAATAATGTTTTTTATCCCTGCATGATTAATATTTATAATTTTGTTTCTAAAGTCATAAATTCTAGTAGGAAGTTTTTCTTTTCTAAAAAACTCTTTGGGCAAAGGTTCAAAGAAAAAAACAAAAGGAGCTAAAATATTTAAATATGAGATTGAAAGAAGTTTATTAATTACGGTTTGATGTCCTAAATGAACCCCATCAAAAGCTCCTATTGCTACAGCTGTATTCTGGGTACTAGAGAATTTGTTTAGGTGGGTTATTATGTTCATTACTAATGTTTTATTGGATGTTGGAAAAACCATAACTAATAGCATTATAGTATTCATTTTTTGTTGAAAAAAAGCAACTGCTGTTAGATACTTATTAGCTGTAAAAGAGCATTAGTGTATTATAGTTTTTGTACAATTCAACCTTTGGCTATATATGGAAAAGAAAAGAATAAGAAAATTAAGAAATAAAACTGGAAAAGTTTTTGCAATTGAAACGAACCTTACAGGTAGAAAGTTACTAAATAATCGCGTTTTAAATAAGGACGTAGCTTTTAGTCAAGAAGAGAGAATAGTTTTTGACTTAGTAGGGTATCTACCAGAGAAGGTGGAAAGCTTGGAAGAGCAGGCTCTTAGAGTCAGAAGGCAGCTTGATCTTAAGCCTAACTCACTAGAAAAATACGTTTTTCTCAATAGGTTACATGATTTTAACCTTACACTTTTTTATCATTTTGTACGTGAGAATTTAGAAGAAATAATGCCGATAATATACACTCCAACTGTTGGTGAAGCTGTACAAAAGTATAGTAGCCAGTTTAGAAAACAAAGTGGTTTATTTATTTCAATTAATCATAAAAAGCATATTGGTAAAATTCTAGAAAGGTATGACTTTAATAGTATTGATTTGGTTTTGGTTACTGATGGTGAAGCTGTGCTTGGTATAGGTGACCAAGGCATAGGTGGCATGAATATCAGTATAGGCAAAATTATGGTATATGTTGCTGCAAGTGGTATAGATCCAGCTAGAGTTCTGCCCGTGCAGCTTGACATGGGCACTAATAATGATGAACTACTAAGCGCGCCTGGATATTTGGGTATGCGCTTGCCAAGAGTCTCAGGAGAGACTTATGATGAATTTATTGAAGAGTTTGTAACACAAGTTAAAAGTAGGTTTCCTAATGTGTTTTTACATTGGGAAGATATTGGTAGAGATAATGCTACACGTATTCTTGAGAAATACAAAGAAAGATTATGCACTTTTAATGATGATATAGAAGGTACAGGTATTGTTGCAGCAGCTAATTGTATAGCGGGATTAAAAACTGTGAATTCTATCAGAATTAACGCAGGAGAACTAACCACAGAGCAAGCTATAAGTAGTATTAGTAACATTAAAGTAGTAATCTTTGGCGCAGGTAGTGCAGGTTGTGGTATAGCCAGACAGATTGCTGATATGATAGCAGATAGATCTCAAGTTTCTATTGAGAGGGCAAGGCAGAATATTTATCTAGTTGATAGGTATGGTTTGGTAACTGATAAGTTAAAAGCAAAACGGGTTACTCCTGAACAAAGGTTGTTTATAAAAAGCTCAAAAGAGTTTAATAAGTGGAACGTTGCTGACATAAATTGTATCACCTTAGAAGAAACTGTAAAAAACACTAAAGCTAAAATTCTAATAGGCACATCTGGTCAGCCAGGATCATTTACCGAAGAGATAATAAAAGAAATGGCTAAGCATAATAATTATCCTATTATTATGCCTCTTTCTAATCCTACTTCATTATGTGAAGCTTTACCGGAAGATATTGTTAAATGGAGTGACGGTAAAGCTCTAATAGCTACAGGTAGTCCATTTCCAGATGTTGAATATAATGGTAAGAAATATCGTATATCACAAGGTAATAACGCCTTTATTTTCCCAGGGTTAGGTCTAGGATGCGTTGCTGTACATGCTAGAGTTTTAACTAGCGGAATGATTAGGGCAGCTTGTTATAGATTGAGTGAGTTGTCACCTATGGTTATTAACGAAGATATTACACAACCATTACTAGCGAAAATCACAGACTTAGTGGAAGTGACTAAAGAAATTACAAAAGCTGTAGTTAAACAAGCTATAGTAGAAGGTGTACATGAAGTAGATATAGACCTAGAAGATATGACTGATGAAGAGTTAGCTCAAGAAATAGATAGATTAATAAACCTTGCTTCTTGGACGCCGACCTATGCTCCATATATGCCAATATAAGCAATTAAAAATTTTAGTTTTTTCTCCTGTTTAATTTAATAATGTGATAAAATAGGCGTAATTTCTCAGTTGTTAAGATTTCTATTGTTTAGTTGTTGAAAATGTTATTCTTAATTGCTAAAATCAAAAAATATATGGGTTTTTGATTAACTTATTCGGGGTTTTTAATGTTTAGAAAATTAAGTAAAACTTACGCTATTGTTGGTGGTATTTTGTCATGTTGGAGCTTTGGTTATTCTGCAGAAAATTCTCCTGAAGTTGCTTCCCAAGGCGGGCCGTTAGGTTTTACAAGTATTGGCGAACAGGATATTGATGATAAATCATCAGATAGTAGCAGTGCTACAGGTACCAATACGACAAACATAGATGAAAGAAAGCTACTATTACAGTTGCAACAACAAGTCCAGCAATTACAAGGTCAGTTACAACAATTAAAAAACCAACAAACAAATTTTAATAACACTTCTAGTGGCGGGTCTCAGTTTACAACTTATAGCTCTAAAGTAGATGATAATAAAGATTTTGGAAGAGCAAATCCTAATGCATCTTTGAAGGAATCTTTTATAGATAGTGACAATTCAGATATTTTAGAAAATGTTAGTTCAGATCATGCTATTGTAAACTTAGGAAACCAGTCTTTTGGAGGGGTATTTAACAAAAGCGGAGGTATTGATGTAGGGGGAGCACCTCCAATTACAACCCAAGGTCAAATAGCCTTTTTAGGTTCATATTCAGGTAACAATAGTATCCCAATTGGAATGATATCTTCAAACCTTTTTGCTTCTACATTGATGGGTCAAAGAAGTAAATTTGACGATTACTCAGTTTTCTTTGGGGGCTTCTTAGAAACTGATGCGCAAGTGTTTTTTGGTAGTCCAATTACGAAAAATAATGATGATATATTCCAAAGTAATGGTCAAAATATTTATCTAACAGCTGCAAACTTATATTTCTTATCAAACCTTGGTCATTATGTTACAGCTCAGTTTGATTTTGATACAGACGAATCTGGTAATTTTAACTTAGGTAATGCTTTCGTAATGTTTGGTAACTTAGATACATCGCCTTTCTTTGTAACTGCAGGTAGAAACAAGCTATCTGTTGGTTCTTATGGTGGTGGTGGTACTTTAACTTCGGGTATAATTAAGAATTTTTTATCACCGGGACAAGTCACTAACGTTTCTCTTAATTATAAGTCTGATACTATCAACGCCAATGTGGCTGTGTTTGGTTCAGATGATAGACGTGCTAACTTTTCTACAGGTTTATTTTATGCTGATAGTTTATCAGAAAATCTAGCAGCTGGTTTTAATGTTGGATATGTATTTAATATGGCCGGTGCAGGTAATAGTGCTCTTGCAGGAGCATTAAAAGATACATCACAAGAGAATGATAATGTGGGTGTTTTTAACCTTGATGCCAACGTAGGATATGCTATGTTAGGAGGTTTTTGGCAGGTTCAAGCAGGTTGGGCAACTACAACTAACGAAGAAAACTTCAATGGCACAGGTAATAACGTTCTTGCAGGTGCATGGTATACGGCTCTTAACTATTCACTGGAACTTTTTGGTAGAAATACTAACTTTGGTGCATCCTATGGTCAATCTTATAATGCTGCTAATATACCAATGGCTATAGCCTCTTCGCCTATTAGTTTTGGACGAGCAGCCTCAGGTATTCAAAACCAATTTATTGTTTCTGCTCAGCGAGCTTATTTTGATGATAATGTGCTATTTGGTCCAGAGTACGCGTACCAAAAGCTTTATAGTGGCCAGCATATGAATACTATTACGCTTGATGTTTCAGTATATGTTTAATAAGAATCTTTTATAGTGTAGAATAGGACCCTAAATACCATATCATAGTTGTTTTTTTAATTTTGATGTCAAAAAAAAAGTATTTTTTTTCACAGTGCTGTCAATTTTTAGTGCTAGCGTAGCTAATTCTAAAGATACTACTACTGGTCTTAATAATATTCAACAACAAGAAATAAGTAAATTAGTATATCAAATTCAGCTTTTAGAGCTTGAGGTTGGTAACCTTAATGCCAAGCAGCAAAGTCCGGTTAGTTTGGATTTACAAAGAGAGATTATAAACTCTACTTTTAATGATGACCTTTTCGAGGAGAAGAGTAAAGAGCTTCAAGAAAAGATTTTGCAAGAGCGTATAAATAAGACTAATAAAAAAGTATCAGATGTCAATGTAGGTGGTGAAGTTAAGATTACAACTCAGGGTCAGGTATCTTACGTTGGATCATTTTCAAGTAATAACAGTATCCCAATTGGTCAGCTACCTAGTAATTTATTTGCTTCTAGTATACTTAACCAAAGAGGGTTGTATGATGATTATGCTATTTTTTTTGGCGGTTTTATAGAAACTGATTTGCAAGGCTGGAGAGGTTCAGCTATCACTCAACGTAATGGCTCGGTGCTTGAAAGTGCTGGTGAGGGAGTTTACTTAACTGCAGCAACACTTTATTTTTTGGCAAACGTTGGTCATTATGTTACAGCTAATTTAGATTTTACAGCTAGTCAAAATAATAGCTACAATATCCAAGATGCTTTTTTCATGATTGGGAATTTAGATACGTCACCGTTTTTTTTATCTGTAGGTAAGTACAGGGTTTCTTTGGGAAGTTTTGGGGGAGGTGGCCCTTGGACAACTGGTCTAACTGCAAATATGTTTCGCCCACTTCGTGTAGCTAATGCAGCTATTAATTATAAGGGGGACACTTCAAATGCTAACTTCACAGTTTCAAATGCAGGAGATCATCCTACTTTTTCTTTGGCCTATTTTGATGCGGTTGGATTATTTGATATGGTTCAACTTGGTTTTAATACAGGATATATGCATGATATTCGTGGAGCTAATAATAGGTTTTCATTTGTAAATAAGCGAGTAGGCGAGTTTAATATTGATTTTGCTTTAAACCTTACAAATATGTTCCCTGGGAGTTTTAACTTAGGAGCAGGTTGGGCTACTACAACGAATAAAAGTATCCAATTTAATGGTATAAATGATTCCTACGCAGGAGCTTTTACAGTTCAAGCTGCATACACATTTACTATTTTCGGAAGTGGCCAAAATATCAATATCAGCTATGGACGTTCATATAATGCTGATAACATTCCTATGCCTCTTTCTTTTTCAGCAAGTAGGGTTATGGGTGCCTCAGGAATTAAAGATCAGGTATTGATCTCTACGCAAAGATCTTTTTTTGATAATAATGTATTGTTTGGTCCGGAGTATTCTTATCAGAGTTTGTATAATGGCCAGCATATGAATACTGTTACTTTAGATATTTCAGTTTATATCTAAATAGTATTCGCTTTATAAATACATATAAATAGAGTAATATTGAGCAATAATAATATAATAATCTAAATGGCTATATTTTAATGTCTTTTCTAACAGCTATAGTGGGTAGAGCAAACGTTGGTAAATCTACTCTGTTTAATGTATTAACTAACTCTCGAGATGCTTTGGTTTTCGATTTTGAGGGTGTTACTCGTGATCGTCAATATGGACAGTCAAAGTATGATGATCTTGATTATCTGGTGGTAGATACTGGAGGAATTTCCGATAAAGATATTGGCTTTGATGAATTTATGGCAAAGCAAGCAGAGATGGCTATAGATGAAGCAAATTTGGTTTTTTTTGTTGTTGATGGTAGGTCAGGGCTGACAAGCGGTGATGAATACGTTGCTAATTTACTTCGTCAGAAAGATAAAAAAGTCGTAGTAGTTGTAAATAAAGTAGACGGCGTTGAAGAAAATTCTGCAATGGCAGAGTTTTATGAATTAGGTTTTGAAAAAGTATTTGCTATATCTGCAGCACACCGTCGTAATATTCAAAAGCTTTTAGATAAGTATTTAAAAAAACCGTTGTTAGAGTATTACCAAGATCATACACAAACAGATGAGCATAAAGAAAAAACTCGCCATGGCATACACTTTTCATTAATTGGTAGACCAAACGTTGGTAAGTCGACTTTGACTAATAGAATGCTTGGAGAGGAGAGAGTTGTTGTATTTGATATGCCTGGTACAACTATTGATAGTGTAAGTGTCCCATTTGAGCGACATGGTAAAAAATATACTATTATTGATACTGCTGGAGTACGTAAAAGAGGTAAAATAAAACAAACTTTAGAAAAATTCTCAGTAGTTAAAACCTTACAAGCGATTCAGGATTCTAATGTTGTAGTGGCTATAGTTGATGCTAAAGAAGGTATTTCAGATCAAGATTTAAGTTTAATTCATTTTGCTATAAAAAATGGCAGAGCATTAGTTATCGCTGTTAATAAATGGGATGGTATGACAGATGAAGCTAAAGAAAACGTTAAAAAAGAACTTAAAAGACGTTTATTTTTCTTACAAGATTATGTAGATATCCATTTTATTTCAGCGTTGCATGGTACAAATGTTGGTCATGTGTTTGAATCTATAGATACAGCTTATGAATGTGCTAATAAGAAAATAACTACAGCCGATACTACTAGATTGCTACAATTAGCGATAGAAGCACATTCGCCACCAATGGTCGGTAAATTTAGAATAAAACTTAAATATGCTCATGTTGGCGGACATAATCCTCCTGTTATAGTTATTCATGGAAACCAGCTTAGCAAACTACCACAGTCTTATAAGAAATATTTAGAAAATTTCTTTAGAGAAGCTTTAGATTTTCGTGGTACCCCTGTAATATTTGAGTTTAAACAGTCAGATAACCCTTTTGCAAATAGAAAAAATAAGAGAATAAATAATGAAAGTACTAAGAGTAAGAAAGCTAAATAATATTGCTTCTGATGTAACTATAAATATTAGTGGGGCGAAAAATGCTCTTTTACACCTTATTTTTGCTAGTTTAATTCCAGATACAAAAACAAAATTTACTAATGTCCCTACTACTCTTTTAGACTATAAAGGCGCAAAGGAAATTTTAGAAAACGTTGGTGCAAAAGTTACCGAAAAAGGTGAAGAAGTAAGTATTGACACGAGTAGTGTCACTATAGAGCCACTTGAACTATGTGGCGAAATGACTTCAAAGACGCGCTGTTCTTTGATGCTTTTAGGTTCAATGCTAAAGAAAAAGGGTAAAGTTAAGATTGGCTTTCCAGGTGGATGTAGTTTTAGTGAAAAAAGGCCTTTTGATATTCATTTAAGTGGCTTAGAAGCTTTAGGAGCAGAAGTTAAATTAACTGATGAGCATATTGAAGTCATATACAAAGAAGAAAAAAACGCAGAGTTTAAGATGCCTTTTCCGTCTGTTGGTGCCACGATGAACTTAGTGATGTATGCGGTGATAGGTAGTTCAGAGGTGGTTTTAGAAAATGTTGCATTAGAACCAGAAGTGGTTACCTTAATAGAATACCTAAATAAGTGTGGAGCAAGGATTGATTTTGATATTGGAAGTAGAAAAATAAAAATACACGGGGTAACTAGACTTTTAGGATGTGAGTTTGAGATTATATTTGATCGTATCCAAGCTATGACTTACGCAGCTATGGCATATTTGTATAAAACGGACGTTACAATCACAAATATTAATACATATGATATCTACAATATTGAAAAACCTTTAGAAAAGCTTACTAATGCTGGAGCAAATTGGGAATATAACCAAGAAAATAAAACTATAAAATTTTTTGGTAAGGATAGTAGTTTAAACGGGGTGGACATAATTGCAGCGCCGTTTCCGCATTTCCCTACAGATTTGCAACCGATCTATGCTGTTATGCTGCTTATAGCAAACAGTCCTAGCACTATACAAGATACGGTATATCCAGAGCGTATTAATTACGTTTATCAGATTCGTAAAATGGGTTTTGATTTATCTATTGATAATAATCTTATAAAGATAAATCCAATAAAAGACTACGAAAGCCTTAGAGCAGCTGTTATGAGTGTGAAGGATTTACGTGCTGGTATGGCGTGTTTGATGGCAGGTTCTTTACTGGATGAATTTTCTACTATTAATAATGCCCATCAAATATTTAGAGGCTATGATAATCTTGTAGATAATATGTCGCACTTTATGCAAATAGAGCTTCTAGAGCAAGATATTTAGGTGACTCGATGCCAGAAAATTACTTATCTTTAGAGAAATATAATACTTATAGAATTAAATCTTTTGCTAGGAATGTTTATTTTCCAAGTTGTGAAGAGGAGGTTTTAGCCATAGCCAATAAGCATGAGAAAATATTTTTTTTGGGTAATGGTAGTAATATTATTTTTTCTAAAAAATATTATGGTGATGAGGTTGCTTTTGTAGTTTTTTGTAAGAATTTTAATTCGTTTACAATTCAAGAAAGCACAGTCAATGTGCAGTCAGGAGCGTTATTACAAGATCTTGCTATAGCCACATATAAATCCGGTTTAAGTGGAATTGAAACATTTTATGATGTTCCAGCTAGTATTGGTGGGGCACTTATTATGAATGCTGGTGCTTATGGTGATGAGATTTATACTTGTGTCAAGAGTGTAAGAGTTTTGGATCTTCTTACACAAGAGGTTATAAACTATGCAAAAAAAGATATAGAATATGGATATAGGTATTCAATGTTTAAAGATAAGAGTAACCTGTGTATTTTGTCAGCAGAATTTGAGTTTGAAAAAAAACCTAAGCAAGAGATCAAAAATAAGTTAAATGACATTTATTCTCGGCGTCTGGCTAACTTACCTCAAAAACCTACAGCAGGAAGTGTTTTTAAAAGACCTCAGGCTAATATTCCAGTGGGTGTAATGGTACAGGAGCTTGGTTTAAAGGGAAAATCTATAGGAGATGCACAAATTTCCCCGAAACATGGGGGGATTATTGTTAATAAAGGTGAAGCTACTGGTCAGGAAATTTTAGCTTTAATTAACTTTATTAAAGATCAAATATTTAAGCACTATAATATCGAGTTACATGAAGAACAGATAGTAATTTGATGATACAATTGCAAAATGGCTTTTTTATATTCACAATATTTAATATACTTTTTTTAATCGTACAAAATCTTTTTATATGTTATATGAAAATTAATAAATTACTTACTCTTTTAATTATTTCCGTATCTTTGGATTTTGCTTATGCAGACACTGCTGGAAGTACTAATTTAGAGTCTCAAACTATTGGTTTGGCTGGTACAGTAGCTGACAGTGAGCAAGCTAAACAAACTGATAAAAATAGTGTAGAAAAACTCAAAAATGGGAAATTACCTGAACACACTAAAAAAGAATGGGACCAGTTTAGCAAAAATATGAACCAAGAATATGATCAGCTAATGGCTAGAGCTGAAAAAATATTAGGCAAAGAAACATTTGAAAAAGAAACAGAGCAAAGTAATAAAACAACTAGTGTAATAACATCACAAGTAACTAATTTAGAGGATAATGTTAATAGTAGTAGATCAGAATACCAATCAGAAGATGGCTACCGTATAGAGGATGTAACTACAGTTGGGTTGCTTAAAAATGAAGAAATACGTTTTAAAAATTGTTTGATTATGAAGAAATATGGTGATGGTGCATGGCAAACTTACTGCCAACCTTTAGCAAAGCCAAATATGTGTACATCACAAGACTGGCGTGATATTTCAACTATGGCAATTATGTATTGCTAGTAGTATTTTTAAATTCAATAATTTGTTTTTTTAAATCATCTAAGCTTATTCTGTTTGAAGTTGGTCGAGGAGTAACGTTATTATCATTAGCTTTACGTACAGCATAGCCATATAAGGCTTCTATTTCTAATTGTAAATTTTTACTAAGTTTATTTATAAATTTTTGCCAACGTTTTTTACCAGTAAAAGTTGTTCGCATCTTGGTATCAGATAGAGGTTCGTTTAGAGAACGTATATCATTAAATAGAGTTTCTGTAGACTTGTATGTAAAAGTTATAAGATCAGATTCTATTGCAGGTGTTTTATATTTGCTAGCCTGTAGAGTATTTCCCCACGTTAATACGTCTATCATGGTATTGGTATGTTTCAGATTATCTGTCTCAGCAAAAGTTTTGTTAAAACTACTAAAAGACTTATCACCAAACGTTGAAAACAGTAGTATGCCATCATCATTTAACAATTCATAATAATATTCTAGTTTATTAGCTATGTTATCTGTTAAGTGGATTGTCGAGTTTGAGACAATAAGGTCAAATCTAATACGTTGACTAGGTTGTTTGTGTATTTTGCTTTTAGGAAAACGCAAACTTAAAATATTTTGATATTGTTTATCACTGTAACCGTCGACCAAAATATCTTTAGGTTCTAATTTTATGAACTCAAGCCTGCTTAATAACCTTTGAGTAATCTCATTTTTTATAAAAGACTCTTGGTGAACCTTAGTAGCAGGTTTACTAGATTGTAACTTTAGAAAAAGGTTATAATTAAACATAAGTTTTTTATGAAAGATAGCTAGTTATATGGTGATTATACCAAAAATAATAAAAATACTCCTTAAACAAAGTTGCTTACTATGTAGACAAAGCTCAGACGATATTATTTGTGAGTATTGTTCTGATGATTTGGCTAGCCATTTAAATTTTAACAAAGAAACCATAGAGCTTGATTGTGGGGAGTATGATTACTATTATTTACTTAACTACACTGCAGAAGTTAAGTATTTACTCAAGAAACTAAAATTTCATAAGGATTTACTAGTAGAACCAATATTTGATAAATTAATATCTATATGGTGGCAAAATTCTATTGATAAGGAGTTAGGTGATATCGATGTTATAGCTGCAGTGCCAATCCATAGATTTAGGTATTTGTATCGTGGCTTTAATCAAGCCGAGCTTCTAGCTAATAAACTCTCACAATATACTAATCTCCCAACAACTTTTACAAATTATAAAAGAGTTAAGTATACAAAGTCTCAATCAAAATCTTCTAAACAAAATCGTATAGAACAGATAAAAGGAGTTTTTAAGCTAAATAAGCCAATACAAGCAAAGCACTTAGTGGTTTTTGATGATGTATTAACAACAGGATCAACTTTAAAAGAATTTGTTCAAACGATTAAAAAAGGAAGTCAGATTGATAAGATATCTATAATCACTTTAGTAAGAGCAGGGTAGAGTATTCTTACTTTACTCAGGTAATTTCATGCGTATTTTACCACCTAATATATGAGCATGAAAATGAAATACCATTTGACCACCTTCTTTACCAGTATTTATAACCGTTTTAAAACCTTTTAGCCCTAAATGCTTAGCGATTTTTGGGATGATTAACATAAATTCACCCATAAGCTTTTGGTCTTGTGTAGATAACTCGTTTAAGCTAGCTATGTGTTTTTTAGGTA
Source organism: Allofrancisella heilbronnii (assembly GCF_000710735.2). Taxonomy (NCBI): domain Bacteria; kingdom Pseudomonadati; phylum Pseudomonadota; class Gammaproteobacteria; order Thiotrichales; family Francisellaceae; genus Allofrancisella; species Allofrancisella heilbronnii. The sequence goes on along the minus strand of NZ_CP144673.1, from coordinate 1,350,268 downwards.
TGACTAACACATGTATATCTGCCGCAGGATTGATATCATGAAAAGCTAAAAAACTATCATCTTCATAAACTTTGTTGCATGGAATTTCACCTGTGATAATTTTACAGAAGATACAGTCAGACATTTTTTATTTCTCCTTCTTTAAAATATAGTAAATTAAAAAAACTACTCCTGTAGCAATAAATCCATTGTGATGGGTTTCTATAAATTCTTGTAGTTTTACTAAAGGAGTGGGATCAGCATATAAACCATACCACATACCTAAGCCTGTCAACCCAAGCCCTAAAACTAAAGGCCATTTTCTAGGTTTTTTTCGTGGAATTTTTATGTAAGATACATGTTTTTCTTTTTTTAGATTAGCTTGAGTTTGTTGCAAGATATCAAAAACTATACGTGGTAACTCTGGAAGTTTGTCACTAACTCTAGGCATATTTTCTATAGAACGATGGTAAAAGCCTCTAAGTCCCATCTGCTCTTTCATCCATTTTTCTAAAATAGGGCGAGAGGTTTCCCAAATATTTAATTCAGGGCATAATTTTTGCCCTAGTCCTTCAACATGGAATAAAGTTTTTTGTAGCAAAGTTAGTTGAGGTTGGATATTCATCTCAAATCTTCTTGCGACGTTAAATAGTTGCATTAAAGTATAACCAAGAGAAATTTCTTTCATAGGTCTTTCAAATATAGGTTCACAAACTGTCCGAATTGCTGATTCTAGTACATCAACACGCGTATTAGCTGGTACCCAGCCAGATTCAATATGCAATTCAGCAACTTTTCTGTAATCACGCTTAAAGAAAGCTAAAAAATTTCCAGCTAAATAGCGTTGGTCTTCTCTATTTAGGGTACCAACAATACCAAAATCTATAGATATGTATTTAGGGTCGGCCGGGTTTGTTACATCTATAAACATGTTTCCAGGATGCATATCAGCATGAAAAAAACAGTCATCAAAAACTTGAGAGTAGAAAATCTCTACACCTCTTTTTGCTAGTAAACGTCGATCAACTCCTAGGGAGTCTAAAGTTTCTATGTCTGAAACGCTAACACCACTAACCTTTTCCATCACCATTACAGTAGAGCTAGTATATTCCCAGTAAATTTTAGGGACGTAATGTATAGGACTATTTTCAAAATTTCTACGTAATTGAGAAGCATTTGCAGCTTCTCTTACAAGATCTAGCTCATCGAAAAAACTTTGGTTAATTTCACTAACAATTTCAACAGGTTTAAATCTTCTTATTTCTTTTAGTAGTCGAAGTCCTTTAGCAAAAATTAGCATCAAAGAAGTATCAAGTTTAAGGATTTTCTCAATGTTTGGACGCAGAACTTTAACTACAACTTTTTCACCACTATGAAGAGTGGCACTATGTACTTGCGCTACTGATGCAGAAGCTAGTGGAGATTCGTTAAACTCACTAAATATGTCTTTAATAGTTTGTTTAGTTGCTTTTTCAATTTGTTGCATTGCAAGTTTACTATCAAAGGGAGGTACATCATCTTGTAGCTTTGCCACTTCTTTTATTACTTCTGGAGGTAGTAAGTCAGCTCTAATAGATAAAGCTTGCCCAAATTTAATAAATATAGGCCCTAGCTTTTCTAAAGCTTCACGTATGCGTACACCATGGTCTAGTTTTCTAACTCTTCTTGAATAGTAGAAAGGATTTAGAAAAAGTATAGCCCTTAAAGATTTTAGATTTGTAGCTCGTACTGGTTCATTAAATAAGCAGTATTTATTGACGATATAAAAAATATAAATAAGTCTGAAAAATTTTTTAATCATTATACAAACCTTGTAATAACTTTAGTTTCAAATCTATTCTATCAACCGATTGCTTTAACTCTTGAATCTCACGATAGAAGATATTTATTTCATTTTGTGAAATTAGTAACTGTTTTTCTTCAGTTAAGTAATCTTTTATATCAATGATAGTTTCTTGACGAGATATTTGTAAATATTCTTTAGCTTTGTTAAATGGTTTTGCAACTAGATTAGCAAAACTTGGGTTTGTGAGTTGTGAAATCTTGTAGATTATATCAATATCAAGAGCATTAAAAAAATAATTAAATTCATTAAGCTCTTTTAAGCTGCCTTTGTAATCTAGTTTTTCAGCTATTAACAGTTCTTGCAAGTTTTTATTAAATACTAACTCTATAACATATGCTACTTTACCACTTAAAACATTCTTGGAACTAGAATTTGTAGCGTATAAATTTTGATTTTTTACATTTATAGAAATTGTGTAGTCTATATCACAAAGGTGTATAGTTAGAGACTTATTCTCTAAAGGCAATAGTAAGTGATTAGCTTGTGGGTCAAGTTTGGTTATTAAATTTAAAGCTTTGTTAATGGTTTCTATCATTCTTAGTATTTATATCCAGTGTGTAAAGCGACTATTCCACCAGTCATATTCTGGTATTCAACACTATCAAACCCAGCAGCTAACATCATTTGTTTTAAAGTTTCTTGGTCAGGATGCTTGCGTATTGATTCTGCTAGATATTTATAGCTATCAGCATCTTGTGTAATAATTTTTCCTAAAAAAGGTAATGCTTTAAAAGAGTATTCATCATAAACTTTAGCAAGCATAGGTATTATAGGTTTAGAAAATTCTAAAACTAGTAATCTACCACTTGGCTTTAAAACTCTACACATAGAAGCTAAAGCCTTATCTTTGTCTGTAACGTTCCTTAAACCAAAAGATATAGTTATGCAATCAAAAAAGTTATCTGGAAATGGTAAGCATTCAGCATTTGCTTGTACATATTCAATATTTCCAACACAACCTTTATTAGTTAGTTTTTCTTTACCAACTTCTAACATAGAGGAGTTAATGTCGCTAAGAACAACTTTACCTTGAGAACCTACTAGTTGACAAAACTTATAAGCTAAATCTCCTGTACCGCCTGCTAAATCTAGAACTCTATCTCCTTTACGAATACCAGCTTTTGAGATTGTTTGCTTTTTCCATATTCGATGGATTCCAAAAGACATTAAGTCGTTCATGAGGTCATATTTAGCTGCAACTGAGTGAAAAACTCCAGCAACTTTTTTTTGTTTTTCTTCCCATGGTACTTCTGTAAAGCCAAAATCTGTGGTTTTATTTTCTTTAGACATTTAGACTAAGATTTATGATATATTAGTTATTGTCTAATTATAGCAGAATATCATATATTTGTACTGGCAAGATAGTAAATAAGGGAAATAGGGTTTATGTATATATTATCTGGAGATATAGGAGGAACTAATACTAGATTAGAAGTTTCTCAGTTGGAAAGTGGTAAAACTCAAAGTATAGCTGTAAGAAAATACAAAGGAGCAGATTTTAATTGTCTATCTGATGTTATTGATATTTTTTTATCTGCAATTGATTTGGCTGGAAAAATTGATTCAGTCTGCTTAGCTGTTGCTGGTTTTGTGGTAGATGGAGAGGTCGAAATTACAAATTTGCCATGGATGGTTTCAGAGCAATACGTTGCTGAGGGTTTAGGTATTGATAAAAGTAAAGTCAAAGTGATAAATGATTTTGAAGCCATTGGCTATGGTATTGAAAGATTAGACCGACAAAAGGATATTATCACTGTTCAAGAAGGTAAAAAAGATGATAATAGCCTTTGTGCAGTTATTGGTGCAGGAACTGGGCTTGGAATGTGTTTGGTGAGTTATGATGAAAACCATAAGCCTAGAGTTTACAAAACTGAAGGAGGGCATGTTGATTTCCCTCCAGTTGATGATGAGCAGGTTGAATTATTTAAATTTATGCGTAAGACTTTACACAGAGTTTCTCCGGAAAGGTTTTGTAGTGGTTATGGTATTTATAATATTTATAAATATGTAGTTAGAAACCCATTATATAATCAACCAGAATGTACCAGTTTACGTAGAGACCTATTTAAAGTTTCAGATTCAGATAAAGCAGCAATAATAGTTAAGTATGCTATAGAACATAAAGAACCATCTGCTTCAAGAGCTGTAGATATATTTTTGAGTATTTATGGATCAATTGCAGGTAATCTAGCTTTAACAAGCTTACCATTTAGGGGTTTATATATTGCCGGAGGTATTGCACCAAGACTTATTGATCAGATTAAAGAAAGCAAATTTTTGGAAAAATTTAGAGATAAAGGGAGAATGTCAGCAATGATGAAAGATTTTCCAATCCACATAATAATGAATACAGACGTTGGATTGATAGGAGCTAGAGCTTATGCTGCAAACTTGGTTAAAAAAGATTAAGTAGCTTTTTTATCTTTTATGTTCTTCTTTATTTTAAATACACTTGTAATAGCTAAGTATACAGCGCCCAAAATAATTATAGCCACATAGAAGCTCATAAAGATCAAAAATATTAATATCATTACTACTAGCTCAAGAAAGCTAAAAATAGCTAATATTGTAGTTAAAAGTAAATAGCTGACTAGTTTATTAAAAAAGAGAATTTTTTTTGGGTATTTTTTATAATTGTCTTTCATTGTTTTGCAAAAGCTTAATTTAATTATTTTTTATATATTTTAGAACTATCTAGGTAGATGTAAATTATATATTTTGTAACATGTAGTTTGCAATTAAAAATCTAATTTATTTTTTCATATTTCTGGATAAATATAATGATTGGATTACCATAAATATAAAAGTAATACCTAAAAGCCCAAAAAGTTTAAAATTCATCCATATATTTGTAGAGAAAAAATACGCTACAAAAAGATTAATCGTCCCAAGAATTACAAAGTATGCCCCCCACATATTATTAATTACTTTCCATTTGTGTGAATTAAGATTAACAGCTTCTTTAAGAAGCTTTTCCATGGGAGTTTCTTGCATAACGTAGGTTGTTATTATTAATCCAATACCTATTAGCCAGTTTACTATACTAACCTTCCATTTGATAAACTCCTCGTTATGGAAATATAAAGTGGCACCACCAAATATTATTACCAATACAGTAATTAAAATTTGCATCTTGGCAATTCTACGATGAGCTATGTACTCCCATATAACTTGTGCTATAGTAACGATAATTAAAGCAGCAGTTGCATAAAAAATATCATAGACTTTATAAATCGCAAAAAAAACGATTGCAGGCAATAGATCATTAAGCATTTTATTCATAATTTAGGCTAAATTTAATAAGTGTTGTATAATTATCATAAAAGTATAACCTTTGTTAAGAAGATTATGAAGAGATTAATAGAATTATATAGTTACGGTAACAACACTTTAGCACTACAAGAAATAAAACAAGTATTAGATAAAGAAGGTGTTGTAGCCATTCCAACCGACTCAGGATATGCTTTAGCTTGTAAAATGAAATCAAAAAAAGCTATAGATAAAATTAGGAAAATAAGAAATTTAGATAGTAGCCATAATTTTACACTTTTGTGTAAAGATCTTTCTGAAATTTCAGAATATGCTAAAGTTGATAACAACGCTTATAGATTACTAAAAAGGTATACTCCAGGTCCATATACATTTATACTAAATGCTACTAAAAGGGTATCTTCTTTACTTGTTACTAAATCTAAGAACACTGTGGGTATAAGAGTAAGTGATCATTATGTTCCTCAAGCTATAAGTGCAGAGATAGGAGAGCCTTTGGTAGTTAGTTCTTTTATTTTACCGACTCAGGGTCATGTTATAACTGACTGTAGTAATATTGACAATGAAATCATGAATAATATAGATTTAATAGTAGAATCTGACTACTGTGGTTATGAGTCAACTACTGTAATTGAGATGCTAGAATTGCCTTATACTGTTTTGCGTGAAGGTGCAGGAAGTGTCGAAGGTTTTACAAATGAATAAAATAGTAGTTAATTCGAGCATATTAGATTAGGGTGGTAAGTTTGCTCTGAAGGTTAGGAAAGCTTATTGGATAATTTGATGACTAATTATTTTTTCAGTATTTATAAATAAGTAGCTCAAGGAGCCTAAAATACAAATAATACTTCCAGCAATAAAAACGATGCTAAAATTATTTCCTGTTTCCTGCAAAATAAAACCAGTTGTTAGAGGGGCTAATCCAGCGCCAATAAAATTAGCTAGATTTTGTATACCACCAACTATTCCTATTAATTTAGGTGGGGCTATGTCAGCAATTATTGCCCATGTTGGTGATATTCTAAGTCCTAGACAAAAGATACTAATGCTTATAAAAAAAATTATACTTAAGATATTGTCTAAAATAGGGATTACTATTATTGCTACACCAGCTATTAGACAACCAAAGATGATAGGAGTTAGACGTGAAGCAATAGCTGAAACACCTCGTTTTATAAGGTAATCAGAAACTATACCACCTAGTACGACAGATATAAGCGACGATAAAAATGATAAAGATGTTGCAAGCCCCATTTGTGATAGGCTAAGGTTCTTTGTTTCAATAAAATAAAATGGCAACCATGTTATAAATAACCAATAAGTATAAGTGCTACAGATATTACCGATACATAAAAATATTACATTATGATTGGTTATTATGGCTTTGAATTGTTTTTTTGTCAGCGGTTTTGGTTTTAAGCCATCATTATTGTGGGCAAAGTAACTATGATTTTGTAATTTAGCCCAGATAAGAGTTGTGGTTAAGCCGACAACTCCAAGTAAGATAAACATGCCTCGCCAACTAACTAAAAGCATTAAGCTAACTAAAAATATTGGAGCTATAACATTTGCAAGTCTTGGACCGAGAGCAACTATTGAATATACAAAACCTCTTTTAGCAACTGAGAAATTTTGTTGGATAATTTTTGTTGCAATTATGAATAAAGGTGCTTCAGCTATTCCTAATAAGATTCTCATTACAAGAACCGAATAGAAACCAACAGCTAAACCACTTAGAATACATACTCCTGCCCATGCTACCATACTTAATATAGCAATACGTTTAATGCCAAAATAGTCAATTAAGTATCCAGCTGGAAGACTTGATAAAGCATAAGACCACATGAAAGCAGATAGTAATAATCCCATGCCGGAGGGGCTTATATTGAAATCAGTAGCGATTGAGGTGTTGGCAATACTTAATGTTGAGCGATCAAGGTAATTTATTAAGGCGCCTAGAAAAAGTACAAAAACGACAAAAATATAAAAAGTTTTTTTGGCCATATTTATTTTACTCTCATGCCAGGTTTAGCGCCCTCATGAGGTTCTAGTATATATAGACCTTTACCATCTCCAGCAGCTAAAACCATTCCTTCAGAAACACCAAATTTCATTTTTCTTGGGGCTAGGTTTGCAACCATAACAGTATGTTTACCTACTAAGTCCTCAGGATTATATGCTGATTTTATACCAGCAAATACTTGCTTAGTAACACCACCTAAATCTAAAATTAACTTAAGGAGTTTATCAGCTCCTTCAACATGTGAGGCTTCAATGATTTTTGCAACACGTAAATCTACTTTCATGAAATCGTCAAAAGTACATTCTGTAGCTATATCCACTTTTTGATCTTGTTGCTTATCCTGAGGATGCTGAGCTTGTTCTTTTTCGAGTATCATTTTTGTATCTTCCAAAATTTTATCAACCCTTTCTTTTTCTATACGAGTAGCGAGAGGCTTAAATTTGTTTATTTTATGATTTTTTAAAAAATTTGGTGCGTCATTCCAGTTGTTAACTTTAATATTTAAAAATATTTCAGCTTTTTCAGCTATGCTAGGAACAATTGGTTTAAGATAAGAAACTAAAATCTTAAACATATTAATACCTTGGGAGCATACTTGATGAACTTTCTTTTCATGTTCTGCTTCTTTAGCTAGTTGCCAAGGTTTATGAAAGTCTATAAATTGGTTTGCTTTATCTGCTAATGCCATTATTAGCCTAACAGCAGTTGCAAACTCTCTTTTTTCAAATGCCTGCGTAATAGAATTATGGCTATCAGTAAACTCTTTCTCTAGATTTGTGTCATAAGTTTCAGTTGATAAAGTAGCATCAAAAATTTTGTATATAAATCCTGCACAACGACTAGCAATATTTACAACTTTTCCGACTATATCAGAGTTTGATTTAGTAACAAATTCCTCTAGATTTAAATCAATATCATCTATTTTAGAGGTTAGTCTAGACGCGAAATAATATCTTAGATAGCTTGGCTCTAGATTATCAAGGTATGTTCTTGCTTGGATAAAAGTACCGCGTGATTTTGACATTTTCTTACCATTTATAGTCAAAAATCCATTTGCAAAAACACTAGTTGGTGTTTTGTATCCTGTAGAAGCTAAGATAGCTGGCCAGAATAAAGCATGAAAATATATAATATCTTTTCCTATAAAATGGTAAAGTTCGCTTTGATTATCATTGCCCCAAAATTGGTCGAAATCTATACCAGTTTTATTACAAAAGTCTTTAAAGCTAGCTATATAGCCCATAGGAGCATCTAGCCAAACGTAAAAATATTTCTGTTCATTTGTGTCAGGTATTGCAAAACCAAAGTATGGAGCATCGCGTGATATGTCCCAACTTTGTAGACCTTGCTCAAACCATTCTTTTAACTTATTAGCGACTTCTGGCTGTAACTGTTGGTTTGTGCTTATCCAAGTTTCTATATCTTTTTCTAAAGCTGGTAAGTCAAAGAAAAAGTGCTCAGATTTTTTTTGAATAGGAGCTTTACCAGAAACTACAGATTTTGGGGTTATTAAATCAGTAGGATCGTAGGTTGCTCCACAGACTTCACAGCTATCTCCATATTGATCTTCAGCTTTACACTTTGGGCATGTGCCTTTTACAAACCTATCAGGCAGAAACATTTTAGCTTGCACATCATATGCTTGATTAATTTCTTTTGTTGAAATTAAGCCTTTTGTTTTTAATTTATTGTATATCTCTTCAACGATTTCTTTATTTAGTTTATTATGGGTAGAATGATAATTATCAAACTCAACTTCAAAATCTGTAAAATCTTTTAAGTGTCTTTCTGAAAAACTTTTAACCAATTCTTCAGGAGAAATACCTAGGCTCTTAGCTTTTAACATTATCGGTGTACCATGAGTATCACTACCACAGACAAAGACACATTTATTACCTTGTAATTTTTGGAACCTAACCCAAATGTCTGATTGTATATAGCCAAGCATGTGACCTAAGTGTAAATCACCATTAGCATAAGGTAAGGCGTTGGTAACTAGTATTTTCCGCATTATTATTTTGATATTGACTTGTTAGATTATAGCTATTATAAAGATTTTTACCTATTTTGTTTAGATAAATTTTTGGAAGATATATTTACTTACAGAAGTAAAGTCATTTATTACACTTGACTAAAATCAAGGTAAACAAAAGTAAGAGGATTATACTTTTTATGATGTAGCTATACCTAACTTTAAGTTAGAAGTTAGCATTAAGTAATTTTTAAGGATGATTCGTTAAGGAGGTGTAGTGATGCAAAAAAAGTAAATCTCCCAATTTCTGGGGAGCGATTAAAAGGCATACTTACGCTTCCGGAAAAAGCATTGGGACTTATCTTGTTTTCTCATGGCAGCGGTAGTGGTCGCTTGTCACCTCGTAATCAATTTGTGGCAAGTGTGTTACAGCAAAGTGCTTTTGCAACATTATTAGTTGATCTTTTAACCGAAGAAGAAGATCAAATATATAAGAATAGATTTGATATTGAAAAACTAACAGAGCGTTTGATTGGTATAGTTGATTGGCTTACTATTAATTCTAGTACACAACACTTGCCAATTGGTCTATTTGGTTCTAGCACAGGTGCAGCTGCAGCTTTAAAATGTGCTATTAGGCAAGAGAAACAAATTAAAGCTATTGTCTCGCGTGGTGGTCGACCAGACCTGGCTATGCCAGAGCTTACTCGGGTTAAAGCACCAACACTATTAATAGTCGGGGGAAACGATACGGAGGTTATAATGTTAAATAATCAAGCTTATCTAGCTTTAAATTGTACCAAAAGTTTGGAAATTGTTCCTGGAGCAACTCACTTATTTGAAGAGCCAGGCACCTTGGAGAAAATGACTAGCCTTACAACTGGATGGTTTATGCGTTTTTTATCTTCTTAATTTAGAGTTTGTAATAAAGGAGAAGTGATATGAAAAAACCAACTTTGCTTTTAGTCACTAACACTATTAAAGCAAAAGCCTATGATGTAAATGGGTTTAAATACTTACATATTGAGGATTTAGAACATCCTCAGAGTAGGCTAAAAGCACAACAGTTAACTAGCGATAGTCCTGGTAATTATCATTCCAGAAAATTTATTCCAGCATCTGACCCTCATAAGCAAGAGCATATGCATTTTGCAAAAGTGGTGGCAGAGTTTATTAAAGAAGTTGTGGATAAAAAGCATTACAAGCAGGTGATTTTATGTGCGGAACCTTATTTTTATGGTCTATTAAGACAATTTTCTACTCCCATATTAAAATCTTTGGTGGTAAAAGTAATCGAAAAAGATTATATCCCGTTGCCAGAGCATAAATTAAATGAAACTATCGAGGCTATAATTCATGAGCCTTTTTAAAGATCGTACTGATGCTGGTCAACGTTTAGCTGAGAAGCTAACAACTTATAAAGGTAAAGAAAATGTTTTAGTTTTGGCATTACCACGTGGTGGTGTGCCAGTTGCTTTTGAAATTGCTAATACATTACAAACTCCAATGACAGTTTTCCTTGTAAGGAAGCTTGGAGTTCCGGGTCATGAGGAATTTGCTATGGGAGCTATCTCTGAAGAGAATATCTGTACCCTTGATCATAGTTTAATCCAGCAGTTAAATATCCCTAAGGAGCAAATCCACAGGGTATTACAAAAAGAAAAACAAGAATTAGAACGGCGTTTATATAAGTATCGACAAAATAAAAAGTTACCACCCTTAAAAGATAAGGTTATTATCTTAGTTGATGATGGTATAGCTACAGGCAACACACTTAAGGCAGCTATTCAAGCTTTAAAAACTTTAAAGCCAAAAAAAATAGTTCTTGCTGCACCTGTAGCAAGTTCTGACAGCATCCAAAAACTTTCATTATTAGTAGATGAAATTGTTTGCTTAGCAACTCCTGAACCTTTTTATGGTGTAGGGCAGTGGTATCATAATTTTCAACAAACAACAGATGAAGAAGTGTTACGATTACTTCAAAATTCACCAAAAAAATTAGCTGGAGGAAAGTTATGAGTACACAATCTAAAGTTATTTCCGACAAACTTATTAAGCTACTAAATGAAGAAATTATTGCTTTTGATATAAAAGAACAACCCTCTTATCAAGATCTTGCTAAGCTGATTGGAGATGCCCGTATTGTGCTTATGGGTGAAGCTACTCATGGGACATCAGAATTTTATCAAACGCGTATGGAATTAAGCAAATATCTTATCCGAGAAAAAGGATTTAAAGCAATAGCAATTGAAGGAGATTGGACTAGTGTATACCCTCTTCATTGTTATTGTAAAAGCTTAAGTAAGTTAAATAAAGCACAAGAGGCATTAAAGGCTTTTGATCGTTTTCCGAAATGGATGTGGTGTAACACTGATATGTTAAAATTTATTGAGCAACTTAGGCAATTTAATGATAACTATGAAAATAAAGAAGATAAAGTTGGTATCTATGGCTTAGATTTATATTGTTTAAATGAAGCTACACGAGCAATTATTAATTATTTACAACAGTACGATCCAGAGGCTGCAGAGATGGCAGCTAAACGTTATGCTTGTTTTGGCCAGGTACAGATGGATCCTCAATTTTATGGTTATGCAGTTGAAAAACATTTGAGAAAAGCTTGTTTAGATGAAGTTACTATTCAGCTATTGGAAACTTATCGTAGTGCTTACCAAAACTTAAACATAGATACTACTCTTGACTTTAAGGAGCAGCAATTCTATATGACACAAAATGCTCGAGTTGTTAAAAATGCAGAATATTATTATAGAACTATGTTTGAGTCTCAAGCTAGTACTTGGAATATTCGCGACCAACATATGGCAGATACTTTGCAAAACATTATATCGCATATAGAAACATTAACTAGTAAGCCTGCCAAAATAATTGTGTGGGCACATAATTCACATATAGGCGACGCCCGGGCAACAGAAATGTCTGAGCATGGAGAGATAAATTTAGGTCAGCTAGTCAGAGAGCGTTTTAATACAAATAGTTTTTTATTAGGTTTCTCTACTGCTACTGGTATGGTTACAGCAGCTAGTGGATGGGGAGCAAAAGCAGAGGCTAAAACTATTAATTCTCCCCTAAAAGGTAGCTACGAATGGTTTTTCCATCAACTTGATGAAAAAAAATTTTTGTTAAACTTACGTGAAGAAACTCACCTAACACATTTGCTTAAATTGCCTTTGTTACAGCGAGCGATAGGGGTTATTTACAGTCCTGAAACAGAGCGTATGAGTCATTATTACTTCTCACGCTTACCCTACCAGTTTGATGCTTTGATCCATCTTGATCATACAGAAGGAGTCACGCCACTTGATAGTTAATTTATATGGCAAAAGTATATACGTCTAGAAAGTTTGGTAATATAGTACAGAAAAGATTAGAAAGGTCATTGTATTACAGATTACTTTTTTTCTTGTTTATGAAAATTAAAGCCAAATATCTATAACGTTTTACTTGACACCATATTATATCTATATATAATAACCATTCACATGGTTTAGGAGAGGTGGCCGAGAGGCTGAAGGCGCTCCCCTGCTAAGGGAGTATAGGCTTTAAACCCTATCACGGGTTCGAATCCCGTCCTCTCCGCCATTTCGATTTCATATCGGGTGCTTAGCTCAGCTGGGAGAGCATCGCCCTTACAAGGCGAGGGTCGGGGGTTCGAACCCCTCAGCACCCACCATAAACAATGGTGATAAAAAATTATTCTTTAAAAGTACATTTAAATCTTGATTTTTAATACGATCATATTGACAATTGACTAGTTAAACTTACGCTTTATTTTAGTTTCATTACACATAAGGCATGAGGATAATAATGTATGAATAAAAAAATTTTAAGTTTAACTGTTTTGACTGGAATAACCCTGTTAGTGGGGTGCACAGAGTGTGTAAATAGAAATAACGATACTCTGGGGCAAATTAATTCTGACATAAATGATTGGCCGGGCGATCCATTAATTTGGTTAATCGGCTCAAGTCTAATAGATGGAACGGATGTCAATTATGAAGTTACTGGTGACATAAACACTTGCTCAATACAAAATGCAGATACTGGAATTATTGGAAGTAGTGGCGTTGTAAGCATTAGCGGTGGTACAAGTCAGTATGTATATGTTTATAATTGTGCAGCTGGATCACATTCTATAACTGTATCATTCTCATATAATGGGATGTCAGTGGCAGAGAATTTCACTATTGTGCAGAGTTTAAGTAGTAAAGGCTATTAATTAAATAGACTCGTTCACTAATAAACTACATTTGTAACTCTCTTTCAACTAATTGTAAACTTTCAGACTACAAAGCTAGCGATATTAAATTTAAAGAAAAGGTTGTATGCGGGTTGAATTTTATACCACCTAATTTATTAAGTTTAAAAAAATTTTTCTGAGTTGCAAATGAATTTTTTCATAAACAAATATGTTTGCCTAAAAAACCGTAAAAAACTTTAAAAATTTTAGAAAAAGCTCTTGCGTTGAGAGAGGGAGGTGTGTATTATATGTCTTCACTGGCTGACGGGTGATGTTAGCGGTAGAGAGGGTTTAGGCCTGGAAGATATTTAAGAGATATATTATATACAAACACTTTGTTGATAAATTTGAGTTTAGTAATTGAGTCAAGAAATAGATTAAACTGAAGAGTTTGATCCTGGCTCAGATTGAACGCTGGTGGTATGCTTAACACATGCAAGTCGAACGGTAGCAGGTCTTCGGATGCTGACGAGTGGCGGACGGGTGAGTAACGCGTAGGAATTTACCCATTTGAGGGGGATACCAGTTGGAAACGACTGTTAATACCGCATAATATCTGAGGATTAAAGGTGGCAACTTGTTGCTGTCGCGAATGGATGAGCCTGCGTTGGATTAGCTAGTTGGTAGGGTAAGGGCCTACCAAGGCGACGATCCATAGCTGATTTGAGAGGATGATCAGCCACATTGGGACTGAGACACGGCCCAAACTCCTACGGGAGGCAGCAGTGGGGAATATTGGACAATGGAGGAAACTCTGATCCAGCAATACCATGTGTGTGAAGAAGGCCTTAGGGTTGTAAAGCACTTTAGTTAGGGAGGAAGGTCTGTTAGTTAATAGCTAATGGAATTGACGTTACCTGAAGAATAAGCACCGGCTAACTCCGTGCCAGCAGCCGCGGTAATACGGGGGGTGCAAGCGTTAATCGGAATTACTGGGCGTAAAGGGTCTGTAGGTGGTTTGATAAGTCAGATGTGAAAGCCCAGGGCTCAACCTTGGAACTGCATTTGATACTGTCAAACTAGAGTATGGTAGAGGAATGGGGAATTTCTGGTGTAGCGGTGAAATGCGTAGAGATCAGAAGGAACACCGATGGCGAAGGCAACATTCTGGACTAATACTGACACTGAGGGACGAAAGCGTGGGGATCAAACAGGATTAGATACCCTGGTAGTCCACGCTGTAAACGATGAGTACTAGCTGTTAGGTTCGGTGTAAAGGGCCTAGTGGCGTAGCTAACGCGATAAGTACTCCGCCTGGGGACTACGGCCGCAAGGCTAAAACTCAAAGGAATTGACGGGGACCCGCACAAGCGGTGGAGCATGTGGTTTAATTCGATGCAACGCGAAGAACCTTACCTGGTCTTGACATCCACAGAACTTTTCAGAGATGAATTGGTGCCTTCGGGAACTGTGTGACAGGTGCTGCACGGCTGTCGTCAGCTCGTGTTGTGAAATGTTGGGTTAAGTCCCGCAACGAGCGCAACCCCTATTGATAGTTACCATCATTAAGTTGGGTACTCTATTGAGACTGCCGCTGACAAGGCGGAGGAAGGTGGGGACGACGTCAAGTCATCATGGCCCTTACGACCAGGGCTACACACGTGCTACAATGGGTATTACAGAGGGCTGCCAAACCGCGAGGTGGAGCGAAACTCAGAAAGGTACTCTTAGTCCGGATTGTTCTCTGCAACTCGAGAGCATGAAGTCGGAATCGCTAGTAATCGCGAATCAGAATGTCGCGGTGAATACGTTCCCGGGTCTTGTACACACCGCCCGTCACACCATGGGAGTGGGTTGCTCCAGAAGTAGATAGCTTAACGAATGGGCGTTTACCACGGAGTGATTCATGACTAGGGTGAAGTCGTAACAAGGTAGCCGTAGGGGAACCTGCGGCTGGATCACCTCCTTAAAGGAAATACGAAAAGAATAATAAGAATAGAGCTTAATTGCTAATTCAGATAAATTGATAGAGTGTTTGTAGATAATAGATTTTAGTGTAAATAAGATACGGGTCTGTAGCTCAGTTGGTTAGAGCGCACCCCTGATAAGGGTGAGGTCGGTAGTTCAAGTCTACTCAGACCCACCATTTTTTTGGGGCCATAGCTCAGCTGGGAGAGCACCTGCTTTGCACGCAGGGGGTCAGCGGTTCGATCCCGCTTGGCTCCACCATTATTTTATTTGCATGAAGATAGAGATATTTAACAATTTAGTATAGAGATAGACTTAAGAAAATAAGTGCAAGCGGTGGATGCCTTGGCATTCAGAGGCGAAGAAGGACGTGTTAGTCTGCGATAAGTCTGGGGTAGCTGACAAATAAGCATTGATCCCGGAATTTCCGAATGGGGGAACCCAACTAGAGTAGTCTAGTTACTTTATCTGATATAAGATAGAGAGCGAACGAGGGGAACTGAAACATCTAAGTACCCTTAGGAAGAGAAATCAATTGAGATTCCCATAGTAGTGGCGAGCGAAGTGGGAAGAGCCTGGTATGATATAGTCTTAATTATAGTAGAACAAGTTGGGAAGCTTGACGATAGAGGGTGATAGTCCCGTATACGAAATGATTAAGATGGAACTAAGCATACGAACAAGTAGGGCGAGGCACGAGAAACCTTGTTTGAACATGGGGGGACCATCCTCCAAGGCTAAATACTCCTGAATGACCGATAGTGAACTAGTACCGTGAGGGAAAGGTGAAAAGAACCCTTATAAAGGGAGTGAAATAGAATCTGAAACCGCTTGCATACAAGCAGTAGGAGCATGATTTAGTCATGTGACTGCGTACCTTTTGTATAATGGGTCAGCGAGTTACTTTTAGTGGCGAGGATAACTGAATAAGGGATCCGTAGCGAAAGCGAGTTTTAATAGAGCGCCTAGTCGCTAGGAGTAGACCCGAAACCGGCGCGATCTATCCATGGCCAGGTTGAAGGTTAGGTAATACTAACTGGAGGACCGAACCCGGTACTGTTGCAAAAGTATGGGATGAGCTGTGGATCGGAGTGAAAGGCTAATCAAGCACGGAGATAGCTGGTTCTCCCCGAAAACTATTTAGGTAGTGCCTCGTGAATTGACTGATTGGGGTAAAGCACTGTTTCGACTAGGGGGCTTTTACGAGCTTACCGACTCGATGCAAACTCAGAATACGATCAAGTTTTATCACGGGAGACACACGGCGGGTGCTAAGGTCCGTCGTGGAAAGGGAAACAGCCCAGACCGCCAACTAAGGTCCCTAAGTCATAGCTAAGTGGGAAACGAAGTGGGAAGGCCCAGACAGCCAGGAGGTTGGCTTAGAAGCAGCCATCCTTTAAAGAAAGCGTAATAGCTCACTGGTCGAGTCGGCCTGCACGTAAGATTTAACGGGGCTAAGCTATGCACCGAAGTTGCGGAATATATTTAATATATTGGTAGGGGAGCGTTCTGTAAGCCGATGAAGGTGAATTGAGAAGTTTGCTGGAGGTATCAGAAGTGCGAATGCTGACATGAGTAACGTAAAATAAGTGAGATTCTTATTGGCCGAAAACCCAAGGATTCCTACGCAATGTTAATCAACGTAGGGTAAGCCGGCCCCTAAGGCGTAGCTGAAGAGTGAAGTCGATGGGAAACAGGTTAATATTCCTGTGCTGCTTATATGAACGAAGGAGGGACGGAGAAGGCTAGGTAGGCTTGGCGCATGGTTGTCCAAGTGAAAGTAGGTAGGTAGAGGTGCTAGGCAAATCCGGCATCTTGATAATCTGAGATACGAGACGAAGCCGAATTTATTTGGCGAAGCTACTAATGCCCTGCTTCCAGGAAAAGCTTCTAAGTATATTGTATAAGTAACCGTACTGTAAACCGACACTGGTGGGTAGGTAGAGAATACTAAGGCTATGAGAGAACTCTGGTGAAGGAACTAGGCAAAATGACACCGTAACTTTGGAAGAAGGTGTGCCCTTAATGGTGAAGTACTTGCTACGTAAGCTGTTGAGGGTTGCAAATACCAGGTGGCTGCGACTGTTTATCAAAAACACAGCACTCTGCGAACTCGAGAGAGGAAGTATAGGGTGTGACGCCTGCCCGGTGCTGGAAGGTTAATTGAAGGGGTTAGCTTAGGCGAAGCTCTGGATCGAAGCCCCAGTAAACGGCGGCCGTAACTATAACGGTCCTAAGGTAGCGAAATTCCTTGTCGGGTAAGTTCCGACCTGCACGAATGGCGTAACGATGGCCACACTGTCTCCACCAGAGACTCAGTGAAATTGAAATCGCTGTGAAGATGCAGCGTACCCGCGGTTAGACGGAAAGACCCCGTGAACCTTTACTATAGCTTTGCACTGGACTTTGATCATTTATGTGTAGGATAGGTGGGAGACTAAGAAGCATGGTCGCTAGATCATGTGGAGTCGACCTTGAAATACCACCCTTGAATTATTGAAGTTCTAACTCAGCCGGAAGGCGAGGACAGTGTATGGTGGGTAGTTTGACTGGGGCGGTCTCCTCCTAAAGAGTAACGGAGGAGTACGAAGGTGCACTCGGTATGGTCGGAAATCATACCAAGAGTATAAAGGCAAAAGTGCGCTTGACTGCGAGAGTGACGGCTCGAGCAGGTACGAAAGTAGGTCTTAGTGATCCGGTGGTTCTGTATGGAAAGGCCATCGCTCAACGGATAAAAGGTACTCCGGGGATAACAGGCTGATTCCTCCCAAGAGTTCATATCGACGGAGGAGTTTGGCACCTCGATGTCGGCTCATCACATCCTGGGGCTGAAGCAGGTCCCAAGGGTATGGCTGTTCGCCATTTAAAGTGGTACGCGAGCTGGGTTCAGAACGTCGTGAGACAGTTCGGTCCCTATCTGCCGTGGGCGTTAGAGATTTGAGAAGAGTTGCTCCTAGTACGAGAGGACCGGAGTGAACGAACCACTGGTGTTCCGGTTGTTTCGCCAGAAGCATTGCCGGGTAGCTACGTTCGGACGGGATAACCGCTGAAAGCATCTAAGCGGGAAGCCTCCTTCAAGATTAGATCTCTCTAGCTATAAGCTAGTAAGGAACGTTGGAGACTACGACGTTGATAGGCTGGGTGTGTAAGTGCAGTAATGTATGTAGCTTACCAGTACTAATGATCCGAGAGACTTAAGTCTATTTCTATGCTGAATTGTTAAATATCTTTATATACCAAAACTCAAGTTTTGGCGATGATAGCTTGTAGGAACCACCTGATCCCTTTCCGAACTCAGAAGTGAAACTACAACACGCCGATGATAGTCTGGCAGTTGCCCAGGTGAAAGTAGGTAGTCGCCATCTTTTTTAAACCCCAAAAAAACAAATCTAAAGCCTCGTACTAAAATACGGGGCTTTTTTGTTTATAAAAAAATCTAATATACTCTTGTATCTAATATTCTCTAGTTGAATAGAGAATTAGTTTTTTGCTGAAATTATTTTGGAATAGGTAAATAATTAGTTATAAAATGGTTTGTAACATGTGTAAATGAGGATATGATGAAATTTACAAAATACCTACTATTAGTATTATCGATTAGCTTATCTTTAGCTGGATGTGATAATAACGATACTATAGATAAAGTTGATTCTCTAAAATTATATGATGAAGTAACTCGGTTAAAGACTGAGTTTAATGAACAAAATGGTCATAAGTTTGAGTTACCAGATAATGTAAAAAGTTGTGTCAATCAGATTGTAAAGGAGTCAAACGTATATGATTATATGAGCAGTAAAGATGCTTTGAGTTATACGAAAAAATCGCAGTATGCAAAAGATTCAGAAGATACAATTAATGAAATAAATAAACTCTTGGAAAAATTTAAAGATATTGGATTTATTAACGCTATAAAAAAATCTGGTAAGATTCCTGGATTAATGTTTGATATTGATAACACGATTCAACTTTCCTCGTTTGAGGATGATTACTTTAGTAAAGGTAAAATAGTAACGCCAGCTATTGTTGATTTTATAAAAAAACAATGTTTTAAAGATGGGATAGCTTGTTATTTTATAACAGCTAGATACTGTAATAATAAGGCAGCTACAGCTACAGCTGAATGGTTAAAGAGTAATTTGGATCTTACAAGTAATCAGCTTGAAAAATTTGTCTTTTTTTCTGGTTCAATAGATAATAGTTTATGTGCTTCTAAACCTAATCAGAAAGTTGCATATAAAGATTCTTTCAGACAGGCATTATCTGAGCAAAAAAATGTATATTGGTTGATGTCTGTAGGTGATCAGATGACAGATTGGTACGGTTCACATAGTGGATTAAAAGTTAGATTTCCTAATCAAATGTTTCATAGTGAAATAGTTCCTAATAATTATAACAAAGAAAATGATTGTGATGTGAGAACAGTTATAGAGCCTAATCAGCAATGTTATAACCAGCTAAAAGAAGGTATATTAGAGCATTCAACAATTAATTATTGCAAAGAATTTAATAAAAATAAATATTTTGCAGGGAGAAGTTCTACACCTTGAAGCTTCCTGATTTGGATATAAATATATGAGTGAGATAGTATCAAAAAATTTAATATTCGTATTTATGTGTAGTATTTATTGATACGTAGTATTTCGCTTTATATTAATACGTAGCCTACAGGGTTATCAGGACATTCATGTAAGCCACATTGAAAGAATGTAGAAGCTATATTAGCGAAAATTATTATTGCAAATAATATAAAAGCTACATGGGTGAAAATTCTAATTTTTTTGTTTTTAGCTTCAGCAGTTTCTTGAGGAGGCTTGCGAATTTCGTATTGTTGTGGGTACGATAAAATAATAGCAATGTAAATAATAGCAATCATAGAAATTACAAAAACCCAGCTGTACATATGCATACCTAATATTTTTGAGCCAAACCCTACGGGATCGGTAATATGTAGAGCTACTTGTCTAAGTGCAACAAAGGCAGTAAATACTGATGCTAATAATGATAAAGCATAATGGCTTGGACGAACATGATAGTGCATATTTAATAAAAAACCAAAGCCAATACCTAATAAACCAAGTCTCTGTAATAAGCATAAAGGGCAAGGGATTTCATTCATAACAAATTGAAAGAAAAAAGCCATAAGAATTATGATAGTTATACCTGTAATTTCTATCGCACTTAAAGTTTTAATTAAATCGTTAAGGGTTATCTTCATCATAGCTTGTTCCTTATAGATATATGGATAAGTGATCAGTTGCATGATGTAAGAATGTCACCCCTGCAACGATAAGGAAAATGCTAAATACTATTACTCCCCACCTACGGTTAAACCAAGCTATAACTGCAGAGGTAAATAAAAATATAAAACTAATTAAAATACCAGGCATAACAATTTCTCCTAATTTACGTAATAAACAGAAAAGATCATAGCATTTAAATTTTTTTAATACAATTTGCTGGAGTCAATTAGTTGATTTTAGTAACTAAAAAGTATACTTCATACCGCTATCTAGTATCATGATGAGGATATTATACGATCTATCTAAGGGCAAAGTTTTTAGAAGTTGGTTGGCTATAAGATAGTTTGCACCACTGCTGTGTCCAGCATATATTCCTTGCTCTTTAGCTAGATCATTACAAGAATTAAAAGCTTGGACATCATCAAATTGTATTACTTCATCAATATAAGATAAATCCATAGATTGGCAAAAAACCGGATTGCCCGGACCTTCGACTTTATAGCTATGTATATTTTCTTGGATAGGCTTTCCATAATTGAAGATATCATAATAGACAGAACCTTTAGGATCTGGCATTATTACTTTAGCGTCTGGAAAATGTTCTTTAATCTTTTTAGCACATCCAGTAATAGTGCCACCAGAACCTCCGACAGTGATAAAATAATCTAGTGATAAATTATTCTTAGTGAAAAAATCTACAATTTCTTGTCCTGTAGTTTCATAATGACAAAGTGTATTTAACTTATTATCATATTGATTAATTAAAATACCGTCAATCTCTGTGGCTATTTTTTTAGCTCTATTAACGTAAAACTCTGGATCTTTGTAGTCAGAAGTATTTTTGCAAACCGTTAGTTTAGCCCCTAATTTTTCGATCATAACCCTTTTTGTAGGGCCAGTTTTTTCTGGACAAGTTATATAAACTGGATGATTATATAGTTTTCCTAAAGCTGCTAAAGATGTTCCCATGTTTCCTGAACTTGCTTCTACGATAGCTTGGTTAGGTTTAAGTTGTTTACTGTTGGTTAACTCTTGTACTATATATTTAGCTACACGATCTTTTATACTACCTGTAGGGTTTAACCATTCACATTTCGCAAAAAAATGGTGTTTGTCATTAGGCGCTTTAAGTTTAATGATAGGAGTATTACCTATTAAAGATAACATTTTAATTAAATATTTTTTTGGGTTAAGCAATTGTAACAAAATTTGTGCTATATTGGAGAATTATCTAAAATATTTTGTTTAAATTTGTTTCATCAATTGAATATCCATAGTTCTAAGCTGTATACATACCTATTTTATTTCCAAAGTCATGATTTAATTCAGAACACGCAAAGCTATGGGTAGTGATTAACACGTTAGAGATTAAAATTAAGGCAGTAATTAGTTTTTTCATTTTTACTTTCCCCAGCAAAAGGTAGTCAACTAAGAACCTATCCAACATCTATAACTAATAACTAAATTTCTTTAAAATAACGTTTTTAAAGATATCAGCAGTTATTATTACATTTTAGCATTAGCAGAATTATTTTGGCAGAGATTTACAAGACACTGCCAAAATAATTGATACCAGACTATTAATGTATCGTATATTGATATACAATATAAATATACGGAAGTTAATAGTGATGCAATGATAAAAAACTTTGCAAGCCAAACAGCAGAAGATACATACAATGGTATATCAAGTAAACATGCTAGAAAAGTACCAAACACTATATACAAAGTAGCTATAAGAAAACTGGATATGCTAAATGCTGCTAAAGTAATTGAGGATTTGAGAATTCCTCCAAACAATAGGCTAGAGCAGTTAAAAGGAAATTTGAAAGAGTATCACCCAATAAGGATTAATGATCAGTATCGTGTGATATTCAAGTGGCAAGATAATGAAGCATATGATGTTGATATAGTTGACTATCATAAGTAATTTTAAAAAAAGAGGTAAGTTATGTTTATACCAGCAAATAGACAACCAACACATCCAGGAGAGGTGTTGTTACATGAGTTTATAGAACCATTAGGTATTACTCAAAAAAAGCTAGCAGAACACTTAGGCTGGACCTATGCTAGATTAAATGAGATTGTTAATGGTAAAAGAGGAGTAACTGCAGACAGTGCTTTATCTCTGAGTGAAACATTTGGAGTTACCCCAGATTTTTGGTTAAACCTTCAAATAGCTTATGATCTATATTCTGCTAAACGAACACATAAACATGTAAAGCCACTTGATGTAGCCTAGGAGATGAGTATGTCAACTATAACTAAAGACTATCTAAATAATGTTACAGAGTATTTATTAGCGAGCCTTTCCCCTTAACTGTGTAAATTCACTTACATGAATCTCTGAATTATATGCTCAAACTCGATAGCAAAATAAGGGTTAATAGTAAAAAAGTGTGGTGAAAAAGGGTCAGCACGTTAACGCTGGACAGATGACTGTTTGGGATCAGTTTTATGCTATAGTAACATAACTGTATCTGAAAAATACTGATTATAGAAAAATTACCGCCAAATATCAAGCTTGCGACAGAACCAGCCATTGCCCTGGATAAAATGTTCAGAAATGATGATTATTAAAAGCAAAAGGAGTATACTTTCAAAAAAAAAGCTACAAAACATATAATGTTAAAATTCGACAGCATAGGAACTATACATAAAGCATTTAAATTGAATCTCAGTGGGAATCTAAAAAAATATTACTATAATAGCAAAGATCATTACTTTGATTATTTTGAAACATTTGAAAATATAGGATTTGAACTATTATGGAATAGTGATTGTACTAACTTTAAGGGCTTCAAAAAAGATTATACGAGAACTTATTTTATTAATACAGAGCTACCTGATGGTATAAGCGAATACTTTAACCAAATCGATTCTAAAGCACTAGAAAAAGCGCTTTCTCTGTGGGGTCAATGGTTGCCTCGTATTGGTGGATTGACAGACCAAACAAACGTACCTCCTAATATCATTATGGATATGCCTAACAGAGGATTTATTCTAAAATCAGCTAAAGATTATGAATTATCATACTTTGATGTAGAGAATAAATTGCTAACATATTCAACTTTACAACGCTACGAACTCTTAAGATTTGATGATAAAGAATCTCTATTAGGTGTTTGCTATTTAGTGAAAAAATTCTATTTTATTGGAGGTGATAACATTCAAAATCATTATCATAGTAGTTATATAGCTAATAAAGACGGATGGGCTTTAAAAAAAGCCATCTACTATTGTAACACTAGATTTAAGCCCCTTCTTGAATCTTTTTTATATACTAATTTTAGTATGATGAATCGTAAATGGGACCATTACAAATTTCCATCATCAAATGTATTAATTGGTAATGGAAAAGATGTTAGCGATAAAACGCTTAATCGAATTCATACTTTAATTAAAGTCGATTTTCCAGTCTTTGACCTTGAAAATATACAAAAAATTAAGATTATCAAAGTCTCTGAGCTTGATAGTAATAAAATTTACAAGAATTCAATAAACAATATAAATTATATAGGTCATCTAGGTTTAATGAACAAGAGAAATTAGGGGTTCTATTCAGGAAGGTACGGAATTTCTGCGACCATAGCTGTAAGTTGTGAGATTCACAGACATGGTTTCAACTTTCTCATAATACAATTTTTTCTATGATCAGTATTCTAAATATCTTTTTAAAACTTACAATCTTTTGCGTAAGATGAGTAATATAAGTGAGAAACTAGTAATTTTATAGTGGGTAGTAAATTTTCAAAATTTACAGCCTTTCTATTATCAGTAACATCATTTATTATTTTGTTCACTGAATTTAGTTTTTATATTAAAACTTTTTACATGATTGATAGAACCCTCAACACCAATACTATTATGGCTTGGATTTATTAAATCTACGTATTTAATCAAATCGTCAATAGTTAGAGCAGTATTTCTAGTTATAATTTGCCGTACTAACAGCTCTTGTTCTAGAGTTAATTGGAAAGCAAGTGAATTTTCATTACGCCATGGTGATAGACGACGAACATCCATTTTTTTTAGAGAAGCATCTATACGCCAGGAAAGTTTATGAGCTAATTCAATATGTTGCACAGCTAATTCATTTTTGGTGTCACAAACTTTTATAATTAGATCCGCTCCAGATAAACATTTTCTTTGTTGACGTTCTTGTCGGTTTTTATATTTAAGAACTACAACACTTCCTTCTAAGTCACGAACTAATTTAGAAATGATATAGCCCCATCCTTTTAACCCTAAAAATGTCTCTTCAGGTTTGTTTTGTAAAGGATAATTTTTAAATGAGTAATATAGAGTTTCAGGGTCACTCCTTGAGTTAAAGCTATTAGGCTCATAGAATATCTTTTCATAATGATTTAAGCTTATTGGTTCAACAATGCCGTTAATTACGATACGTGATATACAAATTGAATCAACCTTTAGTAATTCAATTTGTCTAAAGAGAGCATACTTTGCTATACCATTAAATCTAAGACCAAGTTTAGCCATTAACGGTCCCACGAATGCATTGTGAATATTAAATACATAAGAGTCTCTACCAGGCCTTTTGGTTAGACTAAAACCAAAATAGGAGTTCTTTACCTTGTTACCGTTATAGTCTATAGGAATCTTTCGTTCGTTGGGAAAGTTGTATTTTTGGATCAGACTTTTAAATCTAGGGCTTAATAAATTTACATTTTCATCCTCAAAATAGATATAGAATCGCCCTGGCGTATTTGATCTAAGGGCCTGAAACTCCTCGCCTATTTTTTCATATAAGGTATCATATAGATAAAAATCTTTTGAATTTTCCAATTTCTTTTTTGATAACAATAAATACATTTTTAAACCTTATTTCTTGGTATGATAAACCTAGCTTAATGAAACTTAAGCCACATTAATGTTAAGCATTGGTAGCGTATTTTGGTTCTGTCGCAAATATTTATAATGGTTACAATTTTTCTAAGGTTAGTATTCTTTAGATACAACTATGCTGCTAAGAACCTATCCAATATCTCCCATTCTATCAAATAATATAGAAATAAAAGCTAAATTCACAAACTGTTTGCTAGTGTTTAAAGATTTTTCGCAATTCTTTCACAGCCGTCTACATTTATCAAGCCAAGCAAAAGATCTCTCAACAACCCATTTTTTAGGAATAACTACAAACTTATGAAGCTCATTACGTTTAGCTATTTCAACTTTAGCATCAATGGTATCTTTGACACTATTGGCAAAATTTTCACCAGTATACCCTCCATCTGCTAAAACATTTAAAACCTTTGATAAATTATATGCATTATTCTTATTCTTCATACGTTCTTTTAAAGAAATTTAGTGATTAGTTATAGATGTTGGATAGGTTCAAAAGTGTTTTACTTACCAATACAAAAGCTTGAGAAAATTTCTCCTAATAAATCATCAGAACTAAATTTACCAGTTATAGAGTTTAAATACTCTTGAACGATGAGTAATTCTTCAGCGATAAGCTCACCATTACCTAAAGATAATTGTTCTTTTGCTAAATTGATATGTTGAAAAGCTTTATCAATCGCTGTCATATGTCTTTCTCTAGCTGTATAAATGCTTTCGTTTTGATTTATAAACCCGACTTTCTTAAGGATACACTCTTTTAATTCATTAATCCCAATGTTTTTTTCAGCAGATATATATATATGATTTTCAGAATTTTTGGGAATTGTATCTAGTAAATCTATTTTATTATGCACGTAGGTTATATTTATGTTTTGTGGAATTTGATTATAGAATTCTGGGATAATTTCTTTTATATCATTAAAATTAACTCTATTGTTTATATAATCATCAGTGACAAAAAGTATTTGATCAGCTTCTTGAATTTTTTTTATAGCTCTTTTAATACCTTCACTTTCTATAATATCGTCACTACTTCTAAGCCCCGCAGTATCTATTATATGCATTGGCACACCATTTATTTGGATATGCTCTTTTACAATGTCTCTTGTAGTGCCAGCTATAGAGGTTACAATAGCAGTTTCCTTTCCAGCAAGAGCATTCAAAAGACTTGATTTACCAGCATTTGGTTTGCCAACTAAAATTATAGTTATACCTTCAGAGAGTATAACACCTTGTTTACAGCTATTCTTAACAGCTAAAATAGCGTTATAGATTTGTTCTAAACTATTATATATTTTTTGGTCTTCTAAAAAGTTTATTTCTTCTTCTGGGAAATCTATAGATGCTTCAACATACATTCTTAGGTAGATTAGTTTCTCTAGAAGGCTATTTATTTCTTTAGAAAATTCTCCTTGTAGAGATTTGGCAGCAGATTTGGCAGCTAATTCTGATGAGGCATTAATTATGTCAGCTACTGCTTCAGCTTGGGCTAAATCAAGTTTGTTATTTAAAAAAGCCCTTTCTGTAAATTCACCAGCTTTAGCCATTCTTGCTCCATGATGAATAGCTGCTTTGATAATTAAATTAAGAATAAATGGGTTTCCATGTGCTTGAATTTCAACAACATCTTCTCCTGTATATGAGAAAGGGGAGTTAAAAAATATTGCAATACCATTATCTATTCTTTCATTTTGGTGATAAAGATTGCAAAAAGTAGCATAACGAGGAGTAAGTTTTTTACGAGTAATCCTCTGGGAGATGTTTAGAGCATCTGCTCCAGAGATTCTTATAATTCCTATCCCGCCTGTACCTTGTGGAGTTGCTATTGCAACAATAGTATCTTTTGTTGACATGGTTATTTTAAATTTTTTAGGTTATTGAAGGGATCATTATTTTCTTCTTGATCTATAACTCTACCTTTTTTAGTTTTAAATTGCTTAAAAAACTCAGGGTTTTCTTTTATTATTCTTCTTTTTAAGAAGAATGATGAAACCGTTAAGAATATAACTAAAAAGATAAATAAAGGAGCAAATAGTATGAAAGATATAACAGCGGCAGCTATTAAGCCTAAGGAAATTAAAATTTGTGAGACATTATTGTTCATCGCTTTTATTTAAAGTATTTAGCTTGTATAATATGAATTCAAGTATATCACTTTGGTGATTATTAAAATAGAGCTACTATAGTAAAGTAAATAGTGGACTTAATATTTCAATTGTGGAGGTTTAAATGGATATTCAAATTACTGGTAGGCATGTAGAGGTTACTGATTCAATCAAAAAATACGTTGATGAAAAGATTGGTAAAGTCGGTCATTATTTTGATAATATTACATCAACAAAGGTGATTCTAGCTGTTGAAAAAGAATATCAAGTAGCTGAAGCTATAGTTATAGTGCCTGGCAGTGAGTTTGTGGCCAAAGCTGAAGATAAAGATTTATATGCAGCTATAGATATGCTAGAAGGTAAGCTAGCTCGTCAACTTAAAAAGCATAAGAATAAAATTAAATGTAACCATGGAGAATAACCTTCTCTAAGTAGTTTATTTTCCTTTCTTATGAATTTAAAGGCTTTAATAGATAGAAAAAATATTATCCTGAACCTTAACATTGAATCTAAAAAAAGATTGATTGAATTTTTTGCTAATAGGCTAGCAGACACCCAGCCGGAGGTTGACGAAGATAATGTAATTCGTAGTGTTTATCAAAGAGAAAGGATCGGCAACACATATATAGGCAAAAATATTTATATTCCACATTGTAGAGTTGAGGGATTAAGCACTACTAAAATAATTATTGCTACGCTAAAAAATAGCTACTACGATGATATAGTTAACGAAGAGATAAAAATAGCTGTTGGTGTGTTTTTTCCATATAAAATTTCAAAAATACATATAGAACTCCTAAAACAATTAGCACTTTATCTAAAAGATGTCCACATCCAGAAATATTTTGAAGATGCTGACAATGCCGATACATTATACAAATTAATTGTTAAAAATAATGATAACTAATAATTTACTCACTAATATTCGAATAGTTTTAGTTGAACCATCTCATAGTGGGAATATCGGATCTGCAGCAAGGGCTATGTTGAATATGGGTCTGACAAATTTATGGTTAGTTAACCCTAAGAAAGAAATTAATGAAGAAGCAAAAGCACTAGCATGTCATGCTTTAGAGGTTATTAATAATGTCAAAACAGTAAAAACTTTAGCAGAAGCCTTGGTTGGAGTAGATTATGTAGTTGGAACCAGCGCTAGAGTTAGGCGAGTCTCCTTGCCAATAGAACCTATATCAAAAGTAGCTAGTAATGTCTTAAATAAGATAAAAGCTTCTAATGATAAAATAGCTATACTTTTTGGTAGAGAAAGAACAGGTTTGTTGAATGAGGAGTTACTTATGAGCAATGTGCATGCATATATTCCTTCTAATGAAGGGTATACATCTCTAAATCTAGCTCAAGCTGTGCAGCTTGTGGCTTATGAAATATATAAACAAGCTCTTGATGTTTTGGATTTAAATGACGTACCAGATTATACTCATTTGCACAAAAAAGCATCTGCAAAAGAGCTACAAGGGTTTTATAAGCATATTGAAGAGATGATGGTGGCTACAGGATTTTTAGATAAAGATAGGCCCGGGTATGTTATGGATAAGGTTAAAAGGCTTTTTCAAAGAAGTGAATTAGAAAGTCAAGAAGTAAATATTTTGCGTGGTTTTTTAAGCTCCATAAAAATGGATAATAGCTAAGATGGTAATACTAGGTATTGATGAGGCAGGTCGTGGTCCATTGTCTGGACCGGTTGTGGTAGCTGGAGTTATCCTTGACCTGAATAAACCTATAGAAGGTTTGGCAGATTCTAAAAAGATAAGTAGTAAAAAAAGAGAAATACTTGCTCTAGAAATAATGACTAAAGCTAAGGCTTACTCAATCATGGAGGTGTCTGCTAAAGAAATAGATCAGCTTAATATCCTTCAAGCAACTTTGTATGGTATGGAAAAAGTAGCAGAAGATTTAAAAAATCAGTTTGACAAAGTTTTAGTTGATGGTAATAGGTTGCCAAATTGGCGATATAATTCTGAAGCTATTGTAAAAGGAGATTCTAAGATTCTGGAGATTTCAGCCGCTTCGATATTAGCAAAAGTACATAGAGATAATATATGCTTTGAGCATGAAAAAAAATATCCACAATATGGTTTTGCTAAACATAAAGGATATCCCACCAAAGAACACTTAAAAAATATTCTAAAGCATGGTGTATTAGAAATTCATCGAAAAAGTTATAAACCTATAGCAAATATTTTGGAAATAAAAGGTTAAAAAATTAAAATTGCTTATAAGTTAGATCATTAATCTAGAGTTATAACGTTATTGTCATAAGAAGTATTTTCGCCTACTTTGTTGGGGTTAACTGAATCGTCATCCTCACCTTCATTAACGTTAATACCATATCCAAACTCACGTGCATATATCCCTTGCTCAGTTTCTCGAGAGAATACTTCTAGTACAGATTCTATAGGTATTACTACTGACATAGATTGACCATCAAATGTAGCGTCAAAAGAAATTTTTTGGTCATCTATATGTAGGTTTTGGATAGCTTGTAGAGATAAATCTAATAGTATTTTGTTGTCTTCATCTACATAATTAGTTGGCACTATAACACCATCATATTC
The DNA here is from genome assembly GCF_000710735.2 of Allofrancisella heilbronnii. Lineage (NCBI taxonomy): Bacteria > Pseudomonadati > Pseudomonadota > Gammaproteobacteria > Thiotrichales > Francisellaceae > Allofrancisella > Allofrancisella heilbronnii. Next base: position 1,320,228 of record NZ_CP144673.1, on the reverse strand, counting down.
GGTATCTACTAGCACATATGGTGTAAATCCATGGTCTACTAACCAGTTATATGTCGCCTTAATTATATAGGCTCTAAGCATTGCCATGTTTAGCTCCGTCTTTAATAGTTTTAACAAAATTTGGTTCATTAAAAAGAGCTTTAATTTCTTTAATGATATTTTTGTCTTTAGTTGGAATAGCTATTTTTAGTTTAATGAAATAATAAAAAACAAAAGTCATAATAAGTGTTAAAACGTTTATGTTTTGAGAGTCAGGATTACTTTCAGCATTTATATCCCTTTCATTTATAACTGTTTTATAAGTTTTGATAAGCTCTTTTTGCATAGCGTTTTTTATTTCATTAATTTGTTCTTGGTCTAAGTCAAGCTCACACAGCTTATGAATATTTTGAAGGAAGCTTTTATTAACATGTTCCAAAAGAATTCTGGCATTAGCTCGCTGTTTCGGAAACACAGGAAACATGGGCGGAAAAGGGTATAGGTCCTCTATAGCCTCTATAATAACTCCTAATCGATAAACGGCAAAATCTTCAGTAGTTAATGTAGGGATATTGCCGTTAGGAGTTATAATATTTAGTTCTTCAAAATGTTTAGAGTTTTCCTCGTCTGAAACATCTATAAATTTAGCATTAGCTCCTTTTATAAGAAGGATCATGCGTACTATATCACTATAGATATCATTCTTTTTTGTGTATAAAACCAAAGTTTTAACCTCCTAATAGATAAAAAGAATAATAGATAAAAAAGTATAATATAAAGATATATTAACGCTTAGAGAACTGTCTCTTTCTACGAGCTTTTCTAAGGCCTGGTTTTTTACGTTCAACTTTACGTGAGTCACGAGTTACAAAACCTGCTTGACGTAAAGCTGGTTTTAGATCTTCATCAAACTCTATAAGAGCTCTAGTAACACCTAAACGAATAGCACCTGCTTGACCAGTTGATCCACCACCTTTTACAGTTACTTTTAGATCAAAATTATCAACATTATTTGTTAACTCTAAAGGTTGTTTAACAATCATGCAGTCTGTTTCACGGCATAAGTATTGTTCTAATGGAAGACCATTAACAATAAACTGACCTGTACCTTTTTTCATAAACACACGAGCTACAGAGCTTTTGCGACGACCTGTACCATAATTATATTCTGACATCTTTTCCATCCTTTTTTAAATATTTAGAGCTTGAGGTTGTTGAGCTGTATGTGGGTGATTCTCACCAGCATATACCTTTAGTTTTTTAAACATAGTGCGACCTAAAGGGCTTCTTGGTAACATGCCCTTAACAGCTTTTTCAATGGCTCTTTCTGGATGAGTTGCTATTAGCTTTTCAAAAGATATAGATTTGATTCCACCAATGTAGCCGGTGTGGTGGTGATAAATCTTTGTTTTTCTTTTGTTGCCAGTTACAGCTACTTTTTCAGCATTTATGATAATAACATAATCACCAGTATCCATATGTGGAGTATATTCTGGCTTGTTTTTACCTCTTAGGATCATAGCTACTTCTGTAGCTAAGCGACCTAAAGTTTTATCTGTAGCATCGATCAAAAGCCAATCTCTTTTGATATCTGATGGTTTTGCAGTAAACGTTTTCATCTTTATTCCTATTTATATTGTTGTAAATTACTCAGTTTTCGCAAAAAATTATTTCAGCAAGTTGCTTAAGACTTGCTAAATTTCTAGCGTGCTAGTTTAAATTTTAAGCAGTTTACATAATACATTTTTATTTGCAAATAATCAAATTATATGGGGGTTTTATTCTGAATAATTCTATTAGCTTCTTTATTAGATCTTCTGATACAATTTTCAATTGCTAATCTATCAAAGAAATTACCAGTAATATATAAGTTGTGGGTTTGTAAGAGTTCTTTTTCTAGATCTTCTAAAAAGATACTGTGGTTACGATGGTAGCAGGGTAAAGAGTTATTTTTTACATGGATATGTAAAATATCTTCTTTGCTTATTTTTAGTAGTTTAGCTATTTTCTCTATTAAATCTTCTTGAGAGATGTTTTTATAACAATGAAACACTATAGCTCTATAGCTTGGATGATCAACAACATCTCTAGAAACAGCTGAAAAGAAAAATTGCTCTTTACCTATCAAACCAGCTATATTCTTAATATGTTTTAAGTTCTCTTTTCTAATTACAATACCAATACTTGTTAGTTTAGACGTAGTAGGACGATAAGGGTGATTAGTTATAGTTGGTAAAATGTTTTTAAGTAGTCTTTCTGTAACATACCACGGTGTTGCAAAACATAAATTATCACATGAGTATTTGGAATGATTTGTTTTTATGATCCATTTATCTTTTACTTTTATTATTTCAGTAACTTTTTCTTTTATAACATTTTGAGAGTTTTTTTTAAATAGATCAGATAAGCCATTTTTTAAAGTAAAGCTTCTGGGTAATGACGTATTTCGGTCATATTTCTTAAAAAGATATTCCATAGGAAAGTTTTCACTATTTTGTGAAAGTACAGCATTAAAACAATACTTTAAGGTCTTGGTATAGTTTGACTCTCCAAAAACTTTTTTAGCATATTCACTAACAGTTTTATTATTTTTTGGTGTCTTTCTATTTTTGATAAAATTGAACACCAATGTAAAAGGATTTAGGTTTGCAAAAATACTTCGGATTTTATTGTTAGATTGCACAAATAAAAAAGGAGCTTTTTTTCTGGGTTGTATATTGTGTTCAAGGATATTATTTTGAATATATTCTATAGTATCTGAGTAGGAGTTGTATATTGTATGCGCACCCATTTCAAACCAAAAATCTTGATAAGTGGCAGAGTCAATACAACCACCGATTTTATCAGCTTCAAAAATGCAATTACCTATATTTGCTTGGCTTAGTTTTTGAGCTAAGCTAAATCCAGAAATTCCACTACCAATTATAATTGTATCTATATGTTTCATATTTTTTCTTTAGGTAAAAGTATCCATAGTTTACCCTGATTATTCATGTGACCGGCATTAAATTCAGCTTGGTCACCATGCCCCCAAAAAACATCACCACGTATCGCACCACGTATCGCTCCACCCGTGTCTTGGGCAATCATTAGTCTATCTAGAGAAACAGTTTCGCTACGGTTTTTTTCATAATATTGGGTTTCTAACCACATTGGTATACCGTAAAGGTAATATTCATCATCAATAGCTAGTGAATAACCAGGGGTTAATTCAACTTCTTGAGCACCTATGGCATTTTTAGCATCAATATATCTAAAAAAAACAAATGATGGATCGTAACTAAGAACTTCATCAATTTTGTCAGGGTTGTTATGGAGCCATTCTTTTATAGACTGCATAGATATTTTTTCTAGAGGTATATGGTTATGATCAAGTAAGTATTTTCCTATAGGCTTATATGGGTGACCATTTTCGCTATCATAACCAATTAAAATATCACCACTTTCAGTCTGAATCCTACCTGATCCTTGGATTTGTAAAAAAGAGCGATCAACTTTTGAATTTACCCATACTAAAACATCTTTATTATCAAAAAGGTTACCACTAGATATCTCGGCTCTAGTATAGTAAGGAACTAGTTTATTATTTTCCCACCTACCAAATTTGTATGAATCTCCTATGTTTGGTATTTTCACCAGGTCTGTTGGAGTTTTGTAAATTGGAACATTATATTGTAGAGTTTTAACTAAACTTCCTTGCAGAGTTGGCTCGTAGTAACCGGTAAAAATGCCTGTATTTTTATTATTAAATATTATTTGGTAAGGCGAAAAATTTTCTTTAAAAAATAATCTTGCTTCTTCAATAGTGTTAATTTTAGTATTTATAGTCTTTTTACATATATTAATCCAGTTATTATACTCAGCTTTGTTTTCTTGAACGATTTTTCCACAAGATAATTTAAATGCATTAAAGGATTTAAGTTGGTCGGCATTATTCCAATTTTTTAAACTTTTAAAAGTTGATTTCTTATATGTTACTTTATCTGAGTATTTTTCTGTAAGATAGCGTTTAGCATTTAGATTTGTACACCCAGCTATAAATATTATTACTAATAGAACACCTAATTTTTCTAAAGTTTTCATTGTTTTTGAGCGCTCATATTTAAAAAATACTAATAATTTCTTGAAAATGATAGAAATAACCATTATGTTTAAAACATCTAACAAATTGTAGTATTAACGGGATTAAAATAAAAGGTTGTTTTATGGGTAAAGAAGAAAAAAATCAAATAGAAGATAAAAACTTTGACACCGACAAAGAAATGGAGCAAAAACCTTCTAGTAGGGCTGTTCATGAATTGTCTATAGAAGAACAGTTAGAAAAGTCAAAAGATACTATTAAAGAACTTGAAGAAACTTGTGATGCTATGAAAGAGGAAGTCTTAAGAGCTAAGGCAGAAGCTGAGAATACACGTAAAAGAGCAGAAAGAGATGTTCAAAATGTTCGCAAGTTCGGTATTGAAAAGTTTGCAAAAGAGCTTTTGCCTGTTATGGATAGTATAGAGCAAGCTCTTAAGCATGAAGTTAAGTTGGAAGAAGCTATCGCTATGAAAGATGGTGTAGAGTTAACAGCAAAGATCTTTGTAGATACACTTAAGAAAAATGGTCTGGAGGAGGTAGACCCGGTAGGTGAAAAGTTTGATCCGAATATGCATGAGGCAATGGCTATGATTCCTAACCCAGAGTTTGAAAATGATACTGTTTTTGAAGTGTTTCAAAAGGGTTATTTATTAAATGGCCGAGTTATTAGAGCTGCTAAAGTGATAGTGGTAAAAAATTAAAAAATCTTCTTGAAAAACTGATTAGAACTACCATATTTATTAGATAAGTTTATGGTATGTTTTTTTAAAAAAAGAAAATGAAAAATAGGAGAATAAAATGGGCAAGATAATAGGAATAGATTTAGGTACAACTAACTCATGTCTGGCTATTATGGATGGTAAGAAGGCAAAAGTTATTGAAAACGCTGAAGGACATAGAACTACTCCATCAATAGTTGCTTATACAGACAGTGGAGAAATTTTAGTAGGGCAAGCAGCTAAGAGACAGGCTGTAACTAACCCGGATAACACTTTTTTTGCTATCAAAAGATTAATTGGTAGAAAGTATGATGATAAAGCTGTACAAGATGATATTAAGAAAAAAGTGCCTTATGCAGTAATCAAAGCCGAGAATGGAGATGCTTGGGTTGCTACTAAAGATGGTAAAAAACTAGCTTCACCTCAAGTATCAGCTGAAGTTTTAAGAAAAATGAAAAAAACAGCAGAGGAGTTCTTAGGAGAACCAGTTACAGAAGCTGTTATCACAGTACCAGCTTATTTTAATGATAGCCAAAGACAGGCTACAAAAGATGCTGGTAAGATTGCTGGGCTTGATGTTAAGAGAATTATTAACGAGCCTACAGCAGCAGCTTTGGCTTATGGTGTAGATTCTAAAAAAGGTGAGCAAACAGTAGCTGTATATGACTTAGGTGGTGGTACATTTGATATATCTATTATCGAAATTGCTGATGTTGATGGAGACAACCAAATAGAAGTACTATCTACAAATGGTGATACTTTCCTTGGTGGTGAAGATTTTGACTTAGCATTAATGAATTATTTAATTGATGAGTTTAAAAAAGAGCAAGGAATAGACCTACATAATGATAAGTTAGCTCTTCAAAGAGTTAGAGAAGCTGCTGAAAAAGCAAAAGTAGAGTTATCTTCAGCGCAACAAACAGATGTAAACTTACCTTATATTACAGCTGATGCTACAGGACCTAAGCATTTAAATATCAAGATAACTAGAGCTAAATTTGAATCTCTAGTTAATGATTTGGTTGAAAGATCATTAGAGCCATGTAAAAAAGCTTTAGAGGATGCTGGACTAAGTAAATCTGATATAACAGAAGTGTTACTAGTTGGGGGTCAAACTCGTATGCCTCTAGTACAGCAAAAAGTAAAAGAATTTTTTGGTAAAGAGCCACGTAAAGATGTAAACCCTGATGAAGCAGTAGCTGTGGGTGCTGCTATTCAAGGTGGGGTATTAGCTGGTGATGTAAAAGATGTACTTTTACTTGACGTAACACCTCTTTCTCTAGGTATAGAGACAATGGGTGGGGTTATGACTAAACTGATAGAGAGAAATACAACTATCCCTACTAAGAAGTCACAAGCCTTCTCAACAGCTGAGGATAATCAGCCAGCAGTAACTATACATGTACTTCAAGGTGAGCGTGAAATGGCTTCCGCTAACAAATCTTTAGGTAGATTTGATTTAGCTGATATTCCACCATCTCCACGTGGTATGCCGCAAATTGAGGTTACATTTGACATAGATGCTAACGGTATCTTGAATGTATCTGCCAAAGATAAAGCTACTGGTAAAGAACAAAATATTGTGATTAAGTCATCAAGTGGCTTATCTGAAGATGATATTGAAAAAATGGTTCAAGATGCAGAAGCTAATGCTGAAGCTGATAAAAAATTCCACGAGCTTGTAGCAACTAGAAATACTGCTGATAACTTGATTCATAGTGCTAGAAAAGCGATAAAAGAGCTAGGTGACAAAATAACAGCCGAAGAAAAAGAAAAAGTTGAGGCTGCTTGTAAAGATTTGGAATCTGTAATAAAAGGTGATGATAAAGATGCTATAGAAGCTAAGACTAAGGTTCTAGAAGAAGCATTTACACCAGTTGCTCAAAAAGCATATGCAGATACTCAGTCTGCTGCAGGTGGCGAGAAAGCTGCTCAAGGTGAAGAAGCCAAAAAAGGTGATGATGTTGTTGATGCTGATTTTGAGGACGTTGATGATAACAAAAAATAGTTAAACCTTTAACGATCAATAAAGTGTGGTTTATCCACACTTTTCTATTTGGTATAATTTTCCTAAATTTTTTATTGGTTATAATATTATGCAACAGAGATGTTACTACGAAATCCTTAATGTTTCAAAGACAGCAGATATCACTGAAATAAAGAGGTCTTATCGAAAATTAGCAATGAAATATCATCCTGATAGGAATCCTGGTGATAAACAAGCAGAAGTGAAATTTAAAGAAATTTCAGAAGCTTATGAAGTACTAAGTGATAAGCAAAAAAGATCTAGATATGATCAGTTTGGTCACGCTGGGGTTAACCAGCAAGCAGGAAATGGGTCTGCTGGGGGCTTTGGTAGTTTTGAGGATATATTTGATACTTTCTTTGGTGGAGGTTCTGCTCGTGGGTCAGGTAGAACACGCCAGTCTAGAGGTAGTGATTTAGAGTATACCTTAGAAATAACTCTAGAAGAGGCATTTTTAGGAGTAGAAAAAGAAATAACTATTCCAAGGATGTCAACTTGTGAGAGTTGTGATGGTACAGGATCTAAAACTAAATCTAAAGCGACATGTCATGCTTGTCATGGTCAAGGTACTATCCGTAGACAGCAAGGTTTCTTTGCTTTTGAACAAACTTGTCCTGTGTGTAACGGTAGTGGATCTAGTGTTGCTGATCCTTGTGATGATTGTTATGGTTCAGGGAAAGTTAAAAAACATAAAACACTAAAAGTTAAAATCCCAGAAGGTGTTGATAATGGAGATAGAATAAGATTACCGGGTGAGGGCGACGCTGGGTCAACTGGTGCTATGAATGGTGATCTATTTGTCCAAATTATCATAAAACAACATAGTATTTTTGAAAGAAGAGATATTAACCTATATTGTGAGATGCCGATTAGTTTCACTACAGCTTGCTTAGGTGGGGAAATTAAAGTTCCAACTTTAGATGGAGAAGTTAAACTTAAAGTGATACCAGAGACTCAAACTGATAAGGTTTTTCGTTTAAGAGAAAAGGGAATGAAGTCTCTTCGTGGGCATAGAAGAGGAGATTTGCTTTGTAAGGTGGTGGTTGAAACTCCTGTGAGTCTTAATTCTGAGCAAAAAGAGTTACTCAAAAAATTTGCTGAGAGTTTAGGTGAAGATTATGAAAGTAAACATTCACCAAAAAGCAAATCTTGGTTTGATAATGTTAAAGACTATGCTAAGAAATTTTTTGAGTAGAAATTAAAAGTTTAATTTTAGAGTTTGATTAGAAATTTGGTATTAAAGCCATTCTTCTTTTATGGTGAGAGCGATTATGCCAGTAGCTTATTTTTTCAAGTGCTGCTGGTGATATTTCTTTACCGTCGAGAAAGCTATCTATTTCCTGATAAGTAACTCCCATTTCATCTTCATCTGTTTGGCCTTGCCAAAGACCAGCAGAAGGCGCCTTAGTTAGGATATTTGCTGGAACATCTAAGTATTTACCTAATTCAAACACTTGAGATTTTTTAAGGTTTATCAATGGTAGTATATCAGCAGCTCCATCACCAAATTTAGTAAAATAACCCATATACCATTCACAAGCATTATCTGTTCCAACTACTATACGGTTATTTTGTTGGGCATAAGCATATAAATACATCATTCTAAAACGAGCTTGAGCATTACCTTTTATGACATTTTGTCTATCATTCTGTGAATTTGTAAATACTTGTGTAGATTGTAGAAAACTTTCATAAACTGGTTGGATTGGGATTATATGATATGGAATTTTTAATTTATTTATAAGTTCTAAAGCATCTATTATATCTTGTTCTGGATTGTTTTCTGATGGCATTATTAAAGCTGTTACCGGAAGATCAGTTTTGACTAAAAGTGATGCACATACTGCAGAATCTATACCTCCGCTTATACCAATTACAAAACCTTCAGCAGGATAGTTTATACAAGTATTTGTTAGCCAGCGTATAAGTTTTTCTGAATATTCTGTAGGATTGAAATCTTTTACTATATTCATGTTTAAGCCCTATTTTACTAAAGTTAATCTACTTGAATCTAATTTTTTGCGACCTAATTTTGCTTGGGCTCCACCATTTAGCTCTACACAGTCACCTGTAAAACCTATTTTTACCTTTAAAATTGAACTACCAACGCCATATATACCAACAGGAGTGGAATCATTTTGAAACTGTTTGATTTTTTCATAGTCAAAATTGCCAGAAGCTATTATTTTTACATGATGAAAGTCTTCTTTATCGAGTGATCTACGTAAAACTTTTATAAGCTCTGAGTTTACTCCACGTGGATCAAAGCTGCCCATATGCTCAGGGTTTCTCAGAAAATATTTATCTACCATTGTAGGCGAGGTATCAACTCTTACAGCAACAAGCTTTTGACCAAACTGGTGAGCTACTTTTAGTGAATCTACGATCACGTCATTATTGTAATCTACAAGAGCTATTAGAGGTTCGTCTGGGAATGTATTTATATATGCTTGGCAAGCTTTTATTAAATCACCATTAAAGTTTTGAATTAAGGCGTGTGGCATAGTTCCTATACCGTTGACACCGGTCCAGGCACCCATAGCATCGGTAGCTACTTTTTTTATTCCACCAATATTTACAGCATAACCATCACCTGATTGAGTTGTGTATATGTCTTCTCGGTCACCCATGAAAATTATTTCTTGGTCGCCGTTAAGTAAATTTGCAAGATCAGAAGCATTAGTAGCTAGACTAGTTCTGCGAGCTAATATCCCATCAATTATACCCTCAAGAAACCCAAAGTCTTTATATTCACCTTTTATTGTTAATACTGGCTCAAAAGCTGATATTTCATCGCCATCGTGTAGCGCTTTGACTTCTAATTTATCATAATTTCTAGCGAATCTTTGAATTAAAGCTAAAGATTCGTCCACGCCGCAAAGTATAGCTTTTTCTTTACGTTGAAAAAATTGCAATAATACAATAGCAGAAAAGGGTTGCTGCTCTAAGATTTGTTGAGTTTTTAAAAAATATTTAGCTGAGTAAAATCCTGTTTGGATCTGTTCATCAAAATTAAAAGTCTTATTGGTAAGCCTACTTATCTTACCATTTTGCTTGAGTATAAATTCACAATCTTTCATATGATTTAGAAGCATAAATAGAAAATTATTGTTTATTATAACTTACTAGTGATTGCAGTACATTGTTTAAGACAACTATTTTAAAATTAATCACTATTTGTCAAAGGCCGGATTGTTATAATTAGGGTCGCTATAGTTATCAACATTGTAACCACTACCTAAAGCTTGATAAAGATTAACTACACTAATTAGAGATTTTAGTTTAGCTTGATTTGTTTGCATTTGTTGATTAAGGATATTCAAGGCGATTCCTGTCAATTGAGCTTTACTAATAGCGCCATTCTGGTACTGTTTATAAAGTATATTTTGTTGTTTTCTAGTAGATTCCAAAGAAAGTTTTTGTTTGTTGAAATTTGTGTTATTTGCAGTTCTTTCAGACAGACTATCATCAACATCTTGGAACGCCTTTTGAAGTGTAGAGATATAATCATAATACCCTTGGTAAAATTGTGCTTTAGCTTTGTCACTATCAGCTAAAATGCTCATGTTAAATATAGGTACAGCAGAAACTGCTTGGGCCGCCCAAGCCCAAGCATTCATAGTTGCTAATTCACCTAAAGCTAAAGTTGCATTACCAAAAGTTCCTGTTAGATCTATGCTAGGGAAAAATTGTGATCTTGCTAAACCAATATTTGCATTAGCTGTTTTAAGCTTGTATTCAGCTATAGCTATGTCAGGACGGTTTTCTAAAACCTGAGAAGGCATATTGACAGGGACTTTAACGTTAGCGTTTATATCATTAAGATTTCGTGATGTAGTAATTTTTCCAGGGTTCTTACCTAGTAATATTTTAAGAGTATTTTGAAAGTGCACTATATCATTATTTATGATAGCAACTTTACCTTTTTCGGATTCTAATTGCTGTTTAATTAATTCAGACAGCATAGGGGAATTAGCGCCTAGTTTATGCTGAGCATTAGCATAACGATAAAGTAGCTCTAACTGGTTTACCATTTGTGATTGTAGTTTAAGTTGTTCTTGTGCTGTAAGTAATGAAAAATAAGCTGCACTGACTTGGCTAATTATAGAAAGACGAGTAGCATTTTTGATATTTTCTTGCATACTTTTGCTAAACCTGGAGATTTCGCCTAGTTTAAATTGTCTAGCTATGTTGATAGTGTAGCTTGGAATTATACCCACAAGACTACCACCAGCTAGAGTCGATCTAGGGATGTTTAAATTAGGAATATTAGTACTGGAATTGGTATCGAATGTTTGGGCAATAAACCCGCCTCCACCAACACTAGCTGTAGGTAGCCAACCATAGTTAGCTTTGTTTATTTCTGCGTTTGCTTGAAGAATATTGCCTATTGAGACTTGTAGACTATTGTTATCTTTTAATGCTGTGGTAATAAGACTGTTTAATACAGGGTCATTAAATTCACGCCACCATGCTAGACTTGTTAGATCCCAATCCTTTGTATTATCAATGCCTTTATTTTGACTGTTCCAAAGGGCAGGCACCTCTATCTCTGGTTTTTCATACTTAGGGCTAAAGAAGCTACAGCTAGATGTAACTAAAGTAGTTGTAATTAAAATTATAGGTAGTGTAATTTTTTTTAACATAATAGTTTTCACCTATAAAGTATTAATTTTTACAGTTGCACTTGCGCCAACTCTTAAAGGGTAATTAGGATCATCTTTTAATACTATCTTAACAGGAAAGCGTTGGGTAACTTTCACCCAATTCCCAGTAGCGTTTTCTGGAGGTAGTAGTGAAAAGACAGAGCCTGTGGCGTAACTTAAACTATCAACTTTTCCAGTATATATATGGCTATACATGTCTAGTTTAACTTTCACTTTTTGTCCAGCTTTGATTCTATCAAGGTCTGTTTCTTTAAAGTTAGCATTTATCCACCATTTTTTATTGTCAATAAAACCAAATAAGGGTTGGCCTGGGGATATAAGCTGTCCTTTGTATATTTTTAAGTTAGAAACATAACCATTAGAAGGAGCTGTAAGTGTTGTATATCCTAAGTTTAAGTTGGCGTTTTCGGAATTTACTTGAGCAGAGTGTACTTGAGCTTTAGCTATCTCGACTTGAAGTAAGGCTTGTTTTAAAGATGAAAAGGCTTGGTCAGATGCTTTTTCTGCTTGTACGCGTTGGTCAGTATACTTTTGAGCGTCTTGTAAAGATCCAGCATCTTCATTATAAAGCTCAACGTATCTATCAGCCATACTTGTTGCAGTTTCAAGAGAGGCCTTTGTCTTTATAAGGTTTGATTTTGCTATAGATACTTGCTCGTTTGCTACAGCTAATTGTCCTTTTGCTTGAATCAAACTGGCATTAGCTTGGGAAACCTTAAGTTGGTAATCAGTAGGGTCAATTTGAATTAACTTATCACCTTTATGCACATATTGGTTATTTTGAACATACACTTTTTCTATATATCCTCCAACTTTAGCAGATATATTTATGACATTAGCATCAACGTAGGCATTATCTGTGCTAGGATATATTTTATTATACATATAATACCCATATATACTAAAACCTGTAACTACCATAATGCTGATACCAATAGCAATTTTTTTTGGTGAGAACTTTGTTGTTTTATTATCTTGGTGGGCTTTATTATCTTTAGTTTCTGACATTTTATTAACCTTATTATACTAATTAATTTAATGTGCCACTATGGCGTGGGTGTCTTCTGGAGGTTCTTTTAATAAAAATGGTACAACAGCTAAAAAAAGACTAAGTATACCGACTACATAAAAAGAGTTCAGATAGCTTAGTAAGCTTCCTTGGTGTATTACTTGCTGTTTTGCCATAGCAATAACAGTAGAATCTGAAAGTGGAAGTTTGCTGCTCCAAGCTTGAAAATTTTGATTCAGCGAAGATATATTTTGAGATAGTTCCTGAAAGCTAGTTTGTTGGCTCCTAGAGATAAATGTAGCGACAAAAGCTGTTCCTACAGAACTACCAAAGTTTCTAAAAAAGTTAAATGAGCCAGACATATCTCCCATATCTTCTTCAGCGATACCAACAACTAATATGCTCATAAAAGGTATAAAAAACATCATCATACCAACTCCTTGTATTATAGTGGTTATTACTATATATAACTCATTAGGAGTAGCTGAAAAATGAGCTTGCATAATACATGATATGCCAAAGGTGATTATTCCTAAGCTTATCGTTTTTCTTACGCCTATTTTTTTAACTAAGTATGCTTGGGTAAACGCAGCACCAAATACAGCAGCAACACCTCTAGGAGCTGTGATATAACCAGCTAGATCGACAGGATAGCCATATACTTGTTGTAGCATAGTAGGTAGATACGCCATTGCTGCAGAAAATAGTAAAACGAAAGTAAAGCATAAAAAGCATGCTAGTACAAAATTGATATTTTTAAAAATTCTAAATTTAACTACTGAGGAATAAATTAAACCTCGCCATATGAAAAAGCCTAATGATATTATAGATATAGCAAATAAGATAATCATTTCTATAGAATCAAACCAGTCATTTGTATTACCATTATCAATAAAAAATTCTAAGCAGCCTACACCTATCGCCATAAAACTAAAACTTATATAATCTATTTTCATCTTTTTAATTTCTGTGGTTTCCATCATAAATAAGATGATAACAAAAGCTACTATACATAAAGGCACGTTGACATAAAAAATCCATTCCCAAGACATATTTTCACATATTGCACCACCAAGTATAGGTCCAAGTATAGGTCCCATGACAATAACCATACTATATATGGTCATCATTTTTTTATACTCATCATTTTTGAAGTTTGTTGAAATATACGTTTGAGCTACAGAAGGCAAAAATGCTCCACCTATCCCTTGAAATGCCCTAAAAATAATCATCTCTGTAAGCGATGTAGATAAGCCACACATAATAGATGAGATACCAAAAACTACAGACGAAACTAACGCTACACGTTTAATTCCATATTTCTCTATTACTAAACCAGATAGCAATATAAATATAGCCGCAGAAACTATATACACGGTAGTCACATCAGCTATAGTTTCAACGTTTGCGCCAATAGCCCCCATGATCTGTGGTATGGCTACAGCAACAATTGTTAAATCAATTATTTCTGCCAAAGCAAGCAAGCTTATCGCTAGTGCAACAATAGTACGTTTTTGGCCCCAAAAGCTTTTGGTAGGAGAGGGTGTATTTGCTTGCATGTCAAATTTTAAAATAAATTAAATACAAAAATATGGCAAAAGCTTATGCCAAAAGAGCTTAAATGTAAAGTTGGAATTTTTTGTAAGATTTTATAGAAAGTCATTTTTTAGCTTTTTAATGTCAATCTTACCAGTATTATTTTTTGGGAGAGATTCAACAAAGATGCAAGATTTTGGTATCTTGTAGCTAGCGAGTTTTTCTCTACAGTGATCAATAATGTCTTTTTCTGTCAATTGTGCTCCTTTTTCTAACGATACAAATGCTATAGCGCGTTCTCCCGAAGTTTTTGATGCTATTCCAGTAACTGCAACTTCTTTTATTTGGTTAAGTTTTAAAATACATATCTCTATTTCTCTAGGATATACATTAAATCCAGAAACAATAATCATATTTTTGAGTCTACCAGAGATTGTTAGACGGCCTTTTTTGTCAATATATCCAATATCTCCAGTTTTCAACCATCCATCTTCAGTAAAATAGAGTTTGTTACTTTCCTCGTCATCCCAAAATCCTTGGCATTTTTGGGGTCCGTTGAGCCAAATTTCTCCTTCTTTAAAGCATTCTACTATTTCTTGATGTGTGTCTATGTCTCGTATACTAAGTTCAGTACTTGGTATAGGGTATCCGCAAGTGCCAAAATAATCATTTTCAGAAACATTAAACTTATTTAGAGAAATTGCAGGAGACATCTCAGTCATTCCATAACCCTCTTTAAGCTCAACACCAGTCTTATCTAACCACCGTAAATAAATCTTACGTGAGATAGGCATGCCTCCACTTAAAGAGTACTTATATTTCGTTTTATTAATTTTATCAAAATCAGGATGCTCTAACATCGCCATGTAAAGAGTGTTAAGGCCATTAAAAATAGAAAATTCATTTTGTGACATTGTTTTGATAAGATTTTTAATATCTCTGGCATTTGGTATTAAGATGTTTTTTGCTCCAGCAAAGAAAAAACAAAACAAGTTAGCACTTAGGGAGAAGATATGATATAAAGGTAGGGCCGTTATTACTATTTGCTCTGATAAATCCATATCTGCTTTAATCCAAGCCCAGACTTGTTTAATGTTAGAAGCAACATTATTATGCGTGAGAATAGCTCCTTTTGGCTTGCCTGTAGTACCACTTGAATATTGTAAACAAAGAATGTTTTCTGTTGAAATAGTTGGTCTTTGATATAGCTTTTTATCCGCAGTTATAGCTTTGTTAAATGAAATAAAAGTGTTTTTGTTATAGTTTGGCTTATCTTTAATAAGGTATTTTGATATAAATCCAATAATCTGCTTTTTTGGAAATGAATATAAGTCAGAAATATTAGTTACTATAACATTTTCTAGAGAATGTATATTTATCCTAGCTTTTTGAATATGGTGGGCAAACATATCTAAAACAATAGCAATTTTTACATTACAACCATTTAGTATAGCTTCTAACTCATCAGACTTATACAGTGGGTTAATGTTTACAAAAATAGCTCCAATCTTTATACATGCAAATAAACTAACTGTAAATTGCACGCAATTTGGCAAGATTATAGCAACTCTATCGCCTTTTTGTACACCAAGATTATTCTGTAGGTAGCTAGCTAATTTTGTAGCTAGGTCATCTAGTTTTGAGTAAGTAAAGTCGACTTCATGGCAAGATAAAGCTATTTTATAAGGAAATTGTATTATAGCATTTTCATAAAAATCCAATATTGTCTGAGCATTATTATCAATAGTTGTAGGTACGTGTTTTGAGTAGTTATTTAACCACGTTTGTTTAGAAAATTTAGTCATAAATTGTTTAAAGGCCATTTTGGTTAATATATTTTAGCAAATAAAATCTAGAACTATCGAGAAAAATTATAAACTTTTGGTTAAACATTATCTATTTTATGGTCTTCAATAGCATGGATGCCTGTAATATATTTATTCAAAGTAGGTACTAAGATTATCATTAATACAGTGATTACTATAAGAGCTAGTGCTATAACTCCAAATACATGAGTATAAGTTTCTAGACTTTCTTGGACTGTTAGTGTGACACCTTCTGGAAGTGCTATAAATGAACCAATAAAAGAAGCAAGATATGAGGCAATCATACTAGAAATAAACCAAAAGCCCATAACAAATCCTGAAAATGTAGCAGGACAAAGTTCTGCAACCATAGCTAATCCAAGTCCGGAAATTAAAAGTTCACCTAATGATGAGGCAGCATAAGAAATAACTAACCAATTTCCAGAAACTATGCCATTTGTAGCAAAGAACTTTGTAAAATAAAGGATAGCGTAAGATGTAAACATCATAAACATACCAAAACAAAATTTGCTAGCGTGGCTTGAGTTGTTTTTCTTATATATTATGGCTAATAAAGGAGATAGTACTACTATCCAAAAAGGATTTAGTACTTGGTATTGTGCAGAAGGTACGTTCCATCCAAATATGTCTAATTGTACATTGTGTTCAGCAAAGAAAGTAAGAGTAGTAGGCATTTGAAAATATAAAGCAAAAAATATAATTGCTTGAATTATTAAAACCAAAGCTACAAGCATCCTATTTCTTTCATAACTACTTGAAGTAAAAGCCATGTATAAAAAATAAGTTGTAGCAATAATGACTATAATAGCAGTTAGGCTTACACATAGCTTAGTATTAGGTAATATATGGGCTATTATTAGTAAAGAAACTAAAGCTCCTGCTAATGTGTAAACAAATTTGGTTTTGTTTAATGGTTTACTACCCGCTACTGTATAGAGCGTTTGCATTTTATTATAGAAAATGAAAAACCCTATAAGCCCAGTTACTAGACCTAAGCCACAAATTATAAAAGCATATTTATAACCTAATGTTTCAGCAATAATAGGAGTTATACTCATAGAAAATAACGATCCTACATTTATGGCCATATAGTATAGTGTCATAGCCCCATCTAATCTATTATCACCTTTTTCAAACATCTTTGATATTAGTGAAGATGGATTAGCTTTAAAAATAGCATTTCCTATTATGATACCAGCAAGAGTATAGTAGATAGTCTCTTTATTGGCAAAGCTAAAAGACCAATAAGAGATTGCTAGTATTATTGATCCTAAAATGACGCTTCGCTTGGCACCAAGTACCTTATCGCCTAGGTAGCCTCCTATCCACACAAAGCCGTATGTAAAAGCAAAAAAAGAGCCCATTATGTATATAGTCTGTGATTCAGTTAGGCCTATTTTTTTTGTAAAATACAAAGCAATAATAGCTTGGAAACCATAAAAACCAAATCTTTCCCAAAATTCAATCGCCCAAACAATCCAAAAAGGGGCTGAAAGCGTATTGTTGTTTTTATTCATTAAAAGTGCCATAAAAATAATATTTAGTGAAATATATTAAAGCATTATGATAATATTTTTGCAATATTTTTAAGAGCGTGAGAGAGGCTTTCTATAGCTTTCTTTGATTAAATTGAATCGCCAACTTCAGCTTTATGGTCATCAACAACCTTTATTTTACGAGTGTAATTATTTAGTGTAGGGGTCAGTGTAAGCATGATAACCGTAACAATAGCCACTCCAATGGCTATGTTACCAAATACAGTTGTATACATTTCTAAGATTTGCTGTTTTGTAATACCAGTACTATCTTTTGGTAAAGCTATGAATGAGCCTATAAATGAAGCAAGGTATGAAGCTATCATGGTGGCTATAAACCAAAAACCCATAACAAACCCAGAAATAAAAGCAGGACACAGTTCAGCTACCATAGCTAGTCCAAGTCCAGAAATTAAAAGCTCGCCTAAAGAGGAGGCAGCATAAGAAATAATTAACCAGTTTCCAGAAACAACGTAGTTTGTAGCAAAAAATTTAGTACAATATAATATGCTGTATGAAATAAACATCAAAGCCATCCCTATACAGAATTTTGTAGCGTGAGTGAGTTTACTTTTTTTGTAGATTATCGCTAGAATAGGGGAGAAAATTACTATCCATAGTGGGTTGAGAAATTGATACTGTGCTGCTGGTACGCTCCATCCTAGGATATTTAACTCAACATTATGTTTAGCAAAGAAAGTAAGAGTTGTGGGCATTTGGAAGTATAAAGCATAAAAGACTATAGCTTCGATTATAAGTATTAGAGCTACAAACATCCTATTTCTGTCAATTTTTTCTAAGCCAAATGCAACATATAGAAAATATATTGTAGCTATACATACTACTATAGCTGTTAGAATTATACATAAAGTAGTATTAGCTAAAATGTTTGCTATTATTAGAAAGGCAATAATTAATCCGATTAATATATAAATAAGATGGGTTTTATTTACAGGTTGTTTGCCAATATCTGTATCTAAGTCTTTCATTTTGCTATAAAAGATTAAAAAACCAAAAAGTCCTATAAATAGGCCGAAACCACATAACACAAAAGCATACGTATAACCATAAATTTCAGAGATAACGGGCGTTAAAGCCATGCATGTTAGACCGCCTATATTAATAGCAAGATAGTATAAAGTCATAGCACTGTTTAAGCGACCATCACCTTTTTTAAACATTTTGGATATTAGGGATGAAGGATTGGCTTTAAAGACAGCATTACCAATAATAATCCCAGAAAATATATAATATATCGTCTGTTGGTTAGCAAAGATAAACCCTAAGTAAGATACACCTAATATTATGGCACCAATAACTACAGCACGTTTAGCTCCAAGTATTTTATCTCCAATTAATCCTCCGACCCAGATAAAACCAAAAGTAAAAGCAAAGAATGAACCCATCAGGTATATTGTTTCAGTTTCACTTAACCCCATTTTTTGCGTGAAAAATAAGGCGATAATTGCTTGGAATCCGTAAAATCCAAACCTTTCCCAAAACTCAACACCCCAAACAATCCAAAAGGGAGCTGAAAGAGTTTTATAGTTTTTTTGCATAACGTAACCTGAATTTTAAAGTTGTATTAGGTTAATTAAAACACTATAGCAATTATTTTTCAATGATTTATTAACTCTGTTTAATGAAATTTAGTATGGATAATATATTTATGGGCGTAGTTTCGGCCTTTAGTATCCTCTTGCCTAAGTTTACCATACAAAAACTGTTTTCTCTAAAGTAGTTTATTTCAGAATCACTAAAACCACCTTCTGGACCAATAAAAATATTAAAATTACAATTATTTTTAATTTTATCTACAAAAGTAGAGTCTGTTGTTGTATATGGACATAATGTGATGTTTAAAGCTTCAGGCTCTAAATTTATACTATCAAGTTGTATTAAACTATGAATATTTGGGATAAACACCCTTGCACACTGCTCGGAGGCGTTTATAGCTATTTTCGTCCATCTTTCGAGTTTTTTATCAAAACTTTTTTTATCAAACTTATGATTAGTTCGTTCTGTTATTAAAGGGAAAATGTTGTTAACTCCTAATTCAGTAGCTTTTTGTATCACTAATTCAAAGTTTTCATTTTTAATGATTGATTGGAAAAGATTGATAGTATAAGGGTTTTCATTGTTAATTAACTGAGAGCTTATTACTTCAAGTTCAATATGTTTATTATTTACAGCTGTAATTTTAGCTCTATATTGTCTACTATCACAGCCATTAAATAATTCTATAAAATCATTTTTCTTTAAGCGTAATACGTTTTTAAAGTAGTTATAGTATTCACCAGTTATTTGAAAGCTAGTTGAAGCATTAGAAACATCACTGAAAAAACCACGAATAGTTCTCATAGGATTATAATTTGTTAAAATATTTACTCTTTATTATATAATGAGAGTGCTGCAAACTAAAATTATATGTTTCTAACTGGGTTAAAAATATTCTCAGAATATTCAATTACTATGTGTAACTGTGCTTTTTTGAATATTTTTGCCTTGTTACCACCCATCTAATTCCAGCTTGCAAATGCCCCATAATTAGAAAAAATAAAGTAGAGGTGATACATGTTTTTGTTAAATAAAAGTTTTATGACAAACTTAATATCTTTTTTAATAGTTCTAGTTGGATTGTATTTCACAGATCAACATATAAAAAATATTGGTTTTTATGCTCTATCAGGAGCTTTAACTAATTGGATAGCAATTTATATGTTATTTGAGAAGATACCATTTTTATATGGTTCAGGGATTATTCCTAATAAGTTTGATAGTTTTAAAAAAGCTATTAAGAAAATGATTATGGAACAGTTTTTTTCAGAAGAGAATTTACAGAAATTTTTAGCAAGTGACGAACTTAAAAGGTATTTACAAACTACATTTAAAGAGAAGGTTGACTA
This sequence comes from Allofrancisella heilbronnii, assembly GCF_000710735.2. Classification (NCBI taxonomy): domain Bacteria; kingdom Pseudomonadati; phylum Pseudomonadota; class Gammaproteobacteria; order Thiotrichales; family Francisellaceae; genus Allofrancisella; species Allofrancisella heilbronnii. The sequence continues at coordinate 1,299,945 of NZ_CP144673.1, read as the reverse complement.
TAATAAAATTTTTGACAGCTTTATCGAGATGCTAATGGATAGTAGATATGGCTCAATGGTAGAGATGTTTTTAGGGGGGAAAGTTGCTCTAGAAGCCTTAAGAGAGCCTTTTATATCTAAGCTTGATTTAAAAATTTCGCAGCTAATAGCAGAGCTTCATATTGATGAAAAAAAAGTTTCAATGCAAGTAACAGCAAAAATTGAAAAACTCATAGATGCTAGATTAGAGGAGTTAACGCCACAAATAGTAAAAGAAATTATACAAAAAATAATAAAAGAGCATCTAGGTTGGCTTGTTGTATGGGGAGGGGTATTTGGTGGATTGATAGGTTTGGTAGCTAGCTTTATTAATTAATTTTAAACCTTTTGGTTTATATTTATTAAAGTTGGTGCTGGATTATTATTTTTGGCATGTTCAATTATTTGAGCTTTTAGGTTGTGGACAAGCCATGGTTTTAGCTCCAAAAGAATATGCTTTAAGGCATCATTTGTTAAATCAACATAGTTATTTGCTGTTATATCATCACTAGCTATAGGTTGCTTATATTTTATTGTTTTTATTTTAGTTTCGCTATTGCGTTCATTTTTTAGATAAAAAGTTATATAAAAGTAAAATTGTTGTTCATCTAGATCTATAACCGGGCCATATGGTGTAGTGCCAGATAGAGTAAAATCTTGGCGAATATTCACATTCTGAAAAGCTAGATTGCTGACAATATTATTATCCAGAATGTACTCGAAAACAGCAACTGTAAGCATTGTTGTTACAGGTATTGCCCATACATTGTTTTCAAAAGTGTGTAACTGGTTACCTTGGATATAAAACATAGATGTAGATTTAACAGCTTGAGTTTGTATATTGTAAACTAGAAGGGTGGTGTTAACATCAGCTTTTTCAACGTCAGGCAACCCTGTTTTTTCTAGTTGTTTGTTATATATTACAAACTGCTTTTCTTCAGGAACTTTGATTGGGCCTCCAAGCAACGAAAAAGCAAATGTATATGCTGGTATAATTAAAGCTAATAAAAATAAAAGGTATTTTTTCATAATTTTTCCTTAGCGTTCTACGCCTCTAACTATTATCGAAGGATCATATTGAAGTAATCTAATAACGTCATTTAACCGCGAAATAGCTTCTTGACTTTCTGTCATATTTTCATTTAAGTTTACTAGAGTCTTATTAAAATATAGTGATGAGTTACTCAAGTTATATAATAGAATATTAACGCTATCTGTAAATTCATTGAACCTTCGGATATTCTCCTGGGAAAGCATTTTGTTGAATTTATTTGATATTTGCTGTAAGGAGTCGGCTATATTGTTAACTTTGTTGAGAATGCTCTCAATTTGTGACGGTTTGGATTTGATTTCAGGGATTTTACCTTTTATTTTTGTAAAAGGCTCTAGTGCTGTATCTTCTTTGCTAATATTAAAAGACAACACTACTTTTGATTGACCTGTTATGCCCATTGGTTGTAGGGTGGCTACAGTTTGCTTGAAAATGGTAATATTATCATAGATCTTCATGTAAACACTTATCAGTTTAGGATTTTCTTTATTGATTAATATATCTGAAACTTTACCAACGCTAAGTCCTTTGTATGATACGTCAGAGCCTACGCTTAAACCTGAGATACTCTTAAAATTTGTTACAAAAGTTGTAGTAGCTTGACTTTTGAAACCTCCAGATAGAAAAACGCCAATAAATATCATCACAAAAACCATAAAAATAACAAATAAGCCAGCAATTATATTTTTTATACTATTTTCATTCATAAATAGGTTCCTCCATATCTTTTGTTTCATTATGTGAACCAAAGAACTTTCTTATACTTTCATATTGTGTCTGTTGAGACACAAACTCAACAGTATCATGTAACATTATTTTTTTATTATCCATATATATTATATCATCGACTATATTCCAAATTGTGCTTAAATCATGAGTTATCATAACTACAGACATCTCAAGCTCATTCTTTAGATATAAGATTAACTCATCCATAGCTCTAGCAGAATAAGGGTCTAATCCTGCATTAGGTTCATCTAGAAATATTATTTTAGGATCTAGTACTATAGTCCTAGCCAAAGCAACCCTTTTTAACATACCTCCACTTATTTCAGAAGGGTATTTATCAAAAGCTTCTTCTTTTAGCCCTACCATTTTAAGTTTAATGATAGCTATGTCAGTTAGTATATCTAAGGGCAGATCTGTATGTTGCTTGAGAGGGAAAATGACATTTTGTAAATTTGTTAATGAGGAGAATAAGGCACAGTGTTGAAACATCATACTCATTTTGCTTGATATTTGTTTTCGCTTATAGGGATTATCAGCAAGTTTAGAAATCTCTTGACCTAATAAGAATATTTTTCCAGAATAAATTGGTTGTAGCATGAGTATTTCACGCATAAGTGTAGTTTTTCCACAGCCACTAGCACCAATTATACAGCTAATTTTTTTAGCTGGAATATCAAGGTTTAAATCTTTGTGGATCCACTCTTTACCAAATTTTGTGCTTAGGTCTCTTATTTCAATAATATTTTTATCCATAAAAATGATTCCTAAGCAACGCCATTTAGTGAAACAGCAAAGATTGCATCAACAATGATTATTAGAAATATTGAGTACACAACACTTGTTGTAGTTGCTTTACCAACACTTTGAGAGTCTCTTTTAACAGACATACCCTTTAGGCAACCAATGCCAGCGATTACTAGAGCAAAAAAAGGTGTTTTCGATAATCCAATATAAAAATGACTGACATTTACATTTGAAAATAGTCTATCGATGAATTCAAGAGGAGTTATATCTGCAATCAAGTAAGTAATAATAATACCTCCTGTAATATTAGCTATCATCGCTACAGTTGTTAGTACTGGTAAGCTAATTATTAGAGCCGTAATTCGTGGTAAAACTAAGCGTTGTATAGGGTCTTCACCAATTGTCTGAAGGGCGTCAATTTCTTCATTTACTTTCATAATTCCTATCTCTGAGGTAAAAGCAGAACCGCTTCTACCAGCTATTATTATGGCAGTAAACAAGGGAGCAAACTCTCTAAAAGAGGATATGCCTAACATATCAACGACAAATATTTGTGTACCATACTGCATCATTAAATTAAGTGGTAGATATGTTAAAACTAAGCCAATAATCAATGATAAAAGTATAACAATACTAAGCGCTTTAATAGTTGAGTCATATGCTATATTTAATACAATAGAAAAAAAAGAACCATAAGGTCGTCTAAAAAAGTTTAAATAACCTAGAACAATCGCTCCTAAGAAGCTAATACTTAATTTAATTTCTGCTATTAGATCGTTGGTGTTTTTGCCTAATATATAAATACTATTAAAAACAGCATTTGGCTTTTTTGAAAATTCACTAATTTTTTTAGTAGGTAGATTTCGGTTTGTTAGATTAATCAGGTTTTGGTTTCTTTTTGAGTTACAAATGATTTGTTTTTTGTCGAGTTTAAATTTAGCTAAGGTTTTTAATATTATATAAGCACCAGCAGTATCTAATTCTTTAACGTTTGTTATATCAACAAACTGAATATTATTTTTTAGATTATTCAGAGGCTTTTCAATAAGCTTTGGTTTTATTTGCTTAAGTGTTAGAAAGCCTTCGAAATAAATAGTGTTTTGAACTACTTTTATATTCATACCGATTATACTGGGCAGCAATATCTTAATTAATCTAATATACAAGAAAAATAGTTTAATACCAACATGAATATTTAAAGTATTGGATTAACATGTATCATCATTATCATATTGAGTTAAATTATTAGGTCTAATTACACCTTCTAGGCGGTTTTTATATTCTTCACCATCTAACTCTGAGTAGTTTTCTAAAGTATCAAGCATAGCAGAACGTGGAAGAGTATGGTTTTTAACTTGCTGACGAGTAAGCCTGAACTGTTTAAATTTTGTACCTGTATTAAGTCTATAATAGTATCCTAAAACGCTTTCTGTTGCGTTAGGGAAAGTTTCTAAATATACGTTAGCTCCTGAGGCTTTAACACCACAATCTTCCGAAAAACAGTGAAGCCCAAAATAGTTACTATACTCTCTAGCAAAACGTGAGGTGCCCCAACCACTTTCGAGCACCGCTTGAGCTATAACAAAGCTGCTAGGTACAGTACCGACTTTTATTTTTAACTGATTTATCATCTGTTGGGTGTCTGTAGCATTTCGTATTTTATAGTAGGATAAATATGTATTAAGCCTATCTAGCTGCTTCTTTGTGAGTTTTTGGTTTTTATCGTAAGCCTTTTTGAGTTTCTGTAATTCTTCTTGCTGAGCACAAATTTCTTTGTTAGCATTTTGAATCGCTTTTAAGATGTAGTTTATAAAAGCTTGTTTTTTTTCAGCGGTATCATCTATATTAAGAAAATCTGGCTTGTCAGATTTCTGGCTAATTTTGGTTGCTAGAGCATAACTGTCGTGTTTAGCTTTTCCATGATCAAAAGATAAAAAAGTTGCTAGTATTATAAAACTGCAGAAAAGTACGAAATTTCTAAGAGTATGTAATTTATCAGTTACCATATTTTAATAATCCTCTGTTAGACTGGGGTCGTCTGATATAGTCAACCTAAGTTGTGATATAAGATTTAACATATCACATGGCATATCACATGTAAAGTTTAGTATTTTATGAGTTAAAGGGTGAGTAAACGAAAGACTATAAGCATGTAAGGCTTGTCTAGGGAAACAGGCGAGGTTTGTATTTTTTAGTTTAGAAGAGGATTTGTTATAGGTTTGGTCACCTACTAAAGGGTGATTGATACTTTTCATGTGTACTCTTATTTGATGTGTGCGGCCTGTTTCTAGCTTACATTCTACTAGAGTAAACCCATCGTATATCTCCAAAGGAGTATAGTTTGTGATAGCTTGTTTGCCACTATAGTTAATAGCCATTTTGATTCTATTGTTAGGGTCACGACCTATTGGTTGGTCAATTGTACCTGATTCGTAAATTTCACCCTCTACTACCGCTAGATATTTCCTAGATACCGTTCTATCTGATAGCTGCTGGATAAGACTAAGGTAAGCCAAGCTAGTCTTAGCAGCTACCATAAGACCAGTAGTATCTTTATCTAGGCGGTGAACGATCCCAGCACGAGGTAAGTTTTGCTGCTTTTCATTGAGATTTAGAAGGGCATTTGAAATAGTACCAGTCATATTCCCAGCCCCGGGATGAGTAACCATATTTGCTGGTTTATTTATAACAATAATATTTTCATCTTCATAAATGATATTTAGTTTAATATCTTCAGCTATCCATTCATTCGTTGGTACAAATGTGACATCTATTTCTATTTCTTCATCTCCAATAACTATATGTTTAGCTTTAGTATGGCTATTATTTAAAGTTATAGAGCCGTCTTTTATCCATTTTTGTATTTGAGAGCGCGAAAAATCCTCAAATACTTCATTAACAGCTATATCCAGTCTTTTGCCTGCGTGTTCAGGAGTTAGAATAATTTTTTGATGAAATCGCTTGGATAGTGTATTATTTGCCATAGTTTAAATTGCTATACGTAGCGTAAATTTTATAATTTTTTGTATGGAAATTATATAAGAAAAATAAAGGATAGCTAATCAAATGACTAGATTTTTATATTTAATAGTTATTTTATCTGTGATTTTTGCTGTAACGGGGTGTGGCCCTAAGAAAGATAATGAGCTACCTCAGGTCTACACAGGCTACACAGCAGAGTTTATTTATGCAAATGCCCATAAACAAATGCAAAATAATGATTATTTTGATGCGATCAGGTCTTATAAATCATTAGTTGCACAGTATCCTTTTACTCCTTTAGCTGAAAAAGGTATGGTTGATCTGGTATATGTATACTATATGAATGACGAATCGACTATGTCATTAGCTTTAGCACAGCAGTTTATCAAGATGTATCCATATAGTAAGTACAAAGGCTACATTTATTATATGATCGGGGTAGTTGGTTTTGAAAATGGTAGGGGGCTTTTACAAACTTATGCTCCATATGATATGGGTCATCATGACCCTACTGGCTATACTGAGTCATATAATAATTTTGAGAAAGCCTTAGCTTTAGACCCTAATGGCTCATTTGTTTCAGATGCTAAGCGTAGGATGATTTATATAAATAATACGATAGCAAAATACTATGATAATATTGCGCACTTTTATTATAAGAGGGGGGCTTTTAATGCGGCTATTGATAGAGCATCACAAGTCATACGTAATTATCCTCAAAGTTCATCTACAGAAGACGCTCTAGTAATAACTATAAAAGCATATAGGGATTTGGGTTTGAATGAGCAAGCAAAAGTAAACCTTGAAGTGCTTAAAAAGAATTATCCAAATAGTAATTACCTTAAAAAATTAAGGCCAGATGGAAGTGAAGAGCCTAGCTGGTTTGAAAGATGGTTTGGTTGGTTGTAAAATGATTTGTTTAGTAGATTTCCATATTAGTAAAGTTTGGGACTTCATTAAATAGTTTATTGGTTGCTTAAAATTACCTGTAAATTAATAATAATATTTGTTATAATATTAAAACTTTTAAATATAATTATTTTTATATTAAGAATAGCAGTAACTATTAATGAAAGATTCGCAAGATAATGGAGATAAGGTTGAAATTTTAAGATTTGGTTTCGTTAGGGCTTATGCAAGTAAAAGTCTTCTAAATTTAACTTCACTAGAAAGACGCGACTTCAGGGAATCAGGACCAGAAATTATCCAAAAATATATCGATGTGTGTAATAACAAAGATGTTTACCTAAAAAACCTGCTTACTGAGCTTAAGGAGTGTTTGGAACTAATAGTTAAAGCTATTAAGCACTTTTGGGATAAGGCAAAGCTTATTAAATATCCTCATACTCCAATGGAAAAAGCATATGATGCGTTTATTAAAAATGCTTCTATTGAAGAAAAACTTAAACTAACGTGTTTACTGCAGGAGGTTATATTTTCTGAGAAAACTTTCTTTGCTGGATTACAAGCAGGGAGGATAGTTGATTTTGTTACAAGCAAAGCTATTAGTGGTATTAATGTGAAAGGTAAAGATGAAACTCCCATGTGGAAAAATTTACAAAGATCTGCAAAAGACTACCCTTGCAACGTATTAATTTTTATTGCTCTTAGGTACCTTTATGCTTTTTTAAGGGATATAGAAAATAGTGTTGTTGACAACAAAGAAAACGAATGGGGTGGTGAGGGATTTGTTAAGGTGATAGGTTTAAATGTCAATTTTATTAAAGAGCTAATAAATAAGGCAGCAATAAAGATAGGAACTTGTGATTTTAGAACATTAAGGCTAAATCCTTTAGTAATAAAAGATGCTAAAGTGAATTGCGAGCTAATAAGTTATACTCGTGTCAATAACATATTAAACGAAAATAGATATCTGTATATTTTCCAAAGTAGTGGACTTTTTATTTTCTATAAATTATGTGAGCAGATTTTCAAGGATTACAAAGTTGATTCTTATGAGGAATTCCAAAATTATAGAACATATGTAATGGGCCTCTTCGAAGAAAAAAGGAGACCGATGAGATATTTCGGAGGCCCTCCACGAGAAGGGTTTGGTGACCAAAACAGCAGTAATGAAGAAATTTTCTACGACGCGTACGACCATAGAACTGATTTAATGAATACTAGTAAAAATGATTCCACTCACACTTTTTACAAGAGTTTTTATGACAATCAAACAATTAGTGAGATAAAAGTGACCTTATATGAAGAAAGAAAAAGTATAACCAATACTAGCAGGTCATCAGCTGAAGAAATTAAAGTGAAGCTAGGATTAATTAAAAAAAGAAATAGTAGTAGTGTGGCAAAAAAAGGTGCAAATACTCCTTTTGGAGGCTATGAATTTAAGCCCGTTAAATCAGAGGTTTTAAGAATATTGGGACAGTATTTAAAGTTAAACTCTTACTCTTCAGAACCTTCAATTTCCGGTTCTTGGAATATAACACTATGTATTTTTGACCAAAAACATCATGCAGGACGTATGAGAGAAGTTATTAGAGCAGTACAAGGAAAAACAGACTTAATCGAAATAGCTTTTGTTTTGCAGCACGAAAAAAATGTATTTGAAAACTTTAAAGAGTATAAAGGAAAAGAAAAAATTACTGAGCGTTGGGACGATTATAAAGTGAAAAATGTTCCTAAAGATTTGCAAAAATCAAAGTTTTATAAAACTATTTGTGAAGCGTTAGGAGTATGTGAAAAGAATATGGTATGAATTAGTGCCTATTTAACAACTGGATCTAACTCACCATTTTCATAACGCTGAAACATTGTCTCAAGCGAGATAGGCTTGATTTTGCTAGCCATACCAGCACTACCAAAAGCCTCATACCTAGCTTGGCAAATTTCAGACATTGCTTTTTTAGCTACAGCATTGTATTTACGTGGGTCAAATTCAGCTGGGTTTTCTGCTAAAAATCTTCTTATTGCACCAGTTGCTGCCATACGTAAATCAGTATCGATGTTTACTTTACGTACACCATATTTTATTGCTTCAACAATTTCTTCTACTGGCACACCATAGGTCTCACCCATTGCACCACCATAGTTGTTAATCACCTCTAGCCAATCTTGTGGTACAGAAGATGAGCCATGCATCACTAAGTGTGTACCTGGAATTCTAGCATGGATTTCTTTTACCCTTTTTATAGATAATACGTCACCTGTAGGTGGCTTAGTAAACTTATAAGCTCCATGACTTGTACCAATAGCGATTGCTAATGCATCAACTTTAGTTTTTCTTACAAAATCAGCCGCTTCTTCTGGGTCTGTTAATAGCTGATCCATAGATAAGGTGCCTTCTGCACCTATACCATCTTCTTCACCGGCTTGTCCAGTTTCCAAAGAGCCAAGACAACCTAGCTCACCTTCAACAGAAACACCACAGGCATGAGCCATATCTGTAACAGTTTTAGTTACATTTACATTATATTCATAATCTGCTGGGGTTTTGCCATCTTCTTTTAGCGAGCCATCCATCATCACAGATGAAAAGCCTAACTGAATAGATCGTTGACAAACTGCTGGGGACGTTCCATGATCTTGATGCATGCAAACTGGTAAATGTGGATATTCTTCTATAGCAGCTAAAACTAAATGTCTGATAAAAGGAGCGCCAGCGTATTTTCTAGCACCTGCAGAACCTTGTAAAATAACTGGTGAATTTACTTTATCAGCAGCCTCCATAACAGCCCTTACTTGTTCTAAATTATTTACGTTAAAAGCTGGGATTCCATACCCATGTTCTGCTGCATGATCTAATAGTTGACGTAATGAAACTAAAGCCATTTATTTTCTCCTTTTACCTTACTTGACCGGCTATTATTACTTTGATTTTATTAGTACTTCCATGTACACCCATACTGTCACCGCTAGTAAGTACAAGAATATCTCCCTCTTTTACTAACTTTCTACTTTCAAGCTCCATAGAGGCAGACCTGTTTACATATACTTTTGACATTCTAGTAGAGTCAAAATAAATTGGTATGACACCTCTAAACAAAGTCATAGCCCCTAAAGTTGGAGCATTACGAGATAGTGCATAAATTGGTAAATCTGTATTTATTCGTGACATCCAGCGTGAAGTATTTCCACCTTCTGTTAAAACAATTAAACCTTTAGCACCAATATCATTAGCTATCTTAACGGCTGCTACTGATACGGCATGATCAATTCGGCTACAATCAGCTATTTTTTGTTTTTTAACAATGTGGTTATACTTGCTTTTTTCAGCAGATTCACAAATTCTTGACATAGCAGCAATAGTCTCTACTGGATATTTACCAACAGCTGTTTCAGCTGAAAGCATAACAGCATCTGTACCGTCAAATACGGCGTTTGCTACATCAGAAGCTTCAGCACGTGTAGGAGAGGAGTTTTCTATCATTGATTCCATCATTTGAGTGGCGGTAATAGATCCTTTTTCATTTTGTCTAGCTGTACTAATAATCAGCTTTTGTACAGTAGGGACATTTTCATCACCAATTTCTACAGCTAAATCACCACGAGCAACCATAACTAAATCGGAAGCTTCTATGATGCTTTTTAAGGTTTCTTTGTGTACTGCTTCGGCTCTTTCAATCTTGGCAACCATAGCTGGTTTCCAGCCAGCTTCATGTACTAATTGACGAGCATACTCCATGTCCTTACCATCTCTTACAAAAGACACAGCTAAAAAATCCACCTGTAGCATTGCTGCTATTTTAATATCTTCTTTATCTTTATCTGTAAGAGCTGGGGCGGTAAGTCCACCGCCTTTTTTATTGATTCCTTTATTATTAGAAACTTTACCGCCAATAACTACTTTGGTCGTAGCTTTATTTTCTTTGACTGACTCAACCTGCAAAACAATTTTACCGTCATCAACTAGTAAAATATCTCCAGATTTAACGTCTTTAATTAACTCTTTATAATCAATACCTACTGTATTCTCATCGCCATCATTTACACCAAGATCGGCATCAAGTATAAATTTTTGCCCTTTTTTTATCTCTACAGAACCATTTTTAAATTTAGAAAGTCTAATTTTAGGACCCTGCAAATCTGCCAATATCCCAACATAAGTATCTTGCTCTTTTGCAATTTGACGGATCAGTTCAACTCTCTTTCTATGGTCTTCAGCAGATCCATGTGAGAAATTACACCTAACAGCGTTAACCCCAGCCTTTATCATCTCAGTAAGGACTTCTTTAGATTCACTTGCAGGTCCAAGGGTAGCTAAAATTTTGGTTCTTCTCATAAGTATCACCTTAAATAAAATTATTTTTTTGCTTTTTCTTTTAACATTTCAATAGCTGGTAACTCTTTACCTTCTAAAAATTCTAAGAATGCTCCACCTGCTGTTGATATATAAGAAACTTTGTCTTTTATACCAAATTTTTCTATAGCTGCTATAGTATCCCCACCGCCAGCTACAGAAAATGCTTTTGAATTAGCAATAGCTAATGATAAAGCTTTCGTGCCTTCTGAAAAGCTATCAAACTCAAATACACCAACTGGACCATTCCATAATATAGTATTAGAAGAATTTAGTAGCTTAGTAATATTTTCTGCTGATTTAGGTCCTATATCCAAGATCATATCATCATCAGCTACGTCAGCTACATTTTTTATAACTGCTTGAGCATTTTCGTTAAACTCTTTAGCAACTCTTACATCTACAGGGACAGGTATATTAATACCTTTTTGTTGAGCTTTTATTAAGATATCTTTTGCTTGGCAAACTAATTCTTGCTCATAAAGTGAACTACCTACAGAATATCCTTGCGCTTTTATAAATGTATTAGCTATGCCTCCACCAACTACCAAAGTTTCGACTTTATCAAGTAAATTATGTAAAACCGATAGTTTAGTAGATACCTTTGAGCCGCCTACTATGGCAGCCATTGGTTTTTTAGGGTTTTTTAATGCTTTCTCTAAAGCTTTGATTTCATTTGAAACTAAAAATCCAGCGCATGCAACTGAAATATACTTTGCTATTCCATAAGTAGAGGCTTGAGCACGATGAGCTGTTGCAAAGGCATCCATTACAAATACATCCCCTAAACTTGCTATTTTTTTAGATAGCTCATTATCAGATTTTTTCTCACCTTTATTAAAGCGAACGTTATCACACATAATAATTTCATCAGCTTTAATATCAACACCCTCAAGCCAATCTTTTTCAAACCTTACTGGCTTATGGATTATTTCTTCTAAGGCTCTCGCTACAGGTTCTAGCGAAAATTGAGGATCATACTCACCCTCAGTAGGGCGTCCAAGATGAGATAATAAAATCGGTCTCCCGCCTTGTTCTAAGATATACTCTATAGTAGGGATAGCTGCCTGAATTCTTACAGTGCTAGTGACTTTACCATCTTTAACAGGAACGTTAAAATCAACCCTAACTATTACTTTTTTATCTTTTAGGTTTACATCTTTTATAGTTAGAAAACTCATATTAGCTCCAAATTATAAAGACCCTATCAGCTTAACTACTCTAACCATTTGGTTTGTATAAGACATTTCATTATCATACCAAGATACAACTTTCACTAGAGATTTATCACCTAGTAGAGTAACTTTAGTTTGAGTTGCATCAAATAATGAACCTTCAGAAATTCCTATAACATCACTTGAAACTAATTCTTCTTCAGTGTAGCCAAAAGATTCATTAGCTGCTGATTTCATTGCAGCATTTATCTCTTCTGCTGTTACTTTTTTAGAAACCACAGCTACTAGTTCAGTTAAAGATCCAGTTGCAACTGGCACACGCTGAGCGGCACCATCTAGTTTACCTGCTAATTCTGGAATAACTAAGCCTATAGCTTTTGCAGCTCCAGTTGAGTTTGGTACTATGTTTATAGCAGCAGCACGAGCGCGACGTAAATCACCATTTCTATGCGGGCCATCAAGAGTGTTTTGATCACCCGTATAAGCATGAATAGTTGTCATGAACCCTTTTTCTATATTTGCTAGATCATGCAGTGTTTTTGCCATAGGAGCTAAACAGTTAGTAGTACAAGACGCTGCTGATATAACCTTATCTTTTGCTGTTAAAATATTATGGTTAACATTATAAACAACTGTTGGTAGATCATTTCCTGCTGGAGCAGAAATTACAACTTTTTTAGCTCCAGCATCTATATGAGCTTGGGATTTTGCTTTTGACGCGTAAAAACCTGTACACTCTAAAATAACATCTACATCTAACTCACCCCAAGGTAGTTTAGTAGCATCTGCTTGTGCGTAAATTTTTATCTCTTTTTCTCCTACAACTATAGAATTTTCTTTAGCAGAAACCTCATCAGCTCTAGCATACCTACCTTGAGCGGAATCATATTTTAACAAGTGAGCTAACATTTTTGGGTTTGTTAAATCATTGATTGCTACTACTTCAATCCCATCTTTGTCAAACATTTGACGAAATGCTAAACGACCTATTCTACCAAAACCATTAATAGCAACTTTCATTTTAGTCTCCTTTTATTAGATTTTTTAACTAATATTTATCAGATAAAGTTTTTAAACGTATTTAGCAACTATATTGCTTATATTTTCCACGTTAAAGCCAAAATATTCAAACAACTCTTCAGCAGGTGCTGATTCTCCAAAAGTTGTTATTCCTTTAACTTCACCACCTGCCTTTGGCATATATTTGTACCATGTGCCTGGTTGAGCAAGCTCAACAAATATTGCTGGAATATCTTGTCTAATTACAGAGGTTTTATATATATCAGTTTGCTTATCAAAAATTTCTACACAAGGTATAGACGCAACATTTATATTTATACCTTTTTTATTGTATTCATCAGATACTTTTACAGCTAACTCAACTTCGGAACCTGTCGCAACTATCGTAGCTTTAGCATCTAAATACTGTTTAACCAAGTACCCTCCTTTAGATATATTACTAGCTTTCTCTGCAGAATCGACAATTGGCTGCAATCCTTGGCGAGTTAATACCATAACACTAGGAGTATTTTTTGATTTAATAGCCTCATACCAAGCGATCATCGTTTCAACTGTATCAGCTGGACGCCAAACATTAAGGTTAGGTATCAATCTCAAACTTGGGATATGTTCAATTGGCTGATGTGTCGGACCATCTTCACCTAGCCCTATAGAATCATGTGACATTACATGTATGACAGGTTGTTTCATAAGCGCAGCCATCCTGATAGCATTTCGTGAATAGTCACTAAATACAAGAAAAGTACCACCATATGGCTTTAAACCACCATACAGGCTTAAGCCATTCATAATCGCAGCCATACCGAACTCACGCACACCGTATGAGAGATAATTAGCTCCTTTAGCAGTATTATTTAACCAAACTGAGCCACTCCAGTTAGTGTTGTTTGAACCTGTAAGATCCGCTGATCCTCCAAACATTTCTGGCATATGCTTACATAGTACTTCCAGTGACATTTGAGATGCTTTTCGTGTAGCCACCCTAGTGGGATTTTCTATTTGTGATTTTATATAACTCTGGACTTCTTTTTCAAGTTCAGCTGGAATGTCTTTATCTAAAACTCTCTTAAGCTCATTATATTTAGGATTTAATTTGTAAACTTCCCAACGCTTTTGCCAATTTGTCTCTAATATTTGACCACGTTGGGTAGTATCCCAAAATCTATACACTTCATTAGGTATTTCAAAAGAGTCATATTGCCAACCTAATTCTTTGGCTGCTGAATTTCTCTCCTCCACACTTAATGGGGAGCCATGTACTGATGCTGTACCAGCTTTTTCTGGTGAGCCAAAACCTATCACTGTTTTACAACATATTAAAGTAGGTCTTTTTTGTTCAGATTGCGCGTGTATAATAGCTTGCTCTATAGCTTTGGTATCATGACCATCTATACTTTCAATAACATGCCAACCATAAGATCTAAATCTTTCGGCTGTATTGTCTGTAAACCAACCTTTGGTATCACCATCTATAGATATACTATTGTCATCCCAAAAAGCTATAAGTTTATTCAAACCCAAAGTGCCAGCTAATGAGCATGCCTCATGAGATATGCCTTCCATTAAGCACCCATCTCCTAAAAACACATATGTATAGTGATCTATAAGTTCGCAATCAGGAGTGTTGTATCTTTGTGATAAAAGCTTTTCCCCTAAAGCCATGCCAACAGCATTTGCAAGACCTTGTCCAAGAGGTCCGGTTGTCGTCTCAACTCCTGAAGTATAACCATATTCTGGGTGGCCAGGAGTTTTAGAGTGAAGCTGTCTAAAATTTTTAATATCTTCAATAGAGACATCGTAACCAGTTAGGTGCAATAAAGCATATAAAAGCATAGAGCCATGACCATTTGAAAGGATAAATCTATCGCGGTTAATCCAGTGAGGATTTTTAGGGTTGTGTTTGAGAAATTTTGTCCACAGAACAGTTGCGATATCGGCCATCCCCATAGGCATACCGGGATGACCAGATTTAGCTTTTAATGTTGCATCTATAGCCAAAAATCTTATGGCATTTGAAAACTCTTGAAAGATAGGTAAAGACATGTGATTGACCTTTTAAGTAAAAAATTAAAGTAATATGAACAACACTAAGATGATACAATAGCAACTTTAATAAAACAAGAAACCAAGTTAGAATATTCCAAATATAAGTAACACACTTAGAAAGCTGATTATGAAAAATAAATACGATATAAATTATAGTACATATGCCAACCAAAAAAGAGAATTAATAGCTTTTGAAATTATACTTACTGATCTTAGCGAGCTATCTGATTATATTTTAGAAACGCCCTATATATTTAACTGTAATTTTTCTTTTTTTGAAGAAAATGGTAAACCTTGTATTAAATATAATATCTCTAGCAACTTAGAACTAATTTGCCAAGAATCTCTAGAACCTTTTGGGTATGATTTTAATGCATCTAACACTATTATGATTGTCGAAGATGATAGACTAGTTCAAGATAGCTTGTATGAGCCTTTTATTTGTAGCACAGCTATTATAAATTTAGCAGATGTAATCAAAGAAGAAATACTTTTAGACTTACCGTTAATACCAAAAAACAACGCTAACACTTGTAAAAAAAACAAAAAACATTCATACTATAGCAAGCAAGAAAGCGATGTTGAAAAAAAGGAAAACCCTTTTGAGGTTTTAAAAGTACTTAAACAACACTAAATAAAAATAGTAAAATTTCTACCGGAGGTTACATAAAATGGCAGTACAACAAGTCAAAAAAAGCAGATCAAGAAGAGATATGAGAAGGTCACACGACTCTTTATCTACAGCTACTTTATCAACTGATAAAGCAACTGGTGAATTACACCTAAGACACCATGTATCACCAAACGGGTTTTACAAGGGTAAAAAAGTAGTAGAGGTAAAATCTGAAGACTAAATTCCTTCTCCCAGAAAATTATAATTACATCACTTTACTACACCAACTTTTAGTAAAATAATTTTTTTGAAATAAAATAGGAAGTTTTATTTATTATGGGTTACAAAATATCTATAGATGCAATGGGTGGTGATCATGGTTTAAATACTACGATTCCAGCAGCTCTTGAGGCTGTAAGAAAAGACCCCAACTTACAAATTGTTTTAGTTGGGGATCACCATAAGGTTAAAAGAGCTTTAGACAGATATTCAAAACTAAAAAAGATAAAACTGCCAATTCTACAAAGAATAGCTATTCATCACGCTGGTGAAACTATCGGAATGGATGAATCTCCATCTATAGCTGTAAGAAAAAAGAAAGATTCTTCTATGCGCGTAGCTGTTAACCTTGTTAAAGATGGCTCGGTAAACGCTTGTGTTAGTGCTGGTAATACTGGGGCATTAATGGCTATATCAAAATTTGTTCTAAAAACTATCAATGGAGTAGACCGCCCTGCGATAGTTTATGCTTTACCAGCGTACAATAGGGAAACTAAAAAACTAAGTAAAACCTATATGCTTGATTTAGGTGCAAATGTGGTTTGTTCTTCTGAACAGCTTTTTCAATTTGCTATCATGGGCTCCATTTTAGCAGCAAGTTCAAAAGGTATAGCTGAGCCAAGAGTGTCTTTACTTAATATTGGTGAAGAAGAGATGAAAGGGTTGGATAATATTAAAAATGCTGCCAAACTTTTGCAAGGCTGTGATTTTATCAACTATAATGGCTATATAGAAGGTAAATACATTTTTGATGATTCTACAGATGTCATAGTTTGTGATGGTTTTGTTGGTAATGTTTCACTAAAAACTATGGAAGGTACTTTAAGGCTTATAGAGTCTTTAATTAAAAAAACTGTAGTTGAAGGCTCTTGGTTAATGAAAATACCAACAATTATGGCTTTACCACTTTTCAAGAAAATGAAAAAAGGAATGAATTTGGATAGCTTTAATGGAGCTTCTTTGTTAGGCCTAACAGGGATCGTCATAAAAAGCCATGGTAGCGCTAGTGCTAATGCCTTTGAGACCGCTATTTATGAAGCTACCAAAGAAATCAAATATAACATCCCTAAAACGATTCAAGAATCTTTGGAAAAAGTTCTTTAATTATATTAATCATGTTACAATAATTTTGAGGGTTTGGCACTCTTTAGATTATTAAAGACTAAAGGGCTCGTTTCATATATTGTATTTAACTAACATATAGGTAGACTATTGAATGTTTGCACAAATATTAGGTACAGGAAGTTATTTGCCTGAAAAAATTTTAACTAACGATGATATAAGTAAATTTATTGATACTTCTGATGAGTGGATAAAGCAAAGAGTTGGTATAGAAAAACGCCACTGTGCTAATGAGCAAGAAAATACTAGCTTTATGGCTACCGAAGCAGCAAAAAAAGCTCTAGAAGCGGCTAATTTAGACGCTCAAGAAATTGACACGATAATAGTTGCCACTAGTACGGGTGACTACATTATGCCTTCTACAGCCTCTATTGTTCAAAAAGCACTTGATATCAAAAATTTTAAAACTCGCTGTTTTGATGTTTCTGCAGCATGCAGTGGATTTGTGTACGCACTTGATATTGCAAAACAATATATAGAAAATGGTTCAGCAAAAAACATATTAGTAATTGGTGCTGAAAAGATGACAAGAGTACTTGATTGGAATGATAGGTCAACCTGTGTACTTTTCGGTGATGGAGCCGGTGCTGTAGTTCTATCTCAAAGCCAAGAGAAGAAAATTTTATCCTCTTTACTTTATACGGATGGCTCATGTTTAGAGACGTTAAATATCCCTAACAATCTGCCTAATAATAGAGGAGAAGCTATCACTATAGACCCATACCTGATAATGGAAGGAAATAAAGTTTTTAAATTTGCTGTTTCAAGATTATCGTCTTTGGCTGAAGAACTAATTCAAGAAGCTGGAATAAAAGCTAGTGATATAGATTGGTTAGTACCACATCAAGCAAACTATAGAATATTAACTTCAACGGCAAACAAGATAAACATGCCTATGTCTAAAGTGGTAACTACATTACAAGATCATGGCAACACTTCAGCAGCATCTATACCACTAGCGTTAGATTATGCAGTTAGAAACGGACAAATTAAGCCAGGACAAATTATAATATCAGAAGCCTTTGGCGCAGGATTTGTGTGGGGCGGATTCGTAGCAAAGATATAATAAAGTTATCAACTTTTATATTCTAAAATTTTTTTGATTTTCAATAATAAGGAGAGCATTATGTCACAAAAAATTGCTGTTGTATTTCCTGGTCAAGGTTCACAAAAACTAGGTATGTTACAAGATTATTATCAAACTTTTGCAACATTTAGAAATATAATAGATGAGGCGAAAAACCATTTAGGTTATGATCTATGGAACATTATTCAAAATGATGAAGAAAAATTAAATAAAACTGAGTTTACACAGCCGGCACTTTTAGCTACAAGCTACGCGATATATAAAGTACTTAAAGAACAAAGGCCAGGCCTAGAGGTTCAGTACTTTGCTGGGCATAGTCTGGGCGAGTACACTGCTTTATTGGCTGCTGAGTGTATATCTTATAAGGATGCTTTACAGTTGGTTTCAACTAGAGGTAAACTTATGCAAAATGCTGTTACAGACAAAGAATGTGCCATGAGCGCTATTCTTGGATTATCTAATGACGACGTGGTAGCCTGTTGCCAAGAAGCTTCTGATGAAGGTATCGTTGAAGCAGCAAATTTTAATTCTACTGGTCAGGTTGTTATTTCTGGTGAAAAGATAGCTGTAGAAAAAGCTAATGCTATAGCGAAAGAGAAGGGTGCAAAACGTGCTCAAATATTGGCTGTAAGTGTGCCTTCTCATTGTTCACTTATGAAGGGTGCTGCAGAAAAATTTGAAATAGAATTAAATAAAGTAGAGTTTAAAAACCCTACAACAGCTGTTGTACAAAATTTTGATGCTAAATCACACTCTAGTCTAGGTGAAATAAAAGAAGCTGTAGTCAAACAATTATATAAACCAGTATTATGGACCCAATCTGTACAAGAGCTTGTAAATTTGGGGGTCAACGAAATTATTGAATGCGGACCAAACAAAGTGCTGTGTGGGCTAATAAAAAGGATTGACAAAAATTTAAGTACAAAAGATACAAATACTATTGATAGTCTAGAAAATATTCAATAACTATAAGGAGATAATAAAAAATGTCTTTAAAAGAAAAAGTAGTTTTAGTAACAGGAGCTAGTCGAGGTATTGGCTATGAAGTGGCTGTTACTCTTGCAAAAAAAGGAGCTACTGTTATAGGTACTGCAACCTCAGAAACTGGCGCCAAAAAGTTTGAACAAAGCTTAACAGATCAGAGTTTAAGTGCAAGAGGAATGGTTTTAAATATCTCAGATTCTGAGAGTATAAAAAATTTCTTTGCTAAAATTAAAGATGAAAAAATAGTTATTGATATTTTAGTAAATAACGCTGGTATTACTCGTGATAATCTAATGATGAGAATGTCGGATGACGAGTGGAATGCTGTTATCAATACCAATCTAAGTTCTATTTTCCAAATGTCAAAAGAATGTGTTCGCGGTATGATGAAAAAAAGATGGGGTAGAATTATTTCTATAGGTTCAGTAGTAGCTTCTGCAGGTAACCCAGGCCAAACCAATTATTGTGCTGCTAAAGCAGGTGTAATCGGGTTTTCAAAATCCTTAGCTTATGAAGTTGCTAGTCGTAATATTACAGTGAACGTTGTAGCACCAGGATTTATAGCTACAGATATGACGGATAAGCTTACTGAAGAACAAAAAACGTTCATAGCTGGTAAAATACCTTCAGGACAAATGGGCCAACCTATAGACATAGCTAATACTGTAGCTTTCTTAGCTTCCGAAGAAGCTAGATATATTACAGGACAAACGTTACACGTTAATGGTGGTATGTATATGGCTTAATTTTTGCAAAATTATTGCAAAAAGAGACAAAAAATAATATTATTAAAACGGTTAGTTAATTTAAAAATTTTAAACAAAATAATAGAAGGAAAAAAAATGAGCGCAAACGAATTATATGCTAAAGTAAACTCTATCATAGTTGAACAATTAGGCGTTAAAGAAGAAGACCTTAAGCCAGAAGCTTCTTTTATTGATGATTTAGGTGCCGACTCCCTTGATACAGTTGAGTTAGTAATGGCTCTAGAAGAAGAATTTGACACTGAAATTCCTGACGAAGATGCTGAAAAAATCAGAACTGTTAAAGATGTTTACGACTATATTGACTCTAAAGTAAACTAATCAAAAATTAATCTCAAAAGTGGCATGATTTTATTTAGACTAGTTTCATGCTTTTTTCTAAAAGAATTAAATAGGTTAATTTAATATGAAATCTAATCGTAGAGTAGTTGTTACTGGTCTTGGAATGGTAACACCTTTGGGAAATGATGTGCCTACGACTTGGGCTAACATCTTAGCTGGTAAAAGTGGCGTAGAAACTATAACTGGTTTTGATACTCCAGCACCAGATATTAGTGAGTTCAAGGTAAGATTTGCAGCAAGAATTAAAAACTTTGATGTAGAGAAGCTTGTAGGCAAGAAAGATGCAAAAAGAGTGGATCCTTTTTGCTACTATGGTATAGCTGCTGCTAATGAAGCTTTAAAGGATGCTGGTATAGATAAAGTTTCTGAAGAAGACTCTTATAAGTTTGGAGTGGCAGTTAGTTCTGGTATTGGTGGTATTGAAACTTTAGAGTCTACAAAAGCTACTATTGATGCAAAGGGACCATCAAAAATATCTCCTTTTTGTATACCATCATCAATTATAAATATCTTATCTGGTGTTATATCAATAAATCATGGCTTACGTGGGCCTAATGTGCCTATAGTTACTGCTTGTACAACTGGTACTCACAATATTGGTATGGCAGCGAGACTTATAGCTTACGGTGATGCTGATGTCATGCTTGCAGGAGGTTCTGAGAAAGCTAGTAACGCTATTGGTATTGGTGGTTTTGCTGCCGCTAGGGCTTTATCTACTCGAAATGATGACCCGCAAGGAGCTTCTCGTCCATGGGATAGAGATAGAGATGGTTTTGTCTTAGGTGATGGCTCTGGAGTAGTAGTATTAGAAGAGTATGAAAGAGCAAAAGCACGTGGAGCTAAGATTTATGCTGAAGTTGTAGGTTTTGGTATGTCAGCCGATGGTTACCATATGACTATGCCTTACGCACCAGGTCAAGAAAAATGTATTAAAAATGCTTTAGCAGATGCAGGACTTGAAAAAAACCCTGATGCTATAGATTATGTAAATGCACATGGTACTTCGACTCCTTTAGGTGATGTTCAAGAAAGTCAAGTGGTTGAAAAAACTATTGGTCAATATAGAAAAGACCTTGTTATGAGCTCTACAAAATCTATGACGGGTCACCTACTAGGTGCTGCTGGTGCAATTGAATCTATATTTAGTGTCTTAGCTATAAGAGACCAAGTTGCTCCACCAACCATAAATTTACAAAATTTAGATGATGGCTGTAACTTGGATTATGCTGCTAATGCTGCTAAAAAAATGAAAATTGATTATGTGCTTAATAATTCCTTTGGTTTTGGTGGCACTAATGGGTCAGTTATCTTCAAGAAAATTTAGTCCTTTAGACAATTAAGTATAAAAACTTGAAAGCCACTACATGTGGCTTAATTTTTCTGTAGATTTACTTTTGTTTACACAATTGGTTGAAACTTTTTATATTTTAGGGCAAATTCATCTTCTTCAAACTGCTCATAGTTCTTGATAAAAGCTTTAGCTAAGGATTTATACTGTTTTTTGTATTCTGATTGATCCTGCCAGTAATTAGTTAAATGTAAGGTTTGGTCTTGGTCTTGGATTGTTATTAATGATTTAAAATTAAAATATTTTTGTCGTACATATTTAAAAGTAATATCTTGCTTATCATTTACTAGATAGTTAACGATAGCTTTTGTTTCTTCTACCGGTACACGCCTACCTGTTTTAAAATCGCCATCTATCCAGCCAACATTTATCATATAAATTTTAGCGTTACTATGTTTTAATCTTTGCCGTAAAATACTTGCGTACCTTGTGGGTTGGAGTAATAAAAATGGTTGAGCGTAACAACTAGAAAATTCAGGTTTTGGTTCTATTACACCTTCTTCAACTCCTGTTGAAGTACTAGTATAACCTGATAAGAAATAATATATTGCTTGACCTTTACTTAATTTTGCTATTCTAGGCAACACACCTTTCGCGTCTTTTACTAAAAAAATTATTGTACTAGGATCACTAGTATTTGTAATACAGTTTTCAAAATTTTCTCGACAAAATGTTAGATAGGTGTTGCTTTGAGAATGTTCTTTATGTCCGAAAATGATATTCCCGCCCTCATCAAAATTAGGGTTTTCTATAAGCAAATGGTTTTGTAAAACGTTTTTTATACGGCTATCATCTTCTTTAAAACTAGCAGCTTTGATAGTTAGTCCAGATTCTAAGCTGTATAAACCTTTTGATTCTGTCCATGCTATGGCTTCATTTGTGACTAAAGCCCTATGGTTGTCTAAAGCTAACGTTGTCTTACCACTACCAGAAAGCCCTAAGAACATAAGGCTTCTAGCTTCTGCATCAACCCCAACAGAGCAGTAAAAGATACCAATATTATTTAGCGATAAATAATAACTCATGATCGATAACAAAACTTTATTAATTTCTGCAAGGTAGCGAGTACCTATAAATATGCTTTGGCGTTGTTTAAGGTTTGTTGCTATAACTTTTGATGAATTCAACCCGAGTTCTTTATAGTTATCTATACTAGTTTCAGGGGAATGCATCATTATCCATTGTGGTTTAAAATCTTCAAGCTCCTTTATAGCTGGCCTAATACATATAAGTCTAAAAAAATAAGCAGCTGAAGCTTGAGTTGTTATAAGTCTAACAGCTATTCTGTTTTTTTCATCATGGTTATAAAAACCTTCTATAACAAATATATTTTTGCTAGAAATGTTATCACAAAGTTTTTGTTTAATTAACTTCCAGTCTTTACGTTTAAGCCTTTTGTTAT
Source organism: Allofrancisella heilbronnii (assembly GCF_000710735.2). Lineage (NCBI taxonomy): Bacteria > Pseudomonadati > Pseudomonadota > Gammaproteobacteria > Thiotrichales > Francisellaceae > Allofrancisella > Allofrancisella heilbronnii. Next base: position 1,276,985 of record NZ_CP144673.1, on the reverse strand, counting down.
CAGAACCATGTTCATGCCACCAAACATTTTTTTTAGCGTATTTAGTTTCAACCACATACTTATCATCAGGTAGTCTGCCTTTGATATTTCCACTATCGACTATTAAGGTTTTACCATCCATATTTATGAAGTTACAAGTATGTTGCGCGTGTTCAGCAAGTTCATCCAAAGTTAAATTTTGGTACACATTTTTTGTTGTGAATAAATACTTACTATCATCCACAATAGACGGATCCATGATACAAGTTTCCTTATTAGCCAGGTAAGCTAGTGATATTTTAGTCAGATTATAGCTGGAATATACTTTTTTTTCAAAAAATTGTACGCAGAGTTCTCGAATAAAGTAAAATATTAACTAATATATTAAATCCACATTATTATAAGAAATATGACTGATAAAAATTATACTGTTAAAACTCACTTTATCAAAAATATTGTTAAAAAAGACCTAGAAAATAATAACATTTCTAGCATACTAACACGGTTCCCACCGGAACCTAATGGTTATCTGCATATAGGACATGCAAAATCTATTTGTCTAAATTTTGGCATAGCTCAAGAATTTGGTGGAAAGTGTAATCTACGGTTTGATGATACTAATCCAGATAAAGAAGATATCGAATATATAAATGCAATCCAAGAGGATGTACAATGGCTTGGTTTTAAGTGGGAAAATCAGCCTCATTTTGCATCAGAGTATTTTGATAAAATGTATGATCTTGCTGTGTTACTTATCAAAAAGGGAAAGGCCTATGTTTGTGATCTGTCTGCAGATGAAGTGAAGCAATATAGAGGCACCCTAAAAGAAGCAGGCCACAATAGTCCATATAGAGATAGAAGTATACAAGAAAATCTTGAACTTTTTGAAAAAATGAAAAAAGGTGAATTTGCTGAAGGTAGTAAAACTTTAAGAGCAAAAATAGATATGTCATCTGGCAATATCAATCTAAGGGACCCAGCTTTATATAGAATAAAATTCTCACGTCATCCAAAAACTGGTGATAAATGGTGTATCTATCCAATGTATGCTTTTGCCCATCCATTAGAAGATGCTATAGAAGGTATCACTCATTCTCTTTGTACTCTTGAGTTTCAAGATCAAAGACCATTTTATGATTGGGTGGTAAATGAGACAGAGTTTCAAGTTAAACCTCAGCAAATAGAGTTTTCTAGGCTTAATCTAAACTATACGATTACAAGTAAGAGAAAATTGAAATATCTAATTGATAATAACTTGGTAAATGGTTGGGACGATCCACGTATGCCTACACTAAAAGGTTATCGTCGTAGAGGCTATACTGCAGAATCTATCCGTAATTTTTGTGAAATGATAGGAATATCAAAACAAGATTCTATAATTGATGTATCAGTACTTGAAGAGTCTATTAGAGATGACCTTAATAAAAACGCTTTAAGGAAAAATGCTGTTTTAGATCCTATTAAAATAACTATAAAAGGGATGCAGCCACATACCTTAGATGTGCCAAATCATCCACAAAACCACGATTTAGGTAGAAGAGATATCACCATTTCGTCTGAGATATTTATTGAAAGAGATGATTTTGTATTTGAGCTTGAAAAAGGTATGAAAAAACTAAGTCCAAATGGTCGAGTGCGACTTATGAATAGCTATGTAATAGATTGTGACGAGGTTATTACAGACGTTAGTGGTAAGGTTATTGAATTAAAGTGTAGCTATCTACCAGAAACTCTAGGTGGTAAAAAACCAGAAGATGATAAAAAACCAAATGGTATTATCCATTGGGTAGATGCTAATAACTGTATAGATGCTGAAATTAGGATTTATGACAGACTTTTTAATGACGAAAACCCAACTAAATTTGAAAACATAGAAGATAGCTTAAATCCTAATTCTATGGAAGTTATCAAAAATGCTAAGCTAGAACAATCTCTAGAAGATGCTGTGCCTGAAGAGCATTTTCAATTTAACAGAATTGGCTATTTTGTAGCAGATCAGAAAGATTACTCAAAAGAAAAGCCTGTATTTAATAGAACTGTAACTCTTAGAAGCAGTTAGGATATTAAAAGTTAGAATCTGGCTTTTGTTTGATATTTTGTCCATTCTAGTTCACACATAGATAAAGGGACTGTTGCAAACTAAAATTATATGTTTCTAACTGTGTTAAAAATATTCTCAAAATGCTCATTTACTACGTGTAAACTGTGCTTTTTCGAACATTTTTGCCTTGTTACCATCCATCTAATTCCAGCTTGCAACAGCCCCATAATAAGTTATAAAAAGTCTACTATCGTTATAATCTCAGTTCATATTAGTACTTTAAATCTCTTGACTTAGATTTACAGCAGAAATATTAGTAAAATTATTTAGTCTGACTCTAGAAATCCAGTTTCACGCGTCACATTTTGTAATTTGAAAAAATGATTAGCAACTTGTTTGTTGGCAATATTTGTGATCAAAATATTAAAATGTGTACAAAAATAAAAAATGGGGATATTAACATGATTGATAGTGATGAGTTGTTAGCTATTGGTGCAGCACTTGTTCAGACAGTTAGAAAATATATAAAGTATTCAGAAAATATCGAACTATTATATTCTAACTATAAAGCAAGCAAATTTTATAAAAAAAGACGTGAAGAAGTGATACAGATAGATAATATACCAGGCTTAACTTATACACCCCAAGGGTATGGGAAAGTCGGACTAGAGCTAGGTGTTGGTTGGTGTGATGAGCTATCGTTAGCTTGCTTGTATATAGCACAAGGCTCAAAAAAAATAAGAATAGGTACATTTTATTTATCCCTTATAAGTACCTTCAAGCATACGTTTGTATTAGCCCATACTAGTTTAAAGTTATTCAATAGTACATCTTCGGACTGGGTATATTACAAAGATAATGTTCATGGATTATCAATCGATCCTGAGTTAAGCAACGCTGTTATTATTGATCCATGGACATATAAAGCTACAAAATTATCAAATTATTTAGAGCATTTGGAACATGCAGAATTATTCCAAGTTAGAGATTTTTTTGAGGGTACCATAAGGTATGGAGGTGTCCGTATTACAATCTCTCCAGAAAGTGAAGTCACTAATATAAGTGAGGATTATGTAAATACGTTTGAATTTTTTTATAAAGAGCAACAACAAAAACTATTAGAACGTAGTGATAGTTTTGCTAGAGGACGTGTAGATTTAGTAGCGTGGAAAATAGTTTAATACTTGATGTTAATAGAGAAAATGAAAATGAAATTGTAACAGTTCAAAGGATGTATCGTGGTTATACAACAAGGAAGCATTTGCAGCAGCAATTAATAAGTTTAATAGATTTTTTTACTAAATTAAAAAGTAAATCATCATACTGGTATAGTTGGTGTCTTCATAGTGATCGAAAAGGTAAAGCTATAAACTCTGTAATTTTATATCTAGAAAGATGTATAGATGATTATAAATATCCCGGGGAAGATAAACTGGTAAAAATATTTACAAGAGTAATGACTATACTTCCTATCGTAAGAAGCTCAAATATAGCACCTACTAATTTAAGCAAGGAAAATATAACTATGACTTCAACAGCTAAAGGATTATTTAGTTTAGGTGTAGTGCCGGAAACAAAATATGACTTTGAAAAATATACCTCAGATGTGGATTTAAAATTAGACTAGGTGAGAGATATTCGTAGGCACAGAGCTATGGATAGAGTTAGATATACAGCTCTTTTAGATAAGTTAGAGGGTTGGAACGCGCAGTTCAGGTTGGAAAAATTATATACAAATAAAGATGGTTACTATAATTTAGTAAGCAAGGCTATAGATTCATAAATCTGGCTGAAAACTTCAAGTAAGCTTAGCAACCACTTATTAGTTGAATTAGTCTAGGACGTTTTAATAGCTTTTGGCATTAAAAGTTAAAATTAATATTAAAAATTTAATTATTATTATATAATAATGTAAAACAAATTTAAATGTTATATACAATGATCGATAGTAATGAATTGTTAGCTATTGGAGCTGCTTTGGTTGAGACTGTTAAGTTTTATATACCCTACTCGGTGAACATGGTTAATAAAGGGCAACTATTTTATCAATACAAAAATACGGACTTTTATAAAAAGCTTCATAATGACATGGTAGATTCAAGAAAAGATCCTACAAAACTTAACGGTTACATTGAAAGGGCACAGGCAGCTTTATCTATGGGTACAGCAAACTGTGGTCGTCTAATAGCTGCTGCAATGTACGTTAGTAACTTGATTGAAACTGCTTACCATGAAGAAATTTACGTAACAGAGATTATAATTGAACGAGAAGATAATAATCATGTGGTAATTATACTACATCAATCGGAATTGTTCTTTAATCTAAAAAAAGTTAACTTATCTAGATTTTCTAACTTAGAAAGCTTATATGCAAAATATGAAAATGACTTGAGAAATGCTATTATAGTTGACCCGTGGATTCATACAGCGGTAAAACTTTCTGAAGTTAATAAGCTTTTAGAAAGCGCAAAAGATTATAAAGTAGAAGATTTCTACGCAGGAGTAATTAATATAAATCAGAAGACAAAAGTATCTACTTTATCACAAGATGTAAATTACATAGAAAAATATTCATATTTAGTAAATAAATTTGAGGAGTTTTACCAGAAACAAAAAGAAAAATTAGAAAATGGAAGAAGCTCTTTTGCTCAAGGTCGTAGATTTAGTAGTGTGAAGAATGGTTTGATACTTGATGTTAATAGGGAGCACGAAAATAAAATTATAACAATCCAGAGGATGTATCGTGGTTATGCAACAAGGAAGTCTTTAGATCAACCACAGCTTCATGCTAATCATAAATTTTTGAATGATAGGGGTCAAGGCAGTTTTCTATATGAGGAAGAAAAAAAATCAGATTCAAGTAGAAGCTCTTATAGCAGCAGATTGTCAAACCAGAGTGTTAAGCATCGACTAGCAAAAGATTGGAAATTAAAAAAGGACACTGAGACGTGTAAACAAAAGATTTTAGAAGTACTTAAAACATATTCGAAATTTAATCCAAATAATGCTTCAAAGTTTTCGAAAGTAGCAGAGTACTTTAAGGGTAGACATCATGCAGGGCGATTAGAAATGGTCTTTCGTGCAATATATATGGCAGACAATGTAGATAATATGTTAGACATTTTAAACAAAGAAAAGAAGGCATTTGAAGACGCTGTTAATTTAAAGCAAAAGTATAATGGAAGTGATAAAATTACTGAGCGTTGGACTAAGGATCCTTGGCAAATAAAAAATCTTCCTAAAAATTTCGAAAAATCAAAGTATTATCGAACTATTTGTGAGGCGATAAGAGTTGCAAAAGAGGTTATAATAGACGAAAGTTCAAATTATTTGTAGTAGCTCAAACTTGATCTGACAGTCACCAATTAATTTGAGACTGAATTTATTTCTAAACTAGTGTCAGATTTATCAAACATATTACCTAAATTTTTCTCTTTTGCCAAAGGTTTTGAGTCAATAAAAGTTTTCATAGGCGTTTTCCATAACAGTGCTTACCAGAATGTGGTCTATCGTTATTGTAATAATCCAGCCATATATCAACATCTTGCTGAATCTCCTCAATCGTTGAATAAACCTTTTTTCTAAACATTGTCTCATAACATTCATTTTTCATAGTTTTATGAAATCTTTCACAGATACCATTAGTTTGAGGGGAGTTAGCTTTTGTTTTAGTATGGTCAATGTCTTCTATGCTTAAGTACATCTGGTAGGAATGATTCTCCAGCTTTCCACAATATTCCGTGCCTCTATCTGTTAATACTCTTAATAGATCTATTCCATGTTCCTCAAAGAATGGTAATACCTTATCATTAAGCATATCAGCAGCTACTATTGCATTTTTTTCTGTATATAACTTAGCAAATCCTACTCTAGTATACGTATCTACAAATGTCTGTTGATATATCTTACCTATACCTTTTATATACTCTACATAGCTATCTTGAGATCCTAAGTAACCTGGATGATGCGTTTCAATCTCACCAGTAGCAACCTTTTTAGCTTTTTCTTTTTCTAAAGCTTGTAATTGAGCTTCTGTAAGTATAAAGCCATCTTGAGCTACTTTGGTCTCTAGTGCTGTTAATCGCTTCTTAAAATTCTCTAAGTCATGTCTAAGCCAAATAGATCTAACTCCACTTCCTGAGACTAATATTCCTTGCTTTGCTAATTCATTTGATACTCTATGTTGTCCATACGCCGGATATTCATAAGCCATATTAACTACTGCTTGCTCAATATGTGCCTCAACTCTATTTTTCTCTAATGGCTTCTTACGGGATATTTCTTGTAAAGCTAATTCTCCACCATTATCGTATAACTCTTTAAAGCGATAGTAGCTGTCTCTTGAGTAACCCATCACTTTACAAGCTTGCTTGACATTACCTAATTGTTTTGCTAATTCTAACAGACCTAATTTGGGTTTGATTATCTTTTGAGATGCATTCATTTTATTCTTCCTTAATTTGACATCTTATTTTATACACAATGTCAGATTAAGTCAAAGCTATTACAAATTATTACGTATAAACGCTAATCTTCGACTTTGTTTAGCTAATTTGTTTTTCAATACATCAAGATTAAAATAACAGTCTTTGCTAGCATATATTTCTCTGTTGCCTTACAATAACGTTATTTGACGGTTTTTTATTAATAGGTATGATCATTTCTCTAAAAGAGTTAGCAATTCAAGTAGGGTTTGAATATATAGGCAAAGATGTTCAAATAAAAACTATCACTATTAATTCAAATGATATTAAGCAAGATAGTTTGTTTGTTGCAATAGTAGCAAATAGGGATGGTCATGATTTTATTCCTCAAGCTATTACAAATGGTGCAAAAGCACTATTAGTTTCTAAAAAGCAAAATACAGATATTCCGCAAGTAGTCTGTGACAATACGATTCGAGGCTTACGTAAGCTTGCTAAGGAGTATCGTAAATCATTAAAAATGCCAATAATTTCGCTAACAGGTAGTTGCGGTAAAACAACTGTAAAAGAAATGATAGTAACTTTACTAAGTGATAAAAAGGTTCACTTTACTAAGGGTAATTTAAATAATTACCTTGGTGTACCAATGACTATTTTAGAAGCACCTCAAGATGCAAATTTTGCAGTAATTGAAGCTGGTACTAATGTGGGTGGTGAGATTAAAGCAGCAGCTGAAATTATTCAACCGGATATAGCTATGATTACAAACGTTGGAGCTTCACATTTAGAAAATTTGAAAAGTTTAGAAGGTGTAATGGCAGAAAAGGGTGAACTATTAAAGGCAATACCGCAAGAGGGCTATTGTATAATAAACCTTGACGATGAGAGAATACCTAAGTATGTATCTGCCTTAGACTGTAAAAAAATCACTTGCTCTATGTTTAACCAAATGGCAGATATTTACATAAAAGGATATGATGTTATCCAAGACACCTATAAGGTTAAACTTAGTATCTTTAGTAAAGAATATGAATATTTTCTTCCAGCTATAGGGAAACACAATTTATTTAATAGTGTATTAGCTATTGCTAGTGTAGTTGCTGTAGGAATTGATCCAAAAGATTTTCTTAAAAATACTAGCAAAATTAGTAATTATAAAGGTAGATTTTGTATAAAGAAATTAAGTGAAAAGTTAATTCTGGTAGATGATACATATAACGCTAGTGTTGCTGCAGTAAAAGCAGCTATTGAAGATTTATCAGAGTTTAATGGAAAAAAGATTTTAGCTATTAGTTCGATGAAGGAGCTTGGTAACGAGGCAGAAAATTATCACCGGCAGATGGGGCAGTGGTTACAAGAAGCAAACTTAGATAGAGTTTTTTTATATGGTGATAAGAGTTTGCTAGAAGTTACTCTTAGCCAAATTCAAAGTGAGAATGTTAAACTTTATGATACAAAAGAAGAGTTAAAAAAAGATTTAGAACAAGTTCTTAAGCTTTGTAATGATGTAGCTACAAAAGTCATAGTTAAAGGCGCTAGAAGTTATGAGATGGAAGAAGTTGTAGATTTCATAAAAACTTTATCTATCGACTTTCAAGGCGGTAGATTACGTGGTCAATCCTAACTGAGTAACGTACTACTTTTTAGTATAATTAGCTATACTTAGTAACTTGAGTTATATCGCCATTTTTAGAAATTTTTATATAATTGCCTGTTTTGAACCAGTCTCCTAGTACGTATCTGGTGTGGTCTTTTTCGTTGTGAATAGCCATTCTGTGAGTGTGGCCATGGATTATAATATCACAATCTTTACGATATTTTTCTATTCCTATTGATGTGACATCTATATTTGGTTGTCTACGATTTTTCACATAACTATGACTTCTTACATTTTTAGCAGTTTTTTCCCTTAAGAATAATGGTAATCTTCGAAATAGAAACCTTAAAGGCTTATTATAAGCAATCCATTTACGGTAGATTTGGTAGCTTTTATCATCAGTACAAAATAAATCACCATGAGAAAAAAGAATTTTTTTATCAGCAATGTTTAGATAATAAGGATCTCTAATTATAGTTACACCACTGTATTTTGCAAATTTTTTGCCAATCAGAAAATCGCGATTACCATGCATGAAAAATATTTCTAAGCCTTTATCACTAGCTTGTTTTAGCCACGTTGTAATTTGATGATAAAATCTATCTTTGTGGTTATCACCTATCCAATAGTCAAAAAAATCACCTAGTATGAAAAGAATATTTTCATTTGATGATATTTTTTCAAGAAACTTTTTGAAAATATTAGCTGGTTCACTATGATGAGCGTTTAGATGTAAATCAGCTATTATATATATATCTTTGTTATGATCCATACTTTTCACGATAGTTTTTAAACTTGCTAATCATTTCTTCATCAAGATTTTCTTTAACATACTCAAATATGCTTGCAAAGTTAGTAACAGCTAAAACCGGGATGCCAAAGTCTTGGGAGATTTTTTTTGTAGCTGAAACATTGCTGTCCTTGGCTTTCTCTTGACGGTCTATCGATAGTACAACACCAGTGATTTTAGCATTTATGTTTTTTAACTTATTATAAGACTCATAAAAGGCAGTTCCAGCGGTCATTACGTCATCCACAAGTAGAACGTTTTTATTTGTCATATCTGCACCCACAAAAATGCCACCTTCACCATGATCTTTTGCTTCTTTGCGGTCAAAAGCGTATGGCATATCGAAGTTATATTTAACAGCTAAGATAGTTGATATAGCTGCTACTAGTGGTATTCCTTTATACGCAGGACCAAATAAAATATCATATTTTATATTATTTTTAGCTATTAGCTGAGCGTAATAATCTGCTAATGTTGCAAGCTGACTGCCAGTACTAAATAGCCCAGCATTAAAAAAATATGGGCTAATCCTACCTGATTTAAGGGTAAATTCTCCAAATTTAAGAACTTGGTTTTTGAGGGCAAATTCAATAAACACTTTACTTTTCTTGTATTTAAATAATTGTTTTGTAAGTATAAATAATAATTCACAGAATACTAGTAATAACTTTGTAACAGCAGGCACTTGCATTAAAAAGAGTCGATATGATAAATTTATATGACACTTTAAGCAATGAGTTTCAGATATGGTTTAGCTATTACAAATGAGACTCGCGGTTAAAAGCTCTCCATTAAAATGTTTGATAAATATAGTTTAGTATCAATTAATTTATTCAAATATCTAATACTCCCTGAATTTCGAATGACTTCAATTTCATTATCTATAGTCTTTATCACATCTTGAATAGAAGTTTGTTGTTGAATGCTATTAAACATCAAATTAGCTCTATCTTTATAAGATTTCCATGATAGAGTTTTTATATCAAGATATTCTTGAATGTGTGCTAAACATACTTGTTTAACTTTGGGTAAGTTAAAATTGAAAATTTTATTATTAAGTTGTTCAACTATTCTAAGTTTATTAAAGTTTAGGTTAGCTTCACAAGTTATATTTTCTTTTCTAATCAACCCCCAAATAGTGATGCTATCATATTCATTATCATCAAGGTCGTCATGATATAATACATGCATATCCTTTCCTGTATATAGTTTGCGCCATCTGTAACTATGAGTAATACTATTGTTAATAGTATTACTATTAGCTTCAGATTTCCAAAATTTACCCTTTTCATCGGACATTGCATATTCGCTATGGCCTGGACCTTCTTTCATAGTAGTTCTTATAAAAACTCCGCCATTAAACTTTCCACTTGTGATCGCTAAAATTGCATTTTCAGTAGTAGACAACCTATAATCTAACGTTACTTCTTGTATAGTAAACCATTTTTCTAAAAATATAGCGGTTAAACGTTCACTCCTTAAATAACCAAAAGATGCTATTTTTTTATCATTACGGTTTAAAAGTATACCATTTGTTTCCAGAGCAGCACAAATAGCGCTATTACTACATAACATTCTACCTGGGTTATTGATAGAAGCATATTGGCTAGCTTCTTTCATTGTTAGTTTTGATACTTTTGTTGTTGATGCATGCTGGATAAATTTTTTCTGAAGTATATTGATTGTTGCTGAAATAGCAATCAAACTATTCTCTTTTAAAATCTGTTTAACATTTTCTAGGTGGGTTTGAAAGAGGATCTTATTATATTCATCAGAGTTAGGTGATTGTTGTTGCATATTAGCTATTGATAGCTTAGCCAGGGCATTTACATTTTCAACGATAAAAGTACAAGTTTCTCTTTTCATTCTAGATAAGTGTAAATCATCAGAAATTTTAGGAATGGTACTTAAATACTTAGATTTAAATTCTGCTTGTTCTGTAAACTTAAGATAGTCTGTTAAAATGATTATAGCTTTTACTTTTAATTCTTCCCCTGTTGAACGTATCATATCCATCTTTGTAATGCCAGAAATAAAACTCTTCTTAACGTAAAAAGTTGTTAAAAAGTCTTTCTTAAAAAACCTTATAGGCTCACATAGCTTATCTTCTTCATCTAAGAGTTTGACCAAATTTTCATTAAATTCGAGATATGCTTCAATATATTGTTTAAAATTCATTGTATTGTTTCTCTATTGGTATTATTTACTTATATTTCAAGAATGCATATACAAAGTTATCATCTTTTTGGAAGTTTGTAATACTGCTTTTAATGTTTCTATCATTTTTTGCTATCACTTTACAAAAAAAATATATAACTAAATATACAAGTTAGATACGTTATATCATATGTATTATATTTAATAAGGTGTAGTTATTTTTGATAAGAGTGATGCGAAATATTTTTATTGCATGTTTATTTTTCAAAACCGTATTATTGCGCATTCGCGAGTCTTTCTAAAATGTGATTAGCATGTTTGCGTATATTGTCGCTGTATATTTAAAAACTATAAGCTGATATAATTGGTAGCAATTTTTGTTATTCATTTTTTTAATTGATGTCTAAACATATTCATATTTTAGGAATTTGTGGAACTTTTATGGGCTCACTAGCTATATTAGCTAAGCAAAAAGGTTATAAAGTTACTGGATCTGACACTAATGTTTATCCTCCAATGAGTACTTATCTTGAATCGCAAGGAGTGGAGATTATTCAAGGTTTTGATTGTTCACAGTTAGAGACAAAACCAGATGAAATTATTATTGGTAATGTTATGAAAAGAGGGATGTCAATAGTAGAAAAAATTTTAGATGAAAAATTAAATTATTTTTCTGGACCAGAGTGGTTATACCATAATATATTAAAACGTAAAAAGGTTATAGCTATAGCTGGGACTCATGGTAAAACTACTACTACTACTATGACTATTAAAATTTTAGAACAGGCTGGTTTTAACCCAAGTTTTCTTGTTGGGGGAATTAGTGGGGATTTTGGAGTTTCTTCAAGGTATACAGATTCAGAATATTTTGTTATTGAAGCAGACGAATATGACACAGCCTTTTTTGACAAACGCTCTAAGTTAACTCACTATGATCCTAGTATTTTGGTGATAAATAATATCGAATATGATCATGCTGATATTTTCAAAGATATCGATGCTATCTATTGGCAGTTTCATCAACTTATTAGAAAAATGCCAGCTAGTGCAAGCATAATCTATAATGCTTCTGATGTAAATGTACAACATATAATGGATATGGGCTACTGGTCAAATACTATTGCAGCTAATTCAAAATTGGGTTTCTATATTACAGAATACTCTAATGATTATTCTAAGTTTATGCTGGGTTCAAATAGTAGTGATAAAGTAGAAATTTCTTGGAACTTTATCGGTGAGCATAATGCTTTAAACGCATTGAGTGCTTATGCTGTAGCTAAACAGCTTGATATATCTAATAACGATATTAAGCAGGCTTTAGAGAGCTTTAAAGGTGTGAAAAGACGCTTGGAAGTATTATGTAAAAGAGAAGGTATTGTTTTATACGATGATTTTGCACACCACCCAACGTCTATAAAACTAACGTTAGAAGCTGTACGCAATAAAAATCCACAAGCTTATATAATTGCCTTGATAGATCCGCGATCTAACACTATGAAACAAGGAAATAATAAAGAAAGCTTACCTAATGCGATACTAAAGGCAGATAAAGTTTTATTGTATGATCATGCTTTATTAAAATGGAATGCAAACGAACTCTTAAAAGATAATACAAGCGTTGATTTTATTAAAAATATAGAAGAGTTTGTGGATATAATAGGATCTTTAGTAATCCAAAAAAATAAAGAAATAGAAATAGTTATGATGAGTAATGGCTCTTTTGATGGCTTAAGAGAAAAACTTGTAAAATTTTTGGAAAGCTTATAATGAGTGATTTAGTGTATGGAATCCATGCTGTAGAAAGTTTGGTAAAAGCAAACCAAGCAAAAGAGTTGCTTGTATTACAAAAGCAAAGCTTAAATGCTAAATTATCTCAGATTATAGATGAAGCTAAAGCTTTAGGCATAGAGATTACATTTTTAAATAGTATTAAAGATTTGCCAAGTTGTATTAAAAAAGATGCAAACCACCAAAATATTTTTGCGATTGAAAAGTCTAATCTAAGAACATATAGTGAAAATGATATCCCCAATTTATTGCTAGAGAGTGAAAAACCTTTCATCCTAGTGCTTGATAGTGTTCAAGATCCACATAATTTTGGTGCTTGTATCCGTAGTGCCCATTCAGCTGGAGTGGATTTTATTGTGGTTCCTAAAGATAATAGTGCACCTGTAAATGCTACAGTTAAGAAAGTAGCTTGTGGAGCTGCTGAGCACACTAAAATTGTTGTAGTTACAAACCTAGCTAGAGCTATAGAAAAGCTTAAAAAACACGGAGTGTGGGTAGTAGGTTTAGCAGGTGAAGCTAGTGATAGTTTGTATGATATGAATTTAAATGACCCAATAGCTATAGTAGCAGGTGCAGAAGGTAGTGGAATGCGACAACGCACTAAAACAAGTTGTGATTTTTTAGCAAAGTTACCGATGTTTGGTAAAGTTTCTAGTTTGAATGTTTCGGTAGCTGCTGGTATAGCCTTATATGAAACAGTAAGGCAAAGGACTGGTTGAAAAAATCATTATGGGATGTTGCAAACTAAAATTATAAGTTGTCAAACTGAACTGATCTGGCTTATAAAAAATCATCGTGTACAGAGATCGATCTGTAACACTTAGCTTTTAGGGTTGATATAATATATAATCTAGCTCAAACCGTCTGGAAATATAAAAATGGCTATGAAAATTTATCATAACCCGAAATGTTCAAAATCACGCCAAGCTAAACAGATTTTAGATCAACAAGATGTAAACTATGATGTACATTCATATTTAGATAATCCATTGTCAATAGAGGAGTTAAAAGGTTTACTTAAAAAACTTAAACTTTCTATAAGAGACATTATCCGCACAAAAGAAGAACTTTGGAAAGAAAACTTTAAAGATAATGAATACTCCGAAGATCAACTAATAGAAATAGTAGCTAAAAATCCAAGGCTGCTAGAAAGACCAATTATTGAGCATAAAGATTTTGCCGTTGTAGCAAGATCAGAGGATAAGATTGCTGAGATATTAAATACTTACTAGTTTTATGCTAGTATTTAAAAGTTAAAATTATCTATTTACGGAGATTTCTTATGCATAAAATATTTTATACAATAACTGATGAGGCACCAGCATTAGCTACAGGTTCTTTTTTACCAATAGTTCAAAGTTTTACTAAATTAGCAGATATTGCTTTAGAAACAAAAGATATATCATTAGCATCACGTATACTTGCTAATTTTAATGATTATCTGACAGACGAGCAAAAATGTTCTGATGACCTTGCTATTTTAGGTGAGCTAGCAAAAACACCAGACGTTAATATTATTAAACTGCCTAACATAAGTGCTTCTGTACCACAGCTAACAGCAGCTATAAAAGAGCTACAAACAAAAGGGTATGATATTCCTGATTATCCATTTGAGCCTAAAGATGAAAAAGAGCAAGAAATAAAAAGTCGCTACTCAAAAGTTTTAGGAAGTGCAGTAAACCCAGTTCTAAGAGAAGGTAATTCTGATCGTCGTGTGGCTGCAGCTGTCAAAGTTTATGCCCAAAAGCATCCACATTCTATGGGCCAGTGGACAAAAGATTCTAAATCTCATGTTGCAAGTATGGCGGATAATGATTTTTATGCTAATGAAAAATCTTACATAGTACCAAAAGCAACAACTGTGAAAATTGTTCATGTTGACAACAAAGGTAAAGAAACCACATTAAAATCAAACTTAAAATTAGAAGAAAAAGAAATCATTGATGCTACTAAAATTTCTGTAAAAGCTTTGAGAGAATTTTATAAACAAGAAATACAAAACGCTAAAAAAGAAGGCACCTTACTTTCTTTACATTTAAAAGCAACTATGATGAAGATTTCTGACCCAATATTATTTGGTCATGCAGTAGAGATTTTCTTTGAAGATGTATTTAAAAAATATGCAAAGGAGTTTAAAGAGTTAGGTATAAACCCACGTAATGGCTGGGGTGATGCAGTTGAGAAAATAAAACAACTTCCTCAAGAACTTCAAGATAAAATAAATGCTGATATAGAAAGAGTTTTTGCAAAGCAGCCTGATATTGCTATGGTTAATTCAGACAAAGGTATTACAAACTTAAATGTTCCAAGTGATGTGATTATTGATGCTTCAATGCCTGCTGCTATTCGCTCATCTGGGAAGATGTGGAATAAAAATGGCAAGCTTCAAGATATGAAAGCTATGATTCCTGATAGATGTTATGCTGGTGTATATGCTGCAACTATAGATTTTTGTAAAGAAAATGGCGCTTTTGACGTTGCAACTATGGGTGATGTTTCAAATGTTGGTTTAATGGCTAAAAAAGCAGAAGAGTATGGCTCGCATGATAAAACATTTGAAGTACAAGCTGATGGTAAAGTGTTAGTGATAGATGCTGAAGATAATATTATATTTGAGCATAACGTTGAAAAAGGTGATATTTGGAGAGCTTGCCAAACTAAAGATATAGCAGTTAAAGATTGGGTTAAACTAGCTGTTAATCGAGCTAAAATTACGCAAAATCCTGCTATTTTCTGGTTAGACTCTAAGAGAGCTCATGATAGAAATCTTATCGCTAAAGTGCATGAGTATCTAACTCTACACGATACAACTGGTCTTAATATTGAAATACTTTCTCCAATTGAAGCTACAAAATACTCTTTAAAAAGGATGAAAGAGGGTAAAGATACTATTTCTGTTACAGGTAATGTTTTAAGAGATTATCTGACAGATCTTTTTCCTATTTTAGAACTTGGTACAAGTGCTAAGATGCTTTCTATTGTACCACTTCTTGCTGGTGGTGGATTATTTGAAACTGGTGCTGGGGGTTCTGCCCCTAAACACGTTGAGCAGCTAATTAATGAAAATCATTTAAGATGGGATTCTTTAGGAGAGTTTTTAGCGTTAGGGGCTTCTTTAGAAGATCTAGCAATTAAGACTAGAAATTCTAAAATTAAAGTTCTTGCTGAGGGTTTAGACCAGGCAAATAAAGATTTCTTAGATAATGACAAATCACCTCATCGCAAGGTTGGTGAGCTTGATACTAGAGGTAGTCATTTTTATTTAGCCTTTTATTGGATAAAAGCATTAGCTAAACAGAATGATGATCAAGAGTTAAAAGCTAAATTTGAACCGATTTACCAAGAGCTAAAAGCTAATGAAGAAAAAATTGTTAAGGAATTGGCTAGTGTTCAAGGTAAAAAAGCCGATATAGGTGGGTATTATTTACCAGAAGCTAGTAAGCTTAGTAGTGTGATGAGACCAAGTAAAACTTTCAATAATATTTTGACCAAAATATAGGAGTGAAAATGTCAGAAGTTAAAAAAGATGAATATATAGAAATTAGTCTAACTAAAATTATAATAGCGATATTTAAAAATGTTAAAACTTTTTTATTAGTGTTTTTGTTAGGAGTTATATTATCAGTTCTTTGTGTTTTAATTTATACACCTAAATATGATTATGAACAAATAATACAGCCACCATTTTACTTGAGTGAGCAAGGTGAAGTTAGAATATTAGATGGAGTTAAATTGAATATTATATTAAATAATATTCTTGCAAGTATACAACATACTGATCCTAATAATAAGCTTTTAAATAATATTGAAATCTCGGTAGTAAGTAAAAACAGTAATGAGAATTATGAAAAGGGTGATACAAAAATAAATTTATTTTCTTTGATTGTGAATGCACCACTTGATTCTAAAGAAGAAGTAGAGCGTTTATACAATTTGCTTATGAAAGATTTTTCTGAATCTGTTGCAGTGAAAAGACAGGTTCAGGTTTGGAGAGATAATACTCAAAGGAATATAGAAGCTAATAATGAGTATATCACTCGTTATGGTGACCTTATTAAACAGAATCAAGATTACTTAAAAGAACTGTCTTCGCAAAAAAGATTATCTGGTATTGATGGGCAAACCTTATTATCCAGTTATGTTAACCGTATTGAAGGTTACCAAAAACAAATTTTTTCACTAGTAGACTCACAAAAAGCTTTAAAGTTGCAACTTGACAGTCTTCAACCAGAGGTAACTAAATTTGACGATATTGATTATGAGAAAAACTCTAAGTTTTCAAAGCTTCAAATATTAGTTTTAGGGGTGTTATTATCAATATTTTTGGGATTATTTGGAGTATTTGTAAAAGTTATAATTAAAAGAGCTATTATTGAGTACAGAAATTCTGAAACCAGAAGCTAAACTTAAAATTTCCATATTCTAACTTAAGTAAATTCATGTCTGATAGTCAATTTTATAATCTAATAAATCAGTTACCTACAATACTACGAGGCAAATATATTGCTGCTTTTAGAAATAAACAAGTAAATAAAGAAACATTATTAGAGGAGTTAGAAGCATTAGTCCTAGCAACTCAACAAAAAAGCCTACCTAAAATAACTTACCCAGATCTTCCTGTAGCTGAAAAAGTTACTGATATAAAGAAAATAATCCAAGAAAACCAGGTAATTGTAGTAGCTGGGGAGACAGGTTCTGGTAAGTCAACGCAGTTGCCTAAAATATGTTTAGACTTAGGTTTAGGTAAAAGAGGGTTAATTGGTCATACTCAACCAAGAAGGTTAGCCGCTAGATCAATTGCTGCAAGACTCGCCACAGAGATAGGAGATCAATCAAAAGTCTCTTATAAGATTCGTTTTTCTGACCAAACTGATGAAAATACCTTAATAAAAGTAATGACTGATGGGGTGCTTTTAGCTGAAATTAAAAATGACAAATACCTTTCTCAATATGAGGTAATTATAATTGATGAGGCACATGAAAGAAGTTTAAATATTGATTTCTTGTTGGGATGCATAAAGAAAATTCTACCATTTAGACCTGATCTGAAAGTTATTATTACTTCAGCAACTATAGATCACCAAAAATTTATTAATTATTTTCCAAAAGCTAAAGACATTACTATTAGTGGCAGAACGTATCCTGTAGAAATACGTTATCAAGATGATGAAGCTTTTGAAGATCTTTCTTTACAAGAAAAAATTTTGTACGCGGTAGATGAGCTAGGTCAAGGTGATATTTTAGTATTTTTACCAACAGAAAGAGATATTCATGAAACTTTAGCATACTTAAATAAACAAAACCTTAGGTTTACAGAAGTTTTACCTTTATTTTCTAGATTATCGAATAAAGAGCAAAATAAGATCTTTAATCCAGAAGGTTCTGTGCGCAGAATCATTTTAGCGACAAATGTGGCTGAAACATCTCTAACGGTACCAAGAATAAAGTATGTAATAGACTCTGGTTTAGCTAGGGTCAGTAGATATAGCTATCGTACCAAGGTGCAACGTTTACCGATAGAAAAAATCTCCCAAGCTAGTGCAAATCAAAGAGCTGGACGTTGTGGTAGATTATCAGCGGGTATATGTATTAGGCTTTATAGTGAGGATGATTTTTTATCTAGAAAAGAGTTTACAGATCCTGAGATTTTACGTACAAATTTAGCTTCTGTTATTTTACAGATGTTATTTTTGAAATTAGGTAATATTCAAGACTTTCCATTTATTGATCCTCCAGATTCTAGATTTGTAAAAGATGGATTTAAACTATTATTTGAACTACAAGCTATTTCTGAACATAAATTTTCAAACCCTAAAATCACAGCCGATGGCCTAAAAATGGCTATTATGCCTTTAGACCCTAAATTGGCTAAAATAGTAATAGAAGGTCATAGGCAAAATTGTTTAAAAGAAGTTATATCAATAGCGAGTTTTTTAAGTGTCCAAGACCCTAGAGAAAGACCGCTAAATTTTCAGCAAAAAGCAGATGAAAAACATAATATTGATAAAGATAAATCTTCAGACTTCATAGCTATTTTAAATTTAGCGAATAGGCTTAATTTAGAGCTTAAAGGATTATCCAATAAAGAGAAAAAAGAATATTTTAGAAAAAATTTTATATCTCCAGTTAGGTTTAACGAATGGAGTGATATTTATAGGCAAATTGTTGAAGTTGTTCATGGGTTTAAGTGGAAGCTTAATAATTCCGATATTCTAAAACAAAATATTCGTGATTCAGGACTTGATTCGGAATCTTCTGAGCATAGGGATGGTAGTCAGAATAATGAGATCCTGAAACAAGTTCAGGATGACAATAGTGCTGTGGTTAAGTATGAAAATCTCCACAAAGCTATAGCTAGTGGTTTTTTAAGTAATATCGGCAAAATTCACGAAGGAGCAGAGTATTTAGGAGCAAGGGGGCTAAAGTTTTTTATATTTCCAGGATCTTCCCAGTTTAAGAAAAAGCCAAAATGGATTTTAAGTTCAGAAATCGTTGAAACTACAAAAACATATGCAAAAAATGTCGCAAGCATTGAGCCAGAATGGTTAGAGGATTTAGCTAAACATTTGATTAAAAAACATTATGATGAACCAGTTTGGAGCAAAAAACGTAGATCTGTAATTATTAATGAAAGGGTAACACTTTATGGATTGGAGATAGTTTCTAAAAGAACAGTACAATACTCAAGGATAAATCCAGAGCATGCTAGAGAAATTTTTATTCGTGAAGCTTTAGTTAATGGTGATTTTGAAAGTAAAGCATATTTTTACAATAAGAATTTTGAATTAATAAGCCAAATAGAAGACCTTGAGAGTAAGTCACGTAGAAAAGATATTCTAGTTGATGAACAAGAAATGTACCAGCATTACGACTGTATAATTCCTGAGAACGTTTTTGATGGTGTAAGTTTTGATAAATGGCTTAAGGATATATCTAAAGAAGAGCAGCAAAAATTTGTCTTTGACTTAGAAAGTTTGATGCAGCGTGATACTAAAGATATCACACAACATAAATATCCTGATTTTCTAACTATTGGTGATATGCATTTGCCATTGGAGTATCATTTTAATCCCTTAGATGAAAGAGATGGTGCAACCGTTACTGTGCCGCTTATTTTTTTAAATGATGTCAACCCAGTAGTGTTGGAGTGGGGGGTATATGGTTTTTTATATGACAAAATTGTTGCTTTATTAAGAGCTTTACCCAAAAATATCCGTAAGAATTGTGTCCCTGTGCCAACTTATGCTCAGGCTATATTTGAGTCTATCGATTTTGAGAAGGATAGATATAAGCCACTAAAATCAGTCATAGCAAAACACATAACTAGAATAGTTGGTTTCGTTGTAGATGAAAGTGTTTGGGAAAAAGAAGAGCTAGACAAATATCTTATTTTAAATATAAAAGTTGTTGATGAGATAGGTGAGATTTTGGCTATAGATAAAGACCTTGACAAACTAAAACTTAAGTTTAAAGATTTTGAGTATAAAACTAGTAAACAGTCTGATGATAAGGTCTATTATGATTGGGATTTTAATAGTATAACTCACCAGCAGCAAATTAAAGAATATGGTATAGATGTTAGAGTTTATAATTGCCTAGAAAAGTTTAAAGATGGTGTTAGACTTTCTTATAAAGCTACTCAACAAGAAGCAAATTCTTCTATGAAAAAAGCTTTGATTAGATTAGTCAAGTTAAAACTACAAAGCCAATTAGAAAAAGGTGTTAGAAGCAATGATTTAGCTAGTTTATCTATGTCAATAAAGCTTAAAGATTCAAATGATAAGGTAATCACTAAAGCTATAGATTTAAGTTTTTTTAATAACCAAAACAAAAATACTGTCATTCCCGCCCACGATCGGGAATCTTTTAAGTGCAATGATAAAAATAGTAGTGAAATCCTGAAACGAGTTCAGGATGACGAAGGAATAGGATTACCTTATACGAAACAAGACTTTGAGGGGTTTTACAAATATGGTTTAGAAAATTTTCAGGCTAATAAAGCTCAAGTTGAGTCACTAGTGTTAGAAATATTTAAAGTTAAGTACCAGCTTGATAAGAAGCTTAATGTTAAAAAAATACCTCTAAAGTTTATTCAACTATATGCAGATATAAAAAAAGAGTTAGATAAGTTATTCACAGAAGATTTTTTATCTGCATCATTAGTATATTTGCAAAGGTATAAATATTATCTTCAAGCTTTAGGTAATAGATTAGAAAAAGCCAAAACAAATTTACAAAGAGATAGGGCTTACCAGATGGAAGTGGATGAGTTAGAAAATAAGTTAACAAAAAAAATATCTAGTAAACCATACGATGCAATCTCTGATGGTATGGCTAAAGCATCTTTCTTGATAAAAGAGCTATGGATATCTTGGTATCTACAAGATGTTAAAACCATAGACTCAGTTTCTTATAAGAAAATAGCAGATTTTATCTCTAGATTGTAGTTTAGAAATATTAAGTTTGTTGCTATAATCCACTTTACGTTTTTTGTATATTTTAGTCTTATGTTAATTTTACGGGATAAGAGATTACTCAATTTTTTGGTGGTAATATTTTTAAGCTTTATAACAATAAGTTGGACTTTTTATATTTTTAAGAAACCTATAGGTTTATGTTTTTTCTACTTTTTTGTGTTTATGGTTTGTTTAAGGTGCTTATTCTCTGTATTGTTATTTAGAGATTATATCGCTAGTTGGAGTAAATCTACACAAAAGACATTTTTACGGAAAATTTTTGTCAACACACCAGTTTTTATAATTGTAGCAGCGTTCTTTTATCAAAAAATACCGTTTGCTATGATATTTTCAGAGTTTTTGTTCTATTTATTATTAACGAATATAAGTGTGTATTCTTATTGGTATCTTACAAATAGAAGTTTTATAGCAAAAACTAAAAATGTTGTTATATATGGTGCTGGCAGTGCTGGTACAAAGATAGCGCAGGAATTTGCAGGTACAGAGTATAAAGTTAAATGCTTTGTCGATGATAAAGAGTCTTTACAAAAGCGTAGTATAGATGGAAGAAAAGTTTTATCCAGAGCGCAGTTAAAACAGAAGTTACTTTCTCATAAGTTTGATTTACTAGTTATTGCATTGCCAAGTACAGCAAATAAAGTTATCAAAGAGATTTACAAGGATTTAGATAAGGATTTTAAACAAATTAAAATTATGCCATCTTTGGAAAATATACTTCAAGATAAAAGCTTTATGTCACAATTAAAGCCTGTTTCTGTATATGATCTGCTATCGCGAGACTCTAAAAATTTAGATACTCGAAGTATTTCTGATTTTATAGAAAATAGAGTAATTTTGGTTACAGGTGCCGGTGGAAGTATAGGTTCTGAGATTGTTAGGCAGTGTATAAAATATAAAGCAAAACAACTAATTTTATTAGATCATAGTGAGTTTAATCTATATAAAATTACAGAAGAATGTGAGTCAGCTAATATTAAAAGTGTGCTTTGTTCAGTGTGTGATAAAAAAGACCTAGAAAAAGTTTTTGAAAAGCATTCGCCGCAAATAGTATTTCATGCTGCAGCGTATAAACATGTACCAATAGTTGAGGAAAATATCAGTAAAGCAGTACACAATAATATTTTAGGCACTAAAATTGCTATAGATTTGGCTATAGAATACGAGGTTCAAGCGTTTATTTTTGTATCTACTGACAAAGCTGTGCGTCCTACTAATGTGATGGGTGCTAGTAAGCGTGTTTGTGAGTTATACTTGCAAAATGTAGACTCCAAAAAAACTAAGCTTGCTGCAGTTAGATTTGGAAATGTTTTAGGTAGTAGTGGTAGTGTGATACCAAAGTTTGAGAGACAAATTAAAAATGGTGGGCCTCTAACAGTTACACACCCTGAAATTACAAGATACTTTATGCTAATACCAGAAGCGTGTGAGCTTGTGCTTCAAGCAGGTGCTATAGCAGAAAATTCTGAAGTTTTTGTATTGGATATGGGTAAACCTGTTAAAATAATAGAGCTTGCTAAGCAATTTAAAAAATTGGCTGGAAGGGAAGATATAGAAATTAAAATCACAGGTTTAAGACCTGGTGAAAAACTCTATGAAGAATTACTTATAGATGAGAACGATGTTCGAACAGACTATAAAGATATATTTATAGGAAGAAAAACTTTTTATGATATTAATATTTTGAAGGCAGATATAAATTTATTAATGGAAGAGAGCTCTGATAAAGTTGAAATATTGAAGAAAATTGTGCCAGAGTTTGAGCGTAGACTTAATAATTAATTATAATGCAATACTATAGTTGATTATCCGGGTAATCAACTACACAAGAATTTATTAAGAGGGTTTGCTTGCTTATACGCTATATACTAATATATAATAAATAAAATAACAAACACATGGGTTAATTTAATATGAGCGATGATAAAAACATTAGTCTAAGTCAGCAAGAGTATATTAATCTTATGGCTCATAAGATCACTCATGATGTTGTTGCTGAAACAAGAGTTGATATAGATAGATTAAGAAATGATGTCGATGCTAAGTTTAGTGAATTAAAAACTAGTATTAACCAGCGTTTTGAGCAAGTTGATAAGAGGTTTGAACAAATCGATAAACAATTTGAACAAGTCAATGATAGATTTAGTGAATCAAAAATTAGTATTAATCACCGCTTTGAGCAAATTGATAAAAGAATAGACAGGATGCAAACATTTTTATATTGGATTGCTGGTATTGGTATTACTTCTATCATAGTCCCAATAGCTTTGCCTCTTATTAAAACACATTTATAATCAACTCAAGCCAACTCAAGCCAACTCAAGCAAATGTAAACGAGACTCAAGCAGGAAAAATTAAAAAGGATTTTACTTTTTGATTGGAATAGAATACCAGAAAATTTTAAATCTGGTATACTTGAGTGCTACGAGATTTTGTGTGAGGTTCATTAATAATGTATAAAAATATTAAAAAGTTAGACTCGAAAGGGCTAATTTTTTCAGACAAAAAAGAATATTTTAATAATTAATTAAGCTTTAAAAATTAAAGTTTTGAATGGATAACTTATGAAAATAGTTAATACAGAATTTTTAGAAAGGTGTGTTAGGACTCTTGAAAAAGCATATGGTAAGCTTTTGGTTGCAAAACCGGGTGATTATGAGCTAGATTATGATATGTATAGATCTGCAGTTATAAAAGAGTTTGAGGTTATTTTAGAACAAGTTGGTAAACTTCTGAAAAAACTTATTACCCCATACTTTCATTCTAAAAATGCTGTTGATAGGCTTACTTTTAAAGATATTTTTCGTAGTGCTGCTCATCATGGTTTATTATCAAGTAGAAGAGGTAGAGCGATGGTTTGAGTATAGAGATAATCGTAACCTAACAGCTCATGACTATGGTTTTGATTTGGCTGAGAAAACTTTGCCTTTGATTCCTCAATTTATTATCGATGTTGATAGGTTTATAGAGTTAATCAAAATACAAAATAAGGTATTAGCAAGTAATTAATATGCTTATTCGAGAAAAAGATAAAAATACGTTGGTAAATATTGCTAAAAAGACTATAAATACACCGTGTGAAATTATAGCTTATGGTAGCCGAGTTGATGGGTCTGCTCATGATACTAGTGATTTAGACTTAGTTATCCGCAGTAAAAAAGGATTTGTCTTAACTTTTAATGAGTTGATTGATTTTAAAGAAAAAATTCAAAACTCTAATATCCCTATATTAGTACAAGTTTTCGATTGGAATAGAATACCAGAAAATTTTAAATCTGGTATACTTGGGTGCTACGAGATTTTGTGTGAGGTACGTAAGAAGTGAATAAAAGAATTTATTTGTCATCTCCGCATATGTCTGATGAGGGCTATGAAAAAGAATTTATAAATGAAGCTTTTGAGATGAACTGGATTGCACCTTTAGGTAAGAATGTTGATGAGTTTGAAAAAGAAGTGGTTGAGTATACTCAAGCGGGTTATGCTGCTGCTTTGAGTTCTGGCACCGCTGCTTTACATTTGGCACTCAAGATAATAGGTGTTACACACGGTGATGTTGTTTTATGTCAGAGTTTAACTTTCTCTGCTAGTGCAAATCCTATTGTTTATCAAAATGCATTACCTGTGTTTATTGATAGTGAAGAAAATACATGGAATATCTGTCCAGTAGCATTAGAAGAAGCTTTGCGGGAATATCCTAATACCAAAGCGGTTATTGCAGTTAATTTATACGGAGTAGCTGCTGAATTAGATAAAATAAAAGAGCTATGTAAAAAATACAATGTCTACTTGGTAGAAGATGCTGCTGAAAGTTTAGGTAGTTTCTATAAGGGTAAAGCTACTGGAACTTATGGTGATATAGGTATATATTCTTTTAATGGTAATAAGATTATTACGACTTCTGGCGGTGGTATGCTTGTCACTCAAAATAAAGAGTGGGCAGATAAGGCAAAGTTTTATGCAACACAATCAAGAGAGAATAAGCCTTACTATCATCATGAAGAGCTAGGTTTTAATTATAGGATGAGTAATGTTTGTGCTGGGATTGGTAGAGGACAGCTAAAGGTTTTAGATGATAGGGTTGCAAAAAAAACATATATTTATAAATTCTATAAAGCTGCTTTATCTGATATTTCTTCGTTTATTAAATTTGTGCATCCTTTAAATGGAGATAAGCCAAACTACTGGCTTAGTTGTATAATCGTTGATTCTGCTGCTAGGAAAGAAGAGATTATCCAAAGATTAGCTGATGAAAACATTGAGGCTAGGCACCTATGGAAACCAATGCATATGCAGCCATTTTTCAAAGATTCTGATTTTGTTGGTGCAAATGTGGCGGAGAATTTGTTTGAGCTAGGATTGTGTTTGCCGAGTGATTCAAAAATGACTGATAATGATCTATTAAGAGTTGTAAGTATAATAAAAGAGGTATGTAATGCCTAGAAAAACTCTATATACATTGTTTTTTAAAAGGGTATTTGATTTTATTTTATCACTAATAGCATTAGTTATTTTATCACCTGTAATATTAATTTTAGCTACCTTGATAAGATTTAAACTTGGGTCACCAGTTTTGTTTAAGCAGCCGAGACCTGGTAAGAGTGAAAAGATATTTAATCTCTATAAATTTAGAACAATGATAGATGCAAGAGATGATGGTGGCAATCTATTGCCTGATTCTGAGAGAATTACTAAGTTTGGTAAATTTATACGCAGTACTTCTTTGGATGAATTACCTAGTTTGATAAATATCTTAAAAGGTGATATGAGTATAGTTGGACCTAGGCCTTTGCTTGTTGAATACCTTGAGTTATATGACAATCAACAAAAAAAGAGACATCTTGTAAGACCTGGATTAACAGGTTGGGCTCAGATTAATGGCAGAAATGCAACTACATGGCAAGCAAGATTTGAAAATGATATATACTATCTGTCTAATATAAGTTTTATGTTCGATATTAGGATAATTGTGAGAACTTTTATAAAAGTTTTTAAAAGAAGTGGCATTAGTGCCGATGGTGAGGCTACTATGGAAAAGTTTAGAGGTAATAATGAACTCTAGAAAACTTATTATTATTGGTGCTGGCGGACATGGTAAGGTTGTTTATGATGTGGCTGAAAATACAAAAAAATATGATGAGATTTATTTTTTAGATGATAATCTTAAGCCTTGTCAATTTTATAAGAGCAAAATTATAGATACTACTGAATATATATCTAAATATATCAAAGAATATCATTTTATTGTTGCTATTGGTAATAATAAAATAAGAAATGAAAAACAGGCATTATTGAAGCAACTAAATGCAAAAGTGGTTACATTAATTGATAACACAGCTATTATTTCAGATAGTGCGACTATTGGAGAAGGCACAGTTGTTATGCCAAAAGTGATAGTTAATGCAGATGTTAGAGTTGGTCATGGAGTTATACTTAATTCGAGTTGTATTGTGGAGCATGATTCTAATTTAGGAAACTTTTGTCATATATCACCTAACGCGACTATTTGCGGAACAGTTTGTATTGGATCTAGAACTTGGATTGGAGCTAGTGCGACTATTGTTAATAACATATCTGTTTGCTCTGATGTAATTGTTGGTGCAGGTTCGATAGTTTTAAATAATATTAATTCTATAGGAACTTGGGTAGGAGTTATTAAGTGAAAAAAAAGTATTTTTTTTGGTAATAATGAAGTCGGTTTGTATAATTTTAGAAAAGAGGTAGTTCAAGCTATATCACAGCAAAATGATGTTTGCGTTGTTTGTCCTATTGAATCAAAGAGAGAGTTTTTTGAATCAATAGGGTGTAAAGTTATTAATAACAAGGATATATACCGGAATGTTGTTATTAATGCGGATACTAAAATTGGAGTGGGGGTTATTTTAAATAGCTCTTACGTAGTAGAGCATGATTGTAATATTGGGGATTTTTGTCATATATCTCCAAATGCGACTATATGTGGTACTGTCAGTGTAGGTGAGGGTACGTGGATTGGGGCTGGAGCGACAATCATTAATAATAAAAGTATTCATGGGAGTGTTGTAATTGGTTTAGGGACTGTCGTTTTGAAAGATATTACTAAGCCAGGAATTTATAAAGGTATTAAGAATAGTTGTTTATAATTTAAAATATAGGTGAGTATTAATGAAGCAAATATTGCAAGATATGTCTAATGGTAATACATCAATTATTGAAGCTCCTAGTCCAAGTGTGGCAAAAGGTAGTTTACTTATTTTAACTAGTAAGTCATTAATTTCAGCAGGTACAGAAAGAATGCTGGTTAGTTTTGGTAAATCTTCTTTAATTGATAAGGCTAGGCAGCAACCTGAAAAAGTAAAAATGGTTTTGGATAAGGTTAAAACTGATGGGATCATGACTACATATTCTGCTGTAAAATCAAAATTAAACCAACCTATACCTTTGGGTTATTGTAATGTTGGAGTTGTAAGTGAAGTTGGTGCTGCTGTATCAGCGTTCGTTAAAGGAGATAGAGTGGTTTCAAATGGTAGCCACTCGGATGTTGTGAGTGTACCCAAAAATCTTTGTGCTAAGGTGCCTGATTCAGTTACAGATGAGGAAGCATCTTTTACGGTTGTTGCAAGTATAGGCCTGCAAGGTATTAGGCTAGTTCAGCCTACACTTGGAGAAAAAATTGTAGTAATTGGAGCAGGGTTGATAGGTTTATTAACTGTACAGATGTTAATAGCTAATGGTTGTAGTGTCTTAGCAATTGATTTTGATGAGAATAAACTAAGTCTTGCTAAAGAGTTCGGTGCGGAAATATGTAATCCTTCTAAAGGTGAAGATCCTGTTGCTATAGCAAATGATTTTAGTAAAGGATTTGGTGTTGATGGTGTTATAATAACTGCTTCTACAAAAGAGTCTGAACCTGTTGCTCAAGCAGCAAAGATGTCAAGAAAGAGAGGGCGTATTGTACTTGTTGGAGTCACGGGTTTGGAGTTAAATAGGTCTGATTTCTATGAGAAAGAGTTGAGCTTTCAAGTGTCATGCTCCTATGGTCCAGGTAGATATGATTCTAATTATGAAAACGAAGGGAATGATTATCCTATAGGTTATGTGAGATGGACAGAACAACGTAATTTTGAAGCTGTTCTGGATATGTTAAGTAAAAAGCAACTAAATGTTGAGCCTCTAATTACTCATCGGTTTGAATTTGATGATGCTGTTAATGCGTATGATGTGTTGACTACAGAGAATTATAGTCTTGGAGTAATTTTGAATTACTCATCTCCTGTTGAGTCTAGAATTAGTAGTAGTGTACCTCTTGGAACTTTTAAAGATATTTGTATAACATATAAATCGAAGGATCCTTGCGTTGGATTTATAGGTGCTGGGAATTATGCTTCAAGAGTTTTGATCCCAGCATTTAAAAAGGCAAATGTTAATCTCCATGAGATAGTTGCCTCCGGCGGAACCAATGCTGTAATACATGGAAATAAAATGGGTTTTAAAGTGGCATCTAGTGATTCAAGTAGTGTTTTTGAATCAGATATAGTAAACACAGTGGTTATTGCTACTAGACATAATACTCATGCAAAATTTGTTAAAAGAGCTATTGAAACGGGAAAAGATATATTTGTTGAAAAACCTTTGGCATTAACAATCTCGGATGTTGAAGGTATTGAAAGTATTTATTATGAAAAGCGAAAAAATAACGAAGCTCCTAGGTTGATGGTAGGGTTTAACAGAAGGTTCTCTCCACATATTCAAAAAATGAAATCATTACTTGACACTGTAAGATGTCCTAAGAGTTTTATAATGACGATGAATGCTGGAAGTATTCCCTGTGATCATTGGACTCAGCAAGATGAAATAGGTGGCGGAAGGATTATTGGTGAGGCTTGTCACTTTATAGATCTTATGAGATTTTTGGCAGATAGTAAAATATCTTCAGTGAATGCTGTATGTATCGAAAATAAAAGTACAGGCAGGGTTGAAAGAGATAATGCTGCGATAACTTTAAAGTTTGAAGATGGTTCTTTTGGAACTATTTTTTATCTTGCTAATGGAGCTAGTAATTTCCCTAAAGAAAGAGTTGAAGTGTTTGTCGCAGGTAAGACAATCCAGCTTGATAATTTTAGAATCATGACTGGTTATGGATGGAAAGAGTTTAAAAAATATAAACTGTTTAAGCAAGATAAAGGGCAGAATGCTTGCGCACAAGCATTTGTTGATAGTATTCGCAATGGTCTAGAGAATCCTATTCCTGTAGAGGATATATTTGAAGTAGCCAAAATCACTATAAAAGCGGATAGTTTATTAAAAGGACACTAAGATTAATGTTTTTTTTGAAAATTAGAACAGCTTTACTAATTGGTATAATTAATATCTTAAGAGTGTTAACCTATAGATTTTTGTTAAAAATAAACATGCATCCTGTCCAAGGATTAAAGCCTTTGGAAATGTTTGCGAATAATGTGTTTAATTTTGATGAGAGCTTTTCGAATGATCCAAAATATGATAAAGAATTTAATTTGTTTTTGTCGAGGTATTGTGCTAATTTGAGGATTGTCGATAGTGAGCCAGACTGGTTTTACAATGTGTATACAAATAAAAGGTTTTTAGATACTAATAAAGATTGGTTCGATATTCCAGACTTTAACTCTAATGGTGATATAAAAGGAATTTGGGAAGCTTCTAGGTTTAATTGGGTAATTAAGTTTTCGTATCTTGCTAAAAAGCACAAATCAAATTTTTTTATTTTAAAGATAAATGATTGGATTTGTGATTGGTACAGTAATAATCCAGCTTATAAAGGTCCTAACTGGAAGTGCGGTCAAGAAGCATCTATTAGAGTGATTCATTTGATTGGGGCTTTAATGGCATTAAGTCAGCTTCGGACATGTAGTTCAGAAATGATTAAGTTTCTTGAGTTGCATCTTAAAAGAATTTATCCAACACTTAGCTATGCAAAAGCTCAGGATAATAACCATGGGACATCTGAGGCGGTAGCCTTATATATAGGATCAGAACTACTGAAAATATATTCACCCTGGAATAAAGAGTATAGTAAGTGGTCAAAAAAAGGGCGTCTATTATTAGAGAATAGAGTTGATAGATTGATTTTTAAAGATGGTGGGTTCAGTCAATATTCTGTTAATTATCATAGACTTATGCTTGATGCTATTAGTTTTGCAGAGGTTATGAGATTGGAGCTTGATTTGGAGTTATTTTCAGAAAATTTTTATAAGAAAATGTCAGCAGCTACTGATTGGTTGCAAGTGTTGATGCAGGATAATGGTGATGTTCCTAATTTGGGTGCCAATGATGGCGCAATGCTATTTTCTTTACCTAATGTGGATTATCGAAATTTTATACCCTCTTTATATCTTGCTAGTTTCGTTTTTAAGAAAAATGCTTATGGAAATGATTCAGCTCTTGTCGACTATTTTAATTTATGTGTTCCGAATGATATCTGTGGCAAAGATTTACAAAAGGACCTTTTCTTAGAGGATAGTGGACTTGTTATCTTTAGAACAAGTAAAGTATTTGTATTATTTAGAGTTCCAAAATTTAGGTTTAGACCCAGTCAAAGTGATATTTTACATCTTGATTTGTGGGTCAAGGGGGTGAATATTTTAAGAGATTCAGGAACTTATAGTTATAATTCAAGCCATGAGGATATGAGATACTTTGGAGGTGTTAGAGGGCATAATACGGTATGCTTTGATTACCGTGACCAGATGCCTAAACT
This sequence comes from Allofrancisella heilbronnii, assembly GCF_000710735.2. Classification (NCBI taxonomy): domain Bacteria; kingdom Pseudomonadati; phylum Pseudomonadota; class Gammaproteobacteria; order Thiotrichales; family Francisellaceae; genus Allofrancisella; species Allofrancisella heilbronnii. The sequence continues at coordinate 1,246,023 of NZ_CP144673.1, read as the reverse complement.
TGGGCGTTTTCTTTTTGGAGCATGGCCTAGGGTCTCAGTATTTGAATATTCTGATAATTTTGTGAAATGTGGATATAAGGATTATAAAGGGTGTAATCATGTTAGAGAAATCAATATTAAAAATATAGATAATATGATTAAAATTATAGACAATGTCTCTGATTTTGAAAATGAGGCTGCTATATATTGGCATTTGCCATTTATTGATTATAAGCTTGAGGGAAGTAAGTTAACTACAGCGCTATTTTCTTTAGAGATTTATTCAGATATTAAAACTTCTTTAGAGATTTTAACCGGAGAAGAGTCAAGGTATTATTATAAAAAAGATAAACAGTATATATTAAAAGTAGTAGTTTCTGAGCAAGCTAAAGTGTTAACGATTGTTAAGTTTGGGGATTGATTTGAAGGTTTTATATTTTCATCAGCATTTTTCTACACCTAAAGGTTCTACTGGAATTCGCTCATATGCTATGGCAAAAGCATTAGTGGAAGAAGGGCATGATGTTACTATGGTATGTGGGTCTATGAATATAGGTGAGACTGGTCTTAATGAAAAGTTTATTAAGGGCGTACGTAAAGGAAAAGTAGAAGGCATTAATATTATTGAGTTTTGTTTGCCTTACTCAAATAAGCTATCTTTTTATGGCCGTATTAAGGTATTTCTTAGTTTCGTTATTAGGTCTATAAAAGTTGCGCTAAAGGAAGATTATGATATTGTCTTTGCAACAACAACTCCTTTAACTGCAGGAATCCCAGGGATTTTTGCAAAGATTTTCAGAGGAAAGAAATTTGTCTTTGAAGTTAGAGATTTGTGGCCAGAGTTACCTAAGGCTATGGGAGTTATAAATAATCGTTTATTATTGTTTCTGATGTCTATACTTGAGTGGTGCTCATATAGATCTGCTGATAAATTAATAGGACTTTCTCCTGGTATTGTTGATGGCATAGCTAAACGAGGAGTCTCTAGATATAATATAAAATTAATACCTAATGGTTGTGATTTAGATATTTTTTCTAATCCTCAAAATACTCAGTATATACCCGATGGTATAAAGGATGATGATTTTCTAGCTATTTTTTCTGGGACTCATGGTATAGCTAATGGATTAGATACTTTGATTAATGTTGCGATAGAGTTAAAAGATAGACTATCTAATAATGTAAAAATTATATTGGTTGGTGATGGTATGCTAAAAAAAGATTTACAGATTAAGGCGGCTAAATATAAGTTAGATAATATAGTATTTCATGACCCAGTAGATAAACAAAAGTTGGCAAAACTATATAAAAGAGCGGATGTTGGTTTGCAAATATTAAAAAATATTCCTGCTTTCTATTTTGGTACATCACCTAATAAATTTTTTGATTATATTTCTGCTGGGTTACCTGTGATTAATAATTATCCAGGATGGGTTGCAGATCTCATAGAAGAAAACAATTGTGGTTATGTTGTACCACCTGATAACTTTAAAGAATTTGCCAGTATACTAATATATATGTCAGAGAGTAAGGAGGAGCTTATGAATATGTCAATTAATTCAAGTAAATTAGCAAAAGCTTTTGATAGGCGAGTTCTTTCATCCAACTTTGTTGATTGGGTCGTTAATTAGCTAAATATAGGGATTGATTTAAATGAAGAGAGTACTTTTAGTGTTTGGCACACGCCCAGAAGCTATAAAAATGGCTCCCTTGGTCAAAGCATTTAAAAATGATAAAGCATTTGATGCTAGAGTTTGTGTTACATCACAACATAGGGAAATGTTGGACCAGGTTTTAGATATATTTGATATTGTTCCAGAGTATGATTTAAATATAATGAGTCCAGGTCAAGACTTATTCGATGTTACTACAAAAGTGATTATGGGGATGAGAGAAGTTTTAAAAAAATTTAAACCAGATGTGATGTTTGTCCACGGTGATACAACTACAACTGCTGTTGCAAGTCTTGCTGCTTTTTATGAAAGAATAAAGGTGGCACACGTAGAAGCTGGATTAAGGACTAATAACCTGTATTCTCCATGGCCAGAGGAGGCTAATAGACAAATAACTGGGGTTTTAGCAAATTACCATTTCACTCCTACAGATATTTCTAAACAGAACTTGATAAAAGAAAGAAAGCCAGAGGAAAGTATATTAGTAACAGGAAATACAGTTATAGATGCTTTATTTTTGGCTTTAAGTAAGATAGAAGGAAGCAGTGAATTAAGAGATAAAATTAAAGAATCAATCAACATTCAATATAATATTGAAAATGGTAGAAAGATCATACTAGTTACTGGGCACAGGAGAGAAAATTTTGGTCAAGGTTTTTTAAATATTTGTGAAGCTTTAAAGGCTTTGGCTATTGAGAATCCAGAGGTAGATATTGTATATCCTGTACATTTAAACCCTAATGTGCAAGAGCCCGTAAAGGCTATACTATCTGATATTTCTAATATATATCTTATAGAGCCTCTTGCATATGAAAGCTTTATATATCTTATGAAGAATTCTTACTTTATATTGACTGATAGTGGAGGTGTCCAAGAGGAGGCTCCGTCATTAGGGAAGCCTGTTCTGTTGATGAGGGAAAATACAGAAAGACCCGAGGCTGTAATCGCAGGAACTGTAAAGCTTGTTGGTACTGATAAGAAAATCATTGTTAGAGAAGCTCAAATGCTTTTAGATAATAGCTATGAATATGATAAAATGTCTAAAGCTCATAATCCGTACGGCGATGGATTGGCATGTAAAAGAATAATTGATTTTATGAAAGAGGTTGTTTACTAAAAATGTTAAATAAAAAGAAAGTATGTGTTTTAGGATTGGGATATATAGGATTACCAACAGCAGCTTTACTTGCAAATAGAGGTTACTGTGTTCATGGAGTAGATGTATCTGAAAATGTTGTTGATACTATTAATAAAGGAAATATACATATAGTTGAACCAGAACTTGATACATTTGTGAGTGCTGCAGTTAATAGTGGTAAATTAAAAGCGTCTTTAACTCCTGAGACAGCAGATGTTTTCATAATAGCTGTGCCAACACCTTTTTACGATGGCTATGTTCCAAATTTAGATTATGTTAAATCCGCAACTAAAGCTATTTCTAGATATGTTAAAAAAGATGATCTAATAATATTAGAGTCAACCTCACCTGTAGGTACAACAGAATTAGTAGAAAAGATGCTAATTGATGAAGGTGTTGATACTTCTGTATTGAATATAGCGCATTGTCCAGAAAGAGTGTTGCCTGGGCATATAATTAGAGAATTGGTTGAAAATGATAGAATCGTTGGAGGGTTAACAAAGCAGTCTACGAAAGTTGCTAGTGAATTTTATAGAGAGTTTGTGGAGGGAGGTGTTTTAGAGACAGATGCAAGAACTGCTGAGATGGCTAAGTTAACAGAGAATTCCTTCAGAGATGCTAATATAGCTTTTGCTAATGAAATAAGTATACTTTGTGATAAATTCAATATAGATGTTTGGGAACTTATAAATCTAGCAAATAAGCATCCTCGAGTAAATATATTAAAGCCTGGACCGGGTGTTGGAGGTCATTGTATAGCTGTTGATCCATGGTTTATAGTGCATGCAGGTGGAGAAACAGCAAAACTTATTAGAGCTTCTAGAGAGGTTAATAATTATAAGACATACTGGGTTATTGAGAAAGTTAAGAATGCATGCTTAATGTTTGATTCTAAAAACGGTAGGAGTCCTAAAGTTGCATGTATGGGACTAGCTTTTAAACCTGATATTGATGATCTTAGAGAGTCTCCGGCACTTTATATAACAAAGAGTTTGATAGATGATGGGATCGATGTTATTACTGTTGAACCAAATATACAGCATCATGAGTTTAAATTAGTGGATTATAAGCAGGCTATAGAACAAGCTGATATAATAGTTTTTCTTGTTGCTCATAATGAGTTTAAAAGAGTGAATACAAAAGATAAAATCACTTTAGATTTTTGTGGTGTTAAGCACCTTAATATAGACTAGATTGGTTTCATCGCTGATAACATGAGAAAGAAAGATTTAGTTAATTTGATATCGATAGCGTTAATTCAGGGTTCATCTGTTATATTGCCATTATTTATCTATCCTTATGCTTTAGCAGTTCAAGGTGCCCATATTTACGCGGATATGGTCTTAAGTGAGGCTGTTATGATGGTTATGTATACAGCAGTTTTATATAGTTTTGAAATAAATGGAGTTTCAGCTGTAATAAAAACTAAAAGTAATACTGGACTATCTAAGGTTTATTATGAGGTTATTACTGTAAGGTTAATTATTTTCCTTTTTATATTATTTCTCCTGTGTTTATTCGGTTTTTTGATATCAAGTAATATTTTTATACTACTATTAATTTGGATGCTATTCCCTTTAAGTTATATATTTCAGTCACTTTATTTTTTTCAAGCTTTAGAGTGTAATTTTATACCAGCTATTATAATTTTAGTCTGTAGAATTATTTGCTTAGTCTATGTATTTCTTTTTCTAAGTGAAGCATCTAATTATTTTTTTGTTCCTTTAGTTATAGGTTTGAGCTATACATTAAATGGAGTTTTATTATTTATATATGCTATATATAGGTTCAAGCTTTCATTTAAGAAAACTAATGGTAAAGAAATATGGAGTACTATTGTCCAAGGGAAAGAAATTTTTTTAAGTAATATTTCAGTATTTATTTTCAAGGATGTAAATGTAATTTTATTAAACTTTTTTGGAACTAGTTCTGTAATAATAGCAATATATTCAATTTCAGAAAAATTTGTGAAGGGAGTACAAGCTGCTATCAGACCTATTAATTTATTTTTTTTCACTAAAATTGTGAAATCATTAAAAGTCATGAATACTCCAAATAATGAATCTTTCAAAAAAATATCAGTTTTTTTTATGAAACAAATATTTTTTTTAGTAGCCATCTTTATTTTTTTTATTGTTGTGGCGTTAATATATATGCGATACTTTAATTTCGAAGGAGGAGAAAATGTGAAGGTAGTTTTATATATTACTGGTTTTATGTTTATTTCTGTTTTTTTTGGAGTTGGTAATTTTATGTTTGGCTCTATAGGATTGAGCATGCTTGGAGAGCAAAAATATTTTGTAAAAATAATTTTCTTTAGTGGGATTTTTAATTTCATGGCTGCATTATTCTTAATACATATGTTTAGTTTATATGGCGCATCTATATCATATGTTATAGCAGAAGTAGCTCTTTTTATACTTGTTATCAGGAGGTATTATGACTGATGTTAATGACTTATAAGTTTGTGGCAATAATTTTTAGTTGTCTGATTTTAGTTAACGCTATTTATATAGGGAGAAAGCAAGGTTCATTTTTTTCTCTTAACTGCTTATTTAACTTATTTTGGTTCATTTATACTTTTTTCCCTTTAGTATGTCTTTTTACTGTCCCAATAAATCCCATTTCGATAGTATTTATATGGGTGTGTTGTACATTAGTTTCTATTTCTACAGTCTTCTTCAACTGGAGTGCTGCCATAAAGCTGAATGAGAGTAAAAAAAATGTAAATGAGCAATGGTCATCTAGGTATAGTTATTATATCTTTATATCTTTATTCTTTTTCACTTGTTTTTTCATTATAGTGAATATATATCAACAGGGTCTTAGTATTTCTGGATATGTTTTTAACTTTTTCGAAGAGTCAAATAAATATATGGCATTAAGATATTCAAATAGTATAAAAGAAACTATTAGTTTACATTTGTCAAATATTTTTAGTTATTTGCTGGTAATTATTGGGGGAATAATTGTTTATTTCAAGCATCGCAAAACTTTATTTACATGTCTAGCTTTATTTCCATCTGCTATGATTACATTGTTAGAGGCAGCGAAAGGAACTATATTACTGAGCATTATACTTTTTCTAGGAGGAATGATTGGAGGGAGTATTATAAGTAATAAATTTGAGTTAATAAATAAAAAAACGATTAAAAATTTTGTATTTTTTATATTAATAGTAAGTATTATTCTTGTTTTTTCTTTTATATCACGAGGTCTTTATGATTTAGATTTTACAGAGGCATTACAAAAGATGAGTTTTTATATTAATTCATATGCTTTTGGTCATTTGTATGCTTTTTCAGACTGGTTTTCGTTTTTTACGAATACGGGAGACCATCTTAATGAGTATTGTAATAATAGTCATTTGTTTTACGGATATTATACATTTACACCTATTTTAAAAATTATTGGTATAAGTTATAATTTACCTCCAGGATTGTATTCTGAGTATTATAATTATGATGACATTATCCAGAGTAATATCTATACCATATTTAGAGGTAACATTTTAGATTTTGGGTTATCTGGTACAATTGTTTTTTGGTTCTTAGTAGGTTACTTAATGAATTTTGTTTATTATTTAATTTTAATCCGTAGCAATCCTATTGCTTTACTTTATATTTATAGTATGCTTTTGGGATTTATCTATACTTCTTTTATAGCAAGTTTATTTATTTGGAAAAGTGTTGAAGCAGCGGTATTATTTTTAATAATTCTAAATGTTTTTAAAAAAACTAAAATTAAATTATAAAAGGAAGTTTGTTGTATGAATATAGTTTTAGGCTTTGTTCTGATTAATTTTAATAGTTCTCAGTATACTAGAAATGCTATAGTTTCTATAAATAATATTGAGGAAATTAATAATTTTGAGGTTGTTGTTGTTGATAATTCTTCAGAAGAAAAAGATATCAAAGAGTTAAAGGTCCTTGATAAAGAGTATGATAATATCCATGTGATTTATAGCGAATCTAATGTTGGATATTTTAGAGGTCTAAACATTGGTATAAATTACTTAAAAAAATATGATTGTAATGTGTATGTTGTAGGGAATAATGATGTTATTTTTGATAAAAATTTTTATAAGCAAATCTGCCTTAAAAATGAATTACTAAAAAAATATCCAGTAATATCTCCTAATATTATAACTGTGGATGGTGTTAATCAAAACCCCCATGTTATATCTAAAATAAGTAAATTTAGAGAGTTTATTTATGATGTTTATCATATGAATTATTTTTTTTCCAAGCTAATCTTAGAGGTTGCTAAATTAACAAAAAAATTCTCAGATAGAAAAGATGAATTAGAGCATGATGTGGCTCAAGAGATATATCAAGGCTATGGCGCTATGTATATATTAACTCCAAAATTTTTTGAGAATTTTTCTGAACTATATGCTCCAACCTTTCTTATGTATGAGGAGTATTTTTTAAGTAAACAGCTTGCTGAGAAAGGCTTTAAGGTTTTTTATGAGCCGTCTATTAAATTAACCCATATCATGCATGCTACTACAAATAATTTACCTTCTAGATTAAGATGGAAATTATCTAAAGAATCTCATAAAGAATATAGAAAATATGTCAAAATTTTAAATATTAAAAGGAATAGTAAATATGAAAAATAAAGTCTGTAGCAATTGTGTAATGGATACGACAGATACTAGAATAACTTTTGATAAAAATGGAGTATGTGATCATTGCTTAGATTTTCAGACTAACGTTAAGCCTAATTGGCATACAGATGAAAGGGGACATCGAGAGTTAGAATCAATAATAATGAAAATTAAGGAAGATGGTGAAGGTAAAGAGTTTGATTCAATTATTGGTATGAGCGGAGGAGCAGATAGCTCATACTTGCTTCATGTAGCTGTAAAAAAATATGGATTAAGACCTCTGGTTTTTCATGTTGATGGTGGGTGGAATTCAGAATTAGCAGTTAACAATATAAATGTCATGATTGATAAATTGGGATTAGATTTATATACAGAAGTGATTAATTGGGAGGAAATGAAAGATTTTCAGCTGACTTATTTCAAGTCAGGTCTCCCTAATTTAGATGTCCCTCAGGATCATGCTTTTGTAGCTACACTCTATAATTTTGCCTATAAACATGGCATTAAATATATACTCAATGGAGGAAACATCTCAACAGAGTGTGTGAGAAATCCATTAGATTGGCTATATTATGGTACAGATATGAGGCAGATAAGAGATTTGAGAAAAAGATTTTCTTCTAACCCAATGAAAACTTACCCTTTCAGTAATGTATTGAGGCATAAGATTTATTTAAGATATATTAGGGGAATTCAGGTTATTAAGCCTCTTAATTATTTTCCATATATTAAGGAAGATGCTATGAATCTGTTAAGTAGAGAGTATGGGTGGAAACCTTATCCTCAAAAGCATTTTGAATCTAGATTTACGAGGTTTTATGAAGGCTATTGGCTACCTAAGAGGTTTGGCTTTGATACTAGGAAAGTTCAATTTTCGAGTTTAATTCTCACTGGACAAATGACTAGGGAAGATGCAATACTTAAATTAAAAGAGCCAGCTATACAAGAGTCTGAAGCAAAAAAAGATTTTGAATATGTCGCAAACAAATTAGATATAACTGTAGAAGAGTTACAAACCTATATGAATCTACCACTTAAGTCTCACAATGATTATAAAAATATGCAAGTTATTTTTAATTTAGGAGCAAGAATTATGAAGCGTTTAGGGTTAGAGAGGTCTATAAAAAGATGATAGGCATTCTAAATTATGGTGTTGGAAACGTTAGAGCTTTTGCAAATATATATAAATATTTCGATGTTCCTTTTAAAATTGTTGAATCTAAAGGACATTTTAATAATTTGTCTAAAATAATTTTACCCGGAGTCGGGTCGTTTGACCATGCTATGAAGTGTCTTAACGACTCGGGAATGAGGGATGAACTAGAAAAATGTGTTTTAGAAAAAGAAATTCCTATTTTAGGTATATGTGTGGGAATGCAAATGTTAGCAGACTCTAGTGAAGAGGGAAGTCTTTCTGGGTTAGGATTTATTCCTGGCACTGTAAGAAAGCTTACACAAGCTAATGACTTTAAGCTTATTTTACCACATATGGGATGGAATGAGTTGCATATTAAAACTTATCATCCTTTATTTAAAGATATCAAAGATATTTCTAGGTTTTATTATCTTCATTCTTACTATTTTGATCCCGTAGGTAATGAGAATATAATTGCTACTGCTAAGTATGGTATAGACTTTACTTGTGTGATTAGTAAAGATAATATTCACGGAATTCAGTGTCATCCTGAAAAAAGTCATATGAATGGAATGATATTCTTAAAAAATTTTGGAGATTTGTAGATGTTACATCCTAGAATTATACCTTGTCTGTTAATTCACAATTCTGGATTGGTTAAAACTGAAAAATTTAGATCTCCAAAATATGTTGGAGATCCTATAAATGCTGTGAGGATATTTAATGAAAAAGAGGTAGATGAATTGGTGATAGTTGATATAGATGCTACTGTCAAAAATAGAGAACCTAACTATGCTTTAATAGAAAAGTTGGCATCAGAGTGTCGGATGCCGCTATGCTACGGGGGAGGTATTAAAAGTGTAGAGCAGGCTATTAAAATATTTAATTTAGGGGTGGAAAAAATAGCTCTTAGTTCAGCAGCTTTAGATAACCCTAAATTAATATCCGAGATCGCAGGAGAGGTTGGTACACAAAGTGTGGTTGTTGTTCTTGATGTAAAGAAAAAAATATTTGGGGGATATGAGATATATACTCACAATGCAACTAAAAAACGTAAATTGAGTATTGATGATGCCTTAGAATTACTTTTGAGTAAAGGTGTTGGAGAGATTGTTATTAATTCAATAGATAATGATGGCTTATGTAAAGGCTATGATACTGATTTAATTGATAAAGTTAATAAGCAGATAAATATTCCCATGACTGCATTAGGAGGTTGTGGGTCTATAAATGATATTGAAGAATTGTTTGATAAGTTTGGTATTATTGGAGCAGCAGCAGGTAGCTATTTTGTCTTTAAGGGTAAATATAAAGCTGTATTAATTAGTTACCCATCTGTTGAAGATAAGCAAAAGATTATTCAAAAGAGAATTAAAAGTGATTAAAAATAAGAAACGTGTATTGTTAATTATATGTATCTTATTGTTTATGTTAACTATTGACTATATCTTTAGTTATATGAGTAATAGATCGATTAAGATTCCTAAAGTTATTAATAGTAGCATTGGTAAGCCTCTTGAATATGCATTTAAAGATAGAAAATTAAAACAGCAAATTATCAAACCTAAAAAGATTTTAATTTTAAAGAATGGAAATCTACTTTTTGATTTTGGTAAGGTACGTTACGGAACGTTGAAAATTATAAATCATTCTACTAATAATATTATTTTTAATATTAAAATGTTAGAAAGGTTCCATATAAACTATGATAACCAACTTTCTGTTGGCCATTATACAGTTACGCTTAATTTGAAAAATAAACAAACAAAAATTTTAGAACTTCCAAAACGGAATTTGCCAGAAAAATCGGAGTTACCTAATGGAATTACGGGAGTTATCCCTTATAGATATGTTATAGTTAAAAAAGGGAGTTTGAATTTAACAGAGTTTTCTCTAGAACAGGTCGCTATAAGTTATCCCTTTGATTCTTATAATACTAAGTTTATATCTTCTGATATGAGTTTGAATAAGGTTTTTGAGTTATGCAAGCATACTATTCTTGCCACATCATTTGCAAACCTGTTTGTTGATGGTAATAGAGAAAGGCTGCCTTATGAAGCAGATACGTATCTAACTACACTAAGCCAGTTTGCACTAAATGATGATTACAGTATTTCTGAAAGAACAGAACTTTATCTATTAAATAATCCAACATGGCCAATAGAGTGGTCGATGTTATCTATATCTATTGCTAAAGAAAATTATTTAAGGTCTAGAAATAAAAAGTATTTGAGATTTATATATCCTTTTCTAAGAGAAAGATTATTTTTGAAAAATATTTCTAAGAAAGGTTTGTTGAAAACAGATGAATTACAGTTAAAAAGCGTTAAATTAAAAACTATAGTTGATTGGCCTCCAAATGAGAGGCCTGATTATGCAACAAGTTATATATTTAATCTCCAAGATGAGTTAAAGTCTTTATTTTATAAGATTAAGCTTTATAATTACCAATTTTTAGGTTTTAAAAAAGCTGCCTGGATTGAAAAACAGAACCTACTAGCTGAATATGTTAAAAGGCATGAAGTAGCAGAAGATAATTTTGTGACTAATGCATTTTTGTTTGATGCTTTAAATAATATGAAATTTTTAGCTGATCAAATAGGTAAGCATAATGATGCAAATAAGTTTAGCTTGAAAGCATTGGTTTTAAAAAAAGCTTTAAATGATTATTTTTTTGATAAAGAGTCAGGTTTATATGAAGATGTATCATTTGATAAATCTCATGAATCTTTTCAAACTAATCTATTTGCTTTAGCTTTTGACATAGTGCCAGATAGTAGAAAAGAAAAGGTTTTAACTTATATAATAAGAAATAGATATAAAGCTAGTACATACACAAGCTTTTTTTTATTAAAGGTATTGTTTGAGAATAATTATGGTGCATTAGCTTTAGATTATTTAACATCCGATAAAACTTGGATGTATATGATTAATAATTATGGAGCAACAACAACTATGGAATCTTGGAATAATTATATTAAGCCTAATCTTGATTATAATCATCCATGGTCAGCAACACCTTTATATTTTATAATAAGATATATTGCAGGTATAAAAGATAATGGAGAAACGATACTTATAAAGCCTGTATTCACCCCTTTGAAGAGCTTTAATGTTTCTATGAAAACTAAGTTAGGGATGATTAGATATGAGTATAAATACATTAACAATAGTTATGAATTTAAAATTAAGAGTGGGGTGAATAAATCTATTAAATTTGAGTTTGATAATCCAAATGCTAGAATTGAAAAGATTAATTTTGATAAACAAGGCAAATGTCTTCAAAAAAATGAAGAAATTATATGTAATATTCCTTCTAAGAAAGATTTTTATTTAAAGGTTGTAGCTAAGAATGAGCAACTTTAGTTTTAGAAATCGTTAACGGAGAATATCGTATGAAATATCGTAAAGATATAGATGGATTAAGGGCATTGTCTATAATTTCGGTTATTTGCTTCCATTTAGATCTAGATAGGTCTGGGTTTCTTGGAGTTGATATATTTTTCGTAATATCAGGATATCTTATATCGTCTATCATTATAAAAGATTTGACTAACAATAATTTCTCACTCAAAAACTTTTATCTTAGAAGAATGAGAAGAATACTTCCAGCATTAATAGTTGTTTTAACTATTTCAACATTTTTTGCTTGGTTAATTTTATTACCTAACGATTTGCAGTTTTATTCAAAATCATTAGTAACTAGTATAATGTCGATATCAAATATACTTTTCTATAGAACACTTCATTTTGGATATTTTAATACGGATTCTAGCGTAATACCTCTGTTGCATACGTGGTCTTTAGGCATAGAAGAACAGTTTTATGTATTTTGGCCGATATTTTTTATCGTTTTTTGTAGGAGGGCGCCTTCTAGGAAGTTTTTATTCTTAATTACTATCATATTATTAATTTTATCAATGACATATTTTTTTTTGAAAAGCATGCCACAATATTATTATTCTCCATTTAGTAGAGCTTTTGAGCTATTGATAGGTTGTTGTTTAGCTGTCTTTATTAATAATAGAAATCAAACATCAGAGCAGTATCTACTAAATATTACTTCTATAGCTTCGCTATTATTAATGATCTTTTCTTTATTTATTGCTGATGTTACTTATCCCAGTATATGGTCCGTAAGTGCATGCTTAGGAGCTGCTTTGTTTATATATGCGGGATCATTTAGTAATTATACTCCTCTTGTAAATAGATTATTATCATCTAAAATTCTTGTTGGAATTGGAGTGATTTCATATTCACTATATTTATGGCATTGGCCTATTATTGCTTATGTAAACTATTTAAGCATTAATAAAACATATTTAGTATGTATAGAAATATTACTTATAAGTTTTATTCTTTCTATTTTGACTTATTACTTTATTGAGAGACCCTTTAGAAATCAGATAAGAAAATCTTTTATTAAAAATATTATACTTTTATTAATACTTCCTATTGTTATATCAATGTTTTTTATGTTCGGAAGTATTTCTATTAATGGTTTTGGGTTTAATAAAGCTCCTACAAATATGGTTTTAACTTATTATGGAGGCTCTATAAAGCCTTCATATAATTGTCATACAACAGCGGATCATAATGAAAATACTATCAATTATAGATGTTTTTTTGGAGATATAAATAAAAAACAAACAGATATTCTCGTTTTGGGAGATTCTCATGGAATGGCATATCATGGAATGATATCTGTTTGGTTAAAAAAACTAAAAATGAAAGGGTATATATATACAAAGTCATTAACAGATGATCCCAAGTACTATGGATATATTATTTACAATAAGGATTTTATAAAAACTATTTCTTTCTTTATTAATAAGCTACATCCTAAGGCTGTTATATTAGCAGGGATGTGGGATAGGGAAACATATAAAGTAAATAATTCACTTCAAACTATAGAAAGTGCCGTAAAATTTTTAATAAAAAGGAAAATTACTCCTATATTAATAGAGGACGTACCTTCATTAGGTAGTATAAAGCCTACTTGTGGGTTGTCTAGAGTGGAAAAGTTATTAGATATGAAAAACTGTACTATAAAAGAAAGGTATTTATCTAAAAATGTAAGAAGATTCTTCATGGATATAAAAAATAAATATCCTCAAGCTATAATTATTAATCCTGAGAAAGTTTTTTGTGACAAAGGGGTTTGTCCGACTCAAATTAATGGGACAAATCTATATTTTGATGAAGATCATTTAAGTTATTATGGATCAAAAATTATAGGGGAAGAATATTTAGAGAACTTTAAGAACCCTTTGTTAAAAATATAGTCTCTATAATATAAGTTCAAAAGTTTATAGTCGAGTATTTTTATAAAGCATAATATCCTTTTCTTAAGATGTAATGTGGTCAAATTATTGATTAAGGTCCTAGATGAGATATAATAGCTCTAGAAATTAGCATATTGTTTAATTGAGTGATAAGGGATAAGATTAAATATATGAAAGGAATAATATTAGCAGGCGGTAGTGGTACAAGACTGTATCCGATAACAAAGGGTGTAAGTAAGCAGTTAACACCTATATATGATAAACCTTTAATATATTATCCTTTATCAGTGCTCATGCTGGCAGGCTTAAAAGATATCCTAATAATTACTACAGCTGAAGATCAACATAGTTTTAAGAACCTTCTTGGAGATGGTTCTGATTTAGGAATTAATCTTGAATATGTTATACAACCTAGTCCAGATGGGCTTGCCCAAGCATTTATATTAGCGGAAGACTTTCTTGCTGGTGATTCAGCTTGTTTGGTTCTTGGTGATAATATTTTTTATGGTCATGGATTACCAGAAATGTTTGCTAATAGTATCCAGAATGTCGAGAAGGAGAATAGTGCTAGTATTTTCGGATACTATGTTGATGATCCTGAGAGATATGGTGTTGCAGATTTTGATACTGATGGTAATGTTGTAAGTATCGAAGAAAAACCAAAAAAACCAAAATCAAACTATGCTATTGTAGGGTTATACTTCTACCCTAGTGATGTTGTTGAAAAGGCTAAACAGGTTAAACCATCAGAAAGAGGCGAACTTGAAATTTCAACGTTAAACCAAATTTACTTAGATGAAACACGTTTAAAAGTTAAAACAATGGGCAGAGGATATGCATGGTTAGATACAGGCACCCATGAAAGTATGTTAGCAGCAAGCAACTTTATCCAGACTATAGAAGAGAGACAAGGGCTAAAGGTCGCTTGCTTAGAAGAGATTGCTTATGAAATGGGTTATATTTCGAGAAAGAAGCTTCTTGAGCTAGCAAAACCACTCAAGAAAAACCAATATGGCCAATATCTTATAAAGAGAGCAAAAGAGAGTGCTATACCAAGATGAAATTTACTAGAGCAAAGATAGAAGATGTCGTAATCTGTGAACCAACAGTTCATGGTGATGAGCGTGGCTACTTCATTGAGACGTTTCGAGAGGATAAACTATTTGACTTTTTAGGCTATAAAATTAGCTTTTGCCAAGATAATGAATCAAAAAGCTCTTATGGTGTTATTAGAGGATTACATTATCAACTGCCGCCATACGCACAGACTAAGCTTGTTAGAGTGATTCAAGGTAGAGTGCTAGATGTAGCTGTAGATATTCGCAAAGATAGCCCTACATTCGGCCAACACATAGCTATAGAGCTGAGTGCTGAAAATAAAAAACAATTATTGGTTCCAAGAGGCTTTGCTCATGGTTTTGTAGTATTAGAAGATAATACAATTTTTGCATATAAAGTAGATAATTACTATTCTCCAAAGTGTGATAGAGGTATCGCTTTTGATGATAAAGACATAGCTATAGATTGGCAGATATCAGTAGATAAATTAAAACTCTCACAAAAAGATAAGATACAACCAAAGCTTAGTGAAACTATTGATTTATTTGAATTTGGGGTCGATTATTATAACGATGAATTCTTAAATACTAAGTTATAAATTTAAAATTACTTAAAATAAAGATATATGAATGTATTAGTAACAGGTGGAAACGGCCAATTAGGATCTGAGTTGAGAGAGTTGGTTTGTAATTTAAAATTAGAAATTCAAAATTATACATTTGTTTTTACAAATAGTAAGTTGTTGAATATTACAGATCATCAAGCCGTTAAGGATTTTATTATTCATAATAGTATTGATGTAATTATTAATTGTGCAGCATATACAGCTGTTGATAAAGCAGAATCAGACATCGAAATGGCTAATAAGATAAATCATTTGGCTGTTGCAAATATGGCTATGATAGCTAAAGAATTTAATATTAGTTTGATACATATATCTACGGACTATGTTTTTGATGGTAAAAACTATAAACCGTATCTTGAAACGGATAATATTAATCCACAAAGTGTTTATGGAATTACTAAGTCCGCAGGAGAAAAAGCTATACAAGAAATAAATCCTAAAAATTCTATAATTATTAGAACATCCTGGGTTTATTCATACTATGGTAATAATTTTGTGAAAACAATGTTAAATCTTGGACAGGATCGAGATTCACTAGGTGTAATATTTGATCAAGTAGGTTCGCCAACTTATGCTAAGGATTTGGCTGAGGTTATATTGGTAATATTACCAGACATTAAGAATCAAAATGTACAAATATATAATTATTCAAATGAAGGAGCGCTTAGTTGGTATGATTTTGCTAGAGAGATTATGGATATGGCAAACATAAGTTGTCAAGTAAATCCAATTGAGACAAAGGCTTATCCAACACTTGCAAAACGACCACACTATAGCTTACTCAATAAGAGTAAAATTAAAGAAGATTTTGATATAGTAATACCATACTGGAAAGATTCTTTAAAAGACTGTATAAAGAGATTACAAGAGGATTTATGAGAAAATGTTTAAATTAAAGAATATCTTAGTAACCGGTGCTGCAGGTTTTATTGGTAGTAATTATGTACGTATGATGCTTTCAAGATATGATGATGTAAAGATAGTATCTTACGATAAGCTTACCTATGCTGGTAGCTTAGACAATCTTAATAATCTAAAAAATGGGCAAAATCATACTTTTGTAAAAGGTGATATTTGTGATGAAAACTTAGTTTATGAAACTTTAAAAAAGCACAATATTGATACAATAGTACATTTTGCGGCCGAGTCGCATGTTGATAATTCTATCACTAATCCAAAAGTGTTTTTAGAAACGAATATACTAGGTACTTTTAACCTTTTAAATCAAGCTAAAAAGTATTGGCTAGATGAGAAAAACTTAGATGAGAAAAGTTGTCGTTTTCACCATGTGTCAACTGATGAAGTCTATGGAACTTTGTCAAAAGAAGATCCAGCATTTGTCGAAACAAAAGCTTATGAACCAAATTCACCATATTCGGCATCTAAGGCAGGATCTGATCATATTGCTAGAGCGTATCATCATACATACAAGCTGCCAGTGATAATTTCAAATTGTTCAAACAACTATGGTCCATATCAACATCGAGAAAAATTAATTCCTGTAGTGATAAATAGTTGCATCAACCAGAAGCCTATACCTGTGTATGGAGATGGTTCGAATATTCGTGATTGGCTGTATGTAGAAGATCATTGTGATGCTATCCAAACGATAGTTGAGAAAGGGGTGGTTGGTGAGGTTTATAATATAGGTGGTATAAATGAAGTTGATAATCTAACTTTGGTAAAGACTATTTGTAAATTAATGGATGAATACAAGCCTGAGAATGCCCCACACTCTAAATTAATCACATTTGTTGAAGATAGAAAGGGTCATGATTGGCGCTATGCTATAGATAACAGTAAGATCCAAAAAGAATTAGGTTGGAAACCTTCGCAAGATTTTGAAAAAATGTTTAAACAGACTATAGAGTTTTATCTAAATTGAAAATTTTATGTTTATTAAATAGTACCTCTCTTCATAGTTTCAAAAAAACTCCTCGTTTGTTAGTAAGCCTTTTAGTTCTTCAATTACCTCATTTTTTCTATGAAAAACCCTCTAATTTGATTATTCTGCTTCTATAAATTATAATAACAGTTATTATCATAACCTGTATTATTATAATGAAATTCTATAATCGAGAAAGTGAACTAGCCATTTTATCAAAAGCAGACATGCTTAAGTCTAAGCAATCTGTAATGACTATGCTTATTGGTAGGCGTAGGATAGGCAAGACTACACTAGCGTTACATAACTATACAAAAGATAAAATTTTATATTTATTTGTATCAAAGAAGGCCGAGGTTTTATTATGCCAAGACTTTTGTGAAGAAATAACCAATAAACTTGATGTTAGAATTTTTGGAAATTTATCTGCATTTGAGGATATATTTGCATACCTACTTGAGTTAGGTAAGACACAATCTTTTACAATTATTATAGATGAATTTCAGGAGTTCCTTAGGATTAATCCTAGTATATATTCGAGTATGCAGAAGCTTTGGGATTTGAATAAAAATACTTCAAAAATTCACTTGATAACATGTGGCTCGATATATCATTTAATGAAAAAAATATATGAAGATAGCGGTGAGCCCCTGTTTGGCCGGTGTGATTTTAAGATAGAAATAAAACCATTTAAGCCAAGTGTTTTAAAAGAAATATTGCAAGATAACCAGAGTTACACTACCAATAATATGCTTGATTTTTATTCTTTAACAGGTGGTGTTGCTAAATATATAGAGCTTTTTATATTAAACGATAGTTTTGATTTGCAATCGATGGTAGATGTCATTGTGGAGCCAAATTCAATATTTTTAAATGAAGGAAAAAATCGATTAATAGAAGAGTTCGGAAAAGATTATGGTACTTATTTTTCAATACTTAGCTTAATAGCGGAATCTAAAACCTCTCGTCCTGAGATAGAGTCTATTTTACAAAGTAATATTTCTGGTCATTTACATCGCTTAGAGCACGATTATTCTATCATTAGAACTATAAAACCTATTAATGCAAAGCCAAATTCAAAAGTACAAAAATATGAGATTATTGATATATTTTTAGCCTTTTGGTTTAGGTTTATATTTAAATACCAGTCCTTAGTTGAAGCTGAAAACTTTTTAAAATTAAAAGAGATAATTTATAGGGATATATCGATATTTAAAGGAAAAGTTTTAGAAAGACTGTTTGTTGAGATATTTAAAGACACTCAAATTTACACAAAAATAGGTTCATACTGGGAAAGAGGCAATAAAAATGAGATAGATATAGTTGCTATAGATGATATTGATAAAAAAATATTAATATGCGAAGTTAAGCTTAATGAAAATAAATTAGCTCTTAACAAGTTAATATTAAAGTCTCAGAAATTAGTTAATCAGTATAATGATTATAAGATAGATTATAAATTGTTATCCTTAGCTGATATTGATAAGATGCTTAAATAGTACTCCTCTTTATAGTTTCAAAAAAATCTTTTTTTGTTATCGTGCCTTTCATTTTTTCAGTTAAAAATTCCATAGCTTGTACATCTTCCATATCGCTAAAAAACTTCAATTTTTTAGGCATTTTTATGTGTGTTTTGTTATTAAAAATTCTCTTTAATAATTTCCTTTATAGCTGAATCAATCAATTTTATGTTTGTGTTACTAACACCTACCATTTGTGCAAATTCAGACCATTTAGCAACAGCTGCTTTTACCTCACTAATTATACATAAAGCAACGTTTTTTTTAATATTACTTATTTTTGCAAGTTCTAGAAGATGAGAAATACCAGGGTTTTTTCCTTCCCCCATAATCATAGAGCAATGTTCACCACTAGGACCTGATGAAAATGTAAGATCATAAGATGGTGACATACGCCATGAGCCATCTTTAGCCATTAAAAATGAAAAATTCTTAGCATGATCATCACGGTTATGACTCAGAATATTAAATACACATTGCCTATACTGTTTTTCGCAACAATTCATATTACGGGTAAGATACATGGTTGCTTTCATAATCATTTGATAGTCTAGGCTCGGAATTCTATGATCAGCATGTAAGAGTCCACTTATTGTATGCATATGAATTCTTTCACAATCATTTCTATCAAAGCGTTTACTACCAAAGAATCCTAATCCTTGAGTAGAGGGAAAAAGCTTAGCATTTGGTACTTCAAGACCAGCATCTTGTGCCATGAGATGGTAGGCATATTCTATAGCGCCAATATCTTTTGGATCAGTACTAGATGGGAATTTAATAAGCCAGTGTTCACCCTTAATGTCAATAAGTATTTTAGGTCTAGCACCAGCAGATGAACCGCCAAGCTTTAGCAAATCTTCTACATAGCTATCATCATCATGTTTCTGGAATTCAGAGATCTCTTGAGCGATTTCGTCTAAAGAAGCATGAGATAATAAAGGAGCATTTTCTGTTTCAGGTTCATAAGTAAGAGCTCCCATACCATGTGAACCTACAAAACAAAGCCTATCTAATAAAGACAAAGAACCCGGATTAATATCATGTTTAACAAGAGCACGATCAAGCAATAAACGTCCCCAACCATCTGGTAGGCTATCATTAAAAACACCAAACATACCATCAAAAGTAAAGTCTTCTGATGGTATTATTCCTGCTTTAAGTTGTAACTTAAAAGGTGATAAATTAAGCCCTGTTTTGAGGAAATTAACGTCATATTCAAAGAATAATTTGTGGGATTTAACTGCTAAGCGCCCAACAAGGATTTTTTCATCCTGAGGTTTATAATAAACGTAAACAATTTTTGTAGGCGTAAATTTCATTTTCTACCTCTTTTTCTGGTGCTTTCTTCTACCAGTAATTCATCTAAAGAGGTAGGGATCTCTTCAGCGTTCTTTACAAAGAGCTGTTCAAATTTCTCAAATTCATCTAAAACAATAGCAATTTTTAAAAGTGATTCAAGTGATATTTGTCCAGTTCGTTCAAATTTTTTCAATGTACCATAGCTTACTCCAGATACTTTAGATAAGGTTTGCTGACTAAGATTGAGGCTCAAACGTCTAGCTTGTGCTCGTTTTGCGATATCTTTTGCCATTTCATAGGGTGACTTAAGTAGTACAGACACAATAATAGCCTAAAAACCAATTTTACCTACATAAGGTATATTATAATATCTATTATACAGATAATCAAGTGTTTGAGAGTGTAAATTAAAAGATAGATAGAGCCATTTTTTCAATTAGCCCTAACTTATACCAATTCCAACCCATATTATTACTTTCTAACTTTGTATTTCATACCTAATTAATCCTTTAATATTTGCCAATAGCCACTGCTATTGCCTGCACATCAAAAACTTAAATTAGTCATAAACTCCTTTGGGATAAATGCAACAATTTATGTTGGAATTGGTATTACATCCAGTAGAGCAGGCTGCTAAATTGCATAGTGAATTTGTAAAAATATATCCTTTTATTGATGTTGATGGAAGAACTTCAAGACTTTTAAGATTTTGTATTTACAAAAGTACTTTATTGTAAGAATCTATTGACACACTCCAAAATATACTCCATAATATATTTAAAATAAAGCTTTAGATATTTTTGTGGGTATGCCTAGTATTAGTGAATTTTATGGAATTATAATATATATGTATTGGAATGAACATAACCCACCACATTTCCATGCCATTTATCAAGATAGAGAAGTAGTAGTTAATATAAAAACATTAGAAATCATGGAAGGGATTTTACCACGAAGAGGATTAAACCTTGTTTTAGATTGGGCAGAGATACATCAAGAAGAACTTCTTAAGAATTGGAATTTATGTGAAAATATGGAACACCCTAATAGAATTGAACCTTTGATATGGGAGTTATTATGTATTGGGATATAAAGAATGTAAATTATAAAAAACATTTAAAATTAGAGATTGAGTTTGCTGATGGTTTAAAAGGCGAATTATGTTTTAATGAAGAAAATTTAAAAGGGGTGTTCGAGCCTCTTAAAAAGACTGATGAGTTTAGAAAGTTTTTTATTGGTAATGGAAAAACCATTGTTTGGGATTGCGGTGTTGATGTAGCTCCAGATAGACTACACAATGACATAAAGAATAAAGGGTATTGTATTTTATGATTAATCCACTTACAGGAAAGCGTAATGGCAATAGTAGGATATGCTAGAGTATCTAGTGTAGGACAGTCACTAGAATTGCAAATTGAGAAACTAAAAGCTTATGGATGTACAAAGATTTATACAGAGAAAAAGTCTGCTATGGATCAAAAGCGGCCTGAGCTCCTTAAGTGCTTAGATTGTGTTAGAGATAGTGATGATACTCTTGTAGTAACAAAACTCGACAGAATCGCTCGTAGCTCTCTTCATTTGGGCAAAATAGTTGAACAGTTGCAAAAAAAGGAAGTAAATTTTGTAGTTATAGATCAACAAATAGACACAACTACTAGTTATGGTAGGTTAACATTCCAAATACTATCATCAGTAGCAGAGTTTGAAAATGAGATACGCAGAGAGAGACAAAAAGAGGGTATACTCAAAGCAAAAAAGAGTGGTAAAAGACTAGGTAGAAAAATGTCTATATCACCTGAAACCATAAAAGAGGTTAAAGATGATATAACATCTAGTTTAACTGTTGCTAATATTATGAAGAAACATCAAATAAGTAATGGAACATTCTATCGTATTAAAAATGGTCAATATGATTCTTTATTAGAATTACATAATCAAAAGGTATCTTAGATTTAGTACCCTTTATAATTTCAAAAACCTTTATAAGCTCTCCTCTCTTCATAGTTTCATCAAAGCTAATAGCAGGGAAGACGGTGCTAGCCAAACTTATTATCAAAGTGGAGGTTTATGTTATAATTAAGTATCAACAGAAAGATGCAGTGTGCTTATATGCAAAAAATAGCAAAAGTAAATACAAACTATTACCAGCTAAAGAAAGATTTATTCAATAAGTTAAAAGGTATGGGATTATTCTGGAGCTATGATAAAGAATGTGATTATGTGAATTTTCCAGAAGCTTTAATTATAGAGCATGCATTAAAATATGCTGAGTATAACGATGTTATTAGCTTGTTTAACCTGTATGAATATTCTTTTATTTTGACTGTTTGGGAAAAAAGTGTTAAGTCTGATTTGAGATTTATAAAGATAAATTTGATGCTAGCACGTGTATTTTTCGGAATGAATGTTGATACAGATTATTTTAGGAATCTAAAAAATGAAAGAGCTGAAAAACTTAGATTGCTTGCTTCCTAAAACGAGGCAATTATTATTAAGGTTAATTGATACGTGTGATTTTCTAAAGAACTATGTGTTCGTTGGGGGAAGTGCTTTGGCTTTGCATATTTGTCATAGGAAAAGTGAGGATCTTGATTTCTTTACATATGGAGATATTAATCTTTCTATCGCATCAACTGATCTATAGTTAGATAGTGTATACTAAAGAAAATTAGCAGTAATGGTATAAAAATAAAAGAGTAAATGTTACTGTTCTGTGGATGGTAAGGTAAGTTATGAGTAAATACAATTTTGATAAAATAGATCAGCTTAAATTTAAACTTGATAGCTTTAGGCCACTATCTGAAGAGATAGTTACTAATATACATGATAATTTAATTGTAGACTGGACATACCATTCCAACGCGATTGAAGGTAATACTCTTACGGTTAATGAAACCAAAGTAGTGTTGGAAGGTATAACTGTAGGTGGTAAATCACTTAGGGAACATTTTGAGGCTATTAATCATAAAGAAGCTATTCTTTTTTTAGAGGATATTGTAAAAGCTCATCAAGAATTGTCTGAAAAGATGATTAAAGATATTCATTTCTTGATACTTAAAAATATTGATAATACCAATGCTGGTAAATATAGAAACATAAATGTAAAAATAAGTGGCGCTGAGCATATTCCACCTAGCTATATACATTTAAACGAGTTAATGTTTGACCTTATTAAAAACTATAAATCTTGGAATAACTTGCATCCAGTAGAGCAGGCTGCTAAATTGCATAGTGAGTTTGTAAAAATACATCCTTTTATTGACGGTAACGGTAGAACCTCGAGACTTCTAATGAATTTGGTGCTTATGCAATATGGCTACCCACCAGCAATATTACCAATATCTAAAAGACTTAGGTATTATAACGCTCTAGATAAAGCTCATGTACAGAATGATTACACTGACTTTATAGGACTAATTGTAGAAATAGCAGAAGAATCATTTGAACCGTACTGGTTTGCTTTAGGAGTATAGAGTTTTATAACCGTTTGTAAATAATTTTTATTATATTACACAGCAGATTTTTAGGCTATTTTTTCAATAATTTAGATGCGTTTATTCTGACTAAGTTTTATATATTATTGACAGTTTCCTGAAATGATTGTACAATGTTGAGTACAAAGTATTTTAAAGGTATTAATTATGAAAACAGCTACATATTCTTTCTTTAGAGAAAAATTATCCAGTATGCTAGATTTTGTTAATGAAAATCATGAGCCACTTATAATAACCAGAAAAAATGGTTCAAATGCAGTTTTAATTTCTTTAGATGATTTTAACTCATACGAGGAAACTTCGTACTTAATGCGTAGTCCTAAGAATGCTGAGAGATTAAGAAAATCTATAAGCTCTTTAGAAGATGGTAAAATCAAAGAACGTGAGCTGTTAGAATGAAACTCTTATTTACAGATGAAGCATGGGAAGAGTATTTATATTGGCAAAGTTATGACAAAAAAATAATAAAAAAAATAAATAGTTTAATTAAGGAAGTAAAAAGAAGCCCTTTTGAAGGCACGGGCAATCCTGAACCATTAAAATATGATTTATCAGGATTTTGGTCAAGAAGAATAGATAGAGAACATAGGTTAGTCTATAAAATCGATAATTATACTCTTTTTATTGTTCAGTGTAGATACCATTATTGAAATCTCTAAAACTTTGGGAGAATTTATTTTGAGAATGCTTTTAGAACATTGAAACATGATAAACTGAAAATCTTCCAAAAAGTATACAATAAAAGTTACTTGAAATTTATTTAGCTATGAATCAAATATAAATGATAAATCTTAATGACTTAGTACCGAGAAATCATATTTATCGTAAATTTGTATCGATTGGAATTTTAAAAATGTTGCTAAGAAATTAGATTTCAACACCCCCATTGAATATGGTAGAATAAGAGCTGACTTAGAAGAAATCAGGTGGAATGCTTGGGGCAAATGATTTATTTATTGCGGCCCATGCTAAATCTTTGAACATACCATTAGCAACTAATAACATTAAAGAATTTGAAAGAGTTGAGGATTTAATGTTATTAAATTGGATATAAGCCTCTCTTTTGTTTCTTATAGTGTTTTATATCTAAATAGCTTCACTAATAGTCATAACGCTGTGAAACTTTACAGATGCAAAATATTCATAAAATTAAACTAAAAATAATTATAACTCTTGTATTTTTATTTAATCTTATGTATAAATAATTTAAAACTAATAAATGTGTTGGCGGTGTTTAATGAGTTTTCACCCACATGAGAATAATAATGATATAACTATAGATCATTATGAAAATAAAATATTAACAAACTTGCCAGATAAAGATGCGAGTGTGCTTTGTGAGTTGGTGTATGAGAGTATGATGCTGGAGAATATTGTTAATAATAGAGCAGGGAAAGAAAAAACTATTTCGAATCTTATTTATAACCTAGATAAAAAAACTTTAAATAAAATTTCTACGACTTTTTTATCTTCAGATGTAAAAGATGCTTTAGAACAATACCCTCATCATTACTATCCAGTATTAGCAAAATATAAGTTAGTAGCTACAAGTTTAGATTTTGTATCAAGGAGCCAATCAAGTTTTTTTGGTACAGCACCAAGTTATTATGCAATTGTAGTGGCGAATGTTAATGATAAAGAGAATAAAGGTATTTATGTTATTAATAGAGGTACTGACAAAGCCTGGGATTATTGGTCAGATTTAAAAATGGGTCACGGTAAATTAATACCAAGTCCTGAAATCATCCCGCATATGATAGCAGGTATAAAATTTACAGAGGAGATATTAGCTAAATACCAAGTAAGAAGTATCGGTTTTAGCGGTCATAGTTTAGGTGGCTCAATAGCGCAAATCCAAAGCATAAGATTTTTTGATTATAAAAAAGGCTTAAGCTTAGCACCTACTAAGTGTTTTGAGCCTTTTGGGACTAAGTCAGAGGTTGATCCAAGTTTTGGCTTTAGGTTTAAAAATAAATATTATTATTCTGATATTAACTTATGGAAGGGTTTTCGTTCTCAAGTATGTAATGTGGGTATAGAGTGGAAATGTAATAGTTGGCAAGAACTAAGTGACAGATTAATCCATAAGTATCAAAGAAATGCTAAATTTATAGCAAACAATATTAAGAATTTTATAAGGCAAGGCGATATAATAGCTGAGTTGTCAGCACAAATAGGTGATTCAATAAAGTTAACAACAAACATTAATAATAATTACTATAACTATATACCACAGCAAACAAGTGGATTAATAGCTGTACCACAGTTTTTATTTGAGTTGTTAAGAAGGTTAACTATACATAAGATAAGTTGGTATAGGTATAATGCATATGCTGAGAACGGTGACTTAATTCCTAATCAGATCGATAAGAAAAATGTAAAAATATTTAAGTTTTCAGCAAATTATAAAGATATACAAAGTTTTAGAGAGGCATTTAAGGATGATAACTAAGATTTCAAAAAAGTTTTTTATTTTAACTTTGTTATTAAGTATTATGTTGCTCACATCATGTGCTAAATCATTATGGCTAGGTAATAAGCTTAGTGATAAAGCAACAAAACAGCAACAAGAACAAGTTATGCAAGAAGTTATGCAACTCCTTAAACAAGAATATAATCAGCCATTTAAATTATTAAATTATAAGTATGAATATAAAAAACATTATGATTTGGGTGGTAATTGTCACTATTGTGATGTTGTGAAATATGGTACATATTATTTCAAAATACAAGCTCTAGATAATCCAATTATAGTTATGAATTTTAGAATCGATGATATTAATAAATCATCAACCAATGAATTGATAGAGAATTTTAAAAAAGATCAATTAAAGTACTTGTACTGTATAGCGTTAGCTAAACACTACATAAATGAAAAAAAACTTTTAACTGATAAGCTGACTAATATTGAAGTGACTACAAATAACTACTGTGATTTAAGAAATCAAAAGGAAGTATATGATAACGCTTGGACAAGATTATGACTATAAATGCCTTAGTATTGGTTTTACCACCGATCTAATTCCAGCTTGTAACAGTCCCACTTTGCGTAGAATGATATTGATAAAAAGTATTGATATGCGAAGTTAAGCGTAATGAAAGTAAATTAGCTCTCGATAAGTTAACTGAGGGTAGAGAAAGATAAATATAATCACCAAGGGCTACTGATATAAACTCAAACTCTAGTACAGCTCCAAATATCAAAATTAGGTGTGTCTTAGCTACTAAATTAGTATTGAGTGATTATAGCTACAAATATTATAAAGCCAACCCAATGGTTATCTGAAAAAGCTTTGATGCAGTTGGATATTCCTAACTTTTTATAAATAAAATAATTTCTAATAAAGAAAAATCCACAAATAATGATCCCTATATAGAATATGCTATTAAAATCACAGTAAATTCCTAGTATTATCAAAAAAGCTAAAGCTAAAAAGTTAAATGCAAAGATATGTCTAAAAACATTTTTGCCAAAAGTCACAGCTGAAGAATTAATACCTATTTTTAAGTCATACTCTCTATCAGCTAAAGCATAGATAGTATCGTAGGCAACAGTCCAAAATATCGTGGCGAGATAAAATATCCAAGCTTCAAAAGGTAGTTTATCTTGTATTGCTGAAAATGCCATTAATATACCAAAATTAAACGCCAGTCCCAGTACTAGCTGAGGTATAGCAAAAAATCTTTTACAGAATGGGTATAACGTAGCTAAAAATAAAGCTACAAAAGATAATAAGATCGTAAAAATATTCAAAAATAACACACAAATAAAAGCAATGATTGCAAGAGATATACATAAATAAATAGCATTCTTAACTGATAAAATACCACTAGTTAATGGTCTAGTACTAGTGCGAGCAACATGCTTATCAAAATCAATATCAGCTATATCGTTTATGATACAGCCAACAGTGCGCATAATTAATACACCTAAAGAAAAAATTATAAATAGTTTTAAACTTGGTAAGCCATGACTAGCTAAAACTAAAGCAGTAAGTGTTGGCCATAAGATTAATAATATTGGGATAGGTCTGTGAAGACGCATTAGTAAAGCATAAGCTCTTAGTTTGTTGTTATTTAACATTTGTAAGCTCCGGTAGAAATAAAAAGTATTCTGTTATTAGGATTTTTAAATGTTTTGAAGGTATATAGCTGAAAATGGAGCTACGAGAGTATATGTTTTGATTTGAGATTAAACCTGTCTCATTTTTAAATACGTGTGTTGGTAACTCTCTAATAATAAATTGGCTTCTATTGAATTTTTTTTTATATAGTAGAGCATTACCGATTGGTTTGTCACCTAAATTATCTAATTCTTGAGTAAAGAAATCATACGTTGATTTAGGAATAATGGTTCTTGCAAAGACTATAGTCAGGTTATCTTTAGATAGTGTTATTTGCCTTACTAAAGCACTATCTACTTTTAAAAGGTCTTTTTCAAAACTACTT
Organism: Allofrancisella heilbronnii; assembly: GCF_000710735.2. Taxonomy (NCBI): domain Bacteria; kingdom Pseudomonadati; phylum Pseudomonadota; class Gammaproteobacteria; order Thiotrichales; family Francisellaceae; genus Allofrancisella; species Allofrancisella heilbronnii. Next base: position 1,217,870 of record NZ_CP144673.1, on the reverse strand, counting down.
GTGTTCAAAATTTGTTGAGATATTTTATCTAGACGTATTTTTCCATAAAATTGGGTTAAACCAGCTACTAAATTGTTGACATCATTAAGCCAATAGAGTTTAGAGTTGCTTAATTTGTCAACATCCACATGAAAGTCCATATATCTAAATCCCTTAAATCTTTAAAGGTTTTTATTTTATTTTTGATTTGTATAATTATACACTTATAAAGGTGTGAAATTAATCAAAAGGATTTAAAATGCGTCCAAGTGGCAGAAATAATGACCAGTTGAGAAATATCAAAGTTACTCATAATTTTATAAAACATGCTGAAGGGTCAGTACTTATTGAGTTTGGTGACACGAAAGTGCTTTGTACTGCATCAGTAATAGAGGGTGTGCCAAGATTTAAAAAAGACTCAAAAGAAGGGTGGTTAACTGCTGAATATGGTATGTTACCACGTTCTACTCATACAAGGATGGATCGAGAAGCAGCTAGAGGAAAACAATCAGGCAGGACTCAAGAGATCCAGCGTTTGATAGGTAGAGCTTTACGAGCAAGTGTTGATTTAGCGGCTATTGGTGAGTATACAATCAAAGTCGATTGTGATGTGATTCAGGCTGATGGTGGCACACGTACTGCGTCGATAACAGGGGCATCACTAGCTATAAAAGATGCTATTAATCATATGAAAGAAAAAGGGTTAATAGCTGAAGATGCCAAACCTTTAAACTCTCAAGTTGCTGCAGTCTCGGTAGGCATCTATAATAATCAGCCAGTACTTGATCTTGATTATGATGAAGATTCAAACGCTGAGACAGATATGAATGTCGTTTTAAATTCTAATGGTGGTATGATTGAAATACAAGGCACAGCTGAAGGCAAACACTTCTCTGAAGAGGAATTTGCTAAAATGCTTGCTTTAGCTAAAAAAGGTATCCAAGAGATTTTTGATACAGTGTTTTAGTTAAAATAAAAACCATTATATAAATATCGCAAACCTTGAGTTACTAAGTATAAATAGATTTGATTATCGCTCTTAGAAGTAATTATAAACTACTTATATGTGAATTAATTTTAGTCAGTAGCTCAAAATCTTTAGTTTTTAGTTCAAATAAAAAGTCTTGTAAGGGTTCACTTTTTGCAAAAAGTAATCTCTGCTCAATTTGTTTTATTTGCTCATCTAGCTTTTGTCTTTCTTGATAAAGATTAGATAATTCTTTGTTAGCATTCATCAAGAAATTTGAGATATTATTCTCTTTTTTATTTTGGAGTTTGCTTTTTAAGCTACTACTGATATTAGACGTTCTATTGGTAGTAAGCGTCTTTCGATCTAATGATAATTTTTTACGTGGCTGTTGTTCTGACATTTATCTCTCTTTTAGGCTTAATAATAGTCTTTCGAAATTTTTACAAGAATTAGAGTGATAACTCTAACTTTAATCGATTATAGTATATTCGTTTGATAATTGCTAGCCTATGGTTTTATTTACACCAATCGATGCTAATCTTTTCTCAATAGAAGGATGAGTTGAAAATAAATCTGACATATCACCACCATTGATCCCAGCACTTAGTGGATCAAAAATATAGGAAGCACGACGTAGATTCTCATTTTTAGTGTGCTTGTAGCTATATTGAGTTTCGGGGTTTTTATTATCATTAGCTATTTTAATCAAAGCATTAGCCATTGGCATGTTAGTTCTCATAAGCTCTACTGCACCAGCATCTGCCATATACTCTCTTGTACGACTTAAAAATAACATCATAAATATTGTGAATATTTGCAAGACATATCTTAGTATCATTATTATGATAAAAAATGCAGCTGCATTATTATTACGATTATTATTGCTATTACTATTACTGGTGTTTCCTGAAAATAGTACTGAATAGAATAAAAAATCCATAATAATTAACATCATATTTGCTAAAACCATAGTAAATAGGTTCAGTTTTATATCTTGATTACGGATATGGGTTAGCTCATGCGCCATCACAGCTTGTAGCTCATCACGGTTTAGAGCATTAGCAAGTTTTGTTGTAATAGCAACCATAGCTGATTTTTCAGAGTATCCAGAGGCAAAAGCATTCATATAGTCAGCATTTATAAGAAATACTTTTGGCATGTATCTCATGCCAGCTGCAACTTTCATTTCTTCGACAACATTATAAACACGACGTGCTAAAGGATTTTGATCATCAGCGGTGATTTCTTGGTATTGAGTTCCTGAAAGCATAATTTTGTCATACATGCTAAAAGTTATAAATATCCAAATAACTGCTATACCAGAAATAATGATAGTAGCATAAGGAACTAACTGAAAAGTTGCTAGAGCCCAAAACACTTTTGATATAGGTAGTTCGATGCCATAAGCTCTATAATAGGCATTTGCAATTTCATTATATCTGTATACAGTGTCTACAAATATACCAAGCAAGAAAAACACTAGCAAAAAGGTAGCTATAACTAGATATGTTTTTCTGGTATTTTTATGAACAACTTCACGCCAGTTTACAGAGCCATAATGTAGATTATCTGTAGATGACATTTATAGTTCCACTCTAGTATCTTCTAGTTGTTGTTTTTTCTCTTCAGAAATATTCCAATAGATGAAGTTCTCATTTAGCTTTTTAAATAAACTTACAACTATACCAGCAAAGAAAGATTTTTTATGGGCATTATACCTTTCTATAGAATCATTTAAAGCCTGTTTTGCAAAAGCTAACTTATTTTCGGTAGATGTTATTTCTTCTTGAAGCTGGATTACATTTTGGTTTGATTTTAACTCCGGGTAGTTTTCAAACTGTACATTTATACCTTTTGCAAGTTCAGATATTTGGTTTTCAGCTGCTATTCTTGTTTTAACATCACCATGTTGTTTTGCAGAGTTGGCTTGGCTTCGTAGAGCTACTATATCTTTTAGAGTAGTTTGCTCATAGTCCATATATTTCTTGACAACATTTACTAAAGAGTCAAAAACTTTTGCTCTACGGTCAAGTTGTACATCTATTTGTTTTTCTGAATTTTTAACAGTTTCTATTTCAGCTATTAGTTTGTTATAAGTCATAACAACATATATAGCAACTGCTGCTACGATTATAAGTAGTATTACACCTAATGACATATTAGCATTCTCCTAATTATTAATTACTCAATAAATATAATGATGATTTTTAACCAAAATTCAAGCTTTATATGTTTTCTTCCTCAAGAAAATGACAAAATGTTTGGGTCAGGTTTGTATGATATTTTGTTTTGTGTAAAAGTTTATAAAAATTTCTTTTTAAATCTAAATCTTTGGTATCTAAGATTTGGTATTGTGTAGCGTCGCAGGATTGTTCTACAATAGCATGAGATAAACATGTTAGACACTGGCTATTAGAGATATATTGTTTTATAGCTTCTGTGTTGTTAAAAATGATTTCTTTTTTTAGTTGAGGTAGATGGTTTTTGATTGCTTTAGAAAATATTTCGAATGTTCCTGATCCTTGTTCTCTTAGTACCCAATTATATTCGAGTAAATCTGTTATCTTTAAATTTTTTTTATTTGCTAGAGGATGGTTTATATTAGACATAATTACTAACTTATCTTCTTGCCATATTGTTGACTCAATACAATCATTGTGACAATATCCCTCAACAAAGCCTACATCACAAGTTAAGGTTTCAACTTTATGTATTATTTCTTTGGTATTATCACAAATTAGTTCTATTTCTACGTTAGGATAGAGGTTTCTAAATCGTGCAAGATGTTTTGGTAGTATATAGTTTGCTATTGTTGTACTAGCTCCAATAGTAATTTTACCAGCTAGGGGCTTGTCTTCACAAGCAAAAGATTCTAGTTCTGAAACTCTATCAATAATCTGTATAGCTTGGTTTAGGAGAGCTTGCCCATTAGAGTTTAATTTCATACGCTTACCTAACCTATCAAATAAAGTTATACCAAGCATACTTTCAAGTTGTGATAATGACATACTTGCAGCTGCTTGTGAGATAAAGCATTTTTCAGCACCAATACTTATTGATTCAGCTTTAGCAGTATTTACAAAAACTTGAAGTTGTTTTAATGTAATTCGCATATTTGCTCTATAAAAGTTTATAATCTAAGATTTTAGTAATCTTAAAGCATTTATTATAACAATAAAAGTTGCCCCCATATCTGCTGCAATCGCCATCCATAGGGTGGCTAAATCGGCAATAGCTAACGATATAAAAATGGCTTTTATAACTATAGAAAAGGTTATGTTTTGTTTTATTATATTTAGAGTTTTTCGTGAGTGCTTGATTAACCACGGTAGCTTACTGATATCATCAGACATTAGAGCAATATCTGCAGTTTCTATCGCAACGTCATTACCAATAGCTCCCATAGCAATACCTAGATTAGATCTAGCAAGAGCTGGAGCATCATTTATACCATCTCCAATCATTGCTACATTTTTATATTTATTAACAAGTTCTTCAATTTTAGTTACTTTATCTTCAGGTAAAAGTTCAGCATAAAAGTCATCAATTCCTGCCTGCTCTGCAATAGCTTTTGCTGTACCTTTATTATCACCTGTAAGCATTACAGTTTGCTCAACCCCTAATGCTTTTAGTTGTTTTAAGGAACTTTGGATATTATTCTTTATACCATCTTGTATGGCTATAGTACCAATTACGTCTTGATTATTACCTACAAATATTAATGAAAAGCCATCATCTCCAAGTTTTGCTGCCTGATTATGTAGTGAAGTATCCTCACAAAGTTGTTTTTCATGAGCAAAAGCATGGCTACCAAGCCAGAAGTAAGAATCTCCAATTTCTCCAGCAATCCCCTTACCTCCTATAACTTTAGTGTTTACAGCTTCTTCAATTTTTATATTGTTTTGGTTAGCATAATCAATGATTGCTTTAGAAATGGGATGATCCACTGTTTTTTCTAGACTAGCAGCAATAGTTATTAACTGCTTTTTTGAAAAGTTATTATTAGTTATAATTTCTTTTACGCTAGGCTTCCCTTGGGTTAGAGTACCTGTCTTATCAAAAGCAATAGCTTTAAGTTTTGCAGGGATTTCAATAAAATTACCTCCTTTAATTAAAACCCCATTTTGCGCTGCTTTTGCTAGACTAGAGACTATAGATATCGGGGTTGATATTACTAGTGCGCAAGGGCAAGCTATTACAAGAATAACTAAAGCTTGGTATATCCAGTTGACCCAAGGCTGATTCAAAATTAACGGTGGAAATACAGCAATTATCAAGGCAAGTAGTATCATGCTGGGAGTATAGATTCTTGCAAATTTATCGACCCATTTTTCTGCTTTTGAACGTTTTGATTGCGCGTGTTCTACAGCTTGAATAATTTTTGCTATTGATGAGTTATCAGCAGTTTTTGTTGTTTTTATTTCAATAGCAGAGTTTCCATTTATACTCCCAGCAAAAACTTCATCTTCAATTTGTTTTTCTACAGGGATCGACTCACCAGTTATTGGAGCTTGATTTATAAAGCTACTACCTTTAATAATAATTCCATCAAGAGCAACTTTTTGACCTGGTTTTATAAGTATTCTTTTGCCTACATTGATTTCTGCTATAGGCTTTTCTTCAAATTGTTTGTCATTACAGCAATAAACTAGCGCAGTATCAGGCGTTAAATTCATAAGCTTAGTTATCGCTGAACGAGCATTACCAACGCTCCATGATTCTAGTAGAAGTGAAAGGGCAAATAAAAAACTTACAACTGCAGCTTCAAAAAGTTGACCAATAATAATAGCACAAACTATAGCTATTACCATAAGTAGATTCATATCAGCATCAAGACGTTTTATAGAAGATATTGCTTTTGGAAAAACAAACCAACTACCAAATATTATAGCTAGTAAGTAGCTAAGCTGTGATATAAAAAGAAACGCTCTTGTAGAATCATTTTCACTACCTATAAACGCGTGCATAAACCCATGGTCAATAGAGTGGAATAAATATGCAAAAGCAATTAAAATTCCACAGATTGACGTTGTGATTAAACGTAGATATTTACTTAAGAAATTAGGATTTTGACCATTTGATAAATATTTATCCCAAGCTATAGCGTTTAAACCAGCTTTTTTAATCAAAGAAATAATTTCTTTTGAAGAAATATCTTGTTGGTTTATTAAAAGTTTACCATTAAGTAAATCAAACTCCATATTTTCCGCTGGTATTTTTTTACTTAGAGTTTTTTTGATGACATTTACTTCTTCAATACAGTCTAAGCCATATACTTTAAACTTTAAATATCGATTACTATCTGTCATAGTAAGTTCTCCTTTACGTGTATTTCTAGGTAAGTGCACAAGCTTTTCTTTTACCATTTGCTTAAAAGTTATTGCTTAAAAATTATTGGTTATAAGTTGTTTACTCTTTATCAACTATAGCATATAGTAGGAATAAAGTGATTATATGGTTTTTATTTTTATGCAAAAGAGCATACTTGTCATAGGTGCAGGGGCATGGGGTACAGCGTTGGCTTTGCAACTAGCGTATAAAGGACATAACGTTAGGATTAGCTCATGGCGAGAGTCGCATAACCAAGAAATGCTAAAAAATCATAATAACATTAAGTATTTACCAAATATTGAAAAATTCCCAAACAATCTAACAGCTATTTCTAATTGGCAGGAGAGTATAGTTGATTTTGATCAAATATTAATAGCTACACCTAGTTCTGGATTTAAAAATATACTTACTGAATTAAAAGAATATATATTACCTAAGCAAGGAATAATAAGTGCTACAAAGGGGTTTTGTCATAACAGTTATGCATTACTTGATGAAATAGCTAATGAAATACTACCAGGTACAAAATTTGCCTTGATTACAGGACCAAGTTTTGCGAAAGAAGTTGCTCAAAAGCTTCCGACAGCTGTAGTTGTAGCATCGAAAGATATTAAATATGCCAAAGAAGTTCAGCAACTTTTTAGTAATGAAAATTTTAGATGCTATACCACAACAGACATTATAGGTGCTCAAATTGGTGGAGCAGTTAAGAATGTTTTAGCAATTGCTGCAGGGATAGCTGCGGGAATGAATTTTGGAGTAAATGCCCATGCTGCACTTATAACAAGGGGATTAGCTGAGATTAAAAAACTTGGACTTAAGTTAGGGGCTGATTCAGAAACCTTTATAGGTCTTAGTTGCTTAGGCGATTTGTTATTAACATGTTCAGATAATCAGTCACGAAATCGTAGGTTTGGGTTATATATTGGTCAGGGCTATTCTATAGAGGAATCTCTAAAGATGGTTAATAATGTTGTAGAGGGCTATTTTACTGCTCAAGCAGTTTATAACTTAGCTAAGAAGCATAAAGTTGATATGCCATTGGTGTTTGCTACATACCAAGTATTGTATGAATCGGCTGAACCAAAAAATATAGTTAAACAGCTTATGCAACGTGAGCTTAAAGGTGAAAGTTAGCCACCAGCAACTTCTTTAGGAACATAATCTTTTAGATTTGTTTCTTGCATTTTCACTTTAGTGTTAAAAGCATAGTCGCCAACTTTTACTAATTTTGGTACAAAAACGGAATTTTCCCAAAGAGAACTATCTTTTATTGAATCAAAAGAGTTAAGAGTAGAACAAATTATGGCAAATATAAAACTGTAGCGAATAATAGCAATAAAAAAAGCAAATAACGTGTTTGATAAAGTTTCTTTTTCTTTATTATTTTTCATGAAAACTTTCATGACACCAAATATTATAAGATATGCACCAATAAGGACTAAAATAAAAGATACTACATAAGCAGTGCCAGGATCACTTACTATAGAATTAATATAACTTTGCTGTATTTTTTGAGCTAAAATACCTGCTAGTATTACAGCAAAAATCATAAGAATAAGTAGTACTATATTTTTAAATAGCCCCTTTACAGCTGCAAACAAGCTTAATGTCAAGCTCAAAATGATAATCAAAATATCTAAAAAGTTAAGACTTTCTAAAAGATTCATAGTAATTTATCCCGTAATTATATCTTTAAGCTGGTTAAGGTTAGTTATACCTGTTATTTCTACATTATCGTTTTTTACTAGTTTGGAAATATTAGCTTTAGGAACAATTATTTTTTTAAAACCATGTTTTTTAGCTTCATTTATCCTTTCAACACCGTATGGTATGGGGCGTATTTCACCAGATAAACCTACTTCACCCATGATTAACATATCATGAGGTATCTCTAGTTCTTTTACGCTAGAGTAGATTATTGAGATAAGAGCTAAGTCTATACTTGTTTCTGTAATTTTTATACCACCAACTACATTTAAAAATACATCTTTATCATATAAATCAAGGTGCATATATCTTTGTACGATAGCTAAAATCATAGCTAATCTATTATTATCAATTCCTACACAAAGTCTTTTGGGCGGTTGGTTTATATTTTTATCGACAACGAGTGATTGTAGCTCTACTAGTAGAGGTCTTGTGCCTTCCCAAACTGAAACTATAACACTTCCAATCAAGTTCGTGCGACCATTATTAAGAAAGATAGCTGAAGGATTTTTAACTTCTTTCATGCCTTTATCAGTCATTGCAAATACGCCAATCTCATTAACAGCACCAAACCTATTTTTTAGAGTACGCATTAGGCGGTATCTACCATTGTCTTGGGATTCAATAAATACTACAGCATCTACTATATGTTCTAAAACTCTAGGTCCAGCAACATCTCCTGATTTGGTAACGTGGCCAACTAGAAATACAGAAATATCATATTGTTTAGCAACTTGAGTTATATATGCTGTAGACTCACGGACTTGCGATACTCCACCAACCATGGACTGTAACTCTGGATTATAGATTGTCTGAATAGAATCTATAACTACAACTTCAGGCTTATTTTTAATAATATAATCCGCGATTGTCTCAATATTCGTTTCACACATTACTAAAAGATTATCTTTAGGCAAATCAAGCCTTTCAGCACGTAGAGCGATTTGCTCTAGAGATTCTTCACCACTTACATATAAGACTTTCTTTTTTAGAGACAAAACAGCCATTATTTGTAGTAATATTGATGATTTCCCAATACCAGGATCACCGCCTACTAGGGTTACAGACCCTTTTACAATACCGCCTCCAAGCACTCTATCAAATTCTTGGATATAAGTGGAAGTACGTGTATGCTCTTTGCCTTTTATCTCAGCTAAAGAGATTGCTTTAGAGACACTGCCAGCAAACCCCATGCGTGATTTAGCTGGCTTTTTAGTGTCTGTTTGTATCTCTTCGACAAAAGTATCCCATTGATTGCAGCTATGACATTGACCTTGCCAGCGCGGCGAGGTTGCTCCGCATTCTTGACAAATAAAAGCTGTTTTATGTTTTGCCATGTGATTATTTTATTTTATAACCTAATAAGTATTTTGAAATTACTCTATCTGTTTCTGGTGCGTTAGGACCTATAAATTGTACTATATAATGATATTTATTACTGTCATTTTTTTCTGCAGTACGAATATTATGAGGAAATGCTGATATAATTCTAGCTTCACATCCTACTTGCTCTTTAAGCTCGGTTAACGTTACAGAAATCCTAACAATGTCATCAAGGTGTAAAATTTTTGATGTGTTGATTTCCATTCCACCACCTTTAATTACTTTTATATATAAGTAGTATATATCTTCGCGGTGATCAAAAACATACTCTAACTCTTGTTTAATATCAGCATCGCTATAGTTAACCCCGAGGTTGCCCTCTACTATATCGACGGTTTCATCATCAATATCATCAGAAGTTTTTTTATCATTTGAATCTAACTCTTTGTCTGTATTATCATCAATATCTTCAATGAAAGAACTTTCAAGGTTGATACCTTCGCTGTCATTAATATCTATTTCTATGACATTAACACTCTCTTTATCAATATCATCAGAATTTGAATTGTTATCTTCTAGTGCAGATGGAGTAAGCTCATTTTTAAAATCATCAGCACTTAAAAAATCATCAGTTGTGATATTTTTTTCTCTCAGCTGCTTTTGTTGAGCTTTGTCATCTAGCATCCCACTTCGTCTAGTGGATTTAGCAGATTCATCTTTTTGTACTGTATTAGCTTTTTTTAAAAGATCTAACCGACTCATTTGATTCGCCTCTTTGCTTTGGAACATACTATTTTATAACTAAAATATATGACACTTGAAATTAAAATAAGTATAAATATCGATAAGTATTTATTACTTGATATCCATTCTACAATATGTACATGGTCAACAAAGTTTAAGATTGCGTGACCGAAAAAAAAACCTAAAGTTATGTATATAAATGCCCAAACAAAGCTACTTATAGCGTCTAAGGTTATAAATTTTAACTTACTAACTTTGCTAAGACCAACTATAAATATAGTTATGGTTCTTAATCCATACAAAAATCTAATACTAAGAATTGCCCAATGATCATATTTATCTAAAAGTTTTAAAGATTGGTTGGCTCGTGCTTGCCATGATTGCTTTCTTTCAATAAATTTTTTGCCTGTAAGTTTTGAAAAAATAAAAACACCGTTATCATGAATTATGGCTCCTATAGTTGCTGCAACTATCACTAAAGGGTAGTTAAATAAAGAAGCTGCTGTGGCAATACCAACCATGACTAGAAATATTTCACCCTCTATTAAAACAGCTATAGCTACAGCAAAATAGCCCCAATCAATTAACAGTTGCCAAAAATCGTGTTCACTCATTAGAATATTCTCTATAGGCATTTGTAAATAGTAACTCATCAACTAAAACTAAAGCTAACATTGCCTCAGCTATAGGTACACCACGGATACCAACACATGGATCATGTCTACCTTTGGTAATTACTATAGTATCTTGTCCATGTGTGTCAATACTTTTGCCAGGTTTTAATATACTTGAGGTTGGTTTAAAAGCTAATTTAGCTATTACATCTTGCCCAGTAGATATGCCTCCTAAGATACCACCAGCATGATTAGATAAAAAGCCTTGCTCTTGGGAAATTTCGTCACGATGTTGACTTCCTTTTTGGGTTACGCATTCAAAGCCATCTCCAATACTTACAGCTTTTACAGCATTTATACTCATTAAAGCATAAGCAATATTAGCATCAAGTCTATCAAATACTGGTCTACCAAACCCAGCTTGCATGCCTGTTGCTATAACAGTTACCTCCGCACCCACTGAATCACCTTCTTTGCGTATTTGATGTATTAGCTCTTCACATTTTGTTTGAGCATCTATGTCTGCTATAAAAAAAGGATTTTGGTTAATAAAACCCTTATCTTTGAAGCTTATTTTTAAGTCACCTATTTGTGAACAAAAACCATAAATCTCAATACCATGCTGTTTGAGTATCTTCTTTGCTATTGCACCAGCAGCGACACGCATAGCAGTTTCTCGTGCAGAAGAGCGACCGCCACCTCTATAGTCACGAATACCATATTTTTTAAAATAAGTATAATCAGCATGACCAGGTCGAAATTTATCTTTTATTTCCCCATAATCTTTTGATTTTTGATCTTGATTTTTAATAACCAAGCCAATAGGGGTACCTGTTGTTTTACCTTCAAAAATACCAGAGATTATTTTTACTTCATCAGGCTCTTTGCGTTGTGTAGTAAATTTAGATTGGCCTGGTTTGCGTCTGTCTAAGTCTTGTTGAATATCAGCTTCAGAGAGTTCTATATTAGCAGGACAACCATCAATGATTGCTAAAAGAGAATCGCCATGGCTTTCACCACAAGTTGTTACTGTGAAAATTTTACCGAACGTATTACCTGACATAGCTATAAATTATCAAAAAAGTATAGGAATTATTTAGTTATAATAACATAAAATAATAAATGTAATCTTGTTGATTTAATTATTTTTTGTAAATGAATGGGTTGAGTAAGTTTAGCCTAAGTTTAGTATTTAAGTGCTCCATAAGCACTTTTTCTTGGAGTAGGTTGCTTAAGCTAGTAAAGAGCTATTTAAATGAGTATTATTAATATGCAAAATTAGGAAATAAGGGAGCTATATGAAGAAAAGATATAAATTATTTGGTGTTGGTTTTGTAGTATTGTTGTCAAGTTGTAGTTTTTTTAACAGTGATAAATCTTATGATTTAGAGCATGATGGTGAGCTAATTGTTCATCTAAAAAATACCCAAACTGGTAAAGATGTTGGTACAGTAACTATTTCTCCATATATTGCCGATAAAGAAATTCAGGGTATGATTTTTACGCCACATTTATATAATTTGCCACCTTCAAGTACACATGGGTTTCATATACATGTTAATCCAAGCTGCAGTAACAAAGGTATGGCAGCAGGTGGGCATTGGGACCCGGACAATACAGGTAAGCATTTAGGTCCATATAATGATAAAGGTCATAAAGGTGATTTACCAAAATTAATAGTCAAAGCTGACGGTACAGCAACTAAACCAATAATCGCACCAAAGCTGAAATCTCTAGAAGAGTTAGAAGGACATAGTTTAATGATTCACGAAGGTTCAGATAACTATTCTGATGATCCCAAGCCTTTAGGCGGTGGAGAGGCCAGAATGTGGTGCGGCGTTATTACAGATTAAACTTGAATAGATAACGTTTTTGGTCAATAATTAATGTTTATTTTACAAAAGTTTATGAAATTGGGATTTTATGGCTTCTAATATTAATCAGATTGGAAAAATTTATCAGCGTCCTTGGGGTACGTATCAAACCCTTAATTTTACAGAAAAAAGCCAAACTAAAATAATAACAGTTAAACCCAAAGGACAACTGTCTTTACAAAAGCATTTTAAGAGAGCAGAACACTGGGTTGTAGTTACTGGTAATCCAACTATTACAGTTGATGATAATGTATGTGAATATAAAGTTGGTGACCATATTTTCATACCTAAAGAGTCTATTCATAGGCTTGAAAATTTTACAGATAGTGATATTCAAATAATTGAGGTCCAAGTTGGTGATTATTTAGGAGAAGATGATATCGTACGTTTAGAAGATATTTATAAACGTGACTAAAATTGAAGGTTGATTATCAATATTTAACGTTTAAAAAGTGCTAGAGCAAGCCGGCGGTACGTTACTAGTCGTTAGACTTGAAGCATTAGAGTTATGTGAGCACGTCCAATTAAACATGCTACCGCTAATAACCCCAGTAAGTTTGATAGTGTCATTAGGATTTGTAAATGTGTCGGGGTTTGTTTTGCTTAAGTTAACCTCAATTGTGCCGCCAGATGAGCTACCATTAATTACTGAGACACCCTGGGGAGTTTCGTAAGTTTGGGTAGATATATCTATATTGTTATTTATATTGTCTTCTATTTTTGCTTTTATTCCACCTATGCTATTTATAGCACTAGTAATTTGTGCTCGTTCTTTATAGTTGGCATATATTGGAATAGCTATTGCTGCTAGGATGGCAATAATTGCAATCACCATCATTAGTTCAATGAGGGAAAAGCCTTTTTGTGTTGTTTTTTTCATATTGTATCCATAATTATAGTTAAAAGCCAAAAATACAAGACACTAAAATCTTGTAATTATATATTATAGGATAAAATATAACTTCATTTATAGTAAGTAGACGAAAGTTGTGACACAATTTAGTCATCAGACTTAAAATAAAGCATTTAGTTTTCGTATGAGAAAAGCTACTTATGTAGCTTTTGATATTGGAGATTAGTTATTTGTGCAATTAGAAGGAACTTGAGACGAAGTTACACCACTTACGTTACAAGCCCAAGTAATTGCGCCAGATGCTGCAGTAGGTGTAAGTGTTATTGTAGCACCAGATACCTCTGTTGATGTTAATGAGATTACACCATCAGTTACAGAAGCTCCACTTGGCAAGTCTGATGCCGTTACACCAGTTACAGATCCATTGTTATTAGCGATACCTTCAGCAACCTGAGCTTTTGCGCCGCCTAATTTTGAAAGCTCAGAACCTATCTTAGCACGAGTAGTATAGTTTGAATACATAGGTACAGCTACTGCTGCTAGAATAGCGATAATAGCAATCACTACCATTAACTCAACAAGTGAGAAACCTTTTTGGTTTGTCTTTTTCATAATTTGTTTCCTTAGTTTTTTGTTAGCTAAATGTTGTTAATTTTTCTTGAGAGTATAAGTCAAGGTTAAAACTATCAAGTACTAGCAATTATAAGGAGAATTTTTTGTACTTCAAGCAGTTTGTGGGACTTTTTTATCAAAATATACACAAAGCGTGTGGATAGGCATAATTTCTCTCCAAATAAATGCCAATTATTATTTAAACTGATTAAAAAATGGTTGAGAAGGTAGGAATTTTTAAGAAATAAAGATTTAGGGTTTTGTAGATCTTAATTAATAATTCTATTATTCGTGTTGTATACTATCATGTTAACTTAAATAGGGATATATGAGAGTTTGCCTTGTTTATTAAATAACCTAATTCAGCAATAGACTTATTATAGGATCTAAACTTCGTAGGAGTTTATTGAATGAAATAAGTAATCTTACCTAATAAATTCAACCATTCTTATCTTAAATTTGTTATCATATATATACCTTTTACTTTATTAAAAGTATAGTTGATCAGTCATGACTTTAATCGACGGTAAAGCTCTATCGCAAAATCTAAAGGTGCAACTTAAAGAGCAAATTCAAGAATACAAAAACAAAACCAATATCACGCCAAAACTTGTAGCTATAATAGTGGGGGATGATCCAGCTAGCCAAGTTTATGTTAGCTCTAAATCTAAAACCTGTGCTCAAGTGGGTATGGATTCAGATGTTATAAAACTACCAGAAAAAACCTCAGAAGAGGAGCTTTTGCAATTGGTTAAACAACTTAATAATGATAAACAAGTACATGCTATACTGGTACAGTTACCATTGCCAAAGCATATTGATAGCCAAAAAGTTATTAATTTTATAGCAGTAGAAAAAGATGTTGATGGCTTTCACCCAACAAATATAGGCAAACTACAAATAGGTGATAAAACTTGCTTACAACCATGTACCCCAAAGGGTATTATGACAATGCTTAAAAAGTATAATATTGATCTTATTGGAGCTAATGCTGTAGTAGTCGGTGCTAGCAATATCGTTGGTAAACCTATAGCACAAATGCTACTAAATGCTAAAGCAACAGTGACAGTATGTAATAGTAAAACAAAAGATCTTAGATCACATACCCAAACAGCTGATATTTTAGTGGTGGCGATTGGGAAAGCTAGGTTTATAACTGCAGATATGGTCAAATCAGGTGCGGTTGTGATTGATGTTGGTATCAATCGTGTAGATGGTAAACTATATGGCGATGTTGATTTTGAAGGTGTGAAAGATAAAGTTTCTGCTATAACTCCAGTACCAGGAGGTGTTGGTCCTATGACAATTACAGAGCTTTTGTTTAACACTTTCCAATGCGCTCAGGAGTTGAATGGGTAGTAGATGTATCTAAATAAAATAAAAAAATGAGTCCATCCTGAACTTGATTTAGGATCTTTAGTGTGTTGGTTATAAGTTAAGAGATTCAGAATCGGTGTCCGGAATGACAGGGCATTTTGAATTGATTAAAAAGGAAATAAAATGGCAGATCTAAAATATGAAGACGCTGGTGTAAGTATTGAGGCAGGTAACCAAGCCGTAGACAGAATGAAAAAGCATGTCAAAAAAACTTTTACAAAAAACGTGCTAACAGGTTTAGGTAGCTTTGGTTCTTTATTCTCACTGAAAGATATTGTTAATAATTATAAAGATCCAGTATTAGTACAGTCTATAGACGGTGTTGGCACTAAAACAAAAGTTGCTGTAATGTGTAACAAATTTGAAAATCTTGGTTATGATCTTTTTTCAGCTGCAACCAATGATATTGTAGTAATGGGTGCTAAGCCTATTACATTTTTAGATTATGTTGCCCATGATAAGTTAGATCCAGCTATTATGGAAGAACTTGTTAAAGGAATGTCAAAAGCATGTGCTGAATCTGGTGTATCTCTAGTAGGTGGCGAAACAGCTGAGATGCCAGGGGTTTACCAACCTGGTGAAATAGATATGGTTGGAGTAATCACTGGTATTGTTGAAAAAGACAAAATTATCAATGGTGAAAATATCCAACAAGGTGATGTTATATTTGGTCTTAGCTCCTCAGGATTGCATACAAACGGTTACTCATTTGCACGTAAGCTTTTCTTTGATG
This sequence comes from Allofrancisella heilbronnii, assembly GCF_000710735.2. NCBI lineage: Bacteria > Pseudomonadati > Pseudomonadota > Gammaproteobacteria > Thiotrichales > Francisellaceae > Allofrancisella > Allofrancisella heilbronnii. The sequence goes on along the minus strand of NZ_CP144673.1, from coordinate 1,201,750 downwards.
TTGCTAATAACAAGCATACAGATACTTATCCTGAGTTTGCTGGTAAAACTATAGGTGATATCTTGCTAGAGCCACATATCAATTATACAAATATTATCCATGACTTCTTAGATAATGGCGTTGATATCAAAGGTATGGCTCATATTACAGGTGGCGGGTTTATTGAAAATATTCCACGTGTGTTACCAAAAGGCTTGGGAGCTAAAATTAGTAAGGAAAGTTTTGAAGTTCCGGCAGTTTTTAAAGTTATGCAAAAAATTGGTAATATCAGTGATTTTGAAATGTACCGTTCATTTAATATGGGTATAGGTATGACTATAATCACAAACCAAGATCAATATCAAAAAATGCGTAAGCTAGCTTCTAAGTATACTAATACTAAACTGTATCAAATTGGTACTATTACAAACTCAGCTAAGGTGGAAATAGTCTAATGATTGATAAACAAATCATTATAAATAATATTAAAAATGTGTTGAAATCAACTAATTTAGATATCAAAGATAAGTACATTGGTAAAGTTAGAGACATGTATTTTGCTGATGATAAAAGTATTTTGATATCAACTGATAGACAGTCTGCTTTTGACAGATCATTAGGTTTTATTCCTTTTAAAGGGCAAATTCTAGCACAATCTTCAGTATGGTGGTTTAAAGAAACTGCTCATATAGTAAAAAATCATTTTATCACATCACCTGATCCAAATGTAATTGTAGCAAGAAGAGCCAAAGTATTACCTATCGAGTTTGTTGTAAGAGGTTATATCACAGGCTCAACATCAACATCATTATGGACACACTACAAAAATGGTAGTAGAGACTATTGTGGAAATATTCTCCCGGAGGGTTTAAGCAAAAACCAAAAGCTTCCTCATAATATTCTAACTCCTACAACCAAAGAGCAAGATCATGATAGACCAATATCAGCACAAGATATTGTTAAAGAAGGTTGGCTTACACAACAACAATGGGATTTTGCATCACAAAGGGCTTTAGAACTTTTTGAGTTTGGTCAAAAAATAGCTCAAGAACATGGTTTGATACTTGCAGATACTAAATATGAGTTTGGTATAGACCAGCTTACAGGTGAGATTATCTTAATTGATGAAATTCATACTCCAGATAGTTCTAGATTTTGGCTAAAAGATAGCTACCAAGATAGATTTGAAAAAGGCTTAGAGCCTGAAAATATCGATAAAGAGTTTTTTAGACTATGGTTTGCAAAAAATTGTGATCCGTATAATGATAAAGTTTTACCACAAGCACCAGAGGAGCTAGTTGTAGAACTATCACAAAAGTATATTACTCTTTTTGAAATGATTACAGGACAAACATTTGTTCCACCATCGGATAAAGAAGATATTAATAAGCGTATAGAAAAAAATGTTAAAAATTATCTAAATATGGAGAAAAATATGAATATTCTTCTAATAGGCTCAGGTAGTAGAGAGCATGCTATTGCAAAAGCTGTTAAAAGAAGTTCGATAGAAAATAAACTATTTTGTATAAGTAATGCTACAAATCCAGGTATTACTAAGCTATCTGCTGGCTATAAATTAGCAGATATATGTGATTGTGAGGCTATTGTAGATTATGCAAAATCACAAGGTATAAATCTTGCAATTATTGGTCCTGAGGCTCCATTAGAGATTGGGTTGGCAGATAGGCTAAAAGCAAATGGGGTCAATGTTGTGGGGCCTACTAAGGAGCATGCTCAATTAGAAACATCTAAAGGCTTTACTCGTGAGCTTATAGAGGAGTATAAAATTGGAGCTAATCCGTTTTTTAAAAAATTCAATTCTATGGATGGCGTTGAAGAAACACTTAAAAAATACCAAAAGCAATTTGTAATAAAAGCAGATGGTTTATGTGGTGGTAAAGGTGTACTTGTATGGGGAGATCACCTTCATACAATGAAAGAGGCTATTAAACATTGTCAATCATTAGTAGATGCTGGTAAAGAATTTGTTATTGAAGAAAAGCTTCATGGTGAAGAATTTTCTTTAATATCTTTTACTGATGGTGAAAACTTTATACACATGCCAGTTGTCCAAGATCATAAACGCGCCCATGAAGGCGATAGAGGGCCGAATACAGGCGGTATGGGTACGTATTCAGACGTAAATCATAGCTTACCATTTTTGTCTGATAGTGATATTCAAAGAGCTAAGGAAATCAACGAAAAAGTTATTCACGCATTAGCTGATAAGTTTGGGTCTCCTTATCAAGGGATCATTTATGGTGGTTTTATGGCAACAATTAATGACACTAAAGTCATAGAGTATAACGCCCGTTTTGGAGATCCAGAAGCTATGAATTTGCTGACTTTATTAGAAGGTGATTTTGTGGAAATAGCTAAAGCGGTAGCTACAGGTGATTTACAAGACGTTAAGGCAAGCTTTAAAAAACAGGCTACAGTATGCAAGTATTTAGTGCCTCTGGGGTATCCAAATCACTCGGTAAAAAACTTTGAAATCGATATATCTCAATGTCCTAGTGATGTTGAGCTATTTTTTGGTGCAGTAGATGAAAGAGAGGGTAAACTTATTGGGACAGGTTCAAGAGCTATAGCTGTGTTAGGTTTAGGTGACAATATTGCTGAAGCTGAGCAAAAAGCAGAAAATGGTGTGAAAAATATTTATGGTAAATTATTCCATCGACCAGATATAGGAACCAAGAAGCTTATAAATAAGCGTATTAACCATATGAATATTTTACGTGGTAAAAAATACAAAGAACTTAGCTAGTACGATGTCAAAATTAAAACTTGTAATTTTGGGCTCCACTCGCGGTAGCAATATGCAAGCTATAATAGATGCAATTACTATTAAGCAAGTTGATGCTAATATAGAGCTTGTAATCTCAAATAAGAAAGAAGCATATATTTTACAAAGAGCAAAAGAACATAATATACCAAACAAGTTTTTAAGTGCTAAAGGACTTGATCGTGAACAGTACGATCAGTTATTAATCCAAGAAATACAATCATATAACCCAGATTTGATAATGCTTATAGGCTTTATGCGAATATTAGGTAAAGATTTTATAAACTATTTTAGAGGTAAAATTCTAAATATACATCCTTCTTTATTACCAAAATATGCTGGTTTGATGGATTTAGCTGTACACCAGTCTGTAATTGATGCTAAAGAGATAAAATCTGGTTGTACTATTCATCAGGTTACAGAAGATGTTGATGGTGGTCAGGTAGTACTGCAACTAGAATGTGATGTTTTAGCTACAGATATGGCTGAAACTTTAAAAGAAAGAGTACAAAAGTTAGAAAGTAAAGCTTGGGTTGAGGTTATTAAAAATTGGAGAAAAAGTAATAAAAATTTGTGATAGAGCTAACAACACACAGGTTAGCTCCTGCGGATAAATATAAAAAAATAACAATGAAATGTAGGAGTCGATCAGTGTATCGACCCGGTATAGTTAAAATGGATACCACGATCAAGTCGTGGTATGACAGATTTTGAGTTATACAAGAATTGGAGAAATAAAAAATGAGCATAGACATTGGCGTGATAATGGGTTCTAAGTCTGATTGGAGCACAATGAAAGAGTGTTGTGATATCCTTGACCAACTTGGTATTGGCTATGAGTGTGAGGTAGTATCAGCACACCGTACACCAGATAAGATGTTTACATATGCAGAAACTGCTAAAAAACGTGGCTTAAAGGTTATAATAGCTGGAGCAGGTGGAGCAGCACATTTACCAGGTATGGTAGCTGCAAAAACAGAGCTTCCTGTGTTAGGAGTACCTGTGAAATCTAGTATATTAAATGGTAAAGATAGTTTATTATCCATAGTACAGATGCCTGCTGGTATTCCAGTAGCTACGTTTGCGATAGGGGTTGCAGGTAGTAAAAATGCTGCACTTTTTGCAGCTAGTATATTGCAATTTACAGATTCTAAAATAGCTGAAGCTTTAGTTAAATTTAGAGCTGACCAAACTCAAAACGTTTTAGAAAATCCAAATCCTAGAGAGCAATAATTATGAGAATAGGTATTATCGGAGCAGGGCAACTTGCAAGGATGTTAAGTATAGCTGGTACCCCATTAGGTTTTGAATTTCACTGTTTAGGCGAAGCTGGCGATTGTGCCCAAGAGGTTGTAAAAAGTGTTACAGATATACCATTAGATAACATTAATGAAGTCGTAAATTGGGCAAAACAATTTGATGTAATTACATTTGAGAATGAAAATATTTCTCATGAGCTTATTCAAGCAATTAATCATGAGGTAAATGTTTACCCATCAGCTAAGTCTATAGCTATTTCTCAAGATAGGTTGCTTGAAAAATCATTTATGCAGGATCATGGTATTGCTACAGCTCAGTTTGCAAATATTGATAGTTTGGTAAAGTTGGAAAAAGCAGTTAAAGAGTTTGGCTTACCAGCTATAGTCAAAACTCGAAGGTTTGGCTATGATGGTAAAGGTCAATTTGTGATAAAAACTCAACAAGACATAATAAAAGCTTGGAATGCCTTAAAAGATGCGCAAGATGGTTTAATATATGAAGCATTTGTTGATTTTAATTATGAGGTTTCTCAAATTTGTACAGCTGATGTTAAGGGTAATATAGCTTTTTATCCATTAGCTAAAAATATCCATAAACAAGGTATTTTAATTGAGTCTATAGCACCATTTGAAAATGATATTCTTTCTCAGAAAGCACAAGAAATAACAAAAATTCTAGTTAAAGAATTAGACTATGTTGGTACCTTAGCGATAGAATTTTTTGTAAAAGGTGATGAGTTGATAGTTAATGAGATAGCACCACGAGTACATAATAGTGGCCACTGGAGTATAGATGGTGCAGTTACATCACAATTTGAAAATCATATAAGGGCTATTACAGGACTCATACTTGGTGCTACAGATAGTCAAAAAACTATAATGTTAAATTGTATTGGTAATATGCCTCCTACTAGGGATTTAGCAGCTTTAGACTATGTAAAAATACACAGCTATAATAAAGCTCCAAGAAAAGGGCGAAAAGTTGGACACCTTAACTTAAATCTAAAAGATGAAACAAGTGAGTATCAGCTTTTGCAAGCTAGGAAGCTGATTGTTCTTTCTGAAGAGTTATAGATTAACTGTAGCTTTCATATTTACTATCGGTTTTATCATTATTCAGATCTTAATAAATATACGGGGTTTGTGAATTTTTTATAACTTAAGTTACTTAATTTTATATAAACTTATATTTTAAATAATTTTTTGATTTTCATAATTTACTTATGACTAGCTTGATTAGCGGCGATTAACATTTATATCTCACCTGTTGAATTGTCTGCGTTTTTGTAGACTTGGCGAGTAACCACAAGACTATAGTTTATATCTTTTAAATAAACTTTCATAGTCTCATGTTCTTGTAATTCTAATTCATCTATCCTACAGTAATTACCAGCTTTAGCATCAGCCTTACTCTTAGCCACTAAACGGTTACTGCATATACCTAAAACAAATTTGATCTTATGTTTGTTAAAGAAGTTTAAATTAGCTTTTGAGGCAAAATACCTATCTGCTATAAGATAATTAAAGCTTCCAATATTTTTTAGTACTTGTAAGACAATACTTCTAGCTAGTTGATTAATTGTATAACGTGCCTTACGCTTTAATCTATCCTTACCATACTTATCTTTCTCAACTACAAGCTGGTCTTTGATTTGCACTTCAAAACATACTGGAATATCAGCTTTACCTGAATGTAGTAAAGCACTAATTAGATTAATGCCTTTAACAGCTTTACCAACAGAATAATCATAAAACCAGTTTATTAATTCATTTATCTTACTATCGAGCTTATGAATTATCGTATTGTCTAGTGATAGTAATTTAAAGGAATTCTGTAGAGTTTTTAATACTGATTTACCTTTATTCCAAACATAATGACTACTGTAATCTCCTACTTGAAGCATCCTTGAAAAACTATCATGTTTTACTACATTATTTAACATGCTTGAACACATCGTTGCACTTGCTTGGGAATTTTGGCATAACAAAAATTCTGTGTACGAATTAGAACTTTCCTGTAGCTTTATATTTTACATATTTACATTAGTCGATTACTCTAAAAATAAGGTCTGATAAATATTTTTAAACCAAAAGTCCGTAACTTCAGTTCTTAAATCATTAAGACTTATCATTTCTATTTGATTCATAGCTAAATAAATTTCACGTAACTTTTACTACACATATTTTAACAAAATTTGCAATTGTCAGCTTTAGATTTCAACACTCCCATATTAGAGTCTCTAAAAAGTTGAAACCATGTCTGTGAATCTCACAAGTTTAGAAATAAAACCAGATTCAAACTGATGGACGACTGTTAGATGAAAGAGCCAAACTTATCGTGGTATTCTTCCTCTTCTTCAGAATCATCTTCTCTTTCTGCCTCAAGATATTTATTTTTTTCACCAGGAATAACCCATATTATTTGTTGATTATCTTTGCTATCAATACGCTGAATTTTAGAGAATTTAGTATCTTCTATTGAGAAATCAGCTAAATACCCTGCCCATGGATCAACCATCAAATATCGAGCTGGTTCAAAGTCAAAAATATGCCCAGGGTCACGTTGAGGATTTCCTTCGAAATCATATAAAACTAAAGCATGATCAACACCTACTAGCCCAACAGGATAAGCAACTCCTCCGCCTTTATGACGATTTAATATTTCCGCCATTGATCTAGCTTGATCTCCGCAGTTACCTATATTAGTCCTAGTAGTAATTGTCCGCCACTGTTCTTTTGATAAAAATTGGTTTTTACGCAATTCCGTCACTTTTTGGTTAGCGACTTTTTCAGGAGTTTTCATATAAACTTGCTTACGTTCAGGAGTCATTTTATCATAATTCATTGAAACTCCAGTATTTGAAACTTGAACTTTAGAAATGTACCAGTCAAATTCTCTTTGAATAATTTGTCTTTTTTGCTCTTTATTATTGAGCCTATTTTTAATATCTCTAAAGTACCCTATAATCGTTTCTTGCTTTTTTAAAGCGTCATGGTTTTTGTTGAAAAGGTGTCTGTCCAAGCCATTAATATATTCACGAAAATATTCCACTATTTGTTTAGGTGACTTGAAATGCGAAAAATTAGATTTATCTAACAAAGATGTTCCTGAGTCAAGACTTTTACAATCTACTTCGCTTTTTGAATTAAGGTGGTTTTTAAATAATTGTTTGTTGATAGGTGATTTATTAATAGTTTTAATTAAAAGCTTTGTGGTATTTGTTATATTACTTCTATTCCAATCTCCTCTTCTATTAATACTACTAATAAATATTATTAAATTGCATATAAGCGTGGACTGTAATTCATTAAAGGCATACAAATTTTTATTATATGAATGGATCTCTAAAATACGCGATTGTAGAAGTTTGAACAAGTCATACTTAAAATTCCCAGTGTTTCCAAAGAAATCTTTATTCTCTTTAATCAAAATATCCAATATTTGGATAAGCGCGTGAAAATTTGACATATGTTCTCCCCCAATTTTTTTGTATTTATTTAAGTTTTTATTTACTATAGCGAATCTTTACATATAGATAATACAAGTTAATGTGTATCGATCATATACGGGGAATTTAATAGAGAATAGGGCTTTTTAATAATAGACCTCTTGCATAACTTGCTGAATTGGTTAAACTTTTTATTTTTATTGGAATGATGTTGATGAAATTTGAGCAGATTAAAGATGAGTCACCAGAAGGATTTCGTAGACTTACAGGCGTTAAACGCACTACTTTTACTGTCATGACAATGATATTAAAAGAAGCGCAAGTCCACCTAAAAGCACAAGGAGGTAAGCCGAATAAATTGTCTATAGAAGATGGACTGCTTATGGCGCTGGAATATTTACGCGAATATAGAACATATTTTCATATTTCACGCAGCTATGGTCTAAGTGAAAGTGCTTGTTATCGTAATATACGCTGGGTTGAAGATACTCTGATTAAAGATGGGCAATTCTCATTGCCTGGACGTAAGGCATTATTAAAAAGTGATGTTGACTATGAGGTTGTACTGATAGATGCAACTGAAACACCCATTGAACGACCTAAAAAAACAAAAAAGCTTTTATTCTGGCAAAAAGAAGCGGCATACGTTAAAGACGTAAATTATCGTTGATAAAAAGAAAAACCGTGAACTGTCTAGTCAACATGTTCTGAATGAGAATGTGATCAGCATGGTTAAGCGATTTAAAATTATTGCCGATCGTTATAGAAATAGAAGAAAAAGATTTGGACTAAGATTCAATTTAATAGCTGGCATTTATAACCTGGAGTTACATAAATGAGTTTCGAAAGAGGTCTATTTTAGTTTATGTAATAATTTGCCCATATTCTCAATATTATCTTCGAATTCTTGTACATTTGTAGCTATAGAATCTTCAGTTAATTTCTTAGTTTTTAAATTATCCTCGATTATTTTTCTGTCGAAAGACTCTTTGGAAAATAAATAAATTGACAGAAGCCATTGTATAAGTGGTTTGAAGCATACGTTAGTTTGGAGCTTATTAGCGTAATCCTCTAACTCATTTAAAGTTTTTTTATATGAATATAACCCTTCGTGGAAATCATTCGCTGAGGTCTCGAGTAAGAAATTGAGAGCATAATAGATAATTTCTAAAGCTATTGAGTTATTCTTACTATTTTCAAAATCATGTTCATAAGCGAGCAAATATCCTTGATTATATAGAGTTTTAAATTGCTTATACTCATTCATAAGTGGTTTTTTATATTTTATATGTCCTTTCGTAGCATTACGGCCAGTATAAGCACTTACGTCATAAGTGATCTTGCCATTATCATGGTAAGCAGTTACTGAATGTTCACAGGTCTTGTTAAAATTAGGGTAAGAAGAATTTTCAAGTAATCCAGAGAGTTTAAGTTTATCGAATTGGGTAGATACTATTGTTAAGTAACCTTTGACATGAATATTGCATGAAAGTCCTTTTTGCAAAATTGAGTTTATAACATCAAAAGAATTAGTATCACCTGTTGCACCACTACAGTTAAGTAAGTTTACTTTTATTGGAATGGAATTTGATATTGACTTGCGTATAAATGAACAGATCCGTCCAAGCTCTTCTGCACTAATATTAGCACCTGAATCAGAAGCAAAAATCGCATGATTAGGCGCCCCATGCCCCATTAAAATTATTTTGATTTTTTGAAGATTTTGTATAGTTTTCAAATTTTGAATATAACGTTGTATATGAGGTTTTAAGACAGTGTCGCCTGTATGAAGATCAATCACATCAAATTTAGATTCAGGCGATTTAACTTTAGTATATTTTTTAGTTACAAAATTGCTAAGGATGTCATCTTTTGAATTTATAAACCTATAATGAAGTTTATTTCCTACTCTATCGAATGATCCTCGATATCCAAAAAAATCTTCATAAAATCTTGGTCTAATTCTGAAGCAAATATGTAATATCATATATTTTATTTCCTATGGTTTATAGTATTTTAGAGGTAGGCAACTTTTACTCAGTGTAGGTAAATTATATAAAGGTTAAGGTTTAATTTTATGTATAGTATATTTGATAGGGAGTAAAAAATTTTGATAAATATGGGAAAAAAATTATACATTAATGGGGTTCTCATAGTCAATTTAAAAGCAGTTACTCTCCAGGGCAATTGCATTAAAAATGTCTTGACAACCTTATCATTTTACAGTTATAACCAGTAAAGCTACTATTTTTGGTAGAGTGTCCACCTAAAATGCCTATAAATACAGCTTATTTAACGAAGTTATAAATAATAAAGCGTCATTTTAATCATGATCAGTTAATTTTAGGAGATCTGAAATCGCTTGCATTGATCTTTTAAAGAAGTTACACAGTTATTTGGAAAGTCCCGTTTAAGGATGTATAGCTAAACCAGTGTTTTAAAACCAGGTTATAATAAACTAATTATATTTTATTTTTAATTTATATATTATTTATTTTTTAAAAACCTTATGTTATATTGGCTAATAATTAATATTATAGAGTTATATGGTTATTCCTGTAAGTTACTAAAAGAGACTTTATAGTGTAAGTCAATTGGGTGGAGACTTTGAAAAATCGTTACTTTGGAAAATATAATGAGCTATTATGACAATTTAATAAAAAATATAAAAGATATTTCGGAATACTGTGGCTGGGGAGATTATTATACTGCTTTAGGGTTGCCCAAAGGTTTATGTTTTGGTATGGCTGCCATGTGGGGTCAAGCGTATCTATCTGATGATGTTGATACTTTTCATAAAAGATTACAACTACTTACAAGAGATAGTATATCGATATCGTTTAATAACAATAATTATAATAAACTAACTGACCTTATCAATGCTGTATGTAATTATGAAAAGCGATCATTTAAATGCAACACTAGACAGGTTGATCGTTATAGTAACCTAGAAATGCGCGAAAAGAAAATATACGATAATGTTATATCAATACGAGCTTTCTTAGATGGATTACTTGCATATCACACACCTTGCAATACATTCTTAAATAGCCTTGAAGGCAATAAAATAATATATCAAAATGTAGTAAAAACTTCACCGTTTGTTATAAACGAAAAATTAACTGCCGTTAGTCAAAAAATATTTGATAATCAAAGACCTAATATTACTTATCAAAAGGTTTCCCCGTTTATAGAAGTATATAATTATCCTTTTATTGGCAAAAAAGAAAATTACTGTAGTTTCTTAAAACCATTATTTATTAGGCAACTTAATAAAAGCAACTTTAACTTTTGCGTTAGCGTAAATAGTTTAGACCATGCAATTACATTTAATTCTAATTTAGAGTTATATGATGCTAATATGTTAAGTCTTGATAACTTTAAGGCCAGCAAATATTTCGATATTGAAAATTTAGTTATTAATATTTTTAAATCTTTTGATTTTAATATAGAACGAGATGGTCTTTTAGCTCTAAATATATTAGTTTATATAAGTCCCAAACATAGAGATTATATACCTGATTTAAAAAAAAGTCTTGGTAAGATTAAAATAGAAATAGACAATAGGTTACATAGATATATAAATAGTTTTTTTAAATGGAAAAATCATAAAAAACGCGCAACCTATACTAGGAATAAAGTAAGAGAAATAGATGTAGGCAAACTTCATACATTTATTAAAGAAGAAAACTATCTCTTACAAGGAGAAGGAAACTTAAGTAATCTAAAAGAAGCACATTACAAAAATAATAGGCAATCATCAGATAATAGTTTAAATAGGTCAAGATATAAGCAGATTATTGTCGAATCACTAAAAAATATTAGTGACACTTACGCTAATACTATAGTAGGTGATAAGGACTACTATAAAGTTGAATTACAAAAAGTCATTTCTAAAGGATATCACCAGAATACTAATTTACTATATATTGCATGTGAGAGGGGTCATAAGGAAATAGTTGAGTTACTACTAGCTAACGATGTTAATATAAATAAAGCTACAGATACTGGAGCAACCCCTTTATATATTACTTGTGCCAGAGGTTATAAAAAAATAGTTGGGTTATTATTAGCTAAACATGATATTAATATAAATCAAACAATTGATACTGGAGCAACCCCTTTATATGTTGCATGTGAGAAGGGTCATAAAGAAATAGTCGAATTATTGTTGGAGAATAGTGCTGCTATAAATCTTCCACAAAATACTGGAGCAACCCCTTTATATGTTGCATGTGAGAAGGGTCATAAAGAAATAGCCGAATTATTGTTGGAGAATAGTGCTGCCATAAATCTTCCACAAAATGCTGGAGCAACCCCTTTATATGTTGCTTGCCAGGAAGGTCATAAAGACATAGTGGGGTTATTACTAGCTAAACATGATATTAATATAAATCAAACAATTGATACTGGAGCAACCCCTTTATATGTTGCTTGTCAGGAGGGACGTACAGAAATAGTTGAGCTATTATTAAGTGAAATTTTATTAGCGACAAATAGCAACGCTATTGCCAGTTATTTTGTAGCAGGATGTAGCAAAGGATCAAACAATCAAGTCTTAGCATTGTTAAAAAGGCATTTTTGTGGGCATAATATTAATGCTCCATGGGATATGCCACTAGGAGGTGGGACAAAAAAACAGATAACTCCTTTATTGTATGGATGTCGTTTTATGTATAATAGAAGCATTAAATGGCTTTTAGATAATTATAGTTGTTTGAAAAATACCATCAGTGTAAATGGTTCATGTGCTTTAGAATGGTATCGAGTTTATAAAGACACAATAGGTTATGATCAGCATATAGAACAAAAATTAGAGTCATTAAGCTATAAGCGAATTAAAAGAAGCCGTTCAGTAACGTTAGCTAAAAATAATAGTCTTTAGGTAAGAGCTTACTCCTTATCCCAAAATTTTTTAAAGAGATAAATGGAAGTGTACATACCTAAAGCTAAACCAAATATTACATCGCTTGGATAGTGTTTTAAAACTATTACTCTTGTTGAAGCTATAAAGATCGCTAAAATTAACCATAGATACCTATGCTTTGGAAATATAAGCATTAAGCAAGCAAACAAACTTCCTATAGTTGTAGAGTGTCCAGAAGGCATGCTTGAAAAACCAGCTTCAAAAAAGTTAAAATGATGAAAATATGCTGCTCCATGCTCACTAAAAAGTACAGGTCTTGCTCTACCAATTATACATTTTAAAATTTGAACCAAAATCCCACTTAAAACGACACTTGAAAGTATAAATACACTAGGAGATAAAAGCTTATATATATTATGAGAAGTTATAGCTTCTTTTTTCCTAATTTTATAGACTGTTAAAGTAATGATTATTAGTAAAGTTGAAATTATTATCCAGCTTGAGTCTCCTAAAAAAGTTATAACCTTAAAAATTGATCTAATATGTTCTGGGATAAGTAGAACGAGATTTTCAGCCCTTACATCTATAAAGTAATAGAAAAAAATCACCATTATAGCTATAGGTAAGATTGAGTATTTAAGTTGTAAGTATTTTAGAAGTTTATATTCTTTTAAAAATTGTGGTTTTTCCATTGTTGTTTTGCCTTATCGTTACCTAGTATTATATATGGATGAAGATTTTTTATTACGCTAATATTTTTTGATTTATAATCAATATCTAAACCATCTCTTGTTATTAGATAGTGTGGATATTTGTTAGATACTTTAGCATCTAGCTCATTTAAATTGTTTATAATAGTATAGTTTTCTATACCTTGCGCTTTATTTGATTTTGCGTATTCTGTTGCAAAAGCATAATCATTGATTTTATCAGTGTTGAGATAGTAGTGTAGAGATGGCTTCATAATTGCTAATTCACTAACTACTGAATTTTTAGTTAGTTTACTTTTTAACTCAGTAGCCATATTTATCGCTGGCGTTTGTAACCATGAAATAGAAATAAAAAATATTAGTATAGCTAATAAGCTATATAAAAATCCACCAATGATAGTAGTTAATATCATGAAGTTAATATTTTTTCTACGATAAAAATACTTAAATAAGAAAATCACTAAAATACTTACAATACCAAGTAAAAACAATATCCATAGATAATTAGGTAAAGTTGCAGGTAGCGCATATTCAGTTGGGTTAAAATCTTGACTAACTGCATTACTAATACTGTCCCATCCAAAATAAATAGCAAAAGGGGCTACAAAACTAACTACAATGATAAGTAAAGAGCTTAGATAAGATATTGTCCAAAAAACACTTTTATATGGTATAAAAAAGTTGTTGCTAGTTTTTACATTGAGCCAAAAATAACCTACTAATATACCTAAAAATGGATAAATTGGTAGTATGTAATAAGGTAACTTAGTAGCAGATAAGCTAAATATTATTATAGTGATAATACTAAATACAGCTGATAGTAAAGCTAATTTATCCCAGGTGGATTCTCTAGATTCTAAACCTTTATTTAATGCTAATAAAAATCCAGATACTGCTGGAGCAATAAATGGGATTGTAGTTAATAAGATCGTAGCTATATAAAAAAATGCACCCCCTAAATTTGCAAATATTGCTGTACCACCAACTAAGCTTTTTGAGCTTCTATTAAATATTTGCTGGATAAAAAAATCATTCCAAAACTTATACCCAAGTTTCCAAAAAACTATAAAGTACCAAAAGTTGACGAAACAAAATATTAATATTCCGACAGGTATGTTTGCTCTAAAAAAAACATGCCAAAATCTACGTTGGATTAATAAATATATAAACATAGCTGGTAAAATTATAGCTACACCTACTGGACCTTTAGCTAAAAAGCTTAAGCCTAAAAAAAACCATGAAAAATAATACCATTTTCTATCGCAAGACTTATCCCTTTCCGTAGCTATAAAAAAACACAATAAAGTCAAAGTTGTAGAAAGAACTAAAGGAATGTCTATCATAGTAGTTCTAGATATAACTATTAGCAAAGGCATAAATGCTATAGAGGCACAAATTATAAGGCTAAGAGTTTTATCTTTTATAATTTTTCTAAGCAAAAAATTCATAGACAGAATTAATAATACTCCACAACAAGCAGCAGGAAGTCTAAAAGCAAAGATACTCTTACCAAGTAATAATGTTGAAGTTTGTATTAACCAATATAGCAAAATAGGTTTTTCAAGCCAATACTCATTATTATAAATAGGTAATAGGTAGTTGTGGTTATTAAGCATATTCATTACAACAGAGACATAATAACCTTCATCACGATCAAATAAAGGAGTAGCTCCAATAAACAACAAATACATTAAAGCTACTGATATTATAAAAACTAAAAATATGTTTTTTTTCAAAAAATTATACATTGCAAGCGTAGCTAATAATTAATGACCTGGAGCGTATTCTATACCAAAAATTGAGCTTTGTCTAAATTGAGGTTTGTTTTTTATCTTCGAATAAAAATTTATGCATTTCTTGCTGTAAGAATTCTTTAGCTTTGGGTTCTATCAAGTTAAGACGATATTCATTAATTAAAATTGTCTGGTGAGCAAGCCAATCTTGCCAAGCTTTATTCGAAATTTCAGCTTGAATTTTTTCTCCTAACTCACCTGGTAACGGTTTGTAGGGAATAGCGTCAAGTTGTTGGTTATATTTTTTACATAATACTTTAGTCATCTTTTCCTCTATATACATCTTTTAGGTTTTGGAAGCCCCGCTAATTTTGCAGCTTGAACAGCAGGAGAAATAGGAAACAAAACCTGTAAATATAAGCTGCTACCTAATTTATCACCGTATTCTTTCTTTAATGCTCCAACAAGCTCTCTTATTGCTGGGGATTTTTCATGTTTTTTATAAAAACTTCTAAGAAAATTGATAATTACCATATGTTCATCAGTCAACACTATATTTTCTTTAGCTGCTATTATTTGACAAAAAGTTATATCCCAATTGTTAGAGTCTAACAAAAAGCCTTCGCTGTCTGTGTTGTAGTTATCCACAAATATGGTAAAATTCTATATTAGTTTTTAGTATTCACAATTATAGCAAACAATAAGTAGAGTTTTAATTGTTTTAATCCCATAAAGGCAAGTTCAATGAAAGTAACGTTATATACAGCTAAATACTGTCCATATTCATTAAGAGCAAGGATTGCTCTAGCAGAAAAGAAGATGAATGTGGAAGTAATAGAATCAGGAGATTTATCATCAGAGATGTTAAAAAAAATCTCACCAGATGGCATATTTCCTGTTTTGAAAGAAAAAGATTATAGTATAAATAATAGAAAAGCTCTGTTAATTTATATTGACGAGAGATTTCCAGCACCAGGATTATTACCAAGTTTGGTAAATGAAAGGATTAGAGTTCGTTTGTCTCTAGATAAAATAGATAATGAGTGGTACCCAGTTTTAGAAGAAATCAAAAAAAATCGTAATAATAAAACTAAACTTGATTCCTTATTTAAAAATTTAAAAGAAAGTTTTTTAACGGTGGAAAAAGTTTTTACAGAGACTGATTTTTTTATCTGCTCAAATTTTACGTTGGCTGATTGCTATATAGCAGCGTACTTAATTTCTCTTGAAGCAGAAGGCTTTATTATAGATGAAAGTTTTGGTGCGATTTATAAGTATAAAAAGCGGATTTTTGCACGTGATTCTATCAAAAAAGCAAATTTGAAAGGAAATGCTAATGATTCATTATTAAAAACCTTACGAGCTCATAGGTAGGTAATTATGTGGTATCAAGGCTTTGTAGATTTTGTGTTTTTTATATTAAGCGCATTAGTAGTAGTATTTGCTATTGTATTTGTTGTAGGAAGTTTCTTTTCGTTGTTAGCAAAGGCAAAGCAAGAGGTGACCAAGCTTTCAAAAGGTAAGCTAGAAATTAATAAGCTAGGTGGTGAATATAAAGAAACTAAAGAAAAACTTTTAGAGACAGTATTAGACAAAAAAGAATACAAAAATTACCTCAAAAAACATAAAAAACAAACTAAAGAGACTCAAACAAAAAATAGAGTTTTTGTTTTGAATTTTAAAGGTGATATTTACGCTTCTCAAGTTGAAAATCTACGTAAAGAAGTTTCAGCTATATTGGCTATTGCTAAAACTGCAGATGAGATTGTAGTACGAATTGATAGTCCTGGTGGAGTAGTTAATGGTTATGGATTTGCTGCGGCTCAATTAGAGCGTATCCGTCAAGCTGGTATAAATCTGACAGTATGTATAGATCAAATGGCTGCAAGTGGCGGTTATATGATGTCTGCTGTTGCACATAAGATTATTTCAGCACCGTTTGCTATAGTTGGCTCTATTGGTGTAGTAGGAACCGTACCTAACATTAGAGAGTTGCTACAAAAAAATGGTATAAACGTTGAAATGCATACTTCTGGAGCGTACAAGCGTACTTTGACTACTGTAGGTGAGAATACTGAAGAAGGGCGTCAAAAGTTTAAGCAAGACTTACACAATATACATGAGCTATTTAAAAAACATATATTAGTATACAGACCAAACTTAGATATGCAAAAAGTTGCTACTGGTGAATATTGGTTTGGTAAAGATGCTTTAGAGCTAGGCTTAGTAGATGAAATTCAAACTTATGATGATTACATTATTAATCATTTGAGCAAAGAAAGCGATGTGTATGAAGTCAGTTTTGTTAGAAAAAAA
Source organism: Allofrancisella heilbronnii (assembly GCF_000710735.2). Taxonomy (NCBI): domain Bacteria; kingdom Pseudomonadati; phylum Pseudomonadota; class Gammaproteobacteria; order Thiotrichales; family Francisellaceae; genus Allofrancisella; species Allofrancisella heilbronnii. Next base: position 1,184,652 of record NZ_CP144673.1, on the reverse strand, counting down.
GAGAAAGGTTTTTTAAAATCAAAACTAACATATTTTAAGAGCATGATTACTAACTTTTTATATGCACGTAAAATAATATAGGATTGAAGTGTTAGATCTTAAAACTCATAAAGAGCTTCTAGATAATTTTTTTGAGCAGAAGTCTTCTAAAACTCTACATCATGCTTTTATTTTTAGAGTTAAAGATGCTGTATTGTTAAATAGTTTTATTAATTCTTTATGTCAGGTTATTTTAAGTCAACGTGTAGAAAATTATCAAGACTGCCCATATATTACTATTGCTACAGCTGAAAATGATGAGATAAAAGTAGCTGAAGTCAAAAAAATCATAAAAAATTGCGAGTTAACAGCTCATAATAACCTAGCTAAAATTATAATTATTGAAGAGTTAGATTTTCTAAACGACTCAGCTGCAAATGCTTTGCTGAAAACATTAGAAGAACCAACAGAAAATACTTTTTTTCTAATGTTTACGCGCGATTACAATAATATATTGGCAACTATAAAAAGTAGATCTTTAGTATACGATATAAAGCTTAACGACGAAGATAAGTTTAGTTATCTTAAATACACTTTTGAGATGTCAAAAGAAGGTGTAGCTAAATCTTTACAAATAGCTCGTGATGATATAAATATTGTAGCAAAAATTAAGCTTGAGCCACACTTTTGGCAAACTAGGAATTTACTAATGAAGGTATTGGTAAATCAATTTAATGTAAATCTTTTTTTAAAGGAGGTATCTCCTCAGTATAAAGACGCTTTATATTGGCTTACAAGTATAGCTATAGATGTATATTATTATAAATTAGATAAAGAAAGCGATAATATAGCAAACTATGATAAGTTAGCTGTCATTAAACATCTAGCAACAAAACTAGATGGTGATAATGTGTATAAAATATATAGACAAGCTTTAGAAGCAAAGAATTATTTTGCAAATTTTAAAAATGTTGATAAAGAATTGATTTTAGAAAATTTAATATTGGAGATTGTAAAATGATAGTATGTGTAGCTTCAAATTAATATGAATAGAAACTTTCATATTAACTATTGTTTTCGCTACTTACTACGTAAGCTATAGCGACATACTTTTTTCATTGCAAAAAAAGTATGCAAAAATGCTAGCACATGCTATCGCTTGGTTGTACGCCAGCGACAACTACAAAACTCACTTGTGTTCAAACAGTTGTAGTTGTTACTTCGCTGGCTTAACAACCGCTAACCGCAAATGTGCTTTTTTAAGTAAACTTGTAGATGAAAATGGTATTTATCTTAAATACTAATTTTTAAAAAACATTTAAACAATATAAGAAAATAATAATAGGAATAAAAAATGGATGTAAAGCAGCAACAACAATTAAAGGGTTTGGCTCATAAATTAAAACCAGTAGTTTTAATAGGAGAAAAGGGCTTGACAGAAAACGTGATGCTAGAGATTGATTTAGCATTAGCATCTCACGAACTTATAAAAGTAAAAGCTGGTCGCTTACCAAAAGATGAAAAGCAAGCTTTAGCTCAAGAGATCACACGATCTACTAAATGTGAGCTTGTGCAAATTATAGGCAATATTTTAGTTTTATATAGGAAAAATCCTAATAAAAAGAAATAGGGATTAAAATATGAGTTTTCCAATATCACGACCACGTAGGCTTAGAACGTCCCAAAACTTAAGAGATATGGTTGCTGAAACTAGCTTAAGTGTAAATGACTTAATGTATCCTATATTTGTAGTACATGGTCAGAACATAAAAAAAGAAATCTCAAGTATGCCTAATCAATACCATTGGTCTGTAGATAGGCTGGGTGAACTTGTTGAGCAAGTTACAACAGCTGGAATTAAAAGTATAATGATATTTGGGGTGCCAAAAACTAAAGATCTAGTTTCATCTGAAAATTATGATCCTAATGGGATCACTCAACAAGCGATTAAAAAAATTAAACAACTTGCACCGGAACTAGTAGTTGCTACAGATGTTTGTATGTGTAGTTTTACACCGCATGGACATTGTGGAATATTAGACCAAAATGAGTACGTTGATAACGATAAAACATTAGAGATTTTGCAAAAAACGGCCGTCTCTCACGCGCAAGCTGGAGCAGATGTCGTAGCTCCAAGTGGTATGATGGATGGTATGATTATAGCGATGCGTCAAGCTTTAGATGAAGCAAATTTTGAAACTGTAGCAATTATGTCGTATTCAGTAAAATACGCTTCAGCTTTTTATGGTCCATTTAGAAGTGCTTGTGACTCTTCACTAAAAGGTGATCGTAAAACTTATCAGATGGATTACCGTAATAAAAAAGAAGCTATCCGAGAGGCTATAGCAGATATTGAGCAGGGTGCTGATTTTATCATGGTAAAACCAGCTTTAAGTTACCTTGATATTATCAATGAGTTAAGTCATATAGTTGATTTACCAATAGCAGCTTATCATGTAAGTGGTGAATATGCGATGATAAAAGCAGCTGCTCAAGCAGGTTTAGTAGATGAAAAAGCTATTACTATAGAAACGCTAACATCTATGAAAAGATCAGGTGCTAAAATTATACTTACTTACACAGCTTTAGATGTTGCAAGTTGGATTTAAGAGTTTAACAAGATGATAAATATAGCTTTATATGAACCAGAGATCCCACCTAATACTGGTAATATAATTAGACTATGTGCTAATGTGGGTGCTAATTTACATCTTATAGAACCTTTGGGTTTTAAGTTAGATGACAAACAGCTTAGACGAGCAGGTTTAGATTACCATGAGTTTGCAAACCTTAAAATCTACAAAAATTTTGATGAGTTTTATCAAAAAAATAAAACCAAAAAAATTTGGGCTTGTACAACTAAAGCAAAGCAATATTACCATCAAGTAGATTTTGATTGCGATGATATTTTATTGTTTGGTCCAGAAACCAGAGGGCTACCAGTTGAGGTTTTGGATCTACTTAAAACTACTCAAATCAAAATTCCTATGCGTAAAAATAGTAGAAGTCTGAATTTATCAAACTCTGTAGCTGTAATTTTATATGGCGCTTTGAGTAATATCGGTTTTGAAGATTTAGACCTTTTATGAAGTAACTTGTTTTATTTGGTATTTTAAAGGTTCGTTAAGTAAGCTGGGAGTAATATCATAAGTTTAGCTGTACAGAAATAATCAAATTAGTTGATTTTATTACTAAACTAGTGTCAGATTAAGTCTAAGCTAGTACATTTTGTAGTAGCTCAAACTTGATCTGACAGTCACCAATTAATTTGAGACTGAATTTATTTCTAAACTAGTGTCAGATTTATCAAACATATTACCTAAATTTTTCTCTTTTGCCAAAGGTTTTGAGTCAATAAAAGTTTTCATAGGCGTTTTTCCATAACAGTGCTTACCAGAATGTGGTCTATCGTTATTGTAATAATCCAGCCATATATCAACATCTTGCTGAATCTCCTCAATCGTTGAATAAACCTTTTTTCTAAACATTGTCTCATAACATTCATTTTTCATAGTTTTATGAAATCTTTCACAGATACCATTAGTTTGAGGGGAGTTAGCTTTTGTTTTAGTATGGTCAATGTCTTCTATGCTTAAGTACATCTGGTAGGAATGATTCTCCAGCTTTCCACAATATTCCGTGCCTCTATCTGTTAATACTCTTAATAGATCTATTCCATGTTCCTCAAAGAATGGTAATACCTTATCATTAAGCATATCAGCAGCTACTATTGCATTTTTTTCTGTATATAACTTAGCAAATCCTACTCTAGTATACGTATCTACAAATGTCTGTTGATATATCTTACCTATACCTTTTATATACTCTACATAGCTATCTTGAGATCCTAAGTAACCTGGATGATGCGTTTCAATCTCACCAGTAGCAACCTTTTTAGCTTTTTCTTTTTCTAAAGCTTGTAATTGAGCTTCTGTAAGTATAAAGCCATCTTGAGCTACTTTGGTCTCTAGTGCTGTTAATCGCTTCTTAAAATTCTCTAAGTCATGTCTAAGCCAAATAGATCTAACTCCACTTCCTGAGACTAATATTCCTTGCTTTGCTAATTCATTTGATACTCTATGTTGTCCATACGCCGGATATTCATAAGCCATATTAACTACTGCTTGCTCAATATGTGCCTCAACTCTATTTTTCTCTAATGGCTTCTTACGGGATATTTCTTGTAAAGCTAATTCTCCACCATTATCGTATAACTCTTTAAAGCGATAGTAGCTGTCTCTTGAGTAACCCATCACTTTACAAGCTTGCTTGACATTACCTAATTGTTTTGCTAATTCTAACAGACCTAATTTGGGTTTGATTATCTTTTGAGATGCATTCATTTTATTCTTCCTTAATTTGACATCTTATTTTATACACAATGTCAGATTAAGTCAAAGCTATTACAGAAAAAGGAAATTATTTGTACCAATTTTTGCAACGGCAAGAGGCATGACTTTAGATTATTTACTCACCTTACGCAATTTGGTCATGAATTTCTAATTTCATATAACTGCTTAAGAGCAATAGCGTTAGATCTAACCAAGAGCTTATATTTCAGGGCAAAGTGGTTTAGTGAAGTTTTTATCTTGAGCATTTCTAGTTTACAAAAAGCTACTAATGAGCAAAAAATATGATTTCTTTGAGTTTTCTCAACTTTAGTTGGTGAGGCTGATAAAGAAGTATTTTGCTTAATTGATTTATGATAAACCTCTATTTGCCATCTTTTTTGATAGTCATGATATAACTGATTAGAATCTATTTCTAAATCATTTGTTACAAGATATAAAATTCCTTTTGTACCGTTCTCGTTTATGAAAATCTTTTTTGTTAAAAGTACAGGGAAATTCATATCTTTAAGCCATATCTTTAAAGATTCTCCATCAGCAATATCAAGTTCAGAGAGTTTAATAAAATCCTTACTCTTTCTAGCGTAATCACTCAAGGCAACAACTCTATTTGACTTCATACCAAGTATGAATTTCTTCGATAATGTGTGATGTATGAAATTCATATTATCTTTAGAGCAAAACCAGCTATCTGCCAAAATATATTTAAACTTAACATGATTAATAACTGCTCGGTTTATCATGTTTTGAAATATTTGGTTTTTAGTAACTTTAGATCTTCTTTTATACCGCTTATCTTTTTCATCATAATATCGCTCATCCTTTTTCACTATTTCATAGTCTATTGGAATAGATAAATTTGATGTACTAAGCATACATGAGACTATATTAATACCCTTTACATGAACACCTTTAGCATGAGAGTGATGCCAACAGACTATATCATTCTCATCTGTACTTGGCTTTTCACTAATTGTATCATCCAAACAAAGAACATCGTATTCGCTATTATGTTTTCTAACTAAAGGCTTTATATATTTCCAAAATTCTAAGCTTGTTAAATCTGACTTACTTAAAAACCTTGTTATTTTGTCATGGGATACTTCTTGATCTAATATATCTGATAATTTTGTAGCCGTAGCATACTTAGTTTGGCTTATAAGATAATCTGTGTATATGTCTAGTAAATCCTTGTCCATCTCTTAGATAATACAATTTTTTTCTATGATCAGTATTCTAAATATCTTTTTAAAATTTACAATCTTTTGCGTAAGGTGAGTTATTTAAAGAATCTGGTGTTCATATCCACCCAGAGATAAAAAGCCTCACCGATACGGGCTATCAAGGGATACATAAGCTGCATCAGCATTCAGAATTGCCGAAGAAAAGAACAAGGAAGAACCCACTAACCAAAGAAGACAAAAAGAAAAACCGTGAACTGTCTAGTCAACGTGTTCTGAATGAGAATGTGATCGGCACGATTAAGCGATTTAAAATTATTGCCGATCGTTATAGAAACAGAAGAAAACGATTTGGTTTAAGGTTTAATTTAATTGCTGGAATTTATAATTTCGAGATATAGATCGGTTATGCAAGAGGTCTATTGTTATAACTAATCATTAAAGTATTATTATCTATGTAAATATTTTTAAACCAGCCGTAATTATCTGCTATACAATTAGCACTTTTATATATTTTTTTATTAACTATATCTGTGTAATAAAATATATTATTAGATACTTTAATATATTGGTTAGTAAGAACTATATTAGCATCTTTTGAAAATTCATAACTTAAACCTAAAATATTTATTGCCAAGAAAAACAATTTATCAAAACTATTACTAATCTTACTATAAAATATTATTTTTCTAGAGATCCCTAGATGTATTAAAAAATAAATGAAAGAATTTATAATTAACATATATTCTTCTTTATTAAGTTCAACATCATCTATAGTAAGCTTGATGTAATTATCCAGCTCTATTAGAGACTTTTCTAACGTTAAAAGTGGAGAGTGACTACAAGTATAGTGCTTAAATAAATTGAGAATGTTATCAGATATATTGAAAGGACAAATAATATCATTATTTAGCAACTCAACAATTTCTGAATTACTATTTAGACTTGAAATTTTATTATAGGAATTTATTTCTAATATGATTTGAATTTGTTGTAATGATAGTTTAAACGGTAAATTTTTATTTATATATTGATTATATATAGGATGCCTATTTAAGAAATATTCTGCATTTGAACCTATTGCCAAATTATTAATTTTTACCACTTTCTGAAGTAAATTGATTTTAAGTAATGGGTTTATAATAAAAGATTGTTTAGAATAATTAAAATTATAGTTTTTTGGCTTAATCAAATACTTTTCAGACGAGATAGCTATGACACCATTGTAATCATTCTTATGAGTAACCTTAGTCTCTTTTAGCATATTAAACAAATACTGTTCACCAAAGACCTCTATAGAACATTTTTTAAACAGTTTGCTTAACCATGTTTTGTAAACATTTGAATGAATATATTTACCTCCTCTTTCAAAAAAAGGCTCTGGTTGCCCATCTCCTAAATGAATATGAGGCAATAATATAACAGATCTACTCTTCTTAACTACTCTCTGAGCCTCTGTTAAAACTAATTTAGGTTTATGATGGACTATATCATATCCATGTAAAAAAAATATAGAGTCACTTTTAATTGGTAATTTTGAATTACTATTAATAAAAATGACTACTAAATTCTCTGGTTTATTTTTATACCAATAATTAAATCCCTGATAGCCTAAAGGAGAATTCTCAATTTCACAAAGAGAGATAACTAGGTTATCTTTAAATTGATTAGCCAACAAATCTCCTGAGAAGCCATTCCAATTCTTCATATCAAGAATAATATCTCCTTCAGCAATAAACGTCTTTATGTTTTCAATAAAGCAGTTTATAGTTCTAGTTGATTCATTTATTGGATGAAGCGCGCAATATGGATCTATCAACTTTTTTTTCTCTTTAATAAATACGAATTTATCATAATCACTTCGATTACCAAATAGTTCTTTTTTTAATTCTTTTAAATCATTTAATGTGTATCTTTCAAAGTTTGAAATAGAGAAAATTGGAAAACTATTTATTACTGGATAACATATAGAACAATCTTTACATGATAAGCTCGCATCAATATCACTATAATTATAGCAAGATAAATCACCTCCACAGTTTGGACATGCTAGTATGTCGAATAGATTTTTGTCATAAAAAAGCACTATTATCCTCCCCAGTAAATAAAATCTTTAAAACTAACTGCTACACTTGTTCTTACTATTAATATTACAATTATGACAAAACAGACCACTGTAACAATATCAACTAACCAAGCTGGTAAATATTTTTTTAAAAAGTTATAAAACTGCATGAGTCAATCCCATCGTAAAAAGTACAGGTATAGTTGATAATATCCATGCAAAAACGTATAATCGAGACAATGCATTTCTAATATAAAATGGTATTTTCTTATTGATATTAGAAAATCTACTTACATATGCTTGAAAGATTACTATCCCCAGTGCTTGATATACTCCCCATACTAAATAATACGTAGATATCTGATGCCATAGTCCAATAACTATTAATGCTAAGATAATAGCTACTGTTCTACTTCTAAATTTAGAAAAAACCGGCATAAAAACGTAATCCTTAACCCAAGATGTTAAAGTCATATGCCATCTTTGCCAAAAGTCCATTATGTTTTTTGCTTTATATGGGTAATTAAAGTTCTCTTGAATTGTAATACCAAAACAGCCTGAAAACCCTATAGCTATATCAGATAAACCACTAAATGCAAAATATAAATAAGACCAAAACACTATAGACAATCCATATAAATTTAATATAGATGTAGTATCTGTACTTATTAAAGGCAGTAATTTTAACGATACAATGTAATTAGCTACAAATATAAATTTAAAGCATCCATAAACAATTCTTTCTATAGACATTGATAATTTCTTACTATCGAATTTTAATCTCTTGAATTGTCTTTCAAAATTTTGATATCTATTTATAGGTCCAGTATAAATAGTAGGTAAAAAAAGTTGATACATAATATAATCACTAAAACTAAACTTACTTATCTGCCCACTGTACACATCTATAAGGCAATGAATTTGCCTACACATAAAGTAACTAAAACCTATTACTGTCAAGTTGATGTATCCATTATCTACGACCAGTTTTACACTAAGAAAAAAAAGCATAAATCCATATATAAAAACGATAATTAAGTTATCTTTCTTATTCTTAATATAAGAGCTTGATGCCTGAAAACTCAATATAGATGTCATTAGCAATATCAACATACTATAAATAGATATATATAACATAAATATCACAGACACTATATTTAAGAAAAGTTTTTTATATTTATATGGAACTACCCAAAATACAATACACATTATAGATAGGTAACAAAATAAGTCAAAAAACTCTTTTTTCATGCGTAACTAAACTTCCTTTTCAATTTGTAGAGCTATCCAGTTTGATAACTTTTCTTTACCTTTCTCATTAAGATGTGCATTATCTGAATAGTAAAAATCACTCATTGGATTAAAAACTAAAACATTTAGGAAAGGATACTCTTTTTTAAATCCATCTATTGTTTTGTTTTTCATATTCTGATAATTAAAAGTTTCCTCTCTTGAGATTGAAGGGCTAATATATACAAATAGAACTTTTACTCCACTAGTTTTTAATTTTTTCAAAGCTTCTAGTGTTTTATAAGAAAGTTTATTAAGTTGAAATTCTATCTTTGAGTCTACCTTTTATCCGGATAATACAGGCTCAGGATCTTGATAGTTCATATTGTATTCTTGTCGGTTAGATTTAATAGAAGTATTTGATACAATATTCTGAAAAAAACCATAATTTCCTTTTCTTAGGAATGGATTTAACTCAATCATTAAAAAACCTACATTATTTCTGTATTTAGCAAGCCATTGTATTAAAAACTCTTCTTCACTATATGGAATAGAAGACCTACTAATTCTTATAAAATTAAGATTGTCTGGTAGATTATATATTTTTTTAATTTTTGCAAAAAACTCTTTGTCAAAATATACTCCTCGTCCCACCAGAGAAGATCCTATTACAATGGCATTATGATCTAATTTATTAAGTCTACTTAAATTATAATCATACGAAGGTGAATACAGTCCCAATATAGTCAAAATAATCAGCGATAAAACACTTACAGCAAGCCATAGTTTTAGCGGTAATATTTGCTGTTCCATAATTTATGATAGGAGTATGTTTTTAATATCTTTTAAACATTTTATACTCATGATATCTTTAGCACTAAATTTCCTATTAAAAGTTTCTTCAACAAACATAATCAATTCTAAATGTCTCATAGAATCCCATAAATGAATGCTATCTATACTATCTTCTATTGAAAGATTATCAATTTTAAATACATTAGATGCTATTTGCAAAAGCTTTTCTTCATCAAAATCCTTATAGTTATTTTCACGATTTTTATATTCAAGATATATTTTATATATCTCTTCTTGATCAATTTTACCAACTCTATTTTTTGGCAATGAATCTACTATTAATATATCTACAGGAGTTTTATATGATTCAAGTTGGCTTGAGCAGTATAAAAAAATATCATTTTTATTCATGACAGAAACAACAATTGATACAGGAACTTCATTATTTTCTGTTTCCACTTTTGTAGTATACGCTTCCTTTATTCCTTTATTCCTTTATTCCTTAATAAAACCTCATCTATTTCTTCTGGAGTAATATTTCTACCATTACAGATTATTATATTCTTAAGCCTTCCAACTATTTCAATATATCCTTCTTTATCAATATTAGCTATATCCCCTGTTTTAAACCAACCATCAATAAATGCTTTTTCTGTACTTTCTGCATTCTTAAAATATTCCTTGAATACACTATCACCTTTTAGAATAAGTTCACCATTTCCATATGGTAAGATTTTACCATTACATAGTAATGCCGCTTTTATATCTATAGCTTTAGCTTTCTTATTGGCTTCACCAAACACTGCTCCACTAACAGTTTCAGTTAAACCATACATATCATATATTCTGATATCAAATTTTTCTTCTAAATTATCCCATAAGTTTTTAGATAACTTCGCTGATACTGAAATAATATATTTCAAGCAATTTTTATCGAATATATTTACATCATCAATATATTTATTTATCCAATCTAATATTATTGGTGGACATATAAAGTGCGAAACATTGTATCTATACATCATATTAAGATTATCATTTAGATTCTGAAGAGAGAATTTATCTGGCCTCACTAAAGTTGCACCAACTATTGCACTTAATACAGGACCATGAAACATCCCATCTGCATGAGAAAGGTCTAAATTATTAAATATAATAGATTTATTTGTATAACTATAAACCTTTATAAGAGTTTGAAGATGCGATAAATAACTTTTATGAGTATGTACGACTCCTTTTGGAGATGTTGTAGTTCCTGATGTATAAATAATATAAGCATTATTATTATCATTAATATTCATTACAGGTTTTTTAGCTTCATAGTTCGTTAAAATTGAAGGAAATTTATTGCTATCGTGTTTATTAAATAGCTTCTTAAATAAATTACTCTTTTTATTATCATTATCAATTCTAATGATTTTTTGACTTTCATATTGTACAGATAGATCAGAGTCGACAAATATTAGATCTGGTTTAACATCTTTTAAAATCTGTTTTAGGCGTATGCTATTTATATCTGTTGGTAAAAGAACCGTACATATTTGATTACATAATGCAGATAAAAATATTGATATAGAATCTTTCTGACTGTTAGAAATAATTAAGATATAAGCATTTTCGTCTAATTGATATTTTTCAAATAAGGCTGTCATTCTTAAAATATCATCATATAGTTGTTTATAAGTATATTTAAATGAAATAAAATTTATGAACGTTTTATTGTTATAATTAAGTTTCTTTATTTGTTTAAATAGTATGTTTTCCATTTAGTTTATGACCTTATATATTTTTCCTAAAATATTTCTCTTTATAATAGCATTCTTAAAGTTGATATTTTTCAATTTTTTTAAATCATATGACACTGAAAGTATTCCATATATATCTCTTATGTTCAAACCATCCACATAACATGTATAGTTCTCAATGGAAAATTTATTAAAAATATCAAGAAATGCATCTTTAGCCCCATTTTTCTTTAAAAGAAGTTCTAGCTCATCGGCAAATATAAAGTCACTACCATCTTTTGTTTTAAAAATTCGATTCTCTCTTCCTATAAAAATTAGCTCATCATTACATACTTTTACAAGATCTCCTGTGTAATAAAAATTTTTAACATGAGACAATTTGCTACCTAAATAACCTAAAAAGAGATTGGGTGTCTTTACACATAACTTATAGGAGCCTTCTTTATGAGACTTTAGCCTGACAGCTACTCCCTCTATTGGTTGTGGTAAAGAATCTGATTTTAATACAGTCTTATCATTTTCAGCCATTACTATTCCACAGGTTTCAGTAAGACCATAATATCTATAAATAATACCATCATAAAGTGTTTTATATTTCTGTATTTTTTGATAATAAAGACTAGATCCAGTAGATAGTATTTTTGTTCTAGATAATCTATTACCTATAAGTCTTTTAGCATTTATAAGATAATCAATAATTGAAGGTCCACAAATAATATAGTCATATTGTTTTTCAATTAAATGATCAACTATAGAGTCTTTAATAAAAAAAATACTAATATCATAAAAGGTTTTGATTACCAAAGACCTAAAACCTGACATAGTTGATATATCTGCTAAACAAAGAATACTTTCTCTAGATTTAATATTAAACACTTCTTTGAAAGAACTGACAGATCCTAGAATGTTTTGGTATGAGTGACATATTGCTTTTGGTTTACCTGTAGATCCAGAAGAATATAATATAAAAGCAACATCATTTTCTTGCCAGTGATAACCTATACCTGATGAACTATCTTCAAAATCTGCTTTATCTATATACATGTAATTGGTTATATATTTTTTTAGTTCTTGCTCTAATTTCTTACTATTAGAATTTGGTGGAAAAACTATAATACAAATACCATTTAACCAAGCATGCTTAATAATCTTAGTAGCAACCTCAATATCCATGTCTGATTTTAATATAAAGGCGACATCTATATTTTTTTTCATGATTTATTCAAAATTGAATTTTACTCTAAAACCCACTGACCCTTTTTGCTGATTTGCTCATACATTACGTCAGGAGCTAGATCCAAACCATTTTCCCATGTTACAGTACCGATTTCTCTATCAATAAAAACTTTTTTAAACTCATTTTCATCTTCTAAAGACTTAAAAACTCCTCTAAATCGAGAAGGGTAAAAGATTATCTGACCTTTAAGCCCATCTTCGAATAAAACCTCTAATGTGTTTTTAGAAGTAACTTGTACATTAATAGGATCCTTCCACATATCTTACTCCCTCTATCTTAATGGTTCTATTTGCATAGGCTGTTTATCTTTCTGACACAGTTCCCAATTTTGTAGCAATTCTTTTTGATGGATCTCAGCCCAAGCTAAAACAAGCCTCTCTTGTTTCTTTGGAAGCTCTCCGACTATTACTGATATATTAGTAATGCTAACTGAACATTTATATTCACCAAATCTTACATGAAAGTGAGGAGGATTATGCTCATCCCAATACATACTGATAATTATACCGAAGAATCTGCTAATAGTTGGCATATCGTTCCTTTAAAGAAACTTAGAGTTCCTATTATGTGGTTGATATTATAATGAATTTATAGTACATTTCAATCGCTAGATTGTATTCTGAAAGTTTTAAAATAGTTGAAAGAGAGTTTCAGAAGTAGTTTATTAGGTTTGTGAAGATCAAACCCAGATTCTAAATAGGAATGCACCAATAATAATTTGATAAAGACGATGATTGTTTTCATATTTTACTATAGAAAATATGGGGCATTTATAGCACCTTTTAAATAGTAAATTTTAACTGGTAAGCTAAAGTTGCAAAAGCTATAGTTTTGGTTTGTAATACTTAGGCTTAAACTCTATACCATATTTGACATTCATCCACATTCTACTTATAAAACTTTGCATTTCTGCATCATGGATGTTTAGCACATACATTTTTTTAATTGCTTCATCGGTAGGCTTAATGTTTTCGTCGTTAAATATAGGATCCATATACTTATCATTTTGTGTAACAGCATTGGGTTGGTATAGATAGTTACTATTTTGAGCTGATACATAAGGATCTATTATATAATTCATAAGTTCATATGCTTTATCGAGATTTTTAGCACCTTTAGGTATCATAAGTGTATCAAACCAAATATTAGTGCCTTCTTTAGGTACAATATAAGCTAATGTAACATTTGGATTGACTGATTTAGCTCTTTCAACAGATCTAACAACATCACCAGAGTAACCCATCACTAAACATAAATTACCAGCGGTAAAATCATTTTGGTATTTATTACTATCGAAATATTTAATAAAAGGGCGAATATTTCTAATTATATCAAGAGCAGCTTTTTCGTAGTTAGCTTTGTTAGTAGTATTTGGATCTATTCCATGATAAAAGAAATAATTACCAAAAATCTGTTCAGGTTCATCAAGTAAAGATACGCCACATTTAGCTAACTTACTTAGATATTTAGCATCAAATACATACTCCCAACTATTGGGAATAACTCCTTTACCAAGCTGTTCTTGTATTTGTTCTTTATTATAAGCAAGGCCAGTTGTACCATAGCTATAAACTACAGCATATTTGTTACCGGGGTCGTTGATTTGTGAAACCTTGTCATAAATAACTTTATTACGATACTTAAGATTTGGTAACTTTGATTTATCAAGTTCTACAAGAGCCTCGGAAGTTATTTCAGTGTTTAAATACAAGGCCCCTTGCTCAATAAGGTCAAACCCTGAGGAGCCAGTCATAACCTTAGCTCTTGTCATATTATCATCAGACGTATAAATATACTTAATTCTGGTATTAGAGAGTTTAGAAAAACAAGGAACTATATCAGGAGCTATATAATCAGCCCAATTGGTAAAATTTATTTGTCCTTTTTCTTGTGAGTAGACTATAGGAGTTTTAAGTACATCACTACTACAGATATAAGACTCATCTTGAGCGTAGCATAAGTTTAGTATAGTAAGTAACAAAATAATTAGAATACTTTTAGCTCTCATTTGTCAACTTAGGTTTGGTTGTTATGAATTGGTTTTAAGTATATACTAAATTGGTTATTGACGAAATAAATTCTGGTTTTCATGGAACAGGTTGTTAGTAGTAAAAAATTTGGTTTAATAAGGCTAGTGATGATAAACATTATAGCCGTAGATAGCCTTAGAAATATATCAATCACAGCCCAAGCTGGTTGGATTGTAGTAAGTTTTTATATATTAGCAGGAATATTTTTCTTAGTACCTTGTGCATTATTAACAGCAGAGATGTCAACAGGTTCGGCTCAAGAAACAGGTGGTATTTATATTTGGGTGAAAAAAGCCTTTGGTAAACGTTTAGGGTTTTTAGTTATATGGTTACAGTGGGTATATAACTTGGTTTGGTTTCCCTCGATTTGTGGTTTTTTTGCTGGAGTGATAGCCTATGTAATGGCACCAGTTTTAGGGCAAAATGCAGCAGATTTAGTATCAAACCCTTGGTATATGATTTCAATGAGTTTGGTAATGTTTTGGAGTGCAACAGCTATAAACCTATTTGGAATAAAAACCTCTAGTACGGTTAGTACATTAGGAGCTATTATTGGGACTTTATTACCTATGCTTATTATTATAGCTATGGCTTTTTTATGGGCGCTTTCTAATACACAAAGTATAGTATTTCCACACGTATCAGATTTTATTCCATCTGGTAATAATATTAGTAGTTGGGCTTTGTTTATTACGGTTATGTTTAGCTTGTTTGGTCTAGAAATGAGCGCTATTCATGCTGCTAATGTAAAAAATGCTAAAAAGAATTTTCCTAGAGCTTTATTAATATCAGGTTCGGTAATTTTAGGTTCACTAATACTGTCTAATATAGCTGTAATATTAGTAAGTAGTCAGTTACAGATTGGTGATGTTGATATCGTTACAGGTTTGATGGTTTCTTTTAATTATTTTTTTAACCAAATAAATATGCCTTGGATGACGTATTTTATTGCAATTACGCTAATATTTGGGGCTTTTACTACAACCTCAGCATGGATTATGGGGTTATCTAGAGCCTTTATGGTTGTTAGTAATGATAATATTTTGCCTCATGCATTCGGTAGAACTAATAAAAATGATGCTCCAGATACTCTGCTAATAGTACAAGCTTTGATTTTTACCGTATTTTGTTTTTCTTATATATTTATGCCATCTGTAAACGAGGCTTATTGGTATCTTAGTGATTTAACAGCGCAGTTAGCAGTTATAGCATATATACTTATGTTTATAACAGCTATTAAGCTAAAAATTAGTCAACCATTGCAACAAGGGCAGTACGAAATATATAAAGGATTATTTGGTACAGTTACAATGGCAATTTTAGGTTGTGTGGGTTGTTTTATAGCTATTGTAGTAGGCTTTATTCCTATAGATAATATGGATATGAATATAATGCATTTTGATGCTTTATTACTTTTTGGTATAGTTGTTACATTAATTGTTCCTTTCGTGATTACTATTAAAAAATAAACAAAATTTAGTATCAAGCTACAAAGTTATACAGAGTCCCTTTAGCTATTTAAAATTAAGTACATATATTTTTAAAAACTGATAAAATAATTAATAAGAGCAGTAGAGCACTTTTAGTAATGATTTTTACAACACTCAAGTCTTGGTATCAAAAGAAGTATTTAAATAATGAGCCTTTTATTTTTATTGGTTTAATGCTGTTTTTTTACTTAGTTTTAACTTTTTTAGGAAACTATATAGCACCAATACTAGCTGCCTTAGTTATAGCCTATTTATTAGATACTTTTGTTAATATCCTTCACAAAGCAACTCGGATAAATAGGCAATTTTTAGTTTATTTTGTATTTATTATCTTCTTAATAGTTTTATTATCGGTAATATTTGTACTATTACCTATTATGATTAATCAGTTGATTGATTTTATAAAACAAGGTTCGCATACATTATCTAGCTTAAAAAATAGCTTAGAAGAGTTATCTCTAAAATACCCAAGCTTACTTACTGAAGATAGGATAAATAATATAGTAAGCTGGTTTGATACAATTGATTGGCAAAAACTCAGCTCTAATTTTGGTTCATTTATACTCCAACGTACAGCAGCAACTCTACCAGTACTATTTTCAGCGTTAATTTATTTATTCTTGGTACCTTTGATGATTTTTTATTTCTTAAAAGATAAAGAAAAAATAATTAATTGGTTTAAAGGGTTTTTACCACAAGAAAATGGTGCGTTATATTATGTCTGGAATGATTTAAAGCCAAAATTGGCTGATTATGTTCGAGGTAAAGTTATTGAGTTTATTATAGTATCTATTACTACATATATAGGATTTGCTTATTTTGACCTTAACTATGCAGTACTATTAGCTTTTGGTGTGGGTATTTCTGTTATCATTCCATACGTTGGAATGGTTTTGGTTACTATTCCGGTGGTAATGGTTGCAATGTTTCAGTATGGTTTTAGCATGACGTTTGTATGGATGTTAACCGTATATTTTACAATACAAGCTTTAGATGGTAATTTGCTAGTGCCGTTGTTATTCTCAGAGGTTTTAAACATGCACCCTGTGGGAGTGGTTTCTGCTATATTAATATTTGGTGGAATGTGGGGATTATGGGGCATTTTCTTTGCGATACCTTTAGGATTATTATTTATGTCTGGTGTTAATATGTTTAGAAATCATGTTAAAGGTAAACGAGAAGCATCTAATTTAAATTTATGTTAGTTAGGCAAAAACAAATTAATAAGCAAGTCTATGACTATTTAATATCTAATAAATACGATTCATTTATAGCTAAACTCATTGCTACAAGAGTACAAAATATAGACAGCTTAGATTTAATAATAAACGGAACAATTAAAGATTTATCTTCACCATTTTTGTTTAAAGATATCCAAAAAGCTGTAGACAGGCTTTACCTTGCCTTGCAAGAAGGAGAGGTTATTGGCTTAGAAACAGACCATGATTGTGATGGGCAAACATCTCAAGCGATACTTTATGAAGCTTTAACTGAAATTTTTAATCATCCTAAAGAAAAAACCAGATCATATATTGGTCACAGAATGAAAGAAGGCTATGGTTTATCAGAATCTGTAATGAATAGGATTCTGACAGATAGTGTCCGACCAAGTTTGATTATAACAGCAGATAATGGCTCAACAGATGAAGCTAGAATTTCTATTCTTAAGCAAAATGACATTGATACTATAGTCACAGATCATCATGGTATTCCACCAGAAGGGCCACCTAAAAGCGCTGTAGCAGTATTAAACCCTACTCAAGATGGTTGCCAGTATCCAGATAAATCTATAGCTGGATGTATGGTAGCATGGCTTTTTATGGCTGCATTACGCCGTAAATTTATTCAAAATAACAAAGCTATTTCTGGTGAATATAGTTTAAGTGACTTACTAGATTTAGTAGCTATAGGTACAGTAGCAGATTGTGTTAGTATGGCTAATAGTCATAATAATCGTATAGTAACTAAATTAGGCATTAGTCAGCTTAAAAAGGGTACTAGAAACTGCTGGGAGTTTTTTGATAGAGATAAAATTTCAAGTGAGTATATAGGCTTTAGTATAGCTCCTATATTAAATAGTGATGGAAGGCTAGCTGATGCTCTAGGCTCAGTAAATTTTCTATTAGAAAATGACGCAGAGAGAATAACGGATCTTTTCCAGAACCTTAAAGAGCAAAATAACCAACGCAAGGAAATCCAAAAGCAGCTTTCAGATGAAGCCATACAGCAAGCACAAGAGCTTAATTGCACTAAAAATTCTTTATGTATTTTTCTCAAAAATGGTCATACAGGTATACATGGTATATCAGCAAGTAAACTTAAAGAAAAGTTTGGTAAGCCTATCATTATATTTTCACAAACTCAGATAGATCCTAACCTAATATCAGGATCAGCTAGAAGCGTAGATGATATAGATATTAAACAAATATTAGATATGATAGCAAACACGAATCCCACCTTGATGTTAAAGTATGGAGGCCATAAAGGTGCTGCAGGTTTAACTATCAGAAAACAAGACTTTGACAGCTTTTATGAGGTTTTCGAGGAATATATAAATAAAGTAGTTAAAGAGTTTGGCCTAAGTTTAAAGCCTTATGTGGAATATGATTTTGAGCTTGAGGAGAGCTATTTTAGCTTGGAAACTTTAGATAAAATAGACTTTTTAGAACCTTTTGGCAGAGAGTTTGAGAAACCAATTTTTTACAACAAGTTTATAGTTGAAAATTTCCGGCTAGTTGGCAAGGATCAAAATCATGCACAAATGGTTTTACGTTATAATGATGTTCAGTCACTTAAAGCAATCTGGTTTAATGCTTTAGATAGTGAAATCGTCGATAAGATTAGTGTTGGAGATACTGTTACAGCCTGTTATCAACTACAAAAAGAAGAATTTCTTGGGCAAGTATCTTTGTCATTAAATATTAAAACTGTGCAGTTATGAAAAACCATAAATTTATAGAAGAACATTTACATAAGTATGTAGGTGATATAGAGATAGAGCACTTTGAGAGTATAAATTCTACGAATGACTTTATACTAAATAAAAATTTTACTCATAAATACCACCTATGCTATGCGGATGCACAGATAAAAGGAAAAGGTCAAAGAGGGGGTGATTGGGTTTCTAAAAATAAAGATAATATCTACGCAACCCTAGGATTTTCGTGTGATTTTAGCATAAATCAAAATACTTTAAGTAGTATTAAAGTAGCTATAGGAGTGCTGAAAGCTATTAGAAATTATATACCAATACAATTAAGAGAAAGCCTAAAGATAAAACTACCTAATGACATTTATTATAAGGATCAAAAATTAGCAGGAATATTGATCGAGACAAAAAACATCAAAAAGTCTAGCTTTGATATAGTCATTGGAATAGGGATAAATGTTAATATGTTTGAATTAGATGAAAAGATTGATCGTTTATGGACATCATTAGCTGTCATTAATGGACAAACTATAGATAGCACTAGCTTGTTAGTATCTATGATTATTGAAATTATAGAGTCTTTTAGAAAAAACATAGATGAAACTTTAGAAACTTTTGCAAAGTATGATTATGTATTGAATAAGCAAATAACTTTTAACTATGGCGGTCAAATCTATAAAGCGACAGCAAAAGGTATATCAAATGATCTTAAGCTTACTTTAGAGTTAGAGAATATGAATAAGCTTGAAATAGATATAGCAAGTATAAGTAAAATTAGAGTAGTAGAAAATGAGTATAACTAACATTAGAAAGAGAGCAGAATATTTAGAAAAAACCCGAGAATATTTTAAAGACATAAACGTTTTAGAGGTAGACACTCCATTAGCTTATAACTATGGTGTTACAGACCCATTTATAGATGTATTTTCAATTGATACTGTATTAGGTAAAAGATATCTACAAAGCTCTCCTGAGTACGCGATGAAAAGACTTCTGGCTGCTGGTAGTGGCAGTATATATCAAATATGTAAAGCATTTCGTGATGAACCGGCTTGTGGTAGTTTACATAACTTTGAATTTACCATGATAGAGTGGTATAGGGCAGGAGTAGATTACCTTCAGCTTATGAAGGAAATGGAATCCTTGTTTTTAAAACTTAAGCCTAGTCTTAAATTTCGTTATTTAAGTTACCAACAAGCATTCGAGAAGTATTATGGTTTTAACCCACATTCAGTAAATCTAGAACAATTACTAGACTACGTAGATAAGTATGTTGGTAAAATTCAAGGTTTAGATAATCCAAGTGTAGCAGACTGTTTAGATATATTATTTAGTTACAATATTGAAAAAAACCTTAATGAAGCAGGTACCGTGTATTTTATCTTTAATTATACTGTTGAACAGTCAGCTTTGGCTAAAAAAGTTATAGATGATAATGATCAGCTAGTAGCTGCAAGGTTTGAGGTTTTTTATAATGGTATAGAGCTTGCTAATGGTTACTATGAGCTTATTGATAAACAAGAGCAGTTAAAGCGTTTTCAAGCAGATTTAGAAACTCGTAATCAACAGGGTAAGGCAATTCTAGATATAGATAAAAACCTACTTGATTGTCTTAATAAAATTCCTCAATGCTCTGGAGTTGCACTAGGTTTTGATAGGCTACTTATGAGTTTTGAAAATATCAAAAATATAAAAGATTTATCTATCTTTTAGAAAAATATTGAGAGACCATATCATTTATAGAATCACTATTAATAAGGGTTTGGTGGCTTTGGTTTTCTTGATTATTATTAGTTTCAGTTGGTACTGAACTTTCTTCTGTAGTGTCTGTGATATTAGGATTATCTATAATTACGTTGCTCATATTTGCATCAGCAGGTGGGTGGGCTGATATTTGTTTACTACTAGTAGCAGTAGCTGTTGCTGAATTATCTTCTGAACTACTTTCTTTAGAAGTAGTATCGGCGTCATAATTTATAGGCGTGTAAATTATAGAAGTTTTAGAGTCTTTAGTATTAAAAGTTATAGCATCATAAACGCTTGCTTTAATAAGTTTAACAACTAAAACTATTAACGTTACAGTTATTATTATTATTGCGAGCCTATTAATGTAGTCAAAAAGTTTTAATTTCCCATACTTAGACTTTTTATAGTATAAAATGTCAATTTTATTTAGTATAGATATGATTTTTTTCTCAGGAATCTCCAAGTATTCACAGTATCTTCGAACTTGATTTTTTAGTAAAGTACTAGAATTTTGTAATAGGGTGCCATTATCAGAACTTTCTATAGTCTGAATAGCCTCTACCGAGAGATTTGTAGCATCTGCAATAGTTTTTTGTTCTAAGTTTTTAGATTCTCTAGTACTTTTTAGAAAATTTTGGAAATTATGCATAGTTGTGCAATCTTATTTTGTTTGGATAAAAGTATATAAGAAAAAGAGAGAAATTAAAATGAAGATATAGACGATACTATTTAGAATTTTTCTTGTTTTCCAACATTTTTTCTAAGAAATGAATATTTGTTCCACCTTTAACAAAAGCTTCATTGCTTAGTATCTCTTGATGTAAAGGGATATTGGTTTTAATACCATTAATAACCATTTCTTCAAGAGCTGCACGCATTTTTTGTAGAGCAGTTTCTCTATCATGTGCACGTACAATAACTTTTGCTATCATAGAGTCATAATTTGGTGGTACAGCATATCCTGAGTAAATATGAGAATCTACGCGTACCCTTGGACCACCTGGTGGGTGATAAACATTTATCATTCCTGGTGAAGGGATCATCCTTTCAGGGTCTTCTGCATTAATTCTACACTCTATAGCATGCCCAACAATAGTGATATCTTCTTGTTTCCAGCTTAAACCTTGACCATTAGCAACTTTTATTTGCTCTTTGATAAGGTCCGTAGATGTGATAGATTCTGTAACCGGATGTTCAACTTGGATTCTAGTATTCATTTCGATGAAATAGAATTCTTCGTTTTCATATAAGAACTCAAATGTTCCAGCGCCACGATATTTAAGTATTTTACAAGCTTTTACACATTGCTCACCAATTTGTTTTCTTTGTTTGTCAGTAAGTCCAATTGCAGGAGCTTCTTCAATAACTTTCTGGTGTCTTCTTTGTGTTGAACAGTCTCTTTCAAATAAGTGTATAGCGTTACCTTGACCATCTCCGAAAACTTGTATCTCGATATGACGAGGGTTTTCTAAGAATTTTTCCATATAAACCATATCGTTATTAAAAGCGATTCTTGCTTCACTCTTAGTTAAAGAAATAGCACTTATTAAATCTTCTTTTTTTCTAACGATACTCATGCCACGACCGCCACCACCACCAGCAGCTTTAATAATCACTGGGTAGCCAATTTTTTCAGCAATTTCTAGGTTTTTTTTGTCATCGCTACCTAGAGGTCCCCCTGAACCAGGTACACAAGGCACCCCTGCTTTTTTCATGTATTTGATAGCTTCAACCTTATCACCCATAATTTCTATACTTTCTGGGCGAGGGCCTATAAAAATGAAACCGCTTTCTTCAACAGCTTTAGCAAATTTAGCGTTCTCTGATAAAAATCCGTAACCAGGGTGTATGGCGTCTGCATTAGTAATTTCAGCGGCTGTGATTATACTTTGAATATTCAAATAACTAAGATTAGGTGCTGGCGGTCCAATACATACGGCCTCATCAGCTAGCTTAACATGCATAAGGTTAGCATCAGCAGTAGAGTAAACAGCTACAGTTTTAATTCCTAATTCTCTACAAGCTCTTAGAATCCTAAGCGCTATCTCACCTCTATTGGCGATTAGTACTTTTTTAATCATTTCATATTACCTCTTAAGAGTTTAGACCGACTTTCTCTATTTTCTATTAATAAAATGTTTCAATCAAATTACTCAATTATAAATAGGGGTTGATCGTATTGAACTGGATCGCCATCTTTAGCAAGGATTTTAATTATTTTTCCAGATTTTTCAGCTTCAATTTTATTCATTATTTTCATCGCTTCGATAATACATAAAACATCACCTTTTTTAACTTCTTGACCTTCTTTAACATATGCAGCTGCATCTGGAGAAGGTGAGCTATAGAAAGTCCCGACCATAGGAGATTTAATTTCTTCACCATTTAATACTTCTTCACTAGCAGATATAGTAGCTGCTGTGTGAGTAGAAGACACTGAAGTTAAGCTAGCTGCTGAGGTTGATGATGCAACAGGAGTTATACTACTTGCAACAGGTGCAGAAACTACACTTGTGGTAGCTGTATTATTCTTGGTCATAAAAATACTAGATCCGCCATCTTTGATTTTTATTTCTTTAATGTCGCTAGAATTAAGAATTTCAGCTACTCTATCTATTGCTTTTAATAAATCCATCTTTTTCTCCTTTAGTATTTATATAATTTATAGCTTCTATTATAGCTAAGGTGTAGCCATTCGTACCAAGACCAAATATGCCTCCATAAGCAATGTCAGAGAGAAGTGACTTAGACCTAAACCCTTCCCTATTATATATATTAGACAAATGTATTTCAATAAAAGGCTTACCTGTAGCTAAAAAGGCATCCCTTATTGCTACACTAGTATGTGTATACGCAGCGGGGTTTATGATAATAAATTTAGCAGACGTTTGTTGTATTTTATCAACAATATTACCTTCATGATTGTTTTGAAAAAATTCTAAAGTTACTTTATGTTCTTTAGCTATATTAGAAAGCTCAAAATTTATATCTTCAAGTGTTTTATTGCCATATAAATCAGGCTCTCTAGTCCCCAATAGATTAAGATTTGGACCATTAATTACTAGTATATCCATTTAAATATTCCTATAACTTTTAATTGCATTAATACTAATGATTTTTTTATTTTTGGTACAGTAGCAAGTTAGTTTACCACCAAATACACATCCTGTATCTAGGGCTATTATATTTTTGTTACCAGTCACACCTTTAAGTGCAGCCCAGTGACCAAAAATTAAAATTTTGTCTGTGCTAAATTTTTTATGTTTAAATTTAAACCATGGTTCAAACCCATTTGGAATATTTTCGATAGTTGAACTAAATTTTAGGTCTAGTTCGCCATTTTTCTTTATAGCTCTCATCCTAGTAAAGTAGTTAAGTATACACAGCCATCTTTCTATTCCTTCTAGTTCTTTATTCCACTTTGCAATTTCTTCGTTAAAGAGATTAGCTAGTAGTAATTTTCTTGTAGTTTCATTTTTTAAGATAAATTCAACTTCATTAGCTCTCTTTAGAGCTTTTTTAGGTGACCATATATGTGGAATACCCGCATGTGTTATATAATAATTATCAAGCTTTATTAGAAATTTTTGATTACAAAGCCATTCTTGGATTTCTTTAAGATTAGAAGCGTTTAAAATTTCATCAAAAGTATGCTTGTTATTTGAGGATAAAAAATTATAGCTGATAGCTAAAAATAGTATTTCATGATTTCCTAGGATAAGCTGAGCTCTCTCTTTAAGTGACATAATAAAATTTATTGTTTCAAGTGATTTTGGACCTTTATTTATAATGTCACCAGCAAAAATAAGCTTATCGGTATTTTTATTAAACTTTATTTTTTCTAACAGCAATTGTAGCTCGTCATAGCAGCCTTGTACGTCTCCGATTACATAAGTAGCCATTATTACTCCTAGCTTAAGAAGTTTGCCAAATTAACAAAATCATTAACACTTAGGTTTTCTGCTCTAAGACTTGTATCAATAGGCAAGCAGTTAGAGTTAATGTTTCGTTGTTTTAAAATTTCCTTAAGATTATTATGCAGAGTTTTTCGACGTTGTGCAAAGCTTAGCTTTACAAGTTTTTCAAAAAAATCTTGATTTTTTAAGTATGGTTTATCAACTCTGGGCTTTAATCTAATTATTGCTGAATCAACTTTTGGTTTGGGATAGAAAACTTCTGGTGGAATTTTAAGGATACAACTACAGGTGAAATGATATTGTAAAATAACAGAAAGTCTTCCGTAAACTTTAGTGTTTGGCAGGGATATTATTCTATCAACCATTTCTTTCTGGAGCATAAAGTGAGCATCAACAACTTTGTCACCCAAGGTTATTACTTTAAATAATATTGGAGTAGAAATGTTATAAGGTAAATTGCCAATGAGCTTTATTTTGTTATTTGACGTAGTTAGTTTATCAGTATCAAATTTAAGAAAGTCTTCATTAAAAACTGTAGGTTCGCCATAAGCTTTACAGTTATCCAGTAGTGACTCTATGATTGTACCATCAAATTCAACTACATTAACATTATTCGACTTAGTAAGTAAATGACGGGTTAATGCTCCTAAACCTGGTCCTATTTCTAATACAGTATCATTTTTATTTAAGTTAGCTAGTTGAACTATCTTTTGGATTATATTTTCATCTTGTAAGAAATTTTGTCCCAAAGATTTTTTTGCTTTAGTTTTATATTGCATGTGACTAACCTATTTAATACAACTCTGGAGTTTGAAGATCACTTTCTAGGATTTCTATGTAAGCGTCATCTTTCATAGAAGTTAGCCAGGTTTTATATATTTGCTGAGCTTTTTCTGAAAAAATAGCTTCTAAAGCTTTTTGTTCTTTTAACTCTTCTGCAGCATTATATTTTTTTGTTTTTGTATATTTTATAATCATCCAAGTTTTTGAATCAGCTTGAAAAACATCGGAAAACTCATCTTCTTTGAGAGTCTGTAGTTTTGCAAAAGCAGCAGGTGGTAGAGAAGGGGGGCTATCTAAAGTTGACACCCAACCAAATTTACCATCTGCATGATCATAATCTTGGTTGAATTTTTCTGCTACTTTAGTGAAATCCTCACCGCTTGATAGAGCAACAAATGCTCTATCAAGAGAACTTTTTGCACCATTCTCAGTCATGCTTCCAACTGCTTTTATAACTATACCATAGACGTAGTATTTAGTGATTTCTTTACCTAATAAAGGAGCTTGAACATCTATTTTATCGATATAAACCATTTGTATAGTGTTATTTACTATAAAAGGCTTAGATACTTGATTTTGCTTAAGTTTTTTCACCCTTGTCTTATAAATACTCGGTATAGCATCAAATTTAAGAGGATGACTAACTATTCCTCCTATGCTTGCATTGGGAGCTTCTGAGAATTGTTCTACAACATCAGAAAAACTAATATCACCATTATTAATGGCCATCGCTAGTTTTTTTAACAAATCAAGTTTATCTTTTTTCGCTTTTTTTGATTCTGGTAAAGCTATGATTAGATTTTTAAGATTATAAGTTTTAATTGGAGACATTTGTCTATCAAATTCTTTTTTATGTTTCTTTATGTATTTTTGAATCTCTTCAGGAGAGACATATACTTGTTGAGCAATAGCTTGTTGTTGTAGTTGGCTAACCATTAGCTGCTCACGTATTTTGTCTTTATATTTACTAAACGACATACCAGATGCTTCTAGATTTAACTTTAGCGAATCTATGGACATATTATTCTTAGTGGCTACTTCTTGTATGGCAGAATTTAACTGCTGCTCTGATATTGTAATGTTATTTTGTTCAGCTAGTTGAATTAATACGCTTTGAGATATTAAATCTTGGAGCGCACGTCTTTTTATAGCCAGGTCATCTGGGTTGAATTGAGTTATCTGTGGATTGCTAGCTTGGAGTTTTTGAACCTCTTGGTTAAGTTCAAGTGAGGTTATGGGTTTATTGTTTACTATAGCAATAGTTTTGTTGACGAGGTTTTTTTTGTTAGAGTCCTGGGAAGAAGTTGTACTTGTTTCATTATTGTTACCAAAACTTGAGTTAAAAGAATTTTGAAACAAATTAGATGCTATATCTGCATAACCATTATAAAAAAAAATAGATAAAAAGCTTATGGAAATAAGAAGTTTTTTTATCATGATTTTGCACCTCCCCATTCACCTGGTTCATAGCCATTTATTTGACTTAAACGAGAAGCAATGTTGCTGCTACTACCAACGCTTCCTAGGCCTTTTAGCTCAAACTCAAGCATATAGGAGTTAACTAAATTTCCTAATTTTTGAGGATCATTTGGATCAGAGTTTGTATATGCACTTTTTTGCCATAGTGCTCTAACAGCCCAAGATTTATCGTTGTATTGCAGACCAACAAATGCATCTGCTAACTGGTTTTGCTGGAAATTGTAGTTCCACAACCCTGCTATTGCCCAGCTATCATTTAGATTGATTATGGTTGAAAGGGTTACAGTTTCTTGCGGTGTTGGTTTTACACCGTTGTTAATTTGGTCTTGAGTTAGAGAGTTCCAGTTGTTAGCAATGTTGTTGTATGAAACATTAAAGATATTCTCACCTTCATCTTTGTAAGAAAGTTGATACACTTGGTAATCCACATTTTGCTGTTGTATGCGGTAATTAATCTGAGCAGATAAGTAAATATTTTTCATTATCTGGTACTCAAATGATGACATAACAGGAGAGAATGTTTCTTTTGCAAATACATCTGTCATTTCTGGGTTATTACAAGTTGAATTACCTTGACAAAGCGTAACCATTCTATCAGCAAAGTACATCATCTGACCAATCTTAGCTGATGCTAAAGTAGAGCCGTCTTCTTGGTTGATCGTTGTTGACTCTAGAGCGTATGTAAGCTGATTGGCGTTGTTTATTCTGTCGTGCCCTGTAAATCTATTTACCTGAAACATCTGCATATATTGTTCGTTTTGCAAACTGGTGTCAAATAAAGGTATATCAGTTTGATTCTGATAGGGGATATAGGTATAGAATAATCTAGGTTGTAAGGTTTGTGTGTAAGCTTCTTCTTTTGTTGTGTATTCACGATCAAAGTATAATCCGGAATCAATGTTAAAAATGGGTAGGATACTTGTAACACTATTTTTACTAAATTTTATAGTATCTGTTGGTTTATTATTTAGCTGGTAATAACGTATAGGCACTTCTAAAGAAGGAGTTAAATATCCCCAAGTTTCTGAAAAATTACCAGTGATTTTAGGTGATTCATATCCTCTAAAAGCGTTTACGTTTGTTCCTATAGCAGGGCTTTGGCTAGGGTTTATTGGGTACGCTGCTTTATAGAAATAAGTATTTAATGTTTCGATACTTAGGCTTACAGAGTCAGGAGTATAACCATCAGCTGTGGCATTGAACTTTATTTCTGGTAGTTTAGCATAAGGTATGTTTGCAAGGTTCATCTCTGGATTAACTACACCATAGTATAATGCGGTTAATCCTGCGGTTATATTCTCATTGCTATAGTTTAGGTCAAATTCTCTATCTAAAAGGGTTTTTGTAACTAGGTTAATATTACCTACAGAGAAATCATCATAGTAATCTTTATCACTGACGTAGTCATACTTTAGTCTTGTAGTGATACCATTACCAAAATCACCACTATTTGAGAAAGTAAAAGCTCCTCTCATCGTATGAGTTTGGAAATCGTAAGGTACTATTGAGCCTTCAAATTGCCCCTGAAAAATATCAGTCATGTATCTGAAAGTACCATTTTCCATCAGACCACGTTTTAACCAAAAAACTGTCTCAAGCAATAAATCATAATTTGGTGCTAAGTTGAAATAATATGGTATTGCAACCCCATATCCAGAAAGTTGACTATTAACGAAGTTTGGAGTTAAGAAACCAGATTTTCTTTTGTTACTTATAGGATATGAAAAATAAGGGATGTACATAACTGGTATATCTTTAATTTTAAAGAAGCCATCTTTAACATAAGCCATTTCTTTACCAGTATCAATATTAATATTTTTTCCGGTTATCTTCCAAGCGTTATCAGTAGGATCACCAGAAGTCAGATAAGCATCTTCCATTATTAAGTTATCTTGGTCTTCTTTTTCAAAAGTTTTTGCATAACCTCTTAAGTGTCCACTAAAGTGTTCTTTATCATACATAAGCGTATTTGGTACTTCTCTAGCCATTCTAAAGTACGTTTCACCAGCACTATAAGTGCCATCGTTTGTGTTAGCAGCAAGCTCTTTTGTGCGGATAACTATACCAGTAGATGGTTGTCTAGCAATCACATCACCAGTCATTACGATTGATTGGATAGAGTTTTTATCAGTGTTAAAACTAACTATAGCATCATCACTATACATTTCTTGGTCACACTGTAATACTTCTACGTTTCCAGAAGCTATAAGTGTCCCATCTGTATCATACTCAGCATCTTCATAACTAAGTTCTGTTTTTTTAGATTCACATAAAGATTTGGTGAAAGCACTGTCATTATTATAGTAGCCACCAACAAAAGTTTTCGCTTGTGGGACCCATCCTAAGTCATCTGACAAGGCTTTTTGTTTTTCTTCTGGTTTTAATTTTTCATCAAAGACGTTCGCTGGCTGTTTAACTCGGTCACATTTCCATTCATTGTCTACAATTTTACAGCTCCAGTCCTCTTTTATAGGGTTTTCGTTCATAATTCTCGCAGCATGGCCAGACGCTGTAATAAATACAGTGCCAAAGCTAACCCACAGATATTTATGAATACCCTTTAACATATTGATTTTAGGAGCCTTTTTGTTGAGTTTTAAAAAATAACCATGATATTATATCTGTATTTGCTACATATTTCTATGTTAAATTTGGAAGGTATAGGAATAGTTTTATCTTGGATTTATAAAAAATGAATATAGAAGTTTATCTATCAAAAATATTCGCAAAAGCTTTTCAAAAGTTAAATTATGGGGAAAGTTTTGCCAAAGTTGTTGTCTCAACTCGTGAGGGAATAGGACATTTTCAATGCAATGGGGCTATGCCTTTAGCTAAATTTGCAAAAAAGCCACCATTTGTAATTGCTCAAGAGATCATTGAATGTATAGAACAAAAGGATATTTTTAGCAAAATTGAAATAGCAAAGCCAGGCTTTATAAATATCACGCTTTGTCCAAACTTTTTGTCTAAGGTTGTAAATGATTTTTTTAAAACAAATAGCTTTGGGGTAGAGAGTAATCCTAATCCCAAAAAAATAGTTCTAGACTTTGGTGGACCAAACGTTGCAAAACCTATGCACGTTGGGCATATAAGGTCAGCTTTATTAGGAGATGCTTTACAAAGGCTTTACCGTTTTTGTGGTGATGAAGTTATTTCTGATGTGCATTTGGGAGATTGGGGTACTCAAATGGGTATGCTTATAGAAGAAATAAAGTTACGCTCTCCGGAGCTAGTTTATTTTGATAAAGAATATACTAAAGAGTATCCTAAAAAATCACCTGTGACAGTTGCTGAGTTAGCACAAATATATCCACAAGCCTCAAAAAGATGTAAGTCTGACATGAGTGAAATGGAAAAAGCAAGGCAAGCTACTTTTGAACTACAGCAAGGTAGAAGAGGTTATGTCGCCTTATGGAAACATTTTGTAAGGATTTCTATAGAGGCTGTTAAGAAGGATTTTCAAGAGCTTGATATAAATTTTGATCTCTGGTTGGGTGAGAGTGATGCTAATAAGTATGTGGGTGAAATGGTAGAGTACCTAAAATCTAAAGATTTTATGTATGAAGACGAAGGTGCTTGGGTGATAGACACAGGCAAACAAGATACGCCGCCACTTATTATTGTAAAAAGTGATGGTGGTATTATGTATGGTACTACAGATTTGGCAACATTATGGCAGCGTAATAAAGATTTTGACCCTGATAAGGTAGTTTATGTTGTAGATAAAAGACAGTCTCTGCACTTTAAACAAGTATTTAGCGTAGCTCAAAAGACTAATATAGTTAACACTAAGTGTCAGCTAGAGCACATTGCTTTTGGTACAGTAAATGGAAAAGATGGCAAACCTTTTAAAACCAGAGAAGGTGGCGTAATGCATTTATCTGACTTAATATCACAAGCCAAAATATGTGCTAGGCAAAGGATGCCGGAAGAAAATGATGAAGAGGTTATAAATCAAGTAGCTATGGCAACAATTAAGTTTGGTGATTTAGTGAATAATTATTCAAACGATTATATATTTGATTTAGAAAAGTTCGCACAATACGAAGGTAAAACTGGACCTTATCTTTTATACACAGCTGTTAGAGCAAAATCGATAATTAGAAAAGTATTTGGTGATGAGTATAATTTACAAGATTTGGTTAAAGACTATAATGTTTCTGCTGCTACTAATGAATATGAGGAGAAGCTTCAGCTTCAACTTATACAGTTTCCAATGGCTATAACTAGAGCTTATGATACTTCCCAACCTCACATTATTTGTGAGTTTGCATATTCTTTGGCAAATATTTTTAATAAATTTTATGCTAATTGTCCTATTACTAATATCACGGATCAGGAAATACAAGATGCAAGACTAGCACTTTGTGTAGCTATGGTTAAAGCGATGAGTATAGCATTAGGTGTGCTAGGTATATCGATACCAGAAAGGATGTAGTTTATGGAACTGTTGAAAACTAAAATTATACAGCACTAATTGTGTTAAAAATATTCTCAAAATGCTCATTTACTACATGTAAACTGCGCTTTTTCAAATATTTTTGCCTTATTATTATTTGCCTAATTTCAGCTTTCAACAGTCCCTTTATTTACTTTTTATCTCAGCTAAGATCCGATGATAATTTGTATAACGTAGCCTATTTATATTACCATTTTTTAGATGCTTAACTATTTCACATCCTTTTGAGTTTTCTTCATGAGAGCAATTTCTAAATTGACACATACCTTTGTATTTTTTGAAATCCAAAAAGCCATCAAAAAGTTCTTCCTGGGAGATATTCCATAGACCAAACTCTCGAATACCGGGAGAATCGATAATAGCGGTGGTTTCATTTATTTCATATAGCGTGGAACAGGTGGTAGTGTGGCGCCCTTTTTTTGTTGAGTCAGATACTTGACTTGTAATTGTAACTTGTTCACCCAGAATAGTATTTAAAGTTTCAGATTTACCAACTCCTGATTGACCTAAAAATATAGAAGTTTTACCATTCAGTGTATGTAGTAGATTTTTCATGCCAATATTATCTTTTGCTGATATATATAAGATTTTATAGCCAATTAAGCTATAAATTTCAGTTAATTGTTGTATAAGTTGTTTGTCTGATTCGCTTTGGTTATCAATCTTATTTATAACTATAACAGGTGTAATCTCACTACTATGTATAGCTGCTAGGTATCTATCTATATAGTGTTCAACAGGGGCTGGAGAGTGAGAAATAATTATAATAGCTTGATCTATATTTGCAGCTATATTTTTATTTTTACGTTGATAGGAGTTAGGGCGAGATATAAGGTTTCTTCTTTCTAGAAGATCAATTATTATGTAAGTTGTATCTAAATAATCAACGATTACATTATCTCCAACCGTTAATTCTCCTTTCAAGTGGCTTCTTAATAGACAGGAAACCTTTTGATTATCTTCTAATTTAACAATAAGATTGCCACCAAAGTTGGTTATAATTTTTCCTTGCTGTTTCAAAAAATATTATTCAAAGTATTAATCTAAGGTTTTTTAATTATAAACTTCTTTTACTAAATTTGCTTCGCAAAAATAAGTTATTTGAATAAAAACGCTATCTTTGTTACTATCAGTAAAGGGGAACTATTTGTTCACGAAGTTTTGTTAAGGAGAAAAAATGAAAAAATTTAAACTACTATCTTTAGTCATGTTAGCTGGTTTTTCTGTTAGTTCAGCATATGCAGAAGGTGCTAAAAATGCACCAGAAGACAAACTATCACCAGTAGGCTACTGGGTTCAGTTTGATGAGGATAAAGATGCTGGGATTGGTAAAGTTCAAGGTGTTGTACATTCTTATTTTGCTAAAAATAATAAATATGGAAATAAAGATACACTTGAGATGGAAATAGTTGTACCAATTATGGATGTTATTAACAACAAGATTGTACCCGCCCAGGTTCATTGCGATATTTGTGGTAAGGGAGATGTCAATGGCTTTAAATATAATTATACTAGTTCAAACGATAATTTGATGCAGGGTCTTGTTTTTGCTGGAAACTTGCAGCCTCAGGAAAATACAAATAGTTCTGACAAAAGTCTTGAATTTGATAAAGGTGGGGTGCTAAATCCAAATGACGGTAAAACTTATAATTCTAAAGCTCAAGTGCAGGATGGTGGAGAAACTCTATTTGCCAGAGCATATAAAGGAAGTGGTTGGTACGCTGTTGGTAAAAACGCTCACTGGAAGAGAATTACAGAGGCTCAGTATGAGCAAGTCAAACAAAAATGTGGGTTAAATGAAGAAACAGGTACTTATCCATATACAGATAAAGATGGTAAAGTGACAAATCAAAAATTATTTGAAGAGTGCTATAATTACGATTTTGGGGTAAAGAAACCAGTATAAGTTTTGGCAATACTTAAATTTATTTCTGTGTAAGATAGAGATTTCTTTACTAAATCTCTATAATCTAATTCTAGTAATTTCAAGCAGTTTTTGTCTAAATGAGTAATTATCGTCAAATAAAAATATTGCCACAAAATTTGGCTAATCAAATAGCAGCGGGTGAAGTAATAGAAAGACCTTCATCTGTAGTTAAAGAGTTAGTCGAGAATGCTATAGATGCTGGAGCATCAAATATTGTTATTGAAATCCAAGATGGTGGCAAATCATTTATACGGATACGAGATAATGGTAATGGTATAACAAAGCAAGATCTGGCTTTAGCTTTGGTGGCTCATGCAACCAGTAAAGTTTATACTTTAGAGGAACTTGAGGCGGTTGCAAGTATGGGTTTTCGTGGTGAAGCTTTAGCAAGTATAGCATCAGTCTCAAAATTAAAAATAATCTCTAAGCACATACAAGCACAGGACGCTTGGCAGATTAATAACCACACTAATGAAGTTGTACCAGCAGCTCACATTACAGGAACAACTATAGAAGTTAATGAACTATTTTATAATACCCCAGCACGCCGTAAATTTTTAAAAAAAGATAATACTGAATTTTTACACGTTTTCGATTTACTAAAAAAATATATGCTGTGTTATTTTGGTGTATCCTTCAAATTTATCCACAATGGCAGAGAAATAAAAAATCTAATAGTAGCTGAAGATATTCAACTTAAATATAACCGTGTGCTTGATTTGTACAGTCAAGAGTTTATTGAAAATGCTATTTATATTGATGAAAATGCAGGAGATGCACACTTATGGGGTTGGGTAGCAAGTCCACGTTATAATCGAGCTAAAGCTGATATGCAAAGTTTTTATCTTAACGGACGTATTATTAAAGATAAGATTGTAAGCCATGCAGTGAAAGCCGCATATAAGGATGTAATGTATGGTAATAGGTATCCAGCATTTTTACTTTATCTAGATATGGATTACAGAGAGGTTGATGTTAATGTTCATCCTGCTAAGAGTGAAGTTCGGTTTAGGAATCAGCGATTTATTTATGACTTTCTCTTTGGCAGGATTAATCAAGCTATAACTACTAGTGCGGATGTACAAACTACTAATGATGATTTAAATTATAATTTGCAACAAAAGAAAACATCAGTAAATAATCCTCTTAATATTGGTAATATGAGTTTGGATATCTCTGTAACCGAAGATACGCAACTAACATCTGAAGTATTTGAGTATGCTGTAACTGAAAATAATAACAACAATAGTAAAAATGAACTTCATATTAACCAACCTAAGAAAGAAGGTGGGTTAGGTCAAGCGATTTGTCAGATTCATGGTATATATATACTCTCTCAAGTTGATGATGGGGTTGTGCTTGTAGACATGCATGCAGCACATGAAAGAATACTCTATGAGGAAATGAAAAAAACTTGGCATGCAGATGCTGATAAATTTAAACAGAATTTACTGATGCCTCTAACTTGCCAGCTATCTAGTAATATAGTTGCCACTATTGATGAAAATCTACTAGTTTTTGAAAAGCTAGGTTTTGAGATCTCAATAGTAGCAGATGATGCTGTATTAGTCAGAGCTGTTCCTATATATGTTAAAAATAAAGACATTCATGATTTAATATCTAATGTTGCAACAGAGCTTACATCTTCGGGAAAGACAAAAAGCGTTGAGTTTTATCTAAATCATATACTTGCAACAGTGTCATGTCATGCTGCTGTCAGAGCAAATGATAAAATTAGTGTACAAGAGATGAATCATCTGCTTAGACAGATGGAAACAGTTGAAAACTCTGGTCAGTGTAACCATGGTAGACCGACCTGGGTAAAGTTATCTTTTGGTCAGCTTGATAGTTTCTTTTTGAGAGGTAGGTAACAAAAACTATTTTGTTGAAAATATTTAGTTTTATATTTATAGTGTGTAAGTAGCACTCTTCACAAGTAAGGGTTGTTATTGTTAATTTTCATTAATACATCCTCTAAACGTTTTTGATTTTTTGATAGGTTAAGAGCTATATAGTTTACACTGTTAGAAAATGTGGCCTGGAGATAACTTTTCAACACACTTAAACTACAGATTTATATCTTATTGATCTTACTAAATTATTAGTTTGTCATAATCTCATAGAGAAAAGACATCAAATATCTAAAAATTTTACAGCTAAAAGCAAAACTAGTACAGGTTGAGCCTTTTGCGCGTAAGAATCATTTTTTTAATTCAATCGCACCATTTTTTTGTGTTTTGCAATCAAAAGAATGTCTTTATTGATTCCAGGTATATTTTCAATACTCTCAATATATGCTTTAGTTGCTTCATCATGGCCTTCTTGCAAAGCCGCGCTTAATCCTGGTTTACCATTACTATCTCTTGCTATCAAAAGCATTTCTTTGTTGATCCCGGGTATATCTTTAATACTCTCAATATACGCTTTAATAGTTTCAGCATGATTGCATTGTAAAGCTAGTTTTAGTCCTGGTGTACCATTACTATCTTTTGCAGCCAAAAGTATTTCTTTATTGATCATAGGTATATCTTTAATACCCTCAATATATGCTTTAACAGTTTCAGTATGACCTTCTTGCAAAGCCATTAATAATCCAGGTGTGCCATCAATATCTTTTACGGCTAAAAGTATGTCTTTATTGATCATGGGTATATCTTTAATACCTTCAACATATGCTTTAACTGTTTCAGCATAACCTTCTTGCATAGGCATGAATAATCCAGGTTTACCATCGATATCTTTTGCAGCCAAAAGAATATCTTTATTAATCAGAGATATATTTTTAATACCTTCAATGTATGCTTTAACTGTTTCAGCATGATTATTTTGTAAAGCCATGTATAACCCTGGTACATTATCACTATCTTTCGCCGCTAAAAGTACATTTTTATTGATCGTAGGTATATTTTTAATACCTTCAATGTATGCTTTAACTGTTTCAGCATGACCATCTTGCAAAGCCATGTATAACCCAGGTGTGCCATCACTATCTTTTGCTGCTAAAAGTATATCTTTATTAATCATAGGTGTATTTCTAATGCCCTCAATATACGCTTTAACTGCTGCAGCGAAGCCATCTTGCAAAGCTATGAATAACCCAGGTGTGCCATCACTATCTTTTGCCGCTAAAACCTTTTCTTTTTCCCCATGACTAAGATTTACAGATAAGATCTGCTTAATGCAATTGGTTACGGCATCGACATCATTGTCATTTAGGGCTGAAAACAACAAATTAACATTATCATTTAGATTTTGCTTGTCTGTATAAGAGTAAGAGTAATGAATGTGTACTTGATATTTAGTATTAGTTTTACTATTTAAAATTGAAGTATGTGAGCAAGGATAGTGTTTAACGTAAGAGCTATTATCCCAAACAAAAAGTCCTGAATTAAGTATATCTGTGCTACTATGTATAAGATACGGTGCTAGGTAAGTATTAAAATCACTATTGACAGAGTCAGATAGGACGATATGATAATCTGAAGGTTTTGCCTGATTATTTTTTATATCATTGTATCGAATTTTTAATCTGTGATCAAAACATATTTCAAAAGAAAAATTTATCTGATTATCAAGCGTTAATGTATGGCCATAGTTTAAATTTAAAGGCATATAGATTGAATCAGTTTGCGATTTTTTTTCGTTCCAGAAACTTCGCTTATTATACTTATATACATTCTTTTTATTATAGATAACATTCAAAGTATTAAATACGAAATTCATTTGCTTAATATTATTAACGTCAAATTTGCTATACTCATTTCTGATGAAATTTGTAGCATTTAAACTACTTACTTTACTAACAGCATAAATATTTTGGAAATTAGTCTTCTCAAAAGCTTTTTTGTACACTTGATAACGGTAGTTGGCAAGAGAGTTTAGTTGTGGATATTTATTTGCTAAACGTGGCTTGTGATAATCAAGCTCCTGTTCGACGGTATTCTTTATTTGCTTTGAAATAGTGTTATCCTCAGTATCATTTTTTTGCACCAAACTAGTGTGAAGGTCTAGAAGATCATCGTAAATACTGTTAACAGGTTTTTTACGCATACATGTACCAGGCACTAAAATTACATATGCCGGAATGTTTGAAAGTCCTGTAAGGTATTTCTTGTACTCCTCCTTTGTGGAGCCAGGATGCTCCTTGTCTTTATAGGTTAAAAAATATTCAGGACAGATGACTAAATGCCTTTGTCCTATTTTATGCTGCACCAGAGTATTGGCATAACTCTTTATTGTATCGATTTGTGATTGGATGTAATCGTCAGGAGATAAATTAACTAAGTTCTTAGTGTGTACATGAGCGCCATGAATAATATGGACAACCATATCGCTATTATTTATTGACATGCGGGATTCCTTGCTTAATTTTATTGCTGCGTTGTAAGTTTTAGTTTATGCAACCTTAATGACATAACATAAATTTTAAAAATGTTTATAT
Organism: Allofrancisella heilbronnii; assembly: GCF_000710735.2. NCBI lineage: Bacteria > Pseudomonadati > Pseudomonadota > Gammaproteobacteria > Thiotrichales > Francisellaceae > Allofrancisella > Allofrancisella heilbronnii. Next base: position 1,146,870 of record NZ_CP144673.1, on the reverse strand, counting down.
AGTGATTGAATATGATGGTCATCAGAAAATACGATTTTCAGGTTTAACTAAAAATTTTTCACTACCTTAAGATTTATACCTTTATTAAACTATCTAGATATTTTTCAGCATCTAAAGCAGCCATGCATCCTGTGCCAGCTGAAGTTACAGCTTGCTTATAAATATGGTCAGCTACATCACCAGCTGCAAATACACCTTTGATGTTTGTTTGAGTAGCATCACCAGCTAAACCTGATTTGACTTTAATATAGCCACTTTCCATTTCAAGTTGACCCTCAAAGATGCCAGTATTTGGCGTATGACCAATAGCAATAAATACACCGGTTACATCAATTTTAGATTCTTCATTGGTTTTGATATTTTTGATACGCAGAGCGTTAACCCCCATATCATCACCAAGAACTTCTTCTAAAGTTGTATTCCAAATAATATTTACATTACCATTTTGGGCTTTTTCCATTAGCTTATCTATAAGAATTTTTTCAGATCGTAATGAATCTCTACGGTGGATTAAAGTTACAGATTTAGCGATGTTTGATAAAAAAAGAGCTTCTTCAACAGCTGTATTACCGCCACCGACAACAGCAACATCTTTGTTCTTATAGAAAAAACCATCACAAGTAGCACAAGCTGATACACCTTTACCCATGAATTTTTCTTCTGACTCTAAACCAAGGTATTTAGCTGTAGCTCCAGTAGCGATAATCAAAGCATCACAAGTATATTCTCCTAGTTCACCAACTAATTTAAACGGCTTATTTTGTAAATCTACTGAATTTATTGTGTCATAAGTTATTTGAGTATCGAACCTTTCTGCTTGCTTTTGTAGTTTTTCCATTAGATCAGGACCCATGATACCATCAGGCTCACCTGGCCAGTTATCCACATCTGTAGTGGTTGTTAGCTGACCACCTGGCTGCATGCCTGTGATTATTATAGGGTTTAAGTTTGCACGAGCTGCATATATTGCTGCAGTATAGCCTGCTGGACCAGATCCTAAAATTATTAGTTTATGATGATTTGCCATGTTTTCTATAAATATAATAAAATTCTTTATTTAAAAAATTATAGCATAAAGTTATATGGTACTAAATTTATAAAAATGTATTTGCTATAAAATCACTAGTTCGAGGCATAATCATAAAGCGCATCACATTAGTGTTGATTTTAATTATTTTTTATTTAAAATAATAATAAAACTATAAGAATTATTATGCATTATTATAAAAAATTAAAAGAAAATGTAAAAGATATATCAGATAACTGTAATTGGGGAGATTATTATAATCATTTAGACTTACCAGGAGGGTTATGCTTTGGTTTTGCCGCCATGTGGGGTCAGGCTTGCTTAATAGGAGATACTAAAACTTTTTATGCTAGACTGGAATTGCTTACCAAAGACTATTCTAATGCCCACCAGAAGCTTAGTGATATAATAAAAGGGCATATTGCTTTACAGCAAAAAGCAACTTCTTATATAAAAAAAGATTTAGCTGAATATACTGTCCTTTATAGACGCGCCCTTTATGATCATGATTTGGTAATATCTATAAGAGCTTTCTTAGATGGGTTATTAGCTTACCATCGGCCTTATAATACTTTCTTTGAAGGCTTTGAGTACAACATAAAATCTCAAAATATACTTAAAATATCTCCATGGATAGTAAATCAGGGATTGTCGTATCGTAGTACTTATGGAAGCGCCTTGGGTTCTGTAGACTCTCCACTACTAGAAGTACATAATGAGCCATTCTATGGCAGTATGTCAGAGTATGCAGAGATTTTAAAATCTTTAATCGTCAAGTGTATAGCATCTAACTACCGTTTTTACATTCTTCTAGGAAGTATTAACCATACTATAGCAATAAGTTTTGAAAACAGTTACTTACTATTATATGATGCTAATAATATGCATAATAACCAGGTTGAAGCTAGTAAGTTTACAGCTAACTCTTATGGTTATGTACTACTATCAGATAAAGTGTTTAAATCTTTTAAATCTAATAAAGACGTTTCGAATTCATTAGCTTTAAACTTATCAATTTACATACATCCAAAATACCATCTTTCTAAATTTGAAGTTTATAAAAATAGTGCTAAAGTATTGAATTTTATATGGGTAAAAGCGGAAATTATTAGTTTGTTAGAAGAATATATAAGAATAAACAGTTGTAATTTTAATAAATATGATAATAACAAGGTATTTAATGATACCCTAAAAATGATTAATTGTTCTAAAAATTTGGAGGATATACTTTCATATATCGGTAAAGAATTAACTTTAATAAGAAGTGTCGAAAATTCGTTATCTAAACACGAAAATTATATAAAAAGTGAGATAACGAAATTAGATGAAAGAAATAACTATATTAACGTAATGAAGAAAATATTTGTAATAATTAGTAAAAATTTAAAAAGAAATTTTGGTTTTGAAACTTATAGAGAAGATCTGGTTAGCAAAATTATAAAGCAAAAACGTCTAGGTTATGGAGATTTATTTTGGATTGCTTGCCAAAATGGACATATGGATATAGTTAAGTTATTGTTAGATCATAAGGACATTAACCCAAATATAGCTAAAGGGGCGAAAAGAGGCACTCCTTTATATATTGCTTGCCAAAATGGTCACATAAATATAGTTAAGTTATTACTAAAACATAGGCTTACTGACCCAAACATTTCTACAACCGATGGGTGTGTCCCTTTACACATTGCTTGCGAAAATGGCCGTAAAGACATAGTTGCATTTCTGCTAGAAAATGGTGCTAATCTAGATGTTGTCACTAAAGATAACATTAGCCCTCTCGATGTGGCTAGTAACGCAGATCATAAAGACATAGCAGTATTGCTAAGAATGTGGAAGACGTATTTTGGTCAATAACGTTATAAAGGTATAACACATACTATAGGAAGATTACCACAATTATTTATTGCTCCATACAAACTGGAGTAATCGTCGAAGTTATTTGCAACAATAATAATAAAATCGGTATTGTCACTTAGTGACAATTGAGTAGAGCTTGGGTTTAGTATTTTGCCAGATATGTTTAAGCTGCGGTTATTGGTAAATATATTTTCCAAGTGTAAATACTGTGATGAGCCGCTGGAAAGATCTTTACCAAAGCATATTCTCCAAAACTTTTTAATGCAATCTACGTTTCCAAATATTTTGGCATATAGTAGGTTATGATATTGTTTTTTAATTTCTTTACATTTTTTGCTGGTAGGTAGTTGATTAAATATATCCAGTAATTTTCCGCTAAGTAATTCATTACGTGCATCACGAGCAATTTGTGTTTCGGAAGTAAAGTCACAAATACCATATCCTTGAAACCACCCATAATCGTTATAGTCTTTATATGTATGGCAATGAAGTGTGATGTGATCGGCTATTGGTTCTATGTTGCAAAGAGTATTTAATATAAATGAAGTATACGAATGAGCTTTACGAGGAAATCTTTCTATTTTTTTACAAATTAGATTAAATAAATTGTTAGGATCTGAAGAGCTGTACTTGTCATATTTCCAGTTTTGAATTTCATTGTTAAATGTATTTGCTCTTACTATCCCTTTATTACCATTGTGCCTAAAGAAATTTATAACCCCTCTGTTCTTACGCCACTCTAGGTATTCATCTGTAGCGATTTGAATTGCTTTTTTAATATTTTTCACACTCAGTGGTTCATCCACACCTACTTTAAGCTCAGTATACTTACCCCAAAATGCGGTTTGAAAGTAGGTTGGTATAATCGCATTAATTATTTCTTTAAACCAAGCTTGACAGTCACTTAAGTTCTGGAAAGGAGCTTCTGGGAGTCTGGCTTTATAATCATACCTCATTTCAGTTAATGGTGAGGTGCAAACTGCTCTGCAATATGGGCAAGTAGAATTAGCAAATAACCAGCTTTCTATGCATACTATATGTAATAAACGTTTACAACATGTAGTTTCACATGCTCTAGCATCTTTTTTACTTTTGTTATGGTATATGAGATCTTGACAAATACAACATTCTTCATCTTTATGAGCCAAGAGTTCGCTATAGCTTAGTGTTTTATATTCATTCATTTTGTTTAATCCTTATGCTGTAGGAGGTTATTTTTATAAATAAATTAACTAAATATAGTTAAATATATTTTAATAAATAAAAAATATATAATTAAATTATTATACGACAGTAGTCAAAAATTTCAACCAATATTTGTTTAAACAAAAAAATTTTAAATAAGTTGTATATATAATTATATTTTAATTGTATTAAATTAAAATATAAAAGCTATAGCATAGATTTGATTTGTTTGATCTCATTTTTTTGACTAATTTTAATCTCTAAAGCTGACTGAGGAAAAACACTAAAGTCATCAGTTCTTAATATCTTTTTAGAAGCAGAGCAATGGATATTTGTTACTTTTGTGGTATCTAAAATTTCTTTTATATTATTTGAGTTAATACCACCTCCAGGCATTATTTGTATTTGGCAGCCAAACTCTTGTTGTAGGGATTTTATGGTTTTTAATCCTTCTATTACATTTGTAGCTGCTCCTGATGTGAGAATTCTATCAAAACCAAGATCAACGATTTCTTTTGTACTAGTGTGTATTTCAGCTGTTAAATCTATAGCTCTATGAAAAGTTAGCTCTTTATTGGCTTGTTTTGTAAGTTTAATAAATGGCTCTAAGAACTCTTTATCGACTTTATTTTCTTTTGTTAAGGCTCCAATCACAATCCCATTTACATCTAGTTCAAGCATCATTTGCAAATCATCAAGCATAATCTGTTGATCAGTTTCATCATAATAAAAATCACCAGCTCGATGACGAATCATGGCTTGCAATGAGCCTGTGAAATTATCTTTAGCAAATTTTACTAAGCTAGGTGAGGGCGTAAGTCCTTCAACTCCAAGAGCAGAGCAAAGCTCTAGCCTATTGGCTTTAGCCCTTTGAGCATGTATAATTGACTGGTAGTTATCAATACATATTTCTAAAGTAATCATAGTTATACTAAAATCCTTCATCATTTAATTTTACTAACATAAATCTTATGCGATTATTATACCCAACTTACTCAAAAACGAAGATACCATATTTTAACCGGCATTTGTAAGTTAAGTCACTAATAATGTAGAGAACTTTATTATCAGGTCCCACTTGAGGTAACTATTAAAGCTGATCATAAAAATATAGTTATGTTGTATGAGTGTGAAAAACGTACTACCGTTAATAGCAGTGAATAGATATGGTTATCATCCTTGTCGCATAACACTTAAATTACACAACCCAAGCATTCCGTAGCCGCTTTTACAAGGGTTTCTTTTCAAATTTCATATCAATATGAGCTTACGGTAGTTATAAGTTGCTGGGATTAAGTTTATTAAGACTAATAATTTATATTTTATTAATAGTTAAATAAATCGCTATATTGCATTCTAACTTTAAAATTTTTATCTAAAGTATATTGAAATTAAGAAAAAATTATATAAAATAATTTAGTTAAAATACTAATAAAAAATACAAATATTTTATTTTATATTATTATTAAATAGGTGGTATTATGAATAAAAAATTAATAAGTATGGTAGCTCTACTAGCATCGACTTCATTATTAAGTAGTTGCGGCTCATCAGAAAAAGTAAAAGAGTATCAGATAGTTACCGACTGTAGTAGTGTAGTATGTAGCGTGGTAGTGGATGATGTTGATTTACTTAGATATACAAATGTGCTAGGTAAACACGTTGACCAAGTATTAAAATCAGAGCCTGTAGGAGCTGCTGAAGGTACACAGTTTGATGTCACATGGAATATATCAGGTGGAGATTATGCTTCAGCTCAGCAAATGTTAGATGCAGGGTTAACAGCATGTGAAAATGATGTGTGTTCAGATACAGCAAACCCTACAGGATATGTATTTGATTCTGTGGGATCAAAAGAAATAAGTGTTTCTGGGAGCATAGTTAATCCTGATGGTACTACTCAAGAGATAAGTCTTACAAAGACTTTTACAGTTGAGTATGGAGCTCCTAAGATAGTTTCTGAAGTAATCTCTGGATTAAATTACCGTTTTACGGCTGACATAACAGATACTGGAATACCAGATAATGCAACCTTTACTTGGAAAGTAAATGGTACAGAAATCGGTACAGGCCAAGAGATAAATTATTTTTTTCCAGTAGCAAATACAACTTACACAGTAACCTTGGAAGTATCTTTAGATGGTAAGGTGATAGCAACATCTACAGAGGATGTAATAACAGGTAACGCTATATCTGTTTTATATGAAGTTCCAAATGGGACCACAAAAACAGCAGAGGAAATAGCAGTAGAGTTTGTGGGTTACAGTGGTGATAAAAAGAACGTTGCAACGGTGGCTGCAGAAGGTGGTAAACTAAGGTTTACTTGTGAAACAGGTTACCATGTTACTCAGGAAATGGTTGATCTTGCACCAGATCGTGTAGTTCGTATTTCTGGAGTAACTGGAAGTAGCGGGACTGTAATGTATAGTGATAGCAGCTGGAGTAGTGGTGTTACTTACGCGGCAATGAATAATGCTTATAATAGTACAGGGATTGGCTGTATAGCTGATTAGTGGTTTAAGATTTATATCCACAATTTCTTATTAAGTAGCGGTAAGTAATGATTCTGTAAATAATATTGTTTTTATTAAATCTTAGAATCAATATTTTGTGAGTTATAAAAAGATCAGGTAGTTAGGCTTGTTGAAGTCTATACTTATATTTACCAGCCAGTAACTTCTTTAAGTTTTTTACCAATCTCAGCAGGAGACCTTGTGTAAGCGATACCAGCGGCTTCAAATGCAGCAAATTTCTCTTCTGCTGTACCTTTACCACCAGAGATAATAGCACCAGCATGGCCCATACGTTTTCCTGGAGGTGCAGTTACACCTGCGATATAACCAATAACAGGTTTAGTTACATTATGTTTGATGTATTCTGCAGCTTCTTCTTCAGCTGTACCACCAATTTCACCGATTAAAACGATAGCTTCTGTTTGAGGGTCATTTTCTAACAGCTTTAGAGCTTCTATTTGGTTCATACCAGGTATCGGGTCACCACCAATACCGATACAAGTAGATTGCCCAAAACCAAGTTTAGTAGTTTGAGCTACTGCTTCGTAAGTTAGAGTGCCAGAACGAGAGATGATACCAACTTTACCAGGCATATGAATATGTCCAGGCATGATACCAATTTTACATTCACCTGGAGTAATTATACCAGGACAGTTTGGACCAATAACTCTAACATCTTTACCTTCTAAATACTCTTTAACTACTAACATATCTAGAGTTGGTACACCTTCTGTAATAATTACCACTAATTTAACACCAGAATCGATGGCCTCTATAGCAGAATCTTTTACAAACGGAGCTGGTACATAAATTACAGATGCGTCAGCACCAGTAGCTTCTACAGCTTCTTTCATAGTGTTAAATACTGGTTTACCTAAGTGAGTTTGACCTCCTTTTCCAGGAGTTACACCACCAACGATATTTGTACCATATGCAATAGCTTGTTCTGAGTGGAAAGTACCGTTTTTACCAGTAAATCCTTGTACTAAAACTTTTGTATTTTTATTAACTAATACGCTCATTGTTTAATATCCTTTTAACTGTTTTAATTAATTAACCTAGTGATTTTACAACCTTATCAGCAGCATCAGCTAAACCATCAGCAGGAATAAGCTTTAATCCAGATTCAGATAAAATCTTAGAACCAAGTTCAGCATTATTACCTTCTAGACGTACTACTACAGGTACCGTCACGTTTACTTCTTTAACAGCTTCGATAATAGCTTCTGCAATCATATCGCAACGAACAATACCACCAAATATGTTAATTAAGACAGCTTTTACATTTTCGTCATCTAAAATTAGTTTGAAAGCCTCAATTACTCTCTCTTTAGTAGCTCCACCACCAACATCTAGGAAGTTGGCAGGTTTACCACCGTACAATTGAATGATATCCATAGTAGCCATCGCAAGTCCAGCACCATTTACCATACAACCGATATTACCTTCTAGAGCAACGTAATTTAACTCATGCTCAGAAGCTTTTAATTCTTTAGCATTTTCTTGAGATTTATCTCTAAGAGCTAGTAGCTTAGGGTGTCTATACAGAGCATTTGAATCTAGGTTGATTTTGCCATCAACACAAACTATATCGCCATTTTCTCTAACAGCAAGAGGATTTATTTCAAATAAAGCAAAATCACATTCGATAAAAGCTTTATATGCACCTAACATAGTTTTTGTAAAATCATTGATTTGCTTACCTTCTAGACCAAGTTTAAAAGCAACTTCACGAGCTTGGAAAGGTTGTAGACCAACCAAAGGATCAACTTCTACTTTAAGGATTTTTTCAGGGGAGTTATGTGCTACTTCTTCGATATCTACACCACCTTCAGAAGACGCCATAAATGTAACTTTACGACTAGATCTATCAACTACAGCGCCTAAGTATAGTTCACGAGATACAGGATAAACGTCCTCAAACACACCTACAGAGTTTACTGGCTGACCATCAGCATCTGTTTGGAATGTAACTAAATTTGTTCCGATAAGTTTTTCAGCAACTTCACGAGCTTCTTGAGATGACTTGACAACTTTAACACCACCAGCTTTACCACGACCACCAGCATGTACTTGAGCCTTTATTACAGCAAATTTACCACCGATTTGATCAAAAGCTTGAGCTGCTTCATTTGGATTAGTCGCTACAATACCTTTTTGAACCTTTAGACCATAACTTTCTAAAAGCTCTTTAGCTTGATATTCATGTAAGTTCATTGATTTTTCCTTATTTGATCTATTTACGAAATTTAAGTCAATACCTTGTAAATGATAACGTATTTAAGTACATTTTTCTAATAAAAATACGTTAGAAATGTTTATAGATTATATTATGTTTATTAGTTTTTATAGTCGTTGTTTGGTCCTGTGTTTGCTGCATGTAAAAGAAAAGATAAACTGTTTGTAAATTCTTTATAAAGTGACTGCTGCAAACTAAAATTATATGTTTCTAACTGTGTTAAAAATATTCTCCAAATGCTCATTTACTACGTGTAAACTGCGCTTTTTCGAATATTTTTGCCTTGTTACCACCCATCTAATTCCAGCTTGCAACAGCCCCATAAACTAGTTCTAGATTTCAAAATATTAGCTTAAATTGGTGGAATTTTCCTATCATATTCAGTATAGTGTGTTTGATGTTATAAGTAGAAAATTATTAGAAAACTATTCGTAAATTAAGGAGAGTTGCATGAATAAACTATATGATATGTTTGTAAAAGTTATATTCAGTCCATCAACGCCAGCACAACTTCTGTTAGTATCTATATTTGGTTTTGTATTTGGATTTATACCAGGCTTTAGTTGTGCACCATTTTTATTTTTACTAATAATAGTTTTAGTATTGATATTGCGTGTAAATATAGGGCTGTTTGTTATTATTGCATTTTTTGCAAAATTATTGTCATATCTCTTAGAGGGTATAAGCTTTACTATAGGTAGATGGCTATTGGATGGTTTTACTCAACCACTATTTAAAACTGTAGTTAATACACCTGTTTTGGCATATTTGGGTTTTGATTATTATTTGGTAACAGGCGCTTTTTTTGTCTCTTTAATATTAGGTATTGCATTTGGATTGCTTATTGCTAAAGCTTATAAAAAAATGGTTGCTAAAATGGTAAGTATGCAATCTCAAAGCCAAATGTACCAAAAAGTTACTAGCAAATTAAGTGTTAAAATAGCCTCTAAAATAATTTTTGGCAAAAACATCGCTAAAGTTGATTGGCAAAAAATCCAAGCTAGAAAATTTAGACAACCTATAAGAGTTTGGGGAGCTGTGTTGGTAATACTGTTTATTGCTGGTATAGCTTTTGCTCCACAAGTTTTAGAGACAGCTTTAGTTTCAAACATAATAAAACAGCAATTAACTAAAGCAAATGGGGCTACAGTTGATTATGATTCTATAAGTTTAAATATTGCTAGTGCAAATCTTCAGGTTAATGGTTTGGGAGCTGCTGACCCAGCTAATCTAAATAAAGATAGGTTTTATGCAGGGTCTATAAACGCAAGTTTAGATATATCTAAATTACTAACAAAGCAGATCTCTCTTAAGAATGTCGAGGTTACAGATGTTAGTCTTGATAAAACTAGAGATAAAAAAGGTTCGTTATATATTAAATCTCAGAATATAAATGCCTCTGCTACTGAAAAAAGCTCTCAAGAGGTTGCAAAAAGCATAAAAAAAGTTAGCACTAGTATGCAACAAATTGATATTCAAGAAATTACAAAAAAAGCAAAGGTGACAAAAGATGTTGCAAAAGGAATCAAACAGGTTGTAGAGTTTCTTGCGTACTTTAGGTCTCCTACACAATCACAGGGTGACAGCTCTAAAACAACAGCTGCTGAAATCAGCCAGCAGGCTAAAGTATATGGTTATGCTAACATTCAAGCTAAGCATCTACACGATAAGGCTCCAGACTTTACTATTCAAAACATTAATATTAAAGGTTATGAAAATGAGGGTATGGTTTATGATGTCAAGATTTCGAACCTTTCAACAAATCCAATTCTATTAGCTAAACCAACAGAAATTAATGTAAAATCATCAAGTAATGATAAGATGGCCGCGAGAGTAGTTATATCAAATCAAGTAGGAGTTGATAATACAGTAAGTTTTGATCTGAAAAACTTAACTGGTGAGCTTGCTAAGGGTTTGAGTATTCAAGGAGTTGGAATTGACGCAGATAGCTTAGATATCGCAGGTAGTGGTAAATGGCAGTTTAAGGATGCTAGAAATATTAGTTTTGACATACCTTTAAAGCTAAATTTCACTGACGTTGCTGTGAGTTTTCAAAAAACAAAGCAAAAAATTTCAGATTTGACTTTAGATGCTACTATTTCTGGTGATTTGGACAAAGTTAGTTTCACTGCAGACACGTCATCATTAACTAGTTTGTTAAGCACAGAGGCGGCTAAGAAAACAGCTGAAAACTTGGCTAAACAGGCTGGTTTAGATAAAAAAACAAAAGATCTGCTTAAGAAGACAACTATTAATGGTAAGTCTCTCAATGATTTAAAACCTGAGGACGTTAAGCAATTAGCTTCACAATTTGGTGTCAGTCTAAGTTAGAAAAAACTATTATTGTTTCTCAAAAATTTCTAAAGCTTTTAAAAAAGTATCAACATTGGAGTCTTTTTTTGTAGCATTTTCACTTAGATAACGTCTAAACACTTTAGCATTTGGTAAACCATTGAATAAGTTTAGAGTATGTTTAGTGATGTTATTAAGTTTAATAAGTGGGTCTTTTTTCATTTGTTCTTCTATATAGCTGGCCATATGATAGGCAACGTCTAAAGGGGTTATTTGATTATAATCGTCATTATGGTTATGAAAGAGCTTATCAAAATCTGTGAAAATCATTGGGTTGTGATAGGCTTCGCGACCAATCATAACACTATCAACATTCTCTAGATGTTCTTTAATTTCTACAGTAGTTTGTATCCCACCATTAATACCTATTTCAAGATTTGGAAAATCTTTTTTTATACGATATACAGTATCGTAATTAAGTTCAGGAATAGTTCGGTTTTCTTTTGGTGATAATCCACTTAACCAGCCTTTACGGGCATGGATACATATATAGTCAACTCCAGCATCTGCTTGCTTAGCTACAAAATTATGTAATTCTTGGTAGCTATCATTATGATCATATCCAGTACGGCATTTAACAGATATTGGGATACCTAATTTATCTTTCATAGCTTTAACACAGTCTGCTACTAGCTCTGGTTCAGCCATTAATGATAGCCCAAAGTTACCTTTTTTAACTCTCTCGCTAGGGCAGCCAACATTTATATTTATTTCATCATAACCTAAATCTTGAGCTAATTTGCCGCACTTAATAAAGTCTTTGGGCACACTTCCTCCAAGTTGGAGGGTTACTGGGTGTTCTATTTCATTATATTTTAGCAGAAAACTTTTGTCGCCATGTAAAATAGCATTTAAAGTTATCATTTCAGTGTAGAGCATGGTTTTTTTTGTGATAAAACGCATCATGTATCTATAATGCCTATCTGTCCAATCGAGCATTGGCGCTATGCAAATTTTTCTATTAGAAACTTTCATGAAATTTTAAAGTGCTTGACGTTTTTTTATTAAATCATCATTATAATCGATTCGTTTGATGATTTGGTCTATTTTTGAACGGTATTTTTCTGTATCTGCAGAATACCGTGCGTATTGAGGGTTCGGTCTATCATACAGCCAGTTTGCTAGATCCCAATTATAAGTAGTGTCAAAACATAGTTGTCCAAATTCACTAAGACGATAAGCAGCTTGTGTTTGCAAACATCCTGTCATAAATACGTCAGCATAAGTTTGTAATATAGGGAAATCTTTGTTGGGAAATTCAGCGTCTTTAAAGTCTTTAACATACATCCAAAAGTTACCCTTAGGTAAACTTTTAACACCTAGTGGTAAAATATCTTTACGCGGGATTTTAACTCTACAGTATGAAGCTTCACGCAAATCTGTAGCTAATATATCATTAGCAGAAGCTTTGTAGTAAATAGCATTCATAGTATAACCTTTATTTGGTATGGCTAATAAAAACGTTGCTCTAGATTTTTCACCACGAGAAGCCCAAATTCTCTCAAAACCATTTACTAGTACAGGAGGAGCATATTCAGAATTTGGTATTGTTAATCCTCTTGAGTCTTTGTTCATAAGGCTACCATAACCAATTACATAATTATCCACCTTAGTATTTATACCAGGACGACAGTTTATGCTATTCTCAGGAGTTTGAGAAACTTTACCTTTTTCTAGAATCTTTAATTCATTTTCACGAATTGATTTTGTTGCTATGGGACTAGTTAACCTTCCTAATAAAAAGCTTACCGATATGGTAAAAAAAATAACCACTATAATTAGGATATTTTTGCTTTTGTTGCTCAAAATAATCACTTTTTAGGTAAAGTATCCAAACTTACTTATCTATATTAGCACCTTTTTTTTAAATGAAAACCCGTTTGGGTTAGATATAAAAATAACAACAATTATAATCAATTAATATAAATATTTATTTGTGTTATAATCTTAACTAGTTATGTTTAGAATACCGAGAAATTTTTTGGAGCTTATTAATGTCAGAAAACAAAACTTATGATTCATCGAGTATTAAGGTACTTAAGGGTTTAGATGCTGTAAGAAAAAGACCTGGAATGTATATAGGTGATACAGATGATGGTAGTGGTTTACACCATATGGTTTTTGAAGTTGTTGATAATGCTATTGATGAAGCATTAGCTGGACATTGTGATGACATTAAGGTAATCATAAATGCTGATGGTTCTGTATCAGTATCTGATAACGGTAGAGGTATACCTACAGATATACATAAAGAAGAAGGGCGTTCAGCAGCTGAAGTTATTTTAACAGTGTTACATGCTGGCGGTAAGTTTGATGATAACTCTTATAAAGTATCTGGTGGGTTACATGGTGTTGGTGTTTCTGTGGTTAATGCGCTATCAGAAAATTTAAAATTAACTATTTATAGAAATGGTATAGAGCACTTTCAAGAATACGTTCATGGTGTGCCACAATTTCCATTAAAAGAGGTTGGTCTAACTACAAAAACAGGTACTACAATAACTTTTAAGCCAAGCAAAGAGACCTTTTCATTTGTGGATTTTGATTATGACATATTAATGAAAAGGATTAGAGAATTATCTTTTCTTAATTCTGGAGTTAAAATTGAGTTGATTGACAAAATCAACGATAGATCAGAAATTTTCAAATATGATGGTGGAATCATAGCTTTTGTTCAATATTTAAATAAAAGCAAGAAACCTATACATGAAAATGTGATTGCTGTAAATGGTATAAAAGATGATATCCAAGTTGAATTAGCTTTGCAGTGGAATGATTCATACACAGAATCTATATTTTGCTTTACCAATAATATTCCCCAGCGTGATGGAGGTACTCACTTATCTGGCTTAAAAGCAGCTGTTACTAGAACTATGAATAACTATATCGAAACAGAGGGCTTGAATAAAAAGCTTAAAGTAAACCTAACGGGTGATGATGCAAGAGAAGGTTTAGCAGCTGTATTATCAGTTAAGGTTCCTGATCCAAAATTTTCATCTCAGACAAAAGAAAAATTAGTCTCTTCGGACGTTAAGTCAGCTGTTGAATCATTAGTAAATGAAAAGCTTCAGGAATTTTTATTAGAAAATCCTAAAGAGGCTAAAATAATTTGTGAAAAAATTTTAGATTCAGCAAAAGCTCGTGAAGCTGCCAGAAAAGCTCGTGATATGACACGCCGTAAAGGTGCTTTAGATATAGCTGGTTTGCCAGGAAAGCTAGCAGATTGTCAAGAAAAAGACCCTGCTTTGTCTGAGTTATACCTAGTAGAGGGAGACTCTGCAGGCGGATCTGCTAAGCAAGCTCGTGATCGTAAATCCCAAGCTATATTACCTCTTAAAGGTAAAATATTAAATGTAGAGAAAGCACGATTTGATAAAATGCTTGGCTCGCAAGAAGTAGGTACTCTAATTAAGGCCTTAGGGTGTGGTATTGGTGTAGATGATTATAATCCAGATAAAACGAGATACCATAAAATTATCCTTATGACCGATGCTGATGTTGATGGATCTCACATTAGAACATTACTTTTGACATTCTTTTATAGACAAATGCCAGAGCTGATTAGAAGGGGTTATTTATACATTGCCCAACCTCCTTTATACAAAGTAAAACGTGGCAAACAAGAAACTTATCTCAAAGATGAGGATGCATTAGCAGAATACCTTGGTAACATAGGTCTTGAAAATGCTGTTATATATCTTGATGGCGGTAATGCTATTTCTGGGCAAGTATTGGCTAATTATTATGAATTATACCAAAAGTCTGAAAAGGTAATAAAAAAATACGCTAAGATTTATCCAGAAAAATTACTTAGAGTAATGTCATATAGCCCTAAATGTAGCGATGAAGATATTTCAATATGGTGGAATGCTATCGTTGATAAATGTAATCAAAAAGCATTGTCTTATGAAAGATTTAAACTAATAGAATCCAAATATATTGATGCAGAAGGTCAAGAAAGGATTTCATACGGTGTTAACCATTATATAAATGGTTACGATACAGATTATATTGTCAAAAATAATTTTTTTATGACTAAAGATTACGAATATTTAATTAGCTATGGTGAGGTTCTATCAGATATACCATTTAAAGGAGCGTATGTTGAAAGAGGTGGACGTAAAGAGTATGTTGATGACTTTGAGGCTGCTATAGATTGGCTATTAAAAGAGGCAAGAAAAGGTCATGATGTCCAACGCTATAAAGGTCTTGGTGAGATGAACCCAGAACAGCTTTGGGAAACTACTATGGATCCTGAAAATAGAGTTTTGCTGCAAGTATCTATAGCTGATGCTGTGGAAGCTGATGCCTTGTTTACTACGTTGATGGGAGATGAGGTAGAACCCCGCAGAGAGTTTATTGAGTCAAATGCTTTGAACGTTGTTAATTTAGACGTTTAAAGTGAAATATTTTAAATCAGAGACATAGATCTGTTTATCAAATAGTCAAACTTTTGGATAAACTTTTGATGAGTGTACGCTTTATTCATTGTTAACCATTTTGTTGCAGTTGATAAGTGGTGTATATCCACGAATCTATATTCATTATCATTGTGCTTTTTATATTCTATTGCGATTCTAGAATTAGAATTATGTGATAACATTTTAAAATGCTCAACTTTTTCTATTTGATATAGTAGGTTATCTAGGTTGTCATAAAATTTTATATCGTATTTAGCGATGTCATTTATTATGATCTCGATTTTTCTTCCATTTAGATTAGAAATTCTCAGAAAATAGTTTTTAATTTGAGTACTACCAGAATGCACACTATCATAAGTTTGGTATACGTCTGGATTTAACCATTTATCGCGGTGTAATATAATATTGGCATTTGGAATTTTTAATATTTTAAAGTTAGTATTTGCAATTTCTTGTATACCAGAGTTATTTAATTGCTGAAACAGTTTTTGCCTTCTTCTTCTTGAAAAATGATCTTTCACGCAATCAGCTATTTTAAAAAAGTTATTCATTTTTTCATAACCTGTGTATATAAGTGTTGATGGAGTGTATATATAAATACGAGTAAATTTATTCCAAAACAAATGGAGGTATAACATTTTATAATTTTGATCTATTGTTATAAACTCTTGGTTTCTACAAAGGTAATTATATGGGGCCTTAAATGTAACAATATCATAAAGACCTTTTGTAACGGTTTTAGTTACATCAAGTAAAGGTTTTGTACTATAATGTACTAAATCATATGCTGGTATACTGCCTAAGCTATATAAATCTTCAAAGTATTGTTCAGGATACGCATCACTTTTAAAATAACTACTGTATTTTCTCAAATTTTGTTTATTTATTTTTTTCTGTAGCTCATTTACACCCTCATAACCACTGTATTTATTATCTTGAAATAAGCCACTTGGAAATATTTTTCGAGTTTTTTCTTTGTATTCTTTAACATTCTTTTCGTAGTTAGCATAGTCACTTTTAAATTGTTCTGTTATGCTAAGGAGTGTATATGGAATGTAAAAATTTTTTCTTTTTACAGGTTCAAGGCAAATTTGAAACCCCACATCATATGAAGCTATTGAATCTATTTCACTATACTTAAGTTTACTAAGGGCACTTATTCTGCTTATGTTAACTTCCTTAGACTCGTCACTTATATCACAGTATTTAAGCAATACGAAAGTAAAGTTTTGCCGATTTTGAAATTTTTTATCCCTTAATTCAGAAGTGATTAGGTTTAATGAAGAATTATTATACTTTTCTGTTCTTATTTGGTTCATCGATTTAAAAAAATCTTCTTTTAATGGTAGAAAATCTATATCAAAATATAAACCTCCAAAGTTAGCAAGAAAATGAACGTTATAAGTATCTTTTACAAAAGCATAGAAATATGGTTTATTGTATAATTTATAAACTTTTAATAGAAATCTAAAATTTTCCGTTTCAACGTCAGTCTCGCCTAAATTGTATAAGTAACTTTCAAAGTTAACTACTATTGCAGGGATACATTTAAACCTATCTTCTACTTCTTTTTTTAAGACCCATTTTTCCTTATCTGCGAACTTTTCTTTGAAACCCTTATGACTCTCGTAGCTATATTTATAATTTAAGCCGTAGAAAGCTTCTGTTTTTTTAGGTAACAATGAATAAAAATTTTTATACGAAGTCTGGCGTCCACTTTTGTAGTGATTAATATCATTACCAATAAATAAACCAGAATTCCCTGTCGTAGGTAAAGAAATGTTTGTTAAACAACTAGTGATATTAGCTATTTTATTTTGAGATTTTAAAGTTTTGTAAACAGCTTCATTACACCATAGAATAGGTATGAACAGACTTTTAGAAGTGTATAAATGTTTAGCCCAAATATTAAGATTTTTATATACAAAATGCGGGACATCTTTCCCTTCTGGGCCAGCCCAATAAAAATGAATAAAATTACTTTCCATACTTATGCCTTTGGTTAATAGCCATTTCAAACCAGTAGTTTATTATTTAACTTATAATAAGAGTTGTATTTTTGTTAAATTATACATAAAAATTTATTATTTTAATATATTAAATACTTTAGAAATTTTTCTATAGATTTGACAAAACTGACATAGCTTTTCTATGGTCTACTAGTTCATTGCTCTTGCTGGTACTTTTATTTAGCCTAGATAAAATTGTGTTCATGGAACCTAAATAAAAAAGTCTATTTTTTAAAAGGGTTTTTCTTATCCATCCCAGTGAAACTGAAGTGGTTAGCAGTTATGTTACTTATCATAGTATTACTAAAAGTATGTTGTTCATCTAGCATTGATCTAAAATCCTCCACAGTAATTGCATATAAT
The DNA here is from genome assembly GCF_000710735.2 of Allofrancisella heilbronnii. NCBI lineage: Bacteria > Pseudomonadati > Pseudomonadota > Gammaproteobacteria > Thiotrichales > Francisellaceae > Allofrancisella > Allofrancisella heilbronnii. The sequence continues at coordinate 1,128,904 of NZ_CP144673.1, read as the reverse complement.
TTCTTAATTTCATATGCTTTCGCTAACTCTTTGATAGTACGTATTTTAAACCCATCTTTTGAACGATTATCTATTATATATCCATTTGTTATAGTTAATGCCACATGATCTACATCATTGATTATTAAAAAACTACCAGGGATTAGATCCTTTACAGAATTTAGATCAATTTCTGTAAGATAATTCTCATCTGATATAAGAAACTCACCTACTGAGTTACCCATTATAGAGTGTAAATATCTTTCATTACCCCATGGAAGCATTTTTGTCATAAGAAACTTCGAATAAATATGCGACTGTTGAGAAATATCACCTAGCTTTAAATCAATATAGAATTCTGCTAGATATACCGCATCCCAGCAATTAGCTTGTAAACTTATTGTAGCAGATAATCCATGAAACTTTTCTTCAAGAGACATATATTTAGAACCTACATCAAATTGTGTTCCTTTTCTCCAAGTAATTAAATCTCCTATTAATGCAGCCATTAAAAGTATGCGATATGATCCTTCAACTTTTTTTATATACTCTAAATTTTCCTTATTATTTAAGACCTTAAGACGATATTGCTTACGACACAACAATAGCTTTTGCAAGTATCCTAGTTTCTTTGGCATAGAAGGAGTCTTTATATATTCATGTATATAAGCAAGCGCTTCAATGTAACTCATAATAAATTATTTTTTATTAAATAACTTAAATATTATTATATAATATATTAAACTTTTTAAAATAAAAAATTCATTAAAATAAGTTAAATTTATATGTACTAGAGATTAGAATATATATTTCAATTTATAATTGGATTGGTATTACTGTGTTTTATCCTTTACCTATTAGTTATATAACGTAAATTTGCAAGGTTTTGATAGTACTACTTCTAATTTCTTGGGATCTATTTACTTATTTTGTTATCAAAATACCATCATATATGGCTTTGAAGGCTTTTCATGGAAGATTATTTAGGGCTATTTCTGACATTTCTTACAAAAAAAAGTATTTCTTTGTCCTATGACTAAGCTTTGTATTTCTGTTTTACAAGTATAACAAGGCTGTTTAACTCTGCCGTAAACATTCAGTTGTTGGGTAAAGTACCCGGGTTTACCTTCTGTGTTCTTATAATCCTTAAGGGTTGTTCCACCTTCTTTTATAGCTTTTTCAAGGATTTTTTTAATAGAAATTACTAGTCTGTTAGCTTCTTTTTTTGTGATAGTATTTGATTTTCTGGTTGGAAGTATACGACTATCAAAAAGAGCTTCTGAAGCGTAAATATTACCTACACCTACTACAATACCATTATCCATAATAGTTTGTTTTATTTTTCGTGAGGTTTTTGCTAGCTTTGAAAGTAGGTAATCACAGTTAAAGTCAGCTGTTAAAGGCTCTACACCATGAGATGCTAAAACTTGATGTTCTAATGGAAATAGAGTCTCATTGATTAACCAATAGCCAAACTTACGTGGGTCATTATATATTAGACTTAGTTGATTATTTAAATCTAAAATAATATGATCATGCTTAATTACAGTATAGGTTGAAGAGTTTTTAATCTTAATTACTCCGGACATACCTAAATGGATTATTAATTGCAGATTCTTTTCTAAAAAAACTATTAAATGCTTGCCTCTTCTTTGTACGTCTTTTATTTGTTTGTTTTTTAATTTACCTAACGCTACTTTATCAAGAGGATACCTTAACTTTTCCGTATTTATCTGTATATTTTTAATAGCATGGTTAATTACGCTATCTAATAAACCTTTTTTTACAGTTTCTACCTCAGGTAACTCTGGCATAAAATCCACATTAGTTATAAAAATTAGGATTACTATATGATAACATATTAGCGATGGTTAGTTTGCGAGTAATATGGGAGAAATATGCAATTAAGTCAGCTGAAATCCTCTATACATAAAAGGTTAAATCAAAAATATATTTATAGTTGTAACCAGGATATAGACTTTAAAAAGCTCAAAGAAACTTCTATTGTTATTGCTAACGATACCTCGATAGTTTCAGTGTTGGCACTTAAAACCTATTTACCAGATATGCATATAACAGTGCTAGATGATTTTGATAATAGAGCAAAAGGATTTGAGAGACTACTCAGTAGAAATAATATATCTTATATTAACCATATTAGTTTTTGGGACCATAATAGTTTACTTTTTGTAAAAAATAATTTTATATCCCAGATTGACCAAGATAAAAATAGGTTTATATTATTTATTTGTGGTCCAGAAATGCCTTATTATTCACAACGTAAAAATTTAGATAGGCAGGTTTTCTTTGATATTACAGAGTTAAAAAGTTTAAAAACACTAATAGAAGAGTTTGATGATTTATCAGTAAGAACTTGGGAAAAGTATCTATGTTTGCTTAAATCACCAGCTGAAATATGGTTTAGACAAATGTTAAACGCTAAAAATAATAAGGTTGTAAGTGATACTACGGGAGTTTGCTTAAACGGTTATAAATTCGTAACTGCTTCTATACTTATGGCCAAAAAATTCAAAACATTTCTTTCTAAAGAAGAAAATGTAGGTATTTGTCTGCCAACTAGTGCGGGTGGTTATTTAGCAATTTTATCTTTACTTATAAGCGCAAAAACAATAGTTAACCTTAACTATACTGCTTCAGAAGAGTCTCTAAGGCATGCTATAACAAGTGCTGGAATCAAAACGATAATAACCTCTAGAGCATTTGTTGAAAAGCTCAAACATAAAGGTTTTTTTGTTGAAGACGTTTTCTCTATGTGTAAAATTTTGTATCTAGAAGATATAAAAGGGCAAATATCAAAGTTTGAATCTATAAAAACATTTTTGGAAGTCAAATTGTTTTCTCCAAGTTTACTTGTTAAAAAGTACATTAAACCTACTAAGCTTGATGATCTGGCATTTATTATTTTTAGTAGCGGAAGCGAAGGCGTACCTAAAGGAATAGCTATTAAACACAAAAATTTACTAGCAAATGTTTACCAAAGTACTTTAGTTATTGAATGTAGGGAAACCGACTCGGTTGCTGGAGTGCTACCTATATTCCATGCTTTTGGTTTAACTATTTCCTTGGTTTCTTTTTTCCAAGGTGGATTCATTTCTTGTCATCCTGACCCTACAGACGCTAAGGGAGTTGCAAATTTGATTAAAGAAAATAAAGCCACAGTGCTATGTGCAACGCCGACTTTTTTGAGAATTTATACTAAAAATAAGTCAGTTAAAAAAGAAGACTTTGCTACACTAAGACTTATAATTACAGGAGCAGAGAAGCTTTCTAAAGAAGTTCGTTCGATGTTTGAGGCTAAATTCGGTAAAGTTATTAATGAAGGGTACGGTACTACAGAATTATCACCAGTTGCTGCAGTTAATAGACCAACAAAAGCTCCAAATAAAATTGGCACAGTTGGCTTAACGGTTCCTGGAGGACAGTTTAAAATAATTCATCCAGAATCACATGAGGAGCTACCGTTAGGTATAGAAGGTATGATTATTTATCGAGGTGTTAATAAGATGGATTATTACCTTAATGATCCTATCAAAACTAAAGAAGTCATGATAGATAAGTATGGGCACACTTGGTATATAACTGGTGATAAAGGTAAGATTGATGGTGAGGGCTATCTAACGGTTGTTGATAGGTATTCACGATTTGCTAAAGTGGCAGGTGAAATGATTAGTTTAGGACTATTAGAGCAGCAGATTTATGATGCTTTGCGTGGAAAAGGTTATGATTCTCAAGAAATGGACTTTGAGGTCTTAGCTGTAGCTACAAATGACTCTAAACGTGGTGAGATTATTAATTTACTTTATACCTTAGAAGAACTCGAACCTAATCAGCTTAAAGATATAGTAAGGCAGTCAAAGATAGAGAATCTGTATAAACCATCAAATTATTTTAAATTAATAGCTATACCAAAGCTTGGCTCAGGAAAAACTGATTTTTCTAGGGCAAAAAAACTCACTAATGAACTACTTAAGGTTTAGAATGCATTTTTCAGTATTATTGCAGGAATCTATAGAAGCTTTAAATATTAATCCTCAAGGAATCTATATCGATGCTACTTTTGGTAGAGGTGGGCACTCTAAAGCTATTTTAGATAAGTTAACTACAGGAAGTTTAATAGCTTTTGACAAAGATATAGAAGCTATAGAGTATGCTAAAAATAATTTTTATAAATACAATAATTTTAAGGTGGTTCATTCTAGTTTTACAAATATATATGCTTATTGCTATAAACAAGATCTTCTTGGTAAGATAGATGGAATTATTATGGATTTGGGGGTTTCTTCCCCTCAGCTAGATAATGCTAACCGAGGGTTTAGTTTTATGCATGATGGTCCTTTAGATATGCGTATGGACACCACTCAGGGACAAACAGCTAACGAAGTCTTGGAAACTTTAACAGTAGAAGAGCTAGCATATATTTTTAAAGTCTATGGTGAAGAGAGATTTGCCAAAAAAATAGCGATGAAAATTAAAGAGTATATAAGCGTAAATGGCTCTATTAACACTACTACTGAGCTAGCTGAATTTATAAGAAAAACGATTGGTCAAAGAGAAAAGAAAAATCCAGCTACTAGATGCTTTCAAGCGTTGCGTATATACGTTAATAATGAGCTTAAAGATTTAGAAATTTTATTAGATAATATACTAGATATTTTGAGAGTAGGTGGTAGATTAGCAGCTATATCTTTTCACTCATTAGAAGATAGAATAGTAAAACAAAAGTTTACTAACTTGACAAATCCTAAAGTAGAAATTAACAGAATTAGCCGTATGCTTCCACAAGATGAGGGTCTAAAAAAACTACAGTGGGTAGTTAAGAAAGCAAAGGCAACTGAAAATGAATTAGACAAAAATATACGCTCAAGAAGTGCTATTTTGAGGGTGGTAGAAAAGTTATGATGCTAACAAACCGGCAAATCAGGATAAGGCTTTTTGAATCTCTTAGAAATAGTTTTTTTAGGAAAACAGTTGCTATATCATTCGTGCTTTTATTTCTTTTACTTGTTACAGCTTTTAGTTTGATAGTTTTACGCTTTGAATATAAGATACAACTTAATGAACAAAAAGAATTGATCGTAGAAAAAACAAAATTGGATGAACAATGGAGCCAAATAGTTTTAGAGTATAGTTCTCTAGCTACACCCACGGTTGTTGAGAATTTTGCACAAAAAGAACATATGTCTTTGCCAACAAAAAACGATATCAAATTTTTAAATGAGGGTGTTGATGAGTAGTTACCGTCATAAACTAAGGCATTTAGTCATTTTAATTCTTTTGATATTTAGCTTTTTATTTTTGTTTTTTAAGCTTGTGTATATGGAGACAGCGCAGCACCAGAAATTAAAGCAAGAAGGTGATAATCGTAGTGATAGAGGTATAGACATTAAGGCTTACCGAGGTATTATTTTAGATAGAAATGGTAATCCTCTAGCAATAAGCACCCCCGTTGATACTATTTGGGTGGACCCTTACTATATAAAATCGTCGGATCCAAAGTTACAAAAAATAATGAATATTTTGGATTTATCACAAAAAGAGCAAGATAAGGTAAGAAACCAAGTTAAAGTTAGGGAAGGCAGGAGCGGGTTTGTATATATAAAAAGGAAAGTTCAGCCATATCTTTCTCAGCAGATTAAAGATTTAGACATAACAGGTATTCATGTGATACGTGAATTTAAACGTTATTATCCATTAGCAGAAGTAGCAGCACATATTATAGGTTTTACAAATGTTGACGGTAAGGGTCAAGAAGGCTTAGAGCTTCAATTTAATAAATTTCTTACAGGTGAAAATGGTTATTTTGAATATAAGAAAGATTTAAAAGGTGGAGTTGCGTCTAAGGTTGAGGATAAGTTTATAGAATCAAGAAACGGTAATAATTTGCAGTTAAGTATAGATTCAAGATTGCAATATGTAGCTTATAAATACCTAAAAGAGGGAGTGATACAGACAAACTCTGATGCCGGTTCAGTTATTATAGAAGATATTCGTACGGGCGAGATATTAGCAATGGCTAACTATCCATCTTATAATCCTAACACAATGGCAGATGCCTATCCTGATAGTCGTAGAAATAGGGCTGTTACAGATGTTTATGAGCTTGGTTCTGTTATGAAAGCATTTGCTGCAGCAACAGCTCTTACTTATGGTGTTGATGTTACGTCTGAGGAGCCTGTAGTAGATACCCATCCAGGATATTATCGTATAGGTAAAAACACAGTAAGGGACTCTAGGGATTATGGTGATATTGACTTAAGACATATTTTAATGAAATCTAGCAACGTTGGTATTTCTAAGCTTATCCTGGGATTAGAAGAACCTACTATATTAGAACCTTCTTTGAGAAATTTTGGATTTGGAAGTAAGACAGGCATAGAGCTTCCTGGCGAAAGAGATGGTTTTGTGCCAATTAAAGAGAAGTGGGGAGATTTTCAATTAGCAACCTTATCTTTTGGTTATGGTATGAACGCTACAGATTTACAACTTGTAGCAGCAACAACAGCAATAGCAAATAATGGAGAGTATATAAAGCCTACTATACTTAAAAGAAGGTCTGAGGATGTTGTAGATACTAGTTCTATAGTTTCAGATAAGGTTGCGCAAGAAATGATAAGTATGATGCAATCTGTAGTAGAAGATCTTGGTGGTACTGGTTCAAAAGCAGAAATTCCCCTTTATCATGTTGCAGGTAAAACTGGTACAGCACGTAAGCTTTCTGGAGGAACTTATGGAGCAAATTATCTGGCAAGTTTTATTGGTATGGCACCGGCAAGTGATCCTCAGATAGCTATTGCAGTTACCATAGATAATCCAAAGGGTGATAGCTATGGTGGTGGGGCAGTAGCAGCTCCAATATTTGCTAAGATAGCATTAAGTAGCTTACAAATCTTAGGTATCAAGCCAGACAAGATTGCTAAGTAGTTCTTTGTTTTTATTATCCAATAGTATATAATTATCCATTGGTAAACTGTTCCTTTGTGCGGTTTACTAGATGTTAATTTAGAAACAAACGGAGAAAATAATCATGTTAACAACTCAAGATAAGCAAAATATAGTAAAAGAACATCAAAGAACAGAAGGTGATACAGGTTCACCAGAGGTTCAAGTAGCACTTTTAACAGCTAGAATTAATGATCTTCAAGGTCATTTTGCAAAACATAAAAAAGATAACCACTCAAGAAGAGGTCTTTTAAGATTAGTTAGTCAACGTCGTAAATTGTTAGACTATCTTCATGATAAAGATGTAGAAAGATACCGTAGCTTAATTGACAAACTAAACCTACGTAGATAATAATCGGTAATTCATCTAAAATTTCTTCATCACATATTAAAAAATATCAAAAACATAAGGTTGAACTGTGAAAATATATAGAGAAGTCTTTGAATTAGGAAATAAAAAAATCACCTTAGAAACTGGTGGCATGGCTCGTCAAGCAGATGGTTCTGTAGTAGTTAGTTGCGGCAAGAATATTGTACTAGTAACTACAACAGTCAAAAAAACTGTAGCAGCTGGAGCTGATTTTTTTCCTCTTTCTGTACACTACTTAGAAAAGTCGTATGCAGCTGGAAAAATTCCTGGAGGATTTACAAGAAGAGAAGCTAGACCCCCTGAGGAGCAAATTCTTATTTCAAGACTTATTGATAGATCTATTAGACCATTATTTCCAGATGGTTTTTTTAATGAGATTCAGATAGTAGCTACGGTTATTTCTTATGATGGCAGTTTTTCACCAGATATACTGGCTTTAATTGGAGCGTCTGCTTCTTTAGCTATATCTGGAGCACCTTATGATGATGTTATAGCTGGTGTTAGAGTGGGTTACATTAATGGTAAATATATTCTAAACCCTAATAAAGAAGATTTAAAAGAATCAGCTCTTGATTTAGTAGTTTCTGGTACAGATGATGCTATTTTAATGGTGGAGTCTGAAGCAAGAAGTTTACCAGAAAGTGTAATGTTAGGAGCAGTCCTATATGGACATAAGCATCTTAGAACTATAATTTCATCTATTAACAAGCTAGTAAAAGTAGCCTCTAAACCGCGTATAGAATATACAGTTCATCAAATTAATAAGGTTCTTAAGGAACAGATTAAATCTAATTTTTTTGGTGAAATTAAGAATGTTTATATAATAGCTTCTAAGCAAGATAGAAATATTAAATTAGCAGAGATTAGAAAGAATGTGTTAGAACATGTCTTTTCTAATGATGTTGATAACAATGAATATACTGAAAAAGAAATTATAGAAGCATTTCATTCTATAGAAAAAGATCTAGTAAGATCAAATATCCTTGATGGTAAACCAAGAATTGATGGTAGATGTACAGAAACAATTCGTCCAATAAATGTAAAAATTGGCGTTTTACCGGGCGCTCATGGCTCAGCTTTATTTACTCGTGGAGAAACACAAGCTCTTGTAGTTACAACGTTAGGCAGTGATAGAGACGCGCAATTGGTTGAAAGCTTAGATGGAGTTGAAAAAGCTAGATACATGCTTCATTATAATTTTCCACCGTATAGTGTTGGTGAATGTGGAATGGTTGGAATGGCACCAAAACGCCGCGAAATTGGTCATGCTAATCTTGCTAAACGTGCTACTAATGCCGTATTTCCTAATGAAGATGTTTACCCGTACGTTGTAAGGGTTGTCTCTGAAATATTAGAGTCAAATGGTTCAAGCTCTATGGCGACTGTGTGTGGTTCATCGCTTTCGATGATGGATGCAGGTGTTCCTATAGCTGAGCCTGTAGCTGGTATTGCGATGGGACTTATTAAGGATGGTTCAAGATACGCAGTTTTATCTGATATTCTGGGAGATGAGGACCATTTGGGTGATATGGACTTTAAAGTTGCTGGTACTAGATATGGTGTCACAGCTTTACAGATGGATATCAAAATCAAAGGTATTTCTAGAGAGATTTTAGAGCAAGCTTTAGAGCAAGCAAGAGTCGGTAGATTACATATTTTAGGTATAATGAATGAAGTTATTAAAGAACATAAAGAAGATGTTTCATCTGCAGCTCCTCAAATTCATATACTTAACGTTAATCCTAGTAAAATAAAAGATATCGTTGGTCGCGGTGGCTCTACTATAAAAGCAATAATAGAAAGAACAGGTGCTCAAATTGATACAAACGATACTGGTGAAGTTAAGGTTTTTGCAAAAAATAAAAGTTCTCTTGATATGGCAGTTAGAGAAATAGAGGCTATTGTGGCAGAGGTCGAAGAAGGACAGGTTTATAAAGGTAAAGTTGTTAAAATCTTAGAGTCAGGAGTGTTTGTTAATCTAATGGGCGATAAAGATGGTTATCTATCTTTTCAGGATATCGAACAAACCGGTGTAAAATCAAACTCTATAGTTGAAGGTCAAGGTCTTGAAGTTATAGCCCAAAACATAGATAGAAATGGTAGAGTTAAACTTTCTCTAGTAGCAAGGTAATTTTATGAGTACAGAAGTTCAAAGCGTTGATCCTATTAATTTTACAGATGCAGCTTCTCTAAAAGTTAAAGAACTTATAGAAGAAGAGGGGGATGATTCTCTTAGCTTAAGAGTTTATATAACAGGTGGAGGGTGCTCTGGTTTTCAGTATGCTTTTGCATTTGATAATGAGATAAAGCAAGACGATATTGTTATTACTAAAAATGGAGTTAGACTTTTAGTTGATTCAATGAGTTTCCAATATCTAGTTGGGGCAGATGTTGACTACAAGGATGACGTTGAGGGAGCATACTTTGTTATTAGAAATCCAAATGCGAAAACTACGTGTGGTTGTGGCTCATCTTTTTCTGTATAATACATACTCATAATGTTTTATTAAATCTTAGTTTGGAATTTTTATGAAAATTGCTAATTTTGAAGTTGGAAATGGCAAACCATTTTTTTTAATGTCTGGTCCATGTGTAATAGAGTCCGAGCAGATGGCTATGGACACAGCTGGGTACTTAACAGAAGTAACAAAAGAGTTAGGTATTAATTTTGTCTATAAGTCATCCTTTGATAAAGCTAATCGCTCATCTATCGACAGCTTTAGAGGCTTGGGGGTTGATAAGGGTCTTGAAATTCTATCTAAAGTAAAAAAAGTTTATAATGTCCCAGTTGTGACAGACGTACACGAGGATACTCCTTTTGCGGAGGTTGCAGAAGTTGTTGATGTTTTGCAAACTCCAGCTTTTTTATGTCGTCAGACAAATTTTATATTAGACGTATGTAAGCAAAATAAGCCAGTAAATATTAAAAAAGGGCAGTTTTTAGCACCTTGGGATATGCAACATGTAGTAGCTAAAGCAAAATCGACAGGCAATGAAAACATAATGGTTTGTGAAAGAGGTGTTAGTTTTGGTTATAATAATTTAGTTTCAGATATGCGTTCTCTTGAGATAATGAAGTCTACAGGTTGTCCAGTGGTTTTTGACGCTACACATTCTGTTCAACTTCCAGGTGGCCAAGGTAGTTCTTCTGGCGGTCAAAGAGAGTTTGTGCCAATACTTTCAAAAGCTGCTATTGCAGTTGGTATTGATGGTTTATTTATGGAAACACATCCTAATCCTGATCAAGCAAAAAGTGATGGTCCAAACTCTTTTCCAATGTATAAAATAAAAGAGTTTTTAAAGTTATTGAAAGAACTTGATTTTTTAGTAAAATCTCAACCTAAGATACAGCTATGAAAGGAAGTAAGATATAGTGTCAAATAAAGTTTTTATAATGGGTATCGTAGGAGGTTCTGGTTCTGGGAAAACACTTTTTTCGAATGCTGTAGTTGAGATGTTAGAAACTCACCATCTTGATAAAGTAGCAGTTATCTCTGAAGATAGATACTATAAAGATTGGGGTACAATCCTTGGTCAAGAAAAAGCAGCTAAAGTTAACTACGATCATCCAGATGCTTTTGATCATGCACTTTTAAAGAAAGATCTTGTAAAATTAATAAAAGGTGAAGATATTTACGTTCCATATTATGATTATAATACTCATTCGCGGGTTAGCTGTATGTCTGAGAGGGTAACAAGTGGAGTTAACGTTATAATATTAGAAGGCATTATGCTATTTAACGATCCAGAGATACTTAATATGATGGATTTTAAAGTATATATGGATACACCATCAGATCTATGCTTTATAAGACGATTATTACGAGACCAAAATGAAAGAGGTAGAACAGTTGATTGTATTGTTAATCAGTATTTAGATACTGTTAGACCTATGCATATAAAGTTTATTGAGCCTTCTAAACGAAAAGCTGATATAATTATCCCCGATGGGGCACAAAATAAAACTGTAATAGATATTGTTTACAATAAGGTAAAACAATTATTAAAATAAAACGTCCTAAAATAAAGGAGTATAAACTATGGCTAGAGTAACAGTAGAAGATTGTTTAGATAAAGTAGAAACAAGGTTTGATTTAGTAGTATTAGCTTCTATGCGTGCAAATAATATCTTAAAGAGTGGCTACACTGAATCAGGAAATGAAAAAAAAGAGAAGGCAACAGTATTAGCATTAAGAGAAATTGCAGAATCAAAACTTACAGCAGAAGAAATACTAAAAAGTGAGATCGTTGGATAATTAAATAAGCCAAAAATTATTGACTTATTATAAAGTATATATATAATATGTTTTTGTCGGGTGCTTAGCTCAGCTGGGAGAGCATCGCCCTTACAAGGCGAGGGTCGGGGGTTCGAACCCCTCAGCACCCACCACGACAAATTCAAAGATTTTACTGTATTAATATCGTTATAAAATACTGCAAAAAAATGCTTAGTTATTTTAAACTTAATTCATGGTCTAACGAAAGTAACAGTAATAATGAGACATATCAAATCAATTCAGTAAATTAGTTTTTATAGTAGTTTAGCTATATTAAACCCAAGATATTTTATTAATAATTAAAAGCCCAACTTTGATTGTATTTGTTAAATTTATTACATAAAATTGCTCTAATTAATTTTTTAAACTAAAATCTAAATGGGAAGATCTAGAAAAAATAAGCTTAAAGAAGGTATCTTTGAAGCTGAAATTATATCCTTAAGCCATGATGGTAGAGGTATAGCAAAGGTTGATGGTAAAACCACTTTTATACCTTTTACACTCCCTACTGAAATAGTTAAATTTGAATATACGTTTTCAAAAACTAAGTTTGATGAAGGTCGAGTGATCGAGTTTGTTAAAAAATCACCAGATAGAATCGCTCCTAAATGTGAGTATTTTGAAACTTGTGGAGGCTGTAATCTACAGCATATGTCACCTATAGCTCAAATCGAGCATAAACAAAATACCTTATTTAACCAGCTAAAATATATTGGACAAGGGGTAGTTCCTGAAAGTATTTTACCGCCGTTACAAACGGAAAATACGGAAGGATATCGAAATAAAGCTAGGTTAGGTGTTCGTTATGTAAATAAGAAAAATAAAATCCTAGTTGGTTTTAGGGAACGTAATGGCAGATTTTTGGCAGAAATTGATAAATGTGTAGTTCTAAACCCTGTAGTGGGTGAGCAGATAGCATATATAGCAAGCTTTGTTGAAAGTTTATCCATTTATCAGCAAATAGCTCAACTAGAAGTGGCTATAGATGATTATAGGACAGCTATTATCTTTAGGCATTTAGAACCATTCACTAATGAAGATATTGAAAAATTAAAAAAATTTGGTAACGAAAATAACTATTGGATTTATCTTCAGTCAAAAGGACCTGACACTGTGTTTAGGTTGCATCCAGAAAAATCTCAAACACCAACTCAACTTAGTTATCAACCAGCTGACGGTATAAAAATAAACTTTGAACCAAACGATTTTACTCAAGTAAATAGCGACATAAACAGAAAAATGATCCAAAGAGCTATAACTCTTTTGGACGTATCAAAAGATGATTCAATTATTGATTTATTTTGTGGTTTAGGCAATTTTACTTTTCCGCTATCACAATATGCTAAATCTGTTATAGGTGTAGAAGGTGAACAGGCTATGGTTGAGCGAGCAATACAGACAGCAGATACTAACGGTATTCTTAATGTGAAGTTTTATACTGCTAACTTATTTGAGAGTTTCGAGGGTAAAGAGTGGTTCAGTAATTTTGAATATAATAAAATGCTTTTGGATCCACCAAGAGCTGGAGCTTTGGAAGTTTGCCAAAATATTGAAAAATTTGGTGTTCAAAAAATAGTATATGTATCATGTGATACAGCAACTTTAGCTAGAGATGCTGGGATTTTAGTTAACCAAAAAGGATACAAGCTAGTACATGCTGGAGTAATGGATATGTTTCCTCATACTATGCATGTTGAATCTATAGCAGTTTTTGAAAAAACTTTTTAAGCTAAAATTATATGGTGCTATAGAACTAATGGTAAATGATTTTGTTTAATTGTACAATTTTATAGCTATTGTTTTATAATTAAAAGGTAACCAAAATGCTAAGCATAATTTTAAGGAAATTTTATACTCAGACATATACATACTTGGCTAGTTTTAAAGATTTTAAAAAAGAAGATATCTTCGACGGCTGGAGTAAAAAAGAGATAACTTGGTTATTTGTTTGTATATTATTAACAGGTATAACAAGTATTTTAACCCAAGCAGAGGCTATTATCTTTATATATTCACTGTTAAGTATAATTAACCTTATATTGGTTGCAAAAGGTAAACTCTTAAACTATTTTATAGGTATAGTTAGCTGCTTTTTATATGCTATTATTTCTTTACAGAATCAGGTATATGGACAATTTTTGCTATTTATATTGTTTTTTACTCCAATGCAATTTTATGGTTGGTACATCTGGTCAGACCCTGAGAATATGCATACTAGCTCAACAGTAAAAGCTAGGCGATTGACTTTAAAACAGTTTTTATCGATTTTAATTATAGTCGCGATATGTGCGTCTTTATATGGCTATTTCATTTTATACAAACTTTTTGAGCAAAATATAGGTTTATTAGCTGATTCTGTGGTGGGAGTAGTTTCTGTAATAGCATTCTTACTGATGGTGAGATCTTACGCTGAACAGTGGGTGCTGTGGCTTATTATAGATATTTTAACAATTGTGATTTGGTTAGATGGTTTAGTAGGTAAAGAAATTACGTTAGCTTTGACTCCTGTTGTTATTACTAGGTCTTTAACTTTAATTAATGCATTTTATGGTTATATTAGTTGGTTGAAAATGAATAAAATGCAAACTAAGGAAATAAAATGGTAATAAATATGTTCTAGAAATTCTTTACTTAAATTAGAAGTTATTTATTATAGCCTGCTAAAAACAAATTTTATCTGCGTAATTAACTTAACTTGTAAATCACCATTCTATATAATTTACAATTAGAAGCAAAAAATATTTAATTTAAATGACTGTTAGGCAAACACTTTTTCTAATTTTGACACCAATTATAGCAATGTGCGTACTATCTTTTGGTAACGGCTTTTTTACTACTTTTTCTTCGATCGAGCTTAATACTCTTGGAAGATCTAATTTTATAATAGGGATTATATCGGCTGCATATTTTTTTGGTATGACTACAGGTTCTTATTTTTCTCAGTTTACAATTACAAGAGTAGGTTATATTAGAGCTTTTGTATTGTTTGCTTCATTAATGGCTATAAGTACATTAATACTTGGTATTTTTAAGGGCATTTTTGTTTGGGTATTTTTTAGGTTCACTTGTGGATATGCTTTAGCAGCTTTATTTCTAATTATAGAAAGTTGGTGTATTTTATCGTCTGATAAAAAAAATAGAGGGTTAGTGTTTTCAATATACCTACTTGTATATTACGGTACACAAGCTTTTTCTCAGCTAATGATAAACTTTAATTTTAGTGAAAATTTGCTAGCATATTGTTTTATATCATCTCTATGTAGTATAGCTATTGTACTTATGGCGTTTACAGGAACAGTAGCACCTGTGCCTAATTCAGAGCAGGTTTGTTCCCCTATGAAAATTATAAAAAAAGTACCACTTGCAATGGCAGCTAGTGTTATAGGGGGTGCATTGTTAGGCTCAATATACACTTTGCTCCCTATATTTTTAGTTAGAGTTGATATTACGCATAATATGCTTTCAATTTTAATGATGACGACTATTTTAGGAGGGATGTTACTACAAGTTCCTATAGGTAAGCTATCTGATTTGATCGATCGTAGAAAAGTTATATTATTAGTAGCATTGGGGCTTATAATAACTTCTGTTTGTATTTGTCTATTTTACAAAACTCATTTATTATTTTTTATAGCAGTCTTTTTATTTGGTGGGTGTGCTTTTGTGGTGTATCCTTTATCAATATCTCATGCTAGTGATTTTTTAGATGAGCATGAAATTTTAGGAGCTATAGGCGTAATAACCATTGCATATGGAGTTGGTTCTGTTATTGGACCTATAATAATTTCTAATATTATGGATTTTGTAGGCCCGTTTGGTTTTTTTATCATAACAGCTTTATTCAGTACATTATTATGTTTATATACATTTTATAGATTATCAGCAAGAAAATCAGCTACAGGAACGGTGCAATTCACACCGATATCCCCTGAAAGTGTAGGGTTTAGTGAAGCTCAAGAAGTTGTTTCAGATAAGCTTATAGAGTAGCGACGTACTAAGTATATTGATTGCAAAGCTATTACACCTAGCTTATAATGACACAATAGATTTTTCAAGATTTCAAAAGACTTAATTTACCTAAAGGAGAATAGTTATGTCATCGTTAATTAAGCAAGTTGTTGCTAGACAGATATTAGATTCACGTGGAAATCCTACTGTTGAAGTAGATGTTGTTTTAGAAAGTGGTGCTTTTGGTAGAGCTGCTGTACCTTCTGGAGCATCTACTGGGATTAAAGAAGCATTAGAACTTAGGGATGGTAATAAAGACATTTATTTAGGAAAAAGTGTTTATAAAGCAGTTGAAAATGTTAACACTAAAATTGCCCAAGTTATAAAAGGACTAGATGCTTTAGACCAAAGATTAGTTGATAAAACTATGATAGATTTAGATGGTACAGAAAATAAAAAAAACCTAGGTGCAAATGCTATCTTAGGTGTATCTTTGGCTACAGCTAGAGCAGCAGCTTCACATTTGAGAAAACCTTTCTATCGTTATTTAATGGATGTACAAGAATATCTCATGCCTGTACCAATGATGAACGTTATCAATGGTGGTGCTCATGCGGATAACAATGTTGATATGCAAGAGTTCATGATAGTACCAGCGGGCTTTGAAAGTTTTTCAGAAGCACTAAGATGTGGTACAGAGGTTTTTCATACCTTAAAGAAAGTTTTAATAGAAGATGGTTATAGCATCGCTGGGGTAGGTGATGAAGGCGGCTATGCTCCAGATCTTCCATCAAATGAAGCTGCTATAGAAGCGATACTAAAAGCAGTCAAAAAGGCAGGTTATGAGCCAGGTAAGCATGTATTTATTGCTTTAGATCCAGCTAGTAGTGAGTTTTACAAAGATGGTAAGTATGAACTTAAGTCAGAAAATAAATCTCTAACAAGCCAAGAAATGGTTGATTACTACGCTGCATGGGTTGAAAAATACCCTATAATTTCTATCGAAGATGGTCTTGCTGAAGAAGATTGGGATGGCTGGAAATTATTAACAGAAAAACTTGGCTCAAAAGTACAATTAGTAGGTGATGATCTATTTGTAACAAATCCTAGTATCTTATCTAAAGGTATTGAAAAAGGTGTAGCCAATTCTATTTTAATTAAATTAAACCAAATCGGGTCTTTAACAGAAACTTTTGAGGCTATGGCTATGGCTGGCCAAGCAGGGTACACTTGTGTGATTTCACATCGTTCGGGTGAGACTTCTGATACGATTATAGCGGATTTAGCAGTAGCTACTTGTTCTGGACAAATAAAAACAGGCTCTCTTTCTAGATCTGATCGTATAGCTAAATATAATCAATTACTTAGAATAGAAGAAGAGTTAGGTGAAAATGCAATCTACCCGGGTATAAAAGCATTTGTGTTTAACTCTGATGAAGAAGAACCTCAAGAAATAGTAGTACAAGAAACTGAAAATGAAAAAGTTGTTATTCAAGTTCAATAACAGTAGTAGTTTTTTGCAAAATGGGTAAATCTAATACTTTTTTCTATATTTTTATAACAATAGTGTTACTTTTGATTACTATCTTACAATATGATTTGTGGTTTAGTAATACAGGATTACTTAGTTATGAGCATTTAAAAAAAGCAGTAAAAACTCAAACAAAGGAAGTCCAAGAGCAATATCAGACCAATGCCCAATTATATTCTGAGGTTGTTTCTTTACGTAAAAACAGTGAAGTACTAGAGAGTCTCGCCCGCCAAAATATGGGTTTTATAAAGAAAGGAGAGGTCTTTTATAGTGTCAAATGATTCTAGTAAATATGTAATAATTCCAGCTGCGGGTATTGGAACTAGAATGGCACTTGATATTCCTAAACAGTATTTTAAGCTTTCAAATAATAAAACTATCCTAGATACAGCTCTAGAGAAATTTATAGAACCCGATTTTTTTGATAAGGTCATAGTAGCTCTTAATAAAGATGATAACTTCTGGAAAGATTCTATATATTTTAGTCATCCTAAAGTAGTTACTTGTTTAGGGGGGGAGACACGTTTTGATAGCGTCTATAACGCTTTAAAACAGATACAAATAAGATCTCAGACTACCTGGATATTTGTTCATGACGCAGCAAGACCAAATGTTACATTCCAAGATACTAAAAATTTGTATGAAGCTGTTAAATTGTCTAAATGTAAAAGTGGGATCTTAGGTATTAGAGCCTTTGAAACGGTTAAGCAGGTGACTTCTAATAGCCCAATTACTATAGATAAAACACTTAATCGTGATAACATATGGTTAGCTCAAACTCCACAATTATGTGAGCTTAGTTTGTTGTATAATGCTTTTGAATATTGCCGGCTTAATGATTTAGCAAAGCTAGTTACAGATGAAGCATCAGCATTAGAATTATATGGAAGCAGTCCTTTAATTATTCAAGGATCTAGAAGTAATATTAAAGTAACAACTCAAGAAGACTTAGAGCTAATAGATTGGCTTTGCCGAGCTTATACCAATTCCAACACATATTAGTACTTTCTAACTTTGTATTTCATACCTAATTTAATCCTTTGATATTTGCCAATAGCCACTGCTATTGCCTGCACATCAAAAACTTAAATTAGTCATAAACTCCTTTGTGATAAATGCACCAATTTATGTTGGAATTGATATTAGCTAAGTAGTAATCCTATTATGTATCCAAAAATTATTACACATCCTATTATCACTAATAATGAATCTAATACAACCTTGCGATACTCTTTGCATTTAACATTTTTATAGATGATTAATACAGGTAGTATATATAATAAAAAAGCTACTGTTGGGGCGACCAGGATCCCTATTATGCGGAGTATACTAAAATTACATATCGTACAAACCCATAAAACTAAAAAAATAATAGTTATACAAAGGGTATTAATTAAAGAGTCTTTTACTTGTATATTACAAACACCTTTAAATAAATATCTGAACAAAAACTTTAAAGCTTCTTTTGAACCTATATAGCAGCCAATAAAAGAACTTATAATAGCTGTAAATACTATCATTGGTGCTAATATCTTTAAAAAAGTATTAGGGTGTTGCTTTTGTATTAGAGTTACTATAGAAAGATTATTAACGTTAGCCATATGAAGGTCAGCTACTGTAGTGCTTAATAAACATGAAGTTACAAAAAGTAGTACAAAAATAAATAGGATTAATGAATTAACCTTAAGTATTTTATATACTTTAGCTTTTTCATCCTCATGTTTAAGTTTGATATTCTCTCTGTAGAATATTACTAAGCTAGAAATAACAGGTGAATGATTCATTGACAATACAAGGATAGGTAAGACCATAAGTAATCCTTTTATGTAACTAATAAAACTAAAACTACTTTCGGTTATAAATTTGCCATTCCAGTAAGGAATTATATATACAGACAGAGTAATAACTAATATTATAAGAAATAAAACAGTAAACTGCATAAATCTAAGTATTATATTTATTCCTAAAGATACTATTATTAAAAGGGTTGATAAAATAAAAAAACTAAACCAAATACTTTGAGAGAGGTTAGAGTCCGTAATATTGTAATATAATAAGAAGTTACCTAATTCGCTGTTTAGACCTATAGAGTACATGGGCATATTTAAGAAAATAGCAAAAAAGTACAGTACCACACATATTAAACCGAGTAGCTTTCCTAGATTATGTGTAAAAACCTCTGCGATACCGCCATCATTAGCTCCAATAACAGTGTTAGCCATGTTTTTATGAGAATAGTAAGTTAAAGGAAGTGCCAAGATGAGTACTGTGGTTAATGCCCAAAAACCACTATCACCAGCTTGAATAGGTAAGTAAAGGAGCCCCGCTCCAACAGCTGTCCCAAAAAGTGTGAAAATCCATTGAGTGTCTATTTTTATGGTATTTGTATGATTTGTTTTTTTCACCTTTTGCTCCAATCCAGTATTACTTTGCCACACTTGCCACTTTTCATAATTTCGAAAGCTTCTTGGTAGTCATCTATATTAAATCTATGTGTAATCACAGAATTCATATCTAGTCCAGCTTGGACCATACTAGACATTAGATACCAAGTTTCAAACATTTCTCTACCATATATGCCTTTTAATATAAGACCTTTGAACAATATTGCACCCCAGTCAATAGTGATATCTCCAGATGAAATACCTAATAAAGACACCTTACCACCATGATTCATTACATTTAACATCATTGAGATTGCTGAATTTATACCTGACATTTCTAAACCTACATCAAAGCCTTCTGTCATACCAATTTCAGACATTATATCTTTCATTTTTTTGGTCAATTCATCTTGTGATTTAAAATTTCCCACGTTAAAAGCAAAAGTAGCACCAAAATCTTTTGCTTTCTTAAGTCGATATTCATTAATGTCAGTTACAACGATTCTTCTAGCACCACAAAACCTCGCAATTTTAACAGCCATAAGGCCAATTGGACCAGCTCCTGTAATAAGGACATCTTCTCCAGTTAGGTTAAACGATAAAGCAGTATGCACTGCGTTACCAAGAGGATCAAAAATACTAGCAATATCATCACAGATGGTATCAGGAACTTTAAAAACATTAGCAGCAGTCATCACTAAGTATTCAGCAAAAGCTCCCTGTACATTTACTCCAATACCTACCGTGGACCTACACAAATGACGTTTTCCTGCTTTACAATTACGACAAAGTCCACATACTAAATGTCCTTCACCAGAGACTCTATCGCCTATATTTAATCCTTTTACTCCATCACCCTTGGCTGCTACTTCACCAACAAACTCATGCCCTATAATCATAGGCACAGGGATTGTTTGTTGAGACCACTTGTCCCAGTTATATATATGTAGATCCGTACCGCAGATAGCAGTTTTTCTTATTTTAATTAAAACGTCATTATAACCATATTCTGGTATAGGAGCGTCATTTATCATCCAAATTCCAGGCTCTTTCTTTAACTTTGCTAAAGCTTTCATATTTAAAAAAATCCTTTATGTAGTTTTGTTTATTAAAGTTGTTGCTTAAATCTTAGTACTATAGCTAACTACGCTAAAAAGTAGTACGTCATTCAGTTGGGATTGACCACGTAATCTACTGGAATAGCTTGATTTTAAGCTATTCCAGTTAGTACTGCTTTTTATACCTAGCAGGCTATAAATGCTCATAGATATATTAGAGTTAGTTTTTATTTTCATTTTCATCAAAAATGCTGAAAATAGTAAGCTTATTTAGCTCTAGCTTATTTTTTGTTGATATGAGTTTAAATTAACAAGCTTTTATTTCCTAAGTTCTGTCAAGCATTATATGATGTTCAGCTCTTTAGCTGCTTTTGTAAAGCTATCCACAGCTTTATCTATTTGTTCAAAAGTATGGGCAGCTGACATTTGAGTTCTAATTCGGGCTTTGCCTTTTGGAACTACAGGGTATGAAAAAGCTATAACATAAATACCATATTCTAGAAGTTTATCAGCAAGAATTGCTGCTGTTTTTTCATCATATATCATTACTGGGATAATAGGATGTTCCCCAGGAACCAGATCAAAACCAGCTGCTGACATTTTTGTTCTAAATCGTTGCTGGTTTAATTGGAGTTGTTCCCTTAGGTGGTTAGAATTTTTAGTTATTTCAAGAGCTTTTAGAGATGTTTTTGTAATAATAGGTGCTAAAGCATTTGAGAATAAATATGGCCGAGATAGATTTTTTAATAAATCTACTACTTCTTTTTTTGCACATATATATCCACCAGATGCTCCACCTAAGCCTTTTCCGAGAGTTCCTGTTAAAATATCCACACGACCCATAACATTACAATGCTCTATTGAGCCTTTACCATTTTTTCCTATAAAACCAGCAGCATGAGAATCATCAACCATAACTATAGCATTATATTTATCAGCTAGATCACAAATTGATTTTAAATCTGCGATTATACCATCCATAGAAAAAACACCATCTGTAGCAATCATCTTAAATCTAGCTCCAGCTTTATCAGCTTCGATAAGCTTATCTTCTAGTTCTTTCATATCATTGTTATCGTATCTAAATCTCATAGCTTTGCAAAGTCTAACACCATCTATAATACTGGCGTGGTTTAAAGAATCGCTAATAATAGCATCTTCTTTTGTGAGTAGAGTTTCAAATAACCCAGCATTAGCATCAAAGCAAGAAGGGTATAAAATAGTATCTTCAAATCCAAAAAAATCACTCAACTCTTTTTCTAATTGTTTATGCACACTATTTGTTCCACAAATAAACCTTACAGAAGCCATACCATATCCACATTCTTCAATATGCTCTTTTGCATAAGCAACTAGTTCTGGATTATTCGCAAAACCAAGGTAATTATTTGCACAGAAATTAATTAAAGTCTTACCATTTTCTAGAGTTATTAACGGTTCTTGGGGGGTTGTTATAATTCGCTCACTTTTGTAGGTTCCTGCATTTTTTATTTCTTTAATTTTATCTCTAATACTGCAATAAAAGCTTTTATCCATAATAGTTGACCTCATTTCTACTAATCACAAAAAATAATATAATATGTAAATATAGCGGAAACTAGTACATTTTGGAAATATTTTGATTAAAAGTACTTAAGAATATCAGGAACATAAAAAGAAGAAAGAAAAGTTCTCTCTTTTAGAATTTAATTACTCAGCAAAAGCATCTTGCGAGTAATTTGCTAAACTATTGACGTTATCACCAGTAATAACATTTTGGTAGTAAGTAGAAGCTGTACCCATCGCTGGTTGGTTTATAGCCCAGAACATAGATCCACCAAAACCTTTTTCGGCAACGTAGTCAATCATTTGTTTATCAAGCTCCAGTCCTTCCCATTCTCCAGATGCAGCTTGCCCACCTGGTTCAAAGCCAAGAACTACTAAGCTTGGATTTACGTATTTAGAGAAGCTATTTAACATATCCTCATAAACGGCTTTAGTCCAAGTTTTGCCATTAGGCATATCATTAGGACTTACATCGTAAGCCATTATATTTACCCAATTGACAACCTCATCTAATGAAGATCCATTGTCTTTTAACCATTTTTCAATAGCTATACCTTCTCCATCAGAATTAAAGTTGTTTGCAAAACCGTGATTTTTACTACTTTCAAAGAAAGCGTTAAATCTGGTAGTATAACCTATTTGCTTATCACTCATGCCTTCAGCATCTAGTTTTTCTCTTAAGGTTTTAAGAGTTTTAG
The DNA here is from genome assembly GCF_000710735.2 of Allofrancisella heilbronnii. Taxonomy (NCBI): domain Bacteria; kingdom Pseudomonadati; phylum Pseudomonadota; class Gammaproteobacteria; order Thiotrichales; family Francisellaceae; genus Allofrancisella; species Allofrancisella heilbronnii. The sequence continues at coordinate 1,106,154 of NZ_CP144673.1, read as the reverse complement.
CTAAAGTTGCTAGTTGTTGCTCTTTATTAGGGTTGGGTGAACCATCAGCCAATTGGCTTAAATGTTCCCAGTCAAAATCTACACCATCACCACCAAGTTTTAATAGTTCGATAACCTGATTAACAAAAGCGTCTATTTGATCATCACTAATTGTTTGTTGTAAATCAGACCAGCCACCAATTGCCCATATGAACTTACCATTATTAGAATGGGTTAGGTTTATGAGAGAGTCTATACGCACCCTCTGCCAATTATAGTTATTATCCCACGGGTTTTGATAGTTACCCATAACACTTAGAACATCAGCGCCAGCCATACTTTCATTTATATGACCACTATTCCATTTTTTATTAGCAGGATTTTCTGGATTTGGCGAGCTATCTAATGTTAAGAAAGAGTATAGTACATGAGTATATGGAGCCACATCTTCAGCACTACCTTTATAGTCACCACTTATTAAACCTGGCTTCCAGTTTTCCCAATAACCTATAACTTTTTTACTAGCTTCAATAGGAGCGACTTGTTCAAAAGTTAAATTAACATTTTGCTCGTTTTGATCAGCCACAAAAGAACTAGGATTTATACTATCTTTGTATCCAGAGATTTTATCAGCAGATACAGTCCAAGTATTACCATCTTTTGGTAGTTGCTCAGTATAAACACCACTAGCGTTAACCTTTAGTTGTTGAGAATCACCATTACTACTTGTGAATTTTAAAGTAGTCTCTTTACCTTTTGGTAGATCAGTAACAGTAATATTTACAGCTTCTGTTGGGATTTCTTCTGATGTAAATTGTAATTGTGCTTCTGACTTATTAAAGCTATAGACTACTACTTCAGTAGGTTCTGATACGTACGCTCTGCCATCATAAGTAAAGTCTTTAGCCGTAATTGTATATTTAACACCTTCAGTAGATGCAGGTAAGTTATCAATAACTGTTGGAGAAGTGAAATTTACGGTACCTTCTGAAGCGACATTTCCAGCTTCATCCTTAACTACATAATCTACAGCTTTTGAAACGCTTCTGTCTGCAGAGGCTATTAAGTTTATAGATCCTACTTGTGCTTGTTCATAACTTATTGCGATGTTTTTAGTTTCACCTTTAGCTATAGAGAAGTTATTAGGAGTTGCAGTACCACGGCTGGAACCGATAGAGCTAACAGAAACTTTTAATTCTCCTGCAGGGACTTTAAGGTCAACAGAAGAGCTCCAACTAACATTTTTCTCAGCTACTTTAGTGTTATTTTTATCAAATACAGTTACAGTAGGTAAAGAAGAGTCAGTAACAAAGGCAGGCTTTGCTGGTATAGTAATAGTAAGAGTAGCTTTTTCTTTAGCAGGATCTTCACCTACTAGTTTCCAAGGTCCCCATTCTCCAGAAGTTTCAGGGTTGTTACCTTGCGTCCACCATTTAGCCTCGTATATAGAGTTGTTATATGTTACTTGGTCACCTGCAGTATAAACAGCAGAAGGATCCCAGGCTTTTATACCTGGAGTAGGTTCAGGAGCAGGTTTTGCGGTATAAGTTAACGCAATAGTTGTAGTTGTAGCAGAAACTGTTACTGTAGAAGGAGAAATAGTACCTTCATCACCGTTAAGTTTAACAGTATAAGTTTCTGAGCCATCTTTTGGATATTCTAAAGTAACTTTACCATTTGAAACAGTAAAAGTACCTTTTGAACTTACAAAATCGATACCAGCTGTAGTAGGAAGTTGACCTTGAATAGAAACATTTGCTGTAATCTTTTCAGCTGGAGTTGGACTTGGACCAGGACCTGTCTCATCCCAAGCATCAGCGCCATATATACCAGAAGGTCTATACGCAGCTGATTTACACCAACCTTCATATGGCCAAGGTTTACATTTATAAGTTTTGCCTTGATCAGTTACAATAGTACCTGCAGAGTAGCTACTTAGGTCAGAAGTAGACCAAGCTTCAGTAGCAAAAGCTGAAGACCCCATTAGGCTTAAGGTTACTATTGAAATTAATTTTCTTTTTATATTCATATTTTTCTCCTTAGTTTTAACATAAACAATTATGTTTACTGACTATGATTATAACTATAAGTCAATAGATTTGGTAGGTGTGTAATTAATAGTCACTAGTTAAAATTAATTAGTAATATAAAAGTATATAAAGTGCTAAATATATTTAAACCACTTATTTACTTAAAATAATGAGCATTTGGAAAAATGTTATATGTTTCTAATTCTGTTAAAACTATAATTTTAGAATGTTTTTACCTTGTTATTCTTATCTAATAACAACTTGCAATAGCTTCACAATACATAATAAGCAATTACCTATAGAATTCTAAACGCTAAAAAATCGAAAAACCGTAAAAAACTTTAAAAATTTTAGAAAAAGCTCTTGCGTTGAGAGAGGGAGGTGTGTATTATATGTCTTCACTGGCTGACGGGTGATGTTAGCGGTAGAGAGGGTTTAGGCCTGGAAGATATTTAAGAGATATATTATATACAAACACTTTGTTGATAAATTTGAGTTTAGTAATTGAGTCAAGAAATAGATTAAACTGAAGAGTTTGATCCTGGCTCAGATTGAACGCTGGTGGTATGCTTAACACATGCAAGTCGAACGGTAGCAGGTCTTCGGATGCTGACGAGTGGCGGACGGGTGAGTAACGCGTAGGAATTTACCCATTTGAGGGGGATACCAGTTGGAAACGACTGTTAATACCGCATAATATCTGAGGATTAAAGGTGGCAACTTGTTGCTGTCGCGAATGGATGAGCCTGCGTTGGATTAGCTAGTTGGTAGGGTAAGGGCCTACCAAGGCGACGATCCATAGCTGATTTGAGAGGATGATCAGCCACATTGGGACTGAGACACGGCCCAAACTCCTACGGGAGGCAGCAGTGGGGAATATTGGACAATGGAGGAAACTCTGATCCAGCAATACCATGTGTGTGAAGAAGGCCTTAGGGTTGTAAAGCACTTTAGTTAGGGAGGAAGGTCTGTTAGTTAATAGCTAATGGAATTGACGTTACCTGAAGAATAAGCACCGGCTAACTCCGTGCCAGCAGCCGCGGTAATACGGGGGGTGCAAGCGTTAATCGGAATTACTGGGCGTAAAGGGTCTGTAGGTGGTTTGATAAGTCAGATGTGAAAGCCCAGGGCTCAACCTTGGAACTGCATTTGATACTGTCAAACTAGAGTATGGTAGAGGAATGGGGAATTTCTGGTGTAGCGGTGAAATGCGTAGAGATCAGAAGGAACACCGATGGCGAAGGCAACATTCTGGACTAATACTGACACTGAGGGACGAAAGCGTGGGGATCAAACAGGATTAGATACCCTGGTAGTCCACGCTGTAAACGATGAGTACTAGCTGTTAGGTTCGGTGTAAAGGGCCTAGTGGCGTAGCTAACGCGATAAGTACTCCGCCTGGGGACTACGGCCGCAAGGCTAAAACTCAAAGGAATTGACGGGGACCCGCACAAGCGGTGGAGCATGTGGTTTAATTCGATGCAACGCGAAGAACCTTACCTGGTCTTGACATCCACAGAACTTTTCAGAGATGAATTGGTGCCTTCGGGAACTGTGTGACAGGTGCTGCACGGCTGTCGTCAGCTCGTGTTGTGAAATGTTGGGTTAAGTCCCGCAACGAGCGCAACCCCTATTGATAGTTACCATCATTAAGTTGGGTACTCTATTGAGACTGCCGCTGACAAGGCGGAGGAAGGTGGGGACGACGTCAAGTCATCATGGCCCTTACGACCAGGGCTACACACGTGCTACAATGGGTATTACAGAGGGCTGCCAAACCGCGAGGTGGAGCGAAACTCAGAAAGGTACTCTTAGTCCGGATTGTTCTCTGCAACTCGAGAGCATGAAGTCGGAATCGCTAGTAATCGCGAATCAGAATGTCGCGGTGAATACGTTCCCGGGTCTTGTACACACCGCCCGTCACACCATGGGAGTGGGTTGCTCCAGAAGTAGATAGCTTAACGAATGGGCGTTTACCACGGAGTGATTCATGACTAGGGTGAAGTCGTAACAAGGTAGCCGTAGGGGAACCTGCGGCTGGATCACCTCCTTAAAGGAAATACGAAAAGAATAATAAGAATAGAGCTTAATTGCTAATTCAGATAAATTGATAGAGTGTTTGTAGATAATAGATTTTAGTGTAAATAAGATACGGGTCTGTAGCTCAGTTGGTTAGAGCGCACCCCTGATAAGGGTGAGGTCGGTAGTTCAAGTCTACTCAGACCCACCATTTTTTTGGGGCCATAGCTCAGCTGGGAGAGCACCTGCTTTGCACGCAGGGGGTCAGCGGTTCGATCCCGCTTGGCTCCACCATTATTTTATTTGCATGAAGATAGAGATATTTAACAATTTAGTATAGAGATAGACTTAAGAAAATAAGTGCAAGCGGTGGATGCCTTGGCATTCAGAGGCGAAGAAGGACGTGTTAGTCTGCGATAAGTCTGGGGTAGCTGACAAATAAGCATTGATCCCGGAATTTCCGAATGGGGGAACCCAACTAGAGTAGTCTAGTTACTTTATCTGATATAAGATAGAGAGCGAACGAGGGGAACTGAAACATCTAAGTACCCTTAGGAAGAGAAATCAATTGAGATTCCCATAGTAGTGGCGAGCGAAGTGGGAAGAGCCTGGTATGATATAGTCTTAATTATAGTAGAACAAGTTGGGAAGCTTGACGATAGAGGGTGATAGTCCCGTATACGAAATGATTAAGATGGAACTAAGCATACGAACAAGTAGGGCGAGGCACGAGAAACCTTGTTTGAACATGGGGGGACCATCCTCCAAGGCTAAATACTCCTGAATGACCGATAGTGAACTAGTACCGTGAGGGAAAGGTGAAAAGAACCCTTATAAAGGGAGTGAAATAGAATCTGAAACCGCTTGCATACAAGCAGTAGGAGCATGATTTAGTCATGTGACTGCGTACCTTTTGTATAATGGGTCAGCGAGTTACTTTTAGTGGCGAGGATAACTGAATAAGGGATCCGTAGCGAAAGCGAGTTTTAATAGAGCGCCTAGTCGCTAGGAGTAGACCCGAAACCGGCGCGATCTATCCATGGCCAGGTTGAAGGTTAGGTAATACTAACTGGAGGACCGAACCCGGTACTGTTGCAAAAGTATGGGATGAGCTGTGGATCGGAGTGAAAGGCTAATCAAGCACGGAGATAGCTGGTTCTCCCCGAAAACTATTTAGGTAGTGCCTCGTGAATTGACTGATTGGGGTAAAGCACTGTTTCGACTAGGGGGCTTTTACGAGCTTACCGACTCGATGCAAACTCAGAATACGATCAAGTTTTATCACGGGAGACACACGGCGGGTGCTAAGGTCCGTCGTGGAAAGGGAAACAGCCCAGACCGCCAACTAAGGTCCCTAAGTCATAGCTAAGTGGGAAACGAAGTGGGAAGGCCCAGACAGCCAGGAGGTTGGCTTAGAAGCAGCCATCCTTTAAAGAAAGCGTAATAGCTCACTGGTCGAGTCGGCCTGCACGTAAGATTTAACGGGGCTAAGCTATGCACCGAAGTTGCGGAATATATTTAATATATTGGTAGGGGAGCGTTCTGTAAGCCGATGAAGGTGAATTGAGAAGTTTGCTGGAGGTATCAGAAGTGCGAATGCTGACATGAGTAACGTAAAATAAGTGAGATTCTTATTGGCCGAAAACCCAAGGATTCCTACGCAATGTTAATCAACGTAGGGTAAGCCGGCCCCTAAGGCGTAGCTGAAGAGTGAAGTCGATGGGAAACAGGTTAATATTCCTGTGCTGCTTATATGAACGAAGGAGGGACGGAGAAGGCTAGGTAGGCTTGGCGCATGGTTGTCCAAGTGAAAGTAGGTAGGTAGAGGTGCTAGGCAAATCCGGCATCTTGATAATCTGAGATACGAGACGAAGCCGAATTTATTTGGCGAAGCTACTAATGCCCTGCTTCCAGGAAAAGCTTCTAAGTATATTGTATAAGTAACCGTACTGTAAACCGACACTGGTGGGTAGGTAGAGAATACTAAGGCTATGAGAGAACTCTGGTGAAGGAACTAGGCAAAATGACACCGTAACTTTGGAAGAAGGTGTGCCCTTAATGGTGAAGTACTTGCTACGTAAGCTGTTGAGGGTTGCAAATACCAGGTGGCTGCGACTGTTTATCAAAAACACAGCACTCTGCGAACTCGAGAGAGGAAGTATAGGGTGTGACGCCTGCCCGGTGCTGGAAGGTTAATTGAAGGGGTTAGCTTAGGCGAAGCTCTGGATCGAAGCCCCAGTAAACGGCGGCCGTAACTATAACGGTCCTAAGGTAGCGAAATTCCTTGTCGGGTAAGTTCCGACCTGCACGAATGGCGTAACGATGGCCACACTGTCTCCACCAGAGACTCAGTGAAATTGAAATCGCTGTGAAGATGCAGCGTACCCGCGGTTAGACGGAAAGACCCCGTGAACCTTTACTATAGCTTTGCACTGGACTTTGATCATTTATGTGTAGGATAGGTGGGAGACTAAGAAGCATGGTCGCTAGATCATGTGGAGTCGACCTTGAAATACCACCCTTGAATTATTGAAGTTCTAACTCAGCCGGAAGGCGAGGACAGTGTATGGTGGGTAGTTTGACTGGGGCGGTCTCCTCCTAAAGAGTAACGGAGGAGTACGAAGGTGCACTCGGTATGGTCGGAAATCATACCAAGAGTATAAAGGCAAAAGTGCGCTTGACTGCGAGAGTGACGGCTCGAGCAGGTACGAAAGTAGGTCTTAGTGATCCGGTGGTTCTGTATGGAAAGGCCATCGCTCAACGGATAAAAGGTACTCCGGGGATAACAGGCTGATTCCTCCCAAGAGTTCATATCGACGGAGGAGTTTGGCACCTCGATGTCGGCTCATCACATCCTGGGGCTGAAGCAGGTCCCAAGGGTATGGCTGTTCGCCATTTAAAGTGGTACGCGAGCTGGGTTCAGAACGTCGTGAGACAGTTCGGTCCCTATCTGCCGTGGGCGTTAGAGATTTGAGAAGAGTTGCTCCTAGTACGAGAGGACCGGAGTGAACGAACCACTGGTGTTCCGGTTGTTTCGCCAGAAGCATTGCCGGGTAGCTACGTTCGGACGGGATAACCGCTGAAAGCATCTAAGCGGGAAGCCTCCTTCAAGATTAGATCTCTCTAGCTATAAGCTAGTAAGGAACGTTGGAGACTACGACGTTGATAGGCTGGGTGTGTAAGTGCAGTAATGTATGTAGCTTACCAGTACTAATGATCCGAGAGACTTAAGTCTATTTCTATGCTGAATTGTTAAATATCTTTATATACCAAAACTCAAGTTTTGGCGATGATAGCTTGTAGGAACCACCTGATCCCTTTCCGAACTCAGAAGTGAAACTACAACACGCCGATGATAGTCTGGCAGTTGCCCAGGTGAAAGTAGGTAGTCGCCATCTTTTTTAAACCCCAAAAAAACAAATCTAAAGCCTCGTACTAAAATACGGGGCTTTTTTGTTTGGGAGACTTGAAGTTAATCGATAGCTACCCTTGAGATGGTTATTATTATAAATTCCAGCAATCAAATTAAACCTCAAACCAAATCGTTTTCTTCTGTTTCTATAACGATCGGCAATAATTTTAAATCGCTTAACCATGCCAATCACATTCTCATTTAGAACACGTTGACTAGACAGTTCACGGTTTTTCTTTTTGTCATCTTTGGTTAGTGGGTTCTTCCTTATTCTTTTCTTCGGCAATTCTGAATGCTGATGCAGCTTATGTATCCCTTGATAGCCCGTATCGGTGAGGCTTTTTATCTCTGGGTGGATATGAACACCAGATTCTTTAAATAATCTAAAGTCATGCCTCTTGCCATTGCAAAAATTGGTACAAATAATTTCCTTTTTCTTCTTATCCACGATAATTTGCGTCTTTAACGTATGTCGCTTCTTTTTGCCAGAATAAAAGCTTTTTTGTTTTTTTAGGTCGTTCAATGGGTGTTTCAGTTGCATCTATCAGTACAACCTCATAGTCAACATCACTTTTTAATAATGCCTTACGTCCAGGCAATGAGAATTGCCCATCTTTAATCAGAGTATCTTCAACCCAGCGTATATTACGATAACAAGCACTTTCACTTAGACCATAGCTGCGTGAAATATGAAAATATGTTCTATATTCGCGTAAATATTCCAGCGCCATAAGCAGCCTATCTTCTATAGACAATTTATTCGGCTTGCCTCCTTGTGCTTTTAGTTGGAATTGCGCTTCATTTAATATCATTGTCATGACAGTAAAAGTAGTGCGTTTAACACCTGTAAGTCTACGAAATCCTTCTGGTGACTCATCTTTAATCTGCTCAAATTTCATCAACACCATTCCAATAAAAATAAAAAGTTTAATCAATTCAGCAGGTTATGCAAGAGGTCTAATGACTTTATGCAGGGCAATTGCATTAAAAATGTCTTGACAACCTTATTATTTTACAGTTATAACTAGTAAAGTTACTATTTTTGGTAGAGTGTCCACCTAAAATGCCTATAAATACAGCTTATTTAACGAAGTTATAAATAATAAAGCGTCATTTTAATTATAACCAGTTAATTTTAGGAGATCTGAAACCGCTTGCATTGATCTTGTAAAGAAGTTAAAACTGTTTTTCTTTAATAAAGATAAATAGTTTCACCTCGTTGTAATGCAAGGAAGAGCTGATATATTTCTTCACTAGAAAATTTTTGGTTAATGATTGGTTGTTTATCATTGATATTTTTCTTTGCTAAAATATCCTTTTGTAATGATGTATCTTCTAATAAAGACAAGGTGTTAACTGGATTAAAAGTTTTATTACAATAAGAAGTAACTAAAGTAGTAAACATATCTCCTGAAAAATTGGTATAAATGATTTTGGGAATTTTCTTACTATAATCATCTTCTTTATACATAATAGATTCAAAGACCTCTATATATGAATGAGCATTAGTGACTTGTCGATCATAAAATTTATCCCAGAAAATGAGCATACTACAAGCTATAGTCATTTTTTCTGTAGCTGTTTTGCAGTCATGAATATCTAGGATAGAAGCCATATGACCACTTACCCCATTTCCAAGCACCATACCAGTTTCATAACAGGCTTTATTTCGTGTAGCTATGACATTTGAAGATTCAGTATAATGATTATAAGCCATATTATTGCTTGGAGCTTTTCCAAGAACTCCAAGTTTATATTCTTCCCTTTTGATAGTCTCCCAATTAGAGCCTGTATAAACTGTTGATATATCTACATTATGTTTATAGTCTGCCAATACAGAGGTAATAACTTTTCGTGTATCATTTATCAGCATAGCTCCTAATGCAACCTTAGGAAAAATTTTGAATAGAGCATTCTTTTCTCCTACGTTAATCTTTTCAAAGTCTTCGATGAAATGTTCAAGTAAATCATAGAATGTTTTAAGTTGAGGGGTGTTTATCTTTAGTTTAGCTTCTTTATTACTTCTATAATACTGGAAATATTCATTATTATTTAAAGATTCTCTATATTTTTTATTTTTTGCTATGTCGATTTGTCCGTTAATATATTTTTGAGCACCTTCCAAAGTTTGTTCTTGGATAGGCTTTTTTTGATAACTTTTTTTGTTTTTGTCAGTCAGAGTATCGATTTCTTCTGGCGATAATTTTGATAGTAATTTTTCATACTTACTTTTCCATTTTTTAAGTATTTTAACCTGTGCGTTATAAAGTTGATTATTTTTATCTTTAATAAGTTCCTCAACTAGCATTTTGGAACGAGTAAAATTACCAGTTGCAATATTTCTAGATTTCATAGCTATATGTTTAAAAGCAAGCTGTATACATGGGTATGTAATAAAGTATTCAGCTTCATTTATAAATGAAGCATCATTTTTGAAGTCAAAAAATATTTCATTATTCATGATTTTATTGACTTCAAAAATAAAATCTTCTTTTGTTGGCGTTTTATGCAAGTCCTTATTTTTGCCTGATAAATAATTGTATAATACGTTCAGTTGGTTTTCGTAATTCTTGTTTGCTAAAATATTGGCATTAACCTTAGTAGTAAGCAATTGTTCTGGAACTTTACCTAAAATTGGATGGAGAAAGATTAAACACTGCCGAATATAGATATCCTGATAGGTTAAAACAGTTGGTTCTTTTAAGTGAGCATCAAGCATCTCGAATTCATAAGCATACACTAAAAAATTATTAATTATTTCCTCTGGCTTGTACAAATAAAACCAAGGGATCATGTAATAGTCTTCATTATACATAATTGGTTGATCAATATGAGACTGTGTTATATTCCTCAAAAGGCTTCTATTAAGTGAGAAATCATTATTTTCTATTTCATTTTTATTGATTGCAAGTAAAAACATTATGGCTCCTTTTTATTGTTTTACAACCTTACTAAAGATACAGATTCAAAGTATAATTTGATATGGGGTGTATTTAATAAGAAGTAAGGATTTTTACTAGTTGTAATCTTCCTAAAAGACCATTTTATAGAGCCTAAAATATTTTAAAATAATATAAGTAGTTAGCTACGTAGTAAACTTAAAAGTTGAGGATACAATCTAGCATTTATAAGAAAAAAACACTTTAAGGAACTAGTTTATGAATTAGGTTATACTTTTGTTGGGATAAAATTAAGCTCAGTTTTTATTGGTAGAACCTAGTTTTCTAATCAAACAATAATAAAATCCATCACCATTTTCTTCAAATGGTAATATTTGGTAGCCAAATTCAGTTTCATAGTTTTCTAAGAGGTCTATTTTTTCAATTTTAGCATCATGATTTTTATTTAAAAACTTTTTTATTTGATCTTGGTTTTCTTGCTTTAGTATTGAGCAAGTTATGTATAAAAGATAACCGTCTTCTTCTAAATTATTATCCCATAAGTTTTGTAAAATCTGTTGCTGTAATATCTGGATATTTTCAATATCTTTAGGTTTGCGTAAAAGCTTAATATCAGGATTTCGTTTTAAAGTTCCTAAAGCTGAGCAGGGTGCATCAAAAACTATCTTGTTAAATTTCCCATCAAATGGTTTAGTCAAGTCATGTTTGACTACGTTTACACTATTACTTTGAGCAATTCTGTTTATACTACTTTTTAATAATTCTAATCTTTTATCAACAATATCTATAGCGGTAATTTTAGCTTCAGAATTTAATTCTAAAATATGGCTAGTTTTACCACCAGGAGCAGCACATGCATCTAATATCGTATCATTATTTTGAGGGTTAATTATCCAACCAGCGTATTGTGCAGATATATCTTGTACTGTGAAATAACCATCATTAAAAAGACGATTTTTTTGTATATCAAGAGCAGTTTCTAGTTCTATACAGTTTTCTATATTAGTAGTAGAAAATGCGATATTGTTTTCTTTTAGGTAATTAATAACTAATTGAGAGTCTTTATTTCTATTAAGACGTATAAACATATTAGCTTTAGATTTGACACCTTTAGCTACTTTGAGATAGTGTTTTGGATATTGCTCTTTGAGTATGTTGATTATCCAGTTAGGCAGATCTATAAGCTTGTATTCTAAATATTGAATTTTAATTTGCTCTATATTTCTTAGAATATTTCTTAATACCCCATTGACAAGTTTTTTTGCCCAAATAATTTTTAAATCTTTACAAGCATTTACAGTTTCATTAATAATAGCGTAGTGAGGCTGGTTAGTTTCTAAAAGTTGTAAAGTTCCAAGCATTATGAGAGTTTTAATGTTGGGTTTAGTATTTTTACTTATAAAGTTTTGAGCGATTCTTTCTATAGAATAATAATTTCTAAAAAACTCGTAACAAAGTAACTTTATAAAAGATTTATCTTGATTTGTTATTTGTAATTTAGATAGTTTATTATCGATAGTTAAAAGAGAATATTTGTTAGCTAAAATGTCTGTAATAGATTTAGCAGCAATAGCTCTAGTATTCATTATTTAACGTGTTTTGCTAGAAGTTTTATAAGCTTTGGTTGTATTTTTTTGTTCCCAGCAACTATTACTTGTAAATTGTGAATATCACTAACACCTTTAATGTCTGTAATAATAGCACCAGCTTCTTTTGCAATAACGTATCCAGCTGCGATATCCCATAATTCAACATAACTACAAGTCCAAAGTCCATCAATATATCCAGCTGCTAAATATGCCATATCCATAGCGATACTACCAGAATATCTGTAGCCTGCAATTTGCTGTTGAAGTTTTATTAATTCTGCTACGTAACTATCATTAAAAGTTTTGCGTGAATATTTTAATGATGCTGATATCAAAGTATCATCTAGCTCTTGACTTTGCGACACTCTGATTTTTTTACCATTTAGTTGAGCACCTTGACCTTTATATGCACTAAACATTAAATCCAAAAATGGATTATAGATTACACCAAGTACTAATTCATCATCTTTTTTAAGAGCTATAGAAATACAGCAGTGGGGCAGTCCATGAACAAAGTTGTTAGTGCCATCAATAGGGTCAATTATCCAAGAAAATCTACTTTCTTTGTTACCGAATTCGCCAGCTTCTTCTGTAATAAAATAATCATCAAAGCCTAGTTTTTTTATGTTATCCACAAGAAAGTTCTCTACAGCTATATCAATATTTGACATGATAGTATTATTAGCTTTCTTAGAAGTTTTTATAGAGCTTAGGTCATTTTGAGCTTGTAGAATTATTTTTCCAGCTTTTCTGGCAGTGGTAGTGATCGCATTTACGATTGGCTTCATAATTAGAATTTAAAGTTTTAAATTTTTTAATATGATACCTTATTTATCGCTAAAATAGCATAGGTAGATTTAAATAAACTTGTATTACACGTTATGCACAGCTGTTGAACGTTGACTAATTTAGAATCTATGATTCTAGTATCCAGCATTAAATTATAGCAGTTATTAGGTAGGTTATAGCAAGTCCACCAAAAAACAACCACGCAAATAATATTAAAGCTAATAATAAAGGTTTAATTCCAGCTTTGATAAACTTAGATACATGAGTTTCTAAGCCAAGAGCAGTCATAGCCATAGCTAAAAGAAATTGGTCTATTTGAACTATTGAGTGTACAGCAAAGTGTGGTAGGAGATCTAAAGAATTGAATCCTGCCACCACAATAAATCCAATAGCAAACCAAGGAATAATTTTCATAATAGAATCAGTAGACGGTTGAGTGTGTGTTTTATGTGCAACATCAATTACAGTTCTAGACAACCATATGCCTATAATTATTAGCATAGGAGCTAACATCATTACACGGATCATTTTTACAGTTACAGCTATTTCTTCAGCATGATGACCAACAGCACTACCAGCTGCTACTACTTGCGCGACCTCATGAATAGATCCACCAGCAAAGATGCCGTACTGTGTTTGGTCTAAATTCCCTAAAAGGCCAGCTTTCATTAAGACAGGATATAAGAACATACTAATTGTACCAAATAATACAACAGTACCTACGGCCATAGCAGCTTTATAGGATTCAGATTTTAGCGTTCCTTCAGCAGCTAATACAGCAGCAGCTCCACAAATAGCACTACCAGCGGCTACTAATATAGAACTATCTCTATCTAGACCAAAAACTTTTGTGCCTATAGCTATTCCTAACACTAAAGTTGAAACTAACATGATTATAGATACTAGAAGACCAGCTAACCCTACAGATGCTATAAGTTGGAAAGTTAAATTAAAACCATAAAAGATAATAGCTAATCTAAGTATTTTTTTAGCACTGAATACTATGCCATCTTTCCACTGGCTTATAATTTTACTGGCAGGTGTGTGGGTTAGTAACATACCTAGTAAAATACCAATAATTAAAGGACTAATTCCTAGTTTGGCAACAACTGGGACTTTTGCAATAAAATATGCAATACTAGCTACTGATGCAACAAATATGACACCATAAATTGTATTTAGAGAGAGATGTTTTGTCATTTTTAATACCTTGTTTATTATTATCTACTTATTTATAACTATACGCTATTAGTGATTTTTTTAAAAATAAAAAGTTTTTATAAACGTTATCAAAAAAACTAATATGTATATTTGTTATAAAGAGTAAGAAACCATTGAAAAGGATTTAGTGGGCAATCGACTTTATGTTTTCTTTTGAATAAATAGCAGCAAAAACAATCAATATAAAAGATATTAAATAAAAGATAAGCACAGCATGCATTACAGTTGTTAAGCCAAAAAATTTGTTTATAAAAGCTCCAGTTGTTGTTGATAAAGCTGTACCTGTTGTACCAAATAGAAGAATAGTAGTTATTAGTGTTGGTGGAGGATTCTGCATTTGGAAAGTTCCATAAGCTAGTAATCCAGCATAGATATAGCAGTTAAACAAACCAAATATAATAGCAGCTTTTAAGACTATGTTTATATCAGGGATATAGACAATACATGATAATGCGATTAATCCTACAAATGTAAATAATGGAAGAATAAGCCTTAAAGGAACTACTCTAGTTATCAATGGACTTATGAATAAACCTATACTTTGAGCTGTCCAAAAGTATGATAATGGTTTATTTGCATCTATGACACCCCATCCAAGTACTTCTTGGAAATATGTTTGAGCATAACTAGTCATAGTTATTTGAGCTAGCAAAAATAAAAAAGCGGAGAAAGCTATGCAATACAAACTAAAGTTCCATGAAGAAAAATTCAGATTAAGGTTTGAGCTTTTAACGTCGGTAGTGTGTCTATTAAGTATTGAAAAGTCAGAAAATACTGATAATAACAGAATTGCTATAGCTGTTATTTGTAAAATTGAGTATATAGTATACCATTGGAAATTTTCCGTAATTAAATATGCAGCAAAAATTGGTACTAATGCACCACCAAAACTAAAGAAAAAGTCAGTAAAAATAACATTCATAGCTCTTATTTTATGATCATTGTAGATATGTACAATCATATAGCTACTTATAGCCATAAATAGCCCTCCGGTAATACCCACACAAGTTAGTAATATCTTTAGTGTAAACATAGAAGGGAAAATGCTTGTAAGTAGTGAAGACATAATACCAATTGCTACAGCGACTAATAATAAAAGTTTTATTGAAAATCTATTCATTAGAAAACCAATTATAAGTATAGCAAACCACATTGATACATTAATAAAGGTAAAAGCAAAACCTATATTGCTATCATCAAAGTATTCTGATAATGGACGCATTACAGCTCCAGTAACTAAAACAACATTGGCTGTATAAAAGTAGCAAAGATAGCAAATTATGGTTAACAAAAGCTTATTTTTAAAAGAAGTTGTACCATTTGTTATATTTTCCATTAATGATTCCGCAGTATAGATGATATGAAGGTTTTATTCTTGCACATTGTTATGTTTTTAGCAAGAGACTTACTTACCACTTTTAATATAAACTAATTATATACTTTTTTAGTTTAGATAAAATATTGTAGTAAGATGATTGCTGTATAGAAGAGCTTTTATGGTTTTTTTTATACTGATTATTTTCTAGATATAAATTATTACAATTTTTATCCTGTTCTGGCCTAATGTAGACTCCACTTTCTAGTAAAATAATTTCATTTTCAATAATAGTCATTATCTGGAGTATACTGCTGCTATTTTCTAATAACTTAAGCACAAAAATAGCTCTGTCATTATAATGATGGTTACTAAATATATTATGAAAAGAATTATATATATATTTATCTTTGAGTATCTGTATACAATAAAGTTTTATATCTACTAGAGAGAGATTTTGTTGCTCTAAATTAATTTGGGGTGTTAGTGGTATTTGTTTTAATGGTTTCTTATCTATTTCATTATTATATTTAACTAATAAATCTTTGAGCATCTCTGAGAATTCACTAAAGTTTTCACATTTATGCATTTTATTTATACAATCAAAAGTTTTATTTACATCTAGGTTGAGGATATGTTCCAATAACAATAAAGTTTCTTTTATCGCATTTTCTGAATCGCCTATAATAGGGCTGTTTTTGTACATACTGTTTTTATTGATATTTTTATTAATTAGTGTGGAGTATATTTCGCTAACAGTCATTAACGTATAATCTAGTAAAGCTTCCATATTATTATTTATATGTTCATAGTTATCTTCCGAAATTTTACTCTCTAGTAATAACTTTTTAGCGTAAAATAAATTTTCACTATCTACATAAATGTAAGATTTATTTAAAAGTGGGTGTGTAATATCAATTTTGTTATTTGTTTTTTCAGCTAAGTATGGTTGTCCATACTTATTACATCCTATTTTATTATCTTTGTTAGTATATGCAGGTAAATACTCCATTATTCTATCGCCTTTTGGATTTCTTCCGAAAGGCATTTTCACATATGATATTCTAGTCATATTATAAATATATTGTTGTAGCTTGTGAGCAAATTCTTGAGCAAAAGGTTTTATGTGACTACTATTATATTCTTCATTATAAAGACCAGCTACGCACACATCTAACTCTACAAAATTTATAATCTCATTTTTCAATAAATTAACTTGGCCTCGATGATTGAAAAAGCTAGCACAAAGATACGCTAACTCGTGTGCTGATAATGCGCCTGCTTTTTGATAAGTTTCTCCATGCCCAGTAAAAAATAGTTTCATTTTAAAAGAAGGACTGTTTTTTAGCTGTAGTGAATCTCTTAGAGCCGGTATAACAACGGTATTTAGCTCTTTAATACATTGGCTATAACTGTCTGTACGTGACACTATAAATTTAGCGTTTTTATAACTATCTTTAGTCTTCTTTTTTCCATAGACAGTCATCTCTTCATATACTTGTTTAGCAGAGTCTTTTGAAATTAGTAATCTATTTTTAATAGAACTATATTCTTCAACAGTAGTTTCTACAAAACCATTATCGATGTTATTTTGGTAAGTTGGACCACCTACTCTCATGTCTATGGCATTATTTATAGGATTTATACCATCTTTGGATGTTGAATAGCTAGCTAACATCCATATAAAATCATACATAATCAACCTTTACTTATAGTTTTTATTATTTTAGCATGTGTATATTTTTTGACGTATCATTTGTAGTGAGGACCTGAATTTCTGGAGTTTTGCTTTGTAGCGAGACAATAATAATTATTGAGTTTCTGTAAATTTATATCTCTTTCTTTTATACTGCCTTCTTGCATCCATAAGGTTCTATTAACTTCGTATATATCCATGTTACGTTCAATGTATTTATCAGAGATCTCTCTTTTTTCCTCATGAAAGTGATATTTTACTAATGAGGAAGTCCCACTTAGCACATATATAGCATTTTGTAGGCCTATTTCTAATTCTTGAAATATCTGACTTTTAGTACTATTTCCACCCATGCTAGGGTAGTAAAACATACAAGGTTCGCCCAAATACTTGTTAGTTTCAATTTTTACAAACGCACCAAGAGTACGTGTGTTCAAATCATTTTCTAAGTGACATATTTCAAGGTTTTGTATAGCTTTAGCAAGTGCTTTAAATAACTTATTCTTTCTTGCAGAAGTATCATGGTAGAAATCAATTCCATCAATATCTCGATTATATATATTCATAATAGCTTCACACAGGGTAAAAGAATCTGTATTGGTTAAAATATTTCTTGTTTTATGTGATGAACCAGATATTCTTTGTCCTGGATGAGAGTACCGCTGAGCTGATGTCAACGTAACATTAGAAGCGTCATATTTTATTTTATTTAAAATAGTCGCATTGATACCTAATTCTTGTTTAAGCTCATTAGAATTTTCTATATATTCTTGCATTATAGCATTAGATGTTTCGTAATCTACCAGATCATAGCTGCATTGGCAACCCTGTTTTATAGATGAAGTATTAGCTTTTCCACCCGTTTTAGTTTTTATAATAGTGTGTAGTTCTTTATATTTTTCTGCATTCCATTTTTGAGTGGCTTGCATTTTTATTATAGCCTCAATTTGCGCAGAATAATAACCTGGTTCTTCTTTTTCATATTGGTCAGGTTTTTTAAGCCCATGTATATGGTTTTGCTTTTCTAATGGTACTTTTACCATATGACGACCGTCTGTAAGTAAAATTTTCCATAGACTTTCTTCACTTTTATCTGGAAATGGCATACTAAATATTTGTAATATTTCAAAATTAACCTTATCTTATACTTACATCGTCTAGTTTTATATATGGTTTTTTTAATAGAAGCCATCAATTTGGCACTGGGTATATAGTAAGGTTGCTGTTGCAAATGACCAAATTTATATCAAAAAATAAATTTAAATAGCATCACCCATTTGAAATATTGGCATGTACATACTTACTACTAAGAAACCAACTACACCACCTAAAACTACCATAATGATAGGTTCTAGCATTGAGCTTAGACTCTCAACAATTGTATCTACTTCTTCTTGATAGACTCTATTTAGATTGCCAAGCATAGTTTCTAATGCTCCAGATTCTTCACCTACAGATATCATTTGCTCTACTAAAAAAGGAAAGCAACCAGTCTCAACTATAGCATCTTTAAAAGAAGCTCCTTCATTAATACTTTTTTTAATATCAAGAGCCGCTTGGTCATATTTAGCATTACCTGTTGCTAGAGAAACCATATCTAAAGCTCTAGTTAAGCTCATACCAGATTGAACAGTAATTTCAAGTGTGCTAGAAAACCGTGCTAATGCAGATTTGAAAACCACTTCTCCAATAATTGGTATTTTAAGCATGAAGTGGTCTTGAAATATTTGGATCCGTGGGTATTTAAGTTTTAATGACTTGTAAACACCAATAACTATAAAGATTCCTAGTATTATTTTCCACCAAGCATCTTGCATAAAATTCGATGCATTAACAGTCATTTGTGTAATTGCTGGTAAAGGTTTTCCAGAGTTTATAAACATTGCTGAAAATGCTGGCACAGCAAAAGTTAATAAAATACCAGTTACCCCTGCAGCAATCACACATACAATTATAGGGTAAGATAGAGCTTTCTTAACTTTCTTTTTGATAGATTGTAAATTTTCCCGCTGATCAGCAATTTTATTTAGCATTAGATCAAGATTTCCAGATTCTTCACCAGCTGTTATCAAGCCTATATATAACTTATCAAAAAGTTTTGGAAATTGACTAAGAGCCTTAGAAAATGATTCTCCAGATTCAATAGACTGCTTAAGTTGGATTGTCATAATCTTTAAGCGAGGATGCTTTCTGATTCCCATTATAAATACCTCAAACGATTTTATAATAGGGATACCAGCTTTTGTCATAGTAGCAAGTTGACGAGTCATTTCAGTAATATCTTGGTATGAAATTTTTTTTGAAAATATATCTTTAGGTTGCTTTTTGAGCTTAATTTCAGAATAGCCTTTTTGTCTAAGTAAGATTTCAGCTTTTTCTTTTGTATCAGCATCAATAGAACCCTTTATTCGCTTACCATTTTTTAACTTTACCTTGTAATTCCAAGATATTATAGTTATTGTGTTTTTATCTTTTTTTCCAAATAACATAACTTTTTTTCCTTAACTTACACGGTATGCTTCTTCCATTGACGTTAAACCTTCAGCAACCCTGACAAGAGCTGATTGTCTAACGGTAGCTACACCTTCTTTTTGCGCTTGTTGAGCAATTTTCATAGTATTTTTGTCTTCTAAAATCATTCTGGATATTGCTCTAGAAACAGGCATTACTTCATATAATCCTAGACGCCCTTTATAGCCTTTAAAACATCTTGGGCAACCTTTGGGATTAGGTTTATATATAGTTGCTTTCTTTATTTCACTAAGTGTAGTGTTAAATGTTTCTGATAATATATAATCATTTAACCCACTATCTTCAACAAGCATAGCAAATTCAGTTTCAGTATCCTTAACTTTACACTTTGGACATAACTTACGTGTTAAACGTTGGGCTATAATCAACGTAACAGAAGTTGCGATGTTATAGCGGGGTAACCCCATATCTACAAGCCTATTGAGGGTTTCAGGAGCACTATTTGTGTGTAAGGTGGACATTACTAAGTGTCCAGTTTGAGAAGCCTTAATAGCAATCGAACCAGTCTCAATGTCCCGTATCTCACCCACCATGATAATGTCTGGATCTTGACGTAAAAAGGCTTTAAGAGCTGCTGCAAATGTAAGCCCTTGTTTATTATTTACACTCACCTGATTAATGCCTCTTACTATTAATTCCACGGGGTCTTCAGCTGTAGATATATTTTTCTCAATTTTATTTAGAATATTTATTCCAGTATATAAAGTCACAGTTTTACCAGAACCTGTAGGACCTGTTACAAGAACCATTCCTTGTGGTTGATGTATAGTATCTAGATAAAGCTTTTTTTGTTTCTCTGAAAAACCCAATGCTTCTATAGGAATTTGAGTGTTACTAGAATCCAAAATACGCAGCACTACTTTTTCACCAAAACTTACTGGGCAAGTACTTACACGAAAATCAATCGCTTTTTCGCGTGAGAGGGATATTTTAAATTTACCATCTTGAGGTATCCTTTTTTCTGCAATGTCTAGACTTGCCATGATTTTAAGTCTAGAGATAACTTTTGGTCCTAAGTTTTTTGTCGTGTTAAATGTCTCTACTAAAAGGCCATCAATTCTATACCTAATTCGGAAATTTTTTTCATAAGGTTCAAAGTGTATATCGGAAGCCCCTTTTTGTATAGCATCAACTATAGTATTGTTTATAAATCTGATAATAGGAGCTTCATCATCTTCTGTGTCTAAAAAAGCATCTCCTTCACGCTCTCCTTCATCGACAAAGTCAATGTCAAGCTCGACATTTTCCATTTTTTCACTGAGTGAGGAATCATCAGTTTTTTGACCTTCATCTTTCAAGTATTGATTAAATTCTAGTATTTTTTCTTTTAAGTGGTTTAGTTCACCAACTATTGCAATAAAAGCTTGATTATATTTGTTACGTAAGGTTTTTAATATTTGTTGGCTGTCTAGTGGGTTTGCAATTGCAACATACACAACGTGTTTTCTTATGAAAAGAGGTAAGCAATTATTTTTTTCACAAAATTCTAGATCAAAAAATTCTTGTGGTAAAAATTTAACATTAATAGCAGTTAAGTCTATATATTGTAAACGTAACAAAGTTGCAGATTCAAACATAAAATCTCTGCTGTTAACTATTTCGTGCTCTATTAAATAGCTTAAAAAACCTGTTTTGCCTAAGTCTTTTTCAAGGCTGACTTCTTCTAGCTTTTCTTTGGTTATAAGTTTACGATGTAAAAGTAAAGAGGCTAGTTTTTTGCAAATTTGAGGATTATTAATCATTTAATTAAATTTAGCTACAAATTACCAGAAATTATAACACGATTGCTTATATTATAAAAAAACAAAAAACAATTTATGTTTTATATATTCTAGTGGTTTGAAAAAAATATTTTACTAAAATTCAGTGGTTCATGTATAATCGCCACTGGCAAATGTTAAACAATATTTATATGAAAATAGATAAATTTATTTCCCACCGTGGGGCAAACACGGATTTTGTTGAAAATACAATACAAGCATTTGAACACGCTAAAAACTATGGTTTTAAATGGTTTGAGATTGATGTTCAAATGAGCAAAGATGGCGAACTGTTTTTGTTTCACGATAAAACTTGCCAAAGGCTGGCTAGTTTAAATTCTGAAGTTACTGAGATGACAATTGATAAGCTTAAAGATTTAGAAATTGTACATCCTATTTTGGATATTAAGGGCTCGATACCAACTTTTAAAGAATATCTTGATTGGGCTACCAAAAATGATGTTTATACAAATGTAGAAATAAAGATAAATAAAAGTTGTTTAGAATATGAAAAAACTATTGTCACAAAAGTTTTAGATGTTTTGGATGGTTATCCAGAGATTCAGAGTAAAATTTTTATATCAAGTTTCTCTAATTCTGTAATGAAGTTTTTGGAACAGGATAAAAAATATCAAAAAGGTAAGTTGTATTATACAACTAACTGGGATGAAGATTTCAATTATATAAACACTATTTTATACACACACTTTCAAGTAAATAAGTATTTAGCATTAATTATAAACTATGATTGCTTGAGTCAACAGAGGTTAGAATACCTTAGGAAAAAATTTGGCAATGTATTTGTCTACTCAGCTTGCTCTGATTATGAGGTTGAAACTTTATTATCATGGGGAGCAGATGCTATATTTGTGGATAAAAAAGAGCAACTTCACTTAAAGTCTATAAATACTGCTTAAGTAGTATTTCTACTTCTTTAATTATGTTCTCACTATGAGAGCACTCCGAAGAGTGAAAATATTTTAATTCGATATAAGGATCAGCAATCCTATATTTGAAGCTAACAAATGGATATTTTTGTTTTATTATTTCTAGTTTTTCAGCTAAAAAACTTTCACCTATCCTATAAATATCCCATTTTTTTCTTATGACTTTTTTATAGTGAGTTTGTTTTTCAAAGTCTAAATTTTCAAGCATAGGGATACATTCTTTAGGGGGGCCAGGAAAAGCATAAATATATCTATTTTTTTCAAACTCTAGCTTAAAACCATTTGCACTACCATTATTATTAATTATAGTTTTAGAGTCTTCAGGGAACAAAGCTTGCTTTTTTGCTCCTAAAGTAACTTTACCATATTTTCTAATCATTCTTTGCTCTATCTTTATCCAAGAATCTTGGTCTAGCACTAGCTCTTTGTTAGAAAAAGTAGCTATTGCTTCTGCTGTTAAGTCATCTTCAGTAGGTCCTAGACCACCAATAGTTATTATGCTATGATGTGAATTTTTTAAAAAAAATATACTAGATACGATATCTTTTACATTATCGTTACAGATTATATGAAAACCAATATTAAATCCATTTGCAGTTAGATGCTTGGCAAAAATGGTTGTATTAGTATTAACTATATCACCATCAGTTATTTCATCACCAATAGCTATAATTCCAAAATCGTACTTCATTTTCCACTCACAGGACTGGGTAACCAGACAGAATTTTAATTATTTTTATTTTATTTTATGATATAAATGTAGCCAAAGATATAAAAATATATGTTTTTAGAGCATATATATGTAACTCTAAGGAATAATTAAGATGAATATACTATCTACAAACGTTTATGTTGGACCTAACATTTACGCAAATTTTCCCGTTATAAGACATGAAATTGAGTTGGGGATTCTAGAAAACTGGCCTACTGCTAAAATAGGTAAAGAGTTTATTAATAGTTTAGTTAACAGTTTGCCTGGGCTTGCCGAGCACGGTTGTTCTTACCGTACTGAAGGAGGGTTTATCCGTAGACTTAGAGAGGATGAAGGTACTTGGATGGGACATGTGTGGGAACATGTGATCCTAGAGCTCCAGAGTATGGCGGGAAGTGAAGTAACTTTTGGACGCACAAGATCTACTGGTAAAAAAGGTCACTATAGTATGGTATATGAGTATAAGCAAAAGGACGTTGGCTTATGTGCTATGGAGTTAGCAAAGGATCTTTTGCTTTCTTTATTGCCAGAAAATCTTAAGCAAGAAGTTGGGTTTAAGAAAGAAGAATTTGATTTTGAAGAGGAAAAAGTTAAATTTATAAAATTCGCTCAAAGTAAAGAGTTTGGTCCAAGTACAGGATCACTTGTTGAAGCTGCTAAGAAAAGAGATATACCGTATATTCGATTAAACGAGCATTCTCTAGTTCAGTTTGGTTATGGTAAACACCAGCAAAGAATTCAAGCGACTATTACAAGCCAGACTACACACATTGCAGTGGAAATGTCATGTAATAAAGAGCAAACCAACAAAGTTTTGTCAGGCTTAGGTTTGCCAGTACCAAAGCAAAGAATGGTACGCACAGAAGAGGGAGCAATTAGTGCAGCAAAGCATTTAGGGTTTCCTTTAGTTGTTAAACCTTTAGATGGGAACCATGGTAGAGGGATTTCGATTAATTTAACTACATTTGAGCAGATTAAGGAAGCTTTTGTGGAGGCGAGTAGAATCTCAAGGTATGTGTTAATAGAGCAATATGCCACAGGTTTTGACCATAGAATGCTTGTTGTTAATGGAAAACTAGTTGCTGTAGCAAAAAGAGTACCTGGACATGTAATTGGTGATGGTAAACACACTATAGAAGAGCTTGTTGATATAGTTAACCAAGACCCACGTAGAGGTGTAGGTCATGAGAAAGTTTTAACTCGTTTAGAATTAGACTATCAAGCAAATACTTTGATGAAAGCAGCAGGATATACTAAAAATACTGTTTTAAACGATGGGGAAATGTTTTACTTACGTTCTACAGCTAATCTTTCTACAGGTGGGACAGCTATTGATGTTACAGATATAGTACATCCTGATAATAGGAATATGGCTGAAAGAGCTATCAAAGCAGTTGGTTTAGATGTGGGTGGAGTTGACTTTTTGATAGATGATATAACCCAATCTTACCATGAAATAGGTGGTGCAATCTGTGAAGTAAACGCAGCTCCAGGCTTTAGAATGCATGTGGCACCTAGTGAAGGAAAACCTAGAGATGTTGCTGGTGCTGTGATTGATATGCTATTTCCAAAAGAGTTGGGTAATGCACGTATTCCTATAGCAGCTATTACTGGTACTAACGGTAAAACTACAACTTCTCGTATGGTTGCACATATGTGGAAAAATGCCGGTAAGGTTGTTGGTCTTACTACGACTGATGGGGTGTATATAAATGGTAAGCTTACGGTTGCTGGAGATACTACAGGTCCAGTATCTGCCCAAATGGTACTAAAGGATCCCTCTGTGGAAATAGCTATTCTAGAAACTGCAAGAGGAGGGATCCTAAGAAGTGGTTTGGGATATGATTATTGTAATATTGGAGCATGCCTTAACGTTGCTTCCGATCACTTGGGCCTTAAAGGTGTAAATACTCTAGAAGATCTTGCTAAAGTGAAAAGTGTAGTTGTTGAAGCAGCAAAAGATGTCGCGGTATTAAATGCTGACGATCCACATGTTTTAAAAATGTCTGCTAAAGTAACTGCAAAAAACATTTTTTATGTAACAATCAATCCTGAGCATGCTTTGGTTAAACAACATATTAGAGCTGGTGGTAAAGCATGTATTATTGAAAAAGGAGTTAATGGTGATATGATTACGATCTTTGATAATCATATTCATATACCTGTATTATGGACGCACCTAATTCCAGCTACTATCGAAGGGAAGGCTATTCATAATGTTCAAAACTCTATGTTTGCTATAGCTATAGCTTATAGCATGGGTATGAGCTTAGATGATATTAGAGATGGTTTAAGAACTTTTGTTACAACGTTTTATCAAAATCCTGGGCGCATGAATTGGTTTGAAGAACATCCTTTTAAAGTTTTAATGGATTATGCTCATAATCCAGCGGCTATAAAACTAGTTAGTCATATGGTTGCAAATATGGATTTTACTGGTAAAAAAATATGTGTTTTAGCATCACCAGGTGATAGACGAGATGAAGATATTTATGAAATAGCTAAAGTTGCAGCACCTTTCTATGATTATTTTATCTGTAAGCGTGATGATAATCTACGAGGTAGAAACCCAGCTGAAGTGCCAAATATGTTAAAACAAGCACTAATAGAAGCTGGTGTTTCAGTTAATAATATCGAGACAATAGAAAATGAACAAGAAGCTGTAGATAGAGCCCTTTTTATTGCTAAAGAAGGGGATTTGGTGGCAATATTTGCAGATAAATTAAAAAGGACATGGAAGCAAATTATATACTTCAATAAAAAAGATGAATTTGCTGAAGAAACTAAATCTAAAAAGCAAGAGTCTTTTTCTGCTTCTATGATAGCTCAAGATCCTAGTTTATCTAAGGAGTTATCAGATGTAATAAAAGCAGGTATCATAACAGATGAAAGTGGCGTGCGAGTTGTTTATCATAATGAAGATAGTGATTAAAATTGTTTTTTGTTTAGGGAGAGTATACTACAATGATTCCAGAAGGCTATTCACGTAGATTAGTTGGGCCTAACTTGTTTTTTAAAGAAACAGGAACAGTTTTAGATGTGCCATTAACTGAAGATAAAGAAAAATTAACAAAGCTTTTTTATGAAGAAGCAAATAGAATCTTGCCAGCTTTAGGGTGGGAAGAAATTAAAATAGTACATAAATTTTTTAACAATGGTATTAGGCTAGCTATAACAGCACCTGTTGATATTACAATGCCAGCATGTGACGTTATAGACTTTATTTGGCTATCTGTGAGAGAATATATCGAAAAAGGAAGCTTTAAGACTTTAGAAGCTGCCAAAGAGATTCTTTTACCATTAATAAATGAGGATAAAAACTTAACTTATCGTAAATTGTACGAACTAGCTAAGTCTAAGGGATTTAATGCTTTTAGAGATAAAAATAAAGCATTTGTAGGTTCTGGTTCTGGTTGTTATGAATTTGATCTAGAACATGATGATGTCTCTTTGATTCCTTGGCAAAACGTTTATGATATCCCAGCAGTTATAGTTACAGGTACTAATGGTAAGACTACCACCGTACGGCTTACAGATTATATTTGTAGGTTCGCTGGTAAGGTTACAGGCTATACATCTACAGATTGGGTTAAAGTTAACGATGAGCTAATAGATGAAGGTGATTACTCTGGTCCTACAGGGCACCAGTTTGTACTTACTAACAAAAAAGTTGAAGTTGCTTTGTTAGAGTCTGCTAGAGGAGGTTTGTTAAAAAGAGGTTTGATAGAAACATTTGTTGATGCTGCAGCTGTTACTAATGTTTCTGCTGATCACCTTGGTGAAGATGGTATAGAAACAGTAGCTGAATTAGCTGAAGCAAAATCTATAGTCTTTAGAGCTATGGGAAAAAATTCCCATGCAATTATTAACCTTGACAATTCCTACATGAAAGAAAGGTTTGACTTGATAAAGTGTAATAAAATAGTTGTTACTCAAAATCCTGAAGCTCATGATATAAGTTACTATTTATCTAAATCAGATTATGCTTGTATCGTAGAAGATGACAAATTTAAATGGTTAGATAAAAATACAAAAACTGAGATTCTAAAAGTAGTAGATGCGCCTTTAACAGTAAGGGGTTTTGCAAAGCATAATATTGAAAATGCTATGGTATCAATAGCATTAGCATTTAAACTTAAGGTTAGTTTAGAAACTATTGCAGCCGCATTAAAAAGCTATAAGAACGACCAAAATGTTAATAGAGGTAGAGCAAACATTTTTGAATGGGATAATAAAGTGGTTGTGCTTGATTATGCTCATAATGAAGCTGGTGTGGAAGCGTTACTTTCAATGATGCAGCAAGCATATAATAAAGGTGGTAAAAGGTACCTTATGATGGGAACCACTGGTGATAGAAAGAATCTAATATCCTCCATAAATGATGTTATATTAAAGTATGGTGTGGATTTTATAGTAATTAAAGAAACTGATAAATACTTAAGAGGAGCAAAGCCCTTTGAATTACCATTGGCAATACGTGAAGACCTGCAAAAAAAAGGTTTTAATGTTGCAAATACTTATATATCACATGGTGAACTTGAGGGGGTTAAATATATTTTAGATAAGCTTGATGACAATGATATCGGAATATTTTGTTGCCAAGCAGAGCTTGAAAGTGTAGCTAATTATTTAGGGAATTATTGTGCAAAGGACTAAGTTTATCAAGGGTACAAAAATATATAAAAAACTTATGCTCAGGCTGTAATAATTGTAGGACTCATGGTTATTAAAAACTAATACTCTGTGTTAAAATAACTATATATAAAAAGAAAGTTTTAAAATGTAATATTTTATTAAGTTTAGAGCTTAAACAATATATAAAATATGGAACTACAAGAAATAAAAAATTTTATAGTCGGCTGTATAGATAATTACCTTAGCAGAATTTATAAAAATCATAAAAATAGAGCTAACGAATTAAAAACATTTGTGAAAAATTGTAGTTCATACCATGAAATATGTTTAAGGATTATTAATGAGCATAGTTTATTTAATTTAGGATACTCGTTAGTTAATGTGAATCTAAATCCAACCTTTGAGCATTGGATAAAAAATAAAAATACAGATGGAGCATATTACCAAACCGTTATTGAACCAGCTTTTAACACTATATTCTCTATTAATTACAATAGTTTACCTTTAAAAAATTCTAGTTCAAATTTTGGAAAAACGTTAATCTTTAGGGAGAATTGTGATTTCTATGACGATTTAGTGCCATTTTTAGAACAACAAAAAATACACTATAAAGTATTAAAAAAAGGAAATGAATGGCTACGAGATACTTTTTTTGTTGGCAAAGAAAAAATATATATTAGAACTAAACAAGAGATTAACGTTAAAAAACAGCAAAATAATCTTCCATGTAATGTAAATAGTAAAAAAAATTATACGCAAAATCAATTTAGAAACTTACAAGATGCATACCTTATTACAAATAAATTCTTATCTATGAATCATAATTTTTATGATAATCATGATTTTATGGCTCAACATAGTAGTAAAAGAGATTTACAGAATCTTATTAAACAAGATTTAAAAAAAGACACTATTAGACCATTAGAAGGAGGTAACCTTTTTGAGGCAATAAATTGTGAAGATGTTAAGTATTATTTTATAGGTGTCAACGTCTTACTTAATGAATCAGACTTTAGAAATATAAAATATGGGACTATGTCTGATCCAAGTAACTTATCTAATAGAGATATACTATCAAAATGTCATGTTGAGCTAGAAAGGTATAAAAAAATTTTTAAAACTGATAATGTTATATGTCTTCCTCAGTGGGCATATCACTTAGATTTGCAAATATCATATATGGGTGATTCTACATTCTTAATTCATAGCTTCAATGAGGTATTAAATAACATAGATGAAATTTCTTCAGATATAAATAAGAAGGATCAAGTTGCTAAATTTGCTAGAGATGCCTTGCAGCGAGAATTGGTAATAAAATATATAGACGCTATACTAAGATCTTGTAAATTCAAGACTATAAAATACGCTGGAATATTGCATAAAACTTACCAAGGTGTTGGTGAAAATGGTGAAATAGTAGAACTTAACCCCAAATATGCCCTAGGACAAGAAGCTATTTCAACGTTCATTAATGGTATAGATTTATGTACTCATAGTAATAAAAAGTTTTATCTCACGATAGATAGTCCATGTAATAATCATAAAGCATACTTTACTAAATTGTTGAAGAAACAAAATATAGAGGTTGTTTACTTAAAAGTAAACGGTAAATCTGCTGAAGATACAGTAAAACACATTAGTTATAGGGGAGGAGCATTACGTTGCCAGACAAACTTTATTCCATTTGACTATTTGAACCAGCTTTGAAGGAAATATTGATTAAACCTATATAAATAGTTTTACCAGTATGCCTATAACCTATCCTCAGAATAGATAATGAATTAAACATACTACATGCGTAGCAATTCCTTCTTTCCTACCTATGAATCCAAGTTTTTCAGTAGTGGTTGCTTTTATATTTAGCTGATTAGTTTCAATACTAAGTATTTGAGCTAAGCATATTTTCATTTTTTCAATATAAGGAAGCATTTTAGGAGTTTGAGCAATTATTGTACAATCTATATTGCCAATTTGATAATTTTTGGCATCAAGCATTTTTTTAATTTCTGATAAAAAAAATTTACTATCGGTATTTTTATATTTATTATCAGTATCAGGGAAATGTCTACCAATATCACCAAGACCTAAAGCACCTAACATAGCATCACAAAGAGCGTGAATTAAAACATCGCCATCTGAATGAGCTTCAAGACCGAGGTGATATGGGATTTCCACACCACCAATTGTTATGTTTTGCTTTTGATCAGTAAATTTGTGTACATCATAACCATGACCTATTCTAAACATTTTACTAATTATCCTTCTTGTGTAATCGGATAATTATTATTTACCCAATCTTGAATACCACCATTAACTGACACAACAGTAGTATACCCCATCTTTTGTAGGTTAAAAGCAGCTAGTGCCGAACGATAACCGCTACCACAATATAAATAGATTTTTTGGTCTTTATTAGGGATTAAATTTTCGATCTTGACTTCTATTTGACCTTTACTAAGGTGTGTAGCACCGGGAATATGAAATTGGGAAAATTCTGAATCTTCTCTAACGTCAATAACAATTCCGTCAAGCGATTTGTCTTTATACATATTGTATAAGGCAGTAGCAGATATTTCTTCTACGTTTGACCTTGCGTTATTTATAAGTTTGATATACTCAATAGGCTTAAAGTTTTCCGGTGTTGTAATAGGATAGTTTTTAGCATTCCAAGCTCTCCAACCACCATCAACAGATATTACATTTTTATAACCCATACTTTGCAAAAGTTCTGCAACTAGTGCGGATCTAAAGCCACCACCACAATAAAAATACATTTTTAGGTTTTTATTTGGTATTAGTTGTTCGATTCTACATTCTATTAAACCTTTGCTAATATGTATAGAATTTGGAATGTATCCATTAGCAAATTCAGATTCTTCTCTAGTATCAATTAGCAAACCATCAAGGGAGTCGGATATGTACATTTGGTAGATATCATCTACTGTACATTCTTTAATTTTTGATTTTGCCTCGTTTACTAGCTTTATAAAACCTTCTGAGTGTTGCATACTTACCCTTTAATATATTTTCATAGTTAAATATTTTATACATTTAAGAGTAAAAAAAGAATAAGTATTTAATTTGAAAAATTATAAGCATTACCAAGCAGCTATAGCAGCATCATTAGGATAAAGTTCTTGAACTAATTGTAGTATTTGATCATTATTTAAAGATTTGACATATTCTTCTAAATTTGGATTGTCTTTTTGACTGTCTTGAACAGCAATTATATTTGCAAAAGGTGAGTCTTTAGGTTCTACAAAAAGAGCATCTTTTAGAGTCAATCCTGCTTTGGGAATATAGTCATTGTTTACAACCCCTATATCTACATCACCTAAATTATTAGGAATTTGGTCAGCTTGTAGAGGTATTATTTTTAGTTTTTTAGGATTACTAGTTATATCACTAGGAGTAGCCTGCCAAGTAATACCATCTTCGAGCGTTATCAAACCAGCATCTTGAAGGATCATAAGTGCTCTACCTTGATTAGTAGGGTCATTTGGGATAGCAACTGTAGCACCATTAGGTAATTGATCAAAGTTTTTATATTTCTTAGAAAATACTCCCATAGGGTACAAAAATGTCTTACCAATATAAGTAATTTTGTAACCAAATTTTTTGATTTGATTTTCCAAGAAAGGTATATGTTGAAATACATTTGCTTGAATCTCACCATCATTTAGTGCTCTATTTGGAATGTTGTAGTCTCCAAATGTGACTAATTTAACATTAAGGTTATATTTTTCTTTAGCAATCTTTTTACTTAGCTCCATAATCTTATCTTGAGGGGGACTAGTGATATAACCAACCGTGATTTCATTTGACTGGTTAGAAACTACAAAATTTTGATATAGTTGTAATCCACTGGCTACTGTTAAAATAATAGTTACTAACCATAAAGCTGTTAGTTTTCTAGCAGAAACTAAATAGTTACCAAAAGATTGAGTTAGCTGCACTAGAATAACTAGCATCACTACACCACCAAGTAGCAAAGTATAATCCCCATAGTTATAGCCTTTGAAGTAAGTCAAATCACCTAAACCGCCACCACCAACTATACCAGCCATAGCTGAAAAACCAATTAGTGATATACATGTTAAAGTAGCTGCATCTATAAGAAGTGCTTTTGACTCAGGAAGTAAGACTTTGAAAATTATTTGTATTCTAGTAGCCCCCATAGCCTTTGCTGCTTCTATAAGACCATGGTCAACTTCACGTAGAGCCGATTCCGTTAAGCGAGCATAAAATGGTAAGGCAGCAATTGCTAGTGGAACTATAGAAGCAGTAGTACCGATAGTTGTGCCTACTATAAGCCTAGTTAGAGGATAAAGTAAAATTAATAAAATAATATACGGAATACTTCTAGTAACATTTATTACTATGCTAAAAACTTTATTAAAACTTTTTACCAGAATGTTTTTACTTTCTTGGGTGGTATACAGTAATATACCTAAGATTATCCCACCTATTACTGCTACAAGTGTAGCAATAAATACCATAAAGATAGTTTCCCATGTCGATTGAGCTATTAAGCTAAGTTCTTGGAAATTAAATATTGTCTGCTGGTGCATAACCTAATACCTTTAAATTAACATCTTGATTTGTTAGGAAGCGCAAAGCATTTTCCCAGTCTTGTCTTTCGCCAGTAATATGGCAAATTGCTATACCAACGATTTGATCTTGGATAGTCTCAATGTTCGCTTGGATGATGCTTGCGCTAGCATTAAACTGACGTGATATTTCAGCAATTATAGGCATTTTGCCTTTTTCCCCATAAAAAGTTAGTTGAACGAGAGGGTAAGTATTTTCGTAACTATAAGGGTTATCATAAAGTCTCTTTGCAATAAATTCTGGTATTTTTGTATGAATACTAGTTTCAACGAATGATTTTGTTACTTCAGTTTGAGGATTTAAAAATATGTCTAAAGTTTTACCTATTTCAGCAATTTGACCTTTATCAATAATTGCAACTCTATCACAAACTTTCCTTACCACATCCATTTCATGAGTTATAAGTACTATTGTTAGACCTAGTTCTTTATTTAGTCTTTTAAGTAGAGCTAAAATTTGTTTAGTAGATGTTGGATCTAATGCAGATGTAGCTTCATCTGAAAGCAAAACTAATGGATTAAGAGCTAATGCTCTGGCAATAGCCACTTTTTGCTTTTGACCACCACTTAATTCTTTGGGATATGCTAAAGCTTTGTTAGGTAACTCAACTAAGTCTAGTAACTCATGTACTCTTTTTTTTATTTCAGATTTTGGTATACCTTGTATTTCTAATGGCAAAGCTATGTTTTCAAATACATTTCTCGAAGAAAGTAGATTAAAATGTTGAAAAATCATAGCAACTTTCTTGCGAAATTCACGTAACTGTTTAGGAGTCTTTTTTGTAATATTTTCCTCAGCAATAAATATTGAACCATCAGAAGGCTGTTCTAAAAGATTTAAACATCTAAGTAAAGAACTTTTGCCAGCACCACTATGACCTATTATGCCAAATATTTCACCTTCTTGGATTTCAAGGTTTATGTTATCAAGGACCAGATTGTTAATATTATTGGTTATATATTCTTTTTTAAGATTTTTTATCTCTATCATTTTTTAACCTTTGTCTTGTCGCCTATTTTGCTTTCTTGCCCATTTATTAATCTTTGGATATTTCCTTTATGTTTTATAATTATAATTATCGCTATTATTAAAAAAGGAGCTGCGACCTTTAGATTTGCTAAAAATGTTACAGAAACACTAGCTATCATAGTTGCTACTAAAGCTGATAAAGAAGAGTAGCGTGTGATTATAGCTACACATAACCAAGACACTATAAATATAATACCTAATACCCAGTAAAAACCAAACAACGCACCTATTAATGTAGCAACACCTTTACCTCCTTTAAAGCCAAAAAATATTGGGAAAACATGTCCTAATATCGCATATAAAGCAGTACAAGCGATAATAAATTCATTATTAGTTAGCATTTTTGCAACTAGTATGGGTATTAAACCTTTGAGTATATCAAAAATAAGTGTTATAGTTGCTGGTAGCTTACCGCCTACACGTAAAACATTTGTTGTGCCTGGATTTCCTGAACCAACACTTCTTGGTGAGGGTAGGCGAAATACATAACATACAATAATAGCACTATTAATAGAGCCTAATAAATAAGCAAATATTAGCAAACCAAAATTTAATAAATTCATATACCACCGTTAAAAGTTTTAAAATCTTCAATATATTATAAAAGATAATATTATCTAGGCAATAGCTAAAACAACTATTTTTATTGCTTTGTTGATATTATTTTTATAGGATTAGTAGCTAAAAAATTATATTTATAAAAGTATATATCTATCTTAAGGATTAAGTTTTATGACAGTAATGAAATTCGAGATCTCTAAAAAACAAGGTAAAGCAAGAAGAGGAAAAATAACTTTCCCTCGTGGAGAAATCCAAACACCTGCTTTTATGCCTGTAGGTACTTATGGTGCAGTGAAATCATTATCACCAGTAGAGCTTAAGGAAATGGGTGCTGATATTATCTTAGGTAATACTTTTCATCTTTGGCTACGTCCAGGTACTGATATCATTAAAAAACATGGGGACTTACATGATTTTATAGGATGGGATAAGCCTATTTTGACAGATTCTGGCGGGTTTCAGGTCTTTAGTTTAGGCAAATTACGTAAACTTACAGAAGATGGAGTAACATTTAGTTCGCCTGTTAACGGCTCAAAAGTTTTTTTATCTCCTGAAATATCAATGCAAGTTCAAAAGGATTTAGGCTCTGATATTGTTATGTGTTTTGATGAATGTACACCATATCCAGCAACTGAAAAAGAAGCTAAAGAGTCTATGGAACTTTCTATGAGGTGGGCAAAAAGATCCAAAGATGCTCATGGAAATAACTCATCAGCATTATTCGGTATTATTCAGGGTGGTATGTATGAGCATTTGCGAGATGAGTCTCTAGAAAAACTTACAGAAATTGACTTTGACGGATACGCTATAGGTGGTTTATCTGTTGGTGAACCTAAAGAGGACATGATAAGAATATTAGATCATATTGCTTGTAAAATGCCAGAGGATAAGCCTAGATATCTAATGGGAGTTGGAACT
This sequence comes from Allofrancisella heilbronnii, assembly GCF_000710735.2. Classification (NCBI taxonomy): domain Bacteria; kingdom Pseudomonadati; phylum Pseudomonadota; class Gammaproteobacteria; order Thiotrichales; family Francisellaceae; genus Allofrancisella; species Allofrancisella heilbronnii. The sequence continues at coordinate 1,071,499 of NZ_CP144673.1, read as the reverse complement.
CCAAAAGATTTGGTCGAAGCAGTATATAGAGGCGTGGATATGTTTGATTGTGTAATGCCTTCACGTAATGCAAGAAATGGACATATCTTCACATCAGAAGGAATAATTAGGATTAGAAACTCTAAATATAAAGAAGACACATCTGCATTGGATCCAAATTGTGATTGCTATACATGTAAGAATTTTAGCAAGAGCTATTTGCACCATCTTGATAAAACTAAGGAGATTTTAGGCTCAAGATTAAATACTATCCATAATTTAACTTTTTACCAAAGTTTAATGAAAAAGATTCGTAAAGCTATAGAAGAAGACAGTTTTGAAGAGTTTAGAAACGGATTTTTAGAAAATTATAAATAATTAGTCATTAATTATGTGTTTGATGGGTTTAGTTTTATAAATATTTGCCTTCTCTAGGATCTATATAAAGATGTTGCTTTAGTATTTCGTAAATGTTATATTATAATAATATAAAAGTTATTTATATATGATATCTTTGTTAAAGATGGCATTAAATAAAGGTAGATTTAACTTGGAGATGCTTTTGAAGTAAGATAGCTTTGGTTTGATACGGGTAGCTCTAAGTTAACAATTCACAATTTATTAATGTCATTAGAAACATATAATTTTAGTTTGCAACAGCCCCGCATTGTAAGGTAGACGATGGAAGGCTATTGACTTTATTGCTATGGGGTACAAAAATTTTTTAAAGCTTTATAAAAATGACAAATATAATATTTCAAACCCAGAAAAATAGAAATTATGAATTTGACAAATACGTTAATGACTATGAAAAGCAAGATATTTGTTACGAAGTTCCTTTTATTTACCAGAATAAAATAAACTTGTGCTCTATTTCTTCTTTTTATATGATGCTTTTGTTTTTTAAACGATATAATGAGCTAGACAAAAGTGAATTAGCAAAGTGTATAGAGCATTCTCCATATAATGCAAATATTTATCAATTTTATACTAACAAAGGTATACCATATATTCATAACGATAATAATTTTTTAGTAGAAATTAAAAAGAAGTTTGGTTTTAATATACAACATTGGGACATTAGAGATTATGGTGAAAGTAAAAATGGTATATATGAGCTTCTTGATAAGGAGGGACCATTTGCTGTTGTACACGAATGGAAACATGTAGTTTTGGTAAAGGGGATTATAGGAAATAATGTAATTTTTCATGATCCATGGAGCGGAAGGAATTTACAGTGTAGATACGATGATAGGTCATGGGATTGGACTAATGCATGGTTACATGACCCAGGACCTTTATTTAACAGAAACGGCATCATTGTTAAGAAAAATTTTAAAACTTATTTAACAGAAGCGATAAACGCTTATATGACTGCGTATAAACAACAAGGAAATAGAGGGTTATTCCATAGACACTCTAAATCAGGCCTAGATAGAATAAATAAATTCTTAGAAAATATAAAAACGATTACAACAAATGATAGCCTTATGCTTGAAATAAGAAGTTTTATGTTAAAAGAATACCCGTATAATCTATATAGTGGGCAAATTAATCTTAATAGGCATTCAGGAGCAACATATCTTCTACTTGCTATACGCTTATATCTTAAGCAAGCTGAAGAAAGTGATTTAGGTGTATATTTATCTAAAATAAACGAGTATTTAAAAACTATAAATCCTAGCATACTTATAATAGATTGGAGCTCTAAAATCAGAGAGAATATAAAGGATTTTATATGTAAAAATTGCAAGATGAGTTTTTAGGAAAACTCACGGAATCTGTAGGGCAATAGAGAATGGTGCGTTTAAAGAGTTCGGAAAAGATTTTTTCAAAGCTTGTGAATGATAGGTTATAAATTTGATGGGAGTGGTTTATTATAAGAATGGCTAAATTTCATGTAAAACTAAGTTTTGAAGCCGCGATCAGTTACAAGTGCTAACCTAAAGGCTGATCTTAATATTATATCAGGGATAGTATTTATGTAGTTTGCCCAATCATTAAATTGAATATCTACTGCCGGTAATATAGCAGAAGAGTTATTTAAACTTTCTATACTATTTAACATAGCCTGGTGTACTTCAAAAAAACTGTGTCCACTAAAGTAATACAATATTATTGGGGCGATTATCTCAAAATATTGATTATATTTTTCTTTATCTACATGAAGAAGAAATAATACTTTAACAGACATTAAACCTAACCCTGATATGCCAGATATATATAGTTGATTGTGTTCTTTTCTATAATTATTCCAATTGCTATTTATATCTTTAGGGCTATTAAATATGTATGCTTTAGGAACGTAATTATTAAATATTTTATTAGGCCTTTTAAATTCTTCTCCTGTATTTTCTTTGTTAATAAACCCCATCTTTTCATAGTTTTTGGGGCTATCGACTTTCTCTGGACCTTTATTTTTAAATTTGTCAGTAAGATATAATTTTTTTAAAACGTAATCAGCTATATACCCATTATTTTCTAGGAAAAATTCCTTTTTATCATTCAAAACATAAAGCATCCAGTTAATTGCTTGAACAAGCATAATGGACGCAGATGCTTTAATAATAAACAAATTTTCTTTTTTACTATAAAGTTCATAAATGACAGAATAATACTCCACTAAACGAGAATCTATATTTTTATTATAAATTTTCTGGTAATCTTTCTCTAAAACCAATTCATAATCATCGAAGTACTCTAAATATGCTTTTGCATAACTAAATGGAGAAGCTGAATTCGTTAAACAAACAAGGTTATATATTCTTTTAGAATCTAAAAAGTTGTTGATACGATCATGTTTTTCATATAAATAGTCTATTTTTACAAATGAAAATAAAGATTCTAAATAAGTAATCATTTGATTAAAGATTTTGTCAATAAAGGAAGCTAAACCCTGGTTTTTGCTTTTTTCTTTAATTAGAAGATAAGCTAATGAAGTTTCAAAGATTTTTCTAAAATCAGTATATTTTTCATCGTTTGGATTCAAAAAAGGATATAATAGGTCTTTTCCTCCATTTATTAGATATTTCTTAATATCTTTCGTTGAGGCACTAATAAGGTTAGGGTTGCAACTATAAATAGAATTGCTTTTTAACTTGCCCTTTATATAATCTAGAAAGTATCTCTGGTTTATTTTTTCTATTTTATATAAAGATGTTAAAAAATATTTATCAGCAAACAGATGAAGCTTATGTTTACTAAGGAAAGAATAACCTTGTCTTTGGGTATTATATGAATTAATCTCAGAACTAATAATATCTTTTATAATTAAATGTTTTTTACGTGGTTTATAAGTGTTACTGGTGAGTATTCCTCGAATTTTGTCAATTAAGTTCTTAAGCCGTTTTTTATGGTGGATATGCTTTGCTGTTAGGTACTCTTGATTTACCGTTTTAAGCTCTTTTTCAAAACACATAAAGTTATCGTCGTGGAATATTTCAATATATTGCCCATTCAACATTATTTCTCCTATAAAGTTTTACAGATGTGTATAATTTTTAGCTACATCCCATGCAAGATTAATTATAATTGTATAACAAAACTTACATGTAAATATATTAATTAATATTTATAATTTAAATTTGTTTAAAAATAATATTTATTTTAATAAGTATTCTATATTATAAGTTGGTTATGCGCAAAATTATTTTTATTTTTTTAATAGCTTACACCTTATTTCTTTAAAATTTTCATTAATAAGTAAGTAAAGCTTTGTTTATAATTTATATTTCATGAATTTTATTGAGATGAGTAGGGTTGGTCGTAATTTTAAGTTACAGTGATTCGCTACTACCTTTATTTTGGCTGGCGATATGTTTATCACAATTTTTTAATAAGTGATTAACACATTGATAATACTCCTTTACTAAGGTAAAATTCAAACGATTAAAATAAAAATTTTTGGAGAAAAATAATGAAAAAGATTATATTGTCTTTAGCGGCTATTGCGTTGTTTACTACAAATTCTTTTGCTGCAGATGCAGCGCAGTCTGCTGGTAGCCCGTATAGTGGTCTTTTAATGTTGGTAGTGTTTTTTGCTATATTTTGGTTTTTACTTATTAGACCACAGCAAAAGAAAAACAAAGAACTTCGTAAAATGTTATCTGAATTAGCTAAGGGTGATGAGGTTGTAACTAATGGTGGGATTATTGGTAAAATAGCTAAGTTAGATGACACTTTCGTTGACTTGGAAATTGCTGAAAATATAGTTGTAAAAGTACAAAGAAATGCTGTATCAAATATTTTACCAAAAGGGGCTACTAAGGCTTAATAAGCTTTGAATCTTATTTTTTTAACCTTTTTCTTTTTTATAAAAGGACCTTTCAATGAGCAATAATAAAAGTTTTCCTATAAATCAGTTTCCATTATGGAAAAACCTTTTGATAGCTTTTATATTAGTGATAGCTTTATTTTATGCTTTACCAAATATCTTTGGTAAAAGTCCAGCTTTGCAAATATCACAAAAAAATGGTGATATAACTAGCCAAACTCTTACTCAGATCGAGGACATTTTAGATAAAAAAAATATAATTTACCAAAAAGCAACCATAGCGGATGATAAAAGTAATATTGCTGTAATTTTTGGGGATGTTGCTGAGCAGCTTAAAGCTAAACAAATTTTAAAAGAGCAATTAGGAAACCAGTATATTATAGCTATGAATATGCTTACTAACTCTCCTAATTGGTTGTCAGTGTTAGGTGCTAATCCAATGAACTTAGGTTTGGATCTACGTGGCGGTATGTATCTTATGTTAGAAGCTAATACCCAATCAGCTATAGACGCTCAGCTTGGTAATACTTTAAGTATAATCTTAAATGCGGCCAAAGAAAAAGGTATAAATATAAATAATTCAACAAAAGCAGAAGATAAGACTGTTACTAATGTACCTACAGAGTACACTAATAATGGTTTTATTTCACTAACGTTGAATAACCCTTTAGACATGCAGAAATTTATAACATACCTAGACACAGATTTTAGAAAAAACCAAGATCCTGACGTTCTTTACACAGCTAAGGGTAACACAATATTTATTACTTATACGAGTCCAAAGATATTGCAGTTAGAGCAAGGTGCTATATCTCAAGTAGTAACGGTCATGCGTAATCGTATTAATGCTCTTGGTGTGGCTGAAGCGTCAGTAGCTCAAGCTGGACAAAATCGTGTTGTTATAGAAATACCAGGTTTACAAGATGCTACCCAAGCTAAGCAGATATTAGGTGGTACATCTACAGCAAATTTTTATTTAGTGAATCCTGTTACTAATCGTTTAGCTACAGAGGAGCAGGGTTATAAAGTTTATTCTTTAGATAGTGGCAGAGGTTATCAAAGTTACTATAGTTTAAAAGGAACTCCAGTTGCAGGTGGGGCTGATATTATTAGTGCTAATCCATCTATTGATCAACAGACTGGTACGCCAATCGTTATGGTTGAGCTAAGTAGGGGGGCGGCTAGTAATTTTAGAGAAATTACTGGTAAAAACGTTGGCAATCCTATGGGTGTAATGCTTATAAATACAACTTATGAAAAGACGTTAGATAAAAATGGTAAAGAGCAAAACACTGTAAATAAAACTGAAAAGTTGATTAATGTTGCAACTATTCAGTCGGCTTTAGGTTCACATTTTCAAATTACTGGATTAAATCAAAAGGAAGCAAATAATTTAGCTCTTATGATTAAATCAGGAGCATTACAAGTACCTGTTCATATTGTACAAGAGCAGCAAATAGGTCCAAGCCTTGGTAAAGATAATATTGAGAAAGGGACTCTTTCAATAGTGATAGCTCTTTTAGCAGTTATAATTTTTATTGTGATTTATTATAGAGTTTTTGGTGTTATTGCCAATATAGCTTTAATCATGAACTTACTGCTAATAGTAGCGGTTATGTCAATTATACCTGGTGCAACTTTAACTTTACCTGGTATAGCTGGTATAGTGCTTAATTTGGGTATGTCTATAGATGGTAATGTACTAATCTTTGAGAGAATTAGAGAAGAAATTCGTGCTGGTACACCACGCCAAAGCGCTATTCATATAGGTTATCAAAAAGCATTTACAACAATAGTTGACTCAAATATAACAACATTGATTGTGGCGGTAATTTTATTTTTTATCGGCAGTGGAGCAGTAAAAGGATTTGCCATTACTCTAATGATAGGTATAGTAACCTCTATGTTTACAGCTGTTACAGTGTCCAGAGCAATGACAAATTTTGTCTATGGTAAGAGAAAAAAACTAGATAAAATCTCTATTGGAATATAATTTTTAGGTTGGGTTTATAATGGAATTTTTTAAGCAAAAGACTCAGATAGATTTTCTAGGAATAAAGAAATATACAACTATCTTATCAGTGTTAATGATTGTTATATCATTGATTTTTATTTTCGCCAAAGGTCTAAATTTAGGGTTAGATTTTACAGGTGGTTATCAAGTACAAATCCATACACAAAAAAATGAAAATTCACAGACTTTAGCTGATAAGTTGATTAAGGTAGGTTTTGATAACACAACTATTACAACTTTTGGTGAAAATGGTGACTATTTAATCAAATTTGCTCCTAATGTAATTAACTTAAAAGCTAATGATTTAGATGATGCTCAACAACAATTGCAGCAAAAAATAGAAACTGTCCTTAACGCAAAGGTTCAAAGTGTTAACTATATAGGCCCACAAGTTGGTAAAGAACTAGCAAGCAATGGTATTTTGGCTATTATTATAGCTCTAGTGTGCATACTAATATATATTAGTGCTAGATTTGAGTTGAAATTTGGTATAAGTGCATGTTTAGCATTACTGCATGATCCTATAGTTATATTAGGTATATTTGCTGCATTTCAATTAGAATTTGACCTTACAGTTTTAGCAGCTGTGTTAGCTGTAATAGGTTATTCGTTAAATGATACTGTAGTAATTTATGATAGAGTCAGAGAAAACTTTAGAAAAATGCGTAATGCAAGTGTAGTAGAAGTAGTTAATAGAAGTATCAATGATACTTTATCAAGAACTATCCTTACATCAGGATTAACTATGTTAGTAGTTGTAGTATTGTATTTGTTTGGTGGTAGTTCAGTACACAATTTTTCTTTAGCACTAATCTTGGGCATAGTTGTTGGTACTTATTCTTCTATATATGTCGCAGGCGTTTTAGCAGTAGCTTTAGGATTAAGTAGGGAGTCACTATTACCTAAACAAGTTGAAAACAATGACACGTCAGTATTTTAATGAAGATGTAGTTAGTTTGCAGTTTTAATAGTGTATAATATCACTAAGAGTTTGTAATAAGGAAGTAATATGAAAAAAACTTTTTTAGCGGTAATACTGTCAATTTCTACATTAGGTTTAGTATCAGCTATGGCAAATGACTCTACCAAAGAGATTGCTCCAAAATCTCAGAAGCATTATAGTGATAAGCTTGTGAGTATTTATGCAGAGGATGTAAACGATTCTAAAGTTGTTGATACTATAACATTTAAAAATCTAGATGAATACAATATTTTTTATTGTAAAGATAATAATTGGTGTGAAGTTGTTAATCAAAAAGATGGTAACGTTGGTTGGATTAATTTAGAAGAACTAAAAAAAGCTCAGGATAGATATGCACAACAAATGTATAAAAAGAATTTAATGCAAAAATTACAACAAGACAACCAAGCACAAAGTCAACAAATAGCAGAGTTACAAGGAATTGTAGTTAGAATGCAAAAAGATTTCTCTGTGGCTTTACAAAATCAACAAATACAAATTAATCAATTAAAGCAGGCTATCTACCGCTAAAAAATAGGAGCCACATGGCTAAAAAAAATTGTTTTCCTATCGCAACTAAGTCTAAAACTTTACCTGTAGTATCCGATAATGATCTAAATTCATATCTTAATTTTGTTAATAGTTTACCTATATTATCGGTTGAAGAGGAGCAAGAGTTGGCAAGACTTTATAAGTATAAAAAGGATTTAGATGCAGCACAACACCTAGTAATGGCACATCTTAGATTTGTGACCAAAATTGCTAAAGGTTTTGCTGGATACGGCTTATCTATTGCTGATCTTATCCAAGAGGGTAACATTGGTCTTATGAAAGCAGTTAGTAAGTTTGATCCAGAACAGGGGGTTAGATTAGTTTCTTTTGCTGTTCATTGGATTAAGGCAGAAATGCATGACTATGTACTTAAGAATTGGAAAATTGTAAAAGTGGCGACTACAAAAGCGCAAAGAAAGCTATTTTTTAATTTAAGGAGTAGCAAGGGTAAGATTGGTTGGTTAAGCTCCGAAGATATAAAGCAAATAGCTGATGAGCTTGGAGTTAAAGAAGAAACTGTTATTGAAATGGAAAAAAGAATGTGTCAAGGGGATGCTAGCCTTGATCTACCATATAAAGATGATGAAGGAGAAGATACAAATCAACAAAGCTTATATCTTGAAGATAAAAACTCAGATGTTGAGCATCAGATAGTCCAGCAAGATTATTATGATAATCTTATGGAAGCTGTAAAAGAGGCTCTAAGTAATTTTGATGCTCGTACAAAAGATATTGTTATGTCTAGATATTTGTTGGAAGAGAAAACTACCCTTCAAGATTTAGCAGATAAATATAAAATTTCTGCTGAGCGGGTTCGTCAAATAGAAGAAGAGGCTTTAGTTAAACTTAAAAAAGCTATTAAAAACCGTAGTTAATAAACCTTTCTTTATCTTAAAATCTTTATCTTGAAATTACTTATGCTAATATAATAGCTATTATATTATAAATTTTTACTAGAGTAATCTGAATGAAAGATTGTATACCTAGACTAAGGTTGCAGGTAAAAAAACAAGTAACTTTAGATGGCTCAAAAAGCTTATCTAATAGAGCTTTAATAATTGCTGCTGTAGCTAAAGGTCAAACTAGTTTTGAAAATTTACCTAATAGTGCAGACGTTTTAGCTTGTGTGGCAGCGTTAAAAGAACTTGGCTGCGATCTCAAACATAATCGAGAAACAAAATCTTTAATTATAAATGGTTGTGACGGAGTATTTAAAAATAAAAAAGCTAAGATTTTTTGTAATGAATCTGGCACTTTAACTAGGTTTATAATTCCTATGTGTGCCACCCAAGACGGCGGTGAGTTTTATGTGTATGCGAAACAAAGAATGATGGAAAGACCTTTAGCTGATCAATTAAAACCACTAGAAAATCTTGGAATTCAAGTTACATACCATAATACTGAGTATGCGATGCCAATAACTATTCATTCAAATCTTTTAAATGGTGGCGGTATACAGGTTGATGGTAAAAAAAGTTCACAGTTTGCTTCGGGATTACTTATGGCAGCACCATTAATGCAAAAGGGATTATCTTTAGAGTCAATTACAGATCACAAGCAACCGTATTTAGAAATGACATCTAAGGTTATGTTAGAATTTGGAGTAAATGTTGAAGTTGATAATAACATTTATAAAGCTAAAAATTCTAATTATGTTTCACCTGGAAGATACGTAGTTGAGCCAGATGTTTCTACAGCTTCATATTTTTGGGCATTTGCTGCTATTACTGGTTCTGCCATTAAAGTTTTGAATGTAACTAAGCATTCAAAACAAGGAGATATAAAATTTTTAGAAGTATTACAGAAAATAGGTTGCGCTATTAATTATTATGATGATGGTATCGAAGTAATTGGAAATAACCAGTTAAAAGGGATACATGTTAATATGCGTAACTTTTCTGACACTTTTATGACTTTAGCTGCTATAGCTTGTTTTGCCGAAGGTGACACCTATATAGAAGGTCTTAGTCATACACGTGGGCAGGAGTCAGACAGGGTTGCGGCTATAGCAGAGGGTTTAACTAGATTAGGAGTTTATGTTGAAACTACAAAAGATAGTATATTAATTTCACCAGCAAGAAGTAGTTTAAAATCAGCAGAAGTTGATAGTTATAATGACCATAGAATAGCGATGTCATTAGCATTATTGGGTTTAAGGATTGATAAGGTTATTATTACTAATGCTGAGGCTGTTAATAAAACGTGTCCAGATTATTTTGATAGAATGAGAAGTTTGGTAAGTTAGCTTATGACAGCAAAAGACCGGATTATTATTAAATACCTTCAGCAACGATGGTATAAAAAAACTTTGGTAATTACAGGTTTAGAATGTAATTATTCGGGTAATATTAGATCTTTGAAAACAGTAGTTTGCTCAGGGTATTTAGAAACTGGTGAAAATGGGTGTATTTTTGATATACACGCTTGGCCATTTGAGTCTAGATTTTTCGATTTGATCATAATTGATAGTGCTTTTGTAGATAGTAGACAGAAGCAAAAAGCCTTATTAAAGCAGTTATATTTCTGTCTTTCAGATGATGGAGAAATTATCGTTGCAGGAACTACAAACATTCGAGCTTATAGGCTTGTTTCAAAATTTCTCTCTAGCGGTTTTCTTAGTAAAAAAATAGAGTTATTAACAAATTCTGACAGCGCTTTTATTAACTTATTTAAGAGAATTTTTAGCAAAAAATTTGTAGCTTTTTTTAAAAAAGATAATTTCTTTAAAATAGATCCTTTAGAGATTTCAGAGTTACTTGAAAAGCCAGCTAAATGTAAAGCATATAGTGGTGCAAGTGCTAAAAGTATATATAAGGGTTATTATGAAAAAAAATAGTTTAGTTGCATATACTGATGGAGCATGTAAAGGAAATCCTGGTATAGGCGGTTGGGGAGCTATCTTAAGTTACGGCGATATCACTAAAGAAATATACGGAGCAGAATTTAACACAACAAATAATAGAATGGAGCTTTTAGCTGCAATTGAAACATTAAAAACTCTAAAAAGAAAATGTCAAATTAGTATCTTTACAGATTCAAAGTATTTACAAAATGGAATTAATCAATGGTTGACTAACTGGAAAGCAAATGGCTGGAAAACTAGTGGTAGAAAAGAAGTTAAAAATAAAGATTTATGGCAAGAATTAGACCAGCTAACAAGGACACATGAAGTTAGTTGGCATTGGGTTAAAGGGCATAGCGGCAACCAAGGTAATGAAAAAGCAGATCAATTGGCAAATAAAGCAATACTGGAGCTTATAGAAAAGTCTCATGAAAAGTCTTAGTCATAAAAGGATTTTAGTTTTATATACTGGTGGTACTATAGGCATGGTTAGTACAGCTAATGGTTATGATGTAGAAGACGGTTACTTAACAAAAACAATTAACAGCATAATTGACTTTTATAATCATAAAATGCCAAAGTTTGTTATAAAGGAATACAGACCACTTATTGATTCTTCTAATATTAAGCCTACAAATTGGCTGACTTTAGCCTTAGATATTGTTAAAAACTATGATAATTATGATGGATTTGTAATTTTACATGGTACAGATACTTTAGCTTATACAGCTTCTATTTTGTCTTTTATGCTAGGAGAAATCCAAAAACCAGTCATTATAACAGGCTCCCAAATTCCTATTTCACAAATTCGCTCAGATGCTGTATCAAATATTCTAAATAGTTTTATATTTGCTTGTAGTGATATGATTAAAGAGGTCTGTGTGTATTTTAATAAACGCTTATTAAGAGGTAATAGAACTACAAAAATAAGTGCTACAGGATTTGACGCATTCTTATCACCAAACTATCCTGTACTAGCTCATGCAGGTGTAGATATTAGGGTGGATGATAGATTACTATGGCAACGCACTATAGATGCTAAACCAACAAAACTAGAGAATTTGGAAATACCTAATATTGCTATCTTGAGTGTTTTTCCAGGTATGAGTACAAAATTTTTAGAAAATATTTTAGAGCCTCCTATTCAAGGGCTAATCCTTAAAACTTATGGGGCTGGGAATATGACAGATGAACCTAAAATTCATGATGTTCTTGCTGGTGCAAACGATAGAGGAGTTGTAGTAGTTAATTGCACACAATGTATGTATGGAAGTGTTAAGATGGGAGCTTATAAAGCTGCTAGTGGTTTAGTCAAGGCAGGAGTTGTATCAGGGTATGACATGACAGATGAAGCAGCATTTGGTAAATTGTTTTATTTGTTGGGTCAAAAAGGTTTATCACAAAATCAGGTAAAAGAATCGTTTGAAAAGTCTTTGCAAGGTGAAGTTACTATTGAAATTTAGTTAGCGGTAAGCTAATGTAGCTAAAAATAAATGGAAAATAAAAAAGTTTCTTAGCTTAAACGTTTTTGTTTTCTAATCGTTTACTGAATAACTACTAACCACTAATATGCTGTGAATAAAATTAAAGTGCTCCGAATAAAATATTAAAATCTTCCTTTGTTTGAAAAGGGTAGATTGCGTAAGCAAGACAGTAGTAGTTTGGCAAAGTAAAAAATTAACAACATAATTTGATGATGAATAAAATAAGTTTTTTAAAAAAAATATAGGAGAATCGTATGAGTAATATAAATGAGTTAATTAAGGGTAATAGAGAATGGGCAGAGGAGGTTAAAAAAACTAATCCAAAATTTTTTGAAACATTATCAAAAGGACAATCTCCAGAGTATCTTTGGATAGGTTGCTCAGATAGTCGAGTGCCAGCTAACCAAGTTTGTGGATTGGTGCCAGGAGAGGTTTTCGTGCATCGTAACGTTGCAAACGTTGTTTCTTTGACAGACCTTAATTGCTTATCAGTTTTACAGTTTGCTATTGAAGTTTTGAAAGTAAAAAAGATTATTGTTTGTGGACATTACGCATGTGGTGGTGTGGAAACAGTTGTAAGAGATAAAAGTTATGGTCTTATTGATAACTGGTTAACGTCTATTCATGAAGTCAAGGAACAAAATAAAAAATTTATAGAAGAAACTTTAGGTTGCTTTAGGCAAGATGAAGAAAATTATATGAAGAAAAAAGTAGATGTTATGTGTGAGTTAAACGCTTTACATCAAGCTTTAAATTTATGTAAAACTACAGTTGTAAAAGCAGCTTGGCAGAAGGGGCTGAAATTTACTATACATGCAGCTATATACGGTGTTGCTGATGGTAAACTATATGAAATAGGTGGAGGTGTAGGCTCTAGAGAAGAGATGGATATCGTTTACGATCAAGCTATAGCATCGATTAAGTCTAGATACTGTCAATAAAATTACTAGTTTAATTCTATCTGCCAATTAATCTGTATAATACATATGCAATTAAACCAGTTGTGATATTTATAGCAAATAAAATAGCTATAAACTGGTTATGACTATCATCAGTTAATAATGTAAATGAGCTTAAAATGCTGTAAATACTAAAAAAAATCAAGCAAGCAGCTTTGAATGGTGGCTTTTTAATTATTGCAATTATTGAAAAGAAGCACATGCTTAATTGAAAAATACCAATTTGAAAAATTGCAGGAGTGAAAATCCATCCTTGAAATTTGCTTACACTATCCCCATATAACAAACACATGTAGCTGTTAATAAAAGTTATAATGCTGAAGTTGCAGGCTATAAAGTAGTTTGCGTATATTCTACTATGATTTTGACTGTAAATAATAATGCTGTGACAGAAAGCGAGGATAAAAGGTGTTATTAGTAGACATATACTTATAATAATAGTTACCATATAATGATCTTGAAAAGTTGTAAAATAAGTATGTCGAATTTTACAGTAAATATTTTGCCTTGTCATATATTTACAAAATAAAGATATAGACAATCTAGGTGATGATAGTTAAAATTTGCTACTAGGATATTTTGTTAAATAAAAATAGGAAAAAGTTAAAATGGATGTAACTGTTGAAAAGAAAGAAGGAATTAATTGTTCACTACTAATAGAAGTACCGGCTGATGAAATTGATAATATGGTGACTAAGAAAATAGCACAAACTGCTAAGTCAATAAAATTAGATGGTTTTAGGCCCGGTAAAGTTCCAGCAAACTTAGTAAAAAAGAAATATGGTGAGCAAATCCGTTTTGAAGTTATCTCTGAGTTGATACCTAAAAAATATACAAAAGCTATACAGGATGAAAAGCTTGAAGTTGCTGGCATAGAAGTTGATTTAAAAGAAAATGAAGAAGGTAAAAATCTTAAGTTTGTAGCTAACCTTGAGTTGTTTCCAGAAATTGAAGTAAATGGTTGTGACAATATAGCGGTTGAAAAACCAATAGTTGAACTAGGTGATAAAGAAGTCAAACAAATGATAGAAAACCTTAGAAAGCAATTTGCTACTTATTCTGAAGTTGATAGAGCTGTAAAATCAGATGATAAAGTTACTATAGATTTTGTTGGCAAAAAAGATGGAGAGGTTTTTGATGGCGGTTCAGCTAATGATACGGATGTGATTATTGGTTCTGGACAGATGATACCAGGCTTTGAAGATGGTATTATTGGTATGCTAAAAGATGAGCAAAAAACTATTACAGTTACTTTTCCGAAAGATTACCAAAATCAGGAGCTTGCAGGTAAAGATGCTCAGTTTGATATAACAGTGAAAAAAATCCAACAACCAGAATTACCAGAAGTAAATGAAGAATTTGTTAAGAAATTTGGAGTAAAAGGTGGGGTGGATAGTTTTGAGTCAGAAATCAAAGAAAATATGCAACGCGAATTGAAGTTTATAATCCAAAGGAAAATTAAAGAACAAGTTTTTAAAGGGTTAAGAGATATAGTTGAGTTTGACGTGCCAAAAGCTTTAGTTAAGAGAGAGATTGATGCTGCTAAGAAAAACCTACTAAATAGCATGGGTGGAGCAAAAAGTAACTTTGATGTTAACCAGTTGCCAGATAATTTATTTGAGGCAAATGCTAAGCAAAAAGTAAAAACAAGTTTGATACTTGATAGCATAATTAAAATTCAAAATTTTGAGGCTGATGATAGGGAAGTTGACAGCTTATTGGATGAAATGGTTCAAGCATATGAGGAACCAGAAAAAACTAAAGAGCAAATCAAAAAAAACCCGAGAGAAATTAATAATTTAAAAGCACTAGTGATAGAAAATAAGCTAACTGATTGGGTTTTAGACCAAGCTAAAGTTACTGATAAAAAAGAAGATTTCTTTGCGATTATTAAAGAAAATATGCAAGCACAACAAGCTGGGTTTTAAATTAAAATTCAGAGAGAAGAGGTTTTTTTATAGATGATAACTAATAATTTAGTACCTACCGTTATAGAAAAAAGTGCAGGTGGTGAGCGTGCTTTTGATATTTATTCAAGACTTTTAAAAGAGCGAATAGTTTTTTTAAATGGTGAAGTGAATGATCAATCAGCAAATCTTGTCATTGCCCAACTATTATTTTTAGAGTCAGAGGATCCAGACAAAGATATTTATTTTTATATCAACTCTCCTGGTGGAATGGTAACAGCTGGTATGGGTGTGTATGATACGATGCAATTTATAAAGCCAGATGTTAATACTATTTGTATAGGACTTGCTGCTAGTATGGGGTCTCTTTTATTAGCAGGTGGAGCAAAAGGCAAAAGATATAGTTTGCCTAGTTCACAAATAATGATTCACCAACCATTGGGTGGTTTTAGAGGGCAAGCATCTGATATAGAGATTCATGCTAAAAATATTCTACGGATTAAAGAAAGGTTAAATGATATTTTGGCTTACCATACAGGTCAAGATCTTGAAACTATAGTAAAAGATACAGATAGAGATAAATTCATGATGGCAGAAGAAGCAAAAGAATATGGTTTAATAGATAATGTTATTCAGTCACGTGAAGCAATGAAAAAAGTAAATAATTAAAGGAATCTAATTAATAAAGATGTCTAAAATCCTATATTGTTCTTTCTGCGGGAAGTCACAGCAAGAAGTAAAAAATATTATAGTTGGTAGAGAAGGTAACATTTGCAATGAGTGTATTGATAAATGTGTAATTAAAATTCATGGTGGTAATAAGATATTAGATGCTGAAGACATAAGTTTTGAGAAATTACCTAAACCACTAGAAATTAAAAAATATTTGGATGATTATGTCATTGGTCAAGATAATGCTAAAAAAGTTTTATCTGTGGCGGTGTATAATCATTATAAAAGAATTACTTCTAAAATACTAAATGAAGATGATACCGAGCTTAAAAAAAGTAATGTCCTTTTGATAGGGCCAACTGGTTCTGGTAAAACATTATTTGCGCAAACTTTAGCTAAATTACTTAACGTTCCATTTGCTATCGCAGATGCAACAACTCTTACAGAGGCCGGTTAT
The DNA here is from genome assembly GCF_000710735.2 of Allofrancisella heilbronnii. Classification (NCBI taxonomy): domain Bacteria; kingdom Pseudomonadati; phylum Pseudomonadota; class Gammaproteobacteria; order Thiotrichales; family Francisellaceae; genus Allofrancisella; species Allofrancisella heilbronnii. The sequence continues at coordinate 1,055,399 of NZ_CP144673.1, read as the reverse complement.
GTGGGTGATGACGTTGAAAATATAATTGTTAGATTATTGCAGAACGCTGAGTTTGATGTGGCTAAAGCACAAAAGGGTATTATCTACATAGATGAAATTGACAAGATTGCGCGTAAATCAGAAAGTGCATCTATAACCAGAGATGTATCAGGAGAAGGTGTACAACAAGCATTACTTAAGCTTATAGAGGGTACAGTAGCTTTAGTTCCACCTAAAGGAGGTAGAAAGCATCCTAATCAAGAGATGATAGAAGTTGACACCACTAATATTTTGTTTATTTGTGGAGGAGCTTTTGCTGGTATTGAAAAAACTGTTAAACATAGAATGGATAAGGTAAGTATTGGGTTTAACGCGGATATAGTTGAGCAAAAAAACAGTCTTAACGTAGAAAAATTAATGCAAAAAGTAGAAAGTGAGGATTTAACTAAATTTGGTTTGATTCCAGAACTTATTGGGCGTTTACCTATCGTTACCGTGTTAAATGAGCTAAAAGAAGAGGATTTAGTAAGAATTCTTAAAGAGCCAAAAAATGCTTTGATAAAACAATATATTAAATTATTCAAAATTGATGGTATAGAGGTTGAATTTACAGACCAGGCTCTTATTGAGATAGCTAAAAAAGCTATAGTTAAAAAAACTGGTGCTAGAGGTCTAAGAACAATTCTTGAAGGGATATTACTAGAGCTAATGTTTTATATTCCATCAACTCAAGATATGAGTAAAGTTATAATAAGTGACAAAACTATCTTGGAACAAGAAGAGCCTATTTTAGTTACAAAAACACAAGAATATAAACAGTTAAAAGATATAATTTAATTTACAGGGGTTATATAAACTTATGTCAGAAATTTTAAGCGTTGTTCCTGTTATCCCACTACGAGATGTGGTTATTTATCCTGGTATGACGATCCCTTTGAATGTAGGGCGTACAAAATCTATAAACGCAGTAAAAGAAGCATCCAACAATTATAATAATTCTATATTGTTGGCTACTCAGAAAAATAGCTCTAGTTCAGGTGATGTTGCTGAAAATATTTATGATATAGCTACTTTAGCAAAAATCATACAGATAATGAAGCTTCCAGATGGAAGCTTAAAAATTATAGTCGAAGGAGTAGCTAAAACACGAGTAGATAAATATGTAGATGAAAAGGATTGCATTTATGCTCATATGGAAGATGCTGCTTCAAAGCCTATTCAAACACAAGACTCTATCCAGTTAAATAAAGAGTTAAAAGCTATAATTTTATCTATATCAGAGTCACTGAAAGAGTTTGTTGAATATAGTGGCACTATTACTAAAGAAGCATTGTCTACTTTAATAAATACTCAGCATCCGGAGAAATTTATATATGAAATAGCAGCTATTCTTAATTCTAGTATTGCTAAAAAACAAAAAATTTTAGAAGTAGAGGATTTAAAGGCTAAAGCATTAATTCTACTTACGTGCTTAGAAGAAGAGCTTGAAATACTTGAGTTAGAGGCAAAAATTAAAGATAGGGTAAAAGCTCAAGTTGATAAAAATCAAAGAGAGTATTATTTAAACGAACAAGTAAAAGCTATTTACAAAGAGTTAGGTGAGGCTGATGAAGAATCTGAAACTTCAGCTCTTAAGAAGAAAATAGAATCTGCAAAGATGTCTAAAGAGGCGAAAGAAAAGTGTTTAAAAGAGCTCAAAAAGCTAAAATCTATGCCACCGTCATCTTCGGAATCTGCCGTATCTAGAAACTATATTGAGACTATACTTTCTCTGCCATGGGGTAAGCGCACTAAAGTTAAAAAAGATATTAATTTGGCGGAAAAGGTTTTAGAAAAAGACCATTATGGTATCAAAAAAGTTAAGGAGCGTATATTAGAGCATTTAGCTGTCCAGATAAAGAGAGATTCTAATACTAAAGCTCCTATTTTATGTTTAGTGGGGCCTCCAGGTGTAGGTAAGACTTCTATAGGGCAATCTATAGCCAGAGCAACAGGGAGAGAATATGTACGTATGGCATTAGGTGGAGTCCGTGATGAATCAGAAATAAGAGGTCATCGTCGTACTTATATAGGATCTATGCCAGGACAAATAATCCAGAAGATAATTAAAGCAAAAGCTGAAAACCCGTTATTTTTATTAGATGAAATAGATAAAATTTCGTCTGATTTTAGAGGTGATCCGTCTGCAGCGCTGCTTGAAGTTCTTGATCCTGAACAAAATAATACTTTTAATGATCATTATTTAGAAATAGATTATGATTTGTCAAAAGTTATGTTTGTAGCAACAGCTAACTCTTTGGATATTGATCCAGCTTTACGCGATAGATTAGAGATTATTAATTTAGCTGGTTATACTGAGATAGAAAAGCAAGCTATTGCTAAGCAATATTTAATACCAAAAGCTTTGAAAAATAATGGCCTAAGTAATAAAGAATTAACTTTCACAACAACGGCAATTCTAGATATTATTAGATATTATACCAGAGAGGCCGGAGTGAGAAACTTGCAACAAAAAATTAACAGCGTTTGTCGTAAAGTAGTTAAAAATACACTTAAAAATCCAGAAATTACTAAAGCTTCGATTACTCAAAAAAATTTACAAGAGTACTTAGGGGTTTATCAGTACGATTATGGTGTTAAAAGTTTAAAATCTAAAGTCGGGCAAGTTACAGGTTTAGCTTGGACATCTGTTGGTGGTGAACTTTTAACTATAGAAGCTTTAGCTATGCCTGGTAAAGGGAAAGTTAAATATACAGGTAGCTTAGGTGATGTGATGAAAGAGTCTATTGATGCGGCATTTAGTGTTGTTCGTTCTATGTCAAAAGACTATAAGCTTGAGGATGATTTTTATGAGAAAAAGGATATTCATATCCATGTCCCAGAGGGGGCTACTCCTAAAGATGGTCCAAGCGCGGGTATTGCGATGACTACAGCTTTAGTTTCTGTATACACAAATAAGCCAGTTCGTAATGATATTGCAATGACTGGTGAGATAACTTTAAGGGGAGATGTTTTAGCTATAGGCGGCTTAAAAGAGAAACTTTTAGCTGCATTAAGAGGTGGGATTAAGGAAGTTTTAATCCCAAAACAAAATGTTAAAAATCTAGCTGAAATTGATAAAGAAATAATAGAAAAACTAAAAATAACCCCTGTTAACAACATAAAAGAAGTTTTATTAAGGGTTTTTTAGTATTTTAGTGTTGAAATGGCGTTTTTTTAGTGTTATAACCTTAATTGACAGTATGTCATTAAAAACAGAAGGAGTCTTAAAAATGAATAAAGGTGAATTAGTAAGTGCTATCGCAAAAGAAGCAGATGTTACTAAAGAAGTTGCTAGTAAAACTTTAGATGCTACGATCGCAGCAGTAACTAAAGCTTTAAAAGCAGGTGATAGTGTAACTTTAGTTGGTTTTGGTACTTTTCAAGTTAAAGAAAGAAGTCCAAGAGAAGGTAGAAACCCTAAAACAGGTGAAACTATCAAAATTGCTGCCTCAAAAGTTCCTAGCTTTAAAGCTGGTAAAGGTCTTAAAGACGCAGTTAAATAATAAAAAATCAAATTTTATTAGCGATTTTTTATATAAGCATACTTAACAGTATGCTTTTTTTATCTATAATATGATATATAGTCAACCCTTTACAATCCTGTTATAATAACTATAATTAAAAACATTAATCTAATGTTCGTTATACTCGTGTATGAATACGATAAGGATATCTTAGTTTATGGATTTTATATCTTGTGGATTCCTACTTATATGGGAATGATAGTGGTTTTAAATTGGGTTAGCTATATTTAGGTTATTAAGTTTAAGAACTTTTATTAAATAAGGTTGGAAAAATGTTACAGTCTTTTAATGATAGGCTAAAAGGTCCGTTTACTTGGATAATTATTATCTCAATAAGTTTTATTTTTGTAATAACTGGTATGAGTTTCTTTTTTACAAATGTAGGAGCTAGTAGATCATATGTTGCAAAGGTTGGAGATAATGAAATTAGTACAAGACAGTTTGAACAATATGCACAAAATGCTAAAACAAGAATTCAAAAGCAACAGTTGCTTGACCAGCTAGTTAGCCAGTATTTGGTTTTAGCTGATTCTCAGCAGCATAACGTTCAGGTTTCAAAACTAATGTTGCAAGCAACTATATTTAATAATCCTATGTTTTTTGAAAAGGGTAAATTTTCTAGTGATAAGTTAAAGCAGTTAGCTAATTACTTGGGCGGTTTAGGCAAGCTAGAACAGATACTTTCGCAAAACATCAAGGCTAGTATTATTCCTCAAACTATAACGGATACATCCTTCACCACTGAATACGAGTTAAAATCTTTATCTAATGTTTACTCAGTTAATAAAACAATTGAGTATATAAAAATTTCTCCACAAGCTTTAAAAGCTCAAGTTAAACCAAGTACTCAAGCATTAAATGCTTATTATAAAATTCATAAAAATGAATATATAAATCCTGCAAAGATCAATATTAGTTACTTTGTTATTTCAAAAGATGATTTTAAATCTAAAGCTAGTATTAGTGATTCACAAGTAAAAGAATATTATGAAAACAATAAAGATTTATTTGAAAAATTTGATGATAATACGAAAGCTACTATTAAAAAGATTATTCAAAATAGAGAGGCTTTACAACAATATAATTCTTTTATTCAAGACGTTGATGATATTAAATTTAACCAACTTGAAAAAAAGATAGGTAAGCCAAAAGTTGCAAACATTGTAGATAATAACGATACTGATATAGAAGGTGTTAAGAATAGTTCATTTTTTGTTAATGTAGAGAAATATTCAAGTATTTCATTGTCAGAAGACAAAACCTTGATCTATCAAGTAAATAAGCAACAAAAAGCAATATCACAGTCATTTGATAAGGTTAAAGATAAGGTTACCCAAGCTTATATTTTAGAAAAATCACAAACTCTAGCTTTAGAGAAAGCAGATAAGCTATTATCTGATTTGAATAAACAACAAAAAGTACAGCAAAGTTTTGAAAAAGCTGTAGTTTCTAGTGAAGCTAAAGACCTTTCAAAAGATTTTAGTGATTTTGTATTATTAAATAACAATACTGGTTACCATGAATATGAAGCTTTAGATGGAAGCGTCTACGTTTATAAGGTGATAAAAGTCCAACCAGAAAACTCTAAAAAAGCTACTATTCCTAATCAAGTTGAAGCAAGTTATAAGCAAGAAGAGCTTAATTTCTATCTACAAAGAATTAAACAAGACATTCCAGTAAAAATAAATTATAAAAATATCTAAATGAACAAGCTAGTTTATGGTATAGCTGGTCCTACAGCTTCAGGGAAGACTGCTCTTTCAATATCTATTGCTAAGCAGATTAATGCTGAGATTATTAGTGTTGATTCTTCTTTAGTTTATAAACAGATGGACATAGGCACAGCTAAGCCAACTAAACAAGAGCAAGATGGTATAAAGCATCATTTAATTGATATCATAGAGCCCACTGAAAACTTTTCGGTAGCAGATTTTATTTCTAGTGTTAATATTCTCAAAAAAGAAATACACTCTAGAGGGAAGCAAGTTTTATTAGTTGGTGGCACGATGCTTTACTTTAAAGGTTTAATAGAGGGACTATCAAATTTACCTGAAAGCCAACCTGAAATAAGATCTATTTTGGAACTAGAAAAAAAGGAAAAAGGCTTAGAGTACCTTTATAAGCAACTTTATAAGATGGATCCAGATGCAGCCCAAAAGCTTAATGCAAATGATCAACAGCGAATATTTAGGGCTTTAGAAGTTATTATGATAAGTGGTGAAAAATATTCACAACTAGTTAAAACATCTAAAGTAGGTCAGTTAGATGAAGAAATTAGATTGTGTGCTATAGTTCCAAAAAACAGAACTCTTTTACATAGAAATATCGAGTTGAGATTTAAACAGATGTTAGAAGATGGCTTTCTAGATGAAGTTAAAAATCTTAGAAAAAATCCAAATCTAACTAAAGATACTACTGCTATAAGAAGCGTCGGGTATCGTCAAGCATGGGAATACTTTGATGGTGATATAGATTATGACAGGTTTGTTGAAAAAGGTATTGTAGCAACAAGACAACTAGCAAAACGTCAACTTACTTGGATACGAAATTGGCAGGGAGATATTAACCTTATAGCAATGGAAGATATAAATAAAGAATCTAAAGTTATAAAGCTTTTTGGTTTGGATTAAATGGGTTTAGTATAATAGTTGGTAAAACTGATGTGATGGATTGACACCCTTTAGAAAGCTTATTAAATATTTCACAAATAAAATTTGCTGATAAATATAAATGTTGTTAAAATGTCTAGCTAAGTTTAATTGTTAAACTTGATAAAATAATAATTATAATTAAATAACTAAAAGGAAGTGAAACAATGTCAAGAATATCCTCTTTACAAGACCCATTTTTAAATGCGTTGAGAAAAGAAAAAATCAGTGTATCTGTATACTTAGTTAATGGAATTAAACTTCAGGGGCAAATCGAAGCTTTTGATCAATTTTGTATAGTACTTAGAAACACAGTAAACCAAATGGTTTATAAGCATGCTATTTCAACAATAGTACCAGCTAAAAGTGTAAGAATGGTTTATAGTTCATTTAATCCATATCATCAAAATTCTAATGATGATCAAGATGAAAATGTAGATGATATTCATACTGATGAACTTGAAGTTCAAGAAAGTAACGAACATATTGAACAATAATACTTTTTTCTTTTTCTTTAATAATTCCATTGTGAGGTATATTATTTAATGGAATTTTTCCAATCTTACGAAGCAGGCAGTAAATGTTTGCTTGTAAATATAAATTTTAAATATCACCGCGAATTAAATGCTGATCCGGCTGAGCTAGAAGGTTTAGTGTTGGCAGCAGATAAAGTTGTCTTAGAAAGTTTAGACTTTAATCACTCTGAACCTGATATCAAATATTTTTGTGGTATGGGTAAAATGGAAATGATAAAAAATAAGCGCGATGAAATAAAAGCAGATCTAGTCGTTTTTAATCATCCATTAAGCCCATCTCAAGAGAGGAATATAGAAAAATATCTTGAATGTAAGGTAATGGATAGAACACGCCTTATATTAGAAATATTCTCCTTACGTGCCAAAACCTATGAAGGCAAGTTACAAGTTGAGTTAGCTCAGTTAAATTATCAGTCAACGAGATTAGTTAAAGGTTGGACTCACTTAGAAAGACAAAAAGGTGGTATTGGTGTGCGAGGGGGACCAGGTGAAACTCAGCTTGAGATAGATAGACGTTTGATTAGACAAAGAATTAAGCAGATAACTCAAAAGTTAGAAAGAGTAAAACATCATAGAGATTTAAGCAGGTCTTCTAGGCGTAAAAATAATATTCCAACACTTTCTTTTGTCGGCTATACAAATGCTGGTAAATCAACGTTATTTAATAAAATCACAAATGCTCAGGTTCTAGTAAAAGATCAATTATTTGCAACTTTAGATCCAACTTTACGTAAAGTAATTGTGCCTAAGTTAGGTGAAGTAATTTTCTCAGATACAGTAGGATTTATCAAAAACTTACCTCATGATTTGGTGGAAGCTTTTCATGCAACTTTAGAAGAGGCTATAGAGTCAGATTTATTGATTCATGTTATAGACTATGCTGATGAGGATTATAAAAGTTATATAGACCAGGTAAACAAAGTATTAAATGAAATTGGTATAGGTGATAAAGAGAGAATTTGTGTCTATAATAAGATAGACAAGCTTGAAAATATAAAACCTAGTTTTGTAGCATTCGATAACTCAGAGGATAGTATCGTGGCTAGAGTTTATCTTTCAGCAGTAACAGGTGAAGGATTAGAGGAGTTTTATACGGCTTTAGCAACTTTTTTTAATAAGTCATGGTTTAAAGGAACCTTAGAGTTACCACCAAAACATTCCAAGATTAGATCTATGATGTATGATCTTGGTGTTATAGAAAAAGAACAAATATCTGAAGATGGTAATTATTTATTAGATATAAATATATCAGAATCTGATTTTGAACGCTTCAATAGAGAGTTTGAGTTAGACCTTCAGCAGTTTTTAATATAAGGTTTCATAGTATAGGAATATAAAATGATTAAAAAAATAAAGCAAAGATGGTTTTGGAGTAAAAATTCAGAACAGGGACCACCAGACTTAGAAGAGATGATTAAAAGATTCTTCTCCAAGAAGAAAAAGAATAATGGTGATGACAACGAGAGTATTTATTCAAAGAACGCTAGTAAAAATCAGAAGTTTCAAACACCTCCAATAGGTAAAATAGCAGCTATAGTAATAGGTTTGCTTATAGCTATTTGGGCGGGTTTTGGTTTTTATGTTGTGCAACCAGCTGAACAGGCTGCGGTACTTAGGTTGGGGAAGTTTTCTAAAATAGTTGAGTCAGGATTGCATTGGTATCCTATAGGCATAGATAAAGTTTATAAAGAAAATGTTCAAGAGCTAAAAACTATGTCACTACAAAGAGATATGTTAACTTCTGAAGAGAATATCGTACATATTTCTTTTACAGTACAATATCGTATTTCAAATTTAGAAGATTATTTATTTGCTAATACGGATCCGCTCCAGCTTTTACAACAATCATTAGAGAGTGCTGTTAGACAAGTAGTAGGCCAAAGTAACTTATCTGATATTCTAACAACAAAAAGAGCTGCTATAGCCATTCAAGTTAAAGACGAAATGGAAGCTTTATTGGGACAGTATAAATCAGGTATATACGTAAGTGATGTCATCATGCAACCAGCACAAGCGCCAGATGCTGTAAAAGACGCTTTTGATGATGTGATAAAAGCTAGAGAAGATCAAGCTAGGTTACAAAATGAGGCTGAATCTTATGCAAATAGAATTATACCAGTAGCAGAAGGTAAAGCTCAAAGGATTGTAGACCAGGCAAACGCTTATAAGCAACAAGTTGTATTAGAAGCACTAGGAGAGGTGGCTCAGTTTGAGCAACTGTTACCAATCTATAAAACTAATCCTGATATTGTAACTAACCAAATGTACTTTGATACAATTTCAAACGTGTTGCAAAATAATAAGATTTTCCTAATAGATGGAGATGGTGCTAAAAATATCTTTTATGGTTTAGATCAAGCTCAAAAAAATATACTATCATCTTCAAACGCACAGGGGAGTAATTAAAACATGAAAAATTTATCAAAAATACTCTTAGTACTTGTGGTAGTTGGCTTATTCTTAATTTTAAGTAGTAAATTTATAGTAAAACAAGGTACAGAATCTGTACTTTTAAGATTAGGTGAGCTTGTTAAAGAAGATGATAAAGTAATAGAGTATAAACCAGGAATCCATATCAAAATACCATTTTTAGATACAGTTAAAAACTATGATATGAGAAATAGAGTTTTAACAACAGACTCATCACGAGTAGTTACCAAAGAGAAAAAAGATGTTTTAATAAATGCTTATGTAGTTTGGAGAATAAATGATATTTCTAAATTCTTTACTAGTACAAGTGGACAGGTTTTTAGAGCAGAAACTTTATTAAAACAATTCTTAGAATCATCATTAAGAGCAGAAGTTGGTAAGAATGATATCCAAAGCTTAGTAAATAATGATCGTGATAAGTTGATGATAGCTTTGACAAAAGATGTTGCTGTCCAAGCTAAAGAAATTGGAATATCTATTGTTGATGTAAGAGTAAATCAAATTGATTTGCCAGAAACCATAACAGAGTCAATATATCAGCGTATGAAATCATCCAGACATAAAGATGCTTCTCGTATAAGAGCAGAAGGTGAAAGAGCAGCTGAAAAAACTAAAGCATCGGCAGACGCTACAGTAACTGTGACTATGGCTGAAGCAGAAAAGCAATCTAAAATTATAAGAGCCGAAGCAGACGCAAAAGCGGCTAAAATATTTGCAGATGCTTATTCTAGCTCAATACCATTGTATGAGTTTTTAAAGAGTATGAACTCGTATAAAGAAAGTTTTAGTGGTAAGAATGAAGTAGTATTTATGCTTAAACCAGACAGTAAGTTTTTTCAAGGTTTTAAATTAAAACCAGATAGTAAACTTGCTGAAGATATGAAAAAGGCTAAATAGGAGTCATTAAAAAATGAGTTTAGTAAAAATACTATTTGTATGTAAAGGCAATATTTGTAGATCACCAACTGCTCATGGGATATTTAGAGATATTGTTAAGCAAAATGGTTTACACGAAACTATTTTAATTTCTTCTGCTGGTACTTGCTCACGTAAATGGGGTCATGAAGGAGACTACGCTGATATCAGATCAGTAGAAATGGCAAAAAAATTCGACTGCGATTTATCAGATTTAATTTCAGAGCAGTTAGAAGAGTTTCATTTTAATGATTATGATTATGTATTAGTTATGGATCAAGAAAATATTGATACAATAAAACAGATGTTTCCTAGAGCAGATTTTTCAAAAGTTTCTAAAATTTTAGATTATGCACCCACAATCTCTTTAACAGATGTACCTGATCCATATTATGAAAATAATTTTGAAAAAGTTTTTCTAATGTTAGACACAGCCTGCCATGAATTTTTTGAAAAAATAAAAAAAGAGCATAATTTATGAATTATCATCATGCAAAATATATAATGGGTGCTGCTAAGGTTACTCAACTTCCAGAAGATACTGGAATTGAAGTTGCTTTTGCAGGTCGTTCTAATGCTGGTAAATCAAGCGCTTTAAATACTTTGACAGAGCAGAAAGGTCTAGCAAGAGTAAGTAAAACACCAGGTAGAACTCAACTTATAAATTTATTTGATCTGGGTGATAATAAACGTTTAGTAGACTTACCTGGATACGGCTACGCTAAAGTTTCTGAATCTATAAAGAAAGTATGGCAAAAAGAGATGGAGCACTATTTAACCTCACGTCAATGTTTGAATGGGGTAGTGCTTTTAGTAGATTCTCGTCATGAGTTAAAAGAGTTTGATTGCTTGATGATAGAGTTGGCAATTTCATGTGATTTAAATTTACATATTCTGCTTACTAAAGTTGATAAACTCAATAATAAGCAAAAAGCAGAAGCTAATAGAATGCTCGAAAGTTTCCTCAAAAACTTTAAATCAACAGAAAAAGTTTCTTATCAGCTATTTTCTTCTTTAAGTAAATTAGGCCTTGATAAATTTAAACAAAAGTTAGATTCTTGGTACCTATAAATATTACAAATCATTTGGTTTTATAAATGTTAATAAATAAAATAAAGGCGCATTTATAATAGCAACTATATACTTAATTAGTAGTGTAGAAGCTGCTATTTCTAAAGCGTATTGCATAGGAATAATACCAGCTAATGCAAAACCATAAGTGATTAAAGCAGTATCGATAATTTGTGAAATTAAAGTAGAACCTGTATTTCTAAACCAAAGCCATTTTAAATCGTTACTATAGCTTTTAAGTTTGGCATATATTAAAACATCAAAAAGCTGTGAAATTAGATATACCAAATTACCTATTATAACAGCCTTAAGAGCACCACCGCTTAGAGAGAAGAAAATATCAAGAGCATCACTAGAGCTTTGATAAAACTCATCATTACTAACCGTTTGGTAAAATGTTGAGACAAGCATCAGTAGAATAAAGGAGATTCCAAAGAAAATAGATACTAATACAACTTTGCGTGCCTCATTTCTTCCATATTTTTCATTTAGCAGATCATTAGCCACAAAAATACCACCAAACATTACATTACCCAAAGTCGCTATAATGTGTAATCCAAATATATCGTATTGGACTCCTTTATTTACTTGGATATTAGCAGCTATAAGACTAATGATTATAAAGATAGTAACCCCTTTTTTTCCAAATAACCTAAAAGCTAAAAAAAGGATAAAAAAATCAATAAAAGTATAAAATATAAGTAATTCAAAATTAGTCATGTTAACCCTTAGTTTTGATAACCCTGAGGGGCATAAAATTTGTTATAATATAGCAAACTAAACTTATAAAGGCAATTTTAGAGGGTGAAATTATGAGATTTGCTCATGTGATGATAAGAGTTAAAGATTTAGATAAATCGATAAATTTTTATACTAATATACTAGCCATGCAAGTTATTAAAAAAACTGACAATCCAGATTATAAATATACTTTAGTATTTTTAGGTTATGGAGATATTAATGATCATACAGTTCTGGAATTAACATATAACTGGGGTGATCATGAGTATGATCATGGTAATGCTTTTGGACATTTATGTATGGAAGTGGATGATGTTTATAAAGCTTGTCAAGATGTTATATCTAAAGGAGGTATTGTCACGCGTCAAGCAGGTCCTGTAAAAGGAGGTACGTCGATTATAGCGTTTATCAAGGATCCTGACGGATATCAGATAGAGTTGATAGAGAAAAAAGAGAGATAAAATCTATATATGAACGTTTTAGTGTTAAGAGGCTATTATAGTAAAGGTGATAGTGTTGAAACCTTTGAAATAAATGGTTTAAAAGTTAAAGTTACAACAGTAGCGTTAGGGAAACCTATATTTGTCAGACGAAAACTTAAGAAAATAATCAATCAATACCAAGTAAATGCTCAGAATTATGACCTTATTTATGCAATCTCAATGTCAGCAGGAATTTCTTCATTATTAGATAAGACCCTATATGACAGATTACATTTAGTTACACCTTTTTTTATTAATTACAAAACTATGTTTATTTTAAGGAAAGTTAAGGTTAGGAAATTTTTAGGAGCATATTTGCTGCTACTATTAAATGGTAGTCTAGGTAAACTTGACAAGGCAATAAGAATAACTCTTGCAGAAAATGATGATATAGTAGATAACAAGTTTTTTGAAAATGCTTTTAATAAACCTAACATCATAAAAGGATTAGGACATACCTTAAGTAATGAGATTATCAACGAGATTATAAAAAAAGATATTGAAACTATATATCTAGAACTCACCTTACCTACTGGTCACGCTTCATGACATATTTATTAAGGCAATTGGGTATTAGTCTCTTGAGATATTAGAGTGATGAATAATCCAATATATTAATAACCCCCAAACTCCAGATATTAAGCCAACCAAAATCCATATATTTTTAGGTAGTAATATTGTTGTAAGCCTTTTATCTAGGACTTTAGGTATATCTTTCGCTATAGCCAAGCCACAAAAAATATGTATGAGTACGGAGAAAACTGTAATTATAGGTAGGGAGTTATTTATTAGGGTTATAGAAATAGTATTAATATCCATATCAGATTCCTAAAATACGATTTTTGCATGCTCTTTAGAACTGTAGGTATTATTATAGTGCTCTTGTATAATTTCAACTACTTCTTCAGCACTATCAACTAAGGTTAATAATCCAACTTCTTGTTCTGTTATTACCCCTTTATTCACCATAGTAGTTTTAACCCAGTCTAAAAGCCCACTCCAAAATTCTTTACCAACTAATATAATCGGCATATAGGCTTTTTTCTTAGTTTGTACTAGTGTTGTTGTATCAAATAATTCATCTAATGTCCCAAATCCACCTGGCATAACAATATATGCCATTGAGTGTTTAATAAACATTGCCTTACGAGTGAAAAAGTATCTATAAAATAAAGATATATCTTGATGACTATTGGGAACTTGCTCAAAGGGTAAAGTTATATTTAACCCTATACTAGAAGAACACCCTTCTTGAGCCCCTTTGTTGCCAGCTTCCATTATACCTGAGCCACCTCCGGTAATAATAGAAAATCCACTATCAGAAAGTATTTTCGCTAGTTTCTCAGCTTGTATATAGTGATGATCATCTTCTTTTAGTCTAGCTGATCCAAATATACTTATAGCAGGAGTAATATTATCTAAGCGTTCATAACCTTCGACGAGCTCAGAGGTTATTTTCATTATGTTCCAACTTGCTTTAGCACGATCAAAACTTACTTCTCCATGAGCGTTAGCTATAATTTTTTTACTTTTACATTTCATATGTTTATTGCCTATACTGAAATTAATCTAGTGTTTTAATGTTTGATTATTTATAATTATAACTCATTAGTTTAAGGTATTCATACTATATGTCGTGTTAGAGTATGTCTATTAGGTTTTAGTTAAAATCCACAAAGGAGAATGTAAACATGGGTTTTTTAAAGGGTAAAAAAATATTAATTACAGGGCTTTTAAGCAATAAATCAATCGCCTATGGTATTGCAAAAGCTATGCATAGAGAAGGTGCTGAATTAGCTTTTACATATGTGGGCCAATTCAAAGAAAGAGTAGAAAAGTTATGCGTGGAGTTTAATCCTGCAGCCGTTCTTCCTTGTGATGTAACTTCAGATGAAGAAATCAAAAATTTATTTGTAGATCTGAATAAAGTATGGGACGGTCTTGATGGTATCATACACTCTATTGCATTTGCTCCTCGTGATCAGTTAGAGGGTAACTTTATTGATTGTGTTACGCGTGAAGGTTTTGCTATTGCTCATGATATTAGTGCATATTCTTTTGCTGCTTTAGCTAAAGAAGGTCGTCAGATGATGAAAGGTAGAAATGCTTCTATGGTTGCTCTTACTTACATCGGAGCTGAAAAAGCTATGCCAAGTTATAATACAATGGGCATTGCTAAAGCATCTTTAGAAGCTACAGTTAGATATACTGCTTTAGCTCTTGGCGAAGATGGGATAAATGTAAATGCTGTTTCAGCTGGTCCAATTAAGACTTTAGCAGCTTCTGGTATCAGTAACTTTAAGAAAATGCTAGATTATAATGCTATGGTCTCTCCACTAAAGAAAAACGTTGATGTTATGGAAGTTGGTAATACAGTTGCTTTCTTATGTTCAGATATGGCTTCTGGTATTACTGGTGAAGTTATTCACGTAGATGCTGGCTATCACTGTGTAAGTATGGGTAATGTTCTTTAGATATTTGTTAATTTAAGTTTATTTTCTAAGCGTCCAATTAGTGATGTGTAAATAAGGATATTGTAATAAGCTACTTTAATCCTAACTTCACTAAATCATGCATATTTACTACCCCTAATATATTTTTATCATTATCAACTACAGCAAGATTTGTTATTGCAAATTCTTCCATTTTTTCAAGTGCTGTAACAGCCATATCATCTTTTAAAATAGTTTTTGGATTTTTACTCATAACTTGATCGATAGATATTTGAGAGTTAAAATTTCCTGTTTCAAATATTCTTCTTAAATCACCATCAGTGAAAATGCCCAAAAGTTTATTATTTTCAACGATCAATGTATTACCTATACCTTTATCACTAATTTCTAAAATCGCTTTGCGAATAGTATCGGTAGGCTTAACTATAGGTATTTCATCGCCTTTGCGCATAATATTTTCTACTTTGAGTATTAGTTTTTTACCAAGCGAACCGCTAGGATGAGAGAAAGCAAAATCCCTAGCAGAGAAGTTTTTTGCTTTTAGTAAAGCTATGGCTAAAGCATCACCTAATACTAAACTGGCAGTTGTACTCGATGTTGGAGCTAAATTTAGCGGACAAGCCTCTTTATCAACATGTAAATTTAGTACTACATCACTATTTTTAGCCATCATAGAATTTTCATTACTAGTGATAGCTATTATGGGGATGTTTAAATGCTTTAGCATAGGCATCAACCCCATTATTTCGGCTGAATTGCCGGAATTTGATATGGCTATTAAGATATCATTAGATGTTATCATTCCAAAGTCTCCATGACCTGCTTCACCGGGGTGGACAAAAAATGCTGGAGTGCCTGTACTAGCTAAAGTCGCAGCTATTTTTTTTCCAATATGACCTGATTTACCCATCCCAGTGATGATAACTCGACCATGATTGTTAGCTAATATAATCTCACAAGCACGCTCAAATTCGCCATCAATCGCGTTTTTTAGTCTTTCTAGAGCTTTAATTTCAAGTTCAAAAGTTTTTTGTGCATTTTCTATATAGTTTCTACTCATTTCTTACAATCTCTTAGAATAAAAAATTTAACTAGCTTTTGTATTATAGTTTTAGAACCCGAATAGCTCAAATATTTTATACGATTATGTTAGAATTGAATTTTATTTTGTTATATATGAGAAGTTAGGTATGCAGGATTTTCAGATTAACCCGTCTATTTTGTCTGCTGATTTAGCTAGATTAGGTGATGATGTTAAAAACGTTTTGCTGGCTGGAGCTAATAATATTCATTTTGATGTGATGGATAACCATTATGTACCAAATCTTACTTTTGGCCCAATGATTCTAAAAGCTCTTAGAGATTATGGTATAACTGCAGGAATGGATGTGCATCTGATGGTTAAGCCAGTTGATAGTTTGATTGAAAGCTTTGCTAAAGCTGGGGCTAGTAGTATAGTTTTTCATCCGGAAGCTAGTGAACACGTTGATAGAAGTTTACAGTTGATTAAATCTTTTGGAATACAAGCAGGTCTTGCTTTGAATCCTGCAACAGGATTGGAGTGTTTGAAATATGTTGAGGCACATATTGATAGAGTATTGTTAATGTCAGTAAATCCTGGGTTTGGTGGACAGAAATTTATTCCAGCTATATTGAAAAAAGCAAAAGAAGTTTCCCAGTGGATAAACACTACTGGTAAAGATATCCTTTTAGAAATTGATGGCGGTGTAAATGCTGATAATATTGCTGAAATAGCTAGTTGTGGTGTAAGCGCTTTTGTCGCAGGTTCCGCTATTTTTAATTCTGAGAGTTATGAGAAGACAATAACTAAGATGAAACATGAGCTTGAGAAAGTTAATAATGGGACTGTTGCAAACTAAAATTATATGTTTCTAACTGTGTTAAAAACATTCTCAAAATGCTCATTTACTACATGTAAACTGCGCTTTTTCGAATATTTTTGCCTTGTTACCACCCATCTAATTCCAGCTTGCAATAGTCCCATAATTTATAAGTTAATATAAATATCTTTATTGGAAACCTAAAAAATAATGAAAACATATATATTTGATTTAGACAACACCCTTTATTCTTATAAAAATGGTCTATTTGATAGCCAACTTGAAAGAATGCGCGAGTACATAAAAATTAAGTTGAAAATTTCAGATGACGAAAAAGCTGATGCTATTAGAGATGAATTATATTATGAATGTGGCTCAACCATGCTGGGGCTTATGAGATACCATAATATTGATTATAAAGAATATCTAAATTTTATCGATGATATTGATATTGGTCATTTTAAACCTAATTTAAAGCTTAATAGTCACCTAAATACTCTCAAAAATACTAGTAATGTCTATGTTTTTACTAATGCTTCTAACTTTCATGCAAATAGAGTTATGAAGCAGTTTGGGCTAGATAACCTGTTTCATGGAGTATTGACATTGGAAGATACAGAATTAGTTGCTAAACCTAAAGAAAAATACTTTGAGGTAGGTAAAAATAAGTTTGGCATTGACTTTAGTAAAGCTATCTTCTTTGAAGATTCCTCTCATAATCTAGTAACAGCTAAATATTTAGGTATGGAAACGGTTCTTATACATGCAGATGACAAAAAATCTGCCGTTAATTTTTACGAAAATCAAGAAATTGATTATTATGTCAAAGATGTAGAATCTTTCTTAGAGGGTGACTATATTGCTACCAGAAATTAATAGAGATTTTAGAGTCTAATTCAGTATCAATCTTTGATTTTATTTTTTCCAGGTCTGTTATATGTTGTAATCCAGATTTAGCATCAGGATGTTGAATTACATGACAAGCGTTTATTAAGGCATATTTTATAGCTTCTTCTATGGCTAAGCCTTTGTATATGTTAGCACAAAAAGTTGAGCTAAAAGCATCCCCAGCTCCTAGGGTATTAACTACGTTACTGACATTAAGTGACTCACTGTGGTAAAATTTATCTTTAGTAGCTGCATAAACACCGTTAGCTCCATCAGTAACAACAATTATTCTAGGGCCAAGATCTAGACAGATTTTAAAAAAATCTTTTAACCTAAATGTGGCATTTAGGAAATCGCTATTTTCTTCATCCAGATTGGGCTGCTCTAGTCTATCTGTAGACTTGGTAATGCCTTGATCATCAATAGATAATAAAGAAAGCATCAGCTTTTGAGCTTCTTGGTAGTTTAGTACTAATATATCTATTCCAAACATAGAGTCCTTAATAAAACTCTCTCCGATACTGAGTTGGCTTGATCCTGGATTGATAGCTACTTTAGTATTATTTTGAGAAGCTAATTTTACTATTTCTGGGAGCCTAGCAGCAGAAGATTTACTTAAAGAGGTTATGTATATAAAGTCACTTTGAATTATTGCTTGAGTAGGTAAATCGTCTTTTAGGATATCTTTATTAGCTCCTCTATAGGCAAATATTGTCCGATCACCACTTAAAGTTGGTATTACGTAAGATGTTGCAGTCCCATACTTATTGGAGTAACGAATATTTGAGATATCTATATCAAAATCTTTTAGTTCTTGAATGATTTTCTCACCAGCAATATCTTTACCAATTTTTCCAAAGAAACTAACATCAAGGTTTTGTTTTTTGAAAGAAACAGCTGCGTTTGTAGCACCACCTCCTGTAAAAGAATTATGTTCTTTAACTTCAATTTTAGCACCTTCTTCTAACAGCATGAAAGATTGGGTATTATCTTTTTTTTGCATGTTCATGGTAAACATTTCCTCGTACTGTATTATAGTATCTAGGGTTGCTCCACCTATGGTTAAAACTTTTATAGTTTTGCTCATTTTTAAATTTAAAAATCATTTTTTAGTACTTTAGGAATAGCATATCATCAAATTTTGACAGCGTAAATGACCTGGGCGGTTATAAAAATAAAACTCTTTACGAGAAACAGATCATTTTTATAGAAAAGTCTGTAATTACTTAGTATTATTTTATAAAAATGTATTATTTCTAACAAAAGTTAAAATAAATAGGAGAAATTTAGATGCCTTCTAAGCCGGTTGCAAAAAATCAACGTGGATTTATTATGCCAATAGGGGGAGGAGAAGATAAGTTTGCATGCCCTACAGTTTTAGAAAAATTCGTAGATTTATCTGGAGGTAAAGATGCTAAAATCGCTGTAATACCTACAGCGTCTAAACTTCCCGATACCGGAGATATTTACGTTGATATTTTTACTAAAATGGGAGTAAAGGAAATTCATAACCTAAAGATAGAAACCCGCTTAGAAGCTACTAATAAAGAGCATCAGGATAAATTATCTGCATGTACAGGTATATTTATGACAGGTGGGAATCAATTACTATTGTCAACTACTTTGGGAGGCACTCCAATAGCCCAACTTATTCGAAAATTAAACGCAGAAGGCGTTAATGTAGCTGGCACTTCAGCTGGGGCTGCTTTTATCTCTGGCTTTATGATAGCAGGAGGTCAAGCTGGTCTTATGCCTAGGTGTAATATGGTAAATTTAGCACCAGGTTTAGGTCTAACAAATAAACTTTTAGTAGATCAGCACTTTTCTCAAAGAGATAGGTTAGGTAGGTTATTAGCAGCGCTTTCTTATAATCCATATATGGTTGGTGTGGGTATTGATGAAGATACAGCAGCACTTTTAGACTCTTCTAATGTGATAGAAGTTATAGGTTCTGGTATGGTGACGATTATAGATTTTTCACATCTTAAGCATTCATCGTTACATAACGCTCGCAATAATGCGCCTATAAGTTTAGTTGATATACGTATGCATATGTTATTAGAAGGTCAAAAGTTCGATTTAAATACGTCTCTAGTAGATTTTTAATTTAAGATTCTTTTTATTGTAAGCTGGGAGTAGTTTGTTATGCAAAAAATTATCATTCATGGAGGCTGTGGAGCAAGAGAGGATAAAAATACTTCTTTTATTGAGTATCATAGTCATCTTTTACTTATAATTGAGAAAGCTTATGAATATTTGCAGCAAATTGATGACGCTAATAAAGCGGCAATATTTGCAGCAAAGCTTTTAGAGGATGATGAGATCTTTAATGCAGGAACTGGCTCAAGGGTCCAGCAGGATGGCCAAATTAGAATGTCTGCTTCGATAATGGATAGTAAGCAACAAAAATTTGCTGGCGTCATTAATATCCAAAATATAAAAAACCCGATAGAAGTTGCAAATAGACTGATGCAGCAGCACCATAGTATTTTGGCAGCAGATCAAGCTACTGATTTTGCTCATAATATTATGGAATTACCTAAATATGATCCTATGACACCTAAAAGATATAAAGAATATCTTGAGTCAAAAAAAGGATATACTGGTACTATAGGTGTAGTAGCTTTAGATTCTACAGGAAAAATCTGTGCCATAACATCTACAGGTGGAGCAGGTTTTGAGTATCCAGGGCGTGTAGGAGATAGTCCAACAGTTGCTGGTAATTTTGCCACAAAAGAAATGGGTATTTCTTGTACAGGTATAGGTGAGCATATTGTTAATCAAGCTGTAGCAGCTAAAGTATGTACTCGTGTAAAAGATGGTATGAGCTTAAAAGAAGCTGTAGATAGATCTATTGCTGAAAGTAATAGTTTAGGTGATTATGTGGGGTTAATAGCTATTGATAAAAAAGGTAATATCTGTTCAGGATCTACTGATATAGCTCAAACATTATACGCATATGCTGAAGAAGGACAATTTAAAACGTTTTATCAGTAAAATATTATAAAAAACTTATTGACTTAAAAGCATTTATATAGTTATAATATACGTCATTGGCCAGATAGCTCAGTCGGTAGAGCAGAGGACTGAAAATCCTCGTGTCGGCAGTTCGATTCTGCCTCTGGCCACCATTATTAAGTTATTGTCGGAGCATAGCGCAGTTTGGTAGCGCATCTGGTTTGGGACCAGAGGGTCGGGGGTTCAAATCCCTCTGCTCCGACCATTGTTTGATGCGTCCGTAGCTCATCTGGATAGAGCATCGGCCTTCTAAGCCGAGGGTAGCAGGTTCGAATCCTGCCGGACGTGCCATTACGAATGTTGCAATTTGTAATGGTGGTTGTAGCTCAGTTGGTAGAGCCCCGGATTGTGATTCCGGTTGTCGTGGGTTCAAGTCCCATCAATCACCCCAGTTATTGCGGACGTGGCGAAATTGGTAGACGCACTGGATTTAGGTTCCAGCGGGTAACCGTGGGAGTTCGAGTCTCCCCGTCCGCACCACTGAATAATAAAATATAGTCTAAACTAGTCTAAAATTCCTTATAAGATAAAGCTTTCAGTATGATTATTAGTTAAATATAGTCTAATTTAGTCTATTTACATCTAATGCAAAGTGGTATACAAATTAGTTCTAAAAACTCTTGTATACCATATGAAGCTAAACAATGCAAAAATAAAGAATATATGTTTAACCCGAAATATTTTCGGATTAGCTATATATGGTTTTGAAGGTTTTTTTAGTGGTCATTAATTGTTTTTTATCTTATCTAAGACTTTATTAAAAACTTTCTCAATAGATAAATTAGAAGTGTCAATAATTATAGCATCAGTAGCTGGCTTTAGAGGAGCAATTTTGCGATTTCTATCTTGAAAGTCTCTTTTTTCAATATCTGCTAAGATAGTTTCAAAATTAGGGTGTTGATTTTTTTCTTCTAACTCGGTAAATCTTCTGGTAGCTCTGACTTGCGAGCTGGCATCTAGGAAAAACTTATATTTTGCATTAGGAAAGACTATTGTTCCCATGTCTCTGCCGTCAGCTACTAATCCTTGTTCAGTAGCGAAATCTCGCTGTTTATTTAATAAAACCTTTCTTACATTTGGGTATGCAGCTATCTTTGAAGCAAGCATGCCTATTTGCTCTGTACGAATTTCTTTAGAAACATCATCACCAGCTAGAATAATTTTTATCGAGTTAGAACCGTTGTCTATTTCAAACCTAATATCTAAATTGTCAAGAGTCTTACAAACGTTTGTTTCACTAGTTAAATCTGTATTGTTATTAAAACAATGCAACGCTGCTAGTCTATAAATTGCACCACTATCTAAAAGTTTATAGTTTAAATGTTTTGCTAAAGCTTTAGCTAAAGTACCTTTGCCAACCCCACTAGGACCATCGATAGTGATAATTTTAGAGTTGTTCATTTTCAAACTCCTGCATGAATTTAGTCAATGCTTTTACATCTTCTAAAGATACTGCATTATATAAACTAGCTCTACAACCACCTACAAGACGATGACCTTCTAAACCATAGAATCCTTTATTACCTGCATCTAGAAGGAATTTTTTAGTTAATTCCTGTGTTGGTAACTGGAATATTACGTTCATGTTTGATCTATATATTGGTTTTATGTCATTTTTATAGATCTTAGAGTTATCAATTGTTGAATATAAAATTTTTGCTTTGGTATGATTGAATTTCTCTACTTCATTCAAATCTTGAAATTTATCTATCAAATACTCTAACATTAGCTCAAAAGTAACCCATGAAATTACAGAAGGAGTGTTATAAAGGGAGTTAGATTTTCTAGTAGTATCATAGTCAAATACTATAGGTATATTTTCTTTCTTTTTAATTAAAGAATTTTGTACAATAACTATCGTAAGGCCAGGAATACCAGCGTTTTTTTGTGCTCCAGCGTAAATCAATCCATAGTCTCTAATATTAATAGGTTTTGATAAAAAACTTGAAGACATGTCACATACTAGCTTAGTGTTACAAGATTTGGCTAATTGGTTTATTTGAAAGCCATCTACAGTTTCGTTGTCTGTATAATAAACATAATCATACATATTAGAAACGAAAGTTTCAGCTATGCTATTACCATATGTGACAGATTCCACATTTATAAATTTTTTAGCTTCTTTGGCTGCTTTTTCTGACCATTGACCACTACATATATAAAGGGCTTTATTGTACTTATCTGACAAATTCATAGGTATAGCAGCAAATTGAGCTGTTGCTCCTGCTTGCATAAGTAACATAGAGTAATCATCCGGTATATTTAATAAATACTTAAGTTTGGTTTGTATAGAATCATGAACCTCTTCAAAAGCTTTATCACGGTGAGAAATAGATAATAATGAAACACCAGTATTTTTATAGTTAGTCATCATTTTTTGTAATTTTTCAATGATACAAGTTGGTATTACAGCAGGACCTGCACAAAAATTTATTTTCATGGTAATAATAATCTTTAATATCCAAATTTAACTATATTTTATCAGACGTAATTGGTTTGATATAAGTAAAATATTAGTAAAGTTGAAAAGAAGAGCAGTTTTTATATTGTTGCTTAAGAAGTTGGGAATTATCAAAGTATATTTTTTCAAATTTACTAAATAAATCTTCAAAAATAATAACATTATTACCAGAATTGTATGAATTTATATAAGAAACTCTAATGTAGTACTGATTATTAGTCCTGTATACTCTAAAAGATAAATCAGCACCGTATCCTGGATTTGTTGTTAGTATCGTTTTTATCTTATCAGCTTTGCTAAGTAGGTAAGCAATATTGAACTTAATACCAGTATCATGTCCAACAAATAGAATATATTTAGGATATTTTTTGTTGTTTGGATTTGAGATGATTTGTTTTATATCAAAAATTATTTGACTAATTACAACAGCGCCATTAGAGTTAATTGAATTTTGTAAATAATCTTCTGTAAAACCAGCAAAACCATCTGATTGTGATGGAATAGCAGAGTGATAGCTATTAAAATTAAATATATCTACTAAGGTATCTATATCTGAGTTTGTAAGGGCTTTATATGTCTTGAATATTGAGCAACCTGATTTTGAGCAATAATCTTTTAGCGGGATTAATTGTGCTGCAAATTTAGCGATTGGCTGTATGCATTTATAAGCCTGCTGTGGTGTAGAAACTGTAGTATCGCAGTAGTCATTTTTAGATATATAATTATTTTTAGCTAAAACTTCAGATAGATATCCTATTTTGCGCCATTCATCAAGCCATCCGGGTGCAGAATCAATATTTTTGATGTTTTTGTGCATACTTAACATTGGATCTTTAGCTTTAGGTATAATCTCGATAACATCTGAGTTTTTTATACGAGGGAACATTCCTAATAAAGCTGCTTGAGCACTAACGATATCTCTATTAGCACCACCAGCAACAATACAAATATCTTCGTGGTGATATTCACTGCCTAAAAGTTTATGATATTCTTTGCTAAAGTATTCGCCATTACACCTTTCCATCTCAAAGCCATATTGAGTTAACTGACCAGCTGGTATGTTATCTATATTCCATAGAGGAGGGTATTCTAGGTTTTGGTCATATTGTGTTGATGTGCGAGCGCCATGTCTGATAATATCCGCAGCAAATACCATATTTGCATTAGTTAATTGTAGTTGTTTGGGATAATATGAATCTTTTGCAAAGAGTGGTGCTATAGTTGTAAAGTATAGCACGCAGATAGCGATTTTTTTCATGACTAATCTTGTTGTAATGTTTACTATTTAAGCCAATCTTTAGGTTTAATATACTCGTAAATTTTAGCCTCTTCAGAGTCTTCTTCTGGATGCCAATTGTATTTCCAGGATGCCATTGGAGGCAGAGATGATAGTATAGATTCTGTTCTACCACCACTTTGTAAACCAAAAATAGTTCCTCTATCCAAAACTAGGTTAAATTCTACGTATCTACCACGGCGATAGAGTTGAAAATCTTTGTGTTGTTGAGAATACGATATATTTTTCCTTTTTTCCACAATAGGGATATATGCTTTTATATAAGCATTTGCACATTCAGTAACAAAATCATAACATTTTTCAAAAGATTCTTCATTTAAGTCATCAAAGAATAAACCACCCACACCGCGGCACTCATCACGGTGCTTTAGGT
This sequence comes from Allofrancisella heilbronnii, assembly GCF_000710735.2. Classification (NCBI taxonomy): domain Bacteria; kingdom Pseudomonadati; phylum Pseudomonadota; class Gammaproteobacteria; order Thiotrichales; family Francisellaceae; genus Allofrancisella; species Allofrancisella heilbronnii. The sequence goes on along the minus strand of NZ_CP144673.1, from coordinate 1,030,700 downwards.
AAAAGTATTCGTCACACCATTTTTTAAATTCGGGATAATAGTTTTTATTGTGTTTGTCGCAAACATCTTTAGCAGTTTGATGCCAGTAGATAGCATCTTCTTCAAATGGATAATATGGTGTAAGGTCAAATCCACCACCAAACCACCAAATTGGATTATCTGTATCAGCTCCAGCAACAAATAGTCTAAAGTTAGCGTGAGAGGTTGGCACAAAAGGATTGCGTGGATGGATTACTAAAGATACTCCTGTAGCAATAAAAGACTTACCTGCTAAATCTTTACGTTTCTCTGTGGCAGATGGTGGCAGGGCTTCACCATGTACTTTTGAAAAAGCAACAACTCCTTTTTCAAGAATCTCAGCACCTTCGATAATCATAGAGTCGCCATAACCTTTAAGTTTTTGTTCAGGAGTATCCGGTTTTTGCCATTTATCGCTAATAAACTTTCGATTATTAGTCTCACAGCTTTCTAAAGCACTAGTAATGTTTTTTTGAAGTTGTATTAGAAAGTTTTCAAATTTCTTGATTTTATCTTGCATAAGGACACCTCTTGTGATGAAACTTTTATTTGCTGCCAAATAAAAGTAAAGCTAAATTTGATGTGTTTAATTTTACCATTAGGAAATGAAATTGCTTACAAAAATAGCCTTTTATTTTAGCTAGGTTTTTTATGATTAAAACAAGTTGATATCAGCACATATAATTAGTACAATATGGTTTGCTCTTTGCTACATAAATTAATTTATGTAGCTTATCAGTGTAGGAAAAATTAATGATAAACCGTAAGGAGTTTATAAAAATGAAACATTATGAAATCGTGTTAATGATACACCCTGATCAATCTGATCAGTTACAAACTATGCTTGATAAATACCGTAGTATCATCGAAGAAAAAGGCGGTAAAATTCATAGATTTGAAGACTGGGGACGTCGTCAATTAGCTTACCCTATAGAGAAACTTCATAAAGCACATTACATACTATTTAATATAGAGTGTGGGACTGAAGCTCTAGATAAGCTTCAAGAAAATTTAAGATACAACGATGCTATATTACGCCGCCTAGTTATATCAAAAAAAGAAGCTGTTACAGAGTCATCAGTTATGATGCAAACTAGTGAAAAAGAAGTAATTTAAATAAGTTTATAGAGGTATTTAAAAATGAGTCGTCGTAAAGTTTGCCGTTTCAAAGTAGATGGCGTTAAAGAAATTGATTATAAAGATGTAAATAAGCTAAAAGCTTATATAACAGAAACTGGGAAAATAGTCCCAAGTCGTGTGACTGGTACATCAGCTAAGTATCAAAGACAATTATCTACAGCTATAAAGAGAGCTAGATTTTTAGCTTTGCTACCATACTGTGATCGTCATTTTAACTAGTACTGGGGATTGATACAATGCAAGTTATTTTAAAAGAAAAAGTGGAAAACCTAGGTGTATTAGGTGATATCGTAAATGTAAAGCCAGGTTATGCAAGAAACTTTCTTATCCCTTTTGGGAAAGCTGTACAAGCAACTAAAGCTAATATAGAAACGTTTGAGGCTCAAAAGGCTGAACTTGAGAAAGCAGAAAAAGCTAGATATGAAGCAGCCGTAGCTACTGCTGAAGCTATAAAGGATAAAAAATTCACTATAGCAGCTAAAGCAGGTGACGGTGGTAAATTATTTGGTTCAGTTGGTACTGCTGAAGTTGCAAAAGCGGTGTCTCAAGCAACTGGTAAAGAGATTGAAAAAAGCCAAGTTCGCATGCCTGAAGGCGTTATTAGAAGTATTGGAGAGTTCGATCTTACAATTCATGTGTATACAGATGTTGATGCTGATATAAAAGTAAATGTTGTAGCTTCTGAAAGTTAGTTTATAATAATACAACTAACACATTTTTTAAATCTGAATATATAAATATAAACCATGTGTTAGGCATGGTTTTTTTGTATTTATGAAAAAGGTTTTTTATTATAATCTATGACTAACCAATTTAAGCCTGCAGAAACAACTTATTCTTTAGAAGCTGAAAGAGCTATACTAGGAAATATTTTATTATATAACCGAAATATTGAACTAGTAGAAGATTTACTTTTAATAGAAGATTTTTTTGATAGAAGGCATAAAATTATCTATAGTCAGTTAAACACTCTTAATCAATTAAACATACCTTTTGATGTGTTGATAGTAAGTGAATACTTAGCAACAGCAGGATTACTTGATGAAGCAGGCGGTGAAGGCTATATTATTGATTTAGCAACAAATACACCTTCTATTTCTAATATCAAAACTTATGCTAATATCGTTAAAGATAAAGCTAAATTGAGAAGTTTACAAAATAGTGTTAATGATATTATTCAAAAAATATATTCTGCAGAGTCAAAAAATCCTGACGAAGTGATTGATTACGCTGAAAGTAGAATTTTAGATGTTGCAAAAGAAAGAGACATCTTAACAAAAGGCCCTGAATCTATAAAAGATGTGATTCCAAAGCTTGTTGATAGAATGAGTGCAATAGTTGATTCTGGCACGGGTTTAACAGGAGCTTCTACAGGGTTTATAGATTTAGATAAAATGACTTCAGGGTTGCAACGAGCTAATTTAGGAATTATAGCTGCTCGACCATCTATGGGTAAAACAGTTTTGGGTATAAATATAGCTCAAAATATTGCTAAAGCTGCCCAAAAGCCAGTTTTAGTATTTAGTTTAGAAATGCCAGCGGAAGATATAGTCACAAGAATGTTAGCTAGCCAAGCTCGTGTTGAGATGAATTTGCTTAAAGAATGTAATAGGTTAAATGATGCTCATTGGGTTAAGATTACTACAGCTATGAAAAATCTAAGTGAAATGCCTTTGTATATAGACGACACTTCAACATTGACTCCAGCAGAAATGCGTTCACGAGCTCGTAGATTGTATAATGAGCATGGTGGTCTGTCTATGATTTTAATAGATTACTTACAGTTAATGAAAATTCCAGGTTATGAAACAAATAGGACTTTAGAAGTATCTGAGATTTCTCGTTCTTTGAAAGCTTTAGCTAAAGAATTAGATATTCCTGTAGTAGCATTATCACAATTAAATAGGGGGGTGGACGATCGTAAAGATAAACGCCCAATGATGTCTGATTTAAGAGAGTCTGGAGCTATTGAACAAGACGCTGATTTAATAATGTTTATTTACCGCGATGAAGTTTATAATAAAGATAAAGAAGATAATAAAAATATTGGTGAAATAATAATAGGTAAACAGCGTAATGGTCCTATAGGGACTGTACATGTGCGTTTTGATGGGCAATATGCTAGCTTTACAAATTTAACTAATGAGAACGACTATATTGTGCCTGGTGATATGGGATATAACGGCTAAATTCATATTATAGAAATTATTTAAAGAGAACTTTTATGCAACAAGATACTAAAGTTAATTTGCTGGGTTTAAATCAAAAGGCTATTGAGGATTTTTTTATATCAATAGGAGAAAAAAAATTTCATGCTAGACAAGTTTTTAAATGGATGCATAAAAAAGGAGTCATAGATTTTGATGCTATGACAGATTTAGGTAAAGGCTTACGAAATAAGCTAAAAAACTTATCATATGTGACCGTACCTAAAGTAGTTTTTAGTAAAGCTTCTAAGGATGGTACACATAAGTGGTTGATAGATGTTGGCGGTAGTGCAATCGAAACTGTATTTATACCAGAAGAAGGTAGAGGGACTCTTTGTGTATCTTCTCAGGTTGGCTGTACTTTAAATTGTAGTTTTTGTTCTACTGGTAAGCAAGGCTTTAACAGAAATTTGACAGTAGCGGAAATAATAGCTCAACTTTGGATAGCCGCTAGAACTTTATCTAAAAACAATGGTGAACATGATTTTACAGTTACAAACATTGTAATGATGGGCATGGGTGAGCCATTGATGAATTTTGAAAATGTCGTACCAGCTATGGATATTATGATGGACGACTTAGCTTATGGTTTATCGAAACGAAAAGTTACTCTTAGTACCTCAGGGGTTGTTCCTAGGATATATGATTTACTAGAGCAATCAGGGGTGTCATTGGCAGTTTCTTTACATGCTTCAAATAATAATTTACGTAATGAAATTGTACCTATAAATAAAAAATATGATATTGATGAATTATTGCAAGCTTGTAAATTATATGCAGAAAAAGGTCCTCATAAGCAAATAACTTTTGAATATACCTTAATGAATGAAATCAATGATAATTTAGAGGATGCCCAAGAGCTGGTGGAACTATTAAAATCTCGAGAAGTTCCTGCTAAAATAAATTTAATCCCATTTAATCCATATCCAGGAACTATTTATAAAAAGCCTAGTAATAATAGAATTCATAAGTTTAAAGAATTTTTACAGCAAAATGGTTTTGTAACTACAATCCGTAAAACACGAGGTGATGATATAGATGCTGCATGTGGCCAACTTGCTGGTGATGTTATAGATAAAACTAGAAGAAAAGAGCGATATTTAAAGAAACTAGGAGATAATAACAGTGCAAGCTAATTTAAAGAAAGCTGTATTGGTAAGTCTACTAGGCATTTTGGGAGCATGTTCTACACAGTTGCAACCTAATAACTCTAGTTCTCAGCAAAATACTGTTCAGGATAACTTCAAAAAAGAGCCTCAGATAGTAGAAGGTAACGTTGCAAAATATACTATATCTACTAAAACGACAGAGCAAAAAGCTGATTATAAAAAAGCTATTAGTTTAAACGCTGAATTAGTTATCATCTACTCACACGACGGGTATTTAGATAGAGCTAAAGATAAGTTGGTTAAAGCTCAACAGTTAGCAAAGCAGCATGGTTATAGATTAGCGATAGTAGATTACGCAGCAGGTTACTATTATCAAACAATAGGTTCTAAGTCTATAGCTGAAAAATATTATAAAGATGCTATCAGTAATGAACCTAAAAATTTTGAAGCAATGAATTTCTATGCCCAATTTTTATGTCAAATGAAGGATAATTTTTCACAAGCGGAAAAGTTATTTGAGAAATCATTATACATGTCGGACAATAATGATATGGCACAGACGTTTTTCCTTTATTCTGAATGCTTGTATAAACAGGATAAGAAAAAAGATGCTCTAAGTTTTATGAAAAAAGCTGACAAATTTAAATCAAACTATTTAGGTGCTAAATTACGTTTGGCAGAGATGTACTTTGAGCAGGGACAATATAAAGAATGTTACAAAGTAATATACGAAATGAGAAGTAATGAAGAATTTTTTAATAATAAACGTGTATTAGAGCTGAGGTTAAAGTTAGCAGAATATGCAAATAATAAAAATGAAGCTGCTACAGTGAGGTTAATATTTTCATCGAAAGATTTCAATGATGATGATATGGATCAATTTTTCTCAGCTTCTGATGGTGGTATAGAATAATGACTAAAACTAATAATTTTAATGATAATAATCAAGAAAGACTTCAAAAAATACTTGCTAAACATGGTATAGGTTCTAGAAGGAAAATAGAGGAATTTATAGAGCAAGGCAGGGTTAGAGTAAATGGTAAAGTTGCTAAACTAGGTGATAAAGCATCAAGTACAGACAAAATAAGTTTTGATGGTAAAGCGTTGCATTTATATGGTCAACCAATGACAAGACCTAGAGTGATAATTTACCATAAACGTGAAGGGGAAGTTTGTACAACTAAAGATGAAAAAGATAGAAAGACTGTTTTTGATTCATTGCCTAAGTTAGCTGGATCTCGTTGGATAATGATAGGAAGATTGGATATAAATACTACAGGTCTACTATTATTTACGACAGATGGAGATTTGGCAAACCGTTTAATGCATCCTTCTTATGAAATAGAGCGAGAATACGCCGTAAGAGTATTTGGACAGCAATTGTCAGATGATGTATTAAGTAAGCTTAAAGAAGGTATACAACTAGAAGATGGCTTAGCTAAATTTAATAGTGTTAGATTTTCTGGGGGAGAAGGGGCTAACTTATGGTATTACGTGACTTTATCTGAAGGGCGAAACAGAGAGGTCAGACGTATGTTTGAAGCTGTCGGTGTTACAGTAAGTAGATTAACACGAGTTAGATTTGGTGATGTAGTATTGCCGAAATATGTGTCTCGTGGAAAAACATTAGAACTTTCACCTACAGAAGTAAACAACCTACGTAAATCCGTCAAACTTGAACCGTATAGCTATCCAAAAAAACTAGTTGAAAGATTAGAGAGATAATATGGATTTTGAAAAGGAGCTAAAAGAAGTCTTTGATATAGATATATGGAATTTAAAGGATAAATACAGCTCTAATAGTCAAAAGTCGAAACAAGAATTATCTACTGTAGCTACTATAGTAACAAAAAAAAGCTTTTTTGTAGATGCCAAACTAGATAACAAGCCTATATATTCTAATAATCTCGATAGTGACAGGGTGATAAATATCTATATTTCAGAAGAATTGAGTATTAACTTTTTAAAAAATGTGATTGAAAGTCTATTTTTTAAAACAAAGGTTAATATGTATAAGGTATCTAAAAGTTTAGATCAACAAGCAGCAATTAATATTTATCAAAAAGACTTTATTTCAGATGAGTTTGAACTATTAAGTGTAGAGAGCAAAAAATATATTTTACAGAAACTATATCAGTATGCAGATTTTGGTCTTAGATGAAAGCTATTGTAATCAAGTTATTAACTTAATTCGTAAAACTGATAATTATATAAATTGGTCAGATAAACAAATATTTGAAAGTTTTAATAATAATGGTCTAGTTTTCGGGGTTTTGCAAGGTGATTATCTAAGGGCTGTAGCTATATTTAATTATATTCTTGATGTAGCAGAACTTTTGTATATTTGTGTAGATAAAAATAATCAATCAGCAGGTTTAGGGTACGAACTCCTAGAAACTGGTATTCAAGAGCTAAAGCTAAAAGGGATAAAAGAACTTTTCTTAGAAGTTGACGTGAAGAATTTTAAAGCTATAAAGCTATATGAAAAAATAGGTTTTAAGTGTATTTCTAGGCGTAAAAATTATTATGTTTATAGAGATGGAAATATTAGTGACGCTTTGATATATCAACTATGATATCCGGGATCCTTATATATGACAACTAGCTGTGACGCATCTAGTTTAGGCTTGTATAGCTTACTAATTATAAAAGTAGTATTAACTGGAATAGCTTAAAATTAAACTATTATGTCGATTACGCGGTCAATCCTAACTGAATGATGTACTATTTTTTTAGCGTAGTTAGCTATATAGTATGTGTATAGTTACAGTATCTTGTGACAACAATAGTTATTGCTTTAAAATAGAATAAAAACTAAAATCTATACGTTTAGATTTAAAAAAATAAACTATAAGGAAATATGATGGCTACTCTAAACAAAAAGATTCAGAACGTTTCGGCTTCTCCAACAACTGCTATGGCAGCATTAGCAAAGCAAATTAAAGACCAGGGTCATGATGTTGTTTCTTTAGCTATAGGCGAGCCCGGATTTAGCACCCCAGATACTATTAAAGAAGCTGGAATAGAGGCTATAAATGCGAATATTACTAAGTATACTAATGTTGATGGATTAAAAGAGTTAAGAGAAGCAGTAGTTAAGCGCTATAAAAGACAATACGGTATCGATTTTAGTGCTGAGCAGGTGTGTATAACATCTGGTGCTAAACATAGTTTGCATAACATTTTCAACTGTATCTTAGAAGAGGGAGATGAGGCGATATTTTTTGCTCCATATTGGGTTTCTTATCCAGATATGATTGCATTAACAGGTGCAAAGCCAGTAGTTGTAAAAACTAAGTTTGAGGATAATTTTGAAATAGATGTTGATGAATTAGAAAAATATATAACAAGCAAAACTAAGGCAGTTATTATTAATTCACCAAATAATCCTACAGGATTAATTTATACAAAAAAATGTATACAGGATCTAGCTAACTTGTTAAGAAAATACCCGAATATTTGGATTGTTGGTGATGATATCTATGATCAACTATATTTTACTCAAAGAATAACTTTAATTACAGAGGTTGCACCAGAGTTGGCAGATAGATATGTGATTGCTAGTGGTGTTTCTAAAAACTTTGCTATGACAGGTTGGCGTATTGGCTTCACTATAGCTCCAAAATTGCTAAATGATGCTATGAAAAAGTTCCAATCGCAATCAACTACATGTGCTTGCTCTATATCTCAATATGCAGCTATAGCAGCAATGAACATGCCGGTAGAAGATTTACAATATTTTGTTGAATCATATAAGCAAAAGGAGCAATTTATAACTAAATGTTTAAAAGAGATGCCTTATATTGATGTAAAAAATGCAGATGGTACTTTTTATTTATTTCCTGATATTAGGGATTTAATTAGACATACTAAGTTTAGTAGTGATATTGAGCTATGTAATGCTTTATTGGCAGAGGAGTATGTTGCGATGATGCCAGGTGTAGCTTTTGGTTTGGAAGGTTTTGCTAGAATCAGTTGTGCTAACGAAATGCCAGAACTAGAGAAAGCTATGGATAGGCTTAAGAAATTTATTATTAGACACGCATGTACCTAGTAGCTATTCCATAGTGTTTGATAACAAATTTACTAATATTTTTTATAAAGTAACAGTTTTTTAGCTAAAAGGGTCTTTAAGATGGCGGAGAAAGAGGGATTCGAACCCCCGGACCTGTTACAGTCAACGGTTTTCAAGACCGCCGCTTTCGACCACTCAGCCATTTCTCCGAATTGATGTGATCTATTATACAAAATTTTTTAAGCTTTGCAATACTATTTGTTAAAAATAGACTAACCCGACAAAAATGTTATGAAACTTTAGGTTATTACTCAATATTTGCAACCGAGTTTAAAATAGAAACGCAAATTAACTGATACTGGATTATTATACGCCTGTATAGTAATCATATCTGTCTACTTTAGGTTCAGTTTGTAAAAATTGACTTTTTTTAACGCTTTGATAATGTTCGTCAGCTTTTTTTGAAAAATTATTCTTGAACTTTATTAGTGTTTGATATAGTTCTTTGGATAGTGCTATATTTTCTAAACTTAGATAATAAGGAGATTTAGGTACTATATTAATACCTGAATAATACTTTTTTTTAGAATCCGGTATTCCAGCATATTCTATAGCATCCATTAGTTTAGAGCATAAAACATCAATAGTTTTTAACGTTATTCGTCCTTTTTGGGAGTTTATTGCTTCATTATACATATACAATAAAAAAGGTAGTTTTGAGGCATAAGCATTTATTATTTTATTTAACTCTTTTTTAAAGTTTTGTCTATAGGCTATTCTCCCCTCATATTCATTAGAATAAAAAGTAGAAAATTTTTGTACATTTTCATCATGTCTCGTATTTAATGCATTGCACATATTAATTTTGTTGTCATATCCAACAACAGAAAAATGAAATGGGAACGATAACTTTATCATTTCTTCATATAGAAATTTAGGTGTACCAACTTTATTGGCACCACACGCTATTAGACATATTTTTAGGTAAGAGATATTTTCATAACACCCGTTTGTTAAAAATGCTAGTATATCAACAATTTCTTTTATGGTTACATAACCTGAATTTAACTTATCAGTTCCTGTTCCTAAGGAGTTTATAGATTGTCCATGCCCAGAGATAAGTATTTTAACAAATTTATTAAAATGTGTTCTTAGCTCAGCTTTTACACTGTTCAGATATTTTGCAGTAAATTCCTTGGAGTTTAAAGGGTTAAAGCTTAAATTTATAATCGGGATACTGTTAGATTTATTTAGTTTATGGTAGCTTGATATATTAAGAGGTTTTGCAATCCCACTTGAAGTATCAATATGAGATATATAAGGATTAGTTCCATATAGACCATTGTATTTATATTCAAATAAATCGACACTTCCTTCATCATCGTCAAGACTGATTCCTTTATACATTACATTCCAATCATCAAAATAACCAAAATTTAATCCAAATATAAAATCATATAACTTACTCATTTTAAATCACCTGCCGATATATATATACTCTATACTATGTTAATTTATGATAATTAAAATCTATCAAAAATCCATACCAAGTATCAAATAAAAATAGTTTACTATATAATTATTTATTCATAAGGGGCTTAGTTTTAGGTAATTGTACACGTATTTCTTTTTTTAAAGCTAGTTATGGGCAGATATTAAATTTATTAAACTTTAGAAATACCTTAAAATAGTGGTTTTATGACTATATTATAATAGACATTAGCTTTTCTAAAAGTTATTATTTGCTTTGTGTAAGCTCTTTTCTTTTAAATTAAGAAGGTTATAAAAATGTCGAATAATAGATATCAGATTACCAAAAAGGTCACCCTTATTGGTATGTTTATAAATGCATTGCTAGCAATTGTTAAAGTCTTGGTTGGCGTGGTGGGTCGTTCTCCAGCGTTATTTGCAGATGGCATACATTCTTTTTCTGACCTACTAAGTGACGCGATGGTTTTATTTGCTGCAAAATATGCAAATAAAGAAGAAGATCACAACCATCCATATGGTCACGAAAGAATAGAAACCTTAGCGACTTTGATTTTGTCAGGGTTACTAATTGCAATTGGTTTTATGATAGTCTATCACTCAGTAGTTAGCTTAATGACTGGTGACTATAATCAACCTAACAGTTACACAGCTTTTGCTGCTATCTTTTCAATTGTGGGTAATGAGTTTATTTATCAATACACTATGGCAGCAGCAAATAAGATTAATTCCGATCTGCTTAGAGCTAATGCATGGCATAGTCGTTCAGATATGTGGTCATCAGTAGTGGTATTGGTTGGGCTACTTGGAGCATTTGCAGGTTTTGTATGGATGGATGCTTTAGCAGCTTTTGTAGTTTGTTATATGATTGTTAAAATGGGTATAAAATGGGGTTATTCAGCCGTTGCAGAACTTATAGATGAAGGTGTAGACGAGCAAACTTATAAAGCGATTAAAGAAATAATAGCTAGTATAGAAGATGTTAGAGATTTTCATTATCTTAGAACTAGAAAAATGGCTGGAAAAATAGTTTTAGATGTACATATTTTAGTTGATAAATATTGTACAGCATCTGAAGGTCACTATATAGCTGAAGTTGTCAAAAGTAATATTTATCATAAAGTAGGTGGCATTAAAGATATCACCGTTCATGTTGACGTTTTAGACCATGAAATTGGAGTAGTTAAGTTAGAAAATTTTGAGCCTTCACGTGCTCAAATATATAGTCTAATTTTAAACTTTTTTGCTACTAATGGGCTTAGCAAAAGCTTGATTTTAGATAAGCAAATATCTATCTACTATTTTGACGAGGAGATAATAGTAGACTTATATGTTAAATGGTCAAATGATCTTAGAAAATATATTGATCAGTTAAAGAATTTAGCTTATGAAAATTATAAGATAAGAGTAAACTTATACTGTCAGTTGTAAAATGTATCTACTGTAATAAAATGTTAAGAATTTAAGGTATTGTCAAAAATATGAAAATTAGAAAGGTTGTTTTTCCCGTTGCTGGTTGGGGTACTAGGTTTTTACCAGCAACAAAGTCTTGTCCTAAAGAAATGCTAACAGTAGTTGATAAACCACTAATCCAGTATGCTGTAGAAGAGGCAATAGAAGCTGGTTGTAAAGAGTTAATATTTGTGACAAGTTCAAATAAAAAATCATTAGAAGATCATTTTGATAGAAACTTTGAACTTGAATATTCTTTGGAAAAAAAGAAAAAGTATGAGCTACTCGAAGCTGTAAAAAATATTATCCCTAGAGATGTTAGTTTTTTCTTTGTTCGCCAACCAGAAGCTTTAGGTTTGGGTCATGCGATATTGTGTGCAAAACCTTTAGTTGGGATAGAGGATTTTGCTGTAATTTTGCCTGATGACCTTATTTATAACCATAATTGTGGTACGGGAGCGCTTAAACAGATGATAAAAACTGTTGAGGGTACTGACCTTAGAGGTTGTATAGCCACTCAACAAATTTCAAGAGATAAAACACAATCTTATGGCATAATAGCTAAAAATGATGAGAATATCATAGAAGCAATTGTTGAAAAGCCAACACCTGACAAGGCTCCGTCAACAAATGCTGTAGTTGGTAGATATCTCTTGCCGAATAAGATTTTTAGATGTTTAGAAATAACTTCTGAAGGTGCTGGTGGAGAGATTCAGCTTACAGATGCTGTAGCGAAACTAATTGATCAAGAAGAGAAATTATTAGCCTACGAATTTAAAGGAACTCGCTATGATTGCGGAAGTAAACTAGGTTTTTTAATAGCAAATTATGAGATTGCTTTGAAACATCCAGAGCTAGGAGAAAAGTTTAAAAACTACCTGTCTAATAGATAAAAAGTAACGATGTTTAATTTATGTGTGATAATATAAGTTTTAAATATTAACTCGTAGGTTGTTATTTATGTCATATTCTAAATTCCAGGTTTCACAGAAATTCATTGAAAATTCTCATGTTAACTCAGTAGTTTACGAGCAACAATATAAAGAATCTTTAAGTAACCCAGAGGAGTTTTGGTCTAAACAAGCCGATCGTATTTATTGGCATAAGTCATTTGACAAAGCATATAGTAGTAGCTTTGACCCAGTAGATATAAAATGGTTTGAAACAGGTAAATTAAACGTTTGTTATAACTGTGTCGATAGGCATCTAAAGGATAAGGCTAATAAAATAGCTTTTATATGGCAGGCTGACAACCCAGATAAATCTAAGAAAATCACATATAAAGAGCTGTATCACAGTGTATGTGAAATGGCAAACGTTCTTGAGGCAAATGGTGTTAAAAAAGGTGATATTGTTACAATTTATATGCCTTTAATACCCGAGTCTATATATACTATGTTGGCTTGTGCTCGTATAGGAGCTATCCATTCGGTTGTATTTGGCGGCTTTTCATCAGAAGCATTAAAGCAGCGTATAATCAATGCAAAAAGCAGTTTTGTTATAACGGCGGATGAAGGGGTCAGATCTGGTAAAAGAATAGCCATGAAAGCAAGTGTTGACAAGGCTATCTCTGGATTAGATTTTGTAAAAAATGTTTTAGTAGTGCGTAATACTAATACGGCAAATATCACCTGGAATGATAAAATAGATTTATGTTATAGGGATGAGTGTAAAAAGGTATTAAAAGAGCATGAGATACAAGCTTTTGATTCAGAAACACCACTATTTATGCTTTATACTTCAGGATCAACAGGTGCCCCTAAAGGTTTAGTACACACCTCTGGCGGCTACTTAGTTTATGCAAGTTTTACCCATAAAATAGTGTTTGACCATAAAGAAGATGATGTATATTGGTGTACAGCAGATATCGGTTGGATAACAGGGCATACTTATGTAGTATATGGACCTCTTGCAAACGGCGCTACTTCAGTTATTTTTGAAGGTGTTCCAACTTATCCAGATGCTTCAAGATTATGGCAAGAAGTAGACCAACATAAGGTTAACATACTATATACAGCTCCAACCCTAATTAGATCTTTAATTAAAGTGGGTGATGACTATTTGAAAGAAACTTCTAGAGAATCATTGAGAGTTCTTGGCTCAGTTGGTGAACCAATTAATCCAGAAGCATGGGAATGGTTTGTTGAAAAAGCAGGCAATAATCAAGCTCCTTTGGTTGATACTTGGTGGCAGACAGAAACAGGTGGTATTATGATTACTCCTCTACCAGGTACACATAAATTAAAAGCAGGTTCAGCAACAAAACCTTTTTTTGGGGTTGAGATAGCTCTTCTTGACACTGATGGTAAAGAAATAGTAGGCGAAGGTAAAGGAGCTTTATGTATTAAAAGAGCAACACCTGGTATGGCAAGAACTATTTATAATGACCATGATAGATATATAAAGTCATATTTTAGTAGTTTTAAAGGGTATTATTTTTCAGGTGATGCTGCTAGGCGCGATAAAGATGGTTACATTTGGATTGAGGGGCGTATGGATGATGTTATCAACGTTTCTGGTCATAGAATGGCAACGGCAGAAATTGAAGCGGCTTTAAATACGCATAAAGACGTTGCGGAAAGCGCGGTTGTAGGTATGCCTCATGAAATCAAAGGTGAGGCTATATATGTTTACTGTATTTTAAAAGATGGTATAGCAGACGATGAGCAAACTCTAACTGATATAAGAAAATCTTTAGTAATGTATGTAAGACAAGAAATAGGTCCAATAGCTACTCCTGAAGTTATACAATTTACTCCAGAATTACCAAAAACTAGATCAGGTAAGATTATGCGTAGAATCTTAAGAAAAATAGCAGCTGGGGATTATGATAACTTTGGTGATACATCTACCTTAGTAAACCCAAATATAGTAGAATATTTAATCAATAGTAAATAAACTGCTATACGTTATTATGGATACCTCCACTAAAAGTTACGTTAAAATATTGCTGGCTGTTACATTTTGGGCTAGCTTATATCATATAGCACCATTACCTTTAAAGTATGTAGATATATATATGGTGGGATTTATTCGTTATGTATTTGCCTCATTATTATTTTTACTTGTTCATTATTATTATACTAAAACACTGTTACCAAAATTAAATATAAAACAGTGGCTTTATATAATTGCTATAGGCTTCTTTGGTGTATTTTTATACAACATCGCATTCTTATGGGCTGAAAAATTAATATCAGGAAATATCATAGCTATTATATACGCATTTTCTCCTTGTTTCATAACAGTTTTATGTAGTTACATTTTTAAAATGAAGGTAAATTTGCAAGCTAAGCTAGGCATTTTAGTAGCACTCTTGGGAACTGTAGGTGTTGTATCATTTTCAGGTTATGGAACAGATGCAGAATGTGCGATTGGTCTATCAATTAATTTAGGTGAAGTACTAAGTATTTTAGCAGTTTTATGCTTTAGTGCTTATGCTATCTTAGGTAAAAGTTGTGTTAGACAAGGTATAAATATGATAACCATAAATACCTACGGTGCTATTGTTGGTATGGTTATGTTTGCTATTGTTAGTTTATTTAAGTCTGATTTTAGTAGGCTTGCAGATACGGATTTTCCTTTTTGGACAAGTATGATATATATATCAATTTTTGCTACAGTAATATCTTACGTGTGGTATTTACAATCGTTAGAAGAAATAGGTGTTTATAAGACAGCAGTATTTCAAAATGTTATGCCGTTTTTAGTTATAATTATAGGATTTATATTTTATGGTGAAACACTATCACCATTATCTTTACTCTTTGGTGCGGTAATATTTTTAGGTGTGTATATGACAAATGTTGCGATAAATAAAAAAGGTGGTTGTTAACTCCTATATATTTACACTATAATTTAGTTTATACCAAGAGGAGTATTTTGATGTTCTGTAGAGTAACTTTGTAAAGTTGCTACTAAAACTTAAATCTAGTAAGGTTTATTATCTCAATAAAAATATAGTTTAAAATTTTGATATGTTAAAATTGTCACAAATCATTTAGAGTTTAAAGTATTTATTTCAATTACTCATTATGGAAAAACAAATAAAAGCAGTTTCATTGATATCAGGTGGTCTTGACTCTATGTTAGCTACAAAGTTAATACAAGAGCAGGGTATCCACGTTGAAGGGATTAATTTTTTCACAGGGTTTTGTGTTGAAGGACATACTCACGCTATCCGTAAGCGTGATAAAGAAAAACAAAAAAGAAATAACGCTTTATGGGTCGCTGAACAGTTGGGAATAAAGCTACATATTATTGATGTGATAGAAGAATATAAAGATGTCCTTTTAAACCCCAAATATGGCTATGGTGCTAATATGAATCCATGTCTAGATTGTAAGATATTTATGGTAAGAAAAGCCAAACAGTGGGCTATTGAAAATGGTTTTGATTTTATAATAACTGGAGAAGTTATTGGTCAAAGACCAATGTCACAAAGAAAAAATACTATGCCAATAGTGCAAAAACAATCTGGTATCGATGATCTTCTACTGCGGCCACTTAGTGCTAAAAATCTTCCAGAAACTAAACCTGAAAGAGAAGGTTGGGTTGATAGATCTAAATTGCTTGGTATTACAGGAAGAGGTAGAAAAGATCAAATACGTTTAGCAAAAGAATATGCTATAGATGATTATGCCTCTCCCGCAGGAGGATGTTGTTTTCTTACAGATAAACAATACTCTGATAAGCTCGTGGATTTATGGCAAGCTAGAGATACACGAGAATATGAGTTTGATGATATTATGCTTCTAAAAGTAGGTAGGCATATTCGTTTTAAGCCAGGATTTAAGCTTATAGTTGGCCGAGAAGAGGGTGAAAATAACTATTTAAATGGTTATAAAAATCAGTTTATAAGTGTTTATTGTTCATCCCACACAGGTCCTTTGACCCTTATAGATGGTAAATTTGATAAAATTGATGAGAAGGTTACAGCAGAGATTTTAGGAAGGTTTACGCAAGGTAAAACTGAAGATTCTGTAACGATGGTGTTTAACTACCTAGATGGTACTAGTAAAGAGATTAAAGTTAAGCCTATGCAAGCTGAAAATATTAAAAAAGAATGGTATATATAAGAATGAAAGAATTAAATCTAGAAAGACTACTTTGTCCAATGCCAGTGATTAAAACTCAGAATATGCTTAAAACTATGAATCCAGGAGAGCTATTAAAAGTTACTTGTAGTGATCCTGGCACAATGCATGATATACCAGCTTGGTGTAAGGTTAATGATTATAAGCTTATAGCAGCTAAAGAAGTAAGTGCTAAATTTGAATTTATAATAGAGGTGAAATAAATGGATCAATCTGTTTTGGACATATTAGTTTGTCCGGTTTGTAAGTCTAACTTGCACTATGATAAACAAAAGCAAATCTTAGTGTGTAAAGCAGATAAGCTAGCATACCCTATACGTGATAACATACCGGTTATGCTTGTTGAAGAAGCTACTAAGCTAAACATTGAAGAGATAAAAAAATATGGCTAAAATTCATATTATTATTCCAGCTAGGTTAAACTCTACACGTCTACCAAATAAAATGCTTGCTGATATAGCAGGTAAACCAATGATTCAAAGAGTATTTGAGCAAGTCTCTAAATCTAAATTTGAAAGCATAGTTATAGCTACAGATTCGCATAAAATAAAAGATATAGCACAAAACTTTGGTGCACATGTGATTTTGACTAAGCCTGAACATGCATCTGGCACAGACCGGATAGCTGAAGCAGTCTTACAACTTGCTTATAACGATGAGGATATAGTTATTAATGTACAAGGTGATGAACCATTAATACCTATTGAAAATATAGAGCAAGTAGCAGAGTTGTTAGTAAATAAGACAGAAGCTGTGGTGTCAACTTTGTGTGAAAAAATAACTTCTTCAGAAGATATATATAATGCAAATAATGTAAAAGTGGTGTTTGACAAAGATAACTATGCTCTCTATTTTAGTAGAGCATCTATCCCTTTTGAAAGAGGTTTTTCAGAAAATAAACAAGTTCAACAAGCTGAGTATTTTAGGCATATTGGAATGTATGCTTATAGGGTAGAGTTTTTAAAAAAATACTCAAGTTTAAGTAAAGCACCTATTGAAAGCTATGAGTCTTTAGAGCAACTACGAGTTTTATATAATGGTTATAAAATAGCAGTTGCCAAAGCTATAAAAAGTACCCCAGCAGGAGTTGATACATTAGAAGATCTGGAAAAAATTAGGGAGTATTTTAATGTTTAAATTAGATGAACGTTTAGAAAAAGACACTTTTGAAGTTTATCAAATATTAGATTGTAAAATATTGGTGATGGATAATGTCACATTACCGTGGTTTATCATTGTGCCATTTACAGATAAAACAGAATGGTATGAGTTAGATGATTCTGTTCAGTACAATATAAACACTCTTATAAATAAGCTATCAGTATTTTTAAAAGATGAATATAAGGTTGATAAGTTAAATGTAGCTACTTTAGGGAATGTTGTAAAACAAATGCATATTCATGTGATAGGAAGATTCACTACAGATCCGGCTTGGCCTAACCCAGTATGGGGCAATATTCAAGCACAACCTTACTCCAAAGAGCAAAAGGTTAGTTTAAAAGAGAGGTTAAAAAAATATTTTTCCTAAAATGCTAGATGTTAAGTAGTAAAATTTATAAAAGTTGTAAATTTTAAGTAAATAATGTATCCTGTTGGGTGTAATTTGCAATAGTAAATAATAAAAATAAGGAACTTAATTATGAAAGCTTCAGCAAGACATTTGCTAGTACAGTCAGAATCTGACTGTGAACAAATAAAAAAAGATATTAATGAAGGTAAAATAACTTTTGAAGAAGCTGCAAAAAAACATTCTCTGTGTCCATCTGGAGCTAGAGGTGGTGATCTAGGTACTTTTTCCCAAGGTCAAATGGTTCCTGAATTTGATAAAGTAGTCTTTAATGACGAGTTAAACACTGTTCATGGACCAGTGAAAACGCAATTTGGCTACCATCTACTAGAAATTACATCACGTGGATAATTTTAAATTTTCATAATTTTCAAATTATTATTTCTCAAAATATTTAATTTACGGTTACAAAATGAATTCAGAAACAAAAAAAGATTTTAGCTCTTTAGGCTTAGATCAAAATATTGTAGATACTGTTATGAATCTAGGGTATGAGAACCCAACGCCAATTCAACAGTATGCTATTCCATATATATTATCGGGTAGAGATGTGCTAGGTCAAGCACAAACGGGTACGGGTAAAACAGCAGCTTTTGCATTACCATTGATAAACAATTTAGATTTGAATGATAAAAGTAGATCTCCACAAATCTTAGTATTAGCGCCAACTCGCGAATTAGCTATACAAGTAGCAGAACAGTTTGAAGCTTTTGCAAAAAGTGTTCCGAGCTTGTCTGTTGCTTGTATTTATGGTGGACAAGAATATGGCTCACAAATAAGAGCACTTAAAAATGGTGTCCAAGTAGTAGTCGGTACTACTGGTAGAGTTATGGATCACATCGAGAAAGGAACACTAAAGCTAGATAATCTAAGAGCGTTAGTATTAGATGAAGCAGATGAAATGCTTAGAATGGGTTTTATTGACGATGTTAGATGGGTTTTAAGCCATGTATCTGATGAGTGCCAACGACTACTTTTTTCAGCAACTATACCAAATGATATTGCTGACATTATAAAAGAATATCTAAGAAACCCATGCAAAATACAGGTTAAAGCAACAACTAAAACAGCTAACACTATTACACAAAAATTTATAGTAGTTAAAGGTTTTAAAAAGATAGATGCTTTAGATAGACTCCTAGAAATAGAAGAAACTGATGGCGTGTTAATTTTTGTTAAAACTAAGACAAGCACAATAGAAGTTGCTGATAATTTAAAAGCTCTTGGCTATAAAGTAGCTGCTATAAATGGTGATATGCAACAGTCTCAAAGAGAATATATTGTTGATCAATTTAGAAATTCTAGATCTGATGTTTTAGTAGCAACTGATGTTGTAGCTAGAGGTATAGATCTTGAGCGTATTAGTCATGTGATTAACTATGATATGCCTAATGATGAAGACACTTATGTCCACAGAATTGGCCGTACTGGTAGAGCAGGGCGTGAAGGAGTTTCTATCTCTTTAATAACGCTAAAAGAAATGCGATTCTTACGTTCGCTTGAGCGATTCACTAATTCAAAACTACAAGAAATGTTTATGCCAGGCGCTAAAGAGCTTGCTGATAGTAGAATCAATAATTTTAAAAATAGAATAATATCTGCTTTGGAGAAAAACAAATCTCTAGATAAATATAAAGAAATAATAATTGAAATACGTGATCAGTTAGAACTGGATTCAGAAGACTTATTAGCAGTACTTACACTTTTAGCACAAGATAAGAAAGGCTTTTTCCCAAGGGAAATCCAGGCTAAAGAAGAAAAGAGAGCTCCTGCTAAAAGAGATGACAGACCATCCAGATCTAGTGATAGATTTAATGATAGAGACAGAAATAGTAACTCTAGGTTTGATAAAAAGCGACCAAAGCGAGTAGATATAGATTTAACTACCTATAGAATAGATGTGGGTCGTGAAAATGATGTACAACCAAGAAATATAGTTGGTGCTATAGCAAATGAGGGTGGCATAGATAGTAAACATATTTGTAATATATCTATAGAAAAAGACTATACTCTAGTTGATTTACCAGCTAATTTGAGTGCAAAAGTTATAAATCATCTTAAAAAAGTTTGGGTAGCAGGTAAAAAATTAAATCTTACTGAGCATAGGTAGATTAGAACCTCTTCATTAAACTGTATTTAGGCTCTTAGGGAGTAGTGAATATCTCTGAGGAGCCAAAATTAGAGCCTACTTTCTGGCGTTTTTGCATAATATTTTCTCTTTTCTTTACTTTTTTTTATAGTATTAAGTTTTTGAATTTTTTTAATAAAAAATTCAAGGTTATCAGTGGGATTTCTAAATTCGATAACAATTTCGGGAATATTATTTTGCACCATTCTAATAGGCAAATAGGTTTCATTTCTTGCACCTGTAAGTCCTGTGATATCATAAGCTTCAATTAACTTGCTTATACTTTTAGATTTTTCTATATATTGTTGAAAATCAGGTTTATATTTTTCATCATTTTTTTTAAAAGCTAAATTATTGTGTTTGTTTATATTAGTTATGATTTGGTCTAGACTACTATATAAATTTTTACCTATGTCTAAGTTATTAAATGTAGAAATGTCATTGGCTACAGTGCTTATTCTTAGCTCAATAGCAGATTTTAAAGTATTGTTTATTTCATATATTATTTCTTCTTCTTTATTATGAGACTTTATAGTTAGTTCTTTTATTCTTCCTATATTGGATAACATTCTATTCATTATGCAAGCTATATATTTATCAAAAGGAAAAAACAGTTTGGAGCATTTATTAATATGAGAGGAAGATTTATCTATATTATATGTTTTACAAATTATTTCCATCAAAAACTTTGATATGTTATCCCTGTGTAAGCTAATCGTTTCATATATATCTGTACATAATTTTGCCCTATAGTTGGCAGGAATATATAAGCATATGCATGCGATTATGCCTTCTAGGCCTGTTTTAATCCAGAATTTATCAAAAGAATTACTTTTAATACTCGTTAATCTATGATGTGATTTCTCATATATTTCCTGTAAGTTTGGATCTCTTTCAATATGATGGAGATAATTGTATAAAAGTTTTTCTATGTAACTAGTTATTTCTATTATTTTCAGTGTTAGTAGTGCAGAACAAATTTCAGTATTAATATTTACCCCTTTTAAATATTTATCTAATGTGGACTTTAAACTAGTGTATATGACATATAATTTTTGTAATATTAGCTTATCATCTATATAGAACCAGTTTTTTGTACTTGGAGTTTTGTCGCGTGTATTTTTTTTATAAACACTCCTGAAAAAAGAAAAATTATTATCTTCTTCCAGAAGGTTATTAATTAAATAATCAAAAGTAATACCTATATTAAGGTGTGAACCGCGAATTTTATTGTTTATTTGTCCTTGATACTTGTGCTCGATCTGATAATTAGTGTTTATTAAATTTAGTAGTCCTGTTTTATTATGTTCACTTCCTATCTTTTCAATATTAATATTATACTTTTCATTAATTTTTTTAGAAAATATATTTAGGTTTCCAGAAGCTTTGGCTATATCTAATATTTCTTTAGTGTAAAATTCGAGAAATGTAAATGCTGCTATGATTTTTTGTGTAAAATCATATTTATTAGAAGTATAAAGACATAAAATAGGTGAAACTAGTTCTAATTCTTTCTGTGCATCTGTTTCAATTTTCCACTCATTTATAAAACTAGTTGAATCTTTCATGATTTCATTGTGTCCAGTGGCACAGAGATCCCGGGCTTCTTTATTCATTGAAAGAAACTGCTGTTTATTAAAACCTGCAAATTCATATTCAAAACCAAATGTTATAAGATTTTCATTTTTAAATAATGTATTAATTTCTGATTTTAAGCTTTTATTATAATATAAAAGCGTCTGCAAATTAAAAAGGTTATTTTTAAAAGTTTTATGGTTTGAGTATAATTGCAGAGAGTTTGTGTTGAAATTATTAACTCTTATAGTATTTAGTATTTCATCAGAATATTGAATAAACTTATTTAATAAAATATTTCCCTTATGTCTAGGAGTTATTGATTTAGTTTTTAGATTATGGATTATCGGTTCAATATAATCGTTTTTTGGTGTATGTACTATAGATTTATCTCTTATGATAAATTCTCTAGGAGTTCTATTAACTGATTTTGTTTCTATTCTATTGATAGTACTATAATTATTAATAGTATCTTTAACATCAAAGTTGTGTGCATGGTTCCTTTTATGTTTGTTTTTTGGTAATTCTAATATTGGTTTTGTTTTTATTATTAAGCTGTTATCTAAGATGCCTTTATTAATTATGGGATTCAATTTAGTTTGCTTCCGTGAACTAATAAAAGAATTTGTAAGGTAATCTTTTTTGATAAAGTTGCGTTTAATATTAATATTTTTTTTCTTGCTATGACAAGAACAAGAATCATTCCCACAAATGATGCATTTCATATATTATTAGTATTCCTTCTTCATGGATCATATAAATAAGTTTTATATAACAATATTATCATATTTAAATAAAATAAAAAGGTTTTAAATAACTTTATAATTAAATAAATTTTAATTGATATGAATTTTAAACAAACAAAAATTTTGATAATACACTGCAAATTCAAAAGCAAAACGAGCTCCTCAACAAATTAGAAAAGTTTTAAAACTTAAAATCTAACACACTACTTAATTTATAATTTTAAAAAATACACCACAACTAATTGTCAAATGAATAAAAAAATCTCAACTCAACCAGTTTAATAATGGGTAAATAAAAATAAAAATAAAAATAAAAATATTTATTAATAATAAATAATATAAAATATATATTTTATATCACTTAAATCAATATGAGGAAAAACATGTACCATTTAAAATTACCAAAAGACTTTATAAATCTTTTACATATATTAAATATAGACATTTATGCAATCCCATGGGATAAAAAATTTACTAAAAATATTTATCGACATCCATCATTCCAAATACCTTTTGACTACGTCCAATATGAGGTTTTTAACTTTGATAAGGCAAAAACAGTGGTACCTGAACAAAAGGCTAAACAAATTAGTCAAACCCTATTAAATGGCTCTAAATCATTGTCAGATTTATTAAGAGTTAACGAAGATAATTCATTATCTAAAGTAGCTTTATTTGATAAAGAAAATACCTTAGTACCTGATTCTATACTTCCGGCTCCTGAAGGCGCATTATTATTTGTGTGTAAGACAACTCACATGATCTTATCTGGGTTAGTGTATATGGGATTGGATAATATAAAAGATTTCATTCATCAAGGTTTAATGTGTCAAAAAAAACTTAAAAAAGTTCATATTTATCTTCTGTATTCTTCTCATTCATTGTATAAAAAATATAGGGAAGCGTATGAAAAATATATGGAAACTCGACCACCCATAAGTCAACTAGAAAACAATGAAAAAGAGGAAAGAAAAATAGGAGGCTTTGCTAGTGGGTATGCAGGATTATTATTAGCTGTTTTACTTGAAAATTTTCATGCTAAGTTAGAAGCTACTAAAGAAGCTTTAAGAGGTTACGGGGGTATGTTTGGTGATCAAGAAAAATATATAGGTTTAAAAGTGAATGCACAGGATATGTATGATATAAGTTTTGAATGCGGTGATGGACTAAAGATTTTTTATAATTTTTATACCAAATTTCTCCAAAAGCAAAGTATTAGACATCTATACAAAAGTACACTAATTAGGTTAAACGCAAATATTAAGGCTAAAGAAGAACAAATTGATAAATATAAGAAGCATTATGAAAAGGTCAAAATAAAGAATACTCCAGAAATAGGTAAATTAGAAATTGAACTAAAACAGTATATTTCTGATATCAATAAATTAAATAATGATAACCTTGAATCAATATTTTCTGACAACAGATTATTTAACATGATCTCGAAAACCATCCATAGCGTGATAATATTTCAAAGACTCTTTTTTCTATCTGAGTTAAGTGTTAATAATCTTAAAGAAGTTTATCCTAATGGAAATAAAGATATACATAAAGAAATACGCAAAGCCAAGGCTGTAGAAATAAATAATTATAAAGGAAAGCCAATTCCTCCGAAAATTGAACTACCGAAAAATAATCTTAAAAGCGAGATTATTAAGCATATTGAGTATAATCAAGGTTATAAAGATCAAAAGTTAATTGATCAATTTATACAAGAATTAAATAAATTTTTCATTAAAAACGATGGGCCACAAAAAAGAAAAAGTAGAAAATTACAGCGTAATAACATTAAAGATAATGGTGAGATAAAACGCGATGGTAACTGTTTTTATAATGCTGTAGTTAAACAAGTTCATCGTTTAGGAAGAGTTAATGATATTGTTGGCTTTCCTGACTCTGGTGAGGATTTAAGGGCTATATTAGCTTCATATATTCAAAATGACATGGTGGTACAGCAGTATCTAAGGCCTTTTGTTCCTGCTAGTAATTTTAATAAAGTTTACTATGATATAGCAAATTCAGGCTTATGGAATAATGAAGCTGGCGATTTAGTTATGTTTTTATTAGTAAATTTATACCCCAATATTAGACTTAATATACACAGGAGAATGGTAGAACTAGGACAAACATCTATTGAGCAAATAACAGCTATAGCTCCGTCAAATAATTTAATCGATATTGATGTTGGTTATGATAATACAGTAGCTGGCCAAGAACACTATTTTTTAATAGCTGATAGACAAATGGCCAATAATAGAATACAAATTTCTTTAGGTATGAATAAAAACCAAGAACAACCCTACATTGAAGTAAATAATAATACTATTAGCATACCACTACAAATACAAAAGGCTACTAAACAGTTAGAAAAGTCAAAAATAACAGATAAAATTTTAGGTAAAAGACAAAATAAACCTCAGCCAGTAGATATTCTTATGGAAGAAACATTAAATGGTGATAATGAAAACCCAACAGGGAATTTAGAAATACATACTAGAGAGAAAAAACATAAGTGTGAAGTCTGTGGTCAACATTTCAACAACGCATCAAACTTGAAAAAACATATGCGCATACATACAGGAGAGAAACCATTTCAATGTGAAGTCTGTGGTCAACGTTGCTCCCAATCATCAAGCTTGAAAAAACATATGCGCAAACATACAGGAGAGAGACCATTTCAGTGTGAAGTCTGTGATCACAGTTCCACATCATCATCAAACTTGCAAGCACATATGCGCAAACATACAGGAGAGAAACCATTTGAGTGTGAAGTCTGTGGTAAATGTTTCACCGACTCATCAACCTTGAGAAAACATAAGCGCATACATACAAGGTAGTGGGTATATAAGTGTAAAGTTGAAGGTTGTAGCGTAAGCTTTTCTCAATTGTCGAATTTGGAAACACATGAGAAAACACAACACATAAGTGATAAACAATAAGGGGTAATATTATTCTAGTAAATAAAGTCACTTTAACGGATACAGTTTATTTGGAAGCAGTGTTCTATTTACAGTTTTAAAATTGTATAATCTTGTGAATTAATATTTATTTTAGTTAATTACTATGCGTAATTATATCTTTATAGTTTCAGCTCCATCTGGTGCTGGCAAAAGTTCACTTTTAAAAGCTTTTTTGGGAACTCAAATGGGTAAAAGTAGCTTTGCAGTAGCAGTATCACATACTACGCGATCTCCTCGAGTTGGTGAGACTAATGGAAGATATCCTTTATATAGAGTACCAATTTTCTAAAATACTTTTTTATATTATAATATTTTCCTAAGTTTTTTTAACATATTTATTTTTTAAATATTATTACAAATTTAATATATATTTTTTATTTAAGTTGTGATTAAATAAACATATATTTTAATATAAAACAGATAATTTTATTTAAGATCTTGAATGGGTAATAAAGTTTATGATTATATATTACTTGGACTTGGCCCAAGTAATTTAGGGCTAGCAGCTTTACTCTATAAGACTAGTATAGATTTTTTAGTTATAGATAAAAAAGAAAGATTTTGTTGGCATGGTGAATCCCTTTTATACCATGCAAAATCGCAAACAAGTTTTCTAAAAGATCTAGTAACACCTATTGATCCAACACACCCATTATCTTTTTTATCATACCTTCATAATCATGGACTTTTATATGTTTTTATGTGGTTTAAAAATAAGGAGTAATACTAATGAATGTTGTTCAAAATAAACTTTTAACTGCTTTATCTGGGCTAGAAAATAACAATGTTTTTAAGTGTGAATATTTTGATTTTTTTAAATCAAATATTAATAGAGAAATATATGAGTTACATAGAGCAAATTTCTTTTTCAGAACTGAAGCTACAGTAAAAGGTATAGCATATGTTGTGTCTCAAGCTGCTTTATATGATGATATGGACACCCTTATATTTTTTACATATATTTTAAATGAGGAGTGTGGTGAAGGTGATAAAAATAAATGTCATGAAGTATTAATGGAAACTTCTCATAATGAATATGGTAAATATGAGTTTGGATTACCGTCATTATTTGTTAATGACGCAAAGAATGATCGACTAATAGTTGAGGAAACTCATAATTATAGACGTGAAATTATGAATATATTATCTGATAGCTATCATAGCATGTTAGGTTGTGTTTATGCACTTGAGACCCATGCTAATTTTATGTTAACTAATTTTAGAGACGCATTTAGAGCAAATAGAAAGAAAATGGATATTAATCAATACAAAAAAAACGTAGAAATATATTTTAATTGTCATATAGATAACGGTGTAGAGGAGAGGCATGCTAGTGATGCAAAGAGATGTGTGATAAATAATTGTAATTCGGATAATGATTTAGAAAAAATATTATATGGAGCACAAAGAATGTTAACTTTGCAAGTTGATATGTGGGATGGTTTATATCAAAAAGCAAAAACTTTAGTGTAGGATTGGATATGAAAATAAATCAAGAATATAAAAACGATTTTTATACTAAATTATTAAATATAAATGAGTCAGTAACACATGGGACTCATAAAAAAATTAATGAATTAAATAAAAATTTATCAAAAGAAGATAGGGTAATAGATTTAAGTATAGGAACTTTAGATGTACCTTGTGATAAAGAAATAGATAATGGAGTTATAGAGTATATAAAAAACCAGTCTAGTCTTATCCATCAATTTGCTCCAGTTAAAGGTTTTGATTTCCTGTTAAAATCTATCTCAGATAGAACAAATAGATTACATAATATTAACTATGACCCTAATACCGAAATAATGGTTACACCAGGTGGTATAAAAGGAAGTATTAGTGTAATTTTTAAGACTTTATTGAATGAGAGCGATGAAGTCATAATACCACTACCTAACTGGCCTCATTATTCTGATATGGTTGAAATAAGTGGGGCTAAGAAGATTTTTATTGAACAAGATAATGAGAGTCTTAGAAAAGGTATAACAGTAGATATATTATTAGAAAAGATTACAGATAGTACAAAAATAATAATACTGGGTGATTGTATAAATCCAACAGGAAAAGTTTATACAACTGATGAATTAACTAATATTGCAAACTTGATATGTAATATTAATAGTGAAAGAATAAATAATGGGTTAAATAACATTTATATATTATTTGATTGTCCTTATGAAGCACATATACTTAACAATAGATCAAAACATATTGCACTTAAAAATGATGGAACAAAACATGATTTTATTATAAATGTCACAGGACCAGGTAAAACATATGGGATGCATGGAGATAGAATAGGTTATATCCTGGCTAATTCAACATTTATTAAGATGGCAAGTATTTCGCAGGTTAATATGAATTCTTTTGCTAGTACTTATGGTCAAATATCAACTTTTTTTGCAATGCAAGAAAAGTTTGATGATATTTTACGAGATAGAGCAACAAAAGCAAGAAGTAATCTATCTATAGTCGTTGATGAATTACAAGCAATGAATTTAATAGTTGATATGCCTCAAGGTGGTTATTTTATTTTTGTTAGCTTTAAAAAATATGCTTCAAAATATAAAAGTATTGGGTACATGAGAGCTAGTGAATTTTTATTAGATAAAGCGAGAGTGGCATCTATTTCTGGGGAACATTTTGCTACTGGATACTCTAACTCGAGTATATATGGTGATTATGTAAGAATTAATTGTGGTAGAAATATTGATGTTTTAAAAGAAGCCCTTACTAGAATCAAAGAAGCTCTTCAAAATTTGGAATAATCAAATGAATAAATTTGCTATTGTTGGTGCTGGTTTTTCAGGAACTTGTGCATTATGGCATTTGGTTAAAAATATTGCTAATAATAATTGCAAAGACTATGAAATACATATTATAGAAAAATCTAATGTTTGTGGTCCTGGATTTCCATATTACAAATATAATAATATTCAAAGTTATTTATGTAATAATCCTGCTGATCAGATGTTTATAGATAACAATGATTTTGTTTCTTGGGTAGATGAAAATAAAGATTTTATATTAAATCAATACTCAGAGTTGGTTGATGGTTGTTACTCTGTCACCCAAAATAAAAGTTATATATTTGACCATAAAGCTTTTTATCCTAGAGAGTTTTTTGGCATTTACCTTACACATAGATTTAAGGAAGCTATTTATATAGCAAAAAATAATCGGGTGAATATTAAAACCTATAATCTTTGTGAAGTTTTAGATATGGATCTAAATACTTACAATAAAGTCAATATTTTATATATAGATAAAAAGAATAATTCTAAACATTTATTATACGATATCGATAGAGTGTTATTAGCTACAGGACATTGGAATAAAAATATATCAGAAAGAATAGACAATATTATTAATATGCCTTACCCACCTGAAATAGTTGCTAATAAAATAATAAATTTACAGAGAAAAAATAGAAGTAAAGATATTGATGTATACATTGAGGGTATGGGTCCTTCCGGAGTAGATTCTATTTTAAATATCTGTCAATATGGTAAATTTATTTATGATAATGGTGCTCCTATAGATTATGTCGCAAATTGGAATACATACGAAGCTAACAAGGTTAATATTGTTGCTATTTCAAGATCTGGAATTTTTCCAGGAGTTAGAACTGAAAAAGTTCTATATGAACCATATTTTCTTTCAGAAAAAGAATTATTTAAATCTTTTGTTGATGGCTATATACCCCTAAAATCTATAATCAATCTTATTGATTTAGAATTAAAGCATCAATCTGAGGGTCAGCTAACATTAAATGATTTTGTTAATGCTTCAAATATTACAGCAGAAGATAAACTAATGTTTGATTTAAAAGAAAGTAAAAATAGTAAATTACTATACACAATCATTCTTCATGTTAGAAGATTTAAATTTTATAGATACTTGAGCTCTAGAGATAAAAAAGAGTATGATCAGCTTTGGGATAGACATTTTATTAGGGTTGCTGTTCCAATTCCTAAAATTAATGCTATAAAATTAAAAATATTGTTTAGTAAAGGGATATTAAAAGCATTAAAGTTGAATGACTTGCCCGATGAATATTTTTATAGTCAAAATATTATAATAAAAGCATCAGGTATGGGTAGTGATGTATTACATCATAGTTCTGATTTAATAAAAAACTTATTGAGAAAAAAGATTATTACACCAGCTTTAGATAATCATTACAATATGGGGGGAATAAACGTAGATAGAGATAATAGTTTTAAGGTTTATCAATACATAAATGATAAAGAGGAATTATCTAGTAGAATATACTCTTTTGGTCCAATAATTGCACATTGGAAAAATACTGATAATTACGCAGGAGCTTTTGTGGAAGCAGCGAAAAGAATTTCACAAGAATGGATACAGAATAAAGAGTAGCTTATGAAATTTAAAGAATATAATTTAGATAATACTTTGAGAATATGTAGTTATATCGTCGACAATGAAAATTTAGATTTTCATAGACATCAATATTTGTCAGACATTACTTACTGTGTTTATGGAAGGCTATTATTAGAGTTACCAAGATTAAAGGAGTCTATGGTTATTAGCCCAGGTCAGATAATTCAAGTCCCCAAAAACGAGTGGCATAGAGTTACTAGCTATAATGGGGAAGAAGCCAAATATATTCTTATCCAAGAAGGACAATTTAATATTGAATTTAATGAGTCATTGGCATTGAAAGAGAATATGAATATGAATCATAATGTCCAACCCTCATCTAAATATGGTGATATAAATGCAAACATAAAGCATTTAAAGGATACTTTTCATAAGTATTTATTTTTCAATTGTGATGATAAAAAAGATATAGCAGAAGCCATTAATGTTTTATGTAATATTTTAAAATTAAATGTTTGAATCGATTTATTAAATATAGGCATTATTAGATGTATGAAGATAAAAAAAGTTTAGTTTTAGATTTTAAGCAAGAAATAGTATATAAAACTATAAAATCTTCTTTTTATATCAAGAAAAACAAAGTTTTATACAAAGATAATCTTAGATGGTTCCATCTGTGGGGCCCTGTGGGTAGAGGAAAATCTATGATCATAGGGAAAATTTTTAGAGAAATAGATATAGATAGTAAAACTAGATTTCATTATCAGCACTTAATGAAAGAAATTCATAAGAATATTTTTTTTCTTAATAAAAATGGATATAGAGGCAATTCTGCCAAGGAAGTTATTTCTAAAATTGTAAAAACAAATAAGGTTATCTATATCGATGAATTTTTTGTTGAAGACATTGCAGATATTATGATTATTAACTTATTTCTTAGCTTTGTTTATAAATATAAAAGATTACTTTTTTTAACATCTAATTTTGATCCTTTGAATATATATTCTAAAAATATAAAGTCAGATAATAGAAATTTAATTAGTGAAAATTTGTTACAAAATAGTAAGGTAATTGGACTAGATAACAGTGTTGATTATAGAAAGGAAGATATTTCAAATAAAACATTTTTATTTGAGTCCAATATCGATCGTGGATACGATTTTTTATTTAAAAAATATGTAAATATAAATAATATAAACGAACCAGTAAGAGGTTCTATAATTATAAATGGAAGGCTAATAGATGTTGAAGGTAAAAGTGATATCACGCTATGGATTACTTTTTGTAACTTATGTGAGACAAATAGAAGTTATTTGGATTATATTGAGATAGTCAGTAAATTTAAAGTAGTATTATTGCAGGATATCCCAAAATTTGATTTAAGAGGTGTAAATAACCATAGAGAGAAAGATAGTCTAAGAAGGTTTATTAGTTTTATAGATGAAGCTTATGAAAGGTCTATTATTTTATACGCTAATTTTCAATCATCTATAGATGATCTTGTTTATACCAATGATAGTAAAATAAAAAACGTTTTTATAAGGACTCAAAGTAGGTTATATGAAATGATGAAGAATATAGGAGCTTAATATGATAAGTCATATAACATTTAGTATGATAATAATGATTTTTTTAGCTGTATTCCTGGCATATATTGTATTTGGAATGACAGGTTTTGGAACATCATTAATTGCTAGTCCAATATTAATATATTTTTTACCATTAAGTGTGATCATTCCTATATTAGCACTGTTAGATCTTACTGCATCATATAAGCTAATGAAAGGAAATATACAAAAAGCAGATAGAAAAATTCTTGTTAGATTATTGCCCATGATTCTTATAGGTTCTATTTTGGGAGGAATAGCTTTATTAACTATAAATGTTTCTATTTTGATGTTACTATTGGCTATATTTATAGTTTTATATTCTTTATATTCACTTTTTAAAATAAACGTAAAATATAAATCTAGTAACAAAAGTATAACATATATGTTCGGTTTATTAGGAGGAGCATTAGGAACTTTATTTGGTTCAGGAGGTTTTATATATGCTATTTTTCTATCTAATAATTTGAGTGATAAAACGCAGATAAGAACAAACCAGTCTTGTCTAATAGCATTTAGTACCCTTACTAGAGCTACGCTTTTTTTATTATCGGGAGTATATTTTAATTTATTTATATTAATCATCGCATTATTACTAGTGCCAATTATGTTAATAGGAGTGCTTATAGGTAATAAATTACATTTATTAATACCTATTAAATTATTTAAAATATTAATTAATATTTTGGTTTTGATTTCAGGAATTACATTATTAATCCATTGTTTATATATACTTTGTTAATGTATCTATATTTATGGTTTTAGAAAGCTCAAATCATTAGCTAAAAAAATATACACCTTTTCATATCAGAACTAACAAAATTAAAGGTGGGAAGTTGCCATAAGGAGAATTATAAAATGAGAATAACTCTTAATGAAGTACCAACATTTGAAAAAATTATTAGTTTATATGAAGATTCTGGGATAATACGTCCTGTAGATGATTTTGACAGAATAAAAAAGATGTACAAAAATTCCAATTTAGTCGTTTGTGCATATGAGGGTGATGAGCTTGTTGGTATAGCTAGATCGTTAACAGATTTTTCATATTGTTGCTATTTATCAGACTTGGCTGTTTCTAAAAAATATCAAGGCAAAGGAATAGGAAAGAAGATAATAGATTATATTAAAAATGTTATCACTCCAAAATGTACTCTTTTATTACTATCATCGCCATCCGCTATGGGTTTTTATGAAAAAATTAATCTAGACAAATCTGACAATTGTTTTATGAAAAGAAGAGAGTTTTAAAAAATCGAAATTGGCATAATAGGGTAATGCTTTCATAAATAAAGCCACTTTAAAGGATACAGTTTATTTGGAAGCAGTGTTCTATTTACAGTTTTAAAATTGTATAATCTTGTGAATTAATATTTATCTTAGTTAATTACTATGCGTAATTATATCTTTATAGTTTCAGCTCCATCTGGGGCTGGCAAAAGTTCACTTTTAAAAGCTTTTTTGGGAACTCAAATGGGTAAAAGTAGCTTTGCAGTAGCAGTATCACATACTACGCGATCTCCTCGAGTTGGTGAGACTAATGGTAAAGAGTATTATTTTGTAGATACATTGGAGTTTGAAAATATAATAAAAAAAGATGGCTTCTTAGAATATGCTAAAGTATTTAAAAACTATTATGGAACATCAAAAACTGAACTAGACAGATTATTAAAAGAAGGTAAAAATATAATCTTAGAAATTGACTGGCAGGGAGCACAACAGACAAGAATAATCTATAAAGATAAAGTCAAAAGTTTGTTTATATTACCACCTTCTCTAGATGAGCTTAGAAATAGGTTAGAAGCTAGAAATACAGATACTAAAGAAACTATAGATTACCGTATGAAACAAGCTGAAAGCGAAATTGCTCATGCTAATGAATATGATTACCAGCTTGTGAATGATGATTTTGATAAGGCTTTAGTAGACTTATGTAAATATTTTAAAGAGAATACTAAAAGTTAAATATGAACAAAACTCAACAGCAAATCTTTAATTTCTTAAGTGACAAAGAATATGTAAGTGGGGAAGGGATAGGAAATAAGCTTGGAATTACAAGAGCAGCTGTATCTAAGAATATAAAAAAACTAAAAGACAAATATAAAATGAATATTTTTTCTAATCCCAAAATAGGCTATTTATTAGAAGAAAAATTAGATTTAATTGATGTAAATAAAATAGAAAAAGTTTTTGATAAAGTTATATATTTTTATTCGATAGATTCAACATCTAAATATGCTATAGAAAACCAAGGTAATTTTAGCAAAAATACTATCTTTATAGCAGAACATCAGAGTAAGGGTTTTGGTAGGTTTAATAGAAGTTGGAGTTCTCCTTTTGGTAAGAATATATATTGCACTTTGCTTGAATTTGTTGAATTAGACGTGTCAAGATTAACAGGTTTATCTTTAGTTATATCGATAAGCATTGCTAAAACGTTAGCCAGATTCGGGCTAGAACCTAAATTAAAGTGGCCTAATGATATTTTTATTAACAATAAAAAAGTTAGCGGAACTATTATAAATATTTTTGCTGAAATTAATGATAAAGCAAAACTATTTATTGGTTTTGGCTTAAATGTAAACATGCAGAAAAATGAAGATATAGCAAACCAATGGACTTCTTTAAAGTTAGAATCAAAGAAACATATTGATAGAACATGGCTGCTAATTGAGCTAATTAAAGATATCCAGCAAGAGCTAAATATCTTTATTAAACAAGGATTTGCTTATTTTAAACCAGACTATGAGAAGATAAACTACTTAAAAGATAAAACCTTTTCACTAAAAATAGGAGATAAGGTTTTTTCAAATTGTAGCTACAAAGATTTATCTGATATTGGTGAAATAATTGTTGAATCTAACAATAATACTTATACTTTTTCTTCAGGAGAGATTAGTATTTTAGACAACTCAATAAAATCTAGATAATTACTGTCTTTGTCTATTCTTGCTAAACATTTCTCATTAGATAGTTGTTCTATTGTTTGTATTTGTTCATTAATATGGAGTGTTTTTTGACTATTACAATTAGCTACCCAACCTTTTAAATTAATATTATGACGCTTTAACTCATTGATTGTCAGCAATGTATGGTTTATACAACCAACTCTTATACTAGAAACTAATAAAACAGGTATTTGTAAAGATTTTATTAAATCTAGTTGTGTAAGCTTATTACAATAAGGTGTAAGCAATCCTCCGGCACCTTCTATAAGTAAAATATCATAATTATGACTATATTTATTTGTAATAAATTGGTTAAGTTCTGTTAGATTAATATTTTTGTTTAAATTCATGGCAGCTATATGTGGTGCTATAGCCTGATCAAATGAAATTAAGTTTATTTGCTCAGCAGTGAATTTATAATTATAAGCATTTAAAATGCTTTCAACATCTTCTGCTAAATCAGAAGTTTCACTTTTTCCTGAAGCTACAGGCTTTAAACACAGCGAGTTTATACCTTGTAATTCATAAGCTTTTATTAGGTTTGTTGAAATATATGTTTTACCTACTTCTGTGTCTGTCCCTATTATAAAAAATTTTTTCATAAATTACTCCTTGTAGCATATAAATAAACCAATATGGTAAGTTAATTTACAGTCATTAGATTGCTTGTAGAGGTTTTTTATGGTACTAAAACTTACCTTATTTAACGAACCTGTATATGTATTTACTCCTGTATTTTTAAGGTGTGTAGTTAATTGTTTAAAATTCTCAAATCTAAGAGTTAGATAGAATGATTTGTTATATAAACATTCTAGTTTATTATCCTTAATTATTTTAATAGTAGTATCTTTTGAAAGCATTTTATTTACTCTTAAAATATTTGAAATTTCATGGAAATTTCTAGAAAGTAAAGTAGTGAAAGTTAGCAAAGATTTATTATTTAGCTTTCTTTTTAGATTGGATATTAAATTGTTTAGGTTATTACTCCATTGAAAAGACATATTAGAAAAAATAAGATCGTAGTTTTTAGTCAATAAATGTAAATCTTGATCAAAATTTAGTTCAAAAAGATTTATATTTTTATCCTTATATACTTGTGAATTAGATAAATTTGGCAGGGCTAAATCAACAATATCAAGTGTATTTGGTTGAAACATATTATTTAGTTCTAAGAGTTCTGAAGTACTTCTCATCCCAAGGCATAAAATGTTATTCACTGGAGTATTAACAAATTCTAAACTTATATTTAGAAGCTGTTTTCTTACTAGATTTTGTACAGTTGCATTATTCGAATATTCATTGGCATAAAAGAAATTTTGCTTAATCTTATTGTATTTATCCATTGCTAGATACCTTTAGATAAAATAGTTAGAGCTTTTTGTATCTCTTCAAATGTATTATTTGCATGTATTGAGAACCTAAGTAATGATTGGTTTTTTGGTACCGTTGGATATCTAAAGCATGATACAGCTATATTATTTTTGTCTAAATCATCTTTTAGTTTTATAGCTAAGCTAGAATCTCCTATTAAAATGCTTCTAACAGGAGAGACGTCATCAGATACTAGTTTTAAGTTTTTTTCTTGACACAAGCTATTAAAAAAATAAATGTTATTTTTTAAATTCTCTCTTTGAATATTTGCATTTTTTAAGTTTTCTAATTGAATCATTGATGCTTCTAAAATTAAAGCAGGTAAGGCGGTAGTATAGATATAATGTCTAGCAAATTGTATTAGATAATTTGCTATTTTGTTGGTAGTGCATACAACAGCACCAACCCCACCAAAAGCTTTGCCTAAAGGAAAAACGGCTATTGGACATTCTTTATGACTTAGATTGTGATAATTAATAGAGCCAGAACCTTGATTACCAATAACTCCAAAACTATGTGCTTCATCTACAATAAGTTTATTATTATCTATAAACTTAGATATTTTATTTAAATCCGTAATGCTGCCAGTAGTACTAAATACTCCTTCTGTGATTACAAAACTCTTATGGTCGTAGATGGTTTTTAAATGTTCTATGCTTTGGTGTTTATACCTTTTAAGTTTTGCTTCTGAAAGTTTAATTCCATCAATAATAGAGGCATGAATATTTTTGTCTGTAAAAATAGTATCTTGTTTAGTAAATAGAGTTGAATAAATAGCTAAATTGGCCATAAAACCAGAATTGAAGAATATAGCCTGAGGGTAACCTACAAAGTTAGAAAATATCCGTTCAAACTCTTTAATGCTATCGTTATACCCACAAACTATAGCTGAACCTTTACTTCCAAAACCATATTTTCTGAATCCTTGGGTAAAGGCTTTTTCAAGGTTTTGTGAGCTAGATAGATTTAAGTAATCACTAGTAGTAAAGTCTATAATATCGTTACTATTTTTATAAGTTTTTAGCTCCCTTAGCAAATTAGCTTGCTGATATTCAAAATATTTTTTTTCTAAATGTTCCATAATTACCTATAATTAAGCAACAGCATTAGAGTGTAAGCCAAGTTTAGATATTAAATATTTATCAGAATTTATAGAAGCATTATTTTCAGTAAGTAACTTATCACCATAAAATATAGAATTTATTCCAGCTAGGAAGCAAAGGGTTTGAGTTTCAAAAGACATATGCTCTCTACCTGCTGAAAGCCTTAATCTAGCTTGTGGAAATAAGATTCGGGTGGTTGCTATAAATCTAACTAAATCAAGATTATCAACTTGAGCTTGTGAATATTTATCACCTAAAGGAGTTCCTTTAACAGGTATTAATGTATTAATAGGTATACTTTTAGGAACTGTTGGTAAATTTAAAAGTTCTAATAGTAGATTTAGTCTATCATCTAAAGACTCTCCCATACCCAGAATGCCGCCACAGCAAACATTGATATTAGCATTAGCTACATTTCTAATAGTTTCTATCCTTTCTTCAAATTTACGCGTTGATATTATGTTTGGGTAAAACTCTTTTGATGTATCTAAATTGTGGTTATAGTAATCAAGTCCAGCTTCTTTTAATAAATTTGCTTCATCGCTACTTATGCTTCCTAATGTGACACATGTTTCTAAACCTAAGCCTTTAACTTCAGATATGATTTCAGCTACTTTATCTAAGTCTTTTTTAGGTATACTTTTCCAAGCAGCGCCCATACAAAATCTTTTTGAGCCATTAGATTTTGCTTTTTGAGCTTCTTTTAAGATCTCATCTTTATCTAAAAGCTTATGTTTTTCTATATTGGTATTGTAATGTCCACTTTGTGGGCAATATTTACAATCTTCTGGACAAGCTCCAGTTTTGATACTCTTTAGCGCGCATAATTCAATGTCATTAGTAAAATGTTTTTTATGTGTTTCTAAAGCAAGGAAAATTAGTTCCGTCAGTGGTTTATTATAAATCTCTTGTATTTGTTCTAACGTCATGTTTTTTTATTGTAATTTGTAATTGTGAACAATTCTATCTTGCGTGTATAATATTTGTCAACTTTAATATCTAATAATGGTTTACAAATGACTTATAGTACAAATATATGGCATCCATGCACCCAAATGAAAGATTTTGAAAGAATCCCGCCTTTAGAAGTCATAAAAACACAAGGAAGATACATTTATACAAAAGATAATAGAAAACTTTTTGATGCTACTTCTAGTTGGTGGTGTAAATCATTAGGTCATAGACATCCAAGTATAATTAGTAAGTTAAAGGATCAGCTAGATAAGTATGAGCATACTATATTTGCAAATACTACAAATGATGAAATAAACACTTTTAGCCAAAAAATATGTAAGCTAACTAACATGGATAAAACCCTGTATGCTAGCGATGGTTCTTGTGCAGTTGAGATAGCCTTAAAAATGACCACGCATGTTAGAAAATTTAATAACCAAAGTAATAAAACTAAGTTCTTATGTTTAGAAAATTCATACCACGGTGAAACATTAGCTACAATGAGTGTTAGTGATTGTAGTTTATATTCAGAACCTTATAAAGCATTATTATTTGAAAGCTTTATTTTAAAGGGTATCCCTTATGTAACAGGAAAAAATGATCCATTATGGGATAATGCAGAGCTTTACTGGCTAGAATCAAAAAAATATCTAGAGCAGCATAAAGATAATATAAATGCTTTAATAGTAGAACCAATATGTCAAGGTGCTGGAGGGATGTTAATATATAGTAAAGATTACCTAAACAGACTTTGCAAATGGTGTAAAGAAAATGATATTTTTATAATTTTTGATGAAATTATGACCGGAATAGGGCGTCTTGGTAAGATGTTTGCCTTTGAATATTTAGACGTTCAACCTGATTTTTTATGTTTATCAAAAGGCTTAACTTCGGGAAATTTTCCGTTTAGCGTGGTTGTAACAAAGAATGAATATTATCAACTGTTTTATAGTGATGATTTAACTAAAGCATTTTTACATTCACATACCCATAGTGGTAATGTCTTAGGTGCTGTGTGCGCAAATGCAGTTTTAGATATTTTTGAGCAGGAGAAAATTTTAGAAAACGTATCAAACCTTGAAGAGTGGTTTCTAGATTCATTTTTAGAAATACAGAAAGAGGTACCTATTTTAAAAAATATTAGAAATATTGGAGCAATAATAGCCGCTGATTTAGATGTGAGCAAACATAGGTTTGGCTTAGATGTTTATCGTGAAGCTATAAAACTTGGTGCTTTACTTAGACCATTAGGGAATACTATATATTGGCTACCACCTTTAAACTCTACAAAAGAGGAAATACAGCAGCTAAAGGTAATAACAAAAGATGCTATCTTAAAATCTTTGAGAACTTAATTGAGAAACTGGACGCTAAAATAGGGTATGTTTGTCAGGTTAAGTTTAAGCTTTTACATATTACAATTTAGATATAAAATCTTGTTTCATTAAATCATAACTACCATAGGTTTTGGATAACTTTCTTGCAGCATCCATAATTTGTCTAATATGCTTAGTAGGTTGGTAATATTTATCCTTAGTAATTTCACTAAGCTTACCATTTAGAATTCGGCTCATAGTTAGGTTTTTAATTTCAGCATATTTTTTTACGCAATAATAGTAATTCTCAGCATGGCCTACCCTGGATGTAGCTTTGTTCAAGTTTTCTAGTTGTTGATCGTACAATGTGTTAAGTTTATTAGATTTCTTTGTGTAATTAACCATTTTCGCAGCATGAAGCCACTGTAATTTAGCAGCTTTAGCTTTATTAGCTTCTTCTTCTAATATACCAGTTTCAAGAGATAGAATTTCTTCATCTAGTTGATCATTGATCCGATTTAGATATTTAGAAAACTTCGATATTTCTTTTGTATCAAAATTGCTCGGATTTTTTATGCTTATGAGGTCGTTAAGTCTATTTTGAAATCCTTGTTCTTTATTTGTATCTGGTGAGTAACGCTGGTATAGACGTTCTGTATAGTAACCATCTTTTATTCCACCACGTAAAGTTTGATCAGCAGCAACAGCTAAAAAAATTGCTCCTTCATTTATATTAATAGATTCGGTGATATTATAAAACATGCTTTCGTTAGAGCTTCCATTTTCTGCTGCTGAACATGAGACTAGTTCTAGCACAACTTGTTTAAACCCCGATTCAAAAATTTTTGTAAACGCCTGCGAAACATAAGTAAGGCTTAAGTTAAATCTATGATTAGGATCATGATCATTACTTTGAATGTGAGACGAATTTTTAGCACCATGTCCTTCAATCAAGAAGTGTATTAATTCATCCTTATTGGTTGCTTGTGGTATTAGGTTTAGTAATATTTCGCTATTCTTTTCTTCATTCCAAAGCTTCGCATTAACTCCAAAATAATGTGTTTGTCCCCCATCTTTTTCTAAGATTTTATTATATCTAGACCCTTTAGACATTAAGCTAATTCCAAGTTTCACCATGATTTTTACCTCTTCGAAATTGTTTATAGTTCTATATATAAATAACTCACCTTACGCAATTTGGTCATGAATTTCTAATTTCATATAACTGCTTAAGAGCAATAGCGTTAGATCTAACCAAGAGCTTATATTTCAGGGCAAAGTGGTTTAGTGAAGTTTTTATCTTGAGCATTTCTAGTTTACAAAAAGCTACTAATGAGCAAAAAATATGATTTCTTTGAGTTTTCTCAACTTTAGTTGGTGATGCTGATAAAGAAGTATTTTGCTTAATTGATTTATGATAAACCTCTATTTGCCATCTTTTTTGATAGTCATGATATAACTGATTAGAATCTATTTCTAAATCATTTGTTACAAGATATAAAATTCCTTTTGCACCGTTCTCGTTTATGAAAATCTTTTTTGTTAAAAGGACAGGGAAATTCATATCTTTAAGCCATATCTTTAAAGATTCTCCATCAGCAATATCAAGTTCAGAGAGTTTAATAAAATCCTTACTCTTTCTAGCATAATCACTCAAGGCAACAACTCTATTTGACTTCATACCAAGTATGAATTTCTTCGATAATGTGTGATGTATGAAATTCATATTATCTTTAGAGCAAAACCAGCTATCTGCCAAAATATATTTAAACTTAACATGATTAATAACTGCTCGATTTATCATGTTTTGAAACATTTGGTTTTTAGTAACTTTAGATCTTCTTTTATACCGCTTATCTTTTTCATCATAATATCGCTCATCCTTTTTCACTATTTCATAGTCTATTGGAATAGATAAATTTGATGTACTAAGCATACATGAGACTATATTAATACCCTTTACATGAACACCTTTAGCATGAGAGTGATGCCAACAGACTATATCATTTTCATCTGTACTTGGCTTTTCACTAATTGTATCATCCAAACAAAGAACATCGTATTCGCTGTTATGTTTTCTAACTAAAGGCTTTATATACTTCCAAAATTCTAAGCTTGTTAAATCTGACTTACTTAAAAACCTTGTTATTTTGTCATGGGATACTTCTTGATCTAATATATCTGATAATTTTGTAGCCGTAGCATACTTAGTTTGGCTTATAAGATAATCTGTGTATATGTCTAGTAAATCCTTGTCCATCTCTTAGATAATACAATTTTTTTCTATGATCAGTATTCTAAATATCTTTTTAAAATTTACAATCTTTTGCGTAAGGTGAGTAAATAATATCAGCTCAAAGCATAGTTTTATATAGACATATTTGATAATACGTATTGATTTATGATAGAATTTTTAATAAAAATGATAAAATAACTGTGAACTTTGGAAACTAAACTGAGTTGTATTTGATTTATTTTTAGCGTAGCTAGCTATAGCTACAGACACAACTTAATGAGAGTATCATCTTTTTATTAAACTTTAAAAACCAAATTTAGCTTCCCTAACCACAACTAAAAAAAGGGTAGACTGCGATTATCTTATCGTCGAGTAAAATGACTTTTGCTTTATGTCTACCTTCGGCAGGTATTTTCAGCTCTTGAAAAAGGACTTTTAAATTATTAGTTTTATGTCTTCCTATGTATTTACATTTATCTGAACTTTTTCTATCTCTAATAACTACCTTGGTGAAATCTTTTTTTCCATCAAAATATTGTTCCAGCCAATTTATGACGGTCTGTCTATCTGTAGGAGGTTCTGTTAAAACTTTCTGGTTTATCTTTAGTAAACCATATTCTACAACTAGCTTGTAATCGTAATTTATATCAAGTTGCCAACCAGTAGTTACTTGGTTACTATTAAGGCTCAAAATAATGGTATCAAGTTGTTTGGATTTTAGACTTAAACAAGTATTTTTTTTAAACCACAAATGCAATAAATTAGTTTGAATATCTTTATCAAGTTTTATTAGTAAGTCTACGTTGATATGTTTATTATCTGATATTTCTGTTAATTTTTCTGCAAGCAATTTGTTTAAAATATTATTGCTCTGGGCACAAATACTTGCACTGCGAGAAAGAGTTTTACTTATACTTGGATTAAACTCCTTTAATACTGGGATGATTTGGTTACGTATCAGGTTACGACGATATTTATTATCTTGATTACTGTCATCATATATATGAGTAATATTATTGTTTATAGCAAATTTTTCTATTTCAGCTTTAGGGTAGTTAAGTAGTGGTCTTAGAAGTGCTCCATTTTTTAATTTTTTATAACACGGCATAGCCGAAAGCCCAGCAAGCCCAGCACCTCTAATAGCTTGTAATAAAAAAGTTTCTGCTTGATCATCTAAGTGATGCCCTAATAGTAGTATAGGGTTAGGGTAGTTATTAGACATTATCTTCTGAAAAAATATCATTCTTTGCTTACTAGCCCATGCTTCAAAGCTTTCTGATTTAGGAGCTTTATCAAGAGTATGAGCTATAAATTCAGCTTTGTAGTGCTTGCATGTCTGTTGACAATGATTTTGCCAATTATCAGCTTGTGGATGAATACCATGGTTAATATAGATTGCTACTATAGGTATGTTAGTTGCGGCAGATATATTTAAAAGTACACTAGAGTCAACTCCACCACTATATCCTATAATGATGTGAGAAGGATTTAAAGAAGTTATTTCTTTTACAATTTCGGCTTTGTTGATAGCTGCCATCTATATCAAATAACGTGCACGTATAGTTGCTTTTACTTTTTTAAATTCTTCGACAAGATCTTTTGCTTGATTATCCGTTGAACGAATATCCATAACGACATAGCCTATACCTTCTAATGTTCTAAGATATTGTCCCTCAACATTTATATTTTTCTCAGCTAAGATTTTATTTAGCTCATTCATTATACCAGGGATATTCTGATGTATATGCAAAATTCTATGGCTGTTAGTGTGGAGTGGTAGAGATAATTCTGGGAAATTTACAGCATTTAAAGTAGAACCATTATCAGAGTATTTGATAAGTTTGGCGCTAACTTCGTTTGCTATGTTTTCTTGAGCTTCTATAGTGCTTCCACCAATGTGTGGTGTTAAAAACACATTATCAAAATTTCTTAAAGGGCTGTCAAAAACTTCATTTTTAGAAGAGGGCTCTTTAGGAAAAACGTCTATAGCAGCTCCTTTAAGCTTTTTAGTTTCTAAAGCTTTAACTAATGCATCAATATCTATAAC
Organism: Allofrancisella heilbronnii; assembly: GCF_000710735.2. Taxonomy (NCBI): domain Bacteria; kingdom Pseudomonadati; phylum Pseudomonadota; class Gammaproteobacteria; order Thiotrichales; family Francisellaceae; genus Allofrancisella; species Allofrancisella heilbronnii. Next base: position 987,270 of record NZ_CP144673.1, on the reverse strand, counting down.
ATTACCACGTGAAGCATTTATAATTACAGAATTATTTTTCATTAAGCTAAATTCATTATACGAAATCATATTTTTAGTAGTAGATAATTGAGGCACGTGTAAAGATACGATATCAGACTGTTTCAGTAGTTTCTCTAAGTTAGAAACTTGGGTAGCATTGCCTAGAGGAAGCTTTTCTTCAATATCATAAAAAATAACATTTAGACCTATACTTTCAGCAAGTATTCCAAGTTGCATACCGATATGTCCATAGCCAATTATTCCTAAAGTTTTGCCTCTAATTTCATTGGCATTTTCTGCTGATTTTAACCACTCACCACGGTGAGCTTTAGCATTTTTGTCTACGACATTTCTTACTAGTAAGATAGCTTCAGCTAAAACTAATTCCGCAACACTTCGTGTATTTGAAAAAGGAGCATTAAAAACAGGTATACCTAACTGTTGAGCAGCCTTTAAATCTACTTGATTAGTTCCGATACAAAAACAGCCTATAGCTGTAAGATGCTTAGAATTTTCTAAAACTTCTTTAGTTAATTGAGTTTGTGAGCGTAAGCCAACTATTTTAAAGTCTTTTAATTTTTCTATTAACTGTTGGCCTTCTAAAGCAGTATTTAAAAGTTCAACGTTCTCATAACCAGCAGTTTTAAAGGATTCTATAGCGTTACTATGTATCCCTTCGAGCAATAATATAGGAATTTTCTTTTTACTAAGTGAAAGTTGGCTCATTGGGAAAAGCTCCTTTATATGGATATTTTTGCTTTAATAGCAGGGTGGTAATTATAATTTACAAACTCAAAATCGTCATACTTATAATCAAAAATTGAGTCTGGTCTTCTCAAAATCTTTAGGATTGGTAGCTCTAGAGGTGTACGATTAAGTTGTTCGTTAACTTGATCTATATGATTATTATAGATATGACAATCTCCACCAGACCATATAAACTCACCAACATCTAAATCGCATTGTTGTGCTACCATATGTGTAAGTAGTGAATAGCTAGCAATGTTAAAAGGTACGCCTAAAAACGCATCTGCACTACGCTGGGTAAGCATACAGGATAGTTTATTATCAGCTACATAAAACTGAAACATAGCATGACATGGTGGGAGGGCAGAATTACCGATTTTTACGTTCTCTTGAGGAGAAAGTTTTTCAGTAGGTACCACACATGGGTTCCACGCTGACACTAATATTCTACGCGAATTAGGATTAGTTTTTAAAAGCTCTATAACTTCAGCAATTTGGTCAACTCCTTGACCATTAAAATCACGCCATTGCTTACCATATATTGGTCCTAGCTCGCCATTTTCAGTTGCCCATTCATTCCATATTCTGACTTTGTTTTCATTAAGGTATTTAACATTTGTATCGCCACTTAAAAACCATAGTAACTCATGGACAACACTTGGTAGATGAACCTTTTTAGTAGTTACAAGAGGAAAACCTTTTTGTAAATCAAAACGCATCTGAAACCCAAAAACACTTTTTGTACCGGTACCAGTTCTATCTCCTTTATCTGTACCATTTTCTTTGATATATCTAAGGAAATTTAAATATTCAAGCATGTTTTTTACCTTTAGTTTTAACAAACACAGCGATTAAGATTGTTGCTCCTAATAAAACCATAGGCGCAGATAATATTTGCCCCATAGTTACCCAATTAAAGAAAATGTAACCATACTGTGGGTCTGGTTGTCTGAAAAATTCGCAAATAAACCTAGCAGATCCATATAAAAACATAAATAAACCTAGTACCAAATATCTAGGGCGTTTTTTTATAGTTACAATCCAAAGGATACTAAAAAGAACTACACCTTCTAACAAAAACTCAAAAAGTTGAGAAGGGTATCTTGTGAGGGGACCCCCAGTTGGAAAAATCATGCCTATAGGAGAATCGGTAACTCTCCCCCAAAGTTCACCATTGATAAAATTACCTATCCTGCCAGCACCTAGACCTATTGGTATAACTGGAGCAACAAATTCACCAAGGTCAAAAAAATTGACATTATATTTCTTTGCATATATACCAAAAACAATTAATACGCCAATAAAACCTCCATGAAATGACATACCACCATCCCATAAAGAAAACATGTTTAGAGGGTTATGTATATAAAATAAGAGATTATAGAAAACTATATAACCAATTCTCCCACCTAAAATTACACCAAGAGCTATATAGAAGGTTAAATCTCCAACTTGCTCAGGTTTAACTGGAGACCAAGACTTTCTTTTAGCTCTATATTTCAGTAGAAACCAGCCAGCAAGAATGCCAATTAGGTACATCAACCCATACCAATGAATTTTAATTGGTCCTAACTGTAGAGCAACAGGATCTATATGTGGGTATTGTAACATTCTTAAAACCTTATATTAGTTTTTGAGACTCAAAGTCCACAGCAGCAGAATAATTTATAAATCCATCAGCTGGTTCTTGCTTTACTTTTTTATTTTCAGATTTTTCTTTAGCAGGCTTTGCGGCTTTTGTAGTTTTTTTAGAAGAATCTGCTTTTGCTTTTGTAGTTTTATTAAAGCCTTTTTCTTCTAAGTTTGTATCTACTTTTTCTTCACTGGTTGCTAGAGTAGTTTTTTTAACTTCTGTTTTCTTTGTATCTTTAGGTCTTTCAGTAGTTTCAATAAAAGTTTGCTCTTTAGAACTTGTTTCAAGTTCAATACTGATTTGAGTTTCTTTTTCATTTACATCTTTAGCAACATTAGCTAATTCTGCATCAACAGAAACAGTGTCAAATTTTAGGTATTTTTGAGTTTCAACCTTTTCTTCTGTTTTTACTTTCTTAGCGCCATCACACTTTAAACTATTATAGTTATCTAAAATATCTTTAACCATAACAGAGACAAACTCATCTGGGTTCTTTGAGATAACTTTTTTAACAAGGTCTATTTTATTGTCAATAGATTGAGCTTCATACTTTAATTGTGTTATATTAACCACTTCTTCAGCGTCGTTAATGTTTATGTTGCTAGACCTGCTATTATTTTTGTTGGGTGGGCGTTTATCAGTATCATCATTTTTCTTAGTTTTATTACTACGATCATTACGCTCATTGTTGTAACTATTTTTTTTGTGATGTTGATTATCACGCTCATGACGGTTTTTTTTATTACTACCGTTACTATTGTTATCTCTAGTTGTATTACTTAGAGGTTTGTTGAGCTCAATTTTCTCGACAGCTTTATCTTCTTTATTTTTATTAGGTTGGTTATTTCTTTGCTGGTGATTTTTATCGTCTTTTTTCTTATTCAGCTCAGTTTCAGAAGTTTTTGCACTATCTTTAGTACCAAAGATGACATTTGCTAATTTAGCAAATAAGCTTTTTTTCTTAATATTATTAGTATTAGTATTAGTATTAGTATTAGTATTAGATTCTTTGGGCTGATAGCTTTGATCTTCTTGTTTTTGTTCTTTTTTTTCAAAAACTTTGGTTTCAACAGCTTTAGTTAAATCAACAGCTGCAACTTTTTTCTTACCAGCTTTTGGTACTTCAAGGTTATATACGTCTTCTATAAGTTCTGGGCTTGTACGATTTGATTTGTAGCTTGCACCCCAAATTCTTTGCATTTGGAACTTAGGAGATTCCATATTAAAGTTAGGAATAATCATGACTTTAACATTAGATATTCTTTCGATATCAACTATATTTTCTCTTTTTTCATTTAGTATATATGCAGCTATATCTACAGGAACTTGTACGCGGATTTCATTAGTATCATCCTTCATGGCTTCAGCTCTAATTTTACGTAATATTGTAAGAGCCGTAGCTTGAGTGGTCTTAATAAAACCATGACCTTCACAACGTGGACACTTTTGCATAACACTTTCATTTATAGACGAGCTTAGACGTTGTCTTGATATTTCAATAAGTCCAAGCTTAGAAATACGAGACATTTGAATACGAGCTCTATCTTGCTGTAAAGCTTCCATAAGCTTTTCTTCAACTTGTTTTCTATTTTGATAAAAAGACATGTCAATAAAATCGACAATTACAAGTCCACCAAGATCCCTGATTCTAAGTTGTCTAGCAACTTCCTCAGCAGCTTCTAAGTTTGTTTTAAAGGCTGTAGTTTCAACATCTTCAGCTTTATTAGATCTGGAAGAATTTACATCTATAGCCACTAAAGCTTCAGTTGTATCTATTACTATAGAGCCACCTGAAGGTAGACGTATTTCTCTTTTGTAAGCATTTTCTATTTGCTGATCAATACCATGTTGAGTAAATAAAGGTAGCTCTTCATTGTATAATTTAACCTTGTTGGTGTCAAAGCTTTGTCTTAGTAAGCTAAGTTGCCTTTTGACATCATCAAAGCATTCTTTACTATCTATTATGATCTCTTTTACATCTTCTTTTAAATGATCTCTAACAGTTCTAACGATAATGTCGCTTTCTTTATGAAGTAGAGCAGGTTTTTTTATCTTATGGTAAGCTTGTGTGATAGATTGCCATAATTCAACTAGTGTATCAAAATCATATTTTAACTCCTCAAAAGAACACTCCACACATGCCGTTCTAGCAATTACACTCATGTTTTTAGGGATATTTAAATCTTTGAGATATTTTTTTAACCTTTCTCTTTCTTCACCTTCAACACGACGTGAAATACCACCACCTTCAGGGTTATTTGGTAAAAGCACCATATATGAGCCAGCTAGTGTAATAAAAGTAGTCAAAGCAGCTCCTTTATCACCACGTTCTTCTTTGTCTATTTGTACTATTAGTTCTTGACCCTCAGATAAAAGATGAGCAATATTTTCACCTGTAGGAGTATCTTTTAAATAGTATTCAGATACCTCTTTGAATGGTAAAAAACCATTTTTTTCTTCACCATAATTTACAAAAATAGCATTCAAACTTGGTTCTATTCTTGAAATATAACCTTTGTAGATATTAGCTTTTTTTTGTTCTCTATCAACGTTTTCAATGTCTAGATCAATTAGTTTGCCGTTATCTAAAGTAGCAATTCTAATTTCTTCGCTATTTTTACTGTTAATTAGTATTTTCTTCATTTTTTTAAATTCCTTAAGTAATATTCATAGCTGACTTTTTAACGAACCAGCTTGTTTTTTTGTTGACCTCTATGGTCTTCTTAATTTAATCACTATTTTTATGAACTAAGCAGATTCCAAACTTGTGAAATTAATCAGATTTACCATCTCTGATTTAGAGCTTAGACGTGTTAGTGATTTTGTTAAAGTACTATGTACGCAATTATTTGATATAATAACAATATTAGCTATTAATTGAAAGAAATATCGGGGTTAAATGAGCTTTATCTATCTGGATTATGCTGCTACTACACCACTAAGTGAAACGGTTAAAAATAAACTCATAAACTATATAAATAATGATAATAATTATTTTTTTAACTCAGGGTCATCTACTTATGAAGAAGCTGAAAAAATAAAAGATCAAATTGAAACAGCAAGAGAAGATATCGCTAAAACTTTAGGGGTTTTAAGTAGAGAAATAATATTTACATCAGGAGCTACTGAATCTAATAATTTAGCTATAAAAGGTATCGCTGAAGCTTATAGTGATAAAGGGAAGCATATAATTACATCTAAAGTTGAACATAAAGCTGTTTTGGATGTTTGTAGGTATCTAGAAACAAAAGGGTATGATGTGACCTATCTAGATGTGAATAGTAAAGGTAAAGTGAGTATTTTAGATCTTCAAAAAGCTATTACTAAACGAACTATATTAGTGAGTTTAATGGCTGTAAATAATGAGCTAGGCACTATGAATGACTTAACTAAAATAGGTGAGATTACCAAACGTAGTAAAGTGTTTTTTCACGTTGATGCAGCTCAAGGCTATGGTAAGGTAAACTTAGATATTAAAGCTATGAATATTGACTTGTTATCAGTATCTGGACATAAGATATATGCGCCTAAAGGAATAGGTTTTCTATATGTCAGATCAAAGGCTCCTAGGGTTAAGTTAGTGAAACAAATTCATGGAGGCACACAGGAATTTGGAATGCGAGCTGGAACATTACCTAATTATCAGATTTTTGCGTTAGCTGAAGCTTGCAAAGATATATTCAGTAATAAAGATGAAAATTATAAGCGTATTAATAAGTTACGCGATATATTTTTAGAGCAACTTAATAAAATCCAGAACATAAAGCTCAATACAGATTTACAACATAGTTATCCAGGTATTTTAAATGTAACCATTAAAGGTGTAAAAGCAGAAACTTTACTAGCTATGCTTGATGGGGTTTGTTTATCAACGGGATCAGCTTGTAACTCTCAAGCAATAGAACCATCTCATGTCTTAAGGACAATAGGTTTAAGTGCAGATGATGCTGATAGTACAATTCGTGTCTCTTTTGGGTTACCAACAACTGAAAAAGAAGTTGCCAAAGCAGCAGAGCTCATTAAAGAAAAGGTGAATACTTTAAGAGTAGCGTCACCTTTTGGGTGATACTGATATAAATACAAGGGTTAAGATAAGTGTACAATAGTCTAGTAAAAGAAATGTTATCAAAGATATCAGTAGATGATGCTGAGATTTTACCTACTCAAGTAAAATATAATGTTAGTGATAACTTTTTAACAGTAGAAATTTACGTAAGTAAAGAAAAAACTTCTTTTAAAGTTTTTGGTGATGCTTACATAACAGCTATGGCAAAATGGTTACAGCTAAAATTGCAGGCTAATGAAAGTGTAAAAGTATCACTAGAAGATTTAATAGATATATTTGGGTTACCTGAAATAAAATATAGAAATGCTGTTCAGCTTATAGAATTAATAGAGAAATTAAATGAAAGATAAGCTCTATGATTTTTATATCTTGCATCAGCGTAAATATAAGGAAAGTTCTTTACTAGTTTCCATATTTACAAGTGAATTTGGTAAAATTTCTGGGGTCATAAGAACTAATAAAAAACAGCAAAATTTGTATCAACCATTAGTTAAACTTTGTGGACAGATAAGCCTAGCTAGGCGAGACTCTGGATTAAATAAGATTTATAACATAGAGTTTATAGAGTCTTTTTATAAAAAATCATACATTAATCTTTTAGCTTTACAGTATATAAATGAACTTATTTTTTTACTTTTAAGCTACTCTGATGAGGATGATACACTTTTTAAAAAATATGATTTTGTTATGAGTAATATGAGTGAGGATAATTATAAGTATTTATTGAGATTTTTTGAATTGGAACTTTTAGAGAGTTTAGGACAAGGTGTTTATGTTGAGCATGACCTTGACGGTTACAATATAGAGCCAGCTAAAAATTACAATATTTTATTTGCTGGATTTAGAGAGGCTGTGGTAGCTGGTGCTAACTCGGTTAAAGGATTAAGTCTCATGAAGATAAGGGAACCACTCTATAAGTGGACAGAACAAGATTTAAAGGTTATAGCTAGAGTTACAAGATTAAAGTTAGACAATATTTTGGTAGGTAAGCAGCTTCAAAGTAGGAAACTTTTATTAGATTATTTAAGTTTAAAGAGACGAGCTGTTATTTGTTGAAAATTTAGTTCTATAAGCTTTAATGAAAGATATGGTTGGTGGTATTAAAGAGACAACGACTATCAAAATTATAAATACGCCAAAGTATTTTCTTACAAAAGCATTATTGCTAAACCAGAAAGCTATATAGATGATGGAATACACCCAAATAAAAGCTCCTACTGCGCCTAATACTACAAATTTGATGTAACTCATCCTACTCATACCAGCAGTAAAAGGTAGTAAAGTTCTAATTAGTGGTGTAAATCTAGCAATAATTATTGCTCTACCTCCATATTTATTAAAGAAATTTTGGGCTTTAATAAGGTGAGTTGTTTTAAGTATTCTAGCGTCATCCTTAAAAATCCTTTTACCAATAAATCTACCCAAAAAGTAGTTACAAGAGTCTCCGCAAATAGCAGCTAAAACTAAAATAGGGGCAACTAGATGAACATTTAGTGTAGTGACAGCACCTGTTAAGCCAATTGCAAAAAGTAGTGAATCGCCCGGTAAAAATGGCGTAACTACTAATCCTGTTTCACAAAATATGACTATAAAGAGTAGTAGATAAGTCCAGTCGCCTAATATATTAATATAAGTACTTATAAATTGGTCTAAGTGTAAGATAATATGCAATAGTGCTGTTATAGTGTCCATCAATAAATTTTTCCAAATGATTTAGATTTATACATAAAATACTTGAAAATACAGTTTTCTATTTTTGTCTTTATTGATGATTTTAGTACTCTAAATTTTGATAATAGCTAGCTATTATCTGTAATCCATAGCACTAAACTCATACAAAAATACTTTGATATAAATCCCGCATTTTCAAGTATTTTATGTAAGATTATAAAAAAATAATTATCAAAGGTTAAGATCTTTTTGTTTTTATTTTATTAAGGATGTACTTGAATATCACTTGTCCTATGACTGCGACTATCACAAGAATAATTATTAAGCTTAAGTTTTCTTTTATAAACTTATTTTCACTGAAAAAATAAACAGTGTAAGTAATAGAAAAAGACCAGATAATAGCTGAAAGCGAGCCTAGAATAACAAACTTAGGATAATTCATCCTACTAATCCCTGCTACGAAAGGTGTTAATGTTCTTACAAAGGCAATAAAGCGTGAAAATATAATCGCTTTAGTTCCATTTTTTTCTAAAAACAATTTAGTTTTCTCTAAGTATGCTGATTTAAGTATAGGTGCATGTGGGCGGAACATCTTTTCACCTATAAATTTGCCTGTAATATAGTTACAGGAGTCACCTATTATAGCAGCTATGCATATTGTAAAAACAGCTACATGTATATTAATACTAGTAGCAGCTGCTGTTAAGCCAATTGTGAAAAGTAAAGAGTCTCCTGGAAAAAATATTCCTAAAACGATTCCAGTCTCACAGAATATAATTATAAAAAGTAGAATGTAAAACCACACTCCTAGAGTATCAACAAAATAGTTTATGTAGGAGTTAAAATGTATTATAAAATCAAACATCGACTTGCTCCGGTTTAATTTTAATAGATAAGGCATGGATATATGCCATTAAATCACCAATTGCTATATATACTTGTTTATGTGAGGATAATTTAGCTATAGAATTAAGTTTATTGGACTCTATTTCTATTAGTAAATGATACTTTTCTTTTGTGTAGCCTTTGTGCTTAATATGCTTATAAGTCTCATCTGTTAGTTTAATATTTGCTTTAGGATCAAGTTTAGATAATATACGTTGCTTTATTTGATCTACTAAAGTCGAAATGTCCATTTACAGAATCCTTGTTGGGGTAATTATTACATCAAGTTGTATGTCATGTCTATCTATGATGATATCATTATTTTGTTGTTCATCAAAGGCTATACCTATACTTAATGGGTAATTAAAGTTTTTTTTAAAATCTAAAGAATAGTCATAGAACCCGCCACCCATACCCATACGGTATTTTTGTTTGTTGAATCCTACTAATGGGATTATTATTATATCAAGTTCCCAAGGTGCTATAACTTTAGTTATTGAGTATATAGGCTCATTAATCTTATATTTATTTTTGTAGTATGATTTGGTGTCTTTTGCAAACCATAGTCCATGCTTAATGAAAGGATGTATTATCGGTAGGTAAACTTCGAAATAGTTATTTACAGTTTTTGTATTAACCTCATTTTTTAAGGAGAGAAAACTAGCAATTTTAGGAGTTGTAAAATTTTGGTTTATGTAATTAATAACCTTATTAGCAATATCTTCAGATAATAGATCTTTATTTGGAAGGTCATTACGAATTTGTAATAGTTGTTTTCGTATTTGTGACTTATTCATAAATAAATTAGCTATCCAGGTTACCGTTTTGGTCCAATGTGCTTGATCCCTGTGGTATCAAGTGGGTGTCATAGTTCCACCGTTGGGCTTCTTTGCTAATATCTAAAAGATACCAAAGCTTGCTCTCTAGGCGAAACACCAAAACTCCCTTTAGTAAAACTATCGGCTCAAGATTGTAACCAAATTACGAATAACCCAGACAGCTAAACTTATGTATCTATTATAAGATAAGTTGATTTTAGTGTGCAAGAGGATAAATGGTAAATATATGAAAATATTTAGAATATTTGAAACAAAAAGCTTATCTTATATGATAGTTTAGAGGATGTTAGGTTAAAACCTGCTTATTGGTTATGGATTTATTATATATAAGACCTAATACAGCTTTGCGGGAGTTTTCTCTTAAATTAATGACTGCTTGGACCGTTTAATAAAATGTATTTTTTATGATCCTATGTGTGAGAGTATTACCTAGATATCTGTTTTTATTATTAGTAAAACTATCATAAATTTACATGCTTTATCAAATACATCATATATAAGCCACCGTGCTTAAATTGTATAATTTTATCTATACAAGCTAAGAAACATACCAAGGGGACGCAATATGTATGATAGGCAAGTAGTAATTTCAATAGATGATACTGATGATTATAAGCTGTTACTTGAAAAATGGACTTATTCACATAAGCCAAACTGTCTTAATTTTGACGTTATACACTGGAAAGGCGGGAATGATTTTAGTAATGTTGATAGTTTAAAGAAAATAACAGCAAATTCTAGAATTTACATAGTTGGTCATTGTATGCCAGGAGCCAGCGTAATTTCTAAAACGCAAGATTTGACCGGCCTTTCGATTTCTTACAAAGACTTAGGTGATTTTTTGGTAAAGCATATCCCCTTTGATGTTGGAATGAGTAAGGTTAACCATCTTACGATATCATTAATCTGTTGTTATGCCGCTGTTAATAGTAAATATAAGCATGACTCATTGTTAGATGTGTTAAATATAAACGACAAAATACCTTCAACTGGGTCATTTGCTTTGAAATTCATAACACACCTTAAAAACAAGAATTTTTATGCTAAGGTTCTAGCCCGTTCTCACGCTTGCCTTGTATATAACCCTTACGACATTGACACCCGTGATATTGTAAGGGATTTAGGATATAAATTTCCAGGCAATGCAGGCAGAAAAGCCACTAAACACGACAGCAAAGTATATAACAGTAAAGATATCAGATATAAATATGTCTATTATTGGGATAACGATATTCTAAAAACAAAAGGCATTTATGGTAATGACAAGAAAAGTCACTATCGTGGTGATCTTGAACCAGCATTTAACGCAGGATTAATTATAAAAGATGTTATTAAGGAATTGGAGCGTTTATCTAGCATTACCAAAACCAAAGCAAAACAAGGTGTTCTTGCTCACGCTTCTAGACTTGTCACTGAAAGTGAAACGATACATGACGTATTATGGCAATTGAATCAATTAACTAATAACCCAGTAATTCTGGAAACTCGAAATTTTTGGACTTCAACTTCTGCGACAGAAAAAGCTTTACGCTTACTAATAAAGACCGTTAAAGAAAGTATGTGATTTGAGGTATTTGCTTGACTGCTCCAATAATATTTATAAAAACTTCTTTAAAATAGCCGTTATAGGCTTATTTCAAAATGATATCTATAACATGGCTACTTTCCTCTATGAAGTCTATAATTTTGTTTTTTTCTGTAGTAGTTATAAAAACTTGTGAATTTAGTTTATTTAGATAGGCAAACAATGTTTGAGTGTGATTATTGTCTAGTTCAGAAGTTATATCATCTATTAAATAGATACATTTGTTTTCATTTTCAAGGTTATGGATTTCTCCTTGAGCTAATTTTATAGCGCAAATAAGTAATTTTTGTTGTCCTCTTGAAAATATATCTTGTATAGGTTTGTTATTTATAGTCAAGACAATATCAGCCTTATGTGGACCATGATTAGTGATCTTATATTTATTGTCATAATCAAAAGATTCTGTTAAAACTTCCATTAGACTTTTATCACTATTCCAACCGCGATAATATTCTATACTTAATTGCAGGTCCGGGTTAAATTTGGTAAGTATTTCGTAGATTTTAGGTTTTAGTTTTGTAAAGTAACTTTCCCTTTTTAAATCAAGGATATTGCCGAATTCATTAAGTTTTTTATCTATACCTACTATGTAAGTATGAGGGTAGTTTTGTTTTAGAGCAGAGTTTCTTTGTTTAATAAGAAATTTAGTTTGCTGCCATATTTTTAAAAAAGTTTTATCAAGGTAAAAAGCCCCCCAATCAAGGATTTTGCACCTTTGTTGGGCTCCAGAATTGATCAGATTAAAAGCTTCAGGATTGATTAATTGTATAGGTAGATTTCTAGTAATTTCAGTATGGTTTTTTTGTATTTCCAAATTAAGCTTAGAAACACTATTGCCATTTTTCTTACGTGATAAAGCTATAGTTATTTCGTTAGGGTTATAGGCTTTAGCAAATATGATAAATTCATCAGCATCATGGTTGACTATTTTGTTAAGCTGAGAGCTACGAAACGATCTACTATGAGATAAAAAATATATAGCCTCAAGTATAGAAGTTTTTCCAGAGCCATTTTCACCAATAATAAAGTTGATACTAGAGTTAAAATCAAAACTTTTAGATTGTATATTTCTAAAGTTTTGAAGTTGTAAATTAGATATATACATTTTTAGATAAACTCTAAGCTAGTATTATAAATTTGTTGTTTTAGTATATCAGGATTTAATTTATAAATATTGCTTACAAGCTCAAAAATTTTAGGTATGTTTTGGGGCGTATTAGTACTTTGCTGCTCTGTATAAAGTTGCATATCTGGAGAGTCAGTTTCTAAAACAATATTTTTGGGGTCTATATTTTTTAAGGTTTGTTTTAGCTTTGAATGTGGGTGCGAAATAATACCACCTATGCCAAGTTTAAAACCAAGATCAGTATATATTTTAGCTATACTGGTGTTAGCATTAAAGGCATGAATTATACCTCCATTGGTAAAGTTAGTATCTTTTATAACCTTGATAATTTCATTATGAGATCTAACGGAGTGAATAATAACTTTTTTATTAAGATTTTTTGCAACATTAATTTGGCTTTTAAAAAACTTAACCTGCTTATTAAAGTTTTGTAGACGCTTGTCTAAACCAATTTCACCTATAAGTTTAGTTTTAGTATTTTGAGTATATTCTTCTAATTTTAAAATGTCAGAATCTTGATGCAACTCTATAAAAATAGGGTGTAAACCAAAACATATATGAATATTATTAAATTGCTTATTTATAGTTAGTAGTTTGTCCCAACTGGAGCTTTGAGTTGCTGGATTTATAAATTTTTTAACACCAAGTTTACCACACTCAAAAATCAAGTTTTGGCGGTTTTTATCAAAAACAGTAAAATCCAAATGGCAATGTGTATCGATAAACATAGTAGTTTTATTAAAATCTTATCTGGATTAAGATATAATACATCAAGTTATTTAAACGTTGTAGTTAAGCTAATTAGGTTTGGTGGGGTTTGATTTATGTGTTTTATTGCACTTCAGCAAGCTCAGGGTACCTAAGTTTAGTTGTAGAATAGAAATTTATTAAAGGTTTTATAATGAATAATAATAATGTTACAAAAAATTTTTTATTTGAATTGGGTACGGAAGAGCTACCACCAAAAGCTTTAAAAAATTTAGCTCAATCATTGCTAATAAGTGTTGAGGATCAGCTAAAAGAAGCAGAGATTGAATTTGCTCAAACTAAATGGTTTGCATCACCGCGACGTTTAGCATTTATAATAAATGATTTAGCAGAATCACAAAAGGATCTAACAGTTGAAAAACAAGGACCTTTAGTAAGTATCGCATATAAAAACAATCAGCCAACACCAGTTGGTTTAGGGTTTGCAAAATCTTGTGGAGTTGAGTTTGATCAATTACAAAAAATAGATACTCCAAAAGGTGAAAAGCTTTTTTATAAAAGCATCCAAAAAGGACAAAAAACGGTAGTTTTACTTCAAGAAATTATAACAAAAGCTCTAAAGCAGTTACCAATTCCAAAAATGATGCGTTGGGGTGCTTCTGAGGTTGAGTTTGTAAGACCTGTACATTGGGTTTTAGCTTTGTACGGTGATAATATCGTAGATATAGAGATTTTAGGTCATAAAGCCGCCAATATTACATATGGTCATAGATTCCATAATCCAGCTGCTATCATAATAACATCAATAGCTAGTTATGTAGATGCTTTAGAGGATGCTATGGTTATAGTAGAGTGGGATCAGCGTAGACAAAAGATTATAGAACAAGCTCAAAATCTAGCAAAACAGCATGGCTATAAAGTTGTCCTTGATAGTGATCTTGTTGATGAAGTCTGTGCTATAGTAGAATATCCAAATGCTATGCTATGTGGTTTTAATAAAGACTTTTTAAGGGTGCCACAAGAAGCATTAATTTCATCGATGCAAGAACACCAAAAATGCTTTGCACTTTTAGATAATCAAAATAAATTAATTGCTAACTTTATTACAATTTCAAACATTAGAAGCACTAAACCAGAACTTGTAACAACTGGTAATCAAAAGGTTATGAATGCTAGACTTGCAGATGCAGCATTTTTTTATGATACAGACCTTAAAAATTCTTTAGATAGTTTACTACCAAGGTTAGAGAATGTTACCTTTCACAATAAGCTTGGTAATATGTATCAAAAAGCGCAAAGAATAGCTAAAACTTCCAAAGAGCTAGCTAAGCTTAATGATATAGATATACAAGCGGCATATAGAGCTGGTTTGCTTGCTAAAGCAGATTTAATATCTGATATGGTTTTTGAGTTTACTGATTTGCAGGGTATTATTGGTAAATACTATGCTAAAGCGCATGGTGAACCTGATATTATAGCTAATGCTATAGAGCAACAATACTGGCCAAAGTATTCCGGGGCAGAGTTGCCAACAACTGCGGTGGCAAGCTGTGTAGCTTTAGCAGAGAAGTTAGATACTTTAGTAGGTATCTTCGGTATTGGACAAAAACCAACTGGTAATAAAGATCCTTTTGCACTACGCAGATCCGCAATAGGTATATTGCGTATTTTGCGAGATACAAATTTAGATATATCTCTAGATAAAGTTATAGATATTGCTTTAGATAGCTATAAAGAAGTGAATGATTTGTATTTAAATTCTAATACTAAAGAAGTAATGTCCTTTTGTTTAGACAGGTTAAAAAACCTTTATAAAGAAGAGGGTGTATCGATAGATATATTTGAGTCAATTAGTAGTACTGGTTATCAATCTATAAAAGACTTTGATAGACGTGTCAAAGCGGTTATAGAGTTTGGAGATTCTGAAAAATCACAAAGCTTGATTGCTTCAAATAAACGTGTTGCTAATTTACTAAGTAAAAACTCACAAGATGTTACTTCAAGTTACGATGTTGAGTTAGCTAAAACTGTAGATAATGATTATGAGCTAAACCTAGCTAACCAGATAGATAAAGTGGCTAGTAAAATAAAAGAGTTAGTATCTAAAAGAGAGTACTCACAAGCATTAGAATTATTAGCAACTCTGGATGAAACAATTAGTAAGTTTTTTGATAATGTAATGGTGATGGATGAAAATTTACAAATCAGAGTTAATAGAGTAGCTTTATTAAGTAAGCTACGTCTACTATTTACTAGCGTGGCGGATATTTCTAGGTTGCAGTAAAAATTCCTCAATCATTGATTTTTGAATCTATATTCATTTTATAAATAATAAACAATATTAAAATAGTAATACCAATAAAACCTAATTGTACAATAGGAGAGGCTAATATTAAATCTCTACCATGGTAATAGCTGACTATAAAACTACCTGATGCTGCTATCATATTTTTAATAAAGTTTGATATTGAGTTAGCCGTACCAAAATTATGATCCACTTGGTTTATAGAAAAAGAGTAAAGTATAGTGCAAATAAAAGCTACTGTAGCGCATAGTATAAACATTACTATAGTATAAATAAAAGCATTATCTATATTTAGGTAATTAAATATCGCTAGAGCTGTGCAACTAACCGCTAATACAGCAATACTATAATAAGTATATTTAATATCTTTGATTTTGTGAGAGTGTTTTTTTATCAAAAGGTTAGCAAGTATCGAAGCTATAGCACATATTCCATAATATATACAATATAAAATTGAACCAGTTGAATATTGTTCTAAGTATATAATTGCAGATGAAGATATATAAATTAATAAAGCCGCAAAAGTAGAGCCACCGGCTATAGTTGCTAACATAAAACCAGGATTTGTCAGATGTTGAAAATAGCTAGGAGCAATTTTTAAAATACTTATTTGCCTATTTTTGGGCTCAAGAGTTTCCTCTATAAGTAAAGCAGCTATTAATATAATTACCCCATAGAAAGTTAAAAAATAAAAAGTACTTTGCCAAGTGCCTGTAAGATTTGTAAATACAGTTCCAATGATAGGTGCTACAATTGGAGCTATCAGCATAATAATAACTATACTAGCTACCATATTTGTAAGTTTAGTGCCTTTATAGCAGTCTCTAGCTATAGAAAAAGCTATAACACCACCAACAGAGTCGGATAAGCCTTGTATAAACCTCAATGTTTCAAGCATTGTAAAGCTGGTACTATGAGAACATAGTAGTGTGCTTAAAATGTAAATAACACTACCAATAATTATAATTTTTTTACGGCCATATTTATCTGAGATAGCCCCCCAAAAAAGCATTCCAAATGAAAATCCGACAAAATAAGTAGCAAAAGTTGTTAGTACTTGGCTATCTGGGACACCGAAATCTTGAGCTATCAATGAAATAGCAGGAGCATAAGTATTGACAGCTAATGGAGGTAAAGCAGCAAAAAGTGCTAAGATTATAGGGAAAATTTTAGATTCACGTGTTATATATTTCATAATTATAAAATTTTTATATATTTTTATTTAATGTTGTTAAGTATATACTCTTTTAAATTTTTACCAACTATTTTGTAACGCCAACCATTAAGCAGTTTATTATTAATATTTTGGCTGTCTAATTTAAGGTTGTAAACTAACGAGCGAATGTCTTTTTTTGAAGCAATAATACTGCTGTCAAAATTAAAATCTGTAATCTGAGAGTTAAAAAAATCTACAATTTGTTCGATTAACTCGTTTGATAATTTACTCGTAGATTTTTTCTCAGTTATTAGATTCTGAATGCATTTATTTGAATTTATTGTGCTAATTATGCCTTTTTTAATCCAAGGTTTAAACTTTTTTAATTCTATATGCTCAAAATCATTTAGAGAGGTAGGAGATATATGAGCTATTAGATAGAGCAACTTATTATCAAATATATATCTTAATGGAATGTTTTTTTCTTGGGCAATCTTTTCACGCCATTGAGCTAATAATATAATATTTCTTTGAGTTTGTTCATTAAACTTTTGAATATTACCTATTCTATTATGAACATTTTCTCCAGAATTAAATTCCATAGTGGCTATCTGAGATAAATCTTCTAAAAACAGCTTATGGTAACCTACATCAGTGAGTTTCTTTTCTAGGAGTTGCGCTAGAGTTATAAGGTGTTTAACATCGTTTATGGCGTAAATTATTTGATTGTCAGAGAGAGGCCTTTTTCGCCAATCAGAAAATTGAGATTCTTTTTCCATTTCTATATCTAAGATTTCTTTAAGAAGGTTTTTCAAAGAGATCTGAGGTTGCAACCCCAAAAAACCTGCTGCTAGCTGAGTATCAAAAATATGGTTGATATTACACTCCAAAAAATTTCTAATAATAGGGACATCATTAGTGGCTGAATGAATAATTTTTTGTATATTCTTATTTTCAAAGATGGCTTTTAAAGCTGAAAAATCTAAATTTTCTAAGGTATCTATTAAAAAAATGTCATTTCCTGTAGCTATCTGGATTAAGCAAAGTTCGGGGTAATAAGTTCGCATCCAATAAAATTCAGTATCTACAGCTATTTGAGGATATTGGGATATCCTTGCAGTGGCCTTGTTAAGTTCATCTTGAGATTGAATCAGCATTAGTATTTAAACAATGTATTAAAAAACTTTAATATGCTAACATTTTTATATATTTATTAGTATTTAAAATAAGAAATTATCTATACAAATGATCCTTAGTGAAACAAAAAGCTTTGATTTGAAAAGTTTTTTAGCAAATTTAACAACACATTCTGGTGTTTATCGTATGCTTGATAAACATGGTGAGATTATTTATGTAGGTAAGGCAAAAAATCTTAAAAACCGTGTAAATAGTTATTTTTCAAAAGGTGCTAAAGATAGTAAGACTTTAATGATGGTTTCACAAATAGCAAAAATAGAGATAACTATAACACCAAGTGATTATGAAGCTTATTTATTAGAAAATAATCTAATCAAACAACACCGACCAAAGTATAATATTTTATTTAAAGATGATAAAAGCTATCCATATTTAGTTATTTCGAGAGATAAGTTCCCAAGGATAGCATTTTATAGAGGAAAATCTGCCTATAAAAAAGGACAATGTTTTGGACCATTTGTATCCATATCATCTGTGAAAAATACTCTTAATATTATTCAAAAAATTTTCCCAATTAGACAATGTGAGAATTCATATTATAAATCACGAGTTAGACCATGTTTACAGTATCAAATAAAGCATTGTCTTGGACCATGTGTAGGGTTAGTTTCCAAAGAGCAATATGATGAGCAGTTAGCTATCTTAAAAAAATTTTTAGCTGGTAGATTTAGTAGTGTTTTAGAGGAGATATCCCAAAAGATGCATCAAGCTTCTGAAAATATGCAATATGAGAAAGCACAAGTTTACAGAGATCAATTAGTAGTACTTAGAAAGTTACAACAGCAGCAAATAGTAGATATTCAGTTAGATAAAACTTTTGATGTGGTTGGGATATATTTACAAGATAATTACGCAAGTATAGCTTTATTGCAGATCCAAAATGGTGATGTGGTTGCAGATAAACATTGGAGTATAGACGCAAAAGGGCAAGATAAAACGTCTATTATGCATGCTTTTTTATCGCATTTTTACCTTGGTGATGAGATACGTAATATTTGGCCAAAGAATATAATTTTGTCTAAAGTTGATTTTAGTAAGATTCAGGATTTGTTAGTAAGTATTTCACAAAAAATTGGCCAATCTATAAATTGGATAATAGCCCCAGCAGCTGATAACTTAAAATGGTTAAAATTAGCAGAAGTAAATGCTAGACAAAAGCTAAATATTTATACTACATCAAAAACACAGTATCAAAAGAGACTAGCTTCTTTAAAAGAATTTTTAGAGCTAGATAAAGATATTAAGCGTATAGAATGTTTTGATATTTCGCATTTTCAAGGCGAAGCAACTGTAGCATCTTGTGTAGTATATACAGATGATGGTGAAGATCGTAAGTCACATCGTCGATACAATATTAAAGATATTAAAGCAGGTGATGACTATGCAGCAATCTACCAAGTGGTATATCGACGTGTAAATTCAGGATTGGAAGCAAACAACCTCCCAGATATTATGATAATAGATGGTGGTAAAGGGCAAATACATCAAGCTGAAAAGATCATCGAAGAATTTGGTTTACAAGATAAAATTCAACTAGTAAGTTTAGGTAAGGGTGTAGAGCGTATAAGTGGTAAAGAAAAAATCTATAAAGGTTTTGATGATACAGAATACATTTTGGGTGAACATAATTTAGGATTTTTATTATTGCGTCAGATACGAGATTCTGCTCATGATCATGCTATAAAAGGCCAACGTAAAAAGATTACTTCTAATAAGCAATCATCGATTATTGAGGAAATAGAAGGCGTAGGACCAAAACGTCGTAAAGCTTTAATAATGCACTTTGGTGGCTGGCAAGAGCTAAGCAAAGCTTCTGTAGATGAGATAGTAAAAGTGAAAGGAATAAGTAAAAAATTAGCTCAAGAAATTTGGGAGAGTTTTCATTAAACAGAGCTTTAAGATTTTAATTTTAAAAACAAAAATAAGGTAGATTTGTTATACTGACACCTAAAGTTAGAATTTTTAGGTTAAAGGTTAGATTGATGACATTAATAATAGAATTAGCTTTATTTACTATTGTTTTGGGCATGGTGCTTCTTTTTTTGTGTGGTAAGAAAGCTAAAGAAGTTAAAAATATCAAACAAGTTTTTGAGGAGTATAAAAATTCGGCACAATCCCAGATATTAGCTTTACAAAGTGAGAAATCAACGTTTGATATTTTGTTATCTACTGAAAGACAAAAAAATACTGAGCTAAAGGAAGATAGCGTTCAAAGGTTTGAAGAACTAAAACAAGATTTAAGAGCAGAAAGAATTAAGGTTGATAAATATATTGAAGAGATAAAAGAGTATAAATCGCAAATTTCAATGTTACAAACTCAGTTAAAGGAAAAACTAGAGCAATTACAAAACAATGAGGTAAAACTAAAAACTGAATTTGAGAATTTGGCAAATAGGATATTTGAAGATAATTCTAAAAAGCTAAATGAACGTAATCATGAAAGCCTAAATAACGTTTTAAACCCTGTAAGAGAACAGTTAAAAGATTTTAAACAAAAAGTAGAAGACGTTTACGATAAAGAATCTAACGCTAGAAGTGCATTACAAAATGAGCTAAAAACTCTCAAAGAACTAAATCAAAAGATGACTGTAGAAGCTCATAACCTTACAAATGCTCTAAGAAGTAGCACTAAGCAACAAGGTATCTGGGGTGAGATGGTACTTGAGAATGTCCTTGAAAAATCTGGTCTTAGAGAAGGGTTTGAATACTTTAGAGAAAAGCACACAATTGATCATGAGGGTAAAGCTTTTCGCCCTGATGTAGTTGTGAAACTACCTGATGATAGAGATATTATAATCGATGCAAAAACTTCATTAGTTGCTTATAATGACTATATAGCTGTTGATGATGAATATAAACAAGCACAATTAAAAGCTCATATAAAATCCATAAAAGACCATATAAAAGGTTTAGCTGATAAAAAATATGAAAATCTTAAAGGTATAAATTCATTAGACTTTATATTTATGTTTATCCCGATAGAAGGAGCTTTACTTTTAGCTTTAGATAATGATGTAAATTTATATGATGAAGCATTCAAGCAGAAGATAATTTTAGTAAGCCCAACTACTTTATTAGTAGCTTTACGAGCAGTTGAAAATACTTGGCGATATGAAAAACAAGCTCAGAGCATCGCTGATGTATACAGCAGAGCAGAAGAGTTATATAAAAAGTTTGTAGGTTTTATTGAAGATTTAGAGAAAGTAGGTAAGTCTATAAATGATGCTAATAAATCTTATGAAAATGCTTTTACTAAACTAAAAACTGGACGCGGTAATTTAATTGGTCAAGTTGAAAAACTTAAGCAAGTTTCAAGTATAAAACCTAAAAAAGAAATTGATAAAAATTTAATAGAGAATGCTGTAGTTGATTTTGAGTAAATCTGTTAGTTTTCAGCCAGAGCCTCTATAAGCCATTGATAGTGTAATGACCTTCTATGGGGTGATGGGATTTTTTTATCTTTGATAATATTAATATTATAAGATTATTTCTACACACTTTTATACCTAGTAGGCCATATTAGTAAAAGCGCTCCTTTATGATTTTGAATATTGTTACAAAAACTATACTAATTCCAATAACCAAAAATATCAAAGACATACCAATTTTTAACCAAATTGTTTCAAAATCATTAAGATAAATTTCTGATTCTAAAGTAGCTTGAGTATCTTTAGGAAGCTCTTTAACAATAACACCGCTAGGATCAATGATGGCGGTTATACCATTACTAGTAGTAGCTAATACATATTTGGAAGTTTCTATTGCTCTAACTTGAGATATTTGTAGTTGTTGGTCACGAGCTATAGAGTCACCAAACCATGAGTCATCACTTATTACGGATATAAGTCTAGCACCTTGTAATTGGTCACGAATTTGTTCAGGGTAACCGATTTCATAGCAGATAAAGTTAGCCAAAGGATAGTCAAAAGCTTGCATTACAGGTTGAATCCTTGTACCAGCATTAAAATTGCTAAGACCAACACTATCTATGTAACCAAAAAACTTAATCGGAAAATATTCTCCAAATGGTACTAGGTGGTGTTTATTGTATATACCTTTACCTTTACCTAATATTGTAGAACTATTATAGATTTTTGAGTTTTCAATACTGAGTGAGCCTACTAATATAGCATTATTATTTTGGTTTGCTATTTTTGTTAATTCCTCAAAGTATAAGTGTTGATATTGACGATAATCAGGCAGGGCATTTTCTGCTAATATAATTAATGAATTTTGATATTTACTTGCCATGCTTTTATAGTAAGCTTGCATTTTAATAAAGTTATCCTGGTTCCACTTAAATCCCTGGATGAAATCGCCTTGAACTAAGACTACTTTTTGGACTTTATTAGTTTGAGTGCTAGGTTGGTTTTTAGAAATAACATAACCACCTATGTATATTAAAGTTACTGTAGTAATAATAAGACTAGTTTTTCTTATATTTTTAGCTTTGTTAAATAGGTATAAAACTATAAGTGCTGAAATTAAAGCAAGAATATATGTAACAAAGTACACACCGCCAACGTTAGCATACCATATTAAAGATGATTCTGTTTGTGAGTAACCAAGAGATACCCAAGGAAAACCTCCCCATAGTAAGTTAGCTTTTACTATTTCAAATAATGTCCATAAAGCTGGATATATTAATAGTTTTATAAAGTTGTTAGATTTTTTTGTTAAAAGATAGCTACCTATGCCAAATGGAATAGTATGTAAAAAACTTAACAAAATAACCAAAGCTATAGCTGCAACTATGCCAGCTACTGCTGAATCTGTAAATAAATGTATACTTATATAAACCCAGGAAATACTTGTGCCAAAAAAACCGATACCAAAAAAAGCTGATATCAAAAAGCTGCTCTTGAGTTTAGAACATTTATTCAATAAGTAGAAGAAAATACATAATGCTACTATCGCAATAATATCTATGCGAAAAGGAGCAAACGCAAGAGTAAGTAGGCTACCGCTTAAGGTAGCTAATATTAAGTTAAGGATAGTTTTTTTCATTATTTTTTAGATTTTTCTACTAGAATTTTTATTATTTTACGGTTATCAGCTTCTTGTATAGTAAATCTGAAGTCTTCAACAACTATGCTTTCGCCTTTTTTGGGAAGGTATTCAAGAGTTTGGATGATCATCCCAGCAATAGTATCAAAGTCGTTCTCATCATCTATAGATGTATTGAAATACTCATTAAAATCCTCAATTGCAGTGGTAGCTTCAACTAAGAACGAATTGTCTGCTATTTTAGTTATATTTTCATTGATAGTATCAAACTCATCCTCAATATCACCAACTATTTCTTCTAAAATATCTTCTATAGTTATCAACCCTGAGATTGCTCCGTATTCATCAACAACTATAGCTATATGATTTTGACTATTTTTAAAATCTTTTAACATAGAATTAAGTTTTTTTGTTTCAGGAATGAAAATAGCGGGTCGAAGTATATTTTTTATATCCTCAGATTCAAGATGAGTTTTTGTATATCCTTGTATCTCAACATCAAAAATTAGTTTTAATAAGTCTTTAGCATGTAATACGCCTAATACCTCTGTTTTATTTTCGCAATAAACAGGCAAACGTGTATGGCTTGAGAGGATAGTCTTTTCTAAAATCTCATTTATACTCATAGACATATCTACCGCCACTATTTTAGTATGAGATACCATGATATCTCCCACATCAAGAGAAGATATCTTTATAGCGCCTAGTAGCATGTTTTGTGAGGTTTTATCTATAACTTCATTATTTGTGGCTTTAGTAATCGCACTAATTAGATCTTCTTCATCTTTGATGCTAAAAATACTAGAGGTAAGTTTTTTGATGAAATGACTTTTATCTTTTTTAAGTTGATCGTGACTATTATTATCCGTCATGTTTACTCTCTTGTAAGATATGGGTTAAGTATACTTAGTTTAGCTAATAGTTCAATTTCTAAATTTTCCATTGTGTTAGCATCGGTGTCAGTTTGATGATCGTATCCTAGTAAATGTAATAAACCATGAATAAAAATGTGACACCAGTGATCTTCTAAATTTTTGTGTTGCTCTATAGCTTCTTTTTCTAATACATTTGGAGCTATAACAATGTCTCCTAGAAAATCTTCTATAATACCATCTGGTAGCCCTTGGGGTTTCTCAAATTCAAATGATATTATATTTGTTGGTTTATCTTTATTACGAAATTGCTTATTTATATTTTTTATTTCATCATCTGAGACAACGTTTAGATTAACGCTAGCAGCTTTGACATTATGACGTTGTGCAACAAGCTCAAAGCAGTTTAATAAGACCTGCTCATTTGGTATGGGGTATTCATCATCATTAATAATATTTAGATCTAAATTACCCATGGTTTGTATTCTCTTCATGCTTATCATAGGCGTTGACAATTTTTTGTACTATTTGATGTCTAACTATATCAACAGATTTTAAGTAGCTAATAGCGATACCGTCTATATCTGTAAGGATTGAAAGAGCATGTTTTAAACCTGAAGTAACACTTTTTGGTAAATCTATTTGTGTAATATCTCCTGTAATTACAGCAGTAGTATTAAAGCCTATTCTAGTTAAAAACATTTTCATTTGTTCTTTGGTAGTGTTTTGACTTTCATCTAACACTATAAAAGAATCATTAATAGTTCGTCCACGCATATAGGCTAAAGGAGCTATTTCAATAGCTTGTTTCTCGATAAGTTTAGTAACTTTCTCGACGCCCATAAAGTCAAATAAGGCGTCATACATCGGACGTAAGTAAGGATCTATTTTTTGAGCTAAATCGCCAGGAAGAAACCCTAGTTTCTCACCAGCTTCTACAGCTGGACGGACTAGCACTATTCTTCGTACTTCACCACGCTCATAAGCAGCAACTGCACATGCTATAGCTAAATAAGTTTTACCTGTACCAGCAGGACCTACTCCAAACGTTATAAAGTTGGTTTTAATATTATCTAGGTATGTAGCTTGGTTAGAAGTTCTAGCTTTTAGTTTTTTACTTCTAAGTTGCACTTCGGCTTCATCAGAAGGCCTTTTTGCCTTAACTTGAGAAATTTTTTCTTTAGCTGTAGCATTTAAGATAGTAGTTATTTGCTCTAAATCTAACTCTGTATTTCCAGATAAGATTTCTGCATAGCATGATTTGATAAATCTTTTAGCTTGAGTATTATTTGCACTAGATTCACTAGAAATCTCAAATTCATCAGCACGGTGTTTTATTTCAACGTGAAAATAGTTTTCAATAGCACGGATATTTTCATCAAGGTTGCCACAAAGTAGCATCATGGAATCATAGTTGTATGGTTCTAAAACAAACTGAGTTTTATTCATATGTTAGATAAGTTCTCCTCTAAGAGAGTGTGGTAAGCTTTCTGTTATTTTAACTTCAGTAAACTGACCAATCAAAGACTTATCACCTTTAAAATTAACGATTCTGTTATTCTCTGTTCTACCAGATAATACGTTATCATCTTTTTTAGACGTTCCTTCTACTAGTATACGCTGCTTAGTTCCTACCATTTGTCTAGAGATGATTTGGGCATTACTATCTAGTAGATCTTGTAACCTTTTAAGTCTATCTTTTTTGACTTCTATAGGTGTATCATCTAGTAAATCAGCAGCAGGAGTACCTGGGCGTTTACTATATATAAAGCTAAATGACTGGTCAAAGTGAACATCTTTAACAAGATTTAATAGCTTTTGAAAATCTTCTTCTGTTTCACCTGGAAAGCCAACTATAAAGTCAGATGATATCGTAATATCTGGACGTATAGCACGTAGTTTTCTGATTTTTTGTTTAAACTCTAAGATAGTGTGGTTTCTTTTCATATTTATAAGAATTCTATCAGAGCCATGTTGAACTGGTAAATGTAAATGATTTGCTAGCTTTGGTACAGTTGCATAAGCATCTATTAAGTTTTGAGAAAACTCAACTGGATGAGATGTTGTGAATCTAATTCTTTCAATACCATCAATTTCAGCTATAAAGTGTATAAGTAAAGCAAGATCTGCTACCTGACCATTCTCCATTGGACCTAAGTAGTGATTAACATTTTGCCCAAGTAAAGTGATCTCTTTAACTCCTTGTTCAGCTAAAATAGCACACTCTGCTAGTACATCTTCAAATGGTCTATTTACTTCAGGACCACGTGTGTATGGAACTACACAATAAGAACAATATTTATCACAACCTTCCATGATAGACACGAAAGCTTTAGCTCCCTCGGCTTTTGGTTCAGGAAGATAATCAAATTTTTCAACTTCTGGAAAAGATATATCAACCTGTGATTGCTGAGTTTGATTTTTTTGTTTGATCATCTCAGGTAATCTATGGATAGTTTGAGGGCCAAATACTAAATCCACAAATGGAGCTCTTTTAATAATATTTTCACCTTCTTGAGATGCAACACAACCACCGACACCTATGACTAGATCTTCTTTTGTTTTTTTAAGGTTTTTCCATCTACCAAGTTCATGGAAAACTTTTTCTTGAGCCTTTTCTCTAATAGAGCAAGTATTAATTAATATAATGTCAGCATCTTTATAATCTTCTGTTTTAACTGTATTAAAATGCTCATTTAGAACTTCATGCATTCTAGATGAGTCATACTCATTCATTTGGCAACCCAAAGTTTTAATAAAAACTTTTTTTACTTCTTTCATTTAATAAAAACCTTTAAATGTTATTTTATTTTTATAGTTTGAAATTCTGGATCTAGTTTGGAATTATATAATAACTACCATTTAGAACTTGATTCAGAAACTTATCAATTTATTAACAACTCAACAAGCTTATCGAGAGTTTTTTATAATAAAATTCATCGAAATTCTAACATAAAAAATATTCAAAAGCACTTTCATTATCTAAATTGGTAATGCAAAATACTAAGAGTTTTAGTTAGATCCTTTTAAATATCAATGAAACAAAACCTGTTCGCAGAAGATAGTATTTGGCAGTATTGCATTGAGCATACTAGTAATTTATCTGATAATTTGAAGCAGCTTGTATCCTCTACCAAAGAAAATGTCCATGGTGCTCAGATGCTATCTGAAAAAATTGTTACAAAGCTTTTACAGTTTTTTGTATTTAGTACCCAAGCTAAAATATGTGTTGATGTTGGTACATTTACAGGTATGTCAGCAATAGCAATGGCTGAAATGTCTCCAGATTTAAAGGTTTATACTATTGATAAACCAAACCAAGCTGGTGAGAAAGTAGCTAAAAAGTTTATTGCTAAATATCCAAATATTGAATACTTAGAAGGAGATGCTAGTGAAATATTGTCAAGTATGCCAAATTGTATTGATGTTGCATTTATAGATGCAGATAAAAAGCAAACTCAAAAGTATTTTGATATTTTAATAGATAAGCTTTCTGATAAAGGGATCATAATTGTAGATGATATTTTATGGCGGGCAGAAGTTTTAGATCCACAAGATAAAAGAGCAAAAGCTTTAGATGATTTTAATAAGTATGTGAATCAACGAAGAGATATTGAGACATTAGTTTTGCCTATTCGTCATGGAATTAATATAATAAGAAAGGTTTAGAATGTAGGAAAAGACTAATGGCAAAATTATATTTTAGATATTCATCTATGGATGCAGGTAAGACGTTAGATCTACTAAAAGTCGCTTATAATTATGAAGATAGAGGTAGGCATCCTCTTGTTTTAACGTCTGCTATAGATAAAAGAGCTGGTCTTAATAAGGTTAAATCTCGTATTGGTATAGATCAAGATGCGTATTCTCTTACAGATAAAGATAATATTTTTGAGTTTGTAAAACAGTATAATTTAAAAACAAAAACTGATTGTATATTAATAGATGAAATACATTTTTTTACAGTTAAACAAGTATGGCAATTATCGGAAATCGTAGATGATTTACAGATTCCTGTAATTTGTTATGGTTTGCGTACCAATTATTTAGGACAACCTTTCGAAACAGCAGCTTTACTTTTGTCTATAGCTGATACCTTAGAGGAAGTTAAGACAATTTGTCATTGTGGTAAAAAGGCAAGCTTTAATATGATAGTTCAAAATGGTAAAGTATTAAAACATGGTAACCCAATAGTTATTGATGATGATTCTCTAAAAGAAATTGATACCAAATATTTTTCTGTATGTAGAAAGCATTGGAAAGAGGGCGTTTACGAATAGAAGTCTTAAACCTAGAGTGTAATAGCTTAGACTTAATCTGGCAAACACAAGCGTAAAGGTTTTTGATAATACTATCCACTAAATTACGCTTATAGATTTTTTGTTGCATTTCTTGCTATAGCTAACAATCTTATCTTGTTTTTTGCATTAGGCTCCTTTCTAAATGGTATTAAAGTCATCTAATGATCTTTTTGACGTTCTTTTATTGATTATAGCCTTCTCTAACAAGTATTCGTATATCTTAATGTTTTCTTCCTTCATATCTGGATGGCTTTGCATGCCAAGAAAATTTTTATATATGAAAGACTCAATAGCTGTCTCATAACCTACTTTTATTCTACTTGGGTTTGTAATATCCACTTTTTCAAAGCTTTCAACCCCATGATTATTAAAAAACTTATTTAATCCATAAATTTTTGTAGCTTTTTTACTATGTAATGGGTGCAAGGCTAAAATTTTTACCTCTTGTCTTAGGAAAGGCGATGGATACATTCCCCAGGAATGATCATAATTGATATGATACTCTAGTTTTTCTGTATGTGACAAGGTATGCCATGAATCCATAATATATTCTTCTACATCCCAACTATCAAACGATTCACCTACTTTAACTTTTCCATCAAAACAAGATATTTTATTCTGTATTCCATCTTTTTCTGTAAGATAAACACCATTGCTATATTTTTTAGTAAGATCCATGTCACGTATTGCCCCCCCTAAATAACACCAAATCATTTGGGCCCCGTTACATGATCCTAAGACAGAAATTCCTAATTCCTCTGCACACCGTAACAATAAAAAAACAAAAAAATTATAAGAGAGGTTTTCATTAGATAAATAACTTTCTTTAATAGTGTTTGTATGTATAGCTAAGAAGTCTCTATGAACGCCAATTTTATCACCTCCTGTTTGATCAATAACAATGACATCAATATTTAATAGTGCTTGTTTCATTTTTTGGTACACTTTAATTTCAGGCAGAAAAGAATACAGCCAGCCACGGGTCTTTTTTTGTCTCTTTAACTGCAGTTTAAGTATATTAATATTATCATGAAAAAAATCGATAATAGAGCCAAAAGTCTCTTTATAAATCGCAGCATCAAGGTTTTCAAGACCCTCAGCTGTTTGCTTTCCTGAAAAAATAAAACTAGAATTTTTTGAGTGGACTAAATCATAAAAAGGACAACAAGTGATGTGTTGTATTTTTTTTCCTAGAAAACGATCTGGAAAAGAATTGCAATGATACGATATGCAGCCAAAACTTGGATTGTTTCCAATGTGTAATACTTTCATTTTAATACCTCTTTATTTAGGGTCATTATTAAGTATGTATAAATTTATATATACAGTTTTTGTTGGTTGGTATTTGAACTTCTAGAGCAGAAGGAGAAGCCCAACTTTTGTATTAGTTGGTGATTACCAGTAATTATTCAAATTAGCTATAATATGTGCTGTAATAGCTAAAATGTAATCTGACAAACACCCTTATTTTGCATGGATGAATATACAAGTTAAATACATGATTTTATATAGGACATATTTAATAAGACATAAGGATTTTTGATAATACTATCCACTAAATTACGCTTATAGATTTTTTGTTGCATTTCTATTTGGAATTGAGGGTTTAATCTGAAGATTTTATAAAAAATGCATTTTTATTAGTGATTTTTAGAAGTAGACTGATCCACTATACTTTGATTATAATTTGGAGATAAGACAAAGTTTAAAAACCTACCAGTCCCTGATATATAAGAATAATTATGATAAACGCCAGCAGGGATATATACAGAAGCAGGACTTTCAATGACTTTTGTAGTAGTTTGATTTTCTTGTCCAAATGTAACACTTACTTTTAGTCCAGTGCCATCAGTATTGTTTCCCATAAATACAAATGTACTATCACAATTATGAGCATGTGAATCAACATGAGATTCATAGGAGGTAGAGTAATCTTTGTCAAATATTCTTTCTATAATGTATATTTGGCTTCTAGGATCGATACGACTATCCATAAATACCCACCTAGCGCCGACACCATCACGGTGATGAAGTAGTTCAGATGCTCCTTTGACAAATGGAGTTTTTACTTCTAAGTCATTTTTTATTCTTTGGGTTTCTGCTCTGTTTAGCTCATTTATTATAATCTTTCTTTGCTCACCAAACTCACTAGGATCTATTATTTCATATGCTTTTGGATTATTTACTGTAGCTTTCGCGTGATATTTAGAAGTATGTGTAAATACGTTTCTGCCAACTAGAGGATGGTGGGGCTCAATGTTAAAACAGCTAACTCTTGATATCATATCTGCTAGCTCTTGACTAAGTTTAAAATTAAACTTTTTCACATCATAAAACTTATCTAAAGATTTAGCTAAAGGTATTAAGTCACATATACCAGCTCTTTCACCAATACCTAGTATAGAGGTATCGATCACTGTTGCACCAGCTTGTATAGCCGATATAGCATTTGCTTGAGCTAATCCAAGATCATTATGAAGGTGTACTTCTATCTCACAATTAAGTTTTGATTTCACAGCTTTGACTATATCGTAGCATTCTTGAGGGTGCCAAGCACCAACGCTATCTGTTAGGCTGATTCTATCTGCTCCGGCTTGTATGGCAGTGGTAGCTAAATTAAGAATTTGTTCTAAAGGCGTTCTAGAAGCATCTTCTATACTAAATCTTATCTTGAAACCAAAATCTTTTGCTAGCGTTACCGTTTTTTTAACTTGGCCTTTAATCCAGCCTCTAGATTTATTATTAAACTTACTTGAAAGAGATATATCATTAAACGATGTCCAGATACCAATCCATTGAGCATTGGTTTTAGCAGCAGCTTCTACATCTTCTACTAATGCTCGAGAGTGGACTAGTATATCTATATCTTTAACATTCTCAATTATTTTTGCACAGTTGAGTTCTTCTTGTTTAGATATTCCAGGATGTCCAATTTCTATAACATCTACACCAAAATCTTTAAGCTTGTTAGCTATAGTTATCTTCTCTACTACAGAAAAACAAGTGTTTTGTGATTGCTCTCCCTCACGTAACGTACAGTCGAGTATTTTGATTTTGCTCATAATTATTTCTTATCTAAAAAATCTAACATAGTTTGAATAAATTGATCACGGGCTTTTTCATAGATTAGCCAATGTGTTGCGTGTTTTATTTTTACTTCCTGTTTAATTTTTACATTAATTAATTTGCTGTACAACTCTTTATCAGCAAATAAATCTTGGTCACCATAAATAACTAATGTAGGAGTTGTTAGCTTTGAAATATCATATATTGGTTTGCCGTTCCATATAGAATACAAATCTTTCATAGGACCCATAGGACGACGTAAACTATCTGGAATGTATGGAGCAGGATCTATGTTGATATATGCTTTTCCAACTTGATTTATAGTTTGATCACTAACAATAGATTTATCATCTTTTAGCATCATTTGCCAGTGATGTTTAATCATTTGCCAAGGTATATTTTGGTAGTCTGGCAACTCTTCATTAAATTCATCATTTATACCAGCAAATGGTTGGATAAACATTGGTTCTATAGGCTTTTCTAGACGAGAGGAATACATTGACCCATATAAAACCAGATGGCTTACTTTGTGTGGATTTTCAGTTGTATACATAGCTGCAACTACAGAACCCCAAGACCAGCCTAATATAGCCATATTCTTTTGCTGGGTTTTGTTAAGTACAAAATCTATAGCTTTATCTAGTTGTTTTATTGCTTGAGTTGCCTGTAGTGGATAAGTGCCTTTTGGTGCAGGATCTATTTGCATTATTTTAGGGTAAGAGGATTTGCCCTCTCCAATAAAATCTATAGCCCAAACATCATAGCCACTCTCAGCTAGTGAATCCATAAGGGAATAATTAGGAACATCAAAAGCAACTATAGATGGGATACTCAAAGGGTTTATAAGCATAATTACGTCTTTGGTATTTTTTGTAGTAAGTTTTTTTTCTTTTAAATGAATTTTTTGAGTACCATAACTAATATAGTAGTCTGATGATACCAAGTTAGAGTCTTTAGCATTCTTACTTATAAGTGAAGTAACAAACACAAATAGCAAGCAAATTAACGCAAAAGCAAATATTTTAGAGAGTTTTTTAGAGTTCAGCATTATCCCAAGTTCCATTTTCTGGGGTTATTTCTTCTATCATAGTAGTTTTAGCCATATCTATCTTAAGCAGGTTTGGAGCATAAACTGGCTTTAGGGTTTTACGATCTAAGATTATTTTAAAAGCTTCAAAACTAGCACAAATACCAACGATATTTGCAACAGGGCAGATAACAGCCCATGGAGCATTACCATTTATATATGAATCTGCCCAGTCAGCAAGAGCTCCATGCTCTACAGAAATTTTTGCGCGTCTATCTTTGATAGCAGATATTTCTTTTTTTACTTCTTCTGTTAGCTTTTTACCATATGATGGATGACTTAATACAAGCTCATATGCAGGAGTCCTATCAGAAAAAACCATTACACCTCCTCTAAAAGGAGGAGTTACAGCTATCCAAATAGAATGTATTTTTAGCTTTTGAGCGGCTCTGTGAATAATTACTCTACTAACAAGGTTATCAGTAGCATCTATTACCAGATCAGAACCAGTTATGATTTCTTCTATATTATCTTCGGTCATCATCTCTTGACGAATGGTGACATGTATGTTTGGGTTGATATCTAGTATCGTTTCTTTGGCACATTGAGCTTTATTTTTGCCGATACGCGATACACCTGATAACATTTGTCGATTAATATTTGAGTACTCAAATTTATCACCATCTATAACTTGTATATTTCCAAATCCCATCCTTGCTAAGCTTATTAATGTAATACCACCAACACCACCAGCACCTATTACAGTAATTTTGGAATTTTTTAATTTGGCTTGTTCGTGATCAGTAATTACACCTATATTTCTTGCATAGATTTGTTTTTCAATATTTTCCATGAACTAATTCCTTTATCTATATTTTATATGCTTCCCAAAAACCACATTCTGGATTTATTACTTGAACAGGGTTTGTTAGATTATCCATATCTATATATATGCCTTTAGGAGCGACAGCTAGTGGTTTTTGTCCTATTAATATCTGTATGGCTTCATGACAGCTAAAAGAAGCAATGAGACTAGCTCTTATTGGGGTGATTATCCAACCAGCTTTACCGCTACAGAAATCATCCGCCCACTGTTGTGGAGCTCCTTGTGTAACAGAATATTGAGCTCTCTTCTTTTTTATGTCATAAACAAAATTTGCTACTTCAGGGTCAGACATTGATTTGCCTTTAGTAGGTATATTAAGTGCATCCTCGTATGATATACCATTTGGTAAAAATGAAGATACAAATCCGCGATGTGGGGGACTTCCTGACATCGAAATACTAGGGACTTCAAATTTTTTAGCAGCACGGTGGACAACTATTCTTGATGGCATATCATCAAGAGCTTCTAGCACAAGATCATGACCTTGTATTAGTTCATCAACATTTTCTTCAGTGACTTTGACGTTATGAAAGTTTGTGCTAAGGAAAGGGTTAATATCTTTTAGATATTCTTCAGTTGATTGGCTTTTATACTTACCTATAGTTGAAGTCATGGCTATCATTTGACGATTTATGTTAGATAGTTCAAAAATATCAGGATCAACACCATTTATATGCCCTATACCACTTCTAGCACATAATATTGCTTGCATACCGCCAACGCCACCTAAACCAAATATTATTATTTTACTATTTTGTAGTTTAGTCTGTTCTTGTTTAGTATATACACCAATGTTTTTTTTGGTAATTTCGTTATAAAACTCGTCTGGGGTTAAATCCAGCATCTAACTTCCTTTTAGGCTTTCAAATTAATTTTTAGAATCTTACTACTTAAGCTGATTTTATTCAATGTCTTAAATAGCATATTAACTTTGTGTATAATAACCAAGAAATTTAATATAAGAATGTTATTTATTTGATTCAATTAGCATCAGTATACTTTTAGCGTTACGTATCCCTAATCCAGCAGCTTTTTGGTAGTATTTAATAGCTTTTTCTTCATTATATGGGACGCTATTTTGCTCTTCATTATAATAGATGTTAGCTAATTCGTAATATGCTTTACCGAATCCAGCGTCAGCAGCTTTATTAAAATATTTTAAAGCTTCAGTATATTCTTTTTCTTCATAATAATATTTACCAAGGTAATAAATAGCGTATACATCCTCAGCATCAGCAGCTTCTTCTAATTTATTAAATTCTTTGTAATCTCCTTTTTGAGCAAATATCGCCATTCTTTGGATTTTTTCTTCATGTGATAGTTCTATTGGCCTTTTAATATTTTCAGAATTTAAAGTAGGAGCAGACGTTATTGGATCAGGTATGGGTCTATTATTTAACGCAAAAGTACTAATATTAGGTATTAGTGAAGACGGTTTGGGCTTTTGCATAATTATCATATTAAGTAAGTCTTGGGAGTATTGATCTTTATCATTATAGAAGTAATAAACTAAACCTTCATATTTGTTATCATCAGTTTGGTTTTCGAAGTTAAACCATAGAGAAGACTTATTATGCTTAAGCTTTGCTAATTCTAAGAGTTTATTCGTGTAACTTATATCCAAATTAGTTGGGCTGGGTAGAAGACTACTATTAAAATATATATCAGCAATCTCTTTATGAAAGTTTACTAAGAAATCTTTGTTTATATTAGATAAATTTAGGTACATTAAACCGGTTAGGTTTTCAATTTGTCTTTTTGGTATAGATAAACCAACTTGTCTTTTGTATTTTATGTGTTTCTGAATGGCTCTTTTTTTTAATAAATCTTCTATAAATTGCTTTTTTTGTAAAGACCTTTTTATAAGAACTTCTTCTTTATTACGCTTTTGAATTACATTCTGAAGTTCTGGTATTTTTGACTTTGCTAACGCAGAGATTTTAGGATTAGAGCTGTAAACTAAAGTTTTCCATAGTGTTAAAGCTTGATTACTGTCCCCATTTCTAGCAAGATCTTCAGCTTGAATAGCTAAAGCTGGTTCATAGCCTTTAGAAATAGCAGCAAGTAAAAATTTGTCTTTTAGGCTGCTACTGTTAGTCTTTAGAATTTTACCATCTTTATATGCTAAGTACGTCTCAAATAAAAGCTTAGGTTCTACCTTGGGAATAAGCTTTTGATTAGATTCGAGCAATTTATCTAAAGGTATTAATGCTTTTGTATCACCTAAGTTATACGCTTTTGTAAAATAGCTAATAGCTTTTTCATCGTTTTTATTAACACCTTGTCCATCTTTATATAAGATGGCTAGCTGATAGTAAACTTCAGGATTCTTATCATCAATGGCTTTTTGATAATACTTATACGCTTGGAAATAATCTTTGTTTGTGGCTAACCCATATTGATACATATATCCTAAATAATAGTAATCTTTAGTTGTTGCTTTATCAGAGTCAGCTAATTTTTTAAAAATTTTATATGCTTGGTTATATCCTTGTTCATTTTTGTTTTGTATATCAGCTATAGCTGTAGAATATTGTTCTAAAAAAACTTGATGCTTATAGCTAAAGTACCTATTAAGCCCACTAATAAAAACTAATATAAGCCCTATAGCAATAAAGACTCTGATGACATTTTTTTTTGTTAATATTATAGGACCTATTTTTTTTGGTGCCTTAGTGGAATCATCTTTGTCAAACATAAATACAAGTTACAAATTAATTTACTTACTAAATTATATAATAGCTTGATATTACATTTAAGGGTTAATTTATAATATCTTATTGTTTTAGTTGTAGCTGCTCTTTTTCAAGTATAGCTGTTTCAGGATTCTCAAGGGATAGTCTACCGAAATGTCCGTTTCTATAATCATGAACTATATTTTTAGCAGCTTGCTTAATATTTAAGTTAGTTTTAGTATTAGCGATTTCTTTTAATATTTCTTGAGGGTGTTTTTGGTCTGTCTCGATACCGTCATGACGGTAAAGAAAAGCTTTAGGGCTATTCTTAAGTAAAAAATCTATCAAAAAACAAGCTGTTGACTCATAGTCCATAGCTGTATCTCTAATAGACCCTATACTTGCGATTCTAAATCCACTAGCCTCATTTTTAGGACTTGGGAACATAATTCCAGGTGTATCAAATATTATAAAACCTTTGTGGACATCTATACGTTGCTGTAGTTTTGTGACAGCTGGCTCATTACCAGTTTTTGCAACTTTTCTGCCAGCTAATTTGTTTATCATAGTCGATTTACCGACGTTAGGTAAGCCAAATATTATTGCACGTATAGGTTTTAGCGCCGTTCCTCTATTAGGTAGTTTCTTTTGGGCAAGATCAAGTATTTTTTTTACTATATTTTTATCTGTTAGAGTATCAACAGCTATAGCATTACCTTTATAGTAATTCAGCCATAATTTAGTTATATTAGGATCTGCCAAATCATTTTTAGAAAGTATTTTTATGATAGGTTTATCACCAACTATTTGCTCTAAAACATGATTGCTACTTGAATCTGGGATACGTGCATCAACTATTTCTATAGCTATATCTATAGATGGCATTTTTTTGCGAAACTCTTTGGTCGCTTTGTGCATATGACCAGGAAACCAATGTAACATATTATAGATAAAAACTGTAAATTTGGTTAATATAAGTAAAGATTTTACCTATAAGAGTTTTTTTATGCAAAGTTATATTCTCAAAGGAGCTAAGATTTATAGTGATATAGCATTTGAGTATAAAGATGTAGTAGTTCGAAATAATGTTATCGAAACTATTGCAGAAGATATAAAGCAAAGTAATTACAATCTGCCTGTGATACAACTTTTAGCTAGTGATTTTGTGATACCAGGGTTTATAGACATTCATATTCATGGCTCAAAAGGAGCTGATGTTATGAATGCTAATATTGAAGCACTAGAAACTATTTCAAAATCTATATACACTCAAGGTGTTACAAGCTATCTTGCAACTACGATGACAGCTTCAGATGAGCATATTACAAAAGCTATGCAAGTTATAGCTCAATATAATAAGCTTGACCATACAAATACAGCAAAAATATTAGGGGTTCATGTAGAGGGACCATTTATTTCTCCAGGTAAAATTGGTGCTCAAAACCCTAATTATCTACAAAAAGCAGATATCGATAAGTTGGCTAAATGGCATAAAGCATCTAATAATTTAATAAAAAAAATAACTATTGCTCCAGAAATTGAAAATGCTGATGCAGTTATAGCATACTGTAATAGTCAAAAAATAATTAGTTCAATAGGGCACACTAATTGTACGATGGCGCAAGCCTTGAAGGCTATAGATCAAGGTTGTAGTCATGCAACCCACCTTTTTAACGCAATGAGTCCCATAGACCACCGAAATCCAGGTGCAGCTACAGCGCTTTTAATGTCTAAAAAAGTTCTAGCTGAACTTATCGTTGATGGCGTTCACCTTCACCCAGATACAGTTAAATTTGCATATGAGATTAAAGGAAGCAATAATCTAGCATTAATTACAGATGCTATGTCCGCTCAAGCAGCAGGAGAAGGTATATTTGAGCTTGGTGGGCAAAAAGTTATTGTTAAACATAATCAAGCAAGGTTAGAAAATGGTGTTTTAGCAGGTAGTGTACTAACTATGAATAAAGCATTAGCTAATATGTTAAAATTCTCAGGTTGTGAGCTTTTTGAAGCTGTAAAAATGACTAGTACAAACCAGGCAAAATCTTTAGGTTTAAAGAAAGGGCAACTTAAAGTAGGTTTTGATGCTGAATTTGTTATTTTAGATAAAAATTATCAAGTTAAACAGGTGATTAGTTAGATTATATGAATTTTTTAATTTTAGACACCTCAAGTGCCTATTGTTCACTAGCACTTAGAGTTAAAGATAAGACTTATTCTAATACAAAATATATTCCTCGTCAGCATAATAAGTTTCTTTTAGAGATGATAAAAGAAGTTTTTGAAAGTGCAGGTATTGATAAAAAAAACCTAGATTTTATAGCATACGGTGTAGGACCTGGAAGTTTTGTAGGAGTACGTTTGGCAGCTGCTGTGGCTCAGGCTTTTGCAGTTGGGTTGGATATTCCTATAGTAGGTTTCTCAAGTATGTTTGCTATTGCAAAAAGTACGTCTACTAATTCAGATAAAGTAGCAGTAGTTTTAGACGCTAAAATGGGAGATTTTTATTTAGGCTTGTACAATAAAAAAACTGATGATGTGTTTTTAGAGAATGTTTATAAGCTACAAGAGTATTCAGCTGAATTGTATCAAGGATTTAGTTTGGTGGGTGAGGCTATTGAGGCTATTGAACAAATAAAACTGGTACCGGAGGTAACAGATTTTAAGCTTGATGTTAGTAATTTAATTGACTATGTTTACAGACAATATTTTTTACAAAAACAAAACAATAAACTAACGCAAGAAACGTTTCCGGTTTATCTTAGAGGAAATGCTCATTGGAGTAAATAAAATTTATACTTCAAATCATATAATTCCAAGCAACAGCCACTTTCTGGATGAAAATTCTAAATAATGAGGTTTATTATATAAATAGATGTTTCTAATTATCAGAGGTGAATATAGGATGTAAATGCTTTTTTATTTATGTTATATTAGTGCTTACAACAGGGGTGCTATTTATAAATTTATTAGTAATAGCTGAGAGATACCCTTTGTACCTGATCTAATTAGTATTAGCGTAGGGAGTTTGTTTGGTACCCTTTGGTAGAAAGGCCAAAATCATGCAAATTCCTATTAATTTAATAGGAGAATTTTAGTGCAGAACATAGGCTTTATAACTTTAAACATTTCTCTAATAATATATTTTGTGCATTTCTTGCCTCAGATGGTTCATAATCAGTTTAAACATAAAACTTTTGAGATAAGCTTGTGGACACATTCTTTAATGATTTTAGCAAACTCTTTTGATTTGATATATGCTGTAGGTTTTAGTTTACAATGGCAATATGTGTTAGTAGATATTATTTTATTAAGTTTTTTAGTTATTCAACAATTTCAAATTTTAAATGATAGAAAAAACAAATATATAGCTGCACATACAGTATTTATAATAACATTTTTATTGTTAGTAATATCTGTAGCTTTATATAAAAACCTCGATTCTAAGTATTTGCTAGTATTAGGGTCGATAAGTGGAGTTATTTATAACGTATATTGGTTGCCACAAATATATAAAAATTATCGTCAAAAACAAGCTGAAGGATTTAGTATAATTTTTTTAACACTATCTTTAGTAAGCGTAGTTTGTGATATAAGTAGCGCTATATTTTTGGGCTGGCCAACTCTATCAGTAATAGTATCTTGTAGTTTAGCTATACTGCTTTTGTTCCAAATTTTGCAGTATTTTTACTATAAAAACCGGGTCCAAATTTGTATCATATAAATTAGACAGGAGCAAATAATAGAAAAAACTCAATAAAAATATTTCATTAAAATTTGAGGTTTTAGCTTTTAATGTTTTTAAAAAGCATTAAAATTAGTTTTGTGGTGTGTAAGTATATTGAGGTTTTTTATAAATGTCTGATGATTTGATGATTTTTAGTGGTAATGCGTCAAGAAAGCTTGCCAATGAGGTTGCAAAGGAATTAGGAGCAACTCTTGGTAATGCAACAGTTGATAGGTTTAAAGATGGTGAAATACACGTTGTGTTAAATGAAAATGTTCGTGGTAAAGATATATTTGTAATACAGTCAACTTGTCCACCAGCAGATAATTTAATGGAACTTATTTTATTGGTTGACGCATTAAAAAGATCATCAGCTGAAAGGGTAACAGCAGTTTTACCATATTTTGGTTATGCTAGACAAGATAGAAGATCAAAATCTGCTAGGGTTCCAATTTCAGCAAAAGTAGTTGCAAATATGCTTCAAGCAGTTGGCCTTGATAGAATACTGTCAGTGGATATTCACGCTGAGCAAATTCAAGGTTTTTTTGACATACCTTTTGATAACGCTTTTGCTACAAAAATATTTTTAGAATATGTGCGTAAAAATCCGTCAAAATATGAAAACATTAAAATAGTATCTCCTGATATGGGTGGAGTGGTTAGAGCCAGATCAGTAGCTAAAAATTTAGGAGTGGAGATAGCAGTAGTAGATAAAAGAAGACCCAAACCGAATGTTGCTGAAGTTATGAATATAATAGGAGAGGTGGATGGGAAACATTGCATTTTAGTTGATGACATAATGGACACAGGTGGTACCATATGTCAAGCAGCTCAGGCTTTGGTTGATAAAGGTGGGGCGACTAAGGTAACAGCTTTTTGTGTTCATCCTTTGCTCTCTGGTGATGCGATTAAAAATATCGAAAATTCAGCTATAGATGAGCTTATAGTTACTGATTCAATTCCACTTAAGGTAAATGCTCAAAACTGTAATAAAATAAAGGTTATTTCTTTAGCTCCTTTGTTGGCTCAGATAATAGAGAAAACGAATGGAGAAGAGTCTGTAAGTGATATCTTCCGCACCGATGGCTTGGTAGATTAAGTTTTTTAAACTTGAATTATAGTCCTTAATTTAATACAATAGCTCAGCTAATCTAGGGTCGCATAGGTTAGCATTTAATTGTTTGTTTAAAAAAATAAGGAATAAAAAATGACAAATTTTGTTTTAAAAGCACAAAAAAGAGAAGATTTAGGAACAGGTGCGAGCCGCCGTCTAAGAAGTGCTGGTAAAATTCCAGCAGTTGTATATGGTGGTGAAAAAGAAGCTATATCTATAGTTATGGATCATGATAAACTTTTACATGCTACTGAAGATAAAATATTTTTTTCAAGCGAAGTAGTTTTAGATATAAATGGTAAAGAAGAAAAAGTTATTATCAAAGCTTTACAAAGACATCCGTACAAAGTTAAGCTTATTCACGCTGATTTTATGAGAGTTTAATCTATAAAAAAATTATAATAGAGCTAATAAATTACCAATGCTCAATAAACCGTATCTTATAGCTAAAGAATCAAGCGTCCTACCCGTTTTCCCATCTTTAAGAATATATTTATCTTCTTCATTTAATTTATAAATACTAAAATTAGTATCATAATCACTTTTTTTATGTGCGATTAGGTTATCTAATTTGTTTAAAGCTGCAAGTTTCTGTTCTTTGGAGTAACCTATTCGGAAAATATTGCTATAACTGCTCGTTTTTGCCTCCTGATAGTTTTTAAGTTCTTTAATTTCCATTTGTAGGTCTGGTAAGATTTTTTCGATATGTTCCGATATTTTTGAAGTTAAAGTGAAGTTAAAGTTTTTTTGAGATATAGTTTTAAGTACTTCTAAGTCACTTTGTAAAACTAAATCTGTGTAAAAAAATAATGCTTGATTGACATATGAGGTCATAGGTGTAACGAGGTACTTTTTTTTATTTTCTAATAGCGCTCCCCATAAACAAGTAAAACTATGATCAATAGTCTCTAAGGCTTGAGAATAATTATTGTAAGTTGTTGGCGATAGCTTTCCATTTATTTTTTGAGCATTATAATAATTTTTCACGTTATTCACATAGTGTTCTGTTAAACCATTTAATACGTTAACTTTACTTGCTGTAGCAGGAAGAGAAGGTTGTGAAGTGATATCAGATATTGATGAAATTAGACTTCGGAGTCCTTGCTTATCTTTAGACAATTTATAATCTATGCTTGTTGTACAAGCATCAATTCTGGTGACGTGACATTTGTAGGCTGAAAGATTTAAATTACTTTCACATACTGAATCAAGGTTACAGATTGAGTTTATTCGTTTATTTAAAGAAAGTATTGAATCTCGAATAATGTATAAATTCTCAATATTATGACTGCTTCTACATGTGTCTGTTTGTATACTATCCCAATCTTGTGGAGACATTTTGTTAATAAGTTTAATTAGTTGCATAGTGCTTTCTCCTATAATAATTTATTTATTTATCGACTTTTATTAATACCTTTGATCGGTGGCTACACAATCGCAGTAATTTTTTCTTATGATGCATTTTAATCTTTCCCTCTTTCCGTAACTTTTATGATTATATTAGAGTGACTTAAGAAAGGTATCCCGAATTTTTGATAAGAGATATTGATTTTTAATAAACTATGAACTATTAAAGGAATTAATTAGGGGTCAACATATGATAATTATTGTATACTTTCCAATGATTTCATAAACTCTTGATAATATTGATTATGTACTTTTTCAACAGAAGTTGTGTTATCGAAATCTGCTATCTGGCACATCTTTAAACTACTATAACCACACGGGTTGATATAGCTAAAAGGAGTTAAATCCATGTTTGTGTTGATAGCTATGCCATGATAAGTTTTACTTTGCTTAATTCTAAGACCTAGGGAAGCTATTTTTTTATTATTGATATAAATTCCGTGAGCATTTTCAATTGTATGAGC
The DNA here is from genome assembly GCF_000710735.2 of Allofrancisella heilbronnii. Taxonomy (NCBI): domain Bacteria; kingdom Pseudomonadati; phylum Pseudomonadota; class Gammaproteobacteria; order Thiotrichales; family Francisellaceae; genus Allofrancisella; species Allofrancisella heilbronnii. The sequence continues at coordinate 944,806 of NZ_CP144673.1, read as the reverse complement.
TTGCAAGTTATAATGTTTAGCTAACATATTTATGCAAGCCTCTTCTACTATTGAGACTAGTTTTTTGGCTCCAAATTTACTTCTTTTTATATCAAGTAAAAAATAAATCACAGCTTGCCCAGGTCCATGGTATGTAACTTGACCACCTCTATCTGTGTTAACTATAGGTATATTATGTAGGTTTAAAATATGCTCAGGCTTACCATGTTTTCCTTGTGTAAAAATAGCGGGGTGTTCAACCAACCAAATCTCATCAGTAGTTTCATTGGTACGGTTTTCGGTAAAAGTGATCATATCCTTAAAAACTTTTGAGTATTCTTGTAATTGAAGATTTTTTTTAGTTATTTTCATATTTAATAAATTACTCGTTATATTTATGATTGTATTTATGTAAAAAATCGCTGGTTTTACACGTAGATATAAATTTCTGAAGCAAAGAGATTTCTGTCGTTGTAAGGATAATTATATTCGATTAACGTTTCTAAATTATATATTATACCAGCTTGTTTATATAGTATACCTGATCTTATAAAACCATATGTACCTCAGGGTAAGCAGATATTTCTTTGTATATATTATCTAACTGCTCTTTACTATTAGCCTCAAAGATGGCTGTGATAGATATATACTTTCCTGTTTTACTTTCTTTTGTTTTAAAGTCAATTTTATCATGATTGGGTACATACTTCTCAAAAACACCCAACACAAATTCAATAGTTTCTTTTTGAGGATTTGCCATGATTTTTATAGGAAATTGACAAGGGAATTCAAAGAAAGTTTCTTTTTGCTCTTGCTCAGACATTTAAAAAAATCCTTATTTTAATTTATTAAATTACCACCAACCTTTTTTTGCAATATCATTTTGTGCTGTAACAGGTATACTGGCTATTTTTTCTTTAGTGTCACCTACAGTGATCACTAGATTACCAACTACTTGACCTTTATTGATAGGAGCTTTTATACTTGAATCAAATGCCACCCCTTGTTTTAAGTAAGGAACATAGTTTTTCGGTACGGTTTTGTATATGTTTTGGTCAGATGCTACAGTTATCTTTTGGCCTGATTTAGCATTTAGTATATTATCAGCATTTATTGTTATAGGTGTGTTAGCTTTGTATAATAGAACATTTTCAAATTTAGTTAGAGCATATCTAAGTAATTTAGTAGACTCTAGCTCGCGGGTAGTTGAGCTAGGAGCTCCTAACACCACACCTATGTATCTTTCGCTGTCTTGTACTGCAGAAGACACCAGACAATATCCTGCATCGCCAGTGTGGCCTGTTTTCATGCCGTCTACTCCATCAAATGTAAATAGTAGTCTATTTCTATTATTTTGTAATACAAATTTGTCACCAGTAGGGAAAAGTTTAGAGCATTTATTTTTGGTAGCATCATCTAGATTGCTTGCCGTATAGCTACTGATTACACCACCGTCAGTACGATCAAATTTGGGTAAGCACTGCTTACGATCTGCTATACTTACAGATTTTTGTTCAGTTGCATTCCAAACTAGACCCTTTTCTCCATATATTTCATATGCTTCTGGGAAGTTATATATATATGATCTTGCTAATAAAGCCATGTCATGGGCAGTGGTATATTGCTCACCCCCTGGTAAACCATCTGGATTAGCAAACTGGGTGTTATCCATGCCAATAGCTTTAGCAGTTTGATTCATAAGTTCAGTAAAGGCTTTAGGAGAACCAGCAATATACTCAGCTAAAGCTACTGTTGCATCATTACCAGATACTACATCCATACCTTTTACTAGATCTCTTACTGAAACTTTTGCGCCAGCTTTGACGTACATTTTTGACCCACCAGTAGCAGCAGCATTGTGGCTTATAGGGATCATAGTGTCCCAAGTTAAATTACCAGCTTTGATCTCACTAGCTACTATATACGATGACATAATTTTAGTTAGACTTGCAGGTGCTCTTCTTACATCCATATTGTTTTGACTAACGATATCTCCTGTGCGGTAATTCATAGCTACCCAGGCAGGGACATTTAACTCTAAATCTATAGGTTTAACGATAATATCTTTTTGTTTAACACTATTAGCATTATCATTAAAATATGGATCGCTAGCAGATATATTTGGCGCTGATATAGCAATACTTGTACTCAAACCTGCTATAGTTAGCAAAGAGACTTTTTTTAGTTTTATCATTTGTTATTCCTTCCTTTACCGCTTAAAGATATAGTGTCTAAATTTAAAAGTTCTTTTAGTATTTTAATATTTATGTATTATAAATACAAAGGTTTTTGTGGTAGACTGGGGTTTATGAAATATTTATGTCAAATCGGTGAAAATTATATAGGAGTAATTCACGATGATTAAAAATATACCTTGTGGAAAAGATGTCCCGAATGATTTTAATGTTGTTATTGAGATACCTCAAGATAGCGACCCTATCAAATATGAATTTTGCAAAGATACTAATATGATAGTAGTAGATAGATTTATGTCTTCTACTATGAGGTATCCTTGTAACTATGGTTTTGTACCAAATACATTATATGATGACGGCGATCCAATAGATGTGCTTGTTTTAGCTCCTTATCCGTTAGCAGTAGGTTGCGTGATTAACTGTAGAGCAGTAGGTGTTTTTAAAATGGAAGATGATGGTGGAGTAGATGCTAAAATAGTCGCTGTGCCAAGCTCTAAGTTAACTAAAGAGTATGATCATATCAATGATGTAGATGATCTACCTGGAACATTAAAGCAAAGAATAGAGCATTTCTTTACTCATTATAAAGATTTAGATTCTGGTAAATGGGTAAAAGTAGAAGGTTGGGATAACGCAGCTTTTGCTAAAAAAGAGATCGAAAAATCTGTCAAAAACTATAAGTAAATAAAAATAATATTATACTATTTCTAGTAAAGTTTTCTTTACTTAGAGTATTTTCTGTAGCATTAGATAAAACACTTCAAACTTTCTTGTTTATTTATTATAGAAGTGTAAAAATCTAGATAGTTAAAAAAACCTAGTTGGTTGAAAATGCAAGATTCTCTAAAGCTAAGTGAGTTCTTAGAACTGATAAAAAGCACTATAGAAATAAGTTTTGGCTATGATGGCTTTTGGGTGGTGGCTGAACTATCAGAGTGGCGAGCATCTGGTAAACACTATTATGGTGAACTTATTGAGCATGATGGTGTAAGTAAATATCCAGTAGCTAAAATTAGGTGTAATTGCTGGGCAAATATAGTTAGCTATGTTAATAACAAATTTAGTGCTGTAACAGGTGAACTATTAAGACCTGATATGAAAGTACTACTGAAAGTTGCTGTTAGCTACCATATAAGTTTTGGGCTTAGCTTAAACATTATTGATATAGATCCAAGTTACACTTTAGGAGATAGGCAAGCTCGTAAATTAGAAATCTTAGAGCAACTAGCAAAAAAGGGTATTTTAGATAAAAATAAAAAACTTCAATTACCAAAAGATTTTACAAATATAGCTGTTATAACTAGTCTGACAGCGGCAGGTAAGGGTGACTTTTTTGAAGAAGCCGATAAGTTACAAAGTTTAAAGTTATGTGAGTTTGATATTTATGAAGCAAAAATGCAAGGTAAGGATTGTGCTGTTAGTGTATCTAAAGCTTTTGATGAAATAGCAAATAATTCTAATAAATATGACACTATAGTACTTATCCGTGGCGGTGGTTCTCAAGCAGATCTAGATTGGTTTAATAACATTTTATTAGCAGAAAACGTATGTAATAGCACATTACCTGTAATGGTTGGTATAGGACATGAACGAGATAGCACAGTTTTAGATGATATTTGTACTAAACGGTTTGACACACCATCAAAGGTTATTAATTTTATTACTAGATCTATAATTGATAATGCAACTCAAGCAAAATACAACTATGATTCTATAGTCGGGATTACAAGAACCTTGGCAAAACAAAAAAATAGTGAATTAGATACTTTATACATTAGCTTGAGAACAAAGCTAAACCATTATTTGCAATATATAGAACAAACAGTACACCACAATTATAAAAATACTTTAGCTACGTCAAAAGGGGTGATTAAACTATATAGTCAGTCACTTGATACTCAATACAAAACATTAGTTTCAAATACTAAAAATTCCATTAAATATTATGGCTATAAAATAGATGAGTACTATAATCAGTCTGTACAAAACTCCAAGCATTATTTAAGCTTTTATAACAAATCTAGCGAATATTTGTATAAGCAAATATTATCCTTATCAATACAACCGACATTAAAACGAGGATTTAGCCTTACAAAGGCTATAGATGGCAAATATATAACAACCAAAGAGCAAGCTCAAAGCCAAATAGATTTTGAGGTTATTTACCATGATGGCAAAGTTAATGTAGAGGTAAAAAAAGATGGCAACACAGAGTAAAAAATTTGCAAAAAACTACGAAATCTTAGAACAGATAAATGAAAAATTACAGGATAGTCAAGATAGTCCAGCATTACTTGATGAATTAGCATCCATACTTGAACAAGCATCAAAGAGCTATAAGCTATGTAAAGAGAGAATTGATGCAGCTCAGGAATTTATAGATGAGTTTGAAAGTTAATTTAATATCAAGTTATTTATTTCGAGAAATTAAATGTTTTTGTTTTATTAACTAGAAGATATTTAACCTGTTTATAGCTTTGACGTTTACAGTAATTATATACTTCAGAGCTTATAATTATCCGAGGATTATGGCTAAATGAGGATATCGTATTAATACCAGGTTTGTTTGCTTCTATATTAATTTCGTTCCATAAAGTTTTGTCTATTCTAAATTCTTTAATACTAAATGGTTTGTATTTGTAATATATATCTAATGGCTTAACTTGTTTTTTATTATTTAATACCTTTGATCCATTTTTCATATCACAATAAACAACTATTCCACCAAATAAAGAAGTGACCCTATTAAAAAAAGTTGCAGGCATTCCATCAGCTAATATAAACCAAATTTTAGGTTTCTTATGATCAGGTAACCTTTCTACTTGTCTTAGAACTATGTTTGTATCACTACATATGCTACAAACAACTTTCTCACCGTTAATATCAATACTTTCAGTCAACTCATCTCCATTTATATATATACCATGGATTTTATCATTAACGTTAGTTTTAATACTGGCAACTTGTTTAGTGTAAGATTTGCGAGTAACACATCCTTTTAAATTATCAAAGTAAAACATATATGCTTTATTTTTATAAGCTTTTTTTGTTACGTAGTCTGAAAGTATAGTTTGATATTCTAATCCAATAACTATTAAAATATTTCTATACTTATCGATGATATCTTCTATTTGAATAAAGTATGAATGTTTGTAAGAATTAGATACAGATCTATTATGTTGAGGTGATAAAAAATCTTCCGGGAAAGCTACAATTGTATCAATACAACGTGCGTGTGGCTCGATATTCATGTGGTTAACAAAGTCTTTTAATGGTTGACATGAATATTGTCCTGTAATAGTGAAAATTTTCAGCATCAATGTAAATTTTGTTTAAAATAAATTGTTTTTATTTTAGTTTTTTACTTAGTTTATTGCAACATTTTTTGTATTTAAATATTAAAATAAAAGTAAACCAAGCCAGACAAGAGAGTGCCATTTAACAGCTGTGTGACCGGAGTTTTGCAAACTAAAATTATATGTTTTTAACCGCCAATTAATCAATAAGGATGATTTTTGTAATTACTATAAACATTGAGAATTTAAACTAAGTCATATAAAATTTATAATTATTTTTTAAATTTAACTAAATATGCAAAATATTTCATCTAAACACCCCAAAGCACTCTGGTATATAATGGCTATATATATGTGGGAGTATTTTAGCTTTTATGGAATGAGAGCTCTTTTGATTCTTTATCTGACTAAAAAACTACTACTTACAGATAATATGTCTTACTCTATATATGGATCTTTTGTAGCACTAGTATACTTGACCCCTATTTTTGGTGGGGTTTTAGCTGATAAATTTTTAGGGTTTAAACGTACTGTAGTTATAGGTGCTATTTTAATGTCTTGTGGTCATATTATAATAGGGATAGATGGCGAAAGCTTACTTTTTTTAGGCATGGCATTTATTATATGTGGTTATGGTTATTTTAAAAGTAATGTTCCTTGTTTAGTTGGAGAACTTTATGCAAAAGATGACCCTAAAAGAGATTCTGCTTTTACACTTTTATATTTAGGTGGGAATATAGGAAGTTTTATAGCTCCTTTAGCTTGTGGCATAGTCGCCGAAGTCTATGGCTGGGACTATGGTTTTGGCTTAGCTGGTATAGGAATGATTATAGGGATTATAATCTTTTTATCTGGTAATAAATATATTCCTTGTCCTAGTAATGTTAAAGTATCTTTACGTAGAAAAACTATAGATACCTTCTTTATATCAGCAGCTATTATTTTACTTTGCTACTTTGCACTAGAGTATCATTTTGAAAGTCACTTGATATTTGTAGTAACTGTAGCAAGTACATTATGGTTTATAAAGATATGCTATAGTGCAGACAAACATACACGTAAAAGACTAATGTTATTAATACCATTTGTAATGTTTGGGATATTGTTCTGGGTATTTGATGAACAGATTTTTACCTCAGTAGAATTGTTTATAGAGAGAAATGTTAATACGGCAGTATTTGGTTATAATTTTCCAGCTAGTGCAGCTGCATCTATTAATGCTTTTTCTATTATCATAGGGGGGGCAGTAGTAGCTTGGATCTGGAAAGTATACAAAGCTTTAGATAGTGATTTTGGACGTATGGTCAAATTTATGTTTGGTTTTATATTTCAGCTTATTTGTTTTGTATTGCTTATTTTAGCAGCAAAAGAAGCTACTATTTATGGTAAGGCCTCTGTAATATGGATAGTAATAGGAATAATGGCTTTAGGAATATCTGAGTTATTTATAGATCCTATTGCTTTATCAGAAATTACATCGATTGATAGTTCACACAATACGAGTTTCTTAGCAGCTATATATATGCTATTTACAGGTAGTATAGCTGGCTTTATTGGGGCAAAAGTTGCTGATATGGCAGCTTTTAAAAATGTTGAAAACCAAGTTGATTTAGTAACACAAGCTCATTTGTTTGAGAATTTATTCATTAATATAACTATAGTGCTTGTTTGTATGGTTGTATTATGGGCTGTCATAGCCCTAGTTATAAGAAAAATGAAATAAATTTTCTCAAATAAATTTCTAATCTTCTAAGAGCGAATCAGAGATAATCTTAAAACTAGTATTTTAAACATATATATTATCTGAAACCTCTAAATAGAGAAATAATATCATAATAGGGCAAAAATTCTTGTATAGGACTGGTACAGAGATATAATATCAATTAGAGCGGGATTAAAATAGTTAGGTTGTATTTATGAAAATAACCAAATGCCATAGTTGTGGAGCTAAATGGAATTCACTATCTGTTTTTTCTGATTTAAGAAGAGATTCTTGTTATAGATGTGGGTCAACTAAAATTTATACGATTCAAGTTAAGGAGTTTAACCCGAAACCTGACGCTAACCTCAACGCTACGGTTTATAAACCATTAATCCTAACTAAAGAATCTTCTTTAAATGAAAATGCTCTACAAAAAGGGATGGTTACCCATTGCGGTGCTTTGAATCAATATGACCAAAAAGGACATTTGTTTAAAGTAGGTACCTATATAGTTAAAGATCCATATACAACTAAGTACCAAGACTTAAGATCTACTGAATTTACAGAGGAATTTAAAGGAAAGTGTGGTGGTATGACCGGCACAGTAAAAGTCTTAGTTTGTGATAAATTTATTTTTTATAAGAAACATTCTGACAAGATGTCACACGTTAATTTATGGAACAAAATATATAAAGGAACTGGTTATGATGTTGCGTTTTATTTACCTTATGCAGCATATTACCCAGAAGTGCCAGGAACTACTATTAATATTTTAGGACATAACAACGTTGAATTAGATTTGAAATCCGAATTATTGCGAGCTTCTCATACGTGGCTTATAAAAAAAATGGGGTTATTTCAGCAAGATTTTTGTTCGCCTGGGGGTACTATTTTTAATTCACAGAATGTGTTATACCAAGTATGTAATTTAAGTAAAACTATAACATTTTACCCAATAGATGTGGCAACAATTTGTGAGTATGGTGAAATTTGTGAAAAAAACCAATCGCCAGAATGGCTTAGAAATCTTTAGCCGCCTTTCAAATAGAATGACATTATTATGTTATAAAAAAACATCAGAAACTTTATTAAACTAAAGTTACAAGCTCCTCGGAGCTAGTAGGGTGGATAGCTATAGTATCGTCAAAATCGCGTTTAGTAGCACCCATGTTGATAGCTACTGCAAACCCTTGTAGTATTTCATCGACATTTAAACCTATCATATGACAGCCAATAACTTTTTCATTTTCACCAGTTACAACTAACTTCATCACTGTAGGCATTCTATGACCAGATATTGCACAATATAAAGCTGTAAAGCGACTCTTATAGACTTTTACATTTTCTTCACCATATTTTTTTTTAGCATCTTTTTCAGATAAGCCGACAGTACCGATAGCAGGGTGGGAGAAAACAACTGTTGGTATATACTCAAGTTTAGGTTTAAGTCCTTCTTCGCCATTAAAAAGCCTACGTGCTAACCTACGACCGCAAGCAATTGCTACAGGTGTTAGCTGAGCGCCACCAGAAGCATCACCTAAGGAATAGATACCTTTAACATTTGTCTCTTGCCATTGATTAGCTGGAATTACACCTTTAGTTGTAATTTCAATATCAGTGTTTTCAATACCCATATTATGAGTGTTTGGCGCGCGCCCTGTCGCCCATATTAAAGTATCAACATTCTCTAAAATACCACTTTTATCTGTAGTTATTTTCAGGGTATCACCAGTTTTTTCAACTTTAGTGATATTTGTATGGTTCATAAGTTTTAAATCAGTCATTTCCATACATTCAACTAGAGTATTACTAATATCATCATCAAAATCCATAAGGGGTTTTTCTCTACGACATATTAGCGTTACATCAGTACCATGAGCATTTAACACTCCAGCAATCTCAACACCAATGTAACCACCACCAACGATCACAGCTTTTTTAGGAGTATCTTCTAGTTCAAAGAATTCATCTGAAGTAATACCAAATTCAGAACCAGGTATGTTTTTAGGTACAATAGGATAAGCACCTGGTGAGATGAAAATATTATCAGCTGTTAGTTCTGTTCCATCATCTAGGATGATTGTTTTATTATTTTTAAATTTGCCCCAATTATTAAAATGGATGATATTCCATTTATCTAAAAGTCTATTATAAAAACCATGAATATTACCGATATATTTAGCTCTTTTTTCTTTCAAGGTAGCCCAATTGAAGCCTTTAACTTCAACATCAAAGCCGTAGCCAGCAACATCATGCTTAAATTGCTCAGCAAGCATGCCGCCATACCACATAGCTTTTTTAGGCACACAACCTCTATTTACACAAGTGCCACCAAGCTCACGTTTTTCTATGATTGCAACTTTTTTACCAAATTTAGCAGCCTGTACAGCAGAAGCTATACCACCTGAGCCACCACCTAAACTTATTACATCAAAGTGATTGTTTTTCATTTATTTTCCTCATACTTTTATTTTAAGTAATTTTATTAATTGTTCCAAAGAATCATCTATTTTCATATTAGCTGTATCAACTGTAATTACTTTTTTATCGGACCAGTCTTGATATTCTCTATCTAATACGTCTTGCCAAGAAGGGTATTTATTTTTATTTTCTTCAAACCTTAATTCTACTCTATTTCTATGAATTCGTTTATCACTACATAAAACTTCTATGTTTACTATTTCAGTAAAATTTAATTCTGACAATTTATTCCATAATTTTCTAGATTCATTAACTGGATTACAACAATCTATAACAACATTATTACCTAACTCTAAATTTTCTTTTGCTAAGAAAAAAGCTAATTCATAGCCTTGCTTTGTTAAATTATCAGAATATTCTTTTTTTAAATAATGCTCTATAGTATCTATTCTATAGTAAACCGCATTGATATATTTAGCTATATTTTTGGCTAAAGTAGTTTTTCCAACACCAGGCAAACCTGAGAAAATATAAGCATAAGGCATGACGATTCTTACTCAACCTCATAATCATAACAAATACTAATTGGAGCATGGTCAGAAAACCAGTTTTCTTTGTAGATATGATCTGATTGAGGTATTACTTTATCTTTTAAAGTAGGTGTTGAGATATGGTAGTCAATCCTCCAGCCAACATTTTTTGCTCTAGCTTGTCCACGATTAGACCACCAAGTATATTGTAGCGGCTCTTGATTAATTACCCTAAAGGTATCTACCCAACCTAAATCATAAAAGATATGATCTAGCCATGCTTGTTCTTCTGGTAATACTCCTGAAGTTTTACCATAGTTAGATTTCCAGTTTTTTATATCTATCTCTTTATGCACTATATTAAAGTCACCACAAACTATAAAATCCCTTCCGGATTGTATCTGCTGTTTTAATACTTGTGTGTATTTTCCTAAAAATTGCATTTTATATTCTTGGCGCACATCACCACTAGAGCCAGATGGTAAATACAAGCTTGCGATACTAAAATTTTCATAGTCAAACTGAATATATCTTCCTTCTTCATCTGCCCAATCTATACCAATTTCTTTGATTACTCGTATAGGTTTCTTTTTAGCATAAATAGCTACACCACTATAGCCTTTTTTTATAGCATCTTTATAATCGTAAAAATACCCTTCAGGAAAGTATGTAGGGTCAGATTCTAATTGATGAAATTGAGCTTTCGTTTCTTGGATACATAAAAAATCTATATTTTGAGTTTTAAACCAACCCCAAAAGCCTTTTTTAGTTGCAGCACGAATTCCATTAGCATTAAAGCTTGTTATTTTCATAAAAACAATAAAAATTATTAATGTTTATTATTCTAACATATTAAATGACACTTGTGATTTTAAATAGTTTAGTTAGAATACCATTCCAGGCATTTGCCATAGTCCAGCAGTCCGTAGAGTATCTTTGATAATTAGAATCTTTTTTTGCATATTTGCTGGTTTATCTGAAGCGTAGTTTTCAGTTATAGATGCAGGATTATAAATTTTAAAAGGCATTTTATTATTAGCGCTAGATTGTAGTCTGAAAGTTTTAAAATAGTTGAAAGAGAGTTCCAGATGTAGTTTATTAGGTTTGAGAAGAACTTAAATAAACGAACAGGAACTAAAAATGGCACATAGACATTTAACTCTTTCAGATAGATATTATATAGAAAGTTTACTTAAATTAGGATACTTAGAAGCAGCAATAGCTAATAAAATAGGATTTAGTAAAAAAAGGAATTAAGTTGGAAAGATGATTTTTTTTATTATTACTTTTATTCACTTAATAAATCTTTATCCATCAAATGACTTGGTAAAACATTCGAAAGAGAGTTTAAAATGTTACTTGGTACTTTAGGATTTTCATGTGCTAAGTCTTGGATAAGTTTTTTGACTTTCTTTCTCTTTAGATTTTCTTGTGAACCACAGAGGTTACATGGAATTATTGGGAAATTTTCTTCTTTTGCAAATTCTATAAGATCACGTTCTTGAACTAATACCATTGGACGAATAACAGTATTTTCACCATCTTGAGTTACAAATTTTGGTGGCATTGATTTTATTTGTCCTTGGTACAGTATCGACATAAGCAAAGATTCGATTAAATCATCACGGTGGTGTCCCAAAACCACCTTATCCATTTTATTATCTTTTGCATACCTATAGATATTGCCACGACGCAATCTAGAGCAGAGCGAACAATAAGTTTTACCTTCTGGTACTTTATCAACAACTACACTGTAAGTGTTTTTTGTCTCGATTTCATAAGATACACCTAAATCATCAAGATATTTTCTAAGCTGACTATCGTCCCACCCTGGTTGAGATTGATCTAGTGTATACACGTGAAGATCAATATCATAGGTCTTATCTTCAATTAGCCCATGTAAAACTTTCAATAGGCCAAAAGAGTCCTTACCTCCAGACAGACAAAGCATAACTTTATCACCTTTTTGTAAAAGGTCAAAATCAGCAACAGCTTTAGTAATATAATGACGTAATTTTTTTTCAGTTTTTGTCATTTAGCGATGTACCTTTTTAAATAGCCTATCTTTTTCACGTGCCCAATCTTTATCTTTTTGAGCTTGACGCTTATCATGAACTTTTTTACCTTGAGCTAGGGCAATCTCTACTTTTACTCTAGGACCTTTCCAATACATCGCCAGTGGTACACAAGTAAAGCCTTTTTGTTCAACTCTACCCATGATTTTGTCTATTTCACGACGATTAAGTAAAAGTTTACGTGTTGCTGCTGCATCAGGTGTTATATGCGTTGAGGCTGATAGTAAAGGAGTGATTAGACAATTAAAAAGCCAAGCTTCACCATGTTTTACATGCACATGACTATCGACCATTTGTACTTTACCAGCTCGTATACTTTTAACTTCCCAACCTTTAAGTACAATTCCAGCTTCAAATTTTTCTAGAATAGTATAGTCATGGAAGGCTTTTTTATTTTTAGCAATAGTTGCTGAAGAAACCTTATGTTTACTCATAACTTTATTATTTTTTGTAAAAGATATACAATGTAATGCTATATATTATCAGCAAAACGTAAAAGATTAAATAAATGAATAAGGTTAATAAATTTGCTGTTGTAAATTACAGTGCTGCTCAAATGTATGATTTGGTGAATGATATCAAAAACTATCCGCAATTTTTGCCAATGTGCTATGACGTTGAAATTTTTGAACAAACTGAAACACAAGCAAAAGCTTCTTTGAAAATAAAGTCTGGATTTGCAAAATTAGATCTAGCAACTCATAACACTATGGTAAAAAACCAACATATTCATTTAAATCTAATAAGTGGTCCTTTTAAAACTTTAACAGGTGATTGGAATTTTGAACCACAAGATGAAAATTCGTGTAAAGTTTCTTTAGATATGGAATTTACATTTGAAAATAAATTTGTAGAAATAGCTCTTGGTCCAGTATTCCGTGGTTTAGCAAATAAGATGTTAGAAGCGTTTTGTAAGCGTGCAGAAGAGGTTTATAAATAAGTGAGAGTAGAAGTTATATATCCACTTCCTAATGAGCAAAAATCTTTTTTTGTGGAGTTTATAGATAGTCTTACTGTTAGGCAAGCTATAGAGAAATCTAAAATTTTACATAAGTATCCTGAATTAGAAAAAATAGCAGATTTTAAAATAGGTATATATGGGGAAATTGTTGATTTAAATGACCCTGTAAATGATAACGATAGGATAGAAATATATAGAGAATTGACTATTGACCCTAAAAAAGCTCGGATGCTAAGAGCTGAACAAAAGCGTAAAAAAGAAGGTATTAAGCTTTTCGGCGCATGATTAGGCAAAAAATAGCTATTATAGGGGCAGGGCTTGCAGGTTGTTCTTTAGCTTACGAGCTTAGTAAAATAGGTAATTTTGATGTAACGCTATTTGATAAAAATTCTCAAATAGCTAATGATGCTTCAGGTAATTTTGCTGGAATTTTAGCACCATATTTGACTTCTGATAATAATTATTCAGACCAGTTTCATACATTAGGTTATAAGTTTTTATTAGAGTTTGTAAACAGCTATAAGGAAGAGTTAGAAATTTGTAACAAAGGTGTGTTACAAATATTAAGTGATGAAAAAGAGCAAAAAAGATACGAAAAAATATTTAATAAAAGAAATATACCTTCTAATTTAGCCAAAATTTTATTAGCTCATCAACTTTCAGAGTTTATAGATATAAACACTTCAAATCAAGCTGTATATTATCCTAATGCATTGTCATTAGTGCCTAAAAGTATTTGTCAATTGTGGTTAAAGTTATCAAATGCTAAATTAATTTTAGATACTGAGCTAGTAGATATTAAAAAATTTGATTCTAATGGTTGGCTTCTTGAGTTTGACAATTTTAATGAAAAGTTTGATATTGTTATTTTTGCAGGGGGATATGAGCTTTTTAAAAAAATCTCCTATCTTCAAAAAATTCCAGTTTACCCATCTCAAGGGCAGCTAACTGTTATTAATAAAGCTTTTGATATAAAAAACACAATTAAGGATAAAGGATACATAATTCCAAACTATAAAAATAATCTACAAGTTATAGGAGCAACTTTTAGAGAAAATAATGATATAACAGCAGAGGTTAGAGATTCTGATGATGAATATAACTTATTTCAAATTAAACATATGCTGCCAGGTTTATCCAAAGCCGACATAAATATAGTAGATTCAAGAGTAGCAACAAGATGTGTCACTGCAGATCATTTACCATTAGTAGGCAGGCTTGTAGATTATGATAAATTTAAGCAAGATTTTTATAAACCTCTCTCAAAAGGTTATCCAAAATCAAAAATGCCACAAGTAGAGTATGAAAATGGCTTATATTTGTCTTCTGGATTTGGTTCAAAAGGTCTATGTTCATCTTTATTGTCTGCAAAAGTTATTACCTGCCAAATTATGAATCAACCAAACGTAGTTTCGAATAAATTATTAGAAGCCTTGTCACCGCAAAGATTTTGGGTTAGGAGTTTTAAGAAGGCTTGAAATAAAATTTTTAATAGAGAAAATGGTAGTTTGACTTTTACATTTAAGGTGTATTTTTAAATCATACCTCTAGAGGCTTTTTTGCGATCGCTTTCTGTAAGATGCTTCTTTCTTAGTCTAATTGATTGAGGTGTTATTTCTACAAGTTCATCATCTTCGATAAACTCTAAAGCATATTCTAAAGTTAGTTTTATAGGTGTAACTAAAACAACAGCATCATCTTTACCAGAAGCACGTACGTTGGTCAGCTGCTTACCTTTACATGGATTTACAGCTAAATCATTATCTCTACTATGGATGCCTATAATCATTCCTTCATAAACTTCTGTACCATGCCCTATAAACATTTTTCCACGTTCTTGAAGGTTAAATAAAGCAAAAGCCAAAGCTTTACCAGCACACATAGACACTAAAGTTCCATTTTGACGAGTTTCTAAAGCTTGTTTTTTCATTGGTCCATAATGGTCAAACACTTTATTTAATATACCTGAACCAGATGTAATAGTTAAAAACTCCGTGTAGAATCCTATCAAACCTCTAGAAGGTATTATAAACTCAAGTTTTACACGACCTTTTCCATCTGGTTCCATATTTTTAAGCTCACCCTGACGTAAGCCCATTTTTTCCATTACAGTACCTTGATGCTCTTCATCTATATTTATAATCGCATGCTCATATGGTTCATGCTTTTCACCATTAACTTCTTTAAAAATCACATGTGGACGTGATACAGCTATTTCAAAGCCTTCACGACGCATATTTTCTAGTAAAATAGATAAATGTAACTCGCCACGTCCAGAAACTTTAAATTTATCAGGGTCATCTAGCTGCTCAACACGTAAAGCAACGTTATGGATCAATTCTTTTTCAAGCCTTTCTTTGATCTGGCGAGAAGTTACAAATTTACCTTCTTTACCAGCAAAAGGGGAGTTATTAACCTGAAATGTCATACTAATTGTTGGCTCATCTACAGACAGTGGTGGTAGAGCTTCAAGGTGCTCAGGATTACATAGAGTATCAGATATTTTTAAACCATCCATACCTGTTACACATACAATATCCCCAGCACTAGCTTCAGAAACTTCATTTCTATCTAGACCTAAATATCCTAATATTTGTAAAACTCTACCGTTTCTTTTTTTTCCATCAGCGTTGATTATAGTTACAGGAGTGTTAGTTTTTACAGAACCTCTTTGAATACGACCAATACCTATAGTTCCTAAAAAGCTTGAATAATCTAAAGATGATATTTGCATCTGAAAAGGACCAGTTTCATCTACTTTTGGCGGTTCAACTTTATTGATAATAGTGTTAAAAAGATCACTCATATCAGTAGTTTGCTTTTCTAGATCATCAGTAGCAAAACCATTTATAGCAGAAGCATAAATTATAGGAAAATCTAATTGATCATCAGTAGCACCAAGTCTATCAAATAAATCAAATACTTGATCAACAACCCAGTCAGGGCGAGCACCATCTCTGTCAATCTTGTTAATAACCACGATTGGTTTTAATCCTTTCGCAAAAGCTTTCTCAGTTACAAACCGTGTTTGTGGCATAGGACCATCTACAGCATCTACTAGTAAAAGTACAGAGTCCACCATTGAAAGTACACGCTCAACCTCACCTCCAAAATCAGCATGCCCTGGAGTATCAACAATGTTAATGCGGTAATCTTTATAATTAAGAGCTGTATTCTTAGCTAGAATCGTAATACCTCTTTCTTTTTCAATATCATTTGAGTCCATAACTCTTTCAACTTCTGGACCACGATTTTTTAAAGTCCCTGACTGCTGTAGTAGCTTGTCAACAAGAGTTGTTTTTCCATGGTCTACATGGGCGATAATAGCAATGTTTCTTAAATTTTTAAGCATGTAATTTACCTATTTTTATAAAATCAAGGATAATTATAGACTAATAAGGAAAAAAAGTACCTAAAAATAGTTTATAAACTTTAGGTTTTGCATATTTTAAAAATATACGGGTATGACGAAATTTTTTATAACAAAGAAAATTGAGACTCTTCTTTAACTTCTTTTTTTTCTTGAGAAATTCTTCTTTGTTGTACAGCTTTTGATAACATTTCTAACATTTCTATTGTTTCATCAAAGCTTACACAAGCATCTGTAACACTTTTACCATATTCAAGTGGTTTTTTATTAATGTCTTGATTTCCTGCTACAAGGTTACTTTCTATCATAACACCAAACACATCATTACTTTGAGCTATTTGCTTGCAAATATCAGTAAGTACAGTTTTTTGTTTGGAGTGATCTTTTTGACTATTACCGTGGCTACAATCAATCATTACTTTAGTATCTAAGCCTGCTTTTTTGAGTTTTGCGATGCATTCATCAACATGTTCTTTGCTAAAATTAGGTCCAGATGCACCACCACGTAGAATTATATGACCGTTTTTATTACCTTTTGTTGCAAATATTGCCGTTGATCCTGATTTGGTAGTGCTTAGAAAATGGTGTGGGTAAGTAGCAGACTTAATAGCGTCTACAGCTACTTGAATATCACCATTAGTAGCGTTTTTAAAGCCTATAGGCGCAGATAAACCTGATGCAAGTTCTCTATGGATTTGGCTTTCTACAGTTCTAGCTCCAATAGCTCCCCAAGAAATTAACTCAGCAAAATATTGGGGTGTTATTACATCCAAAAATTCAGTAGCACATGGTAAACCCATATTAGTAATATCGGATAATAATTGACGTGCTATCTGTAACCCTTTATTTATACGATATGAATTATCAAGGTCAGGGTCATTTACAAGTCCTTTCCAGCCAATAGTTGTACGTGGTTTTTCAAAATACACTCTCATTACAATAATGATATTTTTTTCAAATTTTTTGACTTGTTCTTTGAGCTTAGTCGCATATTCAAGTGCAGCTTTAGGGTCGTGTATAGAGCAAGGTCCAACAACAACTATAACTCTATCATCATTACCATGAATTACATTAGCTACTTCTTTACGGGATTTTTTAACTGTTTCATATGAACCTTTTAAAAGAGGTATTTCTTGAATCAGTACTTCAGCAGGGATCAACACTTTTTCTTTTTCTATATTTATATTAGAAACTTTATCAAATCTTTTATCACCTATCATTAAATAATTTCCTATACTTATTATTTTTTACCTAGTAGATTTGCCATGCCACCCATACCTTGCATAGCAGACATACGCTTCATTATATTTGCCATACCACCTTTTTTACCAACTACACTTTTCATCATTTTTTTCATTTGAGTATGTTGTTGTAATAATTTATTAAGGTCTTGAACAGTGGTACCAGAACCTCTAATAATTCTTTGTTTTCTGCTATGTTTAATAAGTTCTGGCTTTTTACGTTCAAGTGGTGTCATTGAATCTATCATAGCCTCTATTTTTTTAAACATTTTATCACCAACGTTGCCAGGCATGTTTGGTATATTTGGTAAATTTGACATTATAGAGTCAACACCACCCATTTTTTTCATTTGTGAAATTTGGTTCTTAAAATCTTCTAGATCAAAATTTTTACCACTTTTTAGTTTTTTAGTAAGTTTTTGAGCAGCATCTTTTTCTGTTTTTTGTTCTATGCTTTCTATTAAACTAAGCATATCACCCATACCTAAGATTTTAGAAGCAACTCTATCCGGGTGGAAAGGCTCTAAAGCATCAGTTTTTTCACCAGTACCTAAGAATTTAATAGGTTTACCGGTTATCTCTCTAATTGATAGAGCTGCACCGCCTCTAGCGTCACCATCAGTTTTAGTTAGTACTATACCAGTTAGCTCTAAAGCATCGTTGAAAGCTTTGGCAGTTATAGCAGCATCTTGACCGGTCATACTATCTACTGTAAATAGCGTTTCTATAGGTTTTGCAATTTTGTGAATTTGTTTGATTTCATCCATCATGGATTCATCTATATGTAATCTACCAGCAGTATCTATTATGAGCACATCAGCTAGTTTAGTTCTTGCTGTTTTGATAGCTTGAGTAACTATAAAATCAGGCTTTTGGTTAATATCAGACTCAAAAAAATCAATATCTAAGCTATTTGCTAAAGTTCTTAGTTGATCAATAGCAGCAGGGCGGTAAACGTCAGCACTTACTACCATTACTTTTTTCTTATACTTTTCTTTAAGATATTTAGCTAGTTTTGCTGTAGATGTCGTTTTACCAGCACCTTGTAAACCAGCCATTAAGATAATAGCAGGGGGCTGAGTTTTTAAATTTATAGGTACTGCTTCTTCACCAAGAGCTTTTTCTAACTCTTTTTTTACAAAAGATACAAAAGTCTGATCTGGTGTAAGGCTTTTTTTAACTGTCTCACCAATGGCTTTTTCTTTGATATTTTCAATAAATTTCTTTACAACAGGTAAAGCTACATCGGCTTCTAATAGTGATACCCTGATATCACGTAAAGCTGATTGAATATTCTCTTCTGTAAGAGAAGTCTGTCCTTTTAATTTATTAAAAGAAGATTGTAATTTTTCCGATAAACTAGTAAACATAAGTCTATAAGTATTCCAACCCTTGGGGTGAATTAGTTATTAGTTAGGAAAATGTTAACATTTTTAGAGAAAATATACTATCTTAAGAGATTATACTTATCCCAATAACACTAAATAATAGTAAACAAATTATAATGTATGTATAGTTTTTTTCTTTTATAAAGAAACAAAATTCTAAAAATATTCGCAGAACTGGGAAAATAATTATTAAGAATAGCCCAAAATTTATAATTTTTATCGCTACAGTCTCTTGATAATTTATTATATATTGACTACTACAATTAATGACTTCATAGCTCCTATAGAAAAAACCTATAATTAGAATTACTATAGAAATGATTAAGTTAGATTTTAAAACTTTATATATAATTTGATTTTTTGTCATAAAAGTAGCCCTTTACTGATCATTTGGATAGCTGCTAATAAAATAATAATAAAAAATGTTAACCTTAAAACCTTTACCGAGACAAAAGGCATAATTTTAGAACCTACTGTAGCTCCTAGTAAAGTTCCTAATGCAACTGGTAGAGTGATTACGCTATCAATGTAACCAGCAAAGTAATAAGTAGAAGTAGCAGCAAAAGCAGTTATTCCCATGATAAAATTACTTGTAGAAGCACTTACTTTAAATGGAATTTTCATGATTTTATCCATGGCAATAACTTTAAATGCTCCGGCACCTATACCTAGTAACCCACCAATAAATCCAGCACCTAGCATACTTAAAAAACCTAAGCCAGGTTTATCAACGTTATAGTGTATTTCTTGATTATCAACCATAAATTTATCATTAAGTTGTAATTTTTCTGCTAGTTTCGAAGAAAACTGCTGCTGAGAAGTTTGTCGTTTTGAGAAACTTAAAAATGCTACCACGACAAGTACTCCTCCAAAAATTAAGAACAAAGTAGCTGGTTTTATAGATATTGCTAGTTTTGCTCCAAGTGTTCCTCCAATTCCTGCTGCTAATGCTAAGAAAACACCAAGTTTTTCTTTTGTGAACCCGTGGGATTTTAAAGATACTATAGAAGTTGCTGAAGATGTACATATTATAGCAACTAAAGATGCTCCAATAGTATAGTGTAAAGGAACTCCTAAAACTGTTGATAGTAGGGGGGTAATAACTAATGCTCCCCCTAATCCAACAACAGATCCTACGGTTCCACCTAACACTGCTACTAGAAAAATAATTAATTCAAATAAAAGGTTATTTTCCAAAATAAAAGAGTTTTAAGTAACATTTTAAGTGAGAAAAGTATATCATTCCTAAAAAAGTTTGTTTTGCAAATATTGTGTTTTTATTGAAATGCTTTAGAATATAAAGCTGTTTTATATTTAATTATATAAGTTTAAAAATAATATAGGAGAATTAGCCACTATGGCAAAAGAAGATTGTATAGAAATGGAAGGGGTGGTTTTAGAAGCTCTTCCTAACACAATGTTCAGAGTTGAGTTAGAAAATGGTCACATTGTAACAGCTCACATTTCTGGGAAAATGAGAAAAAATTATATTCGTATCTTAACGGGTGATAAGGTTGTTGTTGAAATAACTCCTTATGATTTGACAAAAGGACGTATTAAGTTCCGTAGTAAATAAACTTGTTTCCTAAGCTAGTCACTTAATCATAACATTTTCTGGTTTGAACATTTTAAATAGATTAGAAATTTACTTAAGAACTAAACCCTTTTAGTTTTTAGTCTAACATAATCACTTCTTTTGTCGATCTACAGAATGTTTCTTTGATAAAAAACACACTAACAACTATACCTAAAGCTGTAAAAACAAGTAAAATGCTTAGACTTATTTTGTAATCATATATCGACACTTTATTTCCATTAGAGAGCATACCTAATATACTACTAATAATCGGCGAACCAATTGCAACAGACATTGTTATTAGAAAATTATTTATTCCTAATCCAGTAGCTCTATATTTGGATTTACACTGTTCAGCAATAATTGCAAATCCAATACTTTGACCACTTGCGCCAAATCCTAAACAAATAAATGATATATATAATATAAGGTTATTTATAGGAAAAAATATTATCGTAACTAAAGAAATAAATGTTAAGCAAATAGCAAGAATCATGATTGGTTTTCTTCGTTTTAAGGTATCTGATATAAACCCTAAACTTGGACAACCTAATCCATAGCCAAGCCAAGCTATTGTAATTAAATAAGATCCTAACTGTGAGCTATAGCCATTTAACCCTAAGAAACTTTTTGTAGTATTTTCAGATAAATACTCTATAGCTAGATATGTTGTAGCAGAAAAAATAGCAATTAACCATATTTGTGTATTAGAAAATAAGGCTTTTATTTCACTAACAATAGATGATGGGTTACTTAATATAATAACTTTGTTTAATTCTTGATTATTATTTTTTACTGCTATTATGGTTACAGCTGCTAATATTAGCCCTATAATAGCTAGTGTTATGGATATAAAGCGCCAACCTACACCGCCAGCTTGTGATAATGAATCCAAAGGCCCAGCAGCTAACATTGGACCCATTACACCTATAAACTGAGATAATCCTATATATAAACCAGTATGCTTATGTGGTAGCCAATCATAAACAGCTATTAGTAGACATAAAAAACCAAAAGAAGCACCAAAACCTATCGTCATTCTATAAATAAGCGCTGCAGTAAAGCTATTACATAAACTAAATAACCCGACACCTAATACACAGATTAAAATAGCTAAGCTAAGAGTTTTTTTTAAACCTAATTTATCAGTAATTACACCGACTGGAATTTGCATTAATCCATATGTTATTTGGTATGCGGTTGAACTAAGGATACTAAAGGTAAACAAGTTTAGGTTCAAATCAGTAATTATTTGATGTTCAAATGTTCCTAGGATAGTTCTAAGTAAAAACTCATACATAAAAAAACTAGCACAAGTCAACCAAACTATTATTGCAATCAAAGAGACCCTGTTATTCATCACTAAAATTTTCTTTTGCTATTTCTTCCCAATTTTCTATTTTTGCTTCAGCTTTTTCATCGTTATGAAAAGATGCTACCTTAAAAACTAAATCCCCTTCTTTTATTAAAGGGTAGTTATTGATACCTAAAATTATTCCATCGATAGGTGATTTAAGTGATACGCTTTCATCATTACCAAAAGGATCTATCAGTTTACCAATTTTTTGATTTTCCTTTACTCTAGTGCCAAGCCCTATTTCTGTTCTTAGAATCCCAGGTTTATCAGATATGGTCCATTCAGTATCATTAGATACTACAGGTTTTATTTGTTGTACAAAATCTTGGTCTTTTAAAATATCCTGTTTTCTCATGACATTTTTAATGCCTGAAACACCTACATTTATAGCTTCTTCATTAAATTTATTAGCTTCACCAGCTTCATAACATATAAAAGGTATACCTAGATCCTGATGGATTTGGCGGATACTAGATTGATTCATATTTACAGCAGTTATAACAGGAGCTTGAAATGCTTTAGCCATTTTTATAGAATTTTGATCTTTAGCATTAAAATAAACTTGAGGCAATATTTCATGATCTATAGCACCAGTTTTTAGCTGTATTGAATAATCAGCTATGTTAATTATTTCTTGGGTTACTCTATAAGCATAACGTTGCATAAAAGAGCCATTTTCATCACCTGGAAAAGCTTGTTCTAATGGTAAGCTATGTCTGGTTGAATGCACTAGTCCAAAAATATTTAGCACAGGTATAGCTATTATTGTGCCATTTAACTGCTTAGGATTAATATCTTCCAAAAGAGAGTTTATTATTTCAATACAGTTAAATTCATCACCATTGATCATTCCAAATATTAAAAAACAAGGTCCTTGATATAAGCCATTTAGTATTTTTATAGGTAAATACATAGGGGCACATGAGTATTGACTTGGTAATGGCATGGCAAGTGTAGCCGTTTCTCCTGCTTGAAAAATTTTATTAAAAATTTTAAATTTCATAGATTTTTTTATAAGCTTAAAAGTGTTTAAGCTCTTTTATATAATTAATCAGAGGTTTTATTAGTATAACAAAGCTAAGTTTACAATTCAAAAAATCGGCTTTTTGATAAGGCAGTACTAGTACTAATGATTCGCTTAAATCATGTCCGTTAAAACAAATATTTCTTACTTGGTAACATACTATCTATATGTTTATCATAAGATTCATTTTCATTAGTTATTTGATATAAATCATTGTCAATTAATATATCCTCCTCTATAGCCTGTTGTGTTACAGTCATTAAGCTTTTAAAAGGACTTATTTTTGAATTATTATAAGGCAATAAAGCTTTTTCTTTTAGATTTTCTTCTATTTCTCTTTCCCAGACAGATTTAACTGGGTCAAAAGCTTCTACTGCTTTTCCACGAGTATTGTTTGAAACATATACCCGCATTGATTTACCAGTATTATTATACCATACAGATGTAGATAGTAATTTACCTTTACTTTTTACTTCAATGGGCTTATAGCCTATTATCTCAAATTCTGTTTTTTGTTTATTAAATAAATACTTAAAACACTGTCTTTGAGCTAAAGCTCCCTTATACCCAAAGATAATAAATTTAATATCAGATCGATGGTGGAGCTTTAATATTCTATTAAGTTCAAAAAATAAATTCTCAGCTATCTTGTCACTATAGCAAACCCACAGTACAATTTTATATGTAAAGGTATGATTTTTTTTGCCAAATCGTATAAACACATCCTTTAAAAGAATTGCGGTTTCGGTTATAGAAATCTTTTCATTGTCTTTAGTGTGTATATAGTTGGGCTCATTTTTGTTGCCATGCGCATGGATCACAAGTGTATCACGATTTGGATCTAAACCATTTGAATCGTTTGAAAATTTATAATCAGACACACCTAAACTACTCATTTTTTCTTTTATTCCTACCTTGGCGTAGCTACCTTTAAAGCCTGTAGAACTAACTTTAAAGTATGAGAAGTATTTCATATTTGGTTTAATTTTTAACTTATTAAGGTTTTTGTATAATGATAGTAAAAACTCATTCTGCTCACCTACAGCATTACTACCACATTTTATATGGTGAGGTCGACTATAACGTCCATGATCGTACTGTTTAGCCTTATCTTCACCTGGCTTTATTAGAAATCCATTATGCCAACTGTTGAAATTTTGCTTTACCTGTTGCTCTGAGGCTAGACTAAAACACAAATCGCCTATAAGATTTTGATCTCTAAATCCAAAAACATAATACATTTTATTTCTTATACCGGTAATTTTAAAAATATTATATTTTAAATATAAATATTAAAAACTTCAATAAAACATTAAATAATTAAAATATAAATAACTTTTATGCTGAAATGCATACCTTTATAATTTTTTTAATTTGTTTTATGTACTTACCTATGTGGTAAAAATTTTAATTGCCTATGTTTTACAAAAATATTATATTGGTAAGAGTAACTTGTAGCATGTTTGGTATTACCAACAAAATTTAACATGTAGGAATTTGCTTATGAAAAAACTTTCAACCTTAGCTATTGTTTTTATTTCAACGGGTGGAATGATAGGTAGTGGCTGGTTATTTTCTCCATATTATGGTTATCAAACTGCTGGTGTGGGGGTGATACTCTCCTGGTTTTTAACAGCTCTTTTAACTTTGCTAGTAGCTTTATGCTTTGCTGAAGTAGCTTCGATGCTTCCGATTGTTTCTGGTGCTATGCGTTTTTTAAGAATTACACATTCACGCGCTTTAGGATTTTTATTTGTAGTGTTAGGTTGGATTAGTTATATTGTATACTTACCATTAGAAGCACAATCTGTTGTTCAGTATTTGGG
The DNA here is from genome assembly GCF_000710735.2 of Allofrancisella heilbronnii. NCBI lineage: Bacteria > Pseudomonadati > Pseudomonadota > Gammaproteobacteria > Thiotrichales > Francisellaceae > Allofrancisella > Allofrancisella heilbronnii. The sequence goes on along the minus strand of NZ_CP144673.1, from coordinate 919,865 downwards.
TTTTTGGTTTCCTAACTTAGTTGATAGTAATTCTAGTGGAATATTTTTATCGCACTATGGTGTTGCTATAGCTTTCTTTATTATGCTAGGAGTTACGTATCTTAATACTTATCAGCTTAAAAATGTTGCTAAAGTTAACTCTATAGTAAGTATGTGGAAGATATTTTTGCCAATAGCAATAGCTCTAGGCATGCTGGCTGTATATGGGTCTTTTGATAACTATCATGCTAATAGTGCTAAAATAAGTGTAAGCTTTGAGCATATACTTTTAGCAGTAACAGGATCTGGTCTTGCTTTTGCTTTTTCTGGATTCCAAAACGGTCTGATTATCGCAAATTCTGCTAGAAACCCTAAGCTAGCAATTCCATTATCTTTATTTGCTCCTATAGTTGTTGGACTGATAATGTATTTGTCTTTATCTTTATTGTTCATATTTTGCGTACCAGCGCAAGTAGATAATTTCAATGCTAGTGTTGCTCCCTTATTAGGACTTCTAAGTTTGTTTGGTTTGCATTTTGTATATACTATTTTATTTATAGATGCTATGGTAGCTCCTTTAGGAACGGCTAATGTATTTACAGCTGTAACAGGAAGAATACTTCAAGCTTTTGGTTTAGAGTTTTTCAAAGAGTCTATCTTAACTAAATTAAATAAAAGTTCAGTTCCTGTTTTTTGTATCTGGATTAATTTCTTTGTAGGGTTGATATTTTTATTCCAATTTCCAACGTGGACTCAATTAGTTACATTTTTATCATCATTAGTTTTATTTAGCTGTTTATCAGGTCCAGTGGTTTTAATTATTTTTAGGGATAATTTTCCAAGTTTAGAAAGAAAGTTTAAACTGCCATTTTACAGACTATTTGGTTATTTAGGTTTCATATCATGCTCTTATTTTATCTATTGGTCAGGTACGGCTAATCTTATGTATTTGGCAATACTTATAGTTTTAGTATGCGTATTTTACTGGTTAGTTTTTATACCAAATGACTTCTTACGGTTATTAAAACAAACTTGGTTTGTTTGCTTGTATATAGTTATATTATGGCTAATTTCATATTTTCGCGAATTAAATATTATAGATTTTCCTTACGATAATTTATTGATAGCTATAGGTGGCGTTATCTTTTTAAAAATATTTGTAATGACTCAAGCATCATCTGACTCTATTAAAAAAAACGTTAAAAGTATTATGTTTGAAATTGAAAATTTACAAAGTAATTAATCACTCATTTTTATCGGCAAAAGCTAATTACAATTTTGGTTCTTTTAAGCTAGAATATGCATTAACATTTCTTTTTCATATAATATAATGACGGATATACATAAACATAAAATCCTTATTTTAGATTTTGGTTCACAATATACACAACTTATAGCTCGTAGAGTTAGAGAAGTAGGAGTTTTTTGTGAAATTTTCCCTTATGATATAGATGCTGAGTTTATTAAATCGTATGGTGCTAAGGGTATAATTTTATCTGGAGGGCCAGAATCAGTATATAATTCTGATGCTAGAGCTTCAGATATGGTTTTTGAACTAGGAATTCCCGTACTTGGTATATGCTATGGCATGCAGACTATGGTTATGCAACATGGGGGCGAAGTTAAGGGAGCAGATCAAAGTGAGTTTGGGAAAGCCATTATAAATATTTTAAACTCCGACAATAACATTTTTTCTAACTTAAGTAATGAACAACTAGTTTGGATGAGCCATAGTGATAAAGTTACTAATACAGGTGAGTATTTTGAGATTATTGCTTCATCTAGTAATGCGCCTGTAGCAGCTGTTGCTCATAAATCAAAGCCTTTTTATGGGGTGCAATTTCATCCTGAAACTACCCACACAGAAAGTGGCAAACAAATAATAGAAAATTTTGTAGTTAATATTTGTAAATGTGACACACTTTGGAATATTGAAAACATTATTGAAAATGATATTGAACAAATCAAAGAAAAAGTAGGTTCTGATAAGGTAATATTAGGTTTATCTGGTGGAGTTGATTCATCTGTAGTTGCAGCGATATTACATAAAGCTATTGGTGATCAACTTACATGTATATTTGTAGATACAGGATTACTTCGTCTTAATGAAGGCGACCAAGTAATGAAGGTGTTTGCTGATAACATGGATATTAACGTTATCCGTGTTAATGCAAAGGATAGATTTTTAGATGAGCTTAAAGGAGTTGCTGATCCTGAGCAAAAACGTAAAATTATAGGTAAGCTTTTTATTGATATCTTTGATGAAGAAGCAGCAAAGATTGAAAACGCTAAATGGCTAGCGCAAGGCACTATTTATAGTGATGTTATCGAATCAGCTGGAAATAATAAATCTAAAGCTCATGTTATTAAATCTCATCATAATGTTGGTGGATTGCCTAAAGAAATGAAGCTAAAACTTTTAGAGCCGCTAAGGGAGCTGTTTAAAGATGAGGTTCGTAAATTGGGGTTAGGTTTAGGATTGCCTTATGATATGTTATACAGACATCCTTTTCCTGGACCTGGTCTAGGAGTGCGTATATTAGGCGAAGTTAAAAAAGAATATGTAGATATTTTACAAAAAGCAGATGCTATATTTACAGCAGAACTATACAATCATGGTTTGTATCATGATATTTCTCAAGCTTTTGGAGTATTTTTACCTGTAAAATCGGTTGGGGTGGTTGGCGACCAACGTAGATATGAGTACGTTATAGCTCTAAGGGCTGTTGTAAGTATTGATTTTATGACTGCTACATGGGCAAACTTACCATATGATTTTTTATCGTTAGTTTCTAACAGAATAGTAAATGAAGTAAAGCAAGTATCTCGCGTAGTATATGACGTTACAGGGAAACCACCAGGAACGATAGAGTGGGAATAATAACGTTAACTCTAAAAGTTAATGGGATTTAAATACATATTTTCTAACTAAACAAAAGATTTTTAAAGTTATGTCAAAATACAATTTGTTAGATAAGATAAACACTCCTGATGATCTTAAACTTCTTTCAGAAAATCAGCTTAAAGATTTATCGTCAGAATTAAGAAGTTTTCTTATTAACACATTAGATGTAAGTGGGGGGCATTTCGCTAGTAGTTTAGGTGCTACTGAGCTAACTGTTGCCTTGCATTATGTTTATAACGCACCGCATGATAACATAGTTTGGGATGTTGGTCATCAGACTTATATTCATAAGATTCTAACAGGTAGAAAAAATCAGTTAGTAACTATCAAAAAAGATGGTGGTATATCTGGATTTCCAAAGCGTTCAGAGAGTGAATATGATGCTTTTGGGGTAGGGCACTCAAGTACATCGATTAGTGCAGCTCTTGGTATGGCTATAGCTGATAGGCTTAAAAACAAACCTTCAAAAACAGTAGCAATAATCGGTGATGGAGCTATAACTGGAGGTATGGCTTTTGAAGCTTTAAATCATGCTGGAGGAATTAAAGAAGATATTCTAGTAGTTTTAAATGATAATGAGATGTCGATATCTGATAACGTAGGAGGCTTATCTGCTCATTTTAGCAAGATAATTTCCGGAGGGTTTTATAACTCTATACGTGAGAAAGGTAAAGAAGTTTTAAAAAATATTCCACCAGTATTTGAGTTAGTTAAAAAGATAGAAACTCAAACTAAGGGAATGTTTGTACCAGCTAATTTTTTTGAAGATTTAGGATTTTATTATGTGGGTCCGATAGATGGGCATGATGTACATGAGCTGATTAAGACTTTAAAGATTTTAAACAATCATAAAGGACCCAAACTTCTACATGTTGTAACTAAAAAAGGCAAAGGATATACAAAAGCAGAGTTTGATCCTATTAAGTTTCACCACGTTGCTCCAAGTTTTCATACAGGTGATAGCATCACTAAAGTGCCAAAACCAACTTTTTCAAATATTTTTGGTTCCTGGATATGTCAAAAAGCGGCTAAAGATGATCGTTTAGTTGGTATTACTCCAGCTATGAAAGAAGGATCTGACTTAATAGCATTTTCACAGCAATATCCTGATAGATATTTTGATGTTGCTATAGCAGAGCAACATGCAGTTACTTTTGCCGGTGGTCTTGCTTGCCAAGGTTTAAAGCCAGTAGTTGCTATTTACTCAACATTTCTTCAAAGAGCATATGATCAAGTTATTCATGATGTAGCATTACAAAATTTAGATGTTTTATATGCTGTTGATAGGGCAGGTTTAGTAGGAGCTGATGGCGCTACACATGATGGTAGTTTTGATCTTAGTTTTATGCGCTGTATACCCAATCATATAATCATGGCTCCAAGTGATGAAAATGAGGCTTTTCATATGTTAGAACTTGGGTATCAGTATACTGGTCCTGCTATGGTTCGTTATCCACGAGGAGTTGGAGTAGGGGCTGAAATTACAGAAAAACTAGACTTAGAAATTGGTAAAGCAAAAATTATAAAATATGGATCAAAAGTAGCAATTTTGAATTTTGGTACTTTATTGTCTATAGCTATAGAAGTAGCAAATAAATATGATGCTACAGTTATAGATATGCGTTTTGTTAAACCTTTAGATGAAAAAGTGATTACTGATATTTGTAAGTCTCATCAAATAGTTATAACTTTGGAAGAAAACTCTATTGCTGGTGGAGCTGGTTCCGCTGTAAATGAATATATTTTTGCTAATGATTTGCACAAAAATGTAATAGTTAGAAACTTTGGTTTAAAAGATAAATTTTTAAGCCATGGAATCAAAGATCTACTTTTAGAAGATAGTGATATCTCTGATGTAAAAATTTCTGAGGAAATAGTAAGAATGCTAAATAATTGTTAGAAACCCCCGAGGGTTTTCAAATCTTTGTACTTGGCTATAGATTATTTGACTAAAAAATGGTCTATGCCCGTCAGATATTGGAATAAGGCTATGCCTTATTTCGCTATTGAGTTTGAGGATAGAATCCAGAAGACTCAAACTAATGAGTGACTGTCAGATTAAGTTTGAGCTACTACAACTTAGCTCTTTAATACAAATTCCAACACATATTATTACTTTCTAACTTTGTATTTCATACCTAATTTAATCCTTTAATATTTGCCAATAGCCACTGCTATTGTCTGCACATCAAAAACTTAAATTAGTCATAAACTCCTTTGTGATAAATGCATCAATTTATGTTGGAATTGGTGTAACTTCTCAAATTAATTCTTTGAAAACAGAAATACTACCACTATCAAGCCCATTAACATAATCTATTATCTCATCGTAGGTATTTAAGGTAGGGCAGCCTAATCGACTAACTTTATCCATTAAATTATGAAACCATAGCTCCGATTTTGATTTATATATCATATCTCCATTTCTTGACTCTATAACAATGTTATCACTTTTAATATAAGTATCTTGCCTAGCACCAATAGTTTTATATTCATTAATTTTTTTTAATTGTCCCAATTCTTTACTATAATACTTATTTTTATCAAAACGAGCAAAAGTGTCTATATCGTTTATTAAAAGTTCGATCATATTATTGATTATCGTTTCTAGCTCACTTTTTAATATACTACACTTAGGTAATGCTACCTCTTTAGAGTATTGATAAAACTTACTAACTGCCCTATATGCAGACGTATTTAATATAATATCTCTAGCTACAGCTTTAAAGTTCTCGAGTTCATATTGTATAGATGGTAATTTACAATTATGTTTTAAAAACTCCGGCAAGCTACATTTTAGCCAAAAATAATTGTAATCTTTTATACGGGAAGCATATAAAAGAGTTAACGGAAGTTGGTTTCCAGAAAAAATAGACTTATTATATTTATTTTTCTTAGAAAAAACAAACTTATATTTTTTACCAGAAAAACCTTTAAATTTTTTTTGACTGTTTTCCTCAGAAATATATTTACCTGGATTGCTAACCATTTTCTTATGCCATGACCTTAGTTTGCCTGAGCTGTATTCACTCTCTTCTACCCTAAAGTAATAAGCTAAAAAATTAAGAGCTCTAATATGATTTCTATATTTATATTCTGTAGCTGTACTCTCACTATGTATAACTTCTAAGATCATAATAGGTATTTGCCTAATATAGGTAATCATACCCAATAACACATACTCATCTAATCTTGGAAATATTTTTTGCAAACTTTCTAATACCTCTGGATAATACCTTTTAGTCTCAGTAAATAGCATTTCTTTGATATTAACTGGTATCGTATCACCACTTAAATTAAATTGAAAATTAACACCTTTATAAAATTTATTAATCGGTTTAACTACTGATTTAAGGGCTTGTTTATTTATAACTATATTGTTATATATAGGCTTTTTATTAAAGAATTTTGCCATATGATTTGTGAATTCATCTACATCGATATTATCTCTAGCATGCTTTTCATACCAAACATGATGTGGTTGGTTTCTTGAGTTATAACCAAATATTTCTTTATCTACCCAAATATAAACTAATACTGCTATATATAAGGCTCTTTCTAAGTAATTGTCTTTCTTAATGTATCTCGGCGAGGTTACATATTCTAAGGCGTGAGAATTATCAGTTTCCAATACCTCTTGGAAAAAGTCGTCTTCAGATCCAAAAACTGCTACTATTGTATGAGGTTCATAAAATTCAGCTGGAGAATTTTGAGCATATTTACTAATACAAGCTATTTCAAACTCAAGTCCCGTGAATATATGTTCACGAGATTGATGCCTATGATGTATTTTATTATAAAAAGTAGATAGATCTCCCGTTTTATCTATAGTTAATGATTTTCTTTGCGCACGAAAATAATCCTCTTGCAACATAATACACGAATTACCTTTTTCAAAACTTGGAAGGGTTGGGTTAGATAATGACTGTCTTCGAGAATGCTTTTTCATATCAATACTAGTATCTAACCTAGACTGACCTAATTTAACTTTATTAACTAACAAAGAGTTTCTATAAATTTGTGATCTTACATCTTCTTTACTTATTGTTCTTTCATAGTCTTCTTCTTGAGTACAAAATATCCCATATAAATCACAGATATTTGGACTTTCCTCTATTGAATCTGATACACTTCCAAAACCAAGTTTGGCTAATAAAGGTAATATCCTTCTTCCTAAAGATCCTTGTTGTAAATTCTGAATGTCTTGGATATCAGGCGATAAATCTCCTACTATTATAAAGTTCAGGTATGTATTAACAGCACTAATTTTTTCAGTTTTTGATGGCTTACCAAACACCCCTGCTACAAAGCCTCCTTTATACTTTGGTCCTTCCTTCCTAGTCTTTTCATAATCTTTTAATGTACTTATTATTTTTTCAAGTATTTCCTCTGACATAGTATGATAAATTTTTAACATTTTATTTATTTATTTTAATATAACTTTAACAATTATTCAAACTATAATTGTGTATTATTTTAAGTAAATTGTGGTTTTAAGATGAAAGGTGTTACACCATATATGATTTTTTAGCTAGATATTTCACTTTAGCAAAGCTTTTAGTTGTTATAAATTTCCTTCCAAGGTAGTAAAACATTAAGAGATATTACTTTCTTATGGGAGTTGTTGATATTGCTAGGTTTTTTTTGCTATTAAGTACAAAATTTATTAAGAAATCTTGGCTTGAATGGAATATGGCTTTACCTATTGTAAATTCAGTATCCACACGAAACGTATAAATACCAGACCCAGCAAGGCCACAATTAACACTAAGAATGGCATTATCAAAACCTTCTTTATAAAGAAAAGTTGTACCTGTTGTTGTATCACTAGGTAAAATTTCCCAATCTCCATTAACGTTTGTAAAAGAAATTATACATAAAGGATTGTTGATAGCATCTCCGGATAGACTAAATTTAATAGCTGTTGGAGTTAAAGTAGAAGAAGGCTGAGCATAGATTACTCCTTCAGGTATCCAAGTATAGGCTGGATAAGCTACGTAAGGTTGGGTTTCAGATGTATCGTTATACATAAGTAGAGAAACATTATTATTATTTTCTAAACAACTGGATAAAAAAGAAATAAATAATATGACAATTAAAGAAATACAGATTCGTTTAAGCATGATAAAGCTTGCTATTTTTTATTACACCTGATATTAAATAATGATTAAATCAAAGTCAACACTAATAATAGTACAACGTTATGAAAAAGGAAATATTAAAAAAGGGATCTCTCTTAAGTTTGGGACTATTGAGTTTTAACTTGTTAAAAGCTGCAGATTACCCATTAAAAATTATTAATAACACTAATGTGATCGATGATACTTATATAACGGTTGTAGATGGAGCAAACATTTATACAGTAAATAATGATGGATCTTTGACAAAAGGACCTTTACTGGGTAAGGCATATTTGCAAGACTATAGTAAAAGTATAGGAACAACTGGAGACTTTACAATAAAACTTCCAGATCCATTTGTATCCGGACGAATATATGTATCTATAGGACATCCTTTAGGAGGTGTTGCTTCATCCATACCTTTTTATAGCACTAGCTCTTCAGATAGTAATTATTATATGTCTCAAGTAGTTTATGATAAATTTGAACTAACATGGCAGAACGGTGTGCTATATATAGATCCCACAAGTGTTGATTTTTTTGGTATACCAATTACTATACAAAATCCTTCTCCTATTGTTGTTAGTGATCTAACTGAATCTGGATACCCTTTAGGAATGAGTTGGAGTCAGATTATGAATAAAGCAGTACCTGAAATGCCAACAGGAGTTTATTCAGAAAACCAAACCACTTGGAGCTCTCTGGTATTTAATGATTCTGGATCAAATCCAATACGAATTATCAGTCCTTCCGGAATAGCTACTTCTTCTGGTGCTACAAATTCTTTAGGATCTCAAAAAAATATTGCAAATGATCCTCCAGCTACTGGTACAAGTTATTTACTACAAACTATATCTTCGACTTCTTATTTGAATAATCTAATAAGTTACTATACAGATACATCTAATCAGCTTGCTTTTGATGTAAGTCAGCTAAACCAGCCAGCTTATCCTCAAACAATTATTTTTAAAGATGTTGTTTATTTTGCAAATGGAATATCAGCTAATAGTCAATGTAGCCAAAAAATAAATGGGTATGATTCACAAGGTAGGCCAATATATGGAGCTTATGCTAATAGTAGTGATTGTTGGGAGTTTATTCCAAAGGTATGTGCAGATACTACAGATCTAAGCACATGTACAACACCAACAGGTAACCAAAGTATTTTACAAAAAGAATATATACCTATGGATTACGTAAGTTCATTTGATTTTTTTAGTCCAGGTCAATGGCCTTTCGATAACAATAATATATTACCAAAAGTATACACAACAGTAGCTACTATTCAGACTAATCATCCAGCAAAAGGGCTTATAGCTGAATCATTGACAGCTCTTTTTTCAGCAGGATTGCTTCCTGTTTCAAATAGTCAAATATACAATATTGCTATAGATAAAGATTCTTTGAAAAATATCATAAATAGTAATGAAGATATTTTATACAAAAATAATTCTGCAAATGGAAGTTTAACAGATAAAGGTCCATGGTTTAGTCAATATTCTAAGGTTATTCATTCGCTATGTTATGATAAATCTTCTGGAGATCTATGTACTAATGCGACAGTAACTTCTGACAAGCAATACCCAACAGTATATACGTTTGCATTTGACGATTTTTTAGCTCAAGATGGTACCCTTACCAGTAATAATATAAGTAATCCAATCACAGTCACTATAAATGATATGTCAGGTTATCCTCAGACTACTCCTGGAACGCCTCCTAGACCAAATATTAGTGTCGATACTCCGACTGTAGTTTCAGGTACTCTTTTAAACTGTCAAGATGAGCGTCCAAGCCAGACTTGCTCTGTAGCAGCTGTTTTTACAACTAAAAACACTCCAGAAGAGATATTAGGCAACTACATTGTTCAAGCCTCACCTATAACCTCTACAGCAAATGGTTCTAATTGCCATCGAATCGGCCAGAGTAGTTGGGCCCAATGTGGAGGTATAGCACCGACTAATATTAACACAATCTCAGTAACAAAAGTCTCAGGACCAGACTCTAGTGCTAATTATACCTATAAAGTTACTTCAGAGGTTCCTAGAGACCAAATTGAGCAAGTTGTAACAGGAGCGGTATGGAAGAATTGTCCAAACTCTACAACACAAAATAAATTTAAGTATTATGTTTCAGTTTCAGATAGTACAACCACTATTGCAGCTGAATCTCCAAACACATCTATATATCATAATATTCCTGGGTGTGCAGTTCCAAATTAGGAAATGCTGAAAAACTATTAACTTTGGGTTGTGGGAGCCGTTTAATATTTAGTTTTATCTTAAATAAGTAACTAGAATGCAAAGTTCTGTTATATCCATTGTCATTTACTTTAATTACTATATCATTTAAGCCATATAACATTATTTACATTTTTTATGCAAAATTTTACATTTTTTATTAGTTGCGCTAAAGGTTTAGAAATTCTTTTAAAAGAGGAACTAGTAAGCTTAAAAATATCAGCTCAAGAAAAACTTGCCGGAGTAGAATTTGAGGGCTCTTTAGAGGATGCATATAAAGTTTGTATTCATTCACGTTTAGCTAGCCAAGTGATGCTTAAAATAGCTACCCAAAAGGTTGAAACTCAGCAAGAACTATATGATTTTATATCCTCTATAAATTGGAATGATTATTTTGAAGTTGATAAAGCTTTTAAAATTATAGTATCAGGAAATCATTATGATTTTAATAATACTATGTTTGTCTCACAAAAGACAAAAGATGCAATAGTTGACCAATTTAGAAATAATTTTAAAGATCGCCCGGATGTTGATACGGAAAATCCGGATAACGTTATTAAGTTACATTTGCATAAAAATTTTGTGAATGTCTATTTGTGTATTAATTTAGAAAGTTTACATAGGCGTTCATATCGACAAAACCAAGGCCAAGCACCATTAAAAGAGAATCTAGCTGCAGCTATACTTATAAAAGCAGGGTGGCTAGAAGAGTTAAAAAAAGATACACCAATTTTAGTAGACCCAATGTGCGGTTCTGGCACAATTTTAATAGAAGCTGCATTAATGGCTAAAAATATTGCTCCTGCTTTACTAAATGATAGTTTTAAGGTTTTTAACTCAAAATTACATAACCAAGAACTATGGCAAGATTTACTAACTAAAGTCAAAGAAAGTGTAAAAACTTCAAAAGCCATTATCCAGGGCTATGATATTGATAATAATATTTTAGATAAAGCTAGTAAAAATATTTCTTTAGCAGGGTTCAGTGATATTATCACTATTAAACAACAAGATATTAGAGATCTTGAAAATGTATTTCCAAATACTGGTTTAATAGTTACAAACCCGCCATATGGTGAGAGATTATTTGGCGATAGAATAGCTGATTTATTAGACGCATTTAATGGTTTTGGTGAAAGGCTTTATACTGATTTCCAAGATTGGAAAGTTGCAATATTAACTAACTTTCATGATTCTATAAATGAGTTACAATTTCGCACAACTAAGCGTAATAAATTTTATAACGGTGCTATAGAAACTATCCTATATCAGTTTGAAATAAACGAGCAATCAAGATTTAAACATGAATCTCAATTAGAAAAAAATATTCGTCTTGCTGAAGCTTCTGCAGCTAAATCTGATGAGCATATGGATTTTGCTAATAAGCTACAAAAAAACCTTAAAAATTTAAAGCCTTGGTTAAAGCAAACGGCAGTAGAGTGTTACCGTCTATACGATGCTGATATACCAACATTTGCAGTAGCTGTCGATATTTATGGTGAGAAGGTTTTTTTACAAGAATATAAAGCAGATGTAACTATAGATCCTAATATTGCTAAGCAAAGATTTTACCAAACCATATATCAAATACATAAAGTTTTGGGTATCCCGTATGAGAATATTTATACGAGAGTACGTCAACGTCAAAAAGGTAAAGATCAATACCAAAAATCAGATAGCAAAAACAAATTTCATATAATAAAAGAATTTGACGCAAAGTTTTATGTTAATTTTGATGATTATCTAGATACAGGTATTTTTTTAGACCATCGTAAAATAAGACAATTAGTTGCAAAAGCTGCTAAAAATAAAAACTTATTGAACCTTTTTAGCTACACTTGTACAGCTAGTGTTCATGCAGCATTGTTAGGTGCTAAAACCACAAGTGTTGATATGTCAAATACTTATCTAGAATGGGGTAGGCAAAATTTTAAGCTAAATAATCTTGATGTTTCAAAACATAATTTTGTTCAGTCAGATTGTATTAGTTGGCTAAAGTCAAATACACAAAAATTTGACATAATATTTCTAGATCCACCAACTTTTTCTAATTCTAAGCGTATGGATGACGTGCTTGATATTCAAAGAGATCATGAGTTACTAGTAAATTTGGCTATGGATTCTTTGAAAAAAGATGGGATTTTATATTTTTCTAATAACTACAGACGTTTTAAAATTTCTGAAACTATATTAAACAAATATAACTGTGAAAACATTGATAAACAGTGTTTATCTAGAGACTTTTTATCTAATAAAAATATTCACAATTGTTGGGCGATTGAATATAAAAAATAATTTTAGTTAAGCTAAGTTGATTATGTTTTTTCCGGAAAAACACCTGTTTAGCATAAGTAACATATGTTAAAATCTAATAAAATTTTTAAAAGTAGTTTTTAGGTATGAGTAGATTTAATCAAAATGTTATGTATATAGTCGTAATAATAGCAGTATTTGTTACGTGTATTTATTTTTTTACCTCTAATAATGACTATGAAACCAAAGGTATTTTTTTACCGGAGTATAGTGTTAAGTTACCTAAAGTTGATCCTAATAGTGTCAAAATCTATAACCTACGTTACCAAAGTGATGCGGAAGGGGCAGTTGGTCTAATCAGAGTATCTACTCATACGACTAATCGAGATAATTTTACAAAGTTATGTGATAGAAATTTAAAAAAAGCTGTAGAATTAGCTGCCGAAAATGGTGTGGATGAGATTAAATATATTTGTTTGTATCCAGAAGGTCAGCTAGATGAATTAAGCAACGTTTCTTTACAGGCGTATGCTTTTAGGAATTGACAAATGAAAAAGTTAGATATTGTCTTTGCAGGAACGCCAGAGATTTCAGCTTACGTTTTAAAAGATTTATATGCAAGTGGTTATAATATCAAGGCAGTACTAACGCAACCAGATAGAGCAAAAGGTAGAGGTAAGAAAGTCCAATATTCTGCTGTCAAAGAAGTTGCTTTAGCTAATAACACTTTGATACTTCAACCACAATCTTTTAAAAAAGATCCAGAAGTTTTAGAGCAATTAAAAGAACTAAAGCCAGATGTTATCGTCGTTATAGCTTACGGCATAATCGTACCAAAAGGATTCTTAGACATTCCTAAGTATGGCTGTTTGAATATTCATGTATCTTTACTACCTAAATGGCGAGGAGCTGCTCCAATTCAAAGAGCAATTCAAGCTGGTGATAAAAAAACTGGTATCTGTATAATGCAAATGGATGAAGGGCTTGATACTGGTGATATCCTTAATACTTTAGAAATAGATATAAAAAACACAGATACATCAGCAAGTTTACATGATAGTTTTGCTAAGCTAGCAATTAAACCATTATTAGAAACTTTAGAAAATATTGATAATGTACAAGCTAAGCCTCAAATCGGTACACCCACTTATGCTCACAAGATAACTAAGCAAGAAGGCTTAATAGATTTTAATAAAACAGCAGAACAAATAAGCTGTCATATAAGAGCGTTTACTCCTTGGCCATCAGCTTTTTTTATACTTGAAAATCAGACTATAAAAGTAGGACAGTTTGAAATTTTGGAACAAAATTCACAACAAGCATCTGGAACTATAGTAGATACTTCAAAAATTGGCATGGATATTGCTACTTTGGATAAAGTTATTAGATTTAAACAGTTACAATTCCCAAATAAAAAAATGCTTCAAATAGCAGATATTTTAAATGGTAATGATCTAACCAAATATATTGGATATAGAATAGGATAAATACAATGAAAATAGGTTTTATAATAGATAACTTAAACTCTTTTAATATCTCTAAAGATAGTACCTTTATGATGCTGTTAGCAGCTCAAGAAAAAGGTTGGAATATTTATACGTTTTACTTAAATGATTTGTATATAGACAATGGCAAACCCAAAGGAGATGCCCTTGAACTAAAAATCCATAAGGATAAAAGTCTTTGGTATGAAATTATTTCACAGCATAGGAACCTTTCATTATTGGACTTAGATTGCATCTTTATGCGTAAAGATCCTCCATTTAATATGGAATATATCTATGTAACTTATATGTTAGATTTGGCTAAAAAAGCAGATGTTTTAATAGTAAACAACCCTCAGGCTCTAAGAGATTTTAATGAAAAAGTAGCAATTTCAAATTACTCTAAATATTCTCCCAATACGCTTATTACTAGAAGTTATGAGCAAATAAATAAATTCTATGATGAGCATAAAGATATTATAGTTAAGCCTCTAGATGGTATGGGGGGAAGTTCTATATTTAGGATAAAAGATGGTGATAAAAATAAAAATGTAATTTTAGAAACACTCACACATCACCAAACTAAGTATATAATGGTGCAAGACTACCAACAAGCTATATCTAAAGGTGATAAAAGGATACTTATAGTTAATGGTGAGCCTATCAAATATTTGCTTGCGCGTATACCTAGTGATAAAGACAATCGTGGTAATCTAGCAGCTGGAGCAACAGCAGAGGTTAGGCCTTTAGAAGATAGTGATTATAGAATAGCAAAAAAAGTTGCTAAGAAACTTAAAAAGCATGGAGTAATGTTTGCAGGTATTGATGTAATAGGTGATAAATTAACAGAAATAAATATCACTAGTCCTACAGGTATACAAGAAATTTATAAAGCTACTAAAATCAATGCTGCTAGCTTACTGATGCAAGCAGTAGAACAGAAAATACATAAAATCAGACAGGAGCAATTAGATGGATAATAACACAGGCTCAGTTAATCTTTTTGAAGAGGCAAAGCAATATATACCTGGTGGAGTAAACTCACCAGTTAGGGCTTTTAAAAGTGTTAACCAGGATTTTCCAAGATTTATAAAGTCTGCCAAAGGGGCTTATATTTATGATGTTGATTGGAACAAATATATAGATTATGTAGGGTCTTGGGGACCAATGATTTTAGGTCATGGTGACGATGATGTTTTAGAAGCTATCAAGTCTCAATTAAATAACGGTTTAAGCTATGGAGCCCCTTGTAAGCTAGAGGTTGAGTTAGCTAAGAAAATCACCAAATTAATGCCAAATATTGAACAAGTTAGGTTTGTAAACTCTGGTACAGAAGCTACTATGAGTGCTGTTAGACTAGCTAGAGCGTATACAGGTAAAAATAAGATTATTAAATTTGAAGGTTGCTATCATGGACATGCTGATGAATTTTTAGTAGCAGCTGGTTCTGGTGCTTTATCATTAGGTCAACCAAACTCTCCTGGTGTTCCAGAGGATGTTGTTAAAGATACTTTAATAGCTGATTTTAATGATGTTGAATCAGTAAAATCTCTATTTGAAAAGTATAAAGGCGAAATAGCATGTATTATAGTAGAACCTGTAGCTGGTAATATGAATATGATTTTGCCACAAAATGATTTTTTACATGATCTAAGAATATTGTGTGATGAAAATCAAAGTTTACTAATTTTTGATGAAGTAATGACTGGGTTTAGAGTAGCACTAGGTGGGGCACAACAAGTGTTTAACGTTAAGCCAGATTTGACAACTTTAGGTAAAGTAATTGGTGGTGGTATGCCAGTAGGTGCTTTTGGTGGAGCTAAAGATATTATGCAGATGGTATCACCAGCTGGCCCAGTTTACCAAGCAGGTACGCTTTCTGGAAATCCTATAGCAATGACAGCAGGCTTAACGACTCTTGAGAAAGTTAGCAAAGAAGGATTTTACGAGGAGTTAAGTGCAAAAACTGCTAAACTTGTAGATGGTTTAAATACTGCAGCAGAGAATTATGATTTCGCTTTTCATGCAAAAAGTTTAGGAGGCATGTTTGGTTTATTTTTCTGTTATGAAAAAGTGAAAATTCAAACATTTAAAGATCTAGGTAAGACAGATCTAAATATGTTTAATAAATTTTTTGCATATATGTTGGAAAATGGTGTTTATTTAGCGCCATCTGCTTACGAAGCTGGTTTTGTATCTATAGCTCATAGTGATCAAGATATAGAAAAAACAATAGCTTTAGCGAAAACTTTTTTTCAAGAAAATTAGGCTATTTATATAAAATCTTGTCATAGTAATTTTTATCTAGTTTGAATAAACTTTATCGCCTTGTCTAAAGCAATTTTAGCATTATTTAATGGGCTAATGCCAACGGTACTTATAAAACCATGAAACATTTCTTCATCATAGTGAGTTTCAACTAGAACACCTTGAGTTTTAAGTTTTGCTTCATAAGCATATATACTATCTACAAGTATATCGTGAGTCGCAGCTATTATTAAAGTATCAGGCTGTTTAGTATTTTCATAGAATATAGGTGAAAGTTGTGGGTCTTTTAGTTTATGAAAATTTTTACTAATATCATCAATATAAGCTTTTAGAAACATCTCACACCACTGACTGGTCAGATGATATTTGTGAGCATCAAACTTTTTGATACTGTTATATTTAGTATACATATCTACAGCTGGATAAACTAAAATCTGAGCTTTAGGCATATTATCTTGACGCTCATGACAAATGATAGTAGAAAGATTACCGCCAGCACTATCACCCATTACAAAAATATTTTTAGGATCTATAGTAAATTGCATAGCATTTTCATATAACCAATCATATGCGTACAGGGAGTGTTCAACAGCTGTAGGATATTTTTCTTCTGGAGCTAGTCCATACTCTAACGAAAATACATGAAAATCACTATTATCGCACAAATATCTACAAACATTATCATATGTATCAATAGAGCCTAAACACCAGCCACCACCGTGTATAAACAATACAGCTTTGTCACTACTAATTTTTGGCTGATAGTGCCTTAAAGTAGTTTGGTTTTCTAACTTAATATCTTTTTCAACTATATTTGGTTTAGGGATTTGGTTGATAAGTTGAATTACATTTTTACTAAAAACTTCACGCTGAATGCGTAAGTCTTGTTTTTTTAACTCTCTAATCTCTGGAGTGTCTAGTATTTTCTCCAACATAGGATGATATGGCATTTAAGATTTTCCTTTTAAACTTTATGTACTCTGATAATTTCAATGTTTTGTTGTTCTAGTTTTTGGGATAATTCCTTTGTTGCTAGATCCAATTCATTAATGCTAGTATTTTTATTTAAACCTAAAACAGAAGGCTTACGTGAATGTCCAACCAAAGTTTTGAGGTTTAATTTATCTTTTATAATGTTTATATTCTCAAGCAGGTATCTAGCAGTCTCAGCACTTTTACTAAAGCCAAAACCAATATCAAAGTAAATGTTATCTTTATTTAAACCCTCACTTACTAAAATATTCTTTTTTCCTTGGATATATTTATAAATCTCTTCTATAGAGTCTTTTTTTTCTAGATACTGGTTTCTATATATAATACCTAGATTATGAGTTATAACATATTTTTTGTCATATTTAGCAAGTAGCTTAGATTTCTGTTGAATATCATTACACTCCACATCATTTATCATCCAGATAATATCATGGTGTTTTGCTAAAATTTCTTGCATAACTTCTAATTTACGAGTGTCTACGCTAATTAAAGGACGGTATTTTAAAGTATGCAATTGAGATTTTAGGTAGTCTAAAAAGCTATCTAATCTGTTTATTTCTTCACTCGCAGGTATAGGTTCAGCATCAGGTTTTGTTGATTCAGCTCCGATATCTATAATTTCTGCACCATCTTCTATAAGTTGCTCTAGGTTGGTTTTACGTTCATTATCAGTTAGAAATCCATCAGAAAAAGATTGTTCTGACAGGTTAACTATACCCATGCGCATAGTGTTAGATAACCTTTGATTTAATATATCAATATTTTTTAGCTCTTTTAATCGAATATTTAGGTCAATATCTATATGTCTAGGATGATGCCAATTTTTATTGAGTTCTAATAATGGAGCTAAAGCAAAGTTTCTATTTAAAAGTTCTTTATGAGGTATTGTGAGCTCTTCAGTGTCTAAGATTAGATCTTCTGCTGCAAGTATGTCTAAGTCGATAATTCTAGGTGACCATATTGGAGCGTTTAAATCTCGTCCAATATTTTTTTCAATATCTTTAAGAGTTTCTAATAACTCTAGTGGCTTTAGCGAACTTTCTATTTTTATAGCAGTATTTAAATATATGATATCCCAGTCTTTAGGGGAATTATCTTTTAGTAGAGCTTTGCTACTGTAAAGACTCGCTTTAGCTAATAACTTTATGTTCTCGTTAGAGGCTATAGTATGTATAGCTTTGTTAATATTTTCTAATGTAAAACCAATATTAGCACCTATACCAATAATATATTGCATTTTTAATTCCTAATTATAAAAGCAGCTGATTCTATTTGGGAAACAGGAGGTGATTTTATAAGTTTAAGATACTTAGTAGTGATAGTAGGGTGCTTAGCACAGATAAATTGATAAATCTGTTTTGCTAAATATTCAATAAGATTACAACTAGTATTATCACAAAATTTTTGGATATCATTTCTTAATGTATAGTAGCAAATAGTTTGCTGTAGGTCATCAGTATCACTGGCAGTAAAACTCTCATCAAAGGCTAATTCCAGGTCTATTTTAACCGTTTGTTTTTGAGCTTTTTCTTCTTCAGAACATCCTAGATTAACATAAATTTCTAGACCTTTTAAAAATAAGGATTGTTGCATGTTTATAAATATAAATAAATGTAAGTTTTAGTAACTTAATATATCATATCTAAAAGTTAGATAATATATTGAAATACTAAGTAAGACTTATGCTACGTTGTAATTTTCTTAGTATTTTATGGTTTGGGGACTGTAAGTAATTTTGTGCTAGATCTAATCTAGCAAGTTAATCAAGAATTTACTCAATTATTTGGAAAGTCCCGGAAAAGAGCTTTACTCTTCCTCAAAAGTTTGCAAAATAGACTTTCGCTCTTGACTTATACTTTCTTCATCAATCTCATAATTATTTATATAATTAGAATTCTCATTTTCTTCCTCCATATTATCATCAACCGCAGTATAGAATTCGCTTTCCATATCTAAATTAATTTCATCGTCGTATTTAATAAATGATTTGTTTTTCTTGAAATTATGTTTCCCGTGGTAGTATTTTTTCTCTGAGTCAGGATCCCCTCTTTTTAATCTACCTATGATTTGTTGCGTCGCTCTATAGTTAGTCTCTTCTTTAGTATTAATAATAAAATCTAAATTTGGTATGTCTGTACCAAGTTGCAACATTCTATCAGCTAAAATTATTAAATTACTATCATTTCTTATTATTTCTGAATAAGTGTTCCTAGCTACTTTTGAATGAACTTCAATAATTTTTCTATCATCCAAAAGATGCTTAGTAAAATAATCTTGCAATTTGTTAGCATAATCTTTTATGTTTTTAATACCACTTAAAAAAATTAAGCCCTTACCATGTTCTTCTCTTAAGATATTACATATATTTTTAAATATGGCATTATCACCATTAAAGTCCTTTTGGATCTTTGTGACATTTGGAATAAGTTTAAGCTCATCAGTAGCTTTTTTAGTACTTAAAGAATAATCATAAGGACCAAAAGAGTAGGGCGTAGCTGAAAATAATATATTTTTAGTACTTAACAAACCCTCATGTTCTTTATTAGGTTTAAAATATATATGCGACTCATCAAATATTCTTGGAGTATCTGGATATGTATTTTTGTTTCTTGCTAAAAAAATCTTAAATGAATCATAACAAAATATATATCCAAATCTATGGTTATATAGATGATTTCGGTCAAGCATTTTTTCACAAATAGCTTTCTCGCCTGACATTATTTTTAGAAATGGGATGTTTATATCTTTATATTCCGTCAAATCTTTTTTGAAGGAATCAAATATTTGATTAACTATATCAATAGTTGGCGCAATTATAAAAACACTCCTACTTTGTAGTAAAGACAATGCCGAATACAAGATAACCTTAGTTTTACCTGTCCCAGTAGGCATTCTTATGTTTATGATTTGTTTGTCTGATTTATTTATAATATCGGCAGCTTCTGCCTGGGGGACACGAAATTCTTTAAATATTTTTGATGTAACGTTATCATAAACGTTGGATTTATTTTTTTGAGAATCAAATTTTAGAGAATTCTTTTTATAAAAATCTAACACAAATATTTTTCTATAGTCTTCATAATATTGTCTTTTAGTTTCAATTGCTTTTGTTACAGTTGTTTTTAGAGTATCAATAACAAACTTTCTCAAATCTGTGCTGCCATTAGTATCAACTAAGAGCCAATCATTGGCAGTCGTTAAGTTAATTAAAGACTCTTTTTTAGAATTATTAGTAGTAAACATTGATCTTTCATAACCAATAGTTTCTTGATTTAAAATTCCTATACTATCCATAATTGACTTTGTATTATCAGATTTATATTTGCATTTATATAAAAACATTATGCTAAATAGCATGTAGTAATCTTCTAAAGGAAAATGAACTTCTTGATTATTTAAATTAGGTAATAAGTGTTTAACTTCTCCTTTAAAAGAGGAATCTAAAATCTCAAATATTTCTTTGCTATTTATAAAATGGATTTTTGAAGGGAATCTTAAATTTATACCATAGATATTATTCATCCCTGTAATAAAAGATCCTATTTCCTTACATTCTTTTCTCAAAAAGTCATATAGACCATCCCAATCACAATTTCTTTCAGTGCTTGATGATATAACTGTATTAAAATGAACAATAGACTTAATATTATCGTCCATCATTATAAAATCATTTAATTTAAAATGCTTAGCAAAATGTAATATAGCTGCTCTACGAGTTGTGATATTTTTCTCTTTATTATAATCTCCAGTTATCTGGTAGCTTAGTGTTGTGCCACTGATATTGTTTCTTTCAGATAAATGAATTACAGGAACAATTATAGTTTTAGTAGATTTATTAGGTACAAAGCTACTATTCTGAGATATTCTCCCAGCACAGACGAATATAATTTGCGTATTATCCTTTATTTCAAAATTATATTGAAAGGTAAATTCACAAACCGCAATATTTTGATATTTATTTTGTTGATTAAATAAGAATTGTGTTGTCTCATAATAATGAGCAGATAGTTTGCTGAGGTCATTTTCTCCAATCTTTTTCTCAAAAATTTCCCGAACTGGATCTAATCCTTTTAAATATTTATGACTTACTGGAGGTAATATAAGTTCTAGGTTTATATCTTCTTTATCAGATCCAAAGCCATGAACTTTTGTTTTATGATTACGAAGAGTAGTATGATTATTAAATTTTTGGTTACAATCTTCACATATAAAACCAGAACCATGATCTTTTATTTTATGATCCCTAAGAGTCGTGTTATTATTAAATACTTGGTTACACTCTTCACATATAAAACCAGTGCCATGATCTCTTATTTTATGCTCCCTAAGAGTATTGTAATTATTAAATGTTTGGTTACACCCCGGCTCTTCACATATAAAACCAGAACCATGATCTCTTATTTTATGATCCCTAAGAGTATTGTAATTATTAAATATTTGGTTACACCCCGGCTCTTTACATATAAAACCAGTATGCTCTTTCATTTTATGACTTTTAAGAGCAGAGGCACTATTAAATGTTTGGGTACACCCCTTCTCGTAACATTTAAAACCATTACCATGTACTAGTTTTTTATGACTAGTAAGAGCGGGGCCACTATTAAGTACTTCGGTACACCCCGGCTCTTTACACATAAAAATAGAACCATGAACTTCTATTCTGTGCTCCCTAAGAGCAGAGCTACCATTAAATTTTTGGTTACACCTTTCACATAAATACATTGCCATAGCATGTTCCTTAATTGATCTAGATAAAGACAACTCTAAACATCAACTGGTTGGATGTTTTGTCCATCTTTTATTTTATACAAAAAACTGTTGAATTAATACACTAACTAGGTTTTTAAAGAAAGTACAAAGCTGCATTTTTATATTGATATTAGTCATTTTTAACTAGGTTCTGTGCACAAAAAAATTTAAATTATATTGAAAATAGCTAAATTGCTGTTATTTAAAAGTTGAAAAGCAATAAATAACAATGGTTTAGCAAATCAATTATCATATAAAAGGGTTGTTTTGGTTAAATATTTTAACTCCATATTTAATAATCAGAAATAAATGTAAGTTTTAGTAACTTAATATATCATATCTAGAAGTTAGATAATATATTGAAATACTAAGTAGAAAATGCCTTTAGTTGAAAACTTTTTGCAAAGGGTAAGTAGTTACTCATCACAACGTAAAGTTTATTTTGAAGACCAAGAGTATAGCTATAATCAGATTGTTACAAAAAGCTATGATTTAGCTAGGCTACTTGAATCTTATAAATATAAAAAAGTTTTCTTCAATCTTAAAAATTCACCTCTAACAATTTGTTTATATCTGGCTAGCTGGATTGCAGAAATTGAGTTAGTTGTACCAGTTAACCCTAGGCTTATAGATAAGGAGCTAGAAGGAATTTTAGAGACCAATTCTTTATTTTTAACAGATAAAGACAGTATCGAGCTGACAGAGTTTTATAAAAAGAATAATATTGAAGTTCTTATAATAGACAATGAAATAAAATTTTTGGAGAATATTACTAAAACTACAGATTTTAGTGTATTCAGCAAAGCTATAACAGCTCATGTAAGCTCAGGTACTACAGGAGCTTATAAAAAACATATGCATAACATTAATCAAATTATAGAATATGCTAAAAATAGAGCTAATGATTTAGATTTAGTAATAGATGATCATTTATTGATAGCGTTATCTATGAATCATGCGTTTGCTTTTTCATATCAACTTTTACCAACTTTAGCAATAGGGTTAGATATTACGATTATTAGAGAATTTAACCCTCAAAAGATGGCACAGATAATATCTAGATGTAAAGTAACATCTTTAGCTTTGCTACCAACTATGTATTATTTTTTACTAAAAGAAAATATCACTAAACATACACTAAGGTATTTAAGTGTAGCAGGAGATTTAGCTTCCGAAAAGTTATACAAAGCTATAAAACAAAAGTTAGGGTTACCTTTATTAAACGGTATAGGTATGACAGAGATTTTTGGTTATGGGCAAAATGTTTGCGAAAACACTAGTATAAATGAGGTTGAAATTTTTAAAGATACAGAGATTAAAATAGAAAAGTTTGAAGGTTGTACTTATGGTAAAATCTTCATTAGAAGCTTTATGTTACCAATTAACAATAAAAAAGAGTGGCTTAAAACTGGAGATATAGGTAGCTTTGATGAACAAACTAAAAAACTTACTTTCTATGGCAGGTACAAAGATATTATTATAAAGGGCGGTTCAAATATTTCCCCAGTAGAGCTAGAAAATATTATTTTAAAGTTAGCTAGTATAAAATCTTGTGTAGTTGTTGGCAAAAAAGATAAAATTTGGGGAGAGCTTGTTTGTGCTATTATAGTTAGCGAAAGTAAAATTTCTTTAGAAGAGTTAAACAAACACTTGTTAAAATATTTAGCTGAATATAAAAAAGTGGACTTATTATTAAACTTTGATCAAATACCGTTGACAAATACTGGTAAAGTAGATAGAAAAAAAATAAGGCAGATTGTAGAAAATGAATAAAGTTTTACCAGAATATGCCTTGTTTGAGGATTCTTTAACAAAAGAGTTAAGTTATTATTTTACCGAACCAGTAACAAAAATTATTGCGACTAATGAGCCATCCTTATTAGAAGCTTTTAAAGAGATGTTAACGCTACAAAAACAAGGTTTGTATTTAGCTGGTTTTGTTAGCTATGAAGCAAGCTACTATTTAAATAAAACTTTAGCACATCTAAGGTCAGATAACGATGGAATACTCCTTTATTTTGTAGCATTTAAAAAGCTTGAAAATAATATCCCTGCAAAAGAAAGTAACAAAAGTATCGACTTACTCATAGATAACCTTAGCTTTGATGACTATCAAAAAGGTTTTGTAAAAGTTCAAGATGCTTTACAAAATGGTGAAAGTTACCAAATCAATTATACAAAAAATATTAATGGAACTACTTCATTAAGTGGTTTAGAGTTATATACTTTATTAAAGAAGCAACAACCAGTTAGATACGGTGCGTATTTACCATTTCGGGATATTGAAATAATATCAATATCTCCAGAGCTATTTTTTAAAAAACAAGCTACAAAGCTAGTTGTAAGACCTATGAAAGGTACAGCAAGACTTACTGGGGATATTAACGAGGATGAAAAAGCTTATAACCAACTACTTAGTTGCTCTAAAAATAGAGCTGAAAATCTTATAATTGTAGACTTATTAAGAAATGATTTGTCAGGTATTGCCAAAACTCATACAGTAAAAGTTGATGAAGCATTTACTATAGAAAAATATAATAAGCTTTTACAAATGACTTCTGAAATTTCAGCAGATGTAGATCAGGAGATATCTTTAAAAGAAATTCTAGATAGTCTTTTTCCATGTGGATCTATAACAGGAGCACCAAAAAAGCGCACCATGGAACTTATTAAAAATATTGAAAACGACAATAGGGGTGTTTATACAGGAGCTATTGGTTACATACTGCCAAATAATGACATGTGTTTTAACGTTGCTATTAGAACTATTCAAAAGAAGGGTCAAAACTTACAATTAGGAGTAGGTGGAGGAGTTACAATATATTCTGAATGTTTTTCAGAATGGCAAGAAATGGCTACCAAAATAAACTTTATAAAACAAATCTATAAGCCTGATTTCTCATTAGTAGAGAGCATATATTTTTATAATGGATTTAGGAACCTAGAGTTACACCTACAACGTTTACAAAATACTGCCGAGAGGTTATTTTTTGATTTTTGTATTGATAATGTAGCTAAAAGTTTAAATAAATACTCTAAAAAATTAGAGGCAGATAAGGAATATAAAGTTCGTTTAGAATATTTTCATGATCAAAGCTTCAGTATTGAGGATACTGAAATCAATAATTCTAATATCATACCGGTAAAACTTAAAGTTTGTCCTGAAAGAATAGACTCTAAAAATAAATTATTTAACTATAAAACTACCCACTCATCTACGAGAGGCTTTTATACAATTATGCATGAAAAGTATGTTGGCAACTGCTCAAATACAGAGATTGTATTTTTAAATGAGTTTAACAACCTTACAGAAACAAGGTTTCACAATATAATTATAGAAACTAATGGTAAAAAATATACTCCTAAACTTAGTGATGGTGTATTAGCAGGTGTAGCTAGAAAAACACTAGTAGATAAAAAAGAGACTGAAGTTAAAAGTATTAGCTTAGAAGAATTGAAAGCAGCTGATAAGATATATCTTATCAATAGTGTCAGATGTTTAATACCAGCTTATTTAGAGTTTTGATTATGGTGCTTTTCATTGATCATTATGATTCTTTTACTAATACTATAGTCGACTATATTACTTACCTTGGTCATAAGGTCTTAGTAGTTAAAACAGATGGTGATGTACCAAATTTAGGTAGCTTTAGTCATGTTGTGATAGGACCTGGTCCAGGGCACCCAAATGAGTTAAAAAAACAATACCAAGTTATTAAATACTGCGAGCAAAATAATACTCCTTTATTAGGTATATGTTTAGGTCATCAGCTAATAGCTCAATATTATGGTTCTAAAATTATCAATGCTAAGCAAGTTTATCATGGTAAAAATTCAGTAATCAATCAACAAAACCAATCTCCACTTTATTTTAACCATCCAGAAAATTTTGAAGTTACACGTTATCATTCCCTAATAGTGGATGAGATTAAAAAACCTCTTATTACTACTGCTATAACTGAAAATAATGAAATTATGGCTTTTCAGCATGAAAGTTTAAAAATCTTTGGGGTTCAATATCATCCAGAGGCTTATTTAACAGAATATGGATTAAGTACATTAGGTAATTTTTTTAAATTATAAGCCTACTTATTTTTCCAATAAGGTTCTTTTTCTTCTTCAAACCGAGAAACTGAGTGGGAGCGATTTCTTTGATATATGTTTCTTTCTTCACCAATAAAAGATTTCCGAAGTGAATCAGAGTTATTACTTTCGTAACTACTGCTACTACTTCCATTGTTATACTTTGTAAAAACTGAAATTACGTTACGTTTTAATACACTTCCAAGGTTAAAATAATCTTCATAGCTTTTTGCTTGTTCAACAACTGACAGAATTTCTTCATAAAGGTTGGAGACTAAACTTATTGGATAATTGTCTAAGAAATATGAAAACTTGTTGTTACGAATTAGCTCAAGTGATTCATTTATGGAGTAATAGAAAAATAAAGGTGAATTAGTTTGTTTTGGGTTTGTAATATAATCTTTTATAGTTTTCTTATCTTTTATGCACTCAAGTACGGATAACACACTCTTTAAAAATGGTAGGAGCACATAATTTTTTAGGTCCTTAAAAGCACTTCGATCTTCAGTAAATGTATAGCTATAGTAAGCTGCACTTACGAACTGATCATCATAGCAATCTGATATATCTAATATTTCATCTGGAATTCCACAAGCTAAGGGTATTCCGTTTAGAACATTACTAAGTGGTGTTATTTTACTAAGGTGTTTACGGTATCTGGTTAATGTAGGAAAATCAGGATTACTATTTACCGCTTTTATAGCTGAATGAGCTTTATCTCTGTTAATCTCTCTTCTAATAGGAGAAAGTTCAGCTTCAACTTCCATTAATAGAACATTTTTAAGTTCGAATAATAGTTTATAAAAATCTCCAGTTTTTTTCTTGTATTTTTGAGATCGTGGTAGAGTATGTTGTTGAAATTGTTTTGGTTGGTTGAATAATGCTTGAGTTCCTCTATCTGTTGTATATTCTTCAATTGCTCCAGATCCATCGTAAGCGTTTATAAAAGAATCTAAAACAAAAATTACCTCATCCCTAAGCTTACAACGATTTATCTCATTTAATAATTTATTCGCTTCATTTACATGGAGGCGGTTCTTAAAAAAGTGACGTGGGTTTATGTAATCATTTATTTCTTTGTTAGCAAGTTGCTTAAATTCTTTTAAGTTCATGTTTAAAATAAATTTTTAAATTTACATATTTTAAATAAATTTTTAATTTATTTCAAGGGGAATATTTTTGCCTTAGAATATGAAATACTTTCTATTTTAATAAAGAAGAATATTATAATTGGTAATAGGCGAGTGTTTTTTGGCATTTTGTGGATAGATTTTGACTTTTAAAAAATCAAAAAGGTACAGGATATTTCCTTCTAACTTTTTCAATATCTACTAATACTTCTGCTGTTAAATTTAAATTTATAGCGTCAATGTTATTTTTAAGTTGCTCCATAGAAGTAGCCCCTATAATACTACAACTCATATATGGCTTTCTTATAGTAAAAGCTATAGCCATCTGGCAAATATCCAAATTATGTTTTTTTGCTACATCTATATATGCAGCTACTGCTTCATCATTTGTTATTAGTCTAAATTTATAACGGTCTTCTTGACCATCTAAAATTTCTGGTGACATCCTAGCACCTTTAGGTCTAGCTCCATTAAGGTATTTGCCTGTTATAATTCCTTGTTCAAGAGGGGACCATGCAAGGTAAGAAATATCCTCAAGAGCACAGCTCTCCATAACATCAGTTTCATCTCTTCTTCGGTTAAGATTGTACTCATGCTGGATACTTTGAAGGCGTGGTAAATTATGTTTTTCAGCTAATTTAATAAACTGGTTAATACCCCAAGCAGAATCATTAGATAAACCAATATATCTTATTTTACCTGCTTTTATTAGCTCCTCACATGTTTGTAAAATTTCTAAAATATTATCAACAATCTGATTTTTATTTTTATTACCAACTGGAGGCTCAAAATCCCACCAATTACCAAAATGGTAATGAGCTCTATTAGTTGGCCAGTGAAATTGGTAAAGATCAATATAATCTGTTGATAAACGTTTTAAGCTGTTATCGACAGCTGTAATTATATTTTGTTTATCAGTTTTTGGATTTTTTTCATTTCTTGCCCACTGCATAGGTGAAAATTTAGTTGCTAGAGTTACTTCTTGACGTTTTTTTGTAGCTTTAAACCAATTTCCTATAATGGTTTCTGTATCTCCATACCTGTCAGCTGTAGGTGGAATAGGGTACATCTCTGCTGTATCCCAGAAATTAACTCCTTGAGAAAGTGCATAATCCATTTGCTCAAAACCTTCAGCTTGAGTGTTTTGCCTACCCCATGTCATTGTTCCAAGGCAAATTCTACTGATATCTATGTTTGTTGATCCTAATTTTGTATATTTCATTTCTAAATTATGCAAGTTTTTTGAAAATTATAGCAAGTCTGCAGTCTTATGACTATATGTATTAATTTTTAGATAAATATGCTCTTACTATACCCAAATATTCATGAACAATTCTTTGTGTAACATAAAAATTATAAGCATTAGGTAGTATCTTAAGTTGGGTGGTAGGGTTAGATGAGGCTAGACTAATAGTTTTAATATCAAATTCATTAAAATATATTTCGGCACGTTTTAAATGTGTTGAATCAGTAATTAGGCAGTAGTTATTTTGACTATTACCAATTATTTCTTTCACAAACTTAGCATTTTGATAAGTATTTTTTGCTTGTTTTTCCAATAATAGCTCTGGTTTTGGTACTCCTAGATTATATAAATCGTCTGCATAAACTTCAGCTTCTGAAAGTTTATTATCATTAGTAACTCCACCTGTTATTATTATCGTTTGAGGATATTTGGTATAAACTTCAGCAGTCTTTAAAATCCTATCATAAGCAGCAAGACCTGGTTCTAAGTTACCATTTAAGGGTTTGGATACACTAGCACCTAGTAAAATTATACCTTTAGTATTTGAGCATATATTTATATCTGTAGGTTTGGTTTCTAGTGAACTAGCTAAAAGTTTTCCCAGTAAACCACTACCTGCTAGATAATAAACTATAACTATAAATATAAAAAAAATTCTCACGTATTTTTTTGTAAAAATACAACTAATTATTAGAATAAAAAAGAAAATACAACCTAGATCAAGTAAATCACTCATTTTTAAAGTAACCGCCAATAATTTGTGTAAAAGTTTCAGAATTTTTATTGTTTTTTCCTCGAAATGAAACACAAGTATGTTGGGCTGTTATTTTTACAGATACATCTTCTGTTTTGAGTATAAATTTAAGTGTTTCAAATATTTGAGCAGCCATTCTTTCTTGAATTTGTGGCCGTCTTGCAAAAAAATCACAAATACTATTTATGCGACATAAGCCAATAATATTATTATCTTTTGGGATAAATGAAACTTCCGCTGTTCCTTCAAATGGTACAAAGTGATGTTCACAAAAAGACATTATATTAATGTTTTTTTGTGTAAGTATACCATCATACTTAAATTCATTTTCATATAAAGCGCAAGCAGGAAAATTGCCATAGTCAAGACCATAAAAAATTTCTTGGGCAAACATTCGAGCGACTCTATGTGGGGTTTTTTCAAATTCAATAGTAGTTAGACCTAAAGCTGTTAGAATTTCTTGGTAAGCGTTTGAAATAGTTTCTATCTGCTTGGGTTTGTCTATTTTCAAGCTTCTATAGGCTTCTAGTCCCTTTGATACTAGGTACTCTTGTACTTGTAAACCTAGCTCTTTATCATATGTTGTTTTCATTAAATTCGAGCAAAATAAAAGTTCCTAAAACAATTATATTATGTAATAGCTTGTAAATAAATCTAACTAATACTTTTATAAATGATAATATAATATGACTAAATATTAAAAGGATACAAATGTCTACTAATTTTATGCAATTAGGGCTTTCAACACAGATATGTAAAGCTCTAGAAACTAAAGGCTACACAAAGCCAACACCAATTCAAGAGAAATCTATTCCTCTTATATTAAAAGATAATGACTTAATGGCAAGTGCACAAACTGGTACAGGCAAAACTGCAGCATTTACATTACCAATTATTGAAAAATTAATAAATCAGCCTAAAGCTAGACCTAATACAACTAAAGTTCTTATTCTAACACCAACGAGGGAACTAGCTGCTCAAATAGAAGATCAAGTTAGTATATATGCTGCAAATACGCATATCCGTTCTACAGTAGTATTTGGTGGTGTAAGCATAAACCCTCAAATGATGAAATTAAGAAAAGGAGTAGAAATCCTAATAGCGACACCTGGTAGATTACTAGACTTATATAGTCAAAATGCTATTAGATTTACTGACTTAAACACCTTAGTTTTGGATGAAGCTGATAGAATGCTTGATATGGGTTTTATTCATGACTTAAAAAGAATCCATAAGCTTTTGCCTAAGAAGATACAAACACTAATGTTTTCAGCTACTTTTTCCCCAGAGATAAAAGATTTAGCACAAAGTTTTTTAAATAACCCTAAATCTGTTTCTGCTGATGTTGCTAATACAACTGTAGAAAAAATAACCCAAAGTATTATAACTGTAGATAAATCACAAAAAGTTAACGCTTTGATATCCCTAATCAAAAGGGATAATTGGAATCAAGTATTAGTATTTTCACGTACAAAACATGGAGCTAATAAGATAGCTGAGAAGCTTAATGATGCAGATATAAAAGCTAGCGCTATCCATGGCAATAAAAGTCAAACTGCCAGAACAAAAGCCTTAGCAGATTTTAAATCTAATCTGATAACTGTTTTAGTGGCTACAGATATAGCAGCTAGAGGCATAGATATTCAACAGTTGCCGTACGTTATAAATCTAGATTTACCGAGTGTTGCCGAAGACTACGTACATCGTATAGGTAGAACAGCAAGGGCAGGCCAAACTGGAATAGCTATATCATTAGTAAGTGCTGATGAAGTTGAGATGCTATCAAATATCGAGCATCTAATAGGACACTTGTTACCTCGTGAAGAGCTTGAAGGTTTTGAAGCTCAACATAATGTACCTACTACAAGTATGAGTAGAAAAACAAAAGCCAAGAAAATAGATGAAGTAAAAATTATTGCAGCAAAAAGAGCAAATAAAAGTAAAAAATCATCAACTCATAACAAGGATTTCTCTAAACTAATTAGACAAAAAATCCACGCTAATAAAAGTGTAAGGGCTAGGCAAAGTTAGGAATTAAAGAAGAGCCTAAGGCACTATTTGTGGAACTTTGGGACTTTTGGCTTTTTATTTGGAAAGTCCGAACTTCTTGACTTTTCAGTGTACCTAATAGATCTTCTCGCGTTCTTTTTTCTGATAAATTGGTCAATTCAGTATCTAAATCCAAAGTTTCTTGAAACTTTCGTAGGGATTCATTTGCAAGCTTATTATCAAAAGCACCGGCCATTTGTTTATAAAACATTTGTAAACCTTCTAATATTTTAGTCATACCTGAATTATCATTGACATTTATTTTTTTAGAAAATAAAGAGTTACCCGCGAATTTTCTATATTCACCATCTTGCTTAGCAAAATTTATTATTTCGACGATTATACTGTTTGCTAGCTTATTTAATGTATCTTTATCGTTCGCATCTACTATATCGTTTTCACTTATAGCTGCGATTCTATTGTGAAAACAATTTATTCTATTAAGGCCTGTCTTTCCATGATGATGTTTTATTCCATGAAACGATTTTTGTTCATAATTATTAATATACTCATCAACCGTGTTAGTAAGCAGAAGATCTCTTAAATAATTAATTTCTGCTTTGGATTTGAACAAGCTTTCATTCTTTACGTAACTTAGGTTATTTTTTATGTTTTCATTGAAATAATTTGATGTCATATAATTTTTTTTGAATATACGATATGGTAATTCATATATTTGGCCATTAGCTATTGATATTTGACCATTAACCCCATTAACTTTTGAGTATTGTTTGTAATTATGGAAGACAATTTTATTATCGGATTGCTTATTACCATGTTTAAAATGTAATTCATCCGCTGTTTTTTTGAAAGCATATTTTCTATCTACTGTTGATATATCGTTTAATTTAAACTTATTTTTTGAACTCTTAGTTAGTTCAATAGCCTTACATGCATTATTATATGCTACGACAGAAGTCTGATTGAAATTATTTTTGTGTAATTCTTCCATCAACGATTGAGCAAAAAATTTAGGTGAAACTTCTTGCTCAATTTTGCTTACCATAAGGAAAATTTGGAGGTTGTTTTTAGATATATTAGGGATATATTTGGATAGAGTATTTACTATATCGGAAGCTTGAATATAAACATTCTCTAAGTTGTCATGACCAGGAAGTTTTATAAGTTGTTGAATACTACGTTCACTTACGCTATATGCAGAGATATAGATCCTAGAATATGGTTGAATATTTTTTAATTCTTTTGCCATTAATTCTTCTGCAATATCATAATTGCTGTGGTTCGAACTGATAGCTAGTTTTCCATTAAGAAAATCCCCGTTATAAGGAAAATTTATCCTAACAAATGGAATTTCATGATTCAGTAGAGCTTTACGTTTGTGATCGCTGTGCATTTTAATTGTATACTTACGCTCTAGGTTTTTATCTTTTTGATAAAAATAGGATTTCCTAGTTTCACTACCTGTTCCATTCATATCTCCATGAAATGATATGTATATAGCATGTTTAAATTTCATAATATTGCCTAATGTTTAACTTTGTTAATTTTAAATATTCTATAATAAATAAATAATATTTTAAATATATTATAAAAATAATTTTTAATAAAATTATATATTTTGTAATTATTTTAATATTTTGCTTAGTTTATAATACTTGTTAAATTGTAAACTTCTAGGTAACATCATGAGTCTATTTTATACGATTGTTTAATATAATTTTTATTAATTTAATTGTTGAATAAATTTAAATTAAAATATAAAATAAGTTTTGGAGATTATTTTACTTAAGTTTAGAAGCCTCATTTAAAGTAAATCTAACTAATTTATAAAAATTTCGTTTAATCGTACTAATGTTAGGAGAACCTATGGAATATAAGAAAACAAAATTACTTGGTGTACTCTTTATGAGTCTATTTTTTTCAAAATTATATGCTGGAAGTAAAGGTTCCGAATTATGCATTATTAATCAATATTCACAACCTATAACTATCAAACGAGTAGATTTTAACTCCAGTGACTGGGAAAATAAAAATACTCAAATTAGAGATAATTTTCAAGGCAAGACTGTTTTAGAAGGAGAAAGAGTTTGTTCTCACTTAGAACTAAATAAGTCGTTTTGGTCTAATGATGTCTCCGGGCCATATACAATGTATGTCGAAACAGGAAATGATGATTTATTAAAATTTTCGACAAACCAAAACTTGGCTTTTAATTCAGGACCGTTTACAAAAAGCATTTCATTAAACCAAGCTAGCGCTCCAGGTGATTCTGTTTTCTTAGTAGGATCTGAAGAAAGGCTTTCTATATATATAAGGGCAGCTAAGCCTGATAATACTAATTGGATGGAGCAGTTAATTAATCAAAACCCTAATCTACTTTTAAACCAATTAATTATGCCTGCTACTCACGATTCTGGAGTATATCAAAGCTCTATTAGATTTAGTGATAATCCAAGTATTAGCGAGGTTGTTGTAAGTTCTGTAGCACGTAAACACCCTGAGTGGTACTTTACAAACGATTTAAATATAACAGAGCAGCTTCGTGCAGGGGTTCGCTTTTTTGATGTTAGAGTGGGTATGTTTAATGGTAAAGAGATGGCGCTTTTTCACCAAAATTATGACTGGGGTCATGGTTATGGTGTTTCCTTTAATAAATTTTTAGAAGAGATGGAAAGTTTTATAACAACTGAAGGTAAAAACGAAGTTATATTTTTATATTTAGCTCACGCTGAAACGAACGAAAGTAGTTCTTCTACAATAAAGGCTACCGATAAAAAAGAAATGATATCAACTTTAAAAAGTAAACTAGATCCATATTTCTATAAACAAGAAGATGGAGATTCTCTACGTAAAGTTACTTTATCTGAATTAAAAGGTAAAATCGTGCCTTTACTAAATAAAAGGGAGCTTGGTACGTATATAGATTCAAAAGATGGTTTATGGGGGTATGTTGGTTATCCAAACATTAGTCCAGAAAATTACACCATATATGATAAATACTCAGAAACTGCATCACCTAAAACTTTAGTTACAGACCAGAATAATAAGCTAGAAAATTTCGGAGGACTAGATAATTATTATTGGTTCTTATACAGCTTTACATTAACTGGAGAAGCAGGGATTCTTGATATAAGATCATTAGCTGCTAGAGTAAGTTATATATTACCTGAGCAAATTCATAAAATGAGCCAAGCAGAGATGAAAAAAGCTAATATTGTATCTTATGACTTTGTTAACGCTTGGCAAAATAAGCAAATAATAGATTTGAATTTTGACTAAGACTAATGTAACCTGAGTTAGATATTAAGAGTTTAAGAGTTTAAGAGTTTAAGAGTTTAAGAGTTTAAGAGTTTAAGAGTTTAAATAATACAAAATTTTTTAATAGTATCTTTAAAAGTGTTTCGCAACTAGCTTTGCTAGTTATTGCGACATACTGTTTTCATGGCAGAAAAAGTATGCAAAACTGCCTAGCACTATGATGCTATCGCGTAGCTGTAAGCCAAGGGCAGCTACAAAACTCACAAAGCTCAAACAGTTGTAGCTGCTTATTGCTTGTCTTTACAGCCGCTAACCGCAATTTGCCAATTGGCAAATATTAAAGGATTAAATTAGGTATGAAATACAAAGTTAGAAAGTAATAATATGTGTTGGAATTGGTATTAATATAAGGTAATAGGTAAAACTGATTCTAGTTTTAAATTACTATCAAAGATATTTTCCAGAGCTGACATGATGTTTATTTTTAAAGAGACTTTTGTGTAGTTCGTCTGATCAATAGAAGTAGCTCCATAAATACAAACATAATTTTCAATATTATCTATATAATTTATATCGTATGGTTTTATCGCAGCTATGTTTATAGTTTTTTTAGGTGCTAAAGATGTTAGATAACTATATTTTTGGTTATACTGCTTTAAATTCTCCGAAACTAAAATAACTATATCTGCTAAATTTATATCTTCTGGTAAATCATCATCATTTATATTTTTAATCATGATTTTAGCTTGTAGATTTTTTCGTTTTAATAGCTGACTTAAACATTCATAAAAATCTTTTAATCTCTCGCTATCAAAATCTATAATTAAAATTGTATCTTGATCTTTTAAATCATATGGGATTAAACCATTATTTTTTACTATAGTAGTGCTTTGTTTAGAAATTTCATAAGCTATGTTTTGGTGTTCGATCGAACCTACAATCTTTTCAGCAAGTTTAAGTTGTTGTTCAAAAGACATGGTTAGAGCAGAATTTTGACTTATTTTCACATCTTTAAATTTAATTATTTTGTCATATGCTATATCTACCGCTTTAGCAAAACTCTTATTTGAAATATATTCATTTTCTAACTCAACAAAGAGTTTTTTTAGTTTATAAATATCCTGCTCACACCAAACTCGTGTAGGCATTAGCACTATATCTACGCCAGCCAGTATAGCAAGTTTAGTAGCTTGTACTGGGTCAAAATGAGTTGTTATAGCTTTCATATCCATAGCATCAGTAATCACTAGCCCAGTAAATCCAATCTCTTCTTTTAGAAGTTTTGTGATCACCTTATTCGATAATGTAGCTGGTATGTAAATTTCTTGATTATTGGATATAGAAATATGCTTTGTATCATCAATACTTGGAACACTAATATGCGCTGACATCACCATATCATATTCTTTAACAAGTTCTCTAAAGGGATATAATTCTATTTTTTCTAATTCATCTAGGTTTTTATTTAATATTACATTACCAACATGGCTATCTACGGCAGTATCTCCATGGCCTGGGAAATGCTTAACACAATTGATGATATTGGCATCGGACAAACCTTTTATGCTTTCTCTGGCGTATTTAATAACTGTCTTAGGATTATCAGAGTACGATCTGACTCCTATAACGGGATTGCTTTTATTTGAATTAACATCGATTACAGGAGCAAAATTAATATTAATACCCAAACTGTGTAATTCATCTCCGAGTATTTTAGACATTTGGTAAGAGTTTTTAGGGTTGTTTGTCGCAGCTATAGCCATGTTGCCACAGCCACTAGTTCCTTGAATTAGTCTATGAACCCTACCACCTTCTTGATCTGTTGCAAAAAATAGTGGGATTCTATTACCCCCTTGCAAATCTCTAAGTAAAGAAATAGTTTGACGATTATTTTGTATATTTTCCTTAAAAAGAATAAAGCCACCTAGGTTATACTCTTTAAAAAGGTTACAAATAGTTTGGTTTGCTTTAGTAAAAGGAATTGGATTTTTATTTAGATCTTCACCCCAGTAGCGAAAATCCATCATAAAAAGTTGACCTAGCTTAGTTCTAATAGACATAAGAAAGTACCTTATTTTTTACACCTTTGGTTTCCATCTGCTATAAATGCAAATTTTTATTATTACCGATTAGATTATAATAGAAAAATTTAAGAATCAGCATAAATAGTTAGGATATTTTGAAATAGAGAGTATAAAAAAATCTGGTAAAAAGTATCCATATAATTTAACTATCAAAGACATAGAAAATAAATTTTACTGTAAGTAAGGTTTTAATTTTAGTAATATTGTAAATACACAAGGTATTGCTAATTTCATACAATGAATCAAAATAAAATATTT
Source organism: Allofrancisella heilbronnii (assembly GCF_000710735.2). NCBI lineage: Bacteria > Pseudomonadati > Pseudomonadota > Gammaproteobacteria > Thiotrichales > Francisellaceae > Allofrancisella > Allofrancisella heilbronnii. Next base: position 883,051 of record NZ_CP144673.1, on the reverse strand, counting down.
TCGATCCCAAAAGTGATCTTACATGATCATTTAGATGGCGGTTTAAGAGCCGATACAGTTATTGATATTGCTAATGAGCAAAATATAAACTTACCACAGAAAAATCCTCAAGATTTGTCCAGGTGGTTTTACGAAGAATTTTCCTCAAGGGATTTTGAAAGATGTTTTAAAGCATTTGATTTATCTTGTGCAGTGATGCAAACAGAAGATGCTATTGAAAGAGTAGCTTTTGAGTTTGCAGAAGACCATGCTTTACAAAATGTTATTTATGCTGAAGCTAGGTTTTGCCCTTATTTCCATAGAGAGAAAGGGTTGTCTTATAACCAAATTATAGAAAGTGTAATAAAGGGATTTGAAAAAGCTAAAAAGAAATACTCTATTGAAACAGGGATATTAGTTTGTGGTATGTATCATTTAGATGATAAAACTAATCTTGAATTGGCAAAACTTTGTACAAATTATAGCGAAGTAGTGGGCTTTGATTTTGCTGGCATGGATATAAATGGTAGTTTATCTGAGACTCAAATGCAGACTCTAGAATTTTTAAATAAAAACAATATCAAGCTTACAGCACATAGTGGTGAGTTTTCGACTATTGAAAATATAATAGATGCTGTAAAAAGTGGAGCTAGTAGGATAGGGCATGCGTGTAATTTATTTGCCACAAAAGACCAGCAATTACTTGAAGACACTGTTAAATTACTGATAGAAAAACAAATCCACATTGAATCAAATATTACTAGCAACATAGTTTTGGGTTTTATAGAAAGTTTTGAAGTTCATCCATTTAAAAAGATGTTTGATAAGGGTATAAGTATAGCTTTAAATACTGATGATCGTTTAATGATGCAAAATCTAACAATAACAGATGAATATACAATGGCATGTCAAAAAACTAATTTATCATTAGATGATATTATTACTATGAATATAAATGCAGCTAAAGCAGCTTTTACGAATAAGCAAACCAAAGAAAATCTTATTGAAAAAATAAACTCATATAGGTAGACGTTTTAAAGACTATTTTTAAAATAGTTGTTTTGCTCTAACACCTACAATAGTTATAAATATTGCAAAAAAAAATGTTTAAATTATTTACTCACCTTACGCAAAAGATTGTAAGTTTTAAAAAGATATTTAGAATACTGGACATAGGAAAAAATTCTGTTTTTTAAGAAATGAACAAGGATTTACTAGACATATACACAGATTATCTTATAAGCCAAACTAAGTATGCTACGGCTACAAAATTATCAGATATATTAGATCAAGAAGTATCCCATGACAAAATAACAAGGTTTTTAAACAAGTCAGATTTAACAAGCTTAGAATTTTGGAAATATATAAAGCCTTTAGTTAGAAAACATAATAACGAATACGATGTTCTTTGTTTGGATGATACAATTAGTGAAAAGCCAAGTACAGATGAGAATGATATAGTCTGTTGGCATCACTCTCATGCTAAAGGTGTTCATGTAAAGGGTATTAATATAGTCTCATGTATGCTTAGTACATCAAATTTATCTATTCCAATAGACTATGAAATAGTGAAAAAGGATGAGCGATATTATGATGAAAAAGATAAGCGGTATAAAAGAAGATCTAAAGTTACTAAAAACCAAATGTTTCAAAACATGATAAATCGAGCAGTTATTAATCATGTTAAGTTTAAATATATTTTGGCAGATAGCTGGTTTTGCTCTAAAGATAATATGAATTTCATACATCACACATTATCGAAGAAATTCATACTTGGTATGAAGTCAAATAGAGTTGTTGCCTTGAGTGATTATGCTAGAAAGAGTAAGGATTTTATTAAACTCTCTGAACTTGATATTGCTGATGGAGAATCTTTAAAGATATGGCTTAAAGATATGAATTTCCCTGTCCTTTTAACAAAAAAGATTTTCATAAACGAGAACGGTGCAAAAGGAATTTTATATCTTGTAACAAATGATTTAGAAATAGATTCTAATCAGTTATATCATGACTATCAAAAAAGATGGCAAATAGAGGTTTATCATAAATCAATTAAGCAAAATACTTCTTTATCAGCATCACCAACTAAAGTTGAGAAAACTCAAAGAAATCATATTTTTTGCTCATTAGTGGCTTTTTGTAAACTAGAAATGCTCAAGATAAAAACTTCTCTAAACCACTTCGCTCTGAAATATAAGCTCTTGGTTAGAGCTAATGCTATTGCTTTTAAGCAACTATATGAAATTAGAAATTCATAACTAAAATGCGTAAGGTGAGTTATTTAACTCCTAATGGAGTATATTTCGAAATCAATATAAACATTGAGAATACAATTTAGCTTTCTACCGTTGTAGATGAGGATTTCAATAATGATAATAAAAAACCGTCTATTGCCTTTCTAACCCAACAACATCTTCCATATTTACAATTTGTTTAACCATATTGGGGTCAGTTGGCTTTATTCCGCTATCTTGAGCTCTTGGTGGTATATTGTTAAAATTCATTGCCTTTAGATCATAAGTAACATAGCCACTATCTATACTCATAGCATACACTCCGGCTGTTCCTATCCCCTGGTATACTGCATTATCTTTGTATGCTATAGTTAGGTTATTTAAATCTTTGATAGTTGTCCAAAGAGTCATAGATTTTTCATATGGTGGTACAGATGTATTTGCAATTATAGATGTAGCATGAAAATAAGCTTCTCTATTTGATTTTGGTTCAGGCATTAAACTAGAAAGTATATATGCTCTAATAAAACGAGAAGCTGCACTAAAATCACCTGGCATACCTATTAATTGTGCTACTTCAGGTCTTGAACTATTAGCAACATCATTATAATTAACAGTCTTATCAGCAAATTTACTTTTACTTTGTGGTTTTAGTAAGGATTTATATTCTTTAATATTTTCTAAATGCCAATCATAAGTTGGAGCGTTTGTTAAAACATCACCTGCTTTGGGATAAATTTTTATCTTACCATTTATAAACTCTAAAACAGCACTATTACCATATTTATCACGTAATGATATATGTAAAGGAATCCCAGTTACAAATATTCCAGGTTCTAACTCAACAGCACTATTTACAATTTGATGATTCTCTATTAATGTTAAAGCTTCTGGTACATCTTTAGCAACTGCAAGTAAAAAGTTTGTAATATCATATATAGCAATGACGGGACGTTTATCTTTAGGATCATATTTGGGATAAATAGTACCATGTAAATACAAAATACTTAATGACAAGCCTTGTGTATTCATACCATCTGTTATACGCTTATCAAAGCCAAATCTACCAAAGTAGCCATATTTGTTTTTCCAGCTAGTTAATTGATCTTTCGGTATATTAACTGCATCTATAACAATATCAGTTGTATTTTCTACATTCACATAACTCCAACCATTTTCGAAAGCTATATTAATAGGAAAATCCATAGATCTAGCTTCTACTTTATATCCATTTTTATTTATAAAAACACTTGTACACATATTCTTATCTCTTTTTTCATATAAGTTAGTTATATCAGACGATATACTATAATTACTAAGTTAAATTTATGATACATAAAATATGCAGAAATGAAAAACAATATAAAACATAATTGAAGTATCACTATATTATTACTTAGTTACCGAACTATAAAGCACGAGGATGGCGGACCGCGTAGTATTCAATAGTTGAAGTAGATAATAGTAATTTAGGTAGTAATTTATATACCCTTAGAAATGTTTGCCACACCATCTTTTTGATATGAGTGATAAACTTCTAATCCAAGCTTCCTTTTAATGTGGCTAAAAGCAAAATATCCACGAATGTATTGCTCACTTTTAAAATCTTCATCATATACAACTATATGATGATAGCTAGTATTCATTAAAGTATTCAGTATATGTCCTATTTTTGCATCTTTTATCATTGAGTGAGGAATAGCATTTACGTTAGATATGCGAAGTTTTATATCATCTGCAGTTAATTCCGTTATTTTCACACCTGTTTCTTGAGCAGTTTTTTGTAATGCTGTACTCTCAAGATAGTGAAGACCGATAGTTCCAGTTACTTGATTATCAGAGTTTATAACTAATATAAAATCTTTATGGTTATCAAAAAGTTTCTGTTTTACTTCCTGTAAAGGCGCATCCCCAGTTATAGTTAAGGCTTTATGTTCTTTAAAGTCTCTAAATACATTTACAGCAGGGCTTTCTAGGTATAATAGTTTGCTAGCTTCATCATTAAAATAGCTGACAGCTTTCGTATCAAAGTGCGATAATTCAATAATTTTAAAATCTTTTAGGTCCACTAGTTTCTCCTAGTATAAAATAAGTTAAGTTATGTAATTGGAATTTTAGACAAAATGTTTAAACTTTTCAAAGTTTATCAGATATTATTTATATTATGATAGACTTTAATTTGTAACATATGTGTAATTATTTAGTTACAGGCGGATCAAAAGGCATTGGTAAGGCTGTAGTGGATTTATTGCTACAGAAAGAAGAAAACTATATTATTAATTTAGATGTTTTAGAACCAGAATCGAACCAACCAAATCTTAATTATATAAAAGCTGATTTAACTAATCACTCACAAATCAAAGCAGCTATGGAAAGTCTTCCTCCAGAAATTAGCTTTGATGGAATATTTTTAAACGCAGGAATGTTGATAAAAGGTTCTATATTTGATTTAGAAATAGAAGAAATCCACAAAGTTTTAGATCTAAATGTGTGGGCAAATATTTATATAATAAAAGCTTTAAATGGTAAACTAAAGAAAGAGGCTTCGATTGTTTTTAATGGTTCTGATCAGTGTTTTATAGCCAAACCTAATAGTTTTGCCTATACTTTAAGTAAAGGAGCTATAGCTCAGATGACAAAATCTTTAGCTTTAGATTTAGCTAAAGACCATATTCGTGTTAATACTATTTGCCCTGGAACAGTCGATACTCAGCTATATAGATCAACTATTAAAAGATACGCTGATAGTCAAGGTATTGAAATGAAGGTGGCATACACTGCTGAAGAGCAAGAATTTCCATTAGGACGTATTGCTCAACCTCAGGAAATAGCAGAGCTTGTATATTTTTTATTAAGTGATAAAAGTAAATTTATGACTGGTGGTTTAATACCTATAGATGGAGGCTATACAGCTAAATAGACGTATTAATCTAAATTAAAAGCCAAATAAAAGTGTTATAATAAATTTATATTTTTATAACATTTTTTAAAACATGATTGAAACAGATAGAATAATTTCCGCAAACTCTATCCAAAGTAATGATGAAAAGGCTATCGACAGGGCTATAAGACCAAAAACTTTAGCAGATTATGAAGGTCAGCCTAATGTCCGTGAGCAGATGGAAATTTTTATCCAAGCCGCTAAAAGTCGTAATGATGCACTTGATCATACCCTTATATTTGGACCTCCAGGGTTGGGTAAAACAACTCTTTCAAATATTATTGCAAATGAAATGGGTGTTGAACTTAAGCAAACCAGTGGACCTGTATTAGAGAAGGCTGGTGATCTAGCAGCTTTACTTACAAATTTAGAAGAAAACGACGTTTTGTTTATAGATGAGATACATCGCTTAAGCCCTGTAATAGAAGAAATTTTATATCCGGCAATGGAGGATTACCAGCTTGATATCATGATAGGTGAGGGTCCTGCTGCTAGATCTATCAAAATTGATTTGCCTGCCTTTACTTTAGTTGGAGCTACAACAAGAGCAGGGCTTTTGACTTCACCACTTAGAGATAGGTTTGGTATTATTCAACGTTTAGAGTTTTATTCTATAGAAGATCTATCTAAGATTGTTTATCGTTCCGCTAAGCTTTTAGATTTAGATATTACAGATGACGGTGCTAAAGAAATCGCAAAACGCTCACGTGGCACTCCTAGAATAGCAAATAGATTGTTACGACGAGTAAGAGATTACGCTCAAGTAAAAGCCTCCGGTAAAATCAGTCTAGATATAGCCGATAAGGCATTAAGTATGTTAAAGGTAGATCCAGTAGGTTTTGATCACATGGATCATAAATATTTACTTACACTCATGGAGAAGTTTGCTGGTGGTCCTGTCGGTTTAGATACTATGGCAGCTGCTTTGAGTGAAGAAAAGGGGACTATAGAGGATGTTATAGAACCATATCTAATTCAACAAGGTTACATAATGAGAACAGCAAGAGGTAGAATAGCGACACTCTTAGCTTATAATCACTTTAAATTAAAAATCCCAGATAATTTAAACTCACAACAGCAACCTCTAATTGTAGTTGATGGTATCTAGATTATTAAGGTTGAACATTTATATAATGTTATTAATAAACTAATTAATTTGCATAATATATTTAAATTTTTATTATATATTTATTTTAATTTTGTTTTTGATGAATATTGTTTATATTTCGGTCGGGATATATAGACTTTTACGAACTAAAATTATATCAGTTTCTAATTGGGTTAAAAATTTTATAGATAATAATATTTTCTTTTTACCAGTTAATTTTTTTCTTAGGGACCCATTTATCTAAAAGAGCTTTATACTTTGCTTCTAAAATTTCCTTAGGTGGTAATTCTGGTAATTTTGAGTATAAATCAGCTTTTTGAAAAGCTTTTAGCAAAGGTAGCAATAACCAGTCCTTTTCATTAGCTAACTCTTGGTAAGCTAAACCACCGGTTTGTGGTGTATGCCAAGGGTAAAAAGAATGGTATCGTAGAATATATAAACCTTCATAAGGTATGTTACTCCCTTCTTCAAAGACTTTATAAATATACTCATCATGTCCAAAGCTCATATGAACTTTATCAAAACCACAGCCTTTTTCATAGATGCCGTAATGGGAGTTTGTTTCTGTATTGTATTTATTATAGTCTTTAGAGCCCTTAATGAACTCTTTGTGAGAAAATACATTGGCCTTAGCGAAAGGACACGCCACAGGATAAGTATCTCCAACAGTAGACCATTGAGGAAGCCCACCATATTTAGGTAAAGTCATAATTTTGCCTAAATCATGTATGAATCCTATTAGCGGAAACCATGACCAATCTGTAATGTGACTATATAAATTTGTAAGAGTTTCTTTTTGGGTATAAAACTCTTGCCACTGCGATGGTAAACTATACCACTCATGGTCACGAAACAGCGATTTAATCAGAGTATTTTCTCTAATTTCAATATCATTTTTTAGCAGCTTATTTTGGCAAGCTTCAGCTGTTTGGTAAGCATGTTCTATTTGAGGTAGATCATTATCTGGATCACTCTCATCATGGACATCTTCAAGTAATTTAAAGACCTCATAAACATCCATATTACCTAACTCAAGTTTGAAATATTTGTTTTTCATTTGTTGAACATAATCTAGAGATTGGTTAGTATGCATCTCTTTATAAGTTTTTTCTACTCTATTTTGGAATTTACTGTCTGTATAGTTACGAAATTCACCAAACGAGTTTTTATCTGTTGCTTGAAGCATAACGAGGCCCCCTTAAATTATTCTGTAAGTATAAATTTGTTGCTTTGAATGGTGTAATCTAGTCAGACCTCCCTAAATATTTAGTCGGTACACCTTTGTTTAAATTACCTTCTATATTTTCAAGAGATACTCCTTTAGTTTCTGGAACAAAAAAGTATGTAACTATAAATGCTAAGGTAGCTATACAAGCATACATACCAAATGTAAATGAAACTCCTAAAGCTGTTAATATAGTTAAGAATGTTGCAGCGACAACAAAGTTGGCTAACCATTGTATTGAAGCTACAAAACTCATAGCAGAACCACGTACATTTAAAGGAAATATTTCCGATATAATTAACCAAAATAGTGAACCTACACTTATACAATAACCAACCACGTATATCAATAGACATATTAAAGCTAAAACTGCTGTTGTACCAGAAGAATCATCATTTAATAAATAAATCATACTAAACAAACTTACTGCTGCCATAGCTGAACCTATTAATAAAAATCTTCTTCTACCTAACCTATCTATAAATATAATTGTTACAATAGTAGCTATAAAGTTAACTAGGCCTAATGCTAAAGTCATCAACATTTTAGTTTCAGCGCCCTCAAAGCCTATGTTAGACATTATATATGGACCATAATACATAACTGTATTGATACCAAAGAACTGTTGGAAAATACCAAGAGCTAAACCTATATAAAGTACTGGACGCACTTTTTTATCAAAAATAGCGGAGAATTTAGTTTTTACCGATCTTTCTAAGTTGTTTTGGATTGCTTTTAACTCTTCTAGAACATCACCTTCAGTTCCACGAATCTTTATCAAGGTTTCACGAGCCTCATGTTTTCTACCTTGAGAAAATAGCCATTTTGGAGAATATGGCATAAAGCACATACCTATAAATAGTAAGATTGCAGGAATTAGACCTGTAGCTATCATTACACGCCAATCACCACTAGCTGTAAGTAAATAGTTAACTATAAAAGCAATTACTTGACCACCTGTTAAAAAAGCTCCATTCCAAAGTACAAGAGAGCCTCTTTTAGATGCTGGAGCAACTTCAGCGATAAATAATGGTACTGCATACGAAGCTACACCAATCGCAGACCCTAACATAAAACGTCCTAAAACTAGAACCCCGATATTAGGAGCTAAAGCTGCTATCAAAGTACCTATTATGAAAAGTAAACTAGTAGCAATCATTGCTTTTTTACGTCCAAACTTATCAGTAAAGTAACCACTAGTAAGAGCTCCAAAAAAAGCCCCTAAAACACAGAAGCTAACTACTATCTCTATTTGCCAGTGTTCAGCTGTGAACTCTTTTTGAATAAAAGGCGTAGCTCCTGCAATAATTGAAGTATCAAAACCAAATAATAGTCCCCCAATAGCAGCTACAGCTACTACAATAGCCACGTAAAATTTAGTAGAAGTAGATTTCTGATTGTTCACTATTTCATTCTCCATATTAGATGTTAAATGTCTAAGTTAAAGATTTTGATAGATTGCGTATATGTTAAATCATAAGCTACATCTAAAGCGTCAGCTTTTGATAATCTTCCTAACATAACCATTTCAGCTAGATAGTTAGCGTCTACACGTCTAGCTATATCGTGCCTAACAGGTATAGACAGTAGGGCACGAGTATCATCTATAAAACCACAACAATTATAAAAACCAGCTGTTTCTGTGACAGCATGTCTAAACTTTTTCATACCTTCCGCAGAATCATTAAACCACCATGGTGGACCTAAAAACACGCTTGGATAATGCCCAGCTAATGGAGCCAGCTCACGAGTATAAGTAGATTCATCCATAGTAAATAACACCGTTTTAAAATTACGGTTGTTACCTACTTTACTTAAAAGAGGATGTAAGCCATTTACATAATCACATTTAACTGGAATATCACATCCTTTATCATTACCAAATTTTCTATGAATACGTGGATTATGGTTTCTAAATACGCCAGCATGAATTTGCATTACTAATCCATCGTCTGTTGCCATTTTGGCCATTTCTGTAAGCATTTGACCACTAAAAATTCTTTTTTCTTTATCAGAAGCTATATTAGTTAGTATTTTTTTAAACAAACTTTTACATTCAGATTTATCTAGATCATATGTTTTAGGTATACTAATACCATGATCTGAAGCTGTCGCACCATTTGATTTAAAAAATTCTCTACGTTCTCTTAAAACCTTTAGAAAATCTTCATATGATGCTATTTCTGTATTTAGTTTTTTGGCTAATTTTTTAATATTTTTATGCACAGGATGTAGCTCAGGATTTGTAACAGTATCTGGTCGAAACGTAGGTATTATCTTACAATCAAAATCAGAGTTTGCTATATTTCTATGAGATTGAAGGTCATCATCAACATTATCAGTAGTAGCTATAACTTTTATGTTAAATCTTTTACATATTTCTCTAGGTAGGAAATCTTTTCGTTTTAAACAATTATTTATGTGCTCATATAGCTCATCAGCTGTTTCTGGGGTTAAAGTTTTGTTATAACCAAAAACATTTTTAAGTTGCGCGTCAAACCATAAACCAACCTGGGTGGCTCTAAATAAGTACCAATTTTCTGCAACTTTTTGCCATATTTTTTTAGGATCTGTTTCTACTGATTTATCATCTTTACGAGAGATACCAAAATCCTCTAATCTAAGGCCTTGAGAATAAAACATTCTAAAAATATAATGATCAGGCTTTATAAGTAATTCTACGGGATTTTCAAAAGGCTTATTTTCATCAAACCAAGTTGGATCAGTATGTCCATGCGGGCTAATAATTGGTAAATCCTTAATATTTTGATAAATTTCAAGAGCAATTTCTCTTGTTTGTTTATCAATAGGCATTAATACATTATTACTTAGCATTTTTTCTCCTTCTATATTAATGATGAGCTTCCTATAGCTATAACATTTTTTTGAGTGAGATATATATCTTTATTTGTTAAATTAATTCCACCAGTAACACAAAATTTAACTTGAGGGAAAACAGCTTGGTAATTTCTTAGGAGATTTATTCCACCAATCACTTCAGCAGGAAAGAGTTTTATAACATTAAATCTATATTCTAATATAGTCATTATTTCAAAAGCTGTAACCCCTCCGGGCACGTAAGGAAGGTTATGGTCTCTAGCAAATTTTAGCATTTCTATAGTTGTTCCAGGAGAAACTAAGAAATCTGCACCTAAGAGTGAGCATTTTCTTAATTGCTCTAAAGTTGTAATAGTTCCAACGCCTATAACAAAATCTTCATTACTCTGAATAACTTCTTTAATAACTTCTAATGCATTAGGCGTTCTAAGAGTAAACTCAACGATTTTTATATTTTTATTACGAAGTTTATATAAAATGTTATTTGCTTGATCTATTGTATCAGCAGCGACGACTGGTATTAGAGGGTTCTTTTTTAAGATATTTTCTAATGACATTTTAAAGCTCCTTTAGAATTTCTACATAGGTATCTGTATATTTTTTGTCTATTATAGCTCCATGATGTTGTATGATTTCAGCAGCAAAACTTTGTGCAAATTTAACACTATCTTGTATACCTATGTTGTGATCAAATCCAGCTAAAAAGGCCGCATTAAAGCTATCTCCAGCTGCAGTTGTATCTATAGGTTTAACTATATTTATATCTATTGATAATATCTTATCATTATCCGAAATAATAGTAGGTTTAGCACCACGCTTAATTACGATAGTTTCGATACCAGCTTTGTTATATCTAATTAAAGTCTGCTGATAGTCTGTATCATCAAATAATAACTGTTCATCCTCAAAAGTAGTTATAACTATAGTTATATATTTAAGGATTTTTTTTAGGTAAATTTTAGCTTGATCTTTTGATTGCCAACATTTGGGGCGATAATTTAAATCAAAAATAATTTGTTTATTAGAATCTGCATTTTTAAATTCTTTTAACCAGCTAATAAAAATTTCCAATTGGCTTTCGTCCCACCTTGATAACGAAATTCCAGAGAAATACAGATATTGGTAATTGTTAATGTAACTATTTAACTGATCTTTTGTAACATGTTGGAAAAGTTGTTTTATTGGTGCTTGCTCTCTCCAGTAATAAAAACTTCTTTCTCCAAAATCATCTGTCTGAATAGCATATAGACCAGGTACTGTATTCTTAAGCCTTAAAACCGTAGATGTATCGATATTTTCACTTTGCCATTGGCTTATTATTTGACTAGAAAAGTCATCGTCACCTAAAGCTGTAAAAAAAGAAACTTCTCCACCTAATCTAGAGTAATAAAGGGCAGTATTTAAAACATCTCCACCAAAGTTTAGCTTAGCGTGCGAACCTAGCTGAATTTTGCCACTAAGTTCTAGCATGCATTCACCAATAGCTAGTAATTTATTTCCCATTTTCTAACTCTTTTTTAACAGCATATGCAACACCACGTACTTCTGCAAGACCTTTCATCCGTCCAATGCAGGAGTACCCAGGGTTTGTTTTTTTATCCAAATCACTTAATATTTGTTGACCGTGGTCAGGACGCATATATATAGGATTAGAATTTTTTTCAATTTTAAGAATTTCTTTTATTAAAGCATACATATCAGTATCACCACATAAATGCTCAGCTTCGTAAAAACTACGACTATCTGGATCAAGAGATACATTTCTTAAGTGGGTAAAGTAAATTCTTCTACCAATTTTTTTAGCCATAAGTGGCAAATCATTATCCCATCTAGAGCCCAGCGAACCGGCACAAAAGGTTATACCATTGGCCATAGATGGTATAGTTTTAAACAACCAGTCATAATCTTCTATAGTACTAATAATTCTAGGTAAACCAAATAGTTCAAATGGCGGATCATCGGGATGGATCGCAAGTTTAGCTCCAACTTCTTCAGCGGCAGGTATGACTTTCTCTAGGAAATATACTAAATTTTCACGTAGCTTCGTTTTATCAATACCTCTATATTCATCAAGTGCTGCCTGGAATTGTTCTAAAGAGAAACTTTCCTCAGCACCTGGTAGACCAGCAATAATATTCTTTGTAAGTGTGTTGATTTCACTTTGACTCATGTTTTCAAAATATGCTTTAGCTTGAGTTACTATTTCTGGTTTATAATCTTTATTAGCATCTTTTCTTTTTAAAATATGGATATCAAAAGCAGCAAAAGCAACTTCATCAAAAGATAAGGTCTTTGCACCAGTAGCGGTTTTTTTATCCAAATCTGTACGCGTCCAATCTAGAACAGGCATAAAGTTATATATTATTAGTTTAATACCACATTGAGCTAAGTTACGAATACTCTGACAGTAGTTCTCTATATACTTATCACGAGTAACTTTACCTTTTTTAATGTCTTCATGAACGGGTATACTTTCAACAACTGACCAGGTTAAGTTAGTTTTACCTAATTTAGTCGAATTTTCTACCTCGGATTGTCTTTTTTTAATTTCATCGATAGCCCAAACTTGACCATTAGGGATGTGATGTAGGGCAGTTACTATATCTGTAACACCAGTTTGCATAATATCTTCAATACATACAGGATCGTTTGGACCAAACCATCGCCATGACTCTATCATTTTATACCTCTAAATTTAAACGTTTTAATTACTTGTAATACGCCTTTTGAGCTAATTTTTTTTGTATAATAAATTACTTTTTCCACTAGTATTTTATTAGTAGAAAGTTCTTTTGAGAATATTTCCTCAAGGTTAATAAATTCATTAACTATTTTTTCAATAGTGCTATTTTTTTGATAAATAAAGAAGTATTTTTCTTCCAGTGGATCAGATATTCCAACACTTTCACCTATTTCATTCTTACCAGAATTAAATAATATCCAGCCAGCTAAACCTACTGCTATAATGTCAAATTTATGATTATTCTGTATTAATTTTTTCAAAGAGCCTAACCACCTTTGAGAAATTTTTTTAGAGCCATCCATAGCTATTTGTTCAGTTTTATGTTTTAAATGTGGGTTAGCAAAACGATGTAATAATTTGTTAGCATACTCTAAAGTTGAAACGTTTTCGGGTAAACCATCTACTAAAGGTGCTGCTATTTCTAACATATATTTTTTAATAAAATTATAAAACTCAGGCTTAGCAATAACTTCATCAACAGTTTTTAACCCAGCATATGCACCTAAATAAGCAATTAAGCTATGACTGCCATTTAACATAGTAAGCTTGAGTTTTTCAAAAGGTTCTATATCTTTTACAAACTCAACGCCTACTTTCTCTAGAGTAGGGCGTCCGTTAGCAAATTTATCTTCAATTACCCACTGAGAAAATTTCTCCGTAGCCACAGCAGATAAGTCTTTTTGCCCAATCATGGTAGCGATATTTTCAATTGTTTGTTCAGTTACAGCAGGAACTATTCTGTCTACCATTGAATTGGGAAAACTACAGTTACTTTTTATCCAGCTAACCAAATTTTTATCTATTTTATTTGAAAAATCTAATATAGCTTGTTTAAGGATTTTACCATTATTAGGCATATTGTCACAACTAAGCAAAGTTGCGGGGTGACCATTTTCTTGCCAACGTTTATATAGACCAGCAACAGTAATACCTATAGCTGTTTTAGGTGTATTAAAATTTTTAAGGTCATAAATAATATCTGGACTTTCAAGATTTAATTTTTGTGTAGATAAGTCTACGTAATAACCTTTTTCAGTTACTGTGTAGGTTATTATTTTTATTTCTTTAGTACGGATTTTATCTATAAGTCCTTGCGATTGCCCATTACCAGCAAAATATACTTCTTTCAAGGCTCCAATAATTTTATTGCTAGTACCGTTTTCATCATTAGTTGAAAGAGTGTACATACAATCATTTAAGCGAAGGTTATCAATAAGCTTTTTATTACTTCTGATAGTGCCACTAATATAGCCCCAATTAAGAGCATCTTTATCATTACAATTAAGTAATTTATCTACGTAATATACTTGGTGAGCTCTATGAAAAGCACCAATTCCAATATGTAGTATTCCTGTCTTTAGTTGAGATCTATCATAGTTGGGTAAGCTACAGTTTTGTAATTTTTTCAGCTCAAGCATCGTGTTCTAAATCCTTGTTCATATTTACAATTTTTAGTTTTGAAACTTTAAATTTTTCATGACCGATATAATGCCAATCTACTTTCAGTTTACCATTATTATTTTCAAGTTGAATAGTTATGACACCATTTTTTCAATTAACTCATATTCATTGTTTTAGGCAAAGCAGCGTCTCCCATTAGTACCTCTTTGCCATGGACTATATGCATCTGCAAAGAATACTTTAATACCAGTTTTATTTGATAATTTTTTGTGTTTAGCAAACTCTTTACCATTATCAAAAGTAGCTGTGGTAATTTTATTACCATTTGATGCTTTGTATAAAATTTGGTTAATTGAACTAGCTGTTCTATCTTTAGCTTTGCCTAGAATTGTGAATCTACTAACTCTATCTACCATAGTCAAAATAGCTCCTTTATGATCTTTACCGACTATAGTATCACCTTCAAAATGATATAGCGCTTCTCTATCACTAGCTGCTTTAGGCCTTTGTGATATGTTGACTCTATCCTTTATCTTACCTTGATTTGAGGAGCCTTCTTTTTTGTATTTGTAACGCCTGCCTTTGTAAAATAATAGCTGTTTAAGGTTATGTCTTTGTATAAAGTTATAAACAGCTTTAAAACTTAGGTTAGCTATACCTTCATGCTTTAATCTACCACAAATTAACTCCGGTGATATTTTCTTTTTGAGTAAAGCTATTATCAGTTTTTTAACTTCATTAGTAAGTTTATGATTATTTGATTTTCTACGACTACAATACAACTTATGGGCTATCTCTGCAGAATAACTTTTACCTACTTTATTCCTTTTAAGTTCATTTATAACAGCTGTTTTACTAAATCCTATTTTATTAGCTATTGCTGCTTCTAAGTATCCTAATTTAAGTAAATTTTCTATATAATATCTATCTGAAAGAGTTAAATGTCTATGTGCCATTTTTAGTTCCTGTTCGTTTATTTGATCTTCACAAACCTAATAAACTACATCTGGAACTCTCTTTCAACTATTTTAAAACTTTCAGAATACAATCTAGCATTTATTTAACTCCTAATGAGGTTCTATTTTGGAATCAAGATAAACGTTTAGAGCACAATCTAGCAAAGGCTTAAAGCAACTAATGGTAAAAAGAATTATCAAAAACTCGACAATAAAATGTTATAATAAATAATCACTTAAAATTAGATATACAAAAGTTATGATAAATATTAAGAAACAAAATCCTTTTTTCCTTTTATGTTTTTTCGAATTTTTTGAAAGATTTGGGTATTACGGTTTTAGCTACACAGCTATATTATTTTTTATGAGTAAGTATGGGTTTAATTTTACCGAGAAAAACGCAGTTTTATTGTTTGGTGGTTTTGCATCATTAACCTATGTTTTTAATGCTGTAGGTGGTTTTGTTGCAGATAAAGTTTTCGGTATAAAAAAGACCATGTTTTTAGGGTCTATATTTCTTTTAATTGGATACTTTAGCTTAGCTCTTAGTCCCTTTATACAAAGTATAAGTAGTTATGTATACTTTAGTTTAGCATGTATTATAGTTGGTTCATCCTTGTTTAAACCAGCACCTACAAATTTAATATCTAAAATGTATACAGATAAAAGAAAGCTAGATTCTGTATACACTTATTTTTATATGTCTATAAATATGGGTTCTCTATCAGCGTCTTTATTAGTTCCTATTTTAGCTACAAACTATGGATACACTGTTGCGTATGGAGTTTGCTCAATTGGTTTTGCAATAGGAATTTTAAACAGCTTGGTTAGTTATTCAAGTATAAAAAATATTGATAATGAAATTGGTTTAACAGGTGTAGGTACGCTCAAAACAGTACTTATAGTATTTGTTTTTATACTTGCTATTGCTGGACTTAGTTTTATTTTACAAACAAATGACACGATAAATTATATACTATGGTTTGGTGCTGGACTTATTTTTGGGATCTTTGCGTTTCAAATATATGTAGAAAAAGATCCTCAATCTAAAAAGAAAATTCTAGCTGCTATTATACTTTTGGTTTATGCAGTACTTTTCTTTGTAATTTATCAGCAAAAAGCAACTTCTTTCTTTTTGTTTAACGTTCACCACGTTAACTTAAACCTTTTTGGTTACACTGTTAATCCACAAACAATACCTGGGGTTTTAAATACAGCGGGTATTATAATTTTATCTCCAATATTAGCTTTTGTTTACACTAGATTAGGAAGTAGAGATTTAACCTTACCATTTAAGTTTGCTTTGGGTATTTTACTTTGTGGATTTGCTTATGGAAGTATGTTTTTAGCTTGTTTAGTTAATGATCCAACTGCGAAAGTAAGTATGCTTTGGGAAGTTTTAGCAATAACAATATTTTTCTCATCTGGTGAACTGTTAATATCAGCTTTAGGTTTATCTTTAATGGCTAAACTATTACCTGAAAGGGTTACAGGATTTGCAATGGGAACTTGGTTTATAACTTCAGCTATAGGTATAAAGATAGGTACAACTATCGCTCAAGCTGTTACCACCGGTATAAAATACGATACTGACGTAGGATTTTCAACTCAGATGACTATAGAGAGTTTTCATAAATACCAAGAGTTATTTGGATATATATCCTTGATAGCTATAGTTTTTGCAGTAGTTGCTTTTTTGATTGGTAAAACACTCAATAGAATGATTCAAAATTAGATTTTTAAAAATTTTTCTCAAAAAATATAATTTTTTATAATTTGTTAATATTTATCTGTCCATGAGAAAACTAGCTAAAAGCTTAATTTTATAAGTTTTAGAATTTTAATAAAAATATTTTTTGTCTATAATATCGATAAGTTTTTAAATGGAAATAAGTATGCAACTAGTAGAGCAAATGAAAGAAAAAGCTCTTGATGAGCTTAACCTTGTCACAGATAGAAAATCTGTCGATGATATACGTGTTAAATACCTTGGTAAAAAAGGTGAGCTAACTGATATGATGAAAATGATAGGCTCATTACCAAATGAAGAAAAGCCTAAACTTGGTCAAGCTGTAAATGTTGCTAAACAAGCTTTGCAGGATGCTATAAATACAAAACTAGCTTTTTTTGAAGAACAAGAGATTAATCAAAAACTAGCACAAGAAAAAATAGATGTGACTTTAAAAGGAGTAGGGCAAAGCCAAGGCTCTCTTCATCCTGTTACAAAAACATTAAATAGAATAGAATCTTTTTTCAAACAAAACGGCTTTGGTATAGAATTTGGACCTGAAATAGAAAGTGATTATTATAATTTTGAAACACTAAATATTCCCTCACATCATCCAGCTCGTGCTATGCATGACACCTTTTATATTGATCAATCTCATGTTCTTAGAACACATACATCTGGTGTACAAATTCGTACTATGGAAAAGCAGGAGCCACCAATCAGAATTATAGCTCCAGGTAGGGTATATCGCTGTGATTCTGATGTTACTCACACACCGATGTTTCATCAAGTAGAAGGTCTACTAGTTGAAAAAGATGTATCTTTTGCAGACTTAAAAGGTTTATTACATGCTTTTTTAAGTTCATTTTTTGAAAAAGATCTAAAAGTAAGGTTTAGGCCTTCTTATTTTCCATTTACTGAACCCTCAGCAGAAGCTGATATAGAGTGTGTTATATGTGGAGGCTCTGGTTGTAGGGTTTGCAAAAATACAGGGTGGCTAGAAGTATTAGGTTGCGGCATGGTTCACCCTAAAGTTTTAAAATCAGGTTCTATAGACTCTACTCAATTCCAAGGTTTTGCCTTTGGTATGGGAGTTGAAAGGCTTTCTATGCTTAGATATGGAATAGATGATCTAAGAATGTTCTTTGAAAATGATCTAAGATTTTTAAAGCAGTTTTAAGAAGAGTAGTTAGCTTATAGATAGACTATTTAATTGGGTAGAAAATGCTGAAAAAAACCAGTAAAAGAATTATTACTAAAGTTGATTACTGTGTAATAGCTTTGACTTAATCTGACATTGTGTATAAAATAAGATGTCAAATTAAGGAAGAATAAAATGAATGCATCTCAAAAGATAATCAAACCCAAATTAGGTCTGTTAGAATTAGCAAAACAATTAGGTAATGTCAAGCAAGCTTGTAAAGTGATGGGTTACTCAAGAGACAGCTACTATCGCTTTAAAGAGTTATACGATAATGGTGGAGAATTAGCTTTACAAGAAATATCCCGTAAGAAGCCATTAGAGAAAAATAGAGTTGAGGCACATATTGAGCAAGCAGTAGTTAATATGGCTTATGAATATCCGGCGTATGGACAACATAGAGTATCAAATGAATTAGCAAAGCAAGGAATATTAGTCTCAGGAAGTGGAGTTAGATCTATTTGGCTTAGACATGACTTAGAGAATTTTAAGAAGCGATTAACAGCACTAGAGACCAAAGTAGCTCAAGATGGCTTTATACTTACAGAAGCTCAATTACAAGCTTTAGAAAAAGAAAAAGCTAAAAAGGTTGCTACTGGTGAGATTGAAACGCATCATCCAGGTTACTTAGGATCTCAAGATAGCTATTATGTAGGGTATATAAAAGGTATAGGTAAGATATATCAACAGACATTTGTAGATACGTATACTAGAGTAGGATTTGCTAAGTTATATACAGAAAAAAATGCAATAGTAGCTGCTGATATGCTTAATGATAAGGTATTACCATTCTTTGAGGAACATGGAATAGATCTATTAAGAGTATTAACAGATAGAGGCACGGAATATTGTGGAAAGCTGGAGAATCATTCCTACCAGATGTACTTAAGCATAGAAGACATTGACCATACTAAAACAAAAGCTAACTCCCCTCAAACTAATGGTATCTGTGAAAGATTTCATAAAACTATGAAAAATGAATGTTATGAGACAATGTTTAGAAAAAAGGTTTATTCAACGATTGAGGAGATTCAGCAAGATGTTGATATATGGCTGGATTATTACAATAACGATAGACCACATTCTGGTAAGCACTGTTATGGAAAAACGCCTATGAAAACTTTTATTGACTCAAAACCTTTGGCAAAAGAGAAAAATTTAGGTAATATGTTTGATAAATCTGACACTAGTTTAGAAATAAATTCAGTCTCAAATTAATTGGTGACTGTCAGATCAAGTTTGAGCTACTACAATTACTGGTATACTTCAGATTTTGTAATTTATGGGACTGTTGCAAACTGAAATTGAATATTTTTGCCTTGTTACCTCCCATCTAACTCCAGCTTGCAACAGCCCCTTTATTTATTGCCTTTGTTTTTGTTATCATCTTCATCTTCATCTTCATTTTGGTTTTGGTTGGTACCACCTTTGTTATTACCGACAGAAGATGTCTCAGAATCATGCTTCTTTCTAGTTTGAGCCGCTTTTTTAGCTATTTCACTTTCTTCCTCTGATGATTTATTGTGCCTTTCTTGAGCTCCTTTTTTACCCATTTCAGAGAAAGCATCAGGATCATGCTCTTTTCTAGTTTGAGCCGCTTTTTTAGCTATTTCACTTTCTTCCTCTGATGATTTATTGTGCCTTTCTTGAGCTCCTTTTTTACCCATTTCAGAGAAAGCATCGGGATTATGCTCTTTTCTAGTTTGAGCAGCTTCTTCACTTATCTCTGTCCTACTTTTTTTTGTATTGTTATTGTCGTTGTTGTAAGTCATAACTAATCCCCCTTAGTTTGTTAGTTGACTACTTGAAAATATTAACTCTTGTAGTGTAAAAAATTAATATTTTCAAACGAAAGCCTACCATAAAGTAGAACCTTATCTAGGATTTTTACAGCAACCTTATAATTCTAGGTGGATTTTAGTATATGACATTAAAAAATGGTTTTAGATCGCAATTATATAGATTATTTTTATAACGGTTCATCAACTTCAACTATAACATACAAGTCTTCTTCGTATACCCCACCATTCTCATCTTGAGATTCGTACTCTTCTAACGCATTTTTAGCCTCTTCATAAGAGTTAAATACTTCTATTGAATTTCCAGTTTCTCTATCTTGTACTTCGTATTTTCTCATTTATATTTCCTTCTTTATTTGAACCACTCAACTAAATAGAAATAACATAAAGTTAAATAATTTACAAAAGTAAACACCAAATTTAAGACCAATTCATGTGACATTTTAGAAAATTTGTTAATACAAAATTTACACACAGATATATGTTGTTATAATAGCATGAGTTATTATTTTAAATTTAAAAGTTTACGTTAGTAGATTTGAAATATTATTTTATATATAGAATAATACGCTGTAATTAAGTTATTTATTTTGCAGATGTTTTAAATCAACATCTTTAGGAGATTTTACAAATGAAATTTAGTCATAATTGGTTAAATGAGTATCTAGATGCTACTCAAAGTAGTCAAGACCTAGCAGACACACTGACATTGGCAGGCTTAGAAGTTGACGCTGTAGAAGCAGTAGTTACTGAAAAAGTCAGTAATGTTGTAATTGGTCAAATAAAAACTATTACAAAACACCCTGATGCAGAGAAATTAAATGTTTGCACAGTAGACGTTGCTGAACTAGAGCCTTTAACAATAGTTTGTGGTGCTAAAAATATCTATGAAGGTATGAAAGCGCCAGTGGCAAAAATAGGGGCAGTATTACCAGGTGACTTTAAAATTAAAAAATCCAAATTAAGAGGCCAAGAATCTTTTGGAATGATGTGTTCAGAACAAGAGCTTGGTTTGGCAGAAAATGCTGATGGTTTAATGGATTTACCACAAAATGCTCCTATCGGTGAAGATATTAATAAATACCTTAATTTAGACGATAATATTATAGAAGTCGATTTGACACCAAATAGGGCAGATTGCTTAAGTGTCTATGGCATAGCTCGTGAAGTTTCGGCTCTGACAAAATCACAATTAAAAACTATTGAAATAGTGGAACCAAAATCTCAAATACAAGATGCTAAAGATATCAAGATAACTGCTTTAGATGCTTGTAAAAGTTACTATGGTTGTATTATAAGAGATGTTGATACTTCAGTTACTACACCTTTATGGATGCAAGAAAAACTTAGAAGAAGCGGAATTGGTAGTATTTCTTTATTTGTAGATGTTACGAATTACATAATGTTACTTTTAGGTCAACCAATGCATGCTTTTGACCTAGATAAGTTAGAAGGTGGTATTAATATTCGGTATGCAAACGACCAAGAAGAGTTAACTCTTTTAGATAATACAAAGGTTGTATTAGATAGCGACACTCTTGTGATAGCTGATGAGAAAAAAGCTTTAGCAATAGCTGGAGTTATGGGTGGCTTAGATTCATCTATTACAGCTAATACTAAAAATATATTCTTAGAAAGTGCTTTTTTTGTACCAGAGAAAATAGCAGGTAAAGCTCGTAAATATAATTTACATACAGATTCATCACATAGGTTTGAAAGAGGTGTTGACCCTAAGCTTGCTAACTCTGCTATGAAGTTAGCTATACAGCTAATAACTGATATAGCTGGTGGAAAAGTTGGTGAAATTTCTTGTCAAGAAGATTTAGAGTTTTTAAATAAACAAATTACTATAAATTTATGTATCAAAAAGCTAAATAGAGTTTTAGGTACGGATTTTGAAATTGATTATGTGCTTAACGTACTTACAGCATTGCATATGCAAGCCAAAAAAACAGATGAATGTTGCTTGGAGGTGACTCCTCCATCATATCGTTTTGATATGGAAATTCCTGAAGATTTGATAGAGGAGGTTGCTCGAGTTTATGGATATTCAAATTTACCAGAAACTATGCCTTTATATCGAGCATCTAAAGTAAATATTTCAGAAAGTAGACAGGCGGTAGAAATTTTAGAATCTAGACTTATCGATAGAGGTTACCATGAAATTATTAACTATAGTTTTATCGATCCTAAATATGACGAATTTTTCTTTGATAGTAGAGGAGTAACTATACAAAACCCTATTTCGCAAGATTTATCTGTAATGAGACAATCTCTTATCCCAGGATTATTAAATACTTTTAAAGTAAATATCTCTCGTCAGCAAAATAGAGTAAGAATATTTGAAAAGGGTGCTTGCTTTAAGTTAAAAGACAATCAAAGAAGTCAGCTTAATAGAATTGCTGGATTAGCTTATGGTGACCTTTTGAATATTAATTGGTCTAACCCTAAAAAAGTAGATTTTTTTGATATGAAATCAGATGTCGAAGCATTATGTAATGATGTAGTTAACTTAAGTTTTGAGGTTTGCGATGATATTCACTGGTTACATCCAGGCCAGTCTGCCTACATCTTAGCTAGAGGTAAGAAAGTAGGAACTATTGGAATGATCCATCCATCAGTACTTAAAACCTTTCAAATCAAAGCAAAAGCTCCTATAGTTTTTGAACTAGATTTAGATATCCTAACTCAAAAAGAAATTCCTAGTTTTGAAAAAATTTCTAAATATCCATCAGTATCTAGAGATATTTCATTTCTAGTTGGTAAAGATGTTTTAGCTAGCGATATTATAAATGCTATTAACGAATTAAATATGACTATCTTAAAAGATATAAATATCTTTGATATCTATCAAGAGCAATCAAATGTTAAAAAAAGTATAGCTCTAAGTGTGCTTTTCCAAGATAATAATCAAACTTTAGATGAGAAAATAATTCTAGAAAATACAGAAAAAGTTCTAGAAACTCTAAAAGAAAAGTTTGCTATAGAACAGAGAGTTTAGTTTACATCAAAGGAGTAAGTATTTTCATAATACTTTCTACTATTAAACTACTTCGTTTATTAGTTATATGAGATGTATCTTGACTTGAATCTCCAATAATTTTTTCTGCCCACTTATATAACTTTAGTACTTGCTTAGGAGTATAAATAAATGTAGTTAGTTCATAATTTAAAAATAGACTACGATTATCAAGGTTTACAGAACCAAGCATGGCTATATTTTCATCTATCAAAACAGCTTTTGCATGAACCATATTTTTTGTAAAATGCACTTCAATATTGCAATTAAGTAATTCTCTGATATAGCTAGTTCTAGCTTTATCAACTATTTTATGATTTGACTGTTTAGGAGTTATAACTTTGACATCTATGCCTCTGCGTTTAGCAAGTACTATTGCCTGAAACAAATCAGCTGAGGGTATTAGGTATGGTGTAATAATCCATAGTCTGTTTTTTGCTGAGCTTATTGCTGTAATTAACCCAGCATATAGCTGGTCTCGCTGCATATCTGGACCAGATGGGATAACCTGGGTAAAGCATTTTTCTTTAACATTATTTTTTATTTTAAAGTCTAATTCTTCACTTGTTGCGAAATGCCAATCTGAACAAAAAACTTTTAGAAAGTATACTAAAGATTCTCCTTGAATTTTAAATAATAAATCATCCCACATTCCTTCATGCTCTATAGGGCTCATATACTCATCGCCAATATTCATACCGCCACTAAATACTGTATGGTTATCAAAAATGTAAATTTTACGGTGGTTACGATAATTAATGTAGTTACGTAAAGGATTTATTAGTATAGGCATAAAAAAAACAACTTTAGCACCTAACTTACGTAAATTACTGAATATTCTCCTATTATGACGGTAAACATAAAAGGATCCTAAAGCATCTATCATTATTTTAATTTCTACACCACAAGAGGCTTTTTTCTCTAACGCATTGAGTATTAATCTAGAGGTTGTGTCGTATTTAAAGACATATGTTTGTATATATATATTTGTTTTAGCAGAATTTATAGCTTCCATAAAAGCTTTGTATGAGCTTACACCATCAGTATATATTTCAAAAAAATTGTTAGCTGTTAAAGTAGGCAGCTCAAGATTTGAAAAAACATTTATAATATCTGTAGGAAGGTTTCTATAAGCAGTATCACCTTTAATACAAATATTTTCTAAAGAAGGCTGACGTATACTCATAGCTTCTTTTTGCCAAAAACTCCGTCTATCTTTACGCTGAAATATAAAAAAGAAGGGAATAGCTATATATGGAATAAATAAGATCGCTAAAAGCCAAGCTAATATATTTGAGGCTGATTTTTTATCAACGATAAGCTTCAGAACAACAATTATAGTGAATACTTGGCAAACAAACAGAATGATGTTTGCCTCTAAAATATATACCAAACTTAATAAAAAATTTTCCATTTATAGAACAACGCGTACCTAACGTTAAAAAAATAATTTCAGAATCTATAGGAATTTTAACATATGTGAGGTCTACTATATATGTTAGGTTGACTTAATTTTTGATAGGTTAACCTATATTTCTTAGTCTTTAGACCAAAAAAAACAATTTTAACTACCTTTTTAAAATAAAACTAATAAAGTATAATGTCATCAAATTATAGAAAATTAATTGCATGAAAAAGATAGAGAACGTTGAAAAAAAGAAAGTCCAACCTGGACAAAAGTTACTACCTAATATAAAAAATATTATCCTAATTGCTTCAGGCAAAGGAGGAGTTGGTAAATCAACTGTCACAACTAATCTGGCCGTAGCTTTTGCTAAGATGGGAGCCAAAGTCGGTATTTTAGACGCTGATATTTACGGCCCTAGCCAGCCAACTTTACTAAATCTTAAAGATAATCCAAAAACTACAGATAAGAAAAAAATTATTCCTTTAGAGCGATATGGTGTAAAGATGATATCAATCGGTAACCTAATTGATCCAGAATCCGCTGTAATTTGGCGGGGTCCTATAGTTTCGCGAGCATTAATGCAACTTCTTAATGATACCGATTGGCAGGATATAGATTATCTATTTTTAGATTTACCACCTGGAACAGGGGATATCCAATTGACCATATCGAAAAATATGCCTGTAACAGGTGCTGTGATTGTAACTACACCCCAAGATTTATCCTTAATAGATGCTAAACGTGCAATAGCAATGTTTGAAAAAGTGGATATTAAAACTTTAGGTATAGTAGAAAATATGAGCTATTACATTTGTCCAAAATGTGGTAATAGTGAGCATATTTTTGGTGAGGATGGTGCTCATTTACTTTGTGGTAAAAACAATATTGAATTTTTAGGAAGTTTACCTTTGCATAAAGATATCAGAGAAAATTCAGATCACGGTAAACCATATGTAAGTCTAGAGAAAAACGATAGTATAACTATAAGCTATCTAACAGTAGCTGAAAGTTTATTACATGAAATACAAAAGTTACCTAAAGCAAGTAGCTTGGATTCTATTGGCGTTAAATTAGAAAAATAAGTGAGTAAAAATGACAATTAAATCAGATAAATGGATTAAAAAAATGTCCCAAGAACAAAACATGATAGAACCTTTTGAGGCAGGGCAAGTTAAAATAGTAAATGGTGAAAAAATAGTTTCTTATGGAACGTCAAGCTATGGGTATGATGTACGTTGTGCAGATGAGTTTAAAATTTTTACAAATATAAATTCATCTATAGTTGATCCTAAAGATTTTAGTGATAAGAACTTTGTAGATTTTAAAGGGAATGTTTGTATTATTCCTCCCAACTCATTTGCTTTAGCACGTACCGTTGAGAAATTTAAAATACCTAGAGATGTGCTAGTAGTATGTCTTGGTAAGTCTACTTATGCAAGGTGTGGTATTATTGTAAATGTAACGCCACTTGAGCCAGAGTGGGAAGGATATGTAACCCTAGAATTTTCAAATACAACTCCATTACCGGCTAAAATATATGCTAATGAAGGTGTTGCTCAAATGCTATTTTTTCAATCTGATGAACCTTGCGAAACTTCATATGCTGATAAAGGTGGTAAATACCAAGGTCAATTTGGAGTAACACTTCCTAAGTGCTAATTTTTTTATAAAGCTAATTACTAATCTTTTGGTGTTATCCTACCTGTAATAGCCTGGAAAGCTCTTAATTCAAACATTGATAAACTAGCAAAAATATAATCAAAAATATCAGCTTGGATCTTTTCGTAGTTTACCCAATCGGTGTCATTTGTAAAAATATATATCTCTATAGGTAAACCAGATTCAGTAGGTTGTAATTCTCTTATTAAAAAAGTTAGATCCTGGTGTATTTTTGGATGTTTACGTAAATAATTTTCTATATAAACTCTAAGCAAGGTTATGTTAGTTATTTTTTCATTATTATTTTTTGCTACATAGTCTTTTAGCAACTCTTCTTGTTTTAATTTTCCTAAAAGGTCATCATTACAAAATTTTATAGTATCAATATCAATATTTATTGAACGCTTTATTCTACGGCCACCGGTTTCAACCATACCTCGCCAGTTTTGGACACTATTGCTGATAAGAGCATATGTTGGAATCGTTGAAATAGTTTTGTCAAAATTACGTATTTTTACAGTATTTACAGAAACCTCTATGACATTACCATCAACGCCAGCAGCTGGTACTGTAATCCAATCACCCACTCTCACCATATCTAAAGCTGCTACTTGAATATTTGTAACAAAACCTAAAATAGTGTCTTTGAAAACTAACATTAATACAGCAGATAAAGCACCTAATCCTGTTAAAAAAGCAATAGGGGATTTATTTAATAATTGTGATACTACTAATATAAAAGCTATGAAAAATAAAATTATCTTTATGATTTGAGCGTAACTACGTAATGAATGTCTTGCAAAATATGGTAAAGTTTGAAAATATTCAAAAATAGCATCTGTGAAAGCTATGAAAAACCATATAATAACTAATGTCAAATAAATTTGAGCAATTAATTCTATAGCATTTACTAAATTTAATGTCCAAGGACAATCTGGAAAACTGGCTAAGCTAATAGCTACATATATAAAAATGGCAGGCCCTATATGGGATAACTTTCTAAAAACATGGTATTTAATTAAAGATTTTCCAAAATTAGAATCCTTTTTACTAAAAAAAACTTTAACAATAGTTACTATATATTTTTTTAGTACCAAATTTAGCATCCAGGATATAAATAGTACTATTACAAAAATAGTCGCGAAACTCAAAACATTTGCGATACTGTTATTCCCTAGCAATTTAGTATAAAAAAATATTAAAGTTTCCATCATCGTGTTCCTCTTAGATATTATTTTCCTTGTGTATTAGAAGATTCTAGATTTTTGTCAGAACTAGAGCTATTTTGCTGAGATCCTTTATTACTAGCAGCTATTGATGTAGTAGTATCATTACTAACTTGTTCAGGTAAAAGTAAGGCTATTTGATTAACCATATTATTTACTAATTGATCCTGTAAATAATTATAAGTTCTACTTGCTTCATTATCTTGAGCTAGTACTGTACCGGAGTTAGACTGCCAGAATTGTTGTGTACTTAGGGTTTTATTCGGTACAACTGGAGTTTCATCATATGGTTTAACTATGTTATATGTTACTGTGTATATTAGCTGATATGTATTATTTGAAGCACCGCCAACAACACTTGTCATTTGTGACGTCTTAGCAGCATCTTGGATATTTATGATATAATCAGCATCTTTATCATTTGTGACAATATTTGCTTTATAACTTACTAAAGTTTTTCTTAGTTCATTTGCGTATTGATCAAAGTCATTAGATTCAATATAAAATTTCGTGCCTACAATACTATCAAATGTACTAGCACCACCATTTATTGAGACGCCACGTGGGTGAAAACCACACGAAGATAATAAAATAATAAATAATACGAGAATATACCTTTTCATTTAAAGCACCTATTTTATTACAATGTTTATTAGTTTTTGTGGTACGTAAATCACTTTTATAACTTCTTTACCTTCAATTACAGTTTTTACATAGTTATCGGATAAAACAGCCGCTTCAACTTGCTCTTTTGACAAGTTAGCATCTAGTTCTAACTTAGCTTTTAATTTACCATTTATTTGTACCACTAATAAGAAATCATCTTTTTTAAGAGCTTGTTCATCAACTAATGGGAAATTAGAATTTAAAATATCGTCCCCTAAGTTAAGCTTTTGCCATAAATAATGACATACATGCGGCGTAAAAGGAGCTAATAGTCGAAGTAAGATATTAAAGCCTTCAGATTTTATATCTTTTGCTAAATTTTCATTACTGTTTAAACTATTTAATATTTTCATACAAGCAGAAACTACGGTATTAAACTGGCTTTTATCAAAGTCAAAAATAGCCTGCTTAAGAGCTGAATGTATCTCAAAACGAGTTGTTTTATCACTTTTTGTAAGCTTTTCGTGGTCAACTTGGAAATTAGCGATTAACTCATTTTGATTGGTTTGAGCATAGTTAAATACTTTACGTAAAAACTTATGTGCTCCTTCAACACCTGTTTCCGACCACTCTAGAGATTGCTCTGGTGGAGCAGCAAACATACTAAAAAGTCTAACCGTATCAGCGCCATATTTATCTATTAATTCTTGAGGGTCTACAGTGTTACCTTTTGACTTAGACATTTTTGCACCATCTTTTAAAACCATACCTTGAGTAAGTAAGTTTTCAAAAGGCTCATCAGAAGAAACTAAGCCTTGATCACGCATTAATTTATGGAAAAATCTTGCATATAATAAATGCATGATAGCATGTTCAATACCACCTACATATTTATCTACTGGTAACCAATAATTTGCTTCAGTGTCAAGCATTTGATTGGCAGTAGGGCAAGTATATCTTGCATAATACCAAGATGATTCAAAAAACGTATCAAAAGTGTCAGTTTCACGTTTTGCTTTAGCGCCACAGTTAGGACAACTAACTTCCAAAAACTCTAGCATATCTTTTAAAGGGGAGCCTGCAGCTGTTAAGGTAACCTCTGTAGGCAATCTTACAGGTAAGTTTTCTTCTTTTTCTGGTATTATTCCACAACTATCACAATGAATCATAGGAATAGGGCAGCCCCAATACCTTTGACGAGAAATACCCCAGTCATGTATTCTAAAATTAGTTGTTTCATTACCTTTATCATTATCAAAAAGGTATTTTTTAATAGCTTGGTATGCTTGCTTAAAGTTTAAATCATTGAATTCGCCAGAATTTATCAAGATGCCTTTCTCTACAAAAGCTTCTTTTTCTAAATTAACATTTAGCTTTTCATCATTAGATTTAATAACTTGTTTTAGAGAAATATTATACTTTTTTGCAAATTCCCAATCTCTTTGATCATGTGCTGGAACACACATAACAGCACCAGTACCATAACCCATTAATACAAAATTTGCTACCCAAACATCAATTTCTTCATTAGAAATAGGGTGAATAACTTTTATAGAAGTTTTAAAACCTTTTTTCTCTTGTGTTGCAAGATCTGCTTCCATAGTCGAAGATTTTTTACATTCATCTATAAACTTATTTAAATCAGAATTTGACTTTGTTTGTTCTAAAACCAAAGGGTGCTCCGGAGCTACAGCTAAGTAACTTACACCCATTAAAGTATCAGGGCGAGTAGTAAATACTTCTATATCATCTTGGTGGCTATTTTTAATCTTAAATTTAACTGTTAAACCTTTAGATTTTCCAATCCAGTTAGTTTGCATTGTTTTAACAGCTTCAGGCCAACCATCTAATTTATTTATATCTCTTAAAAGCTCATCGGCATATTCAGTAATTTTAAGAAACCATTGTGGAATTTCTTTTTTTTCTACTAAAGCACCAGATCTCCAGCCACGACCATCTATGACTTGCTCATTTGCTAAAACTGTTTGATCAACAGGATCCCAATTTACTACAGAGTTTTTGCGATAAGCTAAACCTTTTTTATATAACTGAATAAAAAACCACTGTTCCCATTTATAATAATCCTCATCACATGTGGCTATTTCTCTTGACCAATCAAAACTAAAACCTAGAGAGTTAAATTGATATTTCATATGAGAGATATTACTTTTTGTCCACTCATATGGAGATCGTTTATGTTTAATAGCAGCATTTTCAGCAGGTAAGCCAAAAGCATCCCACCCCATAGGATGTAAAACATTTTTCCCTAGCATTTTTTGGTATCTAGCAATAACGTCACTTATTGTATAGTTTCTTACATGTCCCATATGTAAAGTACCACTAGGATACGGTAACATTGACAAACAATAAAATTTTTCTTTAGATGTATCTTTAATAGCTTTAAAACTATTATTTTCTTGCCAATATTTTTGAGCATCTTGTTCTATGCTAGTGAAATTGTATTCTTTCATTGAATAATAAAACCTAGTTAATTTATTGCGAAAACTAATTAGGTAATTCTATGTGAAAACAAACAAAATATCTAGTTCTCAGACATCCATGTTTCTAAAATCACGCAAGCTGCTAAAGCATCAACTTTCACGTGACTGACTTTTTTATTTTTAACACTTTCTAAACGCCACCGTGCTTCTCTAGTTGAGTAAGCTTCATTTATTAGATGCACGTTTTTTTGGTATCTATCTTCAACTTCTTTAGCAAAGTTACGAGCGTCCCTAGTTATATCGGTATCAAGATCTTTTGTGTCTAAGGGCAGTCCAATTATAATATCAGAAGGATTCCAACGTTTTATAATCTTATCAAGCTCAAACCAGTTGGGTTTACCATCATAAGCTTCAATTGTGCCAATTGGGGAGGCTGTTTTTGTGATCATTTGACCACTAGCTAGCCCAATCCGCGCTCTACCATAATCTATAGCTAGTAAAGCTTTAAACATAAATTAAGCATGCCCTATGTTTTTAAACAAGGTATTTAAATTTTGGAAACTATAACCGGCATGTTCTAGGTGATGTTGCCATTTTGATTTATTTTCATAATTAAATAAAATTTTTTTACTAAGCTTAGTTGTAACAATCCAATCATTAGATTTAATTTCGTTGGTTAGCTGCTCAGCAGTCCAGCAACTATAACCAACTATTGGTAGAAAATACTCTGGTAGGATATTATTAGCTAGATCTTCTAAAATGTCTACAGAAGCTGTAATAGCTAAACCTTCATCTAGTCTAATAGTTGAACTATAGTTTCTACCGTTAGTAGTATGTAAAATTAAGATTTTGTGTGAACTAATAGGCCCACCCATATAAAGAGGATGATTAAGGATTTCTTCGAAAGTGTGTAAACAAGGTATCTCTAGCTCTTCAAACACATCTTTCAAGGTTTCTGCTAAAGGTTTATTAATAATTAGCCCCATAGCTCCATACTTATCGTTCTGACATAGGTATATTACAGATTGCGTAAATATAACGTCATTCTTAATAAGTGGAGTTGCAAGTAAAATTTCACTTTTATGGTTTTGAAACATATTATATAGTTATGACCTTTATTTTTTTAATAAAACAAACATGAAAAAAATCAATGCAGCGATAGGGATAATTCTAGATGATAAAAGTTCTAAAGTCTATATAACACTAAGACAAAAACACCAAACTTATTTTAACTACTGGGAATTTCCTGGTGGTAAAGTTGAGAAGGATGAAACTTTTGTAGAGTGTATTAAACGAGAACTTTATGAAGAGGTTGGAATACTAGCGAAATCTATAAATAATTTCTTTAAGAAAAAATACGTTAATAGGGATGGTGTGGAAGTAAGTTTAGAATTTTTTATTATTGATAAGTTTGAAAATAAGCCTTATCCAAAAGAAAATCAGCAGCTAGAGCTTGTAGAAATTTCGGAACTTAAAAGGTATAAATTTTTACCAGCAAGTTTAGAAATTATCGACAGATTACAAGTTGTTTATTCGTAAGTTTTTACCCATCAATTTAGTAAAAGAGTAGTTATCAACATGTTTTAAACAGTCACTTATCAATAATATATAATTTAACATAATATATATTATGCGAATGTTTATATTTTGTTGATAGATATGTGATTCTTATACACATGTACACCTATACAATAAAATACTTAAAAAAACTCGTTAAAAATTTATTTTTCGCAAAAAAAATGTACTATTTATTTAAAGAGTAAAAATAAACTATTTAGGGTTATTTTATATAATGTTAAATGATATATTTCATCAGCCGATAAGAACGAAAATTATAACTTATTTATATTCTATAGAAAATGCTTGTTTTAAAGACATAAAGGCTTTACTTGAGTTAACAGATGGTCATATGAGCACTCATATGCGAGTTTTTATAAAAAATGGCTACATTATCAGCAAGAAATCATTTAAATCAGGCAAGCCTATGACAACTTATTCTATTACAGAAAAAGGTAAAAAAGACTTTTTAGAATATTTAAATGAATTGGAATGTATCGTTAAATATATCAAACGATCCTAGATAGAAACTTCCCTACCCTTATAGCTTTTCTTTGACCAATAGCACATTTAGCTACAGATGTAATAGCTTTGACTTAATCTGACATTGTGTATAAAATAAGATGTCAAATTAAGGAAGAATAAAATGAATGCATCTCAAAAGATAATCAAACCCAAATTAGGTCTGTTAGAATTAGCAAAACAATTAGGTAATGTCAAGCAAGCTTGTAAAGTGATGGGTTACTCAAGAGACAGCTACTATCGCTTTAAAGAGTTATACGATAATGGTGGAGAATTAGCTTTACAAGAAATATCCCGTAAGAAGCCATTAGAGAAAAATAGAGTTGAGGCACATATTGAGCAAGCAGTAGTTAATATGGCTTATGAATATCCGGCGTATGGACAACATAGAGTATCAAATGAATTAGCAAAGCAAGGAATATTAGTCTCAGGAAGTGGAGTTAGATCTATTTGGCTTAGACATGACTTAGAGAATTTTAAGAAGCGATTAACAGCACTAGAGACCAAAGTAGCTCAAGATGGCTTTATACTTACAGAAGCTCAATTACAAGCTTTAGAAAAAGAAAAAGCTAAAAAGGTTGCTACTGGTGAGATTGAAACGCATCATCCAGGTTACTTAGGATCTCAAGATAGCTATGTAGGGTATATAAAAGGTATAGGTAAGATATATCAACAGACATTTGTAGATACGTATACTAGAGTAGGATTTGCTAAGTTATATACAGAAAAAAATGCAATAGTAGCTGCTGATATGCTTAATGATAAGGTATTACCATTCTTTGAGGAACATGGAATAGATCTATTAAGAGTATTAACAGATAGAGGCACGGAATATTGTGGAAAGCTGGAGAATCATTCCTACCAGATGTACTTAAGCATAGAAGACATTGACCATACTAAAACAAAAGCTAACTCCCCTCAAACTAATGGTATCTGTGAAAGATTTCATAAAACTATGAAAAATGAATGTTATGAGACAATGTTTAGAAAAAAGGTTTATTCAACGATTGAGGAGATTCAGCAAGATGTTGATATATGGCTGGATTATTACAATAACGATAGACCACATTCTGGTAAGCACTGTTATGGAAAAACGCCTATGAAAACTTTTATTGACTCAAAACCTTTGGCAAAAGAGAAAAATTTAGGTAATATGTTTGATAAATCTGACACTAGTTTAGAAATAAATTCAGTCTCAAATTAATTGGTGACTGTCAGATCAAGTTTGAGCTACTACACTACAGATATATCGAGATTTTTCACATAGTAGATAGCATCTTGGGAGTGTTTTAAACCTAAGTTACAAGCGTCATCTATAGAGATCATTTCAAACATAAAACCATCTTCTTTATGCCCTGTTTTTTCATCGAACCCGTTAATTTGGTATACCCAATCATAACTTTGCCTAAGCTCAATTTCTAAAACTTTATTTCTTAATAAGTTTTTTTCAAGGCTAAGTTCTTGATTCATTGGGTTAAAAGCTGTAATAATAGCAAATTTTGTTGGATAATATTCAGGTATTACAGGTAGCTCAAATTTAGTATTAAAATACCAGTCCGGCATATTTTCAGTAGCATTTCTACTCATATACTTCTAGTTTCTTTTGAAGTTCAGAGGCTGTAAAAACACCGTTTAAAGTTTCAACTTGCTTGGCATTTTTAAATATGATTAATGTGGGAATGCTTCTAATACCAAATTTGGCAGCTAGATCTTGATTATCATCGACATTCACTTTCGCAACCAAAGCATTTTTATAGTCTTTAGACAATTGATCAAGTATTGGTCCAAGAGTTTTGCATGGACCACACCAATCAGCGTAAAAATCTACAAGTATTGGTTTTGAGGTGCTATTAATTATCTTATCGAAACCCGCTTCATCTGTTTTTATAACGTTACTTATAGCCATTTTTATTACCTCTCGATAAATGTTACATTTGCTTTTATATTTATATCTTTTGAAACTGCAGCTTGATTAGTATTATCATTATAATTATTTGCTACTGTTTTCATTAATACCAAATTACCACTAGAAGGTAATATATTATAATCAGGACCATACTTAATTGACTGTATGATGTAATTACTATCAGTCTGCTTATTAAAGTTACTTAGATATTTTTTTGCATCATTATATATTTTTATCATCAACTCTTGTTTTGCGTTTTCGATATCTTGAGTTGGTGGATTATAATCTAAAATATCAACAACTAGCTTTTGTCCATTAACTTTTTGATTATCTAAAGCAGTTTGTAGTTTATTTAATTGAATTTGAGTAATTCTAGCTTGTAATTCTAAAGTGATATTTAAAGCCCCACTTTGACTTGTACTTTGTTGAATATTTTTAACTTTCCAATCAGTATCAATAATATTTTTAATATCAGCAGTAATTTTACGTTGAACGTTATTTATATCTTGTAAAGTTGTTGTAGCATAAGCTGTGACTTGGACTAATATGCTATCACTTTTAACACTAGTTTCAGCTTGAGTGGCATAACTTATAGTATTATATTTCCTCTGGTCTTTGCTATCACATGCATATAATGATGTCATTGTAGCAAGACTAATCAAAGTCGTAGAAATAACTTTTTTCATTAACTTAACCTTTTTACCCTATAGTCTTCTTATATTCTAAGTTTAGCAGATAAATCGTAGTTAATTAATAGAGTAAATAAAATTATAGCCGAGTTTTATATAACTGAATCCAATACACTATCTAATGACTCTAAAATCTCTTTTATTATTTCATTATCAAAAGGAAAATCATCGGCTGTTAATTGGGATTTAACGAAACTTTCTAACAATAAATGTTGTGCATCATGCAAAGGAAGTCCTCTAGATTGTAGATAGAACAAAGCTTCTTTATCTAACTCCCCTATTGTTGCTCCATGAGTACAAACAACATCATCAGAATAAATTACCAACTCAGGTTTAGTATTTATTTCAGCCTTGTTACTTAATTGAATATTTTTATTATTTTGAAAAGCTTGAATTTGTTTAACGTCTTTAGCAACTACTGCTTTAGCATTAAACCAAGCTTTCGAATTTCCATTAACTACTCCACGAAAGTTTACATTACTGTAAGTATTAGAAGCATTATGATTAACAAGAAAAGTAGTATTAGCGATAGCTTGGTTGTTGAGCAAATAAAGCCCTCTGATATCAAACCTTGAACCTTCTTGATTAAGGTTAGCTACAAAATCATTTCTAAGTAAAGCATCTCTATTTAATAAATTAAAGGCATTAAATTCTGAGTTTTTTGCTAAATTTACTAAATAATTTGCTGTAGTTAAAAGCTCTATATTATTAGAGTTATCAGCATTGTTTGTAAAATTAACTCTTGCTGACTCAGCTAACTCTATGTCTAAAAATAAATTGGTAGCGGAATTTGAAGTCAAATTCACAAAATCAATATCCAAATTCAAACTAGCGAAAATATCAATTTTCAGTTTTAAAGCAATATTAGTCAGCTTACCTTTTGCATTTTCAGTATTTATAAATATCAGGCTTAGACAATCTTTAGTATTTTTTGCTATTTCTACTATAAAATGTTTTGAATTTTCTATTGCTAATTTAGACATTTCTCTTACGTCTTTGTTAAATTCTAAACTACTTATAGACTCTAGTTTATTGTGATAATCAATTGCCAAAACTCCGTCAATTATGATTATAACGTTTTCTTGCGTATCAAACTTAAAACCTTCAAGATAGTCTTTAGCTTGTGGAGATTCTTTAAGTATTTCGGATATATTGTTTTTATCGTAAATAGCAGCTAGATTTGTATATTTCCAGCTTTCTTGTTTAATAGTTGGTAGAGAATTTTTGTTTATTAACATCTTTTTTAACCTTTTTAACTATTTAACCAAGAATAACCTTTCTCTTCTAATTCTAAAGCAAGGTCTTTATTTCCAGTTTTAACTATTTTTCCATCCGCTAAAACATGAACAAAATCAGGCTGTATGTAATCTAAAAGTCGCTGATAGTGAGTAATTACTAAAAAGCTTCTATTATCACTACGCATAGAATTTGCACCGTGAGATACTATTTGTAAAGCATCGATATCTAAACCAGAATCAGTTTCATCCAGGATAGCTAATTTTGGCTCAAGCATCATAAGCTGAAGCATTTCATTACGTTTTTTTTCGCCACCAGAAAAACCTTCGTTTACTCCGCGAGACATATATTTTTGGTCAATCTTGAGAACTTGCATGTTTTCTTTTAACTTTTTCATAAAAGAAATAGCATCCATTTCATTTTCACCCTTTTGCTTTCGGATACTATTTACAGCAGTTTTTAAAAACTGCACATTACTAACTCCAGGGATTTCAATAGGGTATTGTAAACTTAAGAAAATTCCAGCAGCAGCTCTTTCAGATATACTTAGTTTTCTTATATCTTTTTCAGCAAACTTTATAGAGCCTTGAGTTATTTCATAACCACTTTTTCCTGCTAAAACATTACTTAAAGTGCTTTTACCAGCTCCATTTGGTCCCATTATTGCATGGACTTCACCATAGTTAACTTTTAGGTTTAGACCTTTTAAAATTTGTTTATCACCAACATTTACATGTAGATTTTCTATTTCTAACAACATTTTATTAACCTTATTTATTGATTTGTATTAAGTTAATTTGGATTTTTTAACCAACAGCACCTTCTAAGCTTACTTCCATAAGTTTTTGTGCTTCAACGGCAAATTCTAAGGGAAGTTTTTTGAAAACTTCTTTACAAAATCCATTTACTATCATAGCGATAGCATCCTCTTCAGAGATTCCTCTTTGCTTACAGTAAAAAAGTTGATCTTCAGATATTTTAGATGTGGTTGCTTCGTGTTCTACTTGTGAGCTATTACTTTTATTTTCAATGTATGGATAAGTATGAGCACCACAATTATGTCCTATAAGTAAAGAATCACATTGAGAAAAGTTTCGTGCATTATCTGCATTAGGAGATATTCTAACTAATCCTCTATATGCTTGAGATGCTCGCCCTGCTGATATTCCTTTAGAAATGATTGTACTTTTAGTGTTTTTACCAATATGGATCATTTTAGTACCAGTATCTGCTTTTTGAGCATGGCGTGTTAAAGCAACTGAATAAAATTCGCCTACAGAATTATCTCCTCGTAAAACCACGGAAGGATACTTCCAAGTAATAGCTGAACCTGTTTCTACTTGTGTCCAAGAAATTTTAGAATTATCACCTTTACACATACCTCTCTTGGTTACAAAATTATATATGCCACCTTTGCCATTTTTATCACCTGGATACCAATTTTGTACAGTAGAGTATTTAATTTCAGCACCTTTTAAAGCAACTAGCTCAACTACAGCAGCGTGAAGTTGGTTTTCATCTCTCATTGGAGCAGTACAGCCTTCTAGATAACTTACATAACTACCCTCATCAGCTATAATAAGTGTTCTTTCAAATTGTCCTGTATTTATAGCATTTATTCTAAAATATGTAGATAATTCCATTGGGCAAGTGACACCTTTTGGTATATATACAAAAGAACCATCGCTAAATACAGCTGAGTTTAATGCTGCAAAAAAATTATCACCTTGTGGGACTACAGAACCTAAATACTTTTGTATTAAATCGGGATACTTTTGTACAGCTTCGGATATTGGACAGAATATTACTCCTGCTTCAGCAAGCTTATCTTTAAATGTAGTCACTACAGATACAGAATCAAATACCGCATCTACAGCTATGTTTTTAACACCTGCTAGCATTTCTTGTTCATGTAAAGGAATGCCTAGTTTATTATAAGTTTCAATGATCTCCGGATCTACCTCATCTAAACTTTTAGGATGGTCTTTCATAGATTTAGGAGAAGAGTAATAACTAATAGCTTGGTAATCTATTTTAGGATAATTAAGGTCAGCCCAGCTAGGTTCTTGCATTTCTAGCCATTTTTTATATCCTTTAAGACGCCAATCTAGCATAAATTGAGGTTCGTTTTTTCTAGTTGAAATCAGCCTGATAACATCCTCATTTAGGCCAGCAGCTATAGTTTCAGTTTCTATATTTGTAACAAAACCATGTTCGTAATCTTGTTCAATGAATTTATCTAAATTTGCACTCATTTTATTTAGCTCTTAGTTATTCTTTATGATTAACGATATCATAAATTGAAGTATTAGAAAGCATACTTAACACCCTATTATTCATAATTTTCCAATAATTATGTACAGTACACCTTTTTAAAACACTACAGCTTTTTTGTATATCGCAACATTCAGTAATATTGACATCACTTTCCACAGCTTTAACTACCTCTAACACAGATATTTCTCTAGGATTTTTAACTAAAGTATAACCACCTTCAACACCACGTTTAGAAGATACTATACTCGCTAAGGAAAGAAGGTTTAGTAACTTTCTTATAGTAGGTATGTTTAAGCCAGTTACCTCCGCTATTTTTGCAGCACTATATGAAGAAGAATCATTTTTAGCGATCGTAACTACTATCAATAGTCCATAATCTAATAATTTACTTATCTTTAGCATAACATTTGCTCAAACTATACCATTTTAGTATCATTTTGTTGATATGATAATAATAAACGCTAGCAAAGTAAATTAAAATTTGATTATTTTAATACCTTAGATTAGTATGTTTGCAATCTATTATTTTTTAAACATTGTATCAATAATATATGAGAATTGCTATTTTAGGTGCAGGACAACTAGGTGTTTATTTAACACAAAGACTCAGTTTAGACCACCAAGTATCAGTTATTGATTTAGACGAGGAAAAATTAGGGTTTATATCTTCTGCTTTTGACGTGCAAACCATAATTGGTGATGTCACTAAACCTAATATAATGGTGGAAGCTAACTTTAAAGACACTGATATGTTAATAGCTGTAACTTCTGATGATACTACAAATATAGCTGTATGTGATATGGCTTATAAACTATATAAAATACCTTATAAAATAGCTAGAATCAGGGATTCCGAATATAGTAGGTTTCCAAAGTTATTAAACAATATTGATTTAGTGATTAAATCTTTTTTTGAAACTACAAAACAATTAGAACAGTTAATCTTTCTACCAGGTGCTTATTTTATATCCAATTTTTTTGACAAAAAAGTACAAATAGTTGGTGTTGAAGTTGCAGAGAACTCCCCTTTAATAAGTTTTTCAGTAAAAGATATATATTTAGGTTTAGGTGATGTAAAGGTTGATATAGTATCTGTATATAGAGGCGATGATAAGCTTGACATAAACGATCCTAATATTTTGATTAAAGCTGGAGACAGAGTAATGTACTTATCTGATAAAGCATATTCTCCTCAAATATTATCTATATTCCAAACTAAAAAGGCGAACATCAAAAAAATATTTATAGCCGGGATTAATCACGCAAGTATAACTTTAGCTAAATCTCTTGAAAATAAAGGATATATAATAAAAATAATAGATCCAAGTGCAAAAAAATGTGAAGTAGCAATAAATCAATTATCTAAATCAACAGTACTACAATACAATCCTATTAATAATAATCTTTTAGTAAATGAAGGAATAGATGAAGCTGACATGTTTTTTGCTCTTACTAATTCCGATGAAGTTAATATCATGTCATCAATACTTGCAAAAAAACTAGGCGCTAAAAAAACTGTTGCTACTGTTAATAGTGCTGAATATTACTCTATTACTAGAGATTTAAAATTAATAGATTTATCTATTTCACCACATAGTTTTTCATATACAACTATTAAGGCCTTTCTTACTCAGGTTGATATACTTAAGATGTATGAGGTTGAAGGTACAGAAGAGTTACTAGTCGAAATAAAAGTTCATGGTGAAGAAAATATGTCGACTATTATAGGTAAAAATATTTCTGAGGTTAAATTACCAAATGGATTAAAAATTCTAGCTGTTATGAGAAATAATACACCTATATTTTATATTGATAATATAATTGTAGAGAATGAAGATCGTCTTATCATTAAAGTAGGTAATAAAGATGCCCTAAATATCCTAGAGAAACTTTTCCAAGTAATGCCATTATACATTGCTTAAAAGGTTACTAATTTATGTTATTTTAATGTACTATAACTTTTATGTTTAATTTTTTAGTTTTTTGTTTTTATGGCAAATAAAGTATTTGGTAAAGAAAAGATTGGTATTTTATTATTAATATTATTAATGACAGGTGCAATTGATAATATTAGAAACTTACCATCAACAGCAACTTCTGGTACCTACATCTTTTTCTTTTTTCTTTTAGCTGTAATTTTATTTTTAGCTCCTGTGGGTTTAGTATCTGCTGAAATGACTTCTACATACACAAATAAAGGTGAAGAAGGGGTATATGGCTGGGTTAAGAAAGCTTTCGGACCAAATATGGCAATGTTAGCTATTTGGTTTCAGTGGATTAATACACTTATTTGGTTTCCAAGCATTTTGACGTTTCTAGCTGGAACTGTTGCATATCTATTTAATCCTGACTTTGCTCAAAATATAAAATTTACGGTCATATTTATAACGATAGTGTTTTGGTCTTTAACTATAATTAATTTAAATGGCTTAAAAATATCTGCTATCTTTGCTAGTATTTGTACGTTTTTTGGTATGGTTATTCCAATGATGCTTATGGTAATATTCGCTTTGATATGGTTAACTTCTAACTACCCTACTCAGTTACACTTTAGTTTAGATAATTTGACTCCTAGCTTAAACTCTACTGATTCATGGATGGGTTTAACAGCCATCATAGCTTCATTTTTAGGACTAGAGTTAGCAACGGTTCACATTACAAAAGTTGCCAACCCTAAAAAAAATTTTCCATTAGCTTTGTTAATATCTACAGTGTTTATAATTTTTACTATGATATTAGGCGCGTTAGCAGTTAGTATTATTTTTCCTCAGTCAGATATAGATGTTGTTCATGGTACTATTAAAGCTTTTAAAGTGTACTTAGATAGCTTTAGTATTCCGATATTTTTTTACTATCTGTTGGGTATAATGATAATTGTAGGATCAGTTGGTTCTATGATTAATTGGATGATATCCCCAGCAAGAGGTTTGCTACAAGCTGCAGATAGCCATTTTTTACCGAAAATTTTAGATAAAACCAATAAACATGATGTACCTAATGGCATCTTAATTTTACAAGCAATTATTATGACTATAATATGTTTTCTACTTGAATTAGTTCCCTCCGTTCAAGCTTATTATTGGTTATTAACAGCCCTTAGTACACAGATATATTCTTTAATGTATTTAGTAATGTTTTTAGCAGCTATCAAATTAAAGCTACAAAATAAAACGCCTCTAAAAAATGAAGAAGACTTTCGTATTCCATTTGGTAAGTTTGGAATGCTGGTTGTTTGTGCAGCTGGAATTATGGGTACTACAATATGTATATTGGTTGGATTTGTTCCACCAGATAATATGTATGATAACCCGATAGAATTTATAATTTCTTTGTCTATCTCTCTAATAATAGCTTTATTGCCAGTATTATTTTTTATGGCGTATAGAAAACGTTATTTAAAGAAAATGGAATTAATAAGTGTAAAATAGATTAACATTAGTGCTGTCAATTACTACAACATTTAAATACCTCTGGGTTTATTGTTTTGGAAACCTTCTTGTGGTCCATCGAACATCATTTGTCGGTTTAGCTTTCTATCCTCATCAGAAAGTAGATTCAAATTGTGTTGCATATTTTCAGACACTTGTTTTTTTGGGGGTTGTAGATTTGTAGTTAAATTGCTATATTCATCATCTGCGCCCTTTTGTTGAGCATCGATTTTTCGATGTGGTGGCATAGAGGATTGTTGATTATTAGCACGTGGTGGCATCCCATTTGGCCTGATTGGAGGCGGCATATTATCAATTTCTTGTTGTCCCCCATCTATGTTATTTTCTTTAATTTTTGGTTTCATTTTTTTTATTTTCTTACGTTGAGATTCTATATCTTTCATATTATTGTTTAGTTGCTTAGGAGACTGTACTTTTTTAGGTAGCATGTTATTGATATAACTATTACTGTCTACACTATTAGACAAATCGCTAAACCCAAGCGATGCTAAACTACAAAATAACATTGATACTAAAAGTTTTTTTTTCATGACTTATCTCCACAAGTTTGGTTAAAAACTCTTTTTAATAATATCTTCTAGTTCTATAGTGTCCTTTGCAAATAAACGGATTCCTTCAGCTAATTTGTTTGTAGCCATTGAATTTTCATTTAATTGCCAGCGAAACTCAGCTTCTGTAAGAGTTGGAGTTTGTTTTATAACTTCGATACTGTTAGACAAACTAGTATCCAACTTTTCATATTTGTTTGCTAATTCTTCTAGTAGTGCTGGTGAAATCGTTAAAGCATCACAACCAGATAAAGCCATGACTTGATTAGTATTTCTAAAACTAGCACCCATGACTATAGTTTTAAAACCATGAGTTTTATATAGTTGATAAATACTTTTAACAGAATTAATACCAAGATCTCCTTCAACAGCTGGAAACTCACTTAAATTATTCTCTTTAACTTGCCAGTCTGTAATTCTACCGACAAAAGGAGAAATTAGATATACACCAGCTTCAGCGCATGCTTGAGCTTGAGCTTTGTCAAATATAAGAGTCAAGTTACAGTTGATACCCTCTTTTTCTAGAATCTTAGCAGCTTTGATACCTTCCCAAGTTGCTGCTATCTTGATTAAGACTCTATCTTTAGAAATATTATTTTGCTCATACCTAGATATTATTTTTTTTGCATAATCAATAGTTTTTGCAGTGCTAAAAGAAACTCTTGCGTCAACCTCACTAGATACTTTTCCTTCGATAACTTCTAATATCTTAGATCCAAAAACCACTAGTATTTCTATTAATGCTTCTTGTATTAACGTTTCTTGACCAAGAGTAGGAAAGTTCTGTTTAACTTGAGAAATAGATTTTTCCAATAGATACTCATATTTTTTGTCTTTTACAGCTTTTAAAATTAAGCTTGGGTTTGTGGTTGCATCAACTGGTTTATATTTTTTGATTAGTTCAAAATCTCCAGTATCTGCAACTACTCTAGATACTTTTTTTAACTGCTCTAATACTGATTGTGTCATGACTAAAATGCCTCCATAAAATTTTAGAAAAATAATTTATTTTTTTGAATATTTAGTTTTTAACATAGCAAAAACTGCTCTAACAGCCATCATTTCACCACCAACTGGCTTACCAGCTGTAGAAGATAAATTCCACGCCATTATATCAAAATGAATCCAGTTTGGTGGATTGTCTCCTAAAAAATGCTCTAGAAATAAAGCTGCTTTAGTAGCTCCTGCATATGGCGATAAATCGGCATGTACTAAGTCTGCAAAGTCACTTTTTAGGTTTTTTTTGTAGCAAGTAGCTAATGGAAGCCTCCAAATCGAATCTTGAGTACTTTGACTATGGGTGTATAGTTCGCTAGCGGTGGTATCATTGTTACTAAAGAATGCAGAGATTTCAGTTCCTACTGCAACTCTAGCAGCTCCTGTTAAGGTCGTAAAATCTAATAATAAATCCAGATTTTTTTGTGATTCCTCGTAGAGAGGTTCTGCTAATATTAACCTACCTTCAGCATCGGTGTTCGTAACTTGAACAGTAGTACCATTTTTCATTTTTATGATATCACTTGGACGGAAGGATTTAGCATCTATAGAGTTTTCTACAGCTGGTATACTTAAACTTAAGCGTACTGGTAGTTGATGTTTCATAATTATATAAGCCAAACCAATAGCATTAGCAGCTCCACCCATATCTTTGTGCATAAGTTGCATAGCAGAAGCAGGTTTTATATCTAAACCACCTGTATCAAAAGTTACACCTTTACCAACTATAGAGATTCTAGGATTTTCTTTATTGCCCCAGTTTAGCCTAATTAAACGAGGTTCTCTATGGCTTGCTTTTCCTACACTATAAATACCCATATA
This sequence comes from Allofrancisella heilbronnii, assembly GCF_000710735.2. Classification (NCBI taxonomy): domain Bacteria; kingdom Pseudomonadati; phylum Pseudomonadota; class Gammaproteobacteria; order Thiotrichales; family Francisellaceae; genus Allofrancisella; species Allofrancisella heilbronnii. Next base: position 838,536 of record NZ_CP144673.1, on the reverse strand, counting down.
ACCCTGATTAGCAAGTTCTTGACCTACTACTTCATCAAAACTAGCATTAAATTTATTAGCTATTTTTTTTATAATTGCTGATATCTCAGCTGGACCCATATCTTCAGCTGGTGTAGAAATCATATCTCTAACGATATAACTTGCTTCTATTTCCGGTAAGATATAACTGTATTCATTAGGCAATAATATTTTAACTTCATTAACATTTTTCTTTGAAGAAAGGTATCTCCCAAATCTATAAGCTCCTAATGCAAAGCCTATATAATAAAGAGCTAAATCACTTATTTCAGAATACTCTATATAGTAATTTCCTTTAACTAACTGGTTGGGTAGGTTTGCTATAGAAAACATATCATCGGTTACTATGCATATAATTCTATCTATATCGCCAGCCGAATTAGGAATAATTAAAGTCGATTGCTTTTCTCCTAAATGAGAGTTTTGGATAAATTTTTGCGTAAATTGGTTTTGATTAGTAACCCAATTCTCAAGATTATTTTTTTTAACCAAGTAAATAGGATACAACTTTGTATCTTTTTCTGTAATAAAGCAGTTTAGTTGGGTTGATATGTACATATTTATAACTCCACCTTTTGATTAAACAACAACCATTCATTAAAATCTTCTACCGTTTTTGTAGTTAATATACCAGCAGTTTTATATAAGCTTAAAAATCCTAAAATGTAATCAAATTCAGCATTATTTAGCTCTATAAGGCGTTGGTAATATTGGTTTAATAATATGAAATATTGAGTAATGGTAGTTGTACCCTGATCATATCTTTCTTTATATTTTTCATAAGCGATCTTAGCACTAGCAGCAGATTCTCTTAATGAAAAAACTTTATTTTTTCTTAACTCTACAAATCTATAAGCATACATAGCATCATTTTGAGCAACCCTTCCTGTTTGTATCATATCAAATTCTGATGACTGATAATTGTAAGCTGCTTCTTTAAGTTCAGCAAAGTTAGTACCACCTGATAAAATGTTCCATTCTAAATTTATTCCAAAATAAAAAGCATCAACAGCGCCTCTTGCCGGTAAAAAATTATCAAAAATTGGGTTGCCTAGGGATGTAATAGAATTATAACCTGGTGAATACTTTATCTCAAAGTTAACCTTTGGCATAAATGGGCTAGTTGCTGACTGATAGTTATAGAATTTACTTTCTTTAGTGTGTATAGAACTTAAATATGCTGGGTTACTTCTCATAGTTAGCTCTTCCCATTCTTCTTCTGAAGATGGAGAAGGGTTTTTAAGTTCAAATTCATTACCGTATATTACAACATCATCATCATTGTTAGTAAATTTGCGTAATTCAGCACGAGCAACTTTTTCTTCTCGTTTTGCAGAAGCGTAATCAGCATCAGCTATATAGTAGTTTGCTTTAGATGTCTCATAATCAGCTACATCTGTTGCTCCAGCATTATACTTATTTTCTAATTCAGTTAGATTTGTTTTAGCAGCTTTACGATTATATGCTGTGTACTCAACATTCTTTATAGCTTTAGCTAAATTAAAATAAGCATAACTAACATCATACAAAAATTGTTGATAATTTGTTCTGTAGTCTTGCTGAGCAAATTGTGCTGTTTCTTGGGCAGATTGTAAATCTTTATAGGCGCCATAATCATATAAAGGTTGGGTTAAACTGACTAAACCTTTTATTGAGTTGTAAGGCCCTGTTTGAATGTATGATTGGCTATTTCTACCTTGTAATATATTGTTTTGACTTATAGTTCCAGAAATATCTATTCTTGGCAATAATCTGCCCAGCTGGATAGCTGGATTCATTTGACGAGAATCAAGCTGATATCCTATATACTTATATTGAGGCGAATTATTTATAGACTGTTGTATCGTACGATTATAGTCAGCAATAGTATCTGCAGCATAGCTAGTATATAGAATAAATACATTTAGTAGTATTATTAAAAAATACTTTCGTACTAATTTCAAAATTTCCTGCTCTTAGTTTAAGTTGGATAAAATAAATTTTTGTGTTAGCTCTAGAGCTATTTGTATATTTTGAGAATTATTACCACCGCCTTGAGCCATATCTGGTCTACCACCACCTTTACCATCTATGTATTCACTTAGATATTTGGCAATGTCTCCAGCTTTTATTAAAGAGGTAATAGATTTGCTTACGCCTACTACAAACTGAACCTTACCAGCAATTATAGTGCTAAGTACCACTACGACTTTATCATTTTTTGCTTTATAGTCATCTACTTTTTCACGCAGTGTTTTTATATCAACGTCATTAATATTTGCTATAATTAAAGTTATATCATCATATTTGGTTTCTTTTATAGAACTATTTGAACCTGATAAAAGATCTTTCTTTAACTTGGAAATTAGCTTCTCTTGAGTTTTTAGTTGTTCTTGTAAAGAATATAGTTTGCTAAGGATATTAATATCATTGCATTTTAGAGTATTTTTAATGTTAAAAAGCAAATTTTCTGCCTCTAGAGTATTTTTAATAGCTTGATCGGCTGTTACTGCTTCTATTCTGCGGACACCTGCGGCTATGCCGCTTTCTGATACTATTTTGAATAATCCAATCTCTCCTGTACGATTAACATGAGTGCCTCCACATAATTCTGTAGAAAAATCTCCTATAGATATCACACGTACTATATCACCATATTTTTCTCCAAATAGTGCTTCTGCACCCATTGCTTTTGCTTTTTCTTGAGTAGTTTCAATAACAGAAACCAAAAAGTTAGCTCTGATTTGAGCATTTACTAAAATTTCAATTTCTTGAATTTGCTGACGTGATATAGCTTGATCATGAACAAAGTCAAATCTTAATCTTTTAGCGTCAACCAATGAGCCCTTTTGTTCTACATGGTTACCTAATATAATTTTTAGTGTTTTATGTAGTAAATGAGTAGCACTATGATTAGCTGCTGTAGCTATTCTTATTTTATCATTCACCCTTGCAGTGACTTCATCATTGATATTTAGAGAACCTTTTACTAGTTTACCTATATGCAAAATTGCTGGACCTGATTTTTGTACATCCTCAACAATAAATTCTAAACCTACTCCTTCTAATATACCTTTATCACTAACTTGCCCACCAGATTCAGCATAAAAAGATGTTTTATTGAGTACAACTACCACTGTGTTATCACTACTATCTAGGCTTTGAACAAGTTTACCGTATGTATATATTTCTATAACTTTAGCATCTTCAATTAAAGTTGAGTAACCTCTAAACTCTGTTTTTGTCTGTGAGCTAATAACATCATTATAATCCACACTAAATTTTCCAGCTTCTTTAGAGCGCTGTTTTTGGTGCTGCATATGCTGCTGAAAGGCTTCTTCATCGATCTTAAGACCTTTTTCTCTTGCCATATCAGCTGTTAGATCCAAAGGAAAGCCATAAGTATCATATAGCTTAAAAGCTATCTCCCCAGAAATAGTATCCCCTGTTATATTTTGTATTTCATTTTCAAAGATTTTTATACCATTCTCAACAGTTTTTAAAAATAATTCTTCCTCTTTAATTAAAGTTTTTTCTATCAAATCTTTCTTGTTAATAAGCTCTGGGTAAGCTTGTCCCATTTGATTTATTAGCTCGTTAACAAGTTTATAGAAAAAGACTTCTTTAGCACCTAGTTTATTACCATGGCGTATAGCTCTACGGATGATTCTTCTAAGTACATACCCTCTACCTTCATTAGATGGCAATACTCCATCAGCTATTAAAAAAGCACATGACCTAATATGATCTACAACCACTTTTAGAGATGGTGAATTTATATCTAAAGCGTTAGTTACTTGTTGAGCTTTCTTAATTAATGCTTGGAATAAGTCAATTTCATAATTACTATTTACATGTTGAAGCACCGCAGCTATACGCTCAAGTCCCATACCTGTATCTACAGACGGCTTTGGTAGTTCTGTCATGCTACCGTCTGCATGACGGTTATATTGCATAAATACAATATTCCATATTTCTATATATCTATCACCATCCTCTTCAGGAGTTCCAGGTAAACCACCAGCAATATGTTCTCCATGATCGTAAAAAATCTCTGTGCATGGACCACACGGTCCAGTGTCACCCATTGACCAAAAATTATCAGATGAGTTTATCCTAATGATTCTTTCTTTTGCTAAACCAATATGCTTATGCCAAATATCAAAAGCTTCATCATCACTAGCATAAATAGTTACCCAAAGCTTTTCTATAGGTAGGTTAATCTCTTTAGTCAAAAATTCCCAAGCAAAGCTAATAGCTTCTTTTTTAAAGTAATCACCAAAGCTGAAATTTCCTAACATTTCAAAAAATGTATGGTGCCTAGCAGTATAACCAACATTATCAAGATCATTATGTTTACCACCAGCTCTCAAACATTTTTGTACAGTGACAGCTCTTGAAAAATCTCTTTTTTCAATACCTAAAAACGCATCTTTAAACTGTACCATCCCAGCATTAGTAAAAAGTAAAGTTTCATCGCCAAAGGGTATTAAAGAAGAACTTGGCTGATGACTATGATTTTTTGATTTAAAATAATCTATAAATTTATTACGTAATTCTTTTGTTGTAATCATACAGATACTTACCTTTAATAAACAATAAAATAGCTATCGCTTCTTTATTCAAAATACTTAACATTATAAACTATTTTATCTACTAAAATAAACTCTACTAATCGTATTTATACTTAATTAGTATATAATTGCTAACAAATATAATTATTATAGAGCGGAAAATGAAAAAAAAATTAGTCATAACTATAGTTTTAACTATCATAATAATTACATCCTTCCTTATATACCATTTTATAAAGGCAGTTAAAGTAGAAGAACCTTCCAAACAAGAAGTTGCAATAACTCAACCTAGTAACTACTGTTTGATCACTTACCAAGTTTCTAAAGATAATGCAAAAACATGGCAAAAAATCACTGTAGATGATGGCATAACTCCTTCTGAAAAAGCAGAATGCTGGAAAAAATACTTACTGCTTTTAAAAGAATTTAAAACTGATACCAAAGAAGATAAAAAATGGTATGGTGAAAATCAAAATGGTCAACTTATAACTAAACCAGCTATGAAGTTTTCTGAAAAGCCTTTTACTAAAGTTAAAAAGAGTAAGAAACCTTTAAAAAATGAAAGTACTAGTTCAATAGAAGAGCAAGGCTAGAGTTAGAATACTGCTAGACCTTTCTGCTATTTCCGTTTAACAACTACTATAGCAATCTATTATTAGTAATTTCATAAAGTTAATCAGAAATCTTTTAATATATTATTTTTATAAAATTTTTCAAGTTCAGCAAGCTCATCAGCAGCGCTTTTACCTTTTGGAGGAGGATTGTTTTGAATCTGGTTATCAAGCTTAGTTATAAGCCCTTTTAAAATTTTTTCCATACGGGCTTTATGTTCGTCCATACCACTTAGGGGGACACTAGGTTTTTTATTGCTAGGAGAAATTTCTTCATCTATTTCAATAATCCCATCACTAGGAAGGTAGTTTAAAAGGATATTATGTATTTTGTTAGCCTTTTGAGAGATTACTGACTTATAAATATTAGGAATAATAGTATTTGTCAGTAATTCAGCATAAAACTTGGTATTAAACGATGATGTATCGTAAAGCATACCTCCAACGTTAAAATTCCCTATAGAACCAATAAATACAGTTGTGGAGATACACTCGTTAAATAAATCTTTTCGTGGTGCCTCATTTGGCAGGTTATCAATATTTATATTATTTGGATTAGCTAAAGGCTTTAATGGAGGGAATGTATTCATTTTTTTATTATGATCTAATAATGCTTGTCTAATTTTACTATTATTATCTCCTATGGTATTGAAAAATGCCTTATACACTCCATAACCTTCATGCTCTCTAATTGCATTTTCTGCAGTTCTAATCAAGATCTTGGAAAAATCATTTGGAAATTTATAAATATATGTAATAAATTCTTTAATAATTCCATTTAGTTCATCTAATTCATTTGGTTTATTTTTAAACATAAAAGATATTTTGACCGTGTTGCAAAAATTGACAGTAAGGTTATTCTACATAGAGTAAAACGTAAAATCTTCAATTTTTTATATTTTTAAAGCTTTTGGTAGTGTCCCCATTTAGCATTTAAGTCCAAATTCATGCCTGTTTATAAAAAATCCAATCACAATATCATGCATCAGAATACTTTTTGAAAAACATATAGTTCTTCTGCATAACCTTTTAATTCTAGTTCTAAAAGTTAAAAACTTTCTTTCAATCTTTTGTGTGTTTCTTTTTCCTATTTGATGGTGCTTTTCAGGAATGCATGCTGAATAAGCCTGTCAATCATCACTAAAACACAATTTTACTTTAAAAGGCTTCAACAAAGATAATAACTCTTCAAAAGATTTATATGTTCTTCTACCAAAACAATATGCTACTACTTTTACTTGTTGTATGACATATTGCTAACCATAGCCATCTCTGTTGGTTTTTATTTTGTACGAAAGACCACTGTTCATCTAGCTCCATGTATGGAATTAATATAACTTCATCAGTATTTGAAAGTAAATTAAAATTTACTCTTGAGATATTTGCTTTCTTTTTTAAAGTTCTTGTAACTGTGTCTTTACCTATACCCAAGCACTCTAGCTGTATCCCTTGTGCCTGAGCTATTTATTGCTGGCAATCTAGCTAAATGTCTATAGTCCTTCTGAAAATTCTTCATACAGTTTTTACACTTGTATCTTTGTGTGCCCTCAGGATTACTAGGACTTTTGTTTTTACCAACCTTGATAACATCTGTAGATTCACAATGTATACACTCTAAAGAAACTTTTACCATACTTTTTAGGTAAGAATTATACACCTAAATACTAAGTAATGACATCACCGTATTTTTTTTCAAAAACCTAATTTAAAGAAAAATAGGGTATTAAATCAACAGTCTTTTGTATAAAATAAAAGATCGACAAAACATCCAACCAGTTGATGTTTAGAGCTATCTTTATCTAGAGCAATCAAGGAGCATGTTGTGGCAAAATTTGTATGTAAAGAGTCGGAGTGTAACCAAGAATTTAATAGTAGCACTGCTCTTAGGGAGCATAGAATAAACCATCATGGTCCTGGTTTTATATGTAATGAGCCGGGGTGTAACCAAAAATTTAATAATAGCAGGGGTCTTAGTAATCATAAAATAAAAGAGCATGGCTCTGGTTTTATATGTAAAGATTGTAACCAAAAATTTAATAGTAGAACTCCTCTTAGGGAGCATAAAATAAAAGAGCACGGTTCTGGTTTTATATGTAAAGAGCCGGGGTGTAACCAAAAATTTAATAATGACTTTGCTCTTAGGCAGCATAAAATAAAAGAGCACGGTTCTGGTTTTATATGTAAAGAGCCGGGGTGTAACCAAAAATTTGATAATGACTTTGCTTTTAGGCAGCATAAAATAAAAGATCATGGTCATGGTCATGGTTTTATATGTAAAGAGCCGGGGTGTAACCAAAAATTTAATAATTACAATGCTCTTAGGGAGCATAAAATAAAAGATCATGGTTCTGGTTTTATATGTGAAGATTGTAACCAAAAATTTAATAATCGTACTACTCTTCGTAATCATAAAACAAACGATCATGGCTTTGGATCTGATAAAGAAGATATAAACCTAGAACTTATATTACCTCCAGTAAGTCATAAATATTTAAAAGGATTAGATCCAGTTCAGGAAGTTTTTGTGAAAAAGATTGGAGAAAATGACCTCAGCAAACTATCTGCTTATTATTATGAGGCAACACAATTCTTATTTAACCAACAAAGTATAAAATACCAAGATATTAATCAAAATATTCAGGTTTGCGAATTTGCCTTTCAATATAATTTTGAAATAAAGGATAATACACAAATTATATTCGTCTGTGCTGGGAGAATATCTCAGAATAGTAGCTTTGTACCTAATAAATCTACTAAAACTATAATTGTTCCTGTAATTCATTTATCTGAAAGAAACAATATCAGTGGCACAACACTAAGCTACCAGATAACTGGAGATTATAATAAAGAGAAAAATATCACAACTCGTAGAGCAGCTATATTACATTTTGCTAAGCATTTTAAATTAAATGATTTTATAATGATGGACGATAATATTAAGTCTATTGTTCATTTTAATACAGTTATATCATCAAGCACTGAAAGAAATTGTGATTGGGATGGTCTATATGACTTTTTGAGAAAAGAATGTAAGGAAATAGGATCTTTTATTACAGGGATGAATAATATCTATGGTATAAATTTAAGATTCCCTTCAAAAATCCATTTTATAAATAGCAAAGAAATATTTGAGATTTTAGATTCCTCTTTTAAAGGAGAAGTTAAACACTTATTACCTAATTTAAATAATCAAGAAGTTCATTTTCCTTTAGAAGATTACTACATGCTATTTAGCATAATGTTTTTATATAAATGCAAATATAAATCTGATAATACAAAGTCAATTATGGATAGTATAGGAATTTTAAATCAAGAAACTATTGGTTATGAAAGATCAATGTTTACTACTAATAATTCTAAAAAAGAGTCTTTAATTAACTTAACGACTGCCAATGATTGGCTCTTAGTTGATACTAATGGCAGCACAGATTTGAGAAAGTTTGTTATTGATACTCTAAAAACAACTGTAACAAAAGCAATTGAAACTAAAAGACAATATTATGAAGACTATAGAAAAATATTTGTGTTAGATTTTTATAAAAAGAATTCTCTAAAATTTGATTCTCAAAAAAATAAATCCAACGTTTATGATAACGTTACATCAAAAATATTTAAAGAATTTCGTGTCCCCCAGGCAGAAGCTGCCGATATTATAAATAAATCAGACAAACAAATCATAAACATAAGAATGCCTACTGGGACAGGTAAAACTAAGGTTATCTTGTATTCGGCATTGTCTTTACTACAAAGTAGGAGTGTTTTTATAATTGCGCCAACTATTGATATAGTTAATCAAATATTTGATTCCTTCAAAAAAGATTTGACGGAATATAAAGATATAAACATCCCATTTCTAAAAATAATGTCAGGCGAGAAAGCTATTTGTGAAAAAATGCTTGACCGAAATCATCTATATAACCATAGATTTGGATATATATTTTGTTATGATTCATTTAAGATTTTTTTAGCAAGAAACAAAAATACATATCCAGATACTCCAAGAATATTTGATGAGTCGCATATATATTTTAAACCTAATAAAGAACATGAGGGTTTGTTAAGTACTAAAAATATATTATTTTCAGCTACGCCCTACTCTTTTGGTCCTTATGATTATTCTTTAAGTACTAAAAAAGCTACTGATGAGCTTAAACTTATTCCAAATGTCACAAAGATCCAAAAGGACTTTAATGGTGATAATGCCATATTTAAAAATATATGTAATATCTTAAGAGAAGAACATGGTAAGGGCTTAATTTTTTTAAGTGGTATTAAAAACATAAAAGATTATGCTAACAAATTGCAAGATTATTTTACTAAGCATCTTTTGGATGATAGAAAAATTATTGAAGTTCATTCAAAAGTAGCTAGGAACACTTATTCAGAAATAATAAGAAATGATAGTAATTTAATAATTTTAGCTGATAGAATGTTACAACTTGGTACAGACATACCAAATTTAGATTTTATTATTAATACTAAAGAAGAGACTAACTATAGAGCGACGCAACAAATCATAGGTAGATTAAAAAGAGGGGATCCTGACTCAGAAAAAAAATACTACCACGGGAAACATAATTTCAAGAAAAACAAATCATTTATTAAATACGACGATGAAATTAATTTAGATATGGAAAGCGAATTCTATACTGCGGTTGATGATAATATGGAGGAAGAAAATGAGAATTCTAATTATATAAATAATTATGAGATTGATGAAGAAAGTATAAGTCAAGAGCGAAAGTCTATCCCGCAAACTTTCGAGGAAGAGTAAAGCTCTTTCTGGGACTTTCCAAATAATTGAGTAAATTCTTGATTAACTTGCTAGATTAGATCTAGCATAAGATCATGGATAAAACGTGTCTGTGAATCTCACAATTTTTATATTAGTCAAAAATGGCTAATATAAAGGTGCTTCTTTGTATTTTTCAAAAACCTAATTTAAAGGAAAATAGTGTATTAATTCAACAGTTTTTTGTATAAAATAAAAGATCGACAAAACATCCAACCAGTTGATGTTTAGAGCTATCTTTATCTAGAGCAATCAAGGAGCAGGTTGTGGCAATATTTGTATGTGAAGAGTCGGAGTGTAACCAAGAATTTAATAGTAGCACTGCCCTTAGGGATCACAGAATAAAAGATCATGGTCCTGGTTTTATATGTAAAGAGCCGGGGTGTAACCAAGTATTTAATAATAGCTTTGCTCTTTATAGTCATAAAGTAAAAGATCATGGCTCTGGTTTTGTATGTAACGAGTGTGACCAAGAATTTACTAATCATACTTCTCTTCGTAATCATAAAAAAATAGATCATGGTTCTGGTTTTGTATGTGAAGATTGTAACCAAAAATTTAATAGTAGAACTCCTCTTAGGCAGCATAAAATAAAAGAGCACGGTTCTGGTTTTATATGTAAAGAGCCGGGGTGTAACCAAATACTTACTAATGCCACTGCTCTTCATAATCATAAAAAACTAGCTCATGGTTCTGGTTTTATATGTAAAGAGTGTAACCAAGTATTTAATAATAACACGACTCTTAGGGATCATAAAATAAAAGATCATGGTTCTGGTTTTATATGTAAAGAGCCGGGGTGTAACCAAATACTTACTAATGCCACTGCTCTTCATAATCATAAAAAACTAGCTCATGGTTCTGGTTTTATATGTAAAGAGCCGGGGTGTAACCAAATACTTACTAATGCCACTGCTCTTCATAATCATAAAAAACTAGCTCATGGCTCTGGTTTTATATGTAACGAGTGTGACCAAGAATTTAATAATCATACCTCTCTTCGTAATCATAAAACGAAAGAGCATGGCTTTGGATCTGATAAAGAAGATATAAACCTAGAACTTATATTACCTCCGGTAAGTCATAAATATTTAAAAGGATTAGATCCAGTTCAGAAAGTTTTTGAGAAAAAGATTGGAGAAAATGACCTCAGCAAACTATCTGCTCATTATTATGAGACAACACAATTCTTATTTAATCAACAAAATAAATATCAAAATATTGCGGTTTGTGAATTTACCTTTCAATATAATTTTGAAATAAAGGATAATACGCAAATTATATTCGTCTGTGCTGGGAGAATATCTCAGAATAGTAGCTTTGTACCTAATAAATCTACTAAAACTATAATTGTTCCTGTAATTCATTTATCTGAAAGAAACAATATCAGTGGCACAACACTAAGCTACCAGATAACTGGAGATTATAATAAAGAGAAAAATATCACAACTCGTAGAGCAGCTATATTACATTTTGCTAAGCATTTTAAATTAAATGATTTTATAATGATGGACGATAATATTAAGTCTATTGTTCATTTTAATACAGTTATATCATCAAGCACTGAAAGAAATTGTGATTGGGATGGTCTATATGACTTTTTGAGAAAAGAATGTAAGGAAATAGGATCTTTTATTACAGGGATGAATAATATCTATGGTATAAATTTAAGATTCCCTTCAAAAATCCATTTTATAAATAGCAAAGAAATATTTGAGATTTTAGATTCCTCTTTTAAAGGAGAAGTTAAACACTTATTACCTAATTTAAATAATCAAGAAGTTCATTTTCCTTTAGAAGATTACTACATGCTATTTAGCATAATGTTTTTATATAAATGCAAATATAAATCTGATAATACAAAGTCAATTATGGATAGTATAGGAATTTTAAATCAAGAAACTATTGGTTATGAAAGATCAATGTTTACTACTAATAATTCTAAAAAAGAGTCTTTAATTAACTTAACGACTGCCAATGATTGGCTCTTAGTTGATACTAATGGCAGCACAGATTTGAGAAAGTTTGTTATTGATACTCTAAAAACAACTGTAACAAAAGCAATTGAAACTAAAAGACAATATTATGAAGACTATAGAAAAATATTTGTGTTAGATTTTTATAAAAAGAATTCTCTAAAATTTGATTCTCAAAAAAATAAATCCAACGTTTATGATAACGTTACATCAAAAATATTTAAAGAATTTCGTGTCCCCCAGGCAGAAGCTGCCGATATTATAAATAAATCAGACAAACAAATCATAAACATAAGAATGCCTACTGGGACAGGTAAAACTAAGGTTATCTTGTATTCGGCATTGTCTTTACTACAAAGTAGGAGTGTTTTTATAATTGCGCCAACTATTGATATAGTTAATCAAATATTTGATTCCTTCAAAAAAGATTTGACGGAATATAAAGATATAAACATCCCATTTCTAAAAATAATGTCAGGCGAGAAAGCTATTTGTGAAAAAATGCTTGACCGAAATCATCTATATAACCATAGATTTGGATATATATTTTGTTATGATTCATTTAAGATTTTTTTAGCAAGAAACAAAAATACATATCCAGATACTCCAAGAATATTTGATGAGTCGCATATATATTTTAAACCTAATAAAGAACATGAGGGTTTGTTAAGTACTAAAAATATATTATTTTCAGCTACGCCCTACTCTTTTGGTCCTTATGATTATTCTTTAAGTACTAAAAAAGCTACTGATGAGCTTAAACTTATTCCAAATGTCACAAAGATCCAAAAGGACTTTAATGGTGATAATGCCATATTTAAAAATATATGTAATATCTTAAGAGAAGAACATGGTAAGGGCTTAATTTTTTTAAGTGGTATTAAAAACATAAAAGATTATGCTAACAAATTGCAAGATTATTTTACTAAGCATCTTTTGGATGATAGAAAAATTATTGAAGTTCATTCAAAAGTAGCTAGGAACACTTATTCAGAAATAATAAGAAATGATAGTAATTTAATAATTTTAGCTGATAGAATGTTGCAACTTGGTACAGACATACCAAATTTAGATTTTATTATTAATACTAAAGAAGAGACTAACTATAGAGCGACGCAACAAATCATAGGTAGATTAAAAAGAGGGGATCCTGACTCAGAAAAAAAATACTACCACGGGAAACATAATTTCAAGAAAAACAAATCATTTATTAAATACGACGATGAAATTAATTTAGATATGGAAAGCGAATTCTATACTGCGGTTGATGATAATATGGAGGAAGAAAATGAGAATTCTAATTATATAAATAATTATGAGATTGATGAAGAAAGTATAAGTCAAGAGCGAAAGTCTATTCCGCAAACCTTCGAGGAAAAGTAAGGCTCAAAATTTGTGCTTGGCGCCATTAGATTTCAACATGCTCTTAATTTACAACGCTTTTAATTCCGAACTGAGGTTAATTACTATATCTCTAAAATCTTGGCTATAAGCTGGCATCTTTTTTGATTTATTATAACACATTAGCGAAAATATTTCGGATTAAATATATCAGTTGAAGTTAGGATTATTGGATGATTATATGCAACAACAGCTTAGATCTCCTTCCATAAAATATCAGGAAGTCTAAACATAGCGTAAGTTTTGACTTAATATGCTGAACTAAAACTCATTCAAAACCTTACAAACTTCCCTAGCTACCCTACTAGGCAAGACGCCTATATAACCACCAAATTTTTTAGCTAAGTTATCACCTGCTAAGCCATGGACATATACAGCCAACCTACTTGCTGATAAAGTGTCTAAACCTTGAGCTAAAAATGCCCCTATAATTCCAGATAAAACGTCGCCTTGCCCTGCTACTGCCATTCCTTGATTACCAGTAGAATTTATATAAATAATATTTTCCTGGCAGATTAAACTACCAGCTCCTTTTAGTACTACAGTTGAATTATACTTTTGTGCTAGCTTTCTAACTGCTTCAAACCTGTCATCTTGAATATTCTGAGTACTACAATCCAGTAATCTAGCTGCTTCTGCTGGGTGTGGCGTTATTATTTTATTTTTTAGCTTTATAAATTTTTCTCTAATTTGAGAATTTTTAGCAATTATATTTAATGCATCAGCATCAAATATAGCTGGTTGGATTATGTTATCTATGATTTTCTCTAGAATTTCTTGGGAATATTTAGTTGTGTCAAACCCTATACCTAAAGCTAAACTAGTATAAGTTGCTATTTTTTTAATAGTACTTTCTAAATCTTTGGTCATAAGCTCAGGTGTATTAATATCAGGGCTAAAGTCAATATCTAATGGTGTTAATGTGACTTTACCACAACCACTATATAAAGCACTAATTCCAGCTAGCTGTAATGCTCCATCCATGCCTATATTACCACCAACTATTGCTAGGCTACCATAGCTACCTTTATTGGTGTTTTTCTTCTTTCTTAAGATAATATCTAGATTTATATCTTGAATTTTATTTTTATAAACTTGGTAAGGTGTTGGTATTAACTTTATAAACGAACTATCTATTAGCTTTGCAACTGTGACCTTGCCTGCATAATCTAAACCCTCCGCACTGTGCAAGCCTTGTTTATCTGCTAAAAACGTAATAGTTTCATCTGCTAAAATTGCCTCTTTATACACTTTAGCATTAAAAGCACCTAATCCACTAGGAACATCTATAGCTAACGTATATTTAGAATTATTATTTACAGATCTAATTACTTCTAAAATATCATTTTGCAAATCTCTATCAAGACCTATGCCAAATATACCGTCCACAACTACATCATAATTACTAATGTTAGGCATGTTTACCAATGGAGATTTAAGTTTAGAAAATTCAAGGTAATAGTTTTGATTTTCTGGGTGAGCTTTTTGGAAGACTCTATAGACATTAACATTATAATTTTTGTTATAAAGTTTGATAGCTGCAGCGATAGCATCACTACCATTGTTACCAGCACCGACTATAAAAAGTATTTTTGTATCTTGTGAGAATTTTGCCATTATATGCTTGACTATTTCATCAGAAGCGTATTCTATAAGGTTTATACCCTTAGCAATAGCATATTCTTCTATATTACGATTTTGCTTTTGAGTAAGAAAACACATAGCTTTGGTGAGTTTAATTTAGAGCTTTATTAAATATAATAGAGTAAATAATGGTGTATTTGTAGGAATAAATTGGTATATCCCTATGAGCAATATGATCAAGATTGCAAGAAATTACTATTTATATAATTTCTAAAGGAATTTAGTGATGAATAAAAATTAGTCTTTTATAAAATTTTCGATATCTGGGATAAGATCTTCCGGCATATCCTTAGGTGCAAATCTCTCTATAGTTTCACCATCTTTACTTATAAGAAATTTTGTAAAGTTCCATTTTATTCTTTCTGTACCAAGCACACCTTTAGCATGTTCTTTTAAATACACAAACAATGGTTCTGCGTCTTTACCATTAACGTTTGTTTTTTTCATAATTGGAAACGTTACATTATAGTTAGTCTCACAAAAATCTTTAATCTCAACATCAGTTCCTGGTTCTTGACCACCGAATGAATTACAAGGAAAGGCTATAACCTCTAAATCAGGGTATTTTTCATACAAATACTGTAAACCTTTATATTGCTTCGTAAAGCCACATTTACTAGCTACATTCACCACCAATAAAACTTTATCCTTAGGTAGATAAAAGTCTGAACCGTCGTTTGCTGTTAATTTAAAATCATAAATGCTATTCATTATATTTTCCTTTTTTTTATTATATACTTTTAAACTTTTTTCTCTAAATCTCTGGAGTTTGAGATTATCACATCAAAGACATTATTTACAAGCTCAGGCGAAACATCATACTGCATAGCTATAGCTTCATGAGTTTTTTTAAGCTTTGCTTCTCTGTCTGGGTCATATACAGCTAAGTTATGTTTTTTCTTATATTTACCTACTTGTTTTACTATTTGTTCTCTTTGGGCTATTAGCCTAATAATTTCTTGATCAATATTGGTAATCTTTGTTCTATATTGATCTAACGAAGGTGTGTTATGCTTTCCCATAGCAGATACACTGCCCCAACAAATTATCCCTACTATTAGTATAGTTATAGTTTTTTTCATAGTTTTAATTATTTTTGATATTTTGTATACTATAATCTTTTAAAAGGATTTTTAAAAGCCCATAATTGCTAATTTGTTAATAAAACATTTAATTACAATGACTAAAGATAGAGATTTATTAGATATTAATACTGAAAATTATCTAAAACCTAAGATATGGAAACTTTTTAATTGGATGATTTTTTGTTCATTTATGCTAGTGTTATGCTCTTACATAAATGCAATATTCTTTACTAGTGCTTTCATAGCTACAATAATGGTTTTACTAGCTATCAAACTTTATCTAATAAATAAACTACCACCTGTAAATTTCAGGATTTATATAGTAGTTTTTTTTGCAGTATTCATATTATGCGAATACAACCATTTACAAATTGTATACTATAAGTTATTTAAAATAAGCAACCTTGATTATACTAATCTGATAACTGATCCAGGAATCTTTGTAGGAGCTTTATGCAACATAGTTTTTACAACTAAAATCCAAGTAGCTCCTACTTTATTTTTTAGTGAAGAATTTATAGCTTGGGCTCAATCATATCTACAAGTCTCTTCATCGGAAGTGGTTCTTCATATTGATGCTATATTTTTTATAATATTTGGTTATATAGTGCCAGTATTAATTAATGCCTTTTATGCAATGCTTTGCGGCGTAATAAGTGTAAGGACAAAACAATTGCTCAGAAAATAAACTAGAAATAAAAGAAAATTTACTGTAGGCAATTTATGAAATTAAACCACTGTCTGTGGTACTCGCAACTGGATTTGAACCAGTGACCCCTACCATGTCAAGGTAGTACTCTAACCAACTGAGCTATGCGAGTAAATCGAGCATAATTATAGGTCTTTTTTTTGTTGATGTCAATGTTTTACAAATTGACAAAAACACTATCACAAAACCCAGTCATTGAAGCAAGTACAACATTATTTTCTATTTCGATATTAGCATTTTAAAGCTCTTTTTTTATACCATCTAATAAAAACCACTGTCCCATCTGCTTAGGTGAGTTAAAAATTATACCATGCTTAACAAATACTTCCTGGACTTCTTCAACTTGATTTTCTATGATTCCAGATAGAGCAAGTCTTCCACATTGCTTTAGACTACCAGCTATATTTTCAACTAAACTTATTAATACGTTTGAAAAAATATTTGCTACAATCAGATCAAATTCTTGTGTTGGTGGCTTATCACTAAAATGTATCTTATCAACAATTCCGTTTTCTTTAGCATTTTTCTGTGAAGATTCAAGAGAATTAGGATCTATATCTATACCTTGAGCATAACTAGCACCTAATTTAATTGCTCCAATAGTAAGTATACCTGTACCACAGCCATAATCTAAAACAAGAGAATCTTTAGTTACATGCTTTTCTAACCACTCAAGACACATTTTAGTGGTTTCATGATTACCACAGCCAAAAGCAATACTTGGATCAACTATTATATACGTAGCTTTATTATCTTTAGGCAATTCACGCCAGTTTGGATACACTATAATATTTTCACCAATTTTTATTGGTTCATAATCATATAGCCAGGCAGCTTCCCACTGCTGGTCTTTGATAACCTCATAATCAATCTGACTTTCTAAGATATTCTCAAACTCTTTTTCAAGAGTAGCTATTATCATATCTATATTATGATGATTTTCATATAACACTATAACGTTAACAATATCATTTGGCTTATCAATCTTAGTTATAGATCCAACCCCATTATTAAAAAGATAATCTTCAACAAGGTCAAAAAAATTAGATTTTATCTCAAATTGTAACTGGTGCCACTGTTGCATTTAAAGCTATATTCTAGAAATTAATTAAATTGAAAGTTATTATACAATATATTATGGCTGACTATAAGACCAAAAAAGTCTGTTTGCATCATCTGATGGACTAAATTCAGTCTCTCTGTTATCTATATATTCGCCATATCTAGAATTTATAAACTCTCTATCTGGCGGCACATATGCAGCACCTTCAGCACGCTCTTCTTTAACCTCTGGACCATCATACATATTATATGGATCAGCTGGGCGCATGTAGGCATAACTCATACCCAAGCTTAGGATTCCTATTGTTATTAAAGTTAATTTTTTCATAATATATCTCCTTACAAAGACTTATTAGCCTACTTTCCATTATAACCTGTTTGCTACTTATATGAAAAAAATTTAACTCTTAGAGAAATATTATTTGTTAAAATAATTTCTAGGCAAACTCATACCTAATCAAACAAATGCAAGAATATAATGGGAAATATAACAAAAAAGCTATTCTTTTAGTTAACCTAGGGACACCTGATAATTATGATATAAAATCCATAAAAAAATATCTTAAAGAGTTTTTATCAGATAAACGAGTTATAGAAGCTAATCCTATTTTATGGAAGCTAATTTTAAACCTTATAGTCCTACCTATTCGCTCCAAAAAGAATGTTCATAACTATAACAAAGTTTGGAACAAGGAATATAACAAATCACCTTTACTACTATATACAGAAAACCTAGCTAAAAAACTAAATCAAAGGCTTGAAAACCACGTCGACTACGCCATGAGATACGGTAATCCTAGTATTGAGGCTAAAATTAAAACTCTACAGGAGCAAGGTGCTACTGAAATAGCAATATTTCCACTATATCCACAATACTCTGCTACTACTACAGCTACAGTTTATGACCAAGTATATAAAGTTTTAACCAAACTTCGATGGCAACCAACTATAAAAGGTATAAACCCTTATTATGATAATAAACATTATATTGAAGCTATTAGTCAACAGGTTAGTCAACACTTGCAAAAATTAAGCTATATCCCAGATACAGTTTTATTCTCATTTCATGGTTTGCCAAAAGAGTATTTTGATGCTGGCGACCCTTACTATTGCCATTGTCATAAAACTTATCGTTTAGTTAAAGAATCTTTAGAGACTGAATATCCAAATATGGATTTTGAGCTATCTTTTCAATCACGATTTGGGCCTAAAAAATGGTTAGAACCATACACTACAGTAAAGTTAGAAAATTTTGCTAAACAAAATAAAAAAGTTGTTTTAATAGCGCCTGGATTTAGTGTTGATTGCTTAGAAACTCTAGAAGAACTTGCTATTACAGAAAAGCAAAATTTTATAAAAAATGGTGGCGAAAAATTTAGTCTAATCTCATGCTTAAACGATTCTCAAGCTCACGTTGAAATGTTACACAAAATACTCATCCAAGAACTATGAAAAAAATTGCTATCCACTGGTTTAGGCAAGATTTACGCCTGGCTGATAACCCAGCTCTTAGTCACGCAAGCCAAGCTGATGAAACTATAGTTATATATATTTTTGATGAAAAGCGCCTTATTGGTGGAGCAAGTAAACTATGGTTACACTACTCATTAACAAAGCTAAATGAGTCTCTTAATAACAAACTTAATACCTATATAGGTAATCCTCTTGAAATTGTAAAAACACTTGTCAAAGAAAATAATATTACTGACTTCTATTGGAATAGATGCTATGACAAATATAGTGTCGATAGAGACACTCAAATTAAGCAACTTCTCCAAGAACATAATATAAATGTTAAAAGCTTCAATGGCAGTTTACTTATAGAACCATGGCAATGTAAAAAAGGTGATGGCACACACTATAAAGTTTATACACCATTTTATAAAGAACTTATTAAAACTAGAGGAAATAGACCAAATCTTGGAAAACCAAAATTTAAAAAGCTTACAAAATTAGCTAAGGCAGTTAGTCTAGATTCTTTAGGACTACTAAAACCAAAACACTCATGGCAAGAAATTATCAAACAGTGGAAAGTTGGTGAAGAAGCAGCTGTCAATATATTGGAGCGATTTTTGGATGAAAAAATTAAAGACTATAAAGTAGCTCGTGATTATATGAGTTTAGATGCAACATCAAACTTATCGCCACACCTACACTTTGGTGAAATATCACCAAATCAGCTCTATAATGCTGTACAAAATTTAGATTTAACAGGCAAAAATGAAGAGCATTTTATAAAAGAACTAGTCTGGCGTGATTTTTGTTATTATCAAGCTTATTACTATCCTAATTTAGATTATAGGAATATAAACCTCAAATTTGATAAATTTGGGTGGCAAAGTGACCAAAATCTACTGAAAAAATGGCAACATGGACAAACAGGCATACCTATAGTAGATGCAGGTATGCGTCAACTTTGGCAAACTGGCTATATGCATAATCGTGTACGTATGATAACCGCTAGCTTTTTGGTTAAAAATTGCTTAATACACTGGAAAGAAGGTGAAAAATGGTTTTTTGATACTCTTTTTGATGCGGATTTTGCTAGTAATAATGCTAATTGGCAATGGGTAGCTGGCTGTGGACTTGATGCAGCGCCCTACTTTAGAATATTTAATCCAGTTTTGCAAGCAGAAAAATTTGAAGCGTATGATTATATTCGCAAATTTGTACCAGAATTAAAAAATTTACCAGACAAATATTTGATAAAGCCATGTGAGGCTAGTGAAGCTATGTTAAAAGAAGCCAAAATTACGCTAGGTGAAACTTATCCAAAACCAATAGTTAACCTCAAGGTATCTAGAGAAAGGGCTCTAAGAAGATATAAAAGCTTATAAAATAATCTAAAATATACTGTAGTAGCTCAAACTTGATCTGACAGTCACCAATTAATTTGAGACTGAATTTATTTCTAAACTAGTGTCAGATTTATCAAACATATTACCTAAATTTTTCTCTTTTGCCAAAGGTTTTGAGTCAATAAAAGTTTTCATAGGCGTTTTTCCATAACAGTGCTTACCAGAATGTGGTCTATCGTTATTGTAATAATCCAGCCATATATCAACATCTTGCTGAATCTCCTCAATCGTTGAATAAACCTTTTTTCTAAACATTGTCTCATAACATTCATTTTTCATAGTTTTATGAAATCTTTCACAGATACCATTAGTTTGAGGGGAGTTAGCTTTTGTTTTAGTATGGTCAATGTCTTCTATGCTTAAGTACATCTGGTAGGAATGATTCTCCAGCTTTCCACAATATTCCGTGCCTCTATCTGTTAATACTCTTAATAGATCTATTCCATGTTCCTCAAAGAATGGTAATACCTTATCATTAAGCATATCAGCAGCTACTATTGCATTTTTTTCTGTATATAACTTAGCAAATCCTACTCTAGTATACGTATCTACAAATGTCTGTTGATATATCTTACCTATACCTTTTATATACCCTACATAATAGCTATCTTGAGATCCTAAGTAACCTGGATGATGCGTTTCAATCTCACCAGTAGCAACCTTTTTAGCTTTTTCTTTTTCTAAAGCTTGTAATTGAGCTTCTGTAAGTATAAAGCCATCTTGAGCTACTTTGGTCTCTAGTGCTGTTAATCGCTTCTTAAAATTCTCTAAGTCATGTCTAAGCCAAATAGATCTAACTCCACTTCCTGAGACTAATATTCCTTGCTTTGCTAATTCATTTGATACTCTATGTTGTCCATACGCCGGATATTCATAAGCCATATTAACTACTGCTTGCTCAATATGTGCCTCAACTCTATTTTTCTCTAATGGCTTCTTACGGGATATTTCTTGTAAAGCTAATTCTCCACCATTATCGTATAACTCTTTAAAGCGATAGTAGCTGTCTCTTGAGTAACCCATCACTTTACAAGCTTGCTTGACATTACCTAATTGTTTTGCTAATTCTAACAGACCTAATTTGGGTTTGATTATCTTTTGAGATGCATTCATTTTATTCTTCCTTAATTTGACATCTTATTTTATACACAATGTCAGATTAAGTAAAAGCTATTACAAATATACTTCTTAACTAAGCCTTTTAGGTTATAGAATTTTCTTTATAGTATTTAAAATGTCTCTAGCTATTTCTTGCTTATGTTTATTTCTAAACTCTAAACTACCATCGTTCATCTTAGAAAAAATAGTTATACTACTACTATCTTGACCTAGTACAGATATATTATTAGCGATCACCATATCTAAGTTCTTCTTTTCTAGTTTCGCTTTTGCATACTCTATTATATTTTGTGACTCTGCTGCAAACCCTATAGCAAATATTCCTGGGTAATGTTTTTTACAATTAGCCAAGATATCAGGGTTTTTTATAAACTCTAGAGTTAATATTTCATCACTTTTTTTTATTTTATGCTCAAATTGTTGTTTTATTTTATAATCAGCTACTGCTGCACACCCTATAAATATATCTTTGTCTTTTGCTAGCTCTAACATAGTTATATTCATACTATCAGCACTAAGTGTCTCAACTATCTTTAAGTTAGGATGTCTAATACTAAAATCTATAGTTGTTTTAGCTTTTAAAACAGTAACTTGCGCTCCTCTTAGTAAAAATTCTTTGATTAGCTCAAAACCCATTTTTCCAGAACTATAGTTAGACAAATACCGAACACCATCTATATCCTCAACTGTAGCACCAACTGTTAGTAATACTTTTTTATCTTTAAAATCTTGCGATCCTGTTAGTAGCTCAAATAACTGTTCAGGTTCATGTAACCTACCGTATCCAATATCACCACAAGCTTGTTCTCCCTGGTCTGGCGAAATTATATTAAAGCCTAAACTTTGTAATTTTGATACATTTTCTTGAGTAAGTTTATTCTGCCACATATTTACATTCATAGCTGGAGCTATATAAACTTTAGAGTAATCATTATTTGCAAGTAAGCACTGACTTAATAAGTCACTAGCAAAACCATTAGCAAATTTAGCTATCGAATTAGCAGATGCAGGTACAATTATTATTTTGTCAGCCCAACGTGATAAGTGTATATGCGCCATACTTTGCTCATACGAATACATATCTAAATTGCAATCGGTATAAACTTGACAACCCAAAGCAACTAAAAGTTCAGGCTTAATAAAACCTAATCCACCTTTTGTAATAATAGCCTTACACTCATAACCGCTTTTTATAAATAGTCGCATAAGACCAATAGCCTTAAAAGCAGATACACTACCAGTTATACCAAACAAAATTTTATTAGACATTTTGTAGCTCTCTAAATAAACATCCTTTAAGAACTAGAAATAAATAAATTATACAGCCAAATCAAATGTGTAACTTATATAATGACAGTTCCTTATTTATAGAATGCGTTTTCTTTTATAAATAAATATTATCAATAACACCATAAACGCTATAGCTACCGCCATAGTGTTTATATTACTTCTAAAAGTATTTTCATCTGTGATCCAATATGCAAGTACCATCCCAAAAAAAATGCTACTAGTTCGACCTAATGCAAAAATCATGTTACAAGAGAGAGACCTAACCTCTGTGGGAAATTCTCCAGCAGCGTATTGGGCCCACATTATATTATAACCACCTCCTATTAAGCCTATAACTACTCCATAGAAGAATATTGTAGCTGAAGATATATAACTATATATAAATATGCTTAGTAAAAAAATAATTATGTTTATTATAAAAAATAAGTTTGGAGTTTTAAAAAACTGGTTGTAAATGCCGCTTAAAATACAACTTATAATGTTCCCTGTAAAAAAGCCAAATAAAAATACTTTTACTAAGATAGCAAAATCAATCTCGGAAGAGATAAACCTTACTAAAGCAAACATAACTGTTATTACGAAAAAATATGGTATTGTTATTAAAAAGTTTAACAGTAAAGGTTTACTATAATTTTTGAACAAGAAAAATATGTTACCAGCGTTTTTAAATTTATCAGACGCATATAAGTGTATAAAATGTGGAGATTCTTCTAATACTTTCCTAATAGCATATATCCCTAAACCAGCAACCCCTCCAAATATAAACATAAATTTGTAAGAAAAAACTCCAAAAAGTGTTGCTACAATACCCCCAAGAACTCCTAGTATATACAAGAGACTCATTCCCCAAGCAGCTAATTTAGGTGGGAAAAATTCAACTATAAGTACTGTAGATACAGCAAACTCACTAGCTAATCCTAAGTAAGCCAAAAATCTTAAGGATAAAAAGACATAAATACTACTAACAAATATTGACAATATAGTAGTAACAGAATAAAGCAGTATACTATATTTAATTACTGTAATCCTGCCAAATCTATCTGCTAATATACCAAATAATATTGCCCCTATTAATATACCGGCCATTTGCACATTATTGGTTAGGTAATACATCTGTTGTATAGATGTTGAATTTAAAACACCAAACTGCTCTTTGAACAAATCTACATAAGAAACGCTCATTACAGTTAAATCATAAAAATCTATAAAATAACCTAAGCATAAAATAGCAAGAATCCATTTAGTATTTTTTTTCATATGAATGAATCTAATTTAATAAAACTAAAACAATATTATAAGAGCAAAAAATTTATATAGCTATAGCCAATTTATTTATTAATACTGTTACAAAACAAAATGCTTAAAAATATCAACAACATGGTTGATAACATAGTAGTTTATGGCAAATTAACTTATATCAATCAACAATAATGTTTTTCTCATTAGCAGTTGCTTTACAAAAAGTCACATAACGTTTGTCTGTTACTATCCAATAAAATATAGCTCCAATAAAACCTTCTAACAGATAGTTATCAAGCGGTGCAACAATAGCTAAAAATATTATAAATGGAAGAATTAGACAAGCCAATTTTTTAAAACCTACTCTTTTGTATTCAATACTTCCATATAGAGCCATTAATATTACTAATACTATACTCATATTAATATTTGTTTGAACCTCAATAGTATTTAAAAGTAAAGTCAAAAGTACAAACACTACAAGGCCAAATAATCGTGTACGTGGTGCTAAAGCACCCATACTAATTGGAGCAGCCATATAACCTATTATATGAAGGCCTGTTACAATTATCATTAAGCCTGCCCAATTATCTGAAAATAATAAAAATATTGCTGATAAGCAAAAATTAGCAAGCAATGATCTTCTAGAGACATTAACTTTGGGTGTTATTTTTGCAAAGTATCTCGGCATTTGTCCTTCAGAAGACATTGCATAAAGCATCCTAGAAGATGCCCCTAGATAGCTATAACCTGTCGCAGATGGGCTTAAAATACTATCAGCGATCAATAAAAAAGCTATATAACCTAACCCCAACATAGTAGCTAGCTGCAACAATGGCGACTCAAAATCTAAACCTGACCAACCGCCTTTTTCTACCAAATAAGCATGTGGCACTGCTTGCATAAAAGCGTATTGTAAAGCTGTATATAAAGCCAATACCAAAATTAATGCTATTATAATAGCTAGAGGTACGTTTCTACTAGGATTCTTAACTTCACTGGCATAAGCTACTACTGTTTGGAAACCATTAAAAGAATATATCAAACCACCTGCAACAATAGCAGTTAAAGCGTTAGAAAATCCAAAGTTGCTATTGTTAGGAATCTCTGAAGAAAACATACTAACATGCTCATTGCTATGTGTAACAGCATATATTATAAATATTATTACAATAAGAACTGGTACAAACATCTTAAAAACTGTAATAGCATTATTAACTTTAGATAAGAGTTTAACTCCATAAAAATTAACTAATAGATATAATGCTAGAATAAATAAAGCAAAAAGCTCCCCTGGAAAGGTAAGAGCATTATCTGTCATAAGCCAGGTCATACTCTTTACTCCAGCAAGATATTGAGTAGTAGCTAATGCTTCAGTAGAAATAACTACAACTATTCCAAACCAGTTTGCAAATGCAAATGGCATGGCGAAGATACTGTTGTGAGAAATAGCGCTAGACCTAGTCGTAGCACCTCGCACAGGGTACATTGAAACAACTTTGCTTAAGCACAATGCTATTAACAACACAATACCTGCTGCTAAAACCCATGCTAAAAAAGCCCAATTTCCAGCATTTTTCACAGTCAACTGAGCACTAAACAGCCAACCTGAGCCAACCATACTAGTTGCACCGATCAAAACAGCGCTCAGCAACGACATCTTTTTAGAACTATCATCAATATTCATATCGCTTCCTTATTATTAAGTTTAGATTTACTACCAATTCAATTCTCAAATAAATAAGTATTATAAAATTAAACTTAGCATTATTTTTTTTAGTTTACAATAAATTTTACTCCTCTAAACTCATTAAAGATGCATTACCGCCTGAAGCTGTAGTATCAACACTTACAGTTTTTTCTACCACAAATCTACGTAAATAAAGCGGAGATGCTGTTTCTATAGCAAGCTTAGTACATCTACCATTCTTAGTAACACTTTCAGCTACAAAAGGTATAATAGCTCCTCTACGTAGTGCCAAAGCTTGATGAACTTGTTTTACAGCAGATACACTACCAGAAAAAGCTACTAGTGATACTTTACTATTAAATAATAATGCTGAGGTTACTTCTTCTGTATCTGATAAAACTAATTGTATAACTTTGGGACTTATACCTACTTTTAACATTAATTTAACAACATTATAGGCTGTAAGACTTCCTGTATACGCCGGTTTTGCTACTACAGTATTACCAGCAAGCATAGCAGCAGTAGTCTGACCTACAAACCTTATAAGAGCATCGTCACTTGAGCACATGCTTACAACAACACCGCGTCCTTTTAAGCTTAGCTCATCAATCTCACCAGTAGGTCCTGGTAATCGCTTAGGATGAGCAAGCTCTTTTTTAGCTTGTAAACAATAATATGCTACTTGTTGAATAGTCTTATCTATTTGAATGTGAGCCTCTTCTACTGATATTTTTGATTCAGTTACCAAACTAGCAGCAATCATATAGCGCTCTTTCTCCAATAAACTCAAAAACTTCTCTATAAAATCTGCTCTTACTTCAGCATTTACATTATTCCACTGGTCAGCTTCAGAATAAGCAATCTCAATTGCTTTATCTACAATATCTACTGTTGCCTGAAAAACTTTACCAATTGTCGTACCGTTGGTGTCTTTTAAGTCATTAAAGCTATTTTTACGAGGAGCATCTCCATTGACGATACTAGTAATGCTGTGTCTATTTTTTATATACTTGCTAGTTAGCTTTTCATCTGTAGCTATTTTTTCAGGGTTATAAACTTCCTCACTAGCTCCTACACCAGATAATTTTTCATTTGCTAGTCTATGCATATAAAAAGGTCCGCCTGCTTTAGGACCTGTACCTGACTTTCCTTGACCGCCAAATGGTTGCACCCCTACAATAGCGCCAACTATATTTCTATTAACGTAAACATTACCAGCTTTAATATGGTTTTTAACATAGTTCATAACTTCATTTATCCTGCTATGTACGCCTGCTGTTAGACCATACCCTGTAGAGTTAATGTCTTTTATAAGTTGAGAAAGTTGGTTTGCCTTAAATCTAAGGATGTGTAAAACAGGACCAAACTGTTCTCTACCTAAATCTGATAGTTTGTTTATTTCAAAAGCTACTGGCATTACAAATGTGCCTTTTTGAGTATTTTCGTTGGTTGGTAATTGAT
This sequence comes from Allofrancisella heilbronnii, assembly GCF_000710735.2. Lineage (NCBI taxonomy): Bacteria > Pseudomonadati > Pseudomonadota > Gammaproteobacteria > Thiotrichales > Francisellaceae > Allofrancisella > Allofrancisella heilbronnii. Next base: position 811,028 of record NZ_CP144673.1, on the reverse strand, counting down.
ACACTAACTTAAATTTAGACTTTTTCTCTTCAATATACGCATTAAGACTATCAGCAGCTTCTTTATCTATAACTGGACCAACATCTGTATCTATACACTTAGAATCACCAACTTTAAGCTCTTTCATAGCTCCAACTATCATTTTTATGTAGTTATCAGCTATATCTTCTTGTAAACACAATACACGTAAAGCAGAACATCGCTGGCCAGCGCTATCGAAAGCTGATTTAATAACGTCTGCAGTAACCTGCTCTGGTAAAGAAGATGAATCAACAATCATAGCATTTTGACCACCAGTTTCAGCTATAAAAGGTACTATCTCACTATCTTTATTTGCTAAAGTTTGATTTATAATGGCTGCTACCTCAGTTGAGCCTGTAAAAATCACTCCTTTACAAATAGAACTTTTAACCAAAGCGCTACCAACTATCTCACCCGCACCTGGTACAAATTGTAAAACCTTTTTAGGTAGTCCAGCTTTAAATAAAAGTTTAATAGCCTTATAGGCAATTATAGGTGTTTGTTCAGCAGGTTTTGCCACCACAGTATTACCAGCTGCTAAACAAGCTGAGATTTGCCCTAAGAATATTGCTAATGGAAAATTCCAAGGACTTATACATACCATAGGGCCTCTACCACTAAATTCTATTTGCTTTAGGTTTTCTGACAAAGCTGGTAACTTAATTGGCCCATTAAACTCTTCTCTAGCTTGGGCTGCATAATAACGGCAAAAATCAACGGCTTCCCTAACTTCATCTATAGCATTACTTAGCGTTTTTCCAGCTTCAATCATAGCTATAGCTATAAACTCATTGACGTTCTTCTCTAATAAATAAGCGAATTTTTCTAAAATGTCAGCTCTTTGGGAAGCTGGTGTATCGTTCCATTGCTCAAAAACTTCATTAGCATTTTTAAGTGCCTTTTTAGCAATTTTTGCGTCAGCGTTTATTACGTATCCTATAGCTTCATTAGTGTTCGGATTTATAACATCCTCATAATTATCATCCAACTCTTTTATACCTGATACTATTGGTTTAGCTTTATAAGAGTTTTTAGAGGTATATTTTTCAATTTCTTTATATATGTTATCTAACACCGCAAAATCATTAATATTATAACCTTTTGAATTAAGTCTAGGAGCTACAATATCTTTTGGATATGGGATATTTGGATGCTGTCCACAGCCATGATTTATGGCTTTTTTAACTGGATCCTCTATCAACCCTTCTATAGGCAAATTTTCATCTACAATCCTATTTACAAAGGAGCTATTTGCACCATTTTCAAGTAGTCTTCTTACTAAATAAGCTAATAAATGCTTATGCCCACCAACTGGTGCATATATTCTACAAGGAATATCTTGATACTCTACGTGACCAACAATATTGTCATATAAAGCGTCGCCCATTCCATGTAAACACTGAAACTCATAATCTTTATTGCCGTTAGACAACTCTAAAACTATAGCTACAGTTTGAGCGTTGTGTGTCGCAAATTGCGGATAAATATACTTATGGTTTTCAAAAAGCTGTTTAACACATGCTTGATAAGAGACATCTGTATGATATTTACGTGTAAATACTGGATAACCTTCTAAACTTTGCTCTTGTGCATGTTTAATCTCAGCATCCCAATATGCTCCTTTTACAAGTCTAACCATAAACCTTCTATTAGTTTTTTTAGCTAAATTGGACAAATAATCTAATACATATGGAGCTCGTTTTTGATAAGCTTGCACTACAATACCGATACCATCAAACCCATCCAGTGAGGGCTCATGAGCTAGTCTTTCAACCAGCTCTAATGATATTTGTAACCGTTCTGTTTCTTCTGCATCAATATTCATACCTATATTGTATTCTTTAGCTAGTTCTGTAAGTTTAAGTAACTTTGGATAAAGTTCGGTATGAACTCTCTCATGCTTAGCTACTTCATAACGTGGATGCAAGGCAGATAATTTTACTGAAATACCTGGATTTTTCTTAATTTCTTCATGTTTAGCATATTTTGCTAATTGATCAATAGCATATAAATACTGCTGATAGTAATATTGAGCATCTTCCATAGTCATAGCAGCTTCACCAAGCATATCAAATGAATAGGTATAACCTTTTTCAACCTTAATTTGAGAAATTTTTAAAGCTTCCTCTATTGTTTCTCCAAGAACATACTGTTTGCCAACTATCTTCATAGCCTGCTTCATAGCTTGACGAATTACAGGCTCACTAGTTCTTTTAACAAAATTTTGAAACACCCTACGAAAAGATTTTTTAGTATCTTTTAAAATTTTACCTGTAAGTATCAAACTCCAAGTTGCTGCATTAACAAATAGATGCTTTTCGATACCAACATGCTCTTTCCAAGCAACACTTGTAAGTTTATCTTTGATTAACAAATCTATAGTATAAGTATCTGGAACCCTTAGTAATGCTTCAGCTAAACACATAAGTACAATACCTTCTTCTGAAGATAAATCATACTCAATCATAAAAGCATCTATACCAGATTTCTTAAGCCTATCTTTTCTAACTTTTGATACTAAATTGTACGCTAACTCTCGAACTCTAGCTTGCTGGACACACGATATCTCAGCTTTTTTAACCAGATCCGTTACAGCTTGTTTTTCATCTATCAACCAATAGTTAGATATACTCATTATTTCTCTAGAAACAGGGTAGTTACCTGTGTGACTTAATAATTTATTCATATGAAAACAGTCCTCTATTTTAAATTTTGCTCATTAAACTTCTTTTTCTCTTGGATTATCTTATTAACTAGCTTCTGAAATCTTTCTGGAGGTTTGACACCTTTAAATAACCAGTCAAACATATCACAATCTTCGTTAGTTAAAAACTCAACAAACAATTTTTTACTTGCCACACCCTCGTTCATATAGCAATTATCTAAGTATGGTGCCAGCATAATATCTAGCTCTAACATACCTCGACGTGCAGAATATTTTATTTTACTTATAGAGCTAAATATTTGGTCATTGTTTTTTATTAGCATTTTACAAAAAATGGTTGATATATAGTAGATTTGGTTAAGTTTATACTATAGAATCTTCGCTACCAAGAGCAGTAGTCAAATTATTTTAAAATTAGTCTTTTAATTATGGTAATATTTTTGTATCATTTTTAACAAATTTTAATAATTTTCAAATTATTAACATCTTTTCTAATATATTTTCATAAAATAATAAGGATTAAAATCTAATGGCAATTAGTCAAAGTGCAATCAAAATACTTGAGCAAATCGATGAACTAGATTTATTTAGTAATATCTCTGATGAATGGTCGACTCTATTAAATGAGCTTGATAATGAAATAAAAATCAAAAAGCTTTACTCTGCTTTAGTTAAAGAGAGTGTTCGTCGTGAAACAGCTGAAAGATTAGCTAAAGATGCAAAATCATATTGCGATCTTATCCAAGAGCAATCAAAACAAAGAATATCAGACCTAAAAGAAAGTTTAGAAAGTCAAATCACCTTCTTAACGCAACAAATAAAATCTCTAAAAGAAGAGTCTACTAAAAATTTAGATTACTACAGAAATGAACTTAGAAAAGCTACTAAAAATTTAGCAGAGAATAAAAGCTAATTTAAAAACATTCCTAGTTCTTTTTGAGATTTAACTATTATTTCTAAATCTCCTGCTTGATTAAGTAAAATAAACTTAAGTTGTCCATTACTGTTTTTTTTATCAACCAGCATAGCATCTAGATACTCGTTTTTGTTTATATTTTTAGGAAATTCTATAGATATACCAAAACTGCTTATAAAACCTTTAGCTGCTTTAGCTTTTTGACAATCAATCATACCTAGATAATGTGAGAAATCTATAGCTTGTGCCATACCAACGCCAACTGCTTCACCGTGTTTTAAGCCTTGATAATTTTGACATTTTTCTATTGCATGACCAAAAGTATGACCAAAGTTTAGTATCGCTCTAGCTCCAGTTAATTCTTTTTCATCCTCAGCAACTACTTGAGCTTTTATTTGGCAACTCTTCTTTAGCATTTCTATAAGAGTCACCGTATCTTTTTGTAGTATTTTTTGTCTGTTAGTTTCTAACCAACTATAAAACTCTCTAGAAATAAAACCATATTTTACAACCTCAGCCATCCCTGAAATATATTCGCGTTCAGGTAAAGTTTTATAAAACTCTATCGAGGTATAAACTACTTTAGGTTGATAGAAAGCTCCTATCATGTTTTTACCCAATGGATGATTTATCGCAGTTTTACCTCCTACGGATGAATCAACTTGAGATAGTAAAGTAGTTGGAATTTGTAAAAAATCTACTCCTCTTTGATATATAGCTGCTGCAAAGCCTGTGATATCTCCTACCACACCTCCTCCTAATGCTATAAGAACTGTAGATGCTCGAGTAAATTTATACGTCAGTAGCGAACTTAAAATTTTATCTAAACTTTGCTGAGATTTATACTGCTCTCCATCCTCTAAAATACAAATTTTAATTTCCGTTGCTATAGTTTTTATGTCATCTAATAAAACATCAAGGTATAATTTCTGGAGCGTTGTATTTGTAACTACCAGGACTTGTTTATTAGTTATAAAAGAATGAATATTAGAAAAATCTAGCAAAGAATCTATTAGTATATTGTAACTATCACTAGATGTAGGATTTACTTGTAATTTATCAATCACAATATTGATTCTTCTACCAAAAATGTAGATATTTTGTTAACTATATTTTTAACTGTTGCACCATTTGTTTCAACTACAACGTCAGCTATACTTCTATATAACGGCTCTCTTTCTTCCATAAGCTTTTCTAAAACTGGCTTTTTATCATCTACTCTTAAAAGAGGTCTTTTAGTGTCTTTAGCTGTTCTTTCTAACTGTTGCTCTATAGTTGCTTCAAGGTAAACCACCTTTCCACGAGATGATAATAATGATCTAGTATCAGGGTCTAAAATAGCACCTCCACCTGTAGCTAAAACAATATTTTGCTTTTCTGATAAAATTTCTGCTATAACGTCTCTTTCACGATTACGAAAACCATCTTCACCTTCTAGATCAAATATCCAGTTGATATCTACTCCACACTTTCTTTCTATAGTTTCATCAGAATCAATAAACTCTAATTTTAATTCTTTTGCTAATTGTTTACCTATAGTAGATTTACCAGCACCGACTGGACCTATTAAGAATATATTTTTTGTTCTTATCATTTTTGACTCAAAATTATAAGTTAATTATACACTGTGATAGTTAGTACTAATCACCCCTTTAAATAATAAATTATAGGTAAATAAGATACCTAAAGCTTTTGTTTTTTTCAACCATTATCTTTACTATTAGCTTTATTATTAGCTTTATTATTATCTTTCTATTTTTGTTTCTAATATTTTTGGTGTTATAAAGATCAGAAGTTCTTTATCCTCATTCATTATCCTCGTGTAGCTAAATAAATACCCAAGATACGGAATATCCCCCAAAAGAGGTATTTTAGTACGAGTTTCTTCTTGCTTAGTTTCATAAATCCCCCCTATAACTATAGTTTGTCCATCTTTAGTCATGACCTTTGTGGTTATCTCCCTTGTAGCAATACTAGGCGGTAATGGAGTATCTCCTGAAGATCCTCCTGAATTAGGGATTACCGAGTTTTTTGTCACTAGAATTTCTAAAATAAGGTTGCCATCTGGTGCTATTTGTGGAGTTACTTGTAACTCTAAGACAGCCTCCTGAAATGCAATAGAAGCAGCACCTGAAGCTGTTGATTGATTATATGGCACCTGCTCACCTTGCTTAATAAATGCTGTTTCATTATTGGCAACTATCAAATGAGGAGAAGCCACTTGATTTAATAAAGCTTCAGTCTCTAATGCTTGAATCTCTATATTTAGTTTCATACCGCCAAAAATAGTGTATGCAAGTTCAGCAGTTGCTCCTAAAGCATTCTCTGGCATTTTGAAAGTATCTAAACCTATATTAACCACCTTACCAGTAGCATCAGTAAGACCATAGTTAAATCCAAGTTCTAATGATGTATTCCTATTAACTTCCACTATCCTTGACTCAATTAAAACCTGGTCGTTTGGAATATCTATCTCGTTAACAACTTTCTTAATCTGAGGAATTTTCTCTTCAGTATCAGTTACTATCAAAGTATTAGTACGTACGTCAGAGGTAATACTACCACGTGGTGACATAATACCACCATTTTGTTTAGCCATAGATGTTACAACTGTCTGAGCAGCTTGAGCTGTAGTATAGTTTAAAGGTATAAACTCAGTTACTAAAGTAGCATTATTCTCTAACGATCGTTTAGTTTGTAATTCAAGCTGCTCTTGAGCTGCTATCTCTGAAGCAGTAGCAACGTACAAGATGCTATCCATCTTTTTAGTAGCCAAACCTTTACTAACTAAAACTATGTTCATCACTTCGTTCCAAGGCACACTTTTTAAATCAATAGAGATATTTCCTCTTACACTACTACTTACTACAAGGTTTAAACCAGCAAATTCAGATAATACTTGAAGAACAGTTTGCACTGGAGCATCTTGAAATGAAAGTGATATAGACTCATTTATGTTAAAATTCTCAATTCTACTTTTACGTCTATCTATTTTAAAAGTAAAGTTATTACCTTCTTTAAAATCAGTAAGAGCTATTCTATCAAGCGAGTGAATTATAAAAACTACATCATTATTTTCATTACGTATCTTTATGATATCAACTATGGTATTAAAAACTCTTGTATCAATATTACTAACCCACTTATCAGAAATAGAAGTATTTTTAAAAGTTACTGTAAGAGTATACCCATCTCTAGAAAGCTCAGTTTTATAATCAGAGAAATTTCCCACATTCTCCTCAAAATCGACATTAAAAACTGCGCCTCCATTTAAACTTCTATGAAACTCAAGGTCTTTAATGTGGTGTCTAGTTAATGTTTGTTTACTTTCTTCTCTACCAACAATTTTTACATCATCTTCACTAGCTTTCACTGCTGCAGTTACTGTATCCTTTTTAGCAATATCAGTATCAGCAAATGCCGTACTAAATCCTACAACACTTACTAGTGTAATTAATAACGTCAGTAGCTTCTTTTTACCCAAAAACATCCTCTAACCTTAATTAAATTAATGTATAACTATTTGTGTTTTTTTCCAAACTCTATTTTGCATATCTTGATACCATTGGCTTATTAAAACACCTTCTTTTGTAATATCCTCAACCTCTCCGTAATCCGGACCTATTAGCTCACCTTTTTTGATGTATATAGGTTTTGCAGGTTCTCTAGTATTTTCAACCACACCCCATATGTTTTTATCTTGATAAACCATACCTTTAAAAGAAAAGGTATTTATAGGGTAAGTTTGTAGTTTTGTTTTTTTAGCGTTCATTACCTTCTCTAATTCTGGAGGCATGATTATAGGTTTTGGTCTAGCAACTTTTGATTCTTGTTGTGGTAAGGGTTCTCTTTTTTCAAAAGGAAGATAATGATTCATACTAAATATATTACGTATTTTAGATAACCTTTCGAAAGTTAAAATATCACCCTTATATTCAGGAACTTTAAGTTTCTCTGTGCTTTTAGTAGTTTGTATTTTATTTATTATCAAATTATCAATTTCTTTTGTTTTAGCGGCATAGTTAGCAAAAGCTATACCATACCCTTCCCCGATAAAAACTAAAATAAGCAAAAACCTTAACACGTAGATTTTAAAGTTAAAACACATGTGGTCTAAGCCCCCACTCCTTGACGAGAGTAAGTTTGTAGATTTAACTCTACAACTAGATTTTCATCAGCCTCTCTTTTAATAGCCATATTAGTGATTATAGCTATATCTTTCATATCAATCAAAGCTATAAACAACTTTATTAACTCTGGAAAACTACAACTTAATTTTGCTCTAAAGTTTATAGCGTATAAATCTAAATATTTATTTTTCTCTACTCCAGCTGGTGATAAATCAATAATTGTGACACCTGAACTACTTATAGCTTCGTTCAAAGATGATAAAAATATAGGCACAGAATGACTTTCTGGTATACTAAACTTTGTTTCACGGTTGCTTTGCTCTAAGATCTCAACCTGTTCTTTTAATTTTTCTAAATCTTTTTGTTTCTTTATTAATAAAGGAATTTGTTCCTTCATATAATTTATATGATTTTCAACAGAAGCATTATTTGTAAGCACTGGACTAACAAAAATACCATAGAAAATTAATGAAAATAACACTAATAAAACTAGCATTGCTACTAGTCTAAACTTTAAAGGAACATAAATAGCTTTGTTGATATATCTATTAGATAGGAGAGATTGTAACTTATCTATCATTTTACATAATCTCCTCTAAACGCATTCTCTTCACCAAATTTGAATTGTAAAGAGAAACTTCTTTGACCATTTTTTTCAGGACCAAGGCTTTTTAACTCAACTTTTTTTATTTTGAATTCAACCTCTAAGTTTTTCATAAACACAGAAAGTAGCTTCAGGTCTTTAGTCTCACCATTAAGCACGATCTCATCCTCAGACGCAATATAAGTTATACCTGAAACATCAAGCTTGTCTGTTATAGCTCTAGATATTTTTTCTATACCAAGTAGCATATAAAACTGACTTGCTTTAATATTTGCCAGGTTATCAACCACATCAATCAATTTATCACGTTGCTTTTTAATCTCTTGGTACTGTAAAGAATTTTTATTAAGCTCTGTAATTTTAGTTTGAATATACTGCTCAAGTCTCATATCTTCTCTACTTGACCAAGATAAGACGATAGATAAACTAAACATTGCAAAAAAAGCAACTAAAGCGGTAAATCCTATATCAATAGCGATATACGTTAGCTGCAATTTTTTATGACGATCTTGAATAAAATTTAATGGTTTCATCACAATGCCTCCATCATAGCTATTGCTACAGGCATTACATATCGATAAGGAGCTTTAATATCTACCTTGTAGTTTTGCTTTTGAATATTTACAAATGGATCTAAAATACGACAATCTTTTGTTGAAAGTTCTTTTATTAACGCAAAAATCTCTTCAAAATTTGCTTTAATCCCATAAATATATATAGCATTATCTTGAGATGAAAAATCAGAAAAATCTAAAGACATGAAATCTATAAATCTTAATAATAATTGAATAGCCTCATCGACATAAGTAGCATCTGTAATCTTAGTGTCAAATATTTTCACAGCTTCATAATTTCTAAGTTCACCACTAGGAGAAAAACTGTATATACATAATTTATCAGTGTATAGACCAAATAAAATACTATTAGTAGCATGTTGTGAAATTTCCGACAAAAACAGTTTCTGCACAAAGTTGCTAATAACGATATTATCAAGAGCGCATACAGAAACAGTTTTCTTAGATTTTTTAGCAATGTTATATAAACGCCCTGTAATCTTAGTATCTGCAATGTAATAAATAGTTATTATTCCTTTTTCCTCTAATTCATCATAAAAATCAAAAGCGATATCTGAGTAACTTTCTGGAAATTTCTTTTTTAAGAAATGTTCTTTTAGGTAAAATTCAACACCTTCTTTTATAATTATTTCAGAGTTTTTTTTATCACATACTATTTCTTCTTTTGATATATCTATGTCTTTATAGGTAACAAAACCCAATCTAGTAAAAAAACCAAGTTTATTTTCTAAAATAATATTGCTAATTACATTTCCTATGTAATCACAAATGAGTTCCCCCTCGAAATACGCTTGCTCAGAAAATATATCACTACTGCAACAAACTAACGAATACTCTTGGTTTTTTTTATCAAGCTTAACCGCTGCTAAGGAATTAAAGTCATACTCTATACCCAAAACAGTTTTTTGCGCTTTTTTTCTTTTTTTTTCAAGTAACAGTGATAGCATCTAAAATAGGCCTATTTTTTCCTTAACAAATTACCTAGCAGATTACATAATACATTAATTCTAGATATATTATTGTAATTATTTTATAATTAAAACCAAATTATGTAAACTATACTTTTAAAAGGTTATAAATAAATGCAAATAATTCTCTTAGGAGCTCCAGGAGCCGGTAAAGGTACTCAAGCAAAAATTATTGAGCAAAAGTATAATATCGCACACATTTCAACCGGTGATATGATTAGAGAAACTATAAAGTCAGGTAGTGAAACTGGTAATCAATTAAAAAAAATTTTAGACTCTGGACAGTTAGTATCCGATGAATTTATTATTAAGATAGTTAAGGATAGAATTTCAAAAAAAGATTGTGAAAATGGTTTTTTACTTGATGGTGTACCCAGAACTATTATACAAGCTGAACAATTAGATAAACTAGGTGTCAACATCGATTTTATAATCGAAATAGATGTTGACGATAAGTTACTAGTAGAAAGAATAACAGGTCGTAGAATTCATCCTGCTTCCGGTAGAGCTTATCATGTAAAATTTAACCCTTCCAAAGTTGAAGGTAAAGACGATGTAACAGGTGAAGACTTAATTATCCGTTCTGATGATAATGAAACAACAGTCAAAGAAAGACTTTCTGTATATCGTGAGCAAACATCCAAATTAGTAGAATTTTATAAAAACTTTAAGTCAAATAACACAAAAACACCGGAGTATATAAAAATCAACGGTGATCAACTAGTTGAGAAAGTATCTCAAGATATTTTTAATGCATTAGGTTGGATTAGTTCATAACTTCTCATATATCTAAACTGATACATTCCAAAATTAACTCAACGAAAGAAATATATTCCATATTAGAGTGGTAGCTAAGACCAATCTGGCAGCTACGATTGAAGCTTACGCCTATATCGCAACCTTTTATTTGGTCTGCTAATGAACTTAAGCTATTTGCATTTAACTCTGGGGTAGTAAAACCCTTATCGCCAGCAAAACCACAACAGTAAATTCTTTCTGGCAGTATAACTTCATTACAGCACAGCTTTAAAAGGTTGGTGTATTTTTCATCGAGATTTTGTTTTCTGGTTGAACAATCAATATGAAGAGCTATCTTATTAAACTTTTTGGTAAGTTTTGTAGTATTAATATTTTCTATAATAAAGCTATTTATATCAGTTAAAGCTATATTTTGTTGTTTTGCAAAACTAGCACAAGAGCTATTATCAATCACAACATAATCATATTGGTTCAAGTTTTGGCTACTAAGTAATTCTTGGGATTTATGTTGCTGAGCATAATTAGCTTTTGAATTATACATCTGACCACAACATATATCCTGAAGATCTTCTGGATAATGGACATCAAAACCTAGCTTTTCTAAGACTAATTGATTAGGATATTTAGAATATTTTTTATTACTAGCAAATATTTTATTAGGACATGATGGTATTAGTAATACCCTATTGTCATTATTGGTTACTGAGTTCTTAAAATGTACATCTTGAACTTTAGGCATAGTTTCTAAATATACCGGTATAGATTTAAAGTGATTATGTAAAATCTTAGTTACCTTTTGCAAATTTGTCTTTCCAATAATATTTCCAGCTAGGTTAGCTAATTTAACTTTTCGCTTAGCTTTATTAATTTCTTGAGAGTGATTAACTAACTTATTTACCAGCTTTTTCTGTTTTAAAATAAAAGCTCCTGTATCTATGTCAACGGGGCATCTAGTTTTACATAAACTTGTAGTTGCACATGTTTTTACACCATAATATTCAAAATCTTTTTGCCACTTTTGTTTATCACCATCTGGTAAAGTAGGTATTTTTCGTATAACAGCATTGCGTTGACGAGGAGTAAGGCTTAAATTACGTGAGGGGCATACTGGTTCGCAAAACCCACATTCCATACACTTATCTATTTCACTTCCAATTACATTAAGCTTTTTGAGGTTTTGAATATGTAAGTTTTTATTATGTGTTAACTTAACGTCAGGATTTAAAATGTTTTTAGGATCAAATAACTTTTTTATTTGCCACATGATATTCCAACACTTTTCTCCCCATTCTACTATTGCAAAAGGCGAAATATTTCTTCCACTGCCATGCTCAGCTTTTAGTGAACCATTAAAACCTTTAGTTACTATATCTGCTAACTCATGCATAAATTTGTCATATACCAATACTTCTTCATTATTATGAAAATCTGGTGTTATAACAAAATGTATGTTTCCTGCTAACACATGCCCAAAAATAGCGGCATTAACATAACGATACTTGTCAAAAAGCTTTCTTATCTGAGCTATAAGACTTGGTAAATCTAAAATATTTACAGCTATATCTTCTATAATAATACTAGAACCTGATGGTCTTAACCCAGCTATGGTCGGTACTATCCCATTGCGTATTTTCCATAGAATTTGTGCTTTAGCTTCATCTTTGATAAACCCAACTTGATGAATTATATTTGTTTTTTCTATGTAACTATTTATGAGTTTAAGCTTATCATCTAAATCTTTTGAGTTTGACTCTGCAAGCTCAATCATAATAGCAGCTATTTGAAAATCTTCTAAAGAAATTAAAAAAGGCTTTAGCTCAGCATTATTAACGACAGATTTGAGAGATGCGTAATCTAGCAATTCAACTGAAGATAAATTAAAAGCCTCAATTTGAGTTGTAAGTTTAACTAAGTCATCTAATTTACCATATACTAAATTTAAAGCTTTATACTTATAGTCTGGTACCGTATTTAAAGTTACATTACTAACAAACCCCAGTGTACCCTCTGAACCTACTATTAACCTCTCTACTACTTTAATTGGGTCTTTAAAATCTAAAAAGGCATTTAAGCTATAGCCGCTTGTGTTTTTAATTGAAAATTTCTTTTTTATGAAGTTTGTTAACTCATCATCTTGTAATATTTGAGTTTGAATCCTTGAAATCGTATTCAAAAAGCTTTTTTTAGTTTGCTTAAAATCTTCTATACTCTGATAGTCTGAAGTGTCTAAAATACTACCATCATTAAAAATAACTCGCATGGAATCTAGTGTTGCATAAGAATTCTTAGCTGTACCACAACACATGCCACTTGAGTTGTTGGCTATAATCCCACCAATTTTAGCTGTATTTATAGAGCCTGGATCTGGTCCAATTTTACGCTCATGTATTTTCAAATATTTATTAACTTCGCCACCGATGATACCTGGCTGTAGTTTTATTCTTTTACCATTCTCATAAATCTTATAGTCTAACCAAGAATCTGAAGCTAAGATTACTAAAATTTGATCTGTAACAGCCTGGCCAGATAAACTAGTACCTGCTGTTCTAAAAGTTAATTTTATATCATACTCATTTGCTAATTTAAGGATTTTTTGAACTTCTTGTTCCAGCTTAACCACTAAAACTAGCTTTGGAACCATTCTATAAAGACTAGCATCAGTTGAATAAGCATATCTTAACAATTCATTTTCAACAATTTGTTGTTTACTTAGGATTCCTAATAATTCTAACTTAAATTTTTCTAACACAACAAATCCACATACCACAAATCATATAAAAGTCTACTATATTATATATTTTCATTTTATTTTATTACATCAAAATGATTTTACTTTTGATTATATTTCAAAAGTTGTTTATGATGTTGTAATAATTAAAACTACATTGATATTATTAATATATGACTTTACTTGAAAAAATTTCTCGAACTGGTTATTGGAGTGATTTTTATATATATCCCATTACTACTATCTTTTTTTTAGTATTAAGCTTTAGATACTTCAAGGGTAATTTATTGTGGATACTTGCTTTTGTTTTGTTGGGAATTTTTATTTGGACTTTTATAGAATACATAGTTCATAGATTCTTATTTCATCATTTTTCATTTATCAAGGAATTACATGCTGTACATCATCAAAATCCTATAGATTTAGTAGGTAACCCAACGTATATTTCGTTACCAATCTACACTATTACACTGTTTTTACCTTTATATTTAGTATTTGGTTTAGGTATAGCAAGTGCAATTTATAGCGGGGCTTTACTAGGAGCTTTGTTTTACTTCTTCATACATCATAGTGCCCACCATATAAAAGCAAAAAAAGGCTCTATTCTATTTCTATACAAAAAACATCATGCTTTACATCATCATTATGAAAATACAAATTTTGCTGTAACCTTTCCATTATGGGATAGGATATTTAAAACAAAAAAATGATTCCTTTGTATCACAAATTTTCTAAAATAATTTTCTTAGCAAACAACCTAATATGATTTTTATCTTTAAAATTACTTTTATGTAGCCACATTTTAAGTGTCCTATTTGAACCCTCTTGGAAGATATAAAGATAAATCCAACCATTTATAATTATATATTTTTTTATTCTCCAAAAGTCACTTTCTTGATTATCTATAATTACTTTAAAGTACTTCTCATTTTCTTTAGGCAAAACAATTGCCTCTAGGACTGGTAAACTAAATAAACACTCATAAAAAATAGATAATATTATTAAAGCAAAACCAATATACAATAAATAGCTATTTCTAAAGTAAACTCCTATTACAAAGCTACTAAGCACAACTGTTAAAATATAAAATAATTTTCGGTATTTACGTGATTTATTTAGATAAATAACTTTTTGCATAGAGAAAATTTATATCAAATCGTATCCTAATGATTTTAACGCCCTATCATCATCAGACCAACCACTTTTAACTTTAACCCATATTTTTAAGTTGGCCTGCATACCTATCAGATGCTCAATATCTTTACGCGCATCTATGCCTATTTTTTTAAGTTTAGAGCCTTTTGCACCAATAACTATACCTTTTTGGCTGTCTCTTTCAACGAGGATACTCGCATAAATATCTGCGATATTTTTTTGTTCATCAATTTTATAGCTATCAATCTCTACAGCTATTTGGTATGGCACCTCACTACCTATAGTACGCATAATTTTTTCACGAATTATTTCTGAAACTAAAAACTTAATGCTTCTATCTGTAATTTGGTCATCACCATAAAAGAAATATTCAGATTCAGGAAGTAGCTTTTCTATTCTTGACTCAAGCTCATTAATATTATGCCCTTGCTTAGCTGAGACATAAATAACATCATAAAAAGTAAATTTGTCTTTAATAGACTCAATAAACACACTAGCTTCAAGTGATTTTTTCTTATCAACTTTGTTTACCACTAAAAATATTGGGATTTCTGAATTTTTAATTTTAGCTACTACATTATCCTCTAATTCTGTCCACTTACCCATCTCAACTATAAATAAAATCACATCAACATCCTTTATCATTGTTGTTGCTGCTTTATTCATAAATTTATTGATTGCTTTAGGCTCTTTAGTATGGATACCTGGAGTATCCACATAAACGAATTGAGTATCCTCAACTGTCTTTACTCCTATAATTTGGTGTCTTGTAGTTTGAGGTTTACGAGATGTTATACTAACTTTATACTTAAGAATATTATTTAACAGTGTTGACTTACCAACGTTTGGTCGACCTATTATAGAAATATAACCACATTTTTTCATAGTTTAAGTTTTAGATTGTAAGAGTATAATAATATTAAGATTGTAACACACTAGTTAACTCTCTCTGAAAAAGTTTTTTAATCTTAAATTGCCCACATTCTAAACCGAAGTGCGACACATATTTAATTCTTTTTCAAACACCTGGTTTGGTGTTAGCCATTGATGTCGTTTTCTTGGTCTATTATTAATTACCTTGCCATAACTTCACTCATGAAAAGATAGCCACTTCTTAGATGGATAGCCTGGAACTTCTTTGGTTAATATAGGAACCATAAACCCTGAAGAAATTTCTGAAAGTTTTTTCATAATATTTCTAGCGTTGTCAACATTATAATGCTTAGTACCTGAGACTGTATCTAACAAATGTATATAGTATGGAATTACTTTAGCTTTTATCAGTTTTGTACTTAAAGCATAAAGCACATCAGCATCATCATTTATATCTTTTAGCAGCGTACTTTGATTTAAAATAATTATGCCAAGTTTATGTATTTCACTTAAAACTCTAGTAACATTATCATCTATTTCATTAGGATGATTTACATGTATAACTAGTATCGTATCTAAGCTATGCTTTGAAAGAATTTCTAATAACTTAGTAGTTATCCTCTCTGGTAGCACCACAGGTATCCTTGAATGAATTCTAATCCTTTTGATATGGGCTATTTGCTGTATATTCTTTAAGAAAAATTCTAAGATTTCATCATTATTTAATAAAGGATCTCCACCACTTAGGATAACCTCTTCAATACTTTTATCATTTGTTATGTAGTCAAAAGTTTTCAACCAATCTTTTCTACCTGGAATATTATCTTTATAATTAAATTCTTTACGAAAACAGTATCTACAATGCACAGCACAGCTTGTTTGAGCAACCAATAAAACTCTACCGTGATATTTATGTAATAAGCCAGTAACTTTATTATAATTTTTTTCTTCTAATGGATCACTAGTATAGTTTTCAGCTATCACTTCCTCATCTACGATTGGTAATACTTGTTTTAATAGAGGATCATTAATATTACCTTTTTGCATTCTATTAGCAAAAGATCTAGGGACAATCATCTTAAACTTCTTTGTAATTTCTGATGAAATCCTAGCTTCTTTACTATCTATCTTCAAGAACTCTAATAATTCTAAAGGTGAATAAAAAGATTCTTTAAGTGCTTTTTTCCAATCATTAGTAAACATATATTTGTATTTGATTTTACAGAGTTGCTAGCAAACTTTATTCAAAACATCCGCCAATTTTCTCATATAGTATTAAATTGTCAATTTTTAACTAAAAAACAAGGTTCTCCATAAAGAAACAATAGATGATATAAAACATTGACTTATCGTAAAATTATAGCTATCTTAAATAAATATAAATGCTATTTTTGAAAGATGATTCTAAAATGATTAAATACAGATATAAAATAACTAGCTTTACAATCCTAATCGTATTGATAACAACCGGGGCATTCGTATATATAAAACATACAGCTAATAACCAATATCAAACACTTCCTAACAATAATGGATCTAATTTAACTGACACATCTTGGGTTAAAAATAAATACTTAAATATAGCATATGCTGCGGTATCTGATGCCCAGAAACTAGACATTTACTTACCTAACGATAAAAAATTTCCTAAACCATATCCAGTTATAATAGCTATACATGGTGGAGCATTCTTAGGTGGAGATAAGGCTGACTACCAACTAAAACCCATACTTGAAGGTATAAAATATGGCTATGCTGTAGTAGCCATTAATTACCGCCTATCAGGGGAGACAACATTCCCTGCAGCGATCCAAGATGTAAAAGCAGCTATAAGATTTATCAAAGCAAATGCTACTAAGTATAATCTAAACCCAAATGCTATAGCTGTTTGGGGCGATTCCGCTGGTGCAAATTTGGCTGCTCTTGCTGCAACCTCAGGAAATAAAATAACTCAACTAGACGATTTAAGTTTAGGTAATAAAAAGTACTCAGCAAACGTACAAGCTTGTGTTGATTGGTTTGGGCCTACGGATTTTAGCAAAATGGATGATCAGTTTAACCAATCAGGTTTAGGCAAAGCTAATCATTCCCAAGATGACTCTCCTGAAAGTTTATATATTGGTAGTAATGTTGGTAATAGTCCTGAAAAAACCAAGTTATCTAACCCAGAGACGTATATAAGTAAAGAAACCCCACCATTTCTTATAGAACATGGCGGTATTGATAATATGGTACCTACCCAACAAAGTATAAATTTCTATAATAAATTAGTTAAAGTGATTGGAAAAGACAAAGTTGAATTAGTGATTATTGAGGGTGCCAAGCATGGTGGTGAAAAATTCGAAACTAAAGATAATTTAGAGCTTGTATTTAACTTTCTTGATAGAATTCTTAAATAAGAAAAACTCTAATGAAAGTCACTTTTAGTAACTTTGAAGTATTTATTTTTTAGACCTGATCGTATTTTGTAAAGCTTTACGTATAACCTCTGAAACATCACTAGTATCTACTAGGGAACTTCTGACCATTTTTTCAGCATCCTTTTGTTTATATCCCAATGCTAATAAAGCATCTACAGCTTCATTAAATATAGAATTAGAAATAACTGTCGTGCTATTTTGAGCTGTTGGATTTTTTGATAGCTCAGTAGAGTTTTTAGTACCAGACTGACCATAAATTTCATTAGCTAATTTAAGTAATTTATCATATATTTCAACAACTAATCTTTCTGCTGTTTTTTTGCCAATCCCAGGCACAGTTGTTAATAAACCATAATCTTTATTTTCTATACAATGAAGTAACGTTTTACAATCCATACCAGAAAGTATTGCGATAGCGGTTCTGGCACCTATACCACTAACTTTTATTAATTCTTGAAAAACTTTTTTATCAACTTTAGTTTTAAAGCCATAAAGCTGTTGTACATCTTCTCTGACAACAAAATGTGTATACAAGCTTATCTCACTATTAGTCTCACCAAGAGTGTAAAAAGTAGTCATAGGTACGAAAACCTCATATCCAATACCGTTTACATCTACCAATAACGCGGTAGGATCTTTTTCTAGAAGAGTACCTCTTATAAAACTTATCATAATAATTTATTTTTGGTATTTTACTTTTAAGGATAAAGCTTATTTGATAATAATCAAGAAAACTTTATGTCTTTATCTCCGTAAATTTAGCTGTGAATAACTGGTATAAATTGTTGCTTTGATAAATATAGCTAACTATACCAAAAAGTAGTACGTCATTCCATCAGGCAGTCACTGAATGAAATCGAAGTGGTTGACCATGGAATTGTTTGTAATAATTTGTATTTTATATATAGGATCGGCAAAGACTATTTAAAAGTCTATTTATTCCAGTAGCTAGAAGATGTTGCCGGCCAGTTATCTTTATCAAACCCAGGAGCTTGCTCTAATTCTTCTTTTGATTTGTTGAGTTTAAACTGCGAATTTGCTGTATCAACTTCAAAAGTAGTCATCGGGATAGCAAATAGTTTATCTCCCATTCCAAGCAACCCTCCAAACGATACAACTACGTAAGCTACTTTACCTGAGCTAGGGTTAATCATAATTTCTTTTACTTTCCCTAAGTCTTCTCCTTTATAGTTGACTACCTTTTCACCTATTAGGGTACTTGCTGGTAAAGCTAAATTTGATATAGCTTGTTTATTTTTAACCGCAACTTTTGATACTACGGTGTCGCTGTTTTCATTTGAATAACCTAAACCTATACCACCAGCTAACAATATGGTTGTTATAATTAATTGTGTTTTTTTCATCGTAGACTCTCCTAATATTTTTTTTATTTTTATAGTATTACCTCTACTTAATCTTTGCTTTTGATACTTTCCCATATTATCTCCTCCTTTTTGTTTGTAGTCTCTTTAAATTAACATATAAGATTGCTTATATGAACTTTTATACAGCAGGTTTTCAACGTTAGCTATTTAAAAACTTTAATCTTTTGGCTTTCAAGACGGTAGATCACCACGTGAAGCACGAGGGTAACCAGTTATGTAATATTTAATAAGCTTTTAGTGTTAATGACATTTATTTAATTCTTTTTTGAGCCACTCGACTTGCTCCAACTATTTTGGCTAAGGATTTGCTACTATGGTAATGACATATAGCTATAGCTAAAGCATCTGCTGCATCTTCTGGTGGCTTTTTACTTAACCCTAATAAAGACTGTACCATATGTTGAACTTGGGACTTTGCTGCAGCTCCTGTTCCAACTACTGCTTGTTTTATTTGCTTAGCTGAATATTCACTAACGCCTAAGCCATTTATGGCTAAAGTACACATAGCGACACCTCTTGCCTGCCCTAACTTTAAAGCACCTGTTGGGTTCTGAAACATAAAAATCTGCTCAATAGCAGATTCTGTTGGAACGTATGTGTTTATAACTTCTGTGATACCATCTGCAATTTGTTTGAGTCTATTTGCTGTAGTTATTTCTGTAATGCGTATACACCCACTAGCAACATAATATAGTTTATTATCTTGAGCCTTAATAACCCCAAAACCCGTAATTCTTGAACCTGGATCTATACCTAAAATTACCATTTAGCTCCTAGACTTATTAAGAATGTAATATCTATCAAATATGGTTAACCAAGTTGTTCCATTAACTCTTGAGTAAAATTAGCGTTAGAGTATACATTTTGTACATCATCAAGGTCTTCTAATTTATCAATTAGATTCATAACCTTTTCTGCTATTTCCGAATCTAACTCGACTTTAGTTTCTGCATCGAAGGTAACTTCAGCACTATCTGGATTAAAACCTTTTTTTATAAGTGTTTCTTGCACATCAGAAAAATCTTGAGGGGCTGTTATTACATCTATACTACCATCTTCATGGTTAATTACATCATTAGCCCCTACTTCCAAGGCTAGTTCCATTAGAGTATCTTCATCTACTCCACTTGCAAATGAAATAATACCCTTCTTAGTAAACATATATGCCACTGAGCCATCTGTCCCAAGGTTTCCACCGCTTTTAGTAAAGGCATGGCGAACTTCTCCAACTGTACGATTACGATTATCTGTCATACAGTCTACCATAATAGCCACACCATTTGGTCCATAACCTTCATAGCGTACCTCTTCTACGTTGGCTCCTTCTTCACCACCAGCACCTTTTGTAATAGCTCTTTCTATAGTATCTTTACTCATATTATTAGAAAGTGCTGTAGCAATAGCGGCTCTTAGTCTTGGGTTAGCATCTTTATCTCCACCACCTAACCTAGCTGCTACTGTTATTTCTCTAATCAATTTAGTAAAAATTTTACCTCGTTTTGCATCTTCTTTTGCTTTTTTATGCTTGATATTAGCCCATTTACTATGACCTGCCATCTTTTATATCCTTAAATATAACTAACTACTTTTTCAACTAATTTTTCTATACCTTGTGATGCTTCTAAAATATTTTTAGCACACATATACGCTGGGGTAGAAACTACTTTTACTCCCTCATCAACACAAATATCTGTAGCATCCATCATTACAATTTCAGCACCCTTTTTCTCTAAAATTGCTGCTGTATTTTCATCGTTACCGACTGTTACCTTTGTGCCTTCTGGATAAACTAAAGGTATCATTAAAGGAGAAATACAAATATAACCAGCTGGCTTATCTGCAAGATAAAAAGCTCTTGCAAACTTTAGCACTTCTTCGTTCATTTGATAACTATCATCACCAACAAATGCAAAATCCATAATATTTTTAGCCGCACCAAAGCCACCTGGAAATATTACAGCATCATAGTTATCACTATCTGCTTCTGCAAGATCTATAACATTACCCCTAGTAATACGTGCTGACTCTTCTAATATATTTCTAGGAGAAGCTTTTGTATCGACAGATTGGTTTAAATGGTTTACTATATGCTTTTGATTTTCATTTAAAGCAACTCCCTGCCATTCTACACCTTGCTTTTCTAATGCTAGTATAGTTAGTATAGCTTCATGTATTTCTGTGCCATCAAGATGCCCGCAACCTGAAAATACTATTGCTACTTTTGCCATTTTTTCACCTTTTGTTTTGATTTTATTTTATAAATCTAAATTATTTTTCTTAAAAATTCTATCTGCTCTATAGCTAGAACGAACCATCGGACCAGATGCTACTTCTAAAAATCCTTTTGCTAAACCTACTTTACGGTACTCATCAAATTGTGCTGGCGTTACAAACCTTTGTACGCTTAAATGATGCTTAGTTGGTTGCATGTATTGACCTAATGTCAAAACATCAACTCCTACACTTCTAGCGTCATCCATAGTTTTATAGATTTCTTCTTCTGTTTCACCTAGACCCACCATGATACTAGTTTTAGTTAAAACGTCAGGGGATTTTTGCTTCACATACTTTAAAAAATTAAGAGTCTGCCAATACCCCGCTCTTGGGTCACGTACAGGATGAGTCAAACGCTCTACAGTTTCGATATTTTGTGCGATTACATCAACTTGCGTTCCTAAGATTTTATCTATACTTTGTTCTATACCACCAAAATCTGGTGTTAAAGCCTCGACTTTAATCTCAGCGTTAAGTTGTTTTATTGCTGTAATTGTACTAGCATAGTGCGCAGCTCCACCATCTTCTAAATCATCACGATCTACTGATGTCAAAACCACATATTCTAGATTCATAAGCCTTACACTTTCAGCTGCATTTTTAGGCTCATCTTTATCCAGCCAGCCTTTTGGATTTCCTGTGTCAACCGAACAAAACTTACATGCTCTAGTGCAAACACTCCCCATTAGCATGATGGTTGCTGTACCGTGAGACCAACACTCATTAATATTCGGACATTTCGCTTCTTCACAAACTGTGGAAAGCTTATACTTTTTTGTTATAGATTTAACTTTAAGATATTCACTTGAATCTTGTTTTTTAACCTTCAACCATTCAGGTTTGCGAATATGTACAGAATTTTCTTTTTTATTTCTAATACCATCTTTAACTGCATGAAAACCTTGCTCTGTAGTATATTTACCACCACTTTCAACCTTTACTTTTAAATTAGAAATTTCTCGCATAAATATATAACACTTAGATGTAAATTTAATAAGCTAGCCACTATTATAAGGAATAACCTAAATTTTATAAATACATCTAGTCAGATTTTACTTTAAAATAGTTGTTTTAAACCTTTAGAATGCTTTAGACAAGTACTTACTATCAGATCAGGTTTGAACTACTACACCTATAACTAGTAGGCTATACAGTTTCACAAAACTTGTAATGAAAGGGCTCAGGCTCCTCTTATCATCTATTGCTTTCATGCACTTTTCTATGTCTTTTCAAATCACTTGCTTTAGCATATCTTTTGTTACAGCCCGCAAAGTCACACACATATGGTTTTTCCTCTGTATGTCGTCTTTTTTTATGGGTTTCCAACTCTACTTTTGTAAGAAATTTTTTATCACAGTCTTCAAAGTCACACACATATGGTTTTTCCACTGTATGTCTTTTTTTATGGATTTCCAACTCTACTTTTGTAAGAAATTTTTTATCACAGCCTTCAAAGTCACACACATATAGTTTCTCCTCTGTATGTCTTTTTTTATGGGTTTCCAACTCTAATTTTGTAAGAAATTTTTTATCACAGTCTTCAAAGTCACACACATATGGTTTCTCCCCTGTATGTCTTTTTTTATGTCTTTTCAAATTACTTGATTTAGTAAAACTTTTACCACATCCTTCAAGGTCACACACATATGGTTTTTCCTTAGCATGTATTCGTTTATGGACTTTCAAATCACTTGCTCTAGCAAATCTTTTGTTACAGTTTGCAAGGTCACACACATATGGTTTTTCCCCTGTATGTGTTCGTATATGTGTTTTCAAAATATTTGCTCTAGCAAATCTTTTGTTACATCCTTCAGAGTCACATACATATGGTTTTTCCCCTGTATGTCTCCGCTGATGTTCTTTCAAATTCCCTGAATGAATGGCTTCATGATTACAGCCTGGGAAATCACATTTATATACTTTTTTTGTAGACATTTGCTCTTGCTTATTAAGACTATTTTTATTATTAACTACTCTTTCCACAGCAAAAATTTGCTTACTACTGTTTCTTTTTTGACTTAGTATATTATCAGAAGCTACTTGAGATAAATTTTGAGTGTGTCTAATGGGTTCACTAGTTTTAAAATTAGTTTGTTTGACAATATTTATAGGTGTGGCGCTAATAGTCTTATTATTCACTATTTTTTCCAACTCAGAAGTCGATATAGAAGCTTTTCTTTTCTTGATTTTATTAGAATTTTTGTTATCAGTTACTTCACAATCTTGGCACCATGAATTAATAAAATTAGTTACATAATCTTTAGTTTCATGGTTATTATCACACCTAATAGTAATCTCTGCAGTATAACTATCAATTTTATCTCCACCAGCTATTACTGCACTATTATTGTGACTTTTAATAAGGTTTTGGATTTCATTTTTAGCATTATGAGTATAAATTTCATCATGTAATCGCGCAAAACTAAATTTATCAAAAAAAGTATCGTTACTTTTAGGGCTCAATGGATTATTAACCATATCTGAACCTACGCTAGGGTGTCTAACATACTCAAAACTCTGATCATTATGAAAATTTTTATGCTCATCAAAAAAAACTCTATTTTGTGGGCTTAGTGGCTTGCCTGGACTATTTGAACCTATACTCAAACATCTAGTATTTGTATTTATTTTATCTCTTATAGTTTCATTGGTATTTGAATGCTGAGATTCTAAAAAAGAAGCTCTATTTGCTAAAATATAAGGGCTTTGGGTTTGTTTTTTGTAAAGTATGATATATGGTTGAGGGTTTTCGTCCCTTTTCATTTTATAATTATCAACTATACTATTTATATCTTTATAAGCTGTTTTAGTTACTTTAGTGTCATCATATATAACAAAATTATCTTGGCAAGTATTACGAGATACTGCTATATAATGACCCCTATTGATTTTTTGGCCAATATGTACAATACAAGCAATAGGTTTGTAACATAGCCCTTGGATTTCTATATCGTTAATATAAATGTTCCCTGTACGTTTATTTCCGAAATTATCAAATAATACCAAATGTACAAATATATAGTCTTGACTCATAAAGTCATAATATTCTTCGCTTATTGCATTTTGCTTAGTACCGCCACAAATTCGGCTAGAACATTGGTATTTATTTTCTCCTTTTAAACCTTCTATTGAGGGATTATTTTCAGTAATAATTTTATCAGAAATTACTAAATGGGGTTGATTACAATTAACTCCTATAAAAGTTTGGCGCTCATCTATCATGCTTTTCCCACCACAATTGGAGCATGTTATTCTCCTTTTATGTATTACACTCGGCTTATCTAGTACAGTTATATTTAAAAATTTTATTATAAACTCTTGTGCATCTTCTTGGGTATTCTTGAAAATAGGAGTATCCAGTGCACTATTTGCTACATTTTGTTGTTTAAAACAATCTAATAGTCTAACTATATCTATAGAAGTTTTTTGACCGCTAATTAACTGAGTCATTATTTCATTAATTACTTTAAAAAGATTAGTAGAAAGAATATAATTCTTATATTGCTGTTGAATAGCACCGTTTTCAGATAATCTTTGTGAAATTGCAAATGCTCTTTGATTTATATCGCTTATATCTGTTAGTTGGCGTAAGATAGGTTCCATACATGAGAGTAATTGTAAACTTGCATTAATATAGCAATTAACACCAAGATTATCTATACCTGCTCTTATACTTGCTTGTTGTTTAGCATAAAGTTGTGGTGCAGTACCTGGTTTATTAATAGATAAGCTAGGTTTTTTAGTAGTGAAATTATTTATTTGATTTTGAGCATTTAAGTTTAATGAATCAATTGACATATGCGAGTCTATACTTGAGCGTCTAATATGCTTAAAATTTGTATTATTATAAAACCTATTATTTTCACCAGATAAACTTCTATTTTGAGGACTTAATGGATTATCTGATATTTCTGCATCTATATTAAAAACTCTAAGATCTTTAAAACTTTTATAAGAATCATCATGTCTCTCAAATATGCTGTTGTTTTTCAATCTTAATTCACTATCTATACTAGATCGCCTAGAATCCTTAAAACTCAAGCTCTTATAACTATTATTCTCACCAAATAAACCTTTACTTTTTGAACTTATATTTGGACTGGGTAAATTGATTGGAGTGTATGAATTTAAACCAGAATTTCTAGAATTAGAATTTAAACTCATAGTAGCTCTTATAGATTCATTTGGGTTTAAATACAGCTGCGGTTTTAAAAAAGGAGTTTTGCTTGCTAAGTTACGTGTTTGAGCTTGTTGTTTACTATAAGGTGTTGGTGTAATACTTGGTTTATAAGTATCAAAGATAGGCGTTTGTAATTTTTGCGAATATAAACCAGTTTTTATTTCATCATCATTTGTCGCTAAAAGATGTATGAGATTTTCATCAACCTCTCCAGTATAATATGCTTTTTTATATAGATTTGTTCCGCCGGTGTTATTAGGAAATTTACGCATTATTCGCCCAAGTATTTGCTCACCTTTTGAGCCATACAAATCTCCTAACTTAATAATATACCCTAAATTAGGATCATCAAAACCTATCGTTAAGCTTCTATAGGTTATCAATACGGCATTATCTTGTTTGTTTTTAAAGTTTTCTAATTTATAAATATTCAGATTATCAGTATCATCTATATACTTTTTATTATATTTTTTACTATATATATAATTAATACTTACGTTTTGAAAACACTCTTGTAGATATGAGGTTAACAACTGTAAGCCGTGTTTTGCTGAGTTTGCCTTTTTAAAACTTTGAGGGATTGTTCTTATAAGCTCTTCTAATCTCCTTTGTCCACTCACATAAATTATCCCTTTAAGCGGTTTATTTTCTAGAATTTTGGATTTGATTTGATCAATAGTACAAGCTATTTTATAACTTCTTACTCTCCTTATCACATCAAGTTTAAATGCATTGCTATAGTCTAATTTATACGTGTAATTACTGCTAAATTCTGATCCAGACATTAGTAACTTATCGCTAGAGTTAGGTAATTTATTTAGTAACTCAAACGGAGCGGTTATCCAGGCTTCGTCAAAAATAAAACTAACGTTATTTAAGCTTTCGCTACCTACAGAATCAAATAAATTTATAAAACTAGAATAACTAACAATATATATTCTTTTTTCCCTTGAATGTTGCGGTTCTCTCATCCTCTCAGCAAAATATGCCAATGTAAGACACCTATTGTAACTTGTAGCAATCTTAAGGACAGGAAACTTATACTTAACATCCAAGTTGGGTCGAGGTATATTCTCTAAGATTTCTCTTTTAAAAAATGTAAACATTTGATCTACTAATGACAAAAAAGGTTCTATAATAATTACATCTTTGCCTTTAATATAGTCATTAAGCGCTTTATAAAAAATCACATACGTTTTACCAGTTCCAGTTGGCAAAAAAACTCTTTTAGTATTTTCTCGTGAAAATCCTATTTGTTTTATGGCTTCTTTTTGATAATCCCTGTAATTATTCGTAACATATGAATTAAGTGTATAACTATCTATAGCCGTAGCTAACTTAGAAATATTCTCTTCAGGTATATGATTTTGTAACATGAAAAGTTTTAAATAAGGTATATTTATCTTACATCTTGGATAACGTTTAATAATAGTTTCTTGGAGAGCCATTATGATAGAATCTTCTACATCACTTGCGCCTCGACTTACTGTTAAATATTCTTCAACCCCTTTTAGATCCAAGGATAAGGCGGATTTTCTATATCTAAAAACTTTGATATTGTCTATATCTATATCTATATCTATATCTATATCTATATCTATATAACCATTTTCATAATTATAAGCTGGATTTTGTTTATATAAAACTTCTAACGCTATTAATGTATATGCTGAATCAGCAGCATAATTATAATATTTTACCGGTATTAATTCCCAAAGGTTATCTTTTACATAACTAAGGAGCTTGTTAAAGATATAAGAACTATTATAGTAAATAATAGCTGTTATACCACTACGTGTTTTTTGTTTATATTCTTCCTGCCCAATTAAGCCAACAATATGACCATTACTGGTTACCATTTGTTTAGTATATTGATACAGTGATGACCAATCATGGACATATTCATTGGCACTTGCAACTATATTTATACTACCTTCTATAATAAGAAAGTCATCTATGCTCTGAGAATAGGCATAATGCCAAGCAACATATTTTTTTATTACTATATACCTGGCTAAGTCATGGCCTTTATCGTCACACTTTAATTTGATAAAACTTATATTATCTTGTAATCCTGTTATTTGATTATTATTGACTAATATTTTTTTATATTCAGCAGATGTACATATGACTATTATTTGAATGTCATTATTGCATATGTAAGGAAGCTTGATATTTTCAATATCGATGCTTATTACAAATATTACTGGCTTTCCCTTTAAATCGATATTTGCTTCTTTTGAAAGTATATAATAACTTAAATCTAATGAGTTTCCTGGAAACGTTATTTCGGGCGTAAAAAGTGCGCTTTTTATAAATACAGAACAATCAGAGTTTGACAAATCAAACAAAGGTAAAATATTTACTTCATTACTTTGCTTTTTGAATACACTACGTGAATCCGCTTTCGCACCTACAAGCATTTTATAGTGAATCCCAGTTTTATCAACAAATTCTCTTATACTTAAGAATTGTTTTCTCTTCGCTAAAAAATCCTTACTGTATTGAATGTGCATTCTACAAAGCTGCATAACCCTAACTTTGTCACAATATAACTTGTGAAGTTTTATTTGTACCTCATTAACATTAGATCTCAAATGGGGCTTATTTGCACATTTTTTACAATTATAATTCTCACCACTCATAAGGAGTTTTACAGGTTTAATGGAGAAATAACCACATAGTTTACACATACAGTAAATAATACTCTCATAAGTATCTATAAAACCAACAAAAGCAAGATTATGTTGTTGGTATTTAGACATTAGACCTTTATGTAGAGTTTTATTGCTATAATATAACCCAAAGTAGTCTGGGCTTGCTTTAAATTTATCTGCAAGTAGGGCATCAATTTGCTCTCCATAAACCTTCTCGAACAGTCCTTCATATTGCTTGCATATTTTTTTACATTGTTTGCATATTAAGTGAGAACTCTTATATCCTAATCCTAAAATATTTCTCTCTTTAACTAGCTCAAATGTTTGTTCTATATCATGAAAATTGCATTTAATAATAACCTTAATATGGGTATAGCTATTATTAGATAAAACTTCCACGTTATAGTTATAGTAATTAGTATATGCATAATGCTCTAAAGCGTATTTGAGTTTAACAAATGAATCATACGTGCCATCATATGTACGAGCTATATGATTGAGTGTAAAGCAATGAATATTTTGAAGTGACAGCATAAGTTATATTTCTATAAGTTAATGTTTATTTTAAAACAATAATAATAAATTTATTACACATAATAACATAATTATTGTTTAATTTATAACTTGTTATTAAATTAAAGAAATTTTATTATCTTGCTTTTGCTTACCCTGTTAAGAATATCGTGGTGCTTTGGTGAGTTGGCAGGTGCATACATTAGACCTCTTTCGAAACTATAATATAAAGTTTATACTGGGTTTCAGAGAAAGCTAATATTATGGTTTTGTATTGAAATACGCACAAGAGAAGTTTTTATCAGAGGAACAATTCAGAAGATTAACAGGAGTCAAGCGAAGTACGTTTATAAAAATGAAAAAGATACTCAAAATGACTGCTTAAATTTAAAAGTCCGTAACTCCAGTTAAAAGCTCTTTGAAAACCTTATCCTATATAGCTTTTATTCTCGAACCTAGATTATTTTTAATAGTAGCAGTTTTTTATTGATACAGTTTTTATGAAAAAATACTAATAAAATACCCGTATAAAGTTTTAGTAAAAAGGATGATTTATGAGTATTGAAAAACAAGCAAATTTAGAAAAAGCTGGTTTTATAGCAACAATAAGAGGTAAAAAATCTCTATACTTTTGTAAGCAGGATGCAAATGTATTGGCCATAGAATTTGATTACTATTATCTTTTTGTACACAGAAATTGGTTAAATGAATTTTTAAAAAATCCTGAACATAAATTTGACGTTTTTCTCAGCGCTTATGGACAGCCTAATGGAAAAACTATAACTATAAATATAAATTATCAAACTATATCCAGCTATACTCGACACAAAACGTCATCCTCAGGCGAATCGATAGCTGGATATTTGAATGGAGAATACAAACCGTTTGCTATAACATCAGGCAAATTTCCTTTAAACTCTCCTTTAGCAGAATTTTCAGATTATACTTTAAAAAAATATGAATATACTCATGAATATTTTCAGGAACTTATCTTAGAGTTGGGTAAAGGTAGTTCACATCAAGGAGTTATGATAGTCAGAAATCGTAGTATGGGAAATGGATCCTTAAGTGGAGCTATGAACATTTTATTAAAAGAACATGAGTTCAATGTACCTTCATGGCACTTATTGTTTTGTCTTGATAATAAGATTACAGATCATACTTACGTCAAACAAGGACATAACAATTATAACAATACAACTATAACTACAAATACTAATATAGAAAAAGAAGCTTTAATTAAACCTCATCAAATGAATGCTTCTTTATTTGGCAAAAGCTATGAAGCGTTCTCTCAATTTGGAGATTTGTTACAAGATCATATTATAGAACTTAAGGATCTTAAACACATAAAGGATTTAGGAGTCTCTGCACATGCTGTTGGAATGTATAAAAACCCTGCTGAAAATGATAAACTCTATTTTGTTAAACGATTTAACATTCACGACTCACCTAAATATGACGAAGCTATAGCAGATGCTATAGCAGAGATTATATATTGTAAAATTTGGAGATACTTTATTGGCAACCGTGCTAGTAAGTCAATGTTGGTTATAAATAACAACCGTATAGAGGGAATTGCATCGGAAGGGTTGAATGAATTCACAGAATTTGGCAAAATTGATGTAAAGGATAGGTTTCAATATCCTGGTTTAGCAACTATTTTATTTTATTCATATATATTATGTGAAGAAGATCTCCACATATATAATTATGGTGTATCTAAACAGTGTTTAACTAATAATGATAATAAAATCCCTGTTTATTGTAAGATTGATCACGATTATATTATAAGTCATCTTAATGATCTGGCAGATTCCATTAAGAAACCCTTGGACCCAAGAATATATTGCTTTACTGATATAAACAAAAGAATCTCTTTGTTTAAAGAGCTTATATCAAGCATGCGGTTTACCCCAGGAAAATCAGACTTAACACTAGTTTTTGGACATAGTATCCGTCAAATCTTTAAACCAAATGCTAAAGTAACAGCTACTACAAACGATATCCAAAAAGCATTTGAAGAAGCTATTTCTTTAAATCGTCATTTTCAGGAAGAAATTAACATTTGTTTTAACAACTTTACATATAAAATAAAAAATCAAAAAGTTGGTGAGTACTTCAA
Source organism: Allofrancisella heilbronnii (assembly GCF_000710735.2). Taxonomy (NCBI): domain Bacteria; kingdom Pseudomonadati; phylum Pseudomonadota; class Gammaproteobacteria; order Thiotrichales; family Francisellaceae; genus Allofrancisella; species Allofrancisella heilbronnii. The sequence goes on along the minus strand of NZ_CP144673.1, from coordinate 780,080 downwards.
TTCATTAAAAAATTTATTGAACAACTTTAATGATTTACAAAGTATATCCATTCAGCGTAAGCATATAGATAAATCATTGAAATTATTAAACTTACTTACCCAACGGTTTCAATGTCACACAATGGAATTACTGAGAATTCCTCAAAAATAAAAAAATCTACCTTGGGCCATAGGAAGCCGATGAACAGAGAATTATGGATTCTGTCACAAATTGTTAAATTTATATGTAAAAGTCTAAATCAGATATGACAGTTACCTGTTTTAGACAAGCCTTTATTATCAGATTAAATTTAAGCTTTTACAAACCCAATATTTTTAAAAATTTTTCTATAAACTCTATACGTTGTTCAGCTGTTTTAGTTGTTTTTGTTATCAATAAATCTTGATCTTTACTTAATCGAAAATCCATGGGACTAGACTGAATAATTTTTATTAACTTCTGTAGCTCAAACTTAGTAGAATCAGAAAATACTATTTTACCAGAACTAGCAAACATTTTGATTTGAGCTATACCTAAATCAATAGCATCTAATTTCAAATGCGCAACTTTAAGTAAATATAAAACCTCTAACGGTAACTTACCAAAACGGTCTATCAACTCTATTTTTATATTTATCAGCTGCTTATGATCAGCTTTAGATATACGTTTGTATATATTTAAACGGGTGTTAACATCATTTACATAATAATCAGGTATCAAAAGTGGGATATTTAACTCAATATCACAAGTGGTTGAATTTACTATCTCCTGTATATCAAGTTTTTTACCAGCTTTTAAATTATTTATAGTTTTATCAAGTAACTCCATATACAGATTTAGACCTATACCGTCAATATTACCACTTTGCTCTTTCCCAAGAATTTCACCGGCTCCACGAATTTCTAAATCATGATTTGCAAGTGTGAAACCTCCGCCTAATGATTCTGTGCTACTAATAGCCTCTAATCTTTTAGTAGCATCTTTTGTAATAGCTAGCTCATTTGGAATAAGTAAATAAGCATATGCTTGATGATGAGAACGCCCTACTCTTCCACGTAGCTGATGAAGCTGAGCAAGACCTAAATTATTTGCGTTTTCAATAATTAGAGTATTTGCATTTGAAATATCAATTCCCGTTTCAATAATAGTTGTGCACAGTAAAATATGGTATCTATTATGCTTAAAATCAAACATAACTTTTTGGATTTCTTTTTCACTCATTTGACCGTGTGCAATAGCTATTTTCAAGCGTGGGAAAATTTCTTGTAAAAACTCTTTTTTCTTTTGAATAGTTTCTACTTTATTATATAAATAAAATACTTGACCGCCCCGAATAGTTTCACGAGTTACAGCCTCACGAATTATACTGGTATCATATTCTTTAACAAATGTTTTTACTGACAGACGTTTAGCTGGGGGTGAGGCAATAATAGACAAATCACGCAAAGCTGAAAACGCCATACTCAAACTACGTGGAATAGGAGTAGCAGACATTGTTAAAATATCTATCTCTGCCTTTAATGATTTAAGTTTTTCTTTTTGAGCTACACCAAAACGGTGTTCCTCATCAATTATTAATAAACCTAAATTATTAAAATCGATTTTTGCAGAAATTAGTTTATGCGTACCTATGACAATATCAACTCTACCACTTTTAAGATCTTCAAAAAGCTTTTCTTGTGCTTTTGAAGTTTTAGATCGAGTAATCACTTCTATATTTACAGCTGTTCTGGCAAATCTATCTTTAAAACTATTATAGTGCTGTTGAGCTAATATAGTTGTAGGAACTAAGATAGCTACTTGCTTTTGATTTTGTACCGCTAAAAATGCTGCTCGCATAGCAATTTCTGTTTTACCAAAACCTACATCACCACAAATTAATCTATCCATGGGTTTACTAGAAATCATATCTTTAAAAACATCACTAATAGCTCTTAGCTGATCAGGGGTTTCTTCAAAAGGAAAATCTGCACAAAATTTTAAGTACTCTTTTTCATCTAACGAATTACTAAAACCCTGTCGCATTTCTCTCTTTGCATAAATCTCTAGCAAGTCCGCTGCTACATCGATAATTTTTCTAATAGTTTTTTCTTTCTGCTTTTTCCATTTATCCGATCCAAGCCTACTAAGAGCTATACTTTCAGTCACAGAAGAATTATAAATACTTATTAAGTTTAGTGATGTAATAGGGACATAAATTTTGGCATCAGCGGCATATCTTAATAAAATAAACTCATCTTTTTTGCCATTTAACTCAACGATTTCCAACCCCTCATATCTACCAATTCCATGGTCTATATGTACCACATGCATCCCAGGTTTTAGGTCCGTAAGGTCTTTAAGATCTGTCGTGTCATACTCGTTTTGTTGGAAGTTTTTTGATACAGTTTTTGTATGTTCAGGAAATAAATCTGCCTCTGTAATTAATACTAGCTGATCATCTAATATTATGCCTTCTTCAAAAGGTGAAACTATAAGAAAATATTGAGCTTGAGATGCTAAAGCTTGCTCAAAACTATCACAAACTTGTATATTTAAATCTATTTTAGTTAGATGCTCTAAAAGTATCTCTGCACGACCATTTGAATCTGTTGAAAAAATCACTTTCTCAAAATTATTTTTTGAAAGTAGATCTAATAAATGCTTAAAAGGATTAGAAAGCTTATAGTTTGCTGAAATTCCAGCTAGTGTTTTTAAATTTATTTTCTTTGATTTTGATATCGATTCTGATAACCACTTTATAGTTTTGTATTTTTCTATGAAATTAATAAATTCATTTTGTGAATAAAAAAGCTCTTCGTAATGTAATACAGGACGGCTTACATCAAATTTTAGCTCACTATACCTAAGTTTAACATCACTAAAAAAAGCTTCTATACTATTAGGAACGTTTCCATATAAATGTATATTTGTAGTCTTTGGTAAATAATCAAATAAACTGAATAACTTTTTATAAAATAATGGTAAATAAAACTCTACCCCGCTAAAGTATTCTTGATTTTGTATAAAACCTGCTATATCTGAATTAAGTGCAGTTCTTGAACAAAGATGTTCTAATTTATCAAAGGCTAGATTTGTTGTATTATCAGTATAAACAAACTCATGTGATGGCATTATATCAATGTGGTTCACATCTTTTTTTGAGCGTTGTGAGTCAATATCTAACTCTTTAATACTATCGACTTCATTGTCAAATAAATCTATTCTATAAGCTACTTTTGAACCTATTGGATAAATATCAATGATACTACCACGGATACTAAATTCGCCTTTAGCAAAAACATTATTAACTAGTGTATATCCAGCCTCAATAAATTGAGATTTACGTTTTGTAGTATCAAAAATGTCTCCTGCTTTTAAAATAAAACTATGCTCTTGTATAAAATCTACTGGAGCCAGCTTTCTAAGGGCATTCTCAATGCTTGTGACTAAAACTATATTTTTTGAGCTCTCATTCGCTAGCTTATAAAGGATTTTTTGACGTTGTGATATGATATCAACCGAAGCAGAAAATCTATCATAAGCTAAAATCTCTAAGCTTGGGAAAAACAAAACTTCTATATTAGAAGTTTTAGATAAGTATTTTAACTCTTTATAAAACCTATATGCTTGTTGTGGTTCTTCTGTAATTATAAGGTTAAAATCATCATTTCTTTTAATATATTCTTTGAGTAAAATACTAAACGATGCACCATAAACATTGGAAATTACATTATCTTTTGGAGTTACATGATTTAAAAGCATTTATAAAAATTTAGGAAATCAAAAGTTATAGCAGATGATAATATAAATTATTCTTTATCGCCAGCTGCAATCCCGAAAATTTGTAATAGAGTAACGAAAATATTGAATAAAGAAACATATATATTAACAGTTGCTAAAACATAATTATTCTCTTCACCTCTAACTATAGAGTTAGTTTGCCATAAGATAAAACCACCTGAGATAAATGCAAAAACTAGCGAAATCACAAACGCTAAGGCAGGTAACTGTAAGAAAATATTAATAACTAAAGCAACCAAAGCAACTATAGCACCAACAGCACAGAATGAACCTACCCTATTATAATTTCTAGAAGGGTTCATCGCTAAAGCAGATAGACCTAAAAATATTAGGCCAGTAGTACCAAATGCCATCATTATTAATTCAGCACCATTTTTAAACATAGTGATATACGCGTTTAATATAGGACCTAATGAGTACCCTAATAATCCCGTTAGAGCAAAAGTTAACACTATTCCCATAGGTGAATTTTTAGTAGCATTTATACCAAATAATAATCCTATGTATACCACTATCATAATTATAGGGTTCATAAAACCAGCATTAGTTTGCATAGCAATAAATGCAGTCAAAGCACTAAATAATAAAGTCATAGATAGTAGTAAATAAGTATTTCTCAGTACTTTATTTGCTCTTAAAGCTGACTCTTGTGTTAATGAGTCAATAACTCTAGTATTATTAAAATCGTTCATTTCTTCTCCTTAGAAGTTTTCTGAAATTATACATCATTTATTATAACATAGGTGTTATATACTTTGTTCTAAAATGTGAATTCATAGCTATTTTTCAAGTATTTTCTAGATATTAATAGAAATATCATACAAAAAAGATACAAACACCAATGATGAATATATTAAGTATAATAAAGTTGTCGTTATAGTTTCATTTTTACCACCTGCTAATATTTTTCCTAAAGAAAAATAAATAGGAACTATAAATATATTAAGAATAATAGACAATGTTATAGATATGATAAACATCATATTGCTCACTAGATTATTATCAATAAATACTGCTATTGCTAATATAAAAACTTTTGTTACTTCTAAGTAAAGCATCACTTTTATCAATTTAGAGTTTATTATTGACTCTATTTTTAAGCTTATAATCTTAAATTGCCAAGCGATATAAACAGCTATACAAAGACCATAATTAAACATAAGGAATATAAATGTACTAATTACTGAATTAATATATTTTGGATCTATACTATTATGGTCATACTTAAGAAAAGTAAGATAAATCATTTTATTTAAAACTATAAGTACTAAACTAAAATACACATATTTAAGAAGCTCTAAGCCAGTTTCTTTATTATTAGTCACAGTCAACACATGTAAATAGACTAAAGAAACGGGTAACACGATAAGATTAAGGCTGCTAAAGATTTTTAGATTAAGAAGTAAGTAAAACAATATTACTGAAAAAACAAAAAATATAATAAAAACACCATAAAAACTTATATCGACTCTTTCTGTTTGACTAGTTAAAGACGTGTTAAGCTTATAGCTATTTTTTAAGAAAAAAATTAGCAAGAATATAATAGTAAAAAGATAAAACAATTTAAATGAATACGCATCTTTAAGAACAATAAAGCAAATAAAAACACCTATAGCTATTCCCAACAAAGCACTCGAGTATACTCCAATAAAACCATATAAGCGACGGGAATCGGTCTTTAGGTAAAAAGAGCTTAAATTAAAAAGTAAATTAACTATAACGACAGAAACTCCTGTCCATAAAGCTGCTAAGCTAAAAAGATAGGTATTTTTTATAAAAGACAAAATAATAGCAATGATTACAAATTGTAAGCCATGAATTATCGATTTCGTTGAACCAAAAAAATAGTTACTTATACACCCAAAAACACCAGCAAAAAACATTACAAAAATATGGTCATTTCGGTTATAAAAGAAGTTAATATCGCCATAATGAGTTAAAAGTGTTACAAAAGGAGCTATACACAAGCATAGACAAAAAATCATTATTGCAATGATATGTAAACCCACTGGTTGCTTAAAATCAACGTTAGTTTTTGGAACGCTTCTACCTATAATTTTTTTCATTACTTACTCTTTATTTTCTACTCAGGCTTTATTTTTTTAGTAATAACTGATTTAATTTATCTAGATAAACTTTGTCCTCTGGAAGAGCATTGTATTTTTGTGATTTCCACATCTCTTCAGCTAGATAGTCTATCATAATATGCTGGACTTTATGCTCATCGAAATTATATTTAGCTAGTAACTTTGTATATATACTTGCTATACCTGCTGGACGATTAGTTTGAATTTGCTCAATAACAGCAAGATGTAAGCTAATATGTAAGAAAGGATTTATTTGCCCCATTTCAGGAGAATAATCTTTATCAATATTGTTTATATTTATTTGGTTATGATATTCTGGGTGTAGCTCTATGATCCTAGATATTTGCTCTTCTATAGCAGTTAAAGGCTGTCTATCTTGAAACTTTTGCCAACTATCTATAAAAAGTTTACGCAATTGATCTCTATCTTGGGAAAGAATCATACAAATTTTTCCTTATCTTTAAACTCACAATATTGATAAATTATACAATTTCTACATTTGGGTTTTTGAGCTGTACAAATGTATCTACCATGCAAAATTATCCAGTGGTGAGCATCTTTTAAATACTCTTTTGGAATTACCCTTAAAAGCTTTTTTTCAACCTCATTAACGTTTTTTCCCTTCGCTAAAGGAATACGATTAGCAAGTCTAAATATATGAGTATCCACAGCCATTGTTGGCTTACCAAAAGCTGTATTAAGTACTACATTAGCAGTCTTTCTGCCAACGCCTGCTAAAGAAATTAAATCATCAAAATTATCAGGTACTTCGCTATTAAACTTTTCTATTAAATCTTTACACGTCGCTATGACATTTTTTGCTTTTGTTTTATATAGCCCAATTGATTTTATATACTCAGCTAGTTTTTGTTCACCTAAAGCATATATTTGCTTAGGAGTATTAGCAACTTTGTATAAAACAGCTGTAGCTTTATTTACACTTATATCAGTTGCTTGTGCTGAGAGTATCACAGCTATTAGCAACTCAAAATTAGAAGTATATTCTAGCTCTGTAGTTGGAGTTGGGTCATTCTGTTTCCAAGTTTCAAAAATATTTATGCGCTTTTCTTTATTCATCAGCAGTAGAGACTTTTTTCTTATTTCTAAATTTCGCCAAAGAAGCTGCTATATATGCTTTTTTATCTATTTCTTGTGCTGTAGCTATATTTTTATAAATTTCTCGTTGTTTAGCTTTTGTTTGCTTAACTCGTTGCTTGTGAAATTCATACCTTTCACGATAATGATTTTTTTGTTGTATATATTCTTCTTCAGGTAGATTTTGAGGTTGTTTACTCTCTATAAGGTCAACCAAAGAAATACAATCCATAGGACAAGGTTCGATACAAAGCTCACAACCTGTACATTCTGACTCAATAATTGTATGCATAAGCTTTTTGGCACCAACTATAGCATCTACAGGACATGCCAATATACATTTTGTACAACCAATGCACATACTTTCATCTATCTTTGCTATAGCACGAGGCTTTACTATTTCTAAGCTTTCATCTAAAGGAATTTGTGGTTTACCCAAGAGTTTTGATAGTTCTTTTAGAGTTTTTTCCCCGCCTGTTATACATTTATTATATTTTTCGCCATTTGTAATGGCCTTAGCATAACTATAACAATCTTGGTAAGTACATTTCTGACATTGAGTTTGAGGTAAAATTTTATCTATACTTTCAATCGATACTATCATATTTAGTACAACTCTATATTTGTTTTATTTTCAACAGACTGGATATATTTTTTGATATTATTAGGGATTTCTAGCAAATCTTTTGCCATAGTTAAAATATAAAATATTGGAAAAATATTTATATCATCCCATGAAAACTTATCACCATTTATAAACGGGGTATTTATGTATGGGTCTATTTCTAAAAGAATCCTATTTATTTCATTGATAGAATCTTTAGGTGGATTTCTTAGGAAAACATCCATACCATCAATATACTGTGATTTTTTATTTATAAAATACTCTTTTGCGCTTTGAGTGGGGAAATCACACTCATTTTTAGGGTGATACGGTATCCTAGGGTAAACAACTCTACGATAATGCGGTGCTAACTCTGCTATTAAACCTTTTACAATAAGACTTATACTTGAGTTGGCTATTTCAAAAGATTGAATTTCTGCGATGTATTTGCATATCTCATCACTTTCTTTTAAAAACGTACCATCATTTTTTTCTAAAAAAGGTACTTGTTTAAAGCCAATTCTATCTATATGAGCTTTTTCATCATCATTTGCTAAGAATTCTAGCTGATAGTCTAATCCACTTAAGTCAGCAACTAGCCTAACTTTGATACAATAAGGACAATGGTTATATATGTATATATTCGCGTTTTTACTCTTATTCATAGATTAACAACATAAGCTATGTATTTATTTCTTAGGAACTATTATAGCATAAATTACTTTGTCGTACCGTGGCTTGACTATGGAATCTATCGTTAATTCTACTTTAAGGCCATAGCTTCAGCGACACGTGTGCTGAAACCTTCTGTATAACTAGGACATACTACAATATATAGATTCCTAATAACACTCAAATGCTTTTTTGAAAGCTATAAAATTAACAAATTAACGTTCTAAAGAACCACTAAGATTACCTTGTTTATTAAAAGCAGCTGCGATAATAACTACAAGAGCCAAAAACATAATCCCTTTACCATACGCCATCATAGAATCAAATAACGAATTAATAAAAAATGTTACAACTAGTAATATAGAAATGTTAAATGATAGTTTAATTCCAGTATTTTCTTCCCTTTGAAGAAGAAAAAATGCAAAAGTACTTACCCAAAAAACACACCAAAAAATAGCTCCAATAACCCCCATTTTTCCTAAACTATTAAAAAAATCGCTATGAAAGTGCTGATAGTCCATCGCAAGAAGTGATGCTTGATTTTTTTTCATAAGATCTTCTTTTATTGTATTTGCTTGCTCTATATTACACCCAACAAAAGGATGCTGTTTAGCACATATAAGTGATGCCCTATATAATTGAAGCCTTATTCCTGTAGAAGTTGAAAGAACTTGATTCTTTTCTGAAATTTCAATACTATGAAACATCTCTGAAAATCTTTCTACATAAGAAGAATTCTTAAACCCTGTAAACAAAATCCCCACTATAAATACACTACTAGTTACAAATAAAATAGTTTTCTTCCAACTTAAAAGAAAAAAAGGTATACAAAATATTGCAATTAACAGGCATATAATAGCCCCTTTACTTGCCATATATAAACATGCTACAGACATTACAACAAAAACGAAAAACATTAAAGTTGATAATAAGTATTTTTTGTTTTCTAAAAACAAAATCATGAAGTAAAAACAACAGGCCGCCTCTGTTGAAGAGAAAAGACCTGAGTAAATAGTATTATAATGTGTTGGATCAAACCTTACTGCGCCAATATGAACGGCCATGAACACTTCAATTAATGTAATTATAGCACCTATCAAAGTGCAAATTAGAAAAAGACCCTTTTGCAAAGTAATATAATTCAACGACATAATTAGAATAAACGGAATAAAAAAAACTAAAGGTATAGCCATTAACCGACCATCTAAATGAATAAGTGCCATAAATAAACTATATATTGGTAAAAGCAGTAGTAAAAAGATAAACCGTCTATTTTCTTTAAAAAGCTTATTACACTCTTTTACGTTCTTTATATAGAAAAAAATATTTAGTGATATCAAGCTTACAGCAAGAATTTCTATAGTTTTTAAAGGCGTTAATAAAAAAATCAAACCAAAAGCTAATAAATAATTAGTACACCTTGAATAAAAATTTACATTCATGATATATCTGGTATAAATTTAGACTGAATTAACAGTTATTATACTTAAATATTTATTGTATGCATAACCCTTTTTACTAAAAAAGTGATCTATCTCAGTATACAATGATTTGCAATAGCTTTGACTTAATCTGACATTGTGTATAAAATAAGATGTCAAATTAAGGAAGAATAAAATGAATGCATCTCAAAAGATAATCAAACCCAAATTAGGTCTGTTAGAATTAGCAAAACAATTAGGTAATGTCAAGCAAGCTTGTAAAGTGATGGGTTACTCAAGAGACAGCTACTATCGCTTTAAAGAGTTATACGATAATGGTGGAGAATTAGCTTTACAAGAAATATCCCGTAAGAAGCCATTAGAGAAAAATAGAGTTGAGGCACATATTGAGCAAGCAGTAGTTAATATGGCTTATGAATATCCGGCGTATGGACAACATAGAGTATCAAATGAATTAGCAAAGCAAGGAATATTAGTCTCAGGAAGTGGAGTTAGATCTATTTGGCTTAGACATGACTTAGAGAATTTTAAGAAGCGATTAACAGCACTAGAGACCAAAGTAGCTCAAGATGGCTTTATACTTACAGAAGCTCAATTACAAGCTTTAGAAAAAGAAAAAGCTAAAAAGGTTGCTACTGGTGAGATTGAAACGCATCATCCAGGTTACTTAGGATCTCAAGATAGCTATGTAGGGTATATAAAAGGTATAGGTAAGATATATCAACAGACATTTGTAGATACGTATACTAGAGTAGGATTTGCTAAGTTATATACAGAAAAAAATGCAATAGTAGCTGCTGATATGCTTAATGATAAGGTATTACCATTCTTTGAGGAACATGGAATAGATCTATTAAGAGTATTAACAGATAGAGGCACGGAATATTGTGGAAAGCTGGAGAATCATTCCTACCAGATGTACTTAAGCATAGAAGACATTGACCATACTAAAACAAAAGCTAACTCCCCTCAAACTAATGGTATCTGTGAAAGATTTCATAAAACTATGAAAAATGAATGTTATGAGACAATGTTTAGAAAAAAGGTTTATTCAACGATTGAGGAGATTCAGCAAGATGTTGATATATGGCTGGATTATTACAATAACGATAGACCACATTCTGGTAAGCACTGTTATGGAAAAACGCCTATGAAAACTTTTATTGACTCAAAACCTTTGGCAAAAGAGAAAAATTTAGGTAATATGTTTGATAAATCTGACACTAGTTTAGAAATAAATTCAGTCTCAAATTAATTGGTGACTGTCAGATCAAGTTTGAGCTACTACAAATGATTTTTATAATTTAATCTCAAATACTTTCGTGAGCATTTTCAGACATAAGGTATGACATAACTCTTTCATATTTATATTAGCTATAATTCCAGGACAATTCTAAGTCCCACAAAAAGTAGCTTTTACAATTTCATCTTCGTTAGGCTCTAACATATAGCTTTGATATTTTTTATCAAATTTGTATGGATCTTTTAGAGCCTTGTTTAAATTATAAAAATCTCCTAAATCACCACTTTCTGCTGATTTAATGGCTTTTTCAACTTGGTGATTACGTGGTATAACAAAAGGATTAATTTGTTTCATATCAGAAGTATCCACTTTTTGAGACCTAGAAACCCATTTATCTAACCAGTTAGCTAAAGCTTGCTTTCTTAAAATTTCAAAGTTTTGGTAAGATAAGTTATAAAATGTATTTGTATAGTCAAGGTTATTCTTATACATTTCTATCAACAGTTCTGAAATTAAACTTTCATCTTCGTTTTGGTAACTAGCCAGACCAAGCTTTGATAAAAACATCTTTTGCCACTTAGTTTTATAAATTTCAGAGTATTTTGCAAGCGCTTCTTCAACTAGGCTTATAGCTTCTTTTTCATCTTCAGATATCAAAACTAACAAGCTTTCCGCAAGTCTTACAATGTTCCATCCACCAATAGAAGCTTGGTTTGCAAATGCATAGCGCCGATTTCTATCAATAGAACTAAAAACAGTTTCTGGATCATATTTATCCATAAATGCACATGGTCCATAGTCTATTGTTTCACCTGAAATAGTCATATTATCAGTATTCATAACGCCATGAATAAACCCTACTCTCTCCCATTCAGTAATTAAGCTAGTTTGCTTATTTATTACATAATTTAACAAGCTTAAAGCCTTATTTTCGCCATAAGGAATATTATGCCTTTTTATAGTATAATCTAGTAAACTTTGACTATAATTCTTACCAAGCATTGCTGCGTATTGAAATGTCCCTACTCTTATATGGCTGCTAGCTACCCTTACAGCTATAGCACCTTGTTCAACTGATTGTCTTTGAACATTTTCACCTGTGGTTATTACCGCTAATATTCTGCTGGTTGGTATATTCAAATTATGCATAGCCTCACTGACTATATATTCTCTAAGCATTGGTCCTAAGACTGCTTTTCCATCACCTCCACGTGAAAATTTAGTAAGTCCAGCCCCCTTTAAATGGATGTCTACTACTGTACCATCTGGCTTTTTATATTCCCCAATAAGTATTGCTCGACCATCGCCAAGCATTGTGAAATGCCCAAATTGATGTCCAGCGTATGCTTGGGCTATTGAGTTTTCACTTTGGTAGCCTAGCAGAAAATTTAACAGCTCTGGTTCATCTAGTTGCTCTAACTTTAAACCAAGCTCTTTCGCTAATATGTTATTAAAAACTAATAGCTTTGCTTTTGGATATTTATAAACCGGTTGTTTAGAATAAAATTCTGCTGGTAAACTCAAATAACTATATTCTAACTGAATTAACATAATTTATAGAAATGTTTACTAATTTAGTAACATTTTAACAAAAGATAGCCAATAAAATAGCTTTTAGCTAAAATAATAATATAGACATGTTTTGGAAACTAATAAATGGAGTATCTTAGGTTAGCTATAGTTGATTCAGAAAATTACAATAATTTTGCTGGCGTAGCAGAAAGCAATTTTGATAGAGTGATAGTTTTCACTAATAGCCAAGAACTTGAATCTAATTTTAAAAAAACTCAAATTTACAGCAACTTTGAACTTGTTCCCATTATCTACGGTGAAGGAAATAAGGATAATATGGATGGCTATATTTGTGCTAAAGTTGGAGAATATGTGGAAAGATACCGTAACTATCGTACTTACCTTAGTATTACTATATTTAGCAATGATAAAATATTTAAAGGTATCGCTGCTTACTACACTCGTAAAGGGTTTAACATAGCAACAGCTGCACCAAATGGTTGCGTTACAGGCACCAGTAATACAGACCCAAAAGTTAGAATAAAAAATTTTCTAATGTGCTCAGAAGAGGTAAAAAGCCAAAGCTTTAAAAAAGGTTTTAGTGAAACCGCTAAAGATGCGTTTTATCGATTAATTAGTAAAAAATTAGATAAAGATATCCCTAAAGAAATTACAGATACATTTATTGATAGAAAAGCTGTGTTTTTTTCTAACCATTCACGTAAAATAGCCATTGATGAAGCGAAATTATAGTAGCTACCGGATAAAATTAAAGAGAGTAAATTTATGCAAAGAGTTAGCACTTCTTTTTTTAATCAAGATGCACTCGCTTTAGCACCTGATTTATTAGGAAAAGTCATTTGTAGATACTATAATGATCACTGGCTTTATGCTCAAATTATTGAAGCTGAAGCATATGAATTAACAGATAAAGGAAGTCATGCCTCTTTAGGCTTTACACTTAAACGTAAAGCCTTATTTATGCCAGCTGGAACAATCTACATGTATTACTCTCGCGGTAAAGATTCTTTAAATATTTCAGCTAATGGAGAAGGTTGCGCTGTTTTAATTAAATCAGCTATTCCCTACGGAGACCTTTCCGATAATCAAATGCTTGAGGTTATGCACCAACTTAACCCACTTCCAAATGGAGAAAAACGTTCAACTCATAGACTAATGTCGGGACAAACTCTACTTTGTCGTGCTTTAAATTTAAAAGTTCCTGACTGGGATCAACAACAGTTCTCACAACAGTTTTTTATAGCCGATACAGGTTATCAACCCCAAAAAATTATCCAAACGACACGTCTAGGCATTCCAAAGGGACGTGATGAACATTTACCATACCGTTTTATTGATGCTGACCATGTAAAATCATGTACAAAAAATCCACTAACAAGTCGTATTCCTATTGACTATAAAATTTTAAAGCCTGAATAATCTTTTCTCTCTGCACACAATAAAAGAATTTCCAAACTCTTTAGCTGTAATATACTATATACAAACTTTATATTTGAATAGGAATCTAAAACTACTATAAACCTAAATCATAAAACCATCACTATAGTTAATCTTCATATCTTTATAGATATACACTTCTTATAATGCTAAAATACGATCATATTTATTTTACACAGTTTTGAATAAAAGTTATGGAATACAGAAAATATATTTGCATTGTTTGTGGTTTTATCTACGATGAGGCTGAAGGTTGGCCAGAAGATGGTATTAAGCCAGGTACTAAATGGGAAGACATACCAGAAGACTGGGAATGTCCTGATTGTGGTGTAACAAAAGAAGAGTTTGAGCTTTTAGAAGAATAATACTTTCATTACTAATGCCATCTCTCTTCCAAGAAGTTACTTTTAATGATAAACACTTTATCATTATGAGAGATGATTTAAGCCACCCTATTTTCTCAGGGAATAAAGCTAGAAAATTAGCTTATATTTTAAAAAATCCACAAAAATACTCGCATGTCAAATCTATCGTTTCATTTGGTGGTAATCAGTCTAACTTTATGCTTGCATTATCACAACTAGCCAAGCTTAATAATTGGCAGTTTCATTACTGGATCAAGCCTCTACCAAAGTTTCTAAAGCAAAATCAAAATGGCAACCTTAAACTAGCTCTAAATAATGGTATGCAACTTTTTGAAACCCAACAACACTCCTTAAATCTAGAAAATATAAAACTAGAATATACAAATCCCAAAGATATTTGTTTTTTTGATCAAGGTGGTAGGAACCCTAATGCTGAAATAGGTATAGCAGAATGTGCTAACGAAATAGCAAAATATTGTAAAGAAAATAATTTTCAAGATTATAGTGTAATAGTAGCATCAGGCACAGGCACCACATCCTTATATTTGGAAAAATACCTACCTAATAAAGTTTATACTGTAGCTTGTGTTGGTGATGAAGATTATTTGAAAAAACAATTTTTTATGGTTGACCCCAAACAACCACCTCCTGCTGTGCTTGTAAAAAACTTCAAATCCACATTTGGTCAACTAGACATAAATAACTATAAATTATATGCGGAGCTACTAAAGCAAACCAACATCGAATTTGACTTATTATATGATCCTATCACATGGAAAGTATTATTAAAAAACTACGATCAATTGCCAAAACCTATAATATATATTCATTGTGGTGGCACGTCAGGTAATATTACTATGCTTAACAGATATAACAGACTAGTAGCTAATTAGTATTTGGCTTTTTAACTTTTTTGGCCACCCCTAAAATGGCTATTAAAAAAACTCTACTATATGGTATTATCCTTAACATTAATTACTAACATTTAAACTTATCGGTATGAAATTTTATTTTAAAAGAATCATAGCTATAACAATACTACCTTTAGCTTTGATTTCTCAATCAATCGCATGTACTGCTGTTACTCTTGTTGATGCAAAGCAGCATGTAGTCTCAGGACGAACTATGGAGTGGGGTTTAGACTGGGACTGGAGAGTTATTTATATCCCTAAAAACACTGAGCAATCCCTAGCAGCACCAGCTGATCTAGTATTACCCATACAAACTTATAAATCTAAATACTCCATTTTAGGTACTGGCATTAAAAATGATCATCAAACCATACTTATAGATGGCCAAAATGATCAAGGTCTTAGCGTTAGTGCTAATTATTTACCAAATTTTACTCAGTATCAAAAAGTTAGCAAAAATGATAATAAATATGTGTCTATTATCGAATTTACTACTTTTATCCTAAGTGAATTTGCAAATATTAATCAAGTAAGACAAGCTTTAAAAGAATATAAAGTATGGTCAGATAGCACAACTATGGTTGATGGTATATCTCCAGAATTACATTTTCTTATTACAGATAAGCAGGGAGAAGGTCTAGTTGTAGAATATGTAAATGGAGATGTAAAGCTTTATGATGTAAATTCTAACGTCAAAGTAATGACAAATGCTCCTACTTACGATTGGCATCTTATTAACCTAAAAAATTATTTAAACTTGAGTAATAAAACTATAGTTAAAGTAAAGATTAGTGATTTCGTTGAAGATAACAAAAACAAACAAAAAACTATTCAAGATATAAATGGATTAGGTGAAGGAAATGGCTTTTTAGGATTACCTGGAGACTATTCTCCGCCGTCTAGATTTGTTAAGGTTGCTATACTAGCGTACTATTCTAACAATGAAAGCCCTGCTCTAGAAAGCTTGGTAACGAAAATAGCTCATATATTACATAATGTTGATATTGCAAAAGGCACTGTTGTCGAGAAAATTAGTGACCAAACGATGTATGATCATACTGCTTATACTGTCATCAAAGATTTAGATAAAAATTTACTTTATTTGTCATCATATTCAAATCCAGCTAGTTCAGTAATGATAGATCTAAATAAGCTAGATAAAAATAATACGAAAGCATTTGATACTATAATTAAGGATATTAAAATTCCAAACACTGATATTACAGACAATTTCCTACAATCCAATATCTTAAAAGACTATTAACTTAATATCGCAATAAATCTGTATTCAAGGCAGAAAACACCTCTACAAATTGGTTAAACTGTTTCACATAAGTTTCCATAGTATGTTATCATCGTAGCGTAGTAGTACATAGTGCAATTTTAAACTTTGGAGAAACTCGTGCAATATAACTATGACATAATTATTATTGGTAGTGGCCCTGGAGGTGAAGGTGCAGCCATGAAAGCTACTAGAAATGGTAAAAAAGTAGCAATTATCGAAGGTGATGCGCTTGGTGGAGGCTGTACACACTGGGGAACAATTCCTAGTAAAACACTTAGGCAAATTGCCAGAGAAATTGGCATGAATGGACAAAAAGGTAACTATGATTTTCCAAAAATGTTAGAGGGCGCTTACCAAATAGCAGACCTTCAAACAGAGATCAAAAAAAATAGATTTATAAGCCATGAGATAGATATATACTATGGTTTTGCAAGTTTTAAAGATAATCATACTATAAGAATATCTAGAAAAAATGGCTCTACTGAAATAATTACAGCTGAAAATTTTATATTAGCTACTGGATCAAGACCATACCACCCTTCAGATATTGATTTTTCTCATCCAAGAATATTAGATAGCGATAAAATTCTTACCTTGCAAGATAAAAACATTAAATCAATTTCTATTTATGGTGCTGGTGTTATTGGTTGTGAATATGCTTCTATTTTGAGAGCCTTAGACATACATATTAACCTTATCAATACTAGAGACAAACTGATGTCTTTTTTAGATGATGAAATTGTTGAAAACCTCACTAACCACTTTTGTATAAATCAACATATCCATTTAATTAATAATGAAACATATAAATCAATACAAGCAAATGATGATTATGTAACTATTACTCTACAATCAGGAAGGATCATAGAGTCTGACTATGTGTTATTTGCTCTTGGTCGCTCTGGAAATATTGAAGGTTTAAACTTAGATAAAATAGGAGTTCAAATTAATCCAAGCAGAGGACAAATAACTGTAGATGATAGCTATCAAACATCTGTACCAAATATATATGCTGTAGGTGATGTTATAGGACCTCCGTCTTTAGCTTCAGCTGCTTTTAACCAAGGTAGATTTGCAGCAACTCATATTATAGATGGCTCATGTAATGATAAACTAGTAGAGGATATACCTACTGGTATATATACTAGACCAGAAATTAGCTCTATTGGCAAAACAGAACAGGAACTAATAGCTGAAGGTGTCCCATATGAAGTAGGTAGATCTTATTTTAAAGAGTTAGCTAGAGCACAAATATCAAAAAATAAAACTGGTATGCTTAAAATTTTATTTAACCCTGATAGCGGTGCTATACTTGGTATACACTGTTTCGGCCATAGAGCATCAGAAATTATTCATATTGGGCAAGCGATCAAAGCTATGCCAGCTGAACACAATACCATAAGATATTTCTTAAACACTACTTTTAACTATCCTACTATGGCCGAAGCTTATCGTATAGCTGCTATTGATGGTGTTAACAAAGCGAAATTAAAAAAAATAGCTGCAGAGAAAGCAAAAACCGCAAAAAATAATTAACCTCTATATTTTCAAGATTGTAAACTATAATATATAATCATCTTTATTTAAAGTTTTACTAACTACCTTAAATTAAATGTTTGATACATATGTAGTACTCTTTTTTACTTTTCTATTTGGTGCTGCCATAGGCAGTTTTTTAAATGTTCTAGCTTTTAGACTTCCAGAAATGATAGAGCAGCAAGATGAAAAAACTGCTAAAGAAATACTAAATATAATTGATAACAAAGCTGTTGATATAGATATAAAGCAACAAGAAAATATCCTACGACCCTCAAAATGTCCCAAATGTTCTAACAAATTAAAATATAGACATAACATACCTATATTAGGCTGGTTTTTGCTAAAAGGAAAATGCTATTTTTGTAAAGTCAAAATATCCATTCAATATCCTTTAGTTGAATTAGTAACAGCTATTAGTTTTTGTATCATAATTTATTTATATGGAGTAAGCTGGCAAGCTTTTGCACTTATTTTACTTTTTTGTTTTTTTATTCCTCTTTTTATAATCGACTTAAAACACTATATATTACCTGACGAACTAACTCTTCCTCTTATTTGGATAGGACTAATTATAAATAGTTATGAGGTATTTACCAGCTTAAATAGCGCAGTATGGGGTGCTATTTTAGGGTATTTATCATTGTGGAGCATATATTGGATATATAAAAGTTTTACTGCAAAAGAAGGCTTTGGCTACGGTGATTTTAAGCTTTTGGCTGCTATCGGTGCATGGTTTGGTTATCAGATGTTAATTTATGCTATCTTTGCTAGCTGCATAATTGGCTTAATAATAGCTGGCTTAATAAATTTATTTGGACGTAGAACAAATGTTATTGCCTTTGGTCCTTCTATAATTTTAGCTAGCATTTTTTATCTAGCTACTAAAGATAATCTTTATATATGGTATAATCACGTTATGCTAATTCAATCTCCACTATGAGATGTCAAAGAGAAATTTCATTATCCTAATATTAATAGTAGTAATATTAGTGTTGCTTTTATACATTTTTAGTACTTTTAGAATAAATACAAGTGTCTCAAGTAATAAACAAGGCTTATTTATTGTTCAACAAGCATTCCCACAATATAAGATCATAAAAACTTTCGATACAGGAATAAACTTACAAGGATATGTTCTTGAGGATAAAAAAGACCCTAAAAAGCGTACGATCACATTTACAAGCAATGATGGTAGCGTAATAGTAAATGGTGAGCTTCTAGCTTGGGATAGAAACGAAAATACACTGACTAATCTTAACCAAATTTATATAAGTTACTTTACTTCAGATGATACTGCAAACAAACTTTATTTGGAAATAAAGAAAAACGCTTCTTATATTCAACAAGGAAGTGATACTGCTCCTCATAAATTTTACGCCATTATAGATCCTAGTTGTAGCCATTGTAATACTCTCTTTGATGCTGCTCAACCAGCTATAAAAAAAGGGTTATTAGCTGTACGTTGGATACCAGTTGGTGCATTAAACAACAGCACAAATATCGTTAATAGTTTTTTTAACTCAGAAAATCCATTGAAAGCTCTTTTGCAATTCTATCAAGATAAAAAATATGACAAGAAACTCAGTGAAACTAATCAAAAAACCTCTGGTAACCTTAAGTTATCTAAACTCATAAGTGGTTTTCCAACTATTATTTACAAAACTTCTCAAGGGGCTCTTAAAATTTCTGGTGGCAATAAACTCCCACTTACCAATGCTACTGTAGCTAAAAAAGAAAATGTTAAAAAACTTAATGAGTTTTTACTTTTAACATCTGATCAATTTTAATAAAACGTAGTAACTAAAACTATACGTAAAATTTGAAATATAAAAACAATGACCAAAATTAAAATGATAGTTGGCCTAGGAAATATAGGCAAAGAATACGAAGATACCCGCCATAACGTTGGAGAGTGGTTTATCGCTAAAATTGCTCAAGATAAACAAGAAAGTTTTAGTGTAAATTCAAAACTTAACTCAAATATTGCTAAAGTAAATATTGCTTATAATAATGTAATTCTAGTATTCCCTACTACTTACATGAATAACAGTGGTTTAGCTGTTAGCAAAGTAGCTAATTTTTATAAAATAAAACCAGAAGAAATACTAGTTGCTCACGATGAGTTAGATATTGATTGTGGCCAAATTCGTCTTAAAAAAGGTGGTGGCCATGGAGGACATAATGGTCTTAGAAGTATTCATCAACATTTAGGTACAAATGAGTACCTGCGTTTAAGAATTGGTATAGGTCATCCTGGTCATAAAAATAAGGTTTCAAACTACGTGCTATCAAAACCATCTATAGAGCAAAAAAAGCAAATAGACATTAGCATTGATAATGCGATATGTTTTTTAGATGATATAATAAACTATCAATTAGAGCCTGTAATGCAAAGGCTACATACAAAGTAATTTTATTAAGGAATTTTTATGGGATTTAAATGTGGTATAGTTGGTCTACCTAATGTT
The DNA here is from genome assembly GCF_000710735.2 of Allofrancisella heilbronnii. Lineage (NCBI taxonomy): Bacteria > Pseudomonadati > Pseudomonadota > Gammaproteobacteria > Thiotrichales > Francisellaceae > Allofrancisella > Allofrancisella heilbronnii. Next base: position 759,636 of record NZ_CP144673.1, on the reverse strand, counting down.
GGTAAATCTACCCTTTTTAATGCACTTACAGAAGCTGGAATTCAAGCTGAGAACTACCCTTTTTGCACTATTGACCCAAATGTTGGGATTGTGTCTGTTCCTGATCAAAGGTTAAATGAGTTAGCTAAAATTGTTAATCCTGAAAGAATACTTCCAACTACTATGGAATTTGTTGATATAGCAGGATTAGTAGCAGGTGCTAGTAAAGGTGAAGGACTAGGTAATAAGTTTTTAGCTAATATTCGCGAAACAGATGCTATAGCTCATGTAGTTAGATGCTTTGAGGATGACAATGTAATTCATGTTAGTGGTAAAGTTGATCCTATAGATGATATCAACACCATCAATATAGAACTTATTTTAGCTGATATTGAATCTTGTGATAAAGCTGTTCAAAGGTTTGCTAAAATGAAAAAATCTGGTGATAAAGAAGCTCTAGCAAAAGCTGATTTTTATACTAAACTTAAAGAGCATTTAGAATCTGAAAAACCAGCTAGAACTTTTGAAATGACTGAAGATGAAATTAAATGGCTTAAACAAACTCCCCTACTAACAAGTAAACCTGTATTATATATTGCAAATGTTGATGAAAATGGTTTTGAAAATAATCCTCTTTTGGATAAAGTTATTGAGTATGCAAAAGCAGAAAACTCAAACGTAGTGCCAGTTTGTGCAGCTATGGAACAAGAAATAACTCTACTAGAACCAGAAGAAAAATTAGAATTTTTAGCTGATATGGGACTGACTGAAACTGGTCTTGATAGAGTTATTAAGGCTGGTTATTCTTTACTTAATTTACAGACTTATCTTACAGCTGGTGTCAAAGAAGTTAGAGCATGGACTATACCAGTTGGGGCAACAGCTCCTCAAGCAGCTGGAGTAATCCATACAGATTTTGAGCGTGGCTTTATTCGTGCTGAAGTTATAGCTTATGATGATTATATAAAATATAACGGTGAAAAAGGCGCCAAAGAAGCAGGTAAAGCTCGTCTAGAAGGAAAAGACTATATCATGAAAGACGGTGATGTGGTTAATTTTAGGTTTAATGTTTAACCAAAAATATCCCCATCTCTCTCAACAATAGCCTTTGCATTTTTAGTAATTTTTTCAAGTGACCAATCCCACCAAGCAAGTTTCAGTAACTTTTTAATAGTTTGCTCATCGAAGCGTTTACGTATTAGTTTAGCAGGGTTACCTCCCACAATTGAATAAGGCTCAACGTCTCTTGTAACAACTGATCCCGATGCAACTATAGCTCCATCCCCTATCTTAACACCTGGCATAATTAAAGCATCATAACCAATCCAGACATCATTACCTATAACAGTATCACCTTTACTAATTGAGCTAAGAGGTATATCTTTCCAACTATTCCCAAACGCAGCAAATGGAAAAGTAGAGAAACCTTTTATAGCATGGTTAGCTCCATTCATTATAAAACGAACATTTGCTGCAATTTGGCAAAACTTTCCTATAATTAACTTATCACCTATAAAATTAAAATGATACAAAACATTTTTATTAAAATTATTTACATCTTCCGGATCATCGTAGTAAGTATAATCACCAACAATAATATTAGGATTATCCACAATGTTCTTTAGGAAACAAAGACGCTTTACATTTTCTATAGGAAATTTAATATTAGCATCAACCATTTATTACCTCTTTAGATTCATATCTACAAAACTGTTAGCTTTATAGATACTATTTTATTATCTCTAATTTCTGTGATTTCCAACAGAACGTTATTGTCTTTTATAGAACATGGTCCTGATGGTAAATTCTCAATCTCCTCAATTATTAAACCAGAAAGGGTTTTAGCATCCTCACTTTCAAACTGAATACCAATATGGCGATTTATTTCCCTAAGTGTAGCGCTACCTCCAATTAAGTAACTACCATCATCAAGCTTACGAATATTATTATGGATATCAAACCTATCAGAAAACTCTCCTACTATTTCCTCCATAATATCTTCTATTGTAACCACCCCTGTAACATCTCCATACTCATCGACAACCACAGCAAAACGCTTCCCTTTTTTTTGGAAATTGATAAGTTGCGTCTGTAAAGATACAGTTTCTGGGATAAAATATGGTTGCTGGGCAATTTTACGCAACTTAGACTTGTTAATACTAGACTTAGATAGTATTAGCAAATTAATTATTTCTTTAAATCTAATGACACCTATTACATTATTTATGCCATTTTCACATACAATAATATTTGCTGATTTCATTTTAGAAATACGAGCAAGTATTTTTTCTGTAGGATTATTTAAGTCTATATACTCTATTTTATTAAAATGAGTCATTACCTCTTGAATCAAAATTTTATCAAGCTCAAGGACACCTAAAAGCATATTTTTATTTTTAGACCCTAGCTTTGCATTTGACTCATGAACAACGGTATGTATTTCGTCTTTATTTAAAGATTCATTATTTACTGATTCTATTTTAATACCAAATATCTTAAGCGCTACCCTAGATATTATCCCTAAAATTATAACTATAGGATATAAAATCAACATAATCAGTTTTAAAGGCAATGAAAATGGAAATGCTAGCTTCTGTGGATATACTGCTGCAAATGATTTTGGTATGATTTCTCCAAATATTAAAATAATCATAGTAACAGCTATAGTAGATACCATAAGACCTAAACTACCAAAATGAGTTTCTGAATATGACGAAATAACTGCTCCTGCAAAGATGTTTGCAAAAGTATTACCTATAAGTATAGTAATTAAAAGTTTTTCTGGTTTAGCTACTAATGATAAACTGCGCTTTGCAGCTTTATTATTTTTCTTAGCCAAATGCTTTAATTTATATTTATTAAGAGCCATCATGCACGTTTCTGAACTTGAGAAAAATGCCGATATGCCTACAAGGGAAAATAAAATTACTATTACGGTGTAAGTATCCATTATCTACTGAATGATTATAAAAACAAACTTGAAAGTAATTCTAACATATACAAGTTGCTAGGTAAAAATATATGATTTTATTTGCTAGATTGTATTTTCAAGATTAGCTAAGAAGTTAAAGCTAATAAATATAATAATTATTTATAAAAAATTTATATATTAAATTTAACAAAAATATATTATATTATTATAGTTGCTCATTAAGTGTTTTAGTTTAAAAAAACCTATGTATGTATAATTTAAATTTTAAAAAAAAAACGGTTACAAAAACTGTTATTAGCAATAATTTTAACCCTACCAACGTTAGGATACTGCGGATTTATAGATTGGATAAGTAACTATACAGAAGTTACAAATGAGATAGAGCAACGCCTTGAGCAAAAATATTATGGTGAGAAATTTGAAGTTTGGGATGTAAGTTACTCAAGCAATTTGGATGAATATAATTTTAAGTATAAGTTAGAAGACAGCGACGATGCTACTTATATAGGGTCGTATTCCCCTAAAGGAGATAGATTAGTAGCAAATGAATATATGTGGGAAAAAATCTCTAAAGAATGGAGATCAATATTTGAGCAATATGTTAAAGGAGCCAGTAATAATTATTTTTTAATTGGCGGTATTGCTACACAATACCATAAAAATTTCAAAAAATATAAAATCGGTTATAGAAGTAAAGCATTAGACGATTTATTTAGTGAAAGTTTAACAGCTCAAGAGTGGATTGATAAAGATCATAGTGTTATTGCTGGGAGTATATCCATATTTATAGAAATACCAAGAACAGCAGAAGGGATATACAAAACCTTGCAGATGGCTGAAAAAATACACACAAAGCTTAGATCCTTTGACTTGTCTAGCTATAAGTTAGAAATAATAACTTATGACTTACCTAACAAATTTGACATAGATAAATATTTTAATGAAGTTAAAGATAATTTTGTAACTTTAGTTGATTGGTGGTTTGAACCAGGAATTCAGAAATATGCATGGGGATATTTATATTTAGATTCATGTCAAAAGGTTGATACTTTTGAAGAGTCTTGTGATGGTTATAAGGAAAACAATACAAATAATGATAACTTAGCACTAATAAAAAATCATACACCTGAAAATAGAACGCTTAGCTTAAATTATTTAGCCAAAAAATTTCGTTTAATAGATTGGTTCGGCGCACCTAATAAATGTGATCCTATATTTGGATGTTCAGGTATATGGCTTGCAAAACTAAGAGCTAATAAATCATTAAAATCTAGTCAACATTATCCAACACTAGTAAAACTAATAAATGAGGAAGAATATAACTACAAACAACTAGGTAATTAGGCCTATAAATTATAAAAAAGTTTTTAAGAAAGATGATCTAGATGGATGTTTTAATTTTCTAAGAGCTTTTGCTTCGATTTGTCTAATACGCTCTCTGGTTACGTTGAATTGCTTACCTACTTCTTCTAAAGTATGGTCAGTATTCATACCTATACCAAAACGCATCATCAAAACTTTAGCTTCTCTTTCAGTTAACCCTGTCTCTATCAATTCTTTAATTGCTTCTCTTAGGTTTTCTAAATTTGCTGACTCTATTGGAGAATAGTTATTTTTATCTTCAATAAAATCACCTACTGTAGAATCTTCATCATCACCAATTGGGCTTTCCATTGAAATAGGCGTATGCGAAATATTAAGAATTTTCTTAAGCTTTTCTTTAGTCATATTTGGCGTATGTTCGATAATCTCCTCTTCTGTAGCTTCACGACCTTTTTCTTGCATAATCTGGCGCTTAACTCTATTTACCTTATTAATAGTCTCTATCATATGCACTGGCACACGAATAGTTCTAGCTTGGTCCGCAATAGAGCGTGTAATAGCTTGACGGATCCACCAAGTAGCATAAGTTGAAAATTTAAAACCTTTACGATAATCAAACTTATCTACAGCTTTCATCAAACCAATATTACCTTCTTGGATAATGTCTAAGAAATGTAAACCTCTATTTGTATATTTTTTAGCTTCAGAAACAACTAACCTTAAGTTTGCTTCTATCATTTCTTTCTTAGCTTGCGTGATTTTAGCTTCACTTTTTGAGATCTCTAAATTGACTTTTTTAAGCTCTTCAATATCCATCATCATTAAATTTTGGAATTGGTTTATCTGCTTAGTAAGTGTTTCTATCTCACGAATAACATTTTCAGTAAACTTATATTTTTTAGTAATGGGCGCAAGCCAGTCTATTTTGCCTATTTTGTATACTTTTAGGAATTCTTGTCGAGGAGTTTTGGCTCTCTCAACACTTAACCTTAAAATTTTTCTTTCCAATTCTCTAACTTTTACAAATGGTAATCTGATATAATCTACCAATTTTTGTAAATGTGATGTTGATAACCTTAAGTTATCAAATTCTTTAACTATTACTGTATAGAGCTTTTTGTTTGGATTTTCTTGATATTGCTCATACAGTTTCTCAAGGTTTATAAAAAATTCATATGCCCTTTGAGTATCTATTTTTTCCTCGTGATCGCTTTCAGCTAATTTCTCCTCAACATCTTGCTCATCACTAAAACCAGCCATTATTTCATTAAATCTAATATACTTAGTTACAGGTTCCTCTTCTATTTCCTGAGAAGCCATGTATTCAGCAGCCTTCTCTTCTAGCTCACGAAATCTTTCAATATATGTTTTAACAACTACTGGATAACTCAAAATAGTACTAAAAACTTCTGTTGTACCTTCCTCAATCCTTATTGCAATTTCTGTCTCACCTTTTTTATCTAAAAGGTCTACTATACCCATTTCTCGCATATACATACGGATAGGATCAGAAGTTTTTCCTTTCAAATCATCAAGGTTTGCTTCACTTACTTTACGTTCATCCTCTTCTTCTAACTCGGGAGTTCTATCGTAAACATCAATTCCAGCATCTACTAATATTGCCTCTATCTCTTCATACTTTTTAGGATCATCCGAAACATCACCGGGCAAAGCATCTAAAATATCAGCTCTCGTTAAGTAACCCCTTTCTTTACCATCGATGATTAAATCTTTTAGATCTGAGAGCAAATCTTCTTTTGTCATTTAACACTCCAATAGAATTTTATTTTTTATATTTATCATTTAATATTTAAACTAAACACCTAATTTTGCTACTAAATATTTACGTTCCATCTCTTGGATTTCTGTCCGAAGTGGCAACGATGCTAAATATTTAAGTTGCTGCTTTACGCTTAGATTCTCAACTCGTTTTAACATATCTACTATTTGCTTTTGGTAATCAGCTTCTTTTGCATGTTTTTTAAGTGTATTTTCAATACCATAACTCAAAATTTCAAAAAAATACTCTCGACACCCTGGATAGTCTTCCGCTAATAGTTGTATAAGTATAATAGCTTCAACTTCATTAGATGTGTCCTCTTTGAGAATTTTCAAGCTCTTTGCTAAAATATCTAGGTTTTGCGAGGCTGAAAATATCTCAAAAACAGTATTTTTTTGCAACTCTTTAAAATCTTCTATATTTACAAAAATTTCTGCCAATAATATCTGTTCTAAAAGCAAACTTTTGGAGATCTTTAGTTGCTTATTATAGCGCTTTACAGCTAAATTTTGACCTATAGTACTGTCTATTCTCTTGCGTATTTTTAAAATCTTCTTTACTTGATCTATTTTTATATTTACCTTATCAGATATTGTAGCTATTATGCTTTCTGAATAGATATTTTCCTCTACTTCAGTTAAAAATGCTTTTAAATTTTCTAACACTTCTACTTTTGCTTGTGCGGTATTAAGGTCTCGATTACCTACAAAATTTTTAATTAGAAACTCCGCTACTGGTAACGCTTTATCTAAAATATTTTGAAAAGCTTCTAAACCATATTCTTTTATATAATCATCTGGATCTTTATTATTTTCTAAAGTCAGTATCCTAAGTTTTTTATTAGCAGTTAAAGTTGGTAATACTATTTTTATAGTCCTGATAGCAGCTTTTTGTCCAGCTTGATCTCCATCAAAGCATAATACCACCGAATTAGTTTCTCTAAATAAAATTTTCGCATGATTTTGCGTAAATGCTGTCCCCAAAGTAGCAACTGCCCCATAAAAGCCATGCTGTGCTAATCCCACAACATCCATATAGCCCTCTACTACAACTAAACTTTCACTTACATTTTTCTGTTGTTTTTTAAATTGTCTATACTCATATAAACCGTAAAGTATATTATTTTTCTGGAAAATTAGGGTTTCAGGTGAGTTAATATATTTTACACCGTCCTTATCATCTAACACTCTACCACCATAAGCTATAACATTCCCTTGAATATTACGTATAGGGAACATTATCCTTTTACGAAAACGGTCATAAATATTACCGTTATCTTTTTGTACTACCAAACCTGTTTCAATCAAAATATCATCAGTAAGTTTTGCTTTTTTCGCCAATTGGATAATGTTATCCCACCCATCACAAGCATATCCGATACCAAAAAATTTAGCTAACTCGCTACTTATAGCACGTTTTTTTAAATAATCTATAGCCTTATCTTTCATACTGGAATTTCCTAGACTCCAACGATAATATTTTTGAGCTGTTTCCAGAAAACTTATACATTTATTATATAATTGTTCTTGCTGTATATCTTCTTGAGAATGATTTTCATATTCTATAGGCTTACCTATCATTTCTGCTAAATTTTTTACAGCATCAATAAAATCTAAATTATTAACTTTTTTTATAAAAGTAATAGTATCTCCTGACTCTTGACACCCAAAACAATGAAAAAAATTTTTATCCGGAGTTACAAAAAAAGAAGGAGTTTTTTCGTTATGAAATGGGCAACAACCTTTATAGTTTTTACCAGATTTTTTAAGCTTAACAAAACGTGAAATTACATCAACAATATCAACACTAGATATTAGATCTTTGATAAAAATATTGGAGACTCTTTTTGTCATATTTTAAAGCAGCAAAAACTAACCTAAATTTGATTTTACTATAGCACTAACTTTACTCATATCTGTTCTACCAGCTAACTCTTCCTTTACATATGCCATGATTTTTCCCATTTCTTTCATGGAAGTAGCACCTACAGACTCTATAGCTTTTTGCACTATTGCAACTACCTCTTCGTCACTTAGCTGCTTTGGCATATAATTTGTGAGAATTTCTATTTCCCTTTTTTCACCATCCGCCAACTCAACTCTATTAGCTTGAATATATTGATTATAAGAATCTTGCCTTTGTTTGATCATCTTATTAACGATAGCTATCACGATATCATCAGTTATAGCAATTTTTTCATCTATCTGCTTTTGTTTAATAGCAGCCATAGCCATACGAATAGTAGTTAGCCTATTTTTATCTTTATTTTTCATAGACTCTTTCATATCTTGAGTCAACTGATTAAAAATTTGTGACATTGTATAAATAAGATTTCCTAATAAAATAGATGAGAGTATTTAATTACTCTCAAGGTGAATTAAATTATCTTGCTACTATATTGCTTTTGAAAGCCCTTTTTACAGCAGCAGCTTTTTTTCTTTTACGTGCCCAAGTTGGTTTTTCATAGTATTCTCTACTGCGTAGCTCAGATACTATTCCAGCTTTCTCACAAGATCTTTTAAATCTTCTAAGAGCAACGTCAAAAGGTTCTCTTTCTTTAACTCTAACGCTTGGCATACTTCTCTCACCTCACTTAAAAATGCCAGTTAATTAAGTTTATAAAAGTTTAGGGTACACACCATTAAATAACAAATCAAGATTTTAGCATATATTCAATTAAATGCAAATTTTTAATAAAATTACTAGCTCTTAAAGTTAGTACTTTCAAAAATTTTATCAGCTGATTTAGCTACAAAACCTTGGTATAACTTACCATTTTTATCCTGATACCTTTTAGCAAATTCATAGTAACAGCATGGTATAGTTTGCTTACCTTCGATAAAATCCACCTCTACCAAACCAGACAGTGTACTTGACTGCTCTAACAAATCAGCTGAAGTGCCTTTTATTTCTCCACCTGAAGAGTTAAGCTTTATACTATTTTGTTTTAAGAAGTCATTTACTTGTGCTACTTCATCAAATTTTTTTAATTTATTGATAAATACTGTAAAATGATTTGCCCTAAAACCAAAGGCATAAAACCAAGCCGCATATTCAGATTCTTCTAAAAGTTTAGTATAAGTTTGATAACTTATTTTATCCCAACTAGTGCCTGAAATTAAAAGTTGCTCTTTATTGTCTAATAACTTTTGCGGAATAGCTTTGATACATTTTTTCATAGTTTCCTGAACAAAAGAGCTAAACTCTTTTGTCAATAACTGACTTATAAAAATTTTTGGCTGATTCTCATCTACATGTTCAAGGTGTATTGCTTTTAGTTTTTTAACGTTAAAATCATAATCTCCACAAATACTATACCCCTTATCTATAAAAACTTGAGCTAAAGTATTTATATCTATACTTGGATCATCTAATGTTCTTAATGCAATATGATCATTGACAGGATTTTCTCCTTGTTTCACAAACAAATCATAAATCTGGGTAACATGAGGATTAAAAGCAACATATTGATCCCATAGCTTATTTAAAATATCTATACTCATAACTTTTTAATCCTCCAAATTAAATTTAATACCTTGCGCTAATGGTAAATCTTTACCATAGTTTATAGTATTAGTTTGTCTACGCATATAAGCTTTCCATGCATCTGAACCAGCCTCACGGCCACCACCTGTATGCTTTTCTCCACCAAAAGCTCCACCAATTTCTGCTCCTGAAGTTCCAATGTTTACATTAGCAATACCACAATCACTACCTTGGCTTGAGAGGAACTTTTCAGCATTTTGTAAATTATTGGTAAAAATAGAACTTGATAGTCCATAATTAACCGAGTTATTTAATTTAATCGCTTCGTCTATATTTTCAAAAGGCATTATGTATAAAATAGGACAAAAGTTTTCTTCTGCTACTATATGCATATCTTTGTTAGCTTCTATAATAGTTGGCTCTACAAAAAATCCTTCTTTTTGTATTTGCTTACCGCCTATTAGAAGCTTACCACCTTGCTCTTTTGCTTTTGAAACTGTATTAATAAAATTCTCAACAGCAACTTGGTCTATAACTGGTCCCATTAGATTTTTTTGATCCAAGGGATCACCAACTTTGATTTGCTTGTAAGCATTAAGCATTTTTTCTTTGACCAAATCGTAGATAGACGTGTGCACTATAAGACGACGCAAGCTTGTACAACGTTGCCCAGCTGTACCAACAGCCCCAAAGACAGCTCCAGGTATTGCAAGCTTTAAATCAGCAGTTTCATCTATTATTGTTGCATTATTGCCACCTAACTCTAAAATACATTTACCAAAACGCTTTGCTACCTGTTGGCCAACATCTTGCCCTACTTTTGTTGAGCCAGTAAATGAAACTAAGTTTACCCTTTCATCGTTAACTAAAGCCTTTGAAACTTCTATATCCTTTGAAATAACAGTGTAAAAAATTTCTGGGTAGTTATTTTCTTTAATAACTTTTTGACAAATATTTTGTACAGCAATAGAGCACAAAGGAGTTTTTTCAGAAGGTTTCCATACTACTGTATTACCACATATTACCGCTAAAAATGCATTCCACGACCATACAGCAACAGGAAAATTAAATGCCGAAATAACTCCTACTACGCCCAAAGGATGCCACTGCTCATACATTCTATGTTCAGCTCTTTCAGAATGCATAGTTGCACCATAGAGCATACGTGATTGACCAACAGCAAAATCTGCCATGTCAATCATTTCCTGAACCTCACCGTCACCTTCTTGCTTAGACTTACCCATTTCTAATGATACTAAACTACCTAAAGAATCTTTATTTTCACGTAGCTCTTGAGCTATTAATCTAACCAACTCCCCTCTTTTTGGAGCTGGTATCTGACGCCACTGTAAAAAAGCTTCTTTAGCTTTTGCAATAGCATCTTGCATATCTTTAATACTGTGATTTAGAACTCTAGCGATAATTTGACCATTAGCTGGATTGAGGGTTTCAATAGTATTTCCTCTATCATTTACTATATAGTTTTCTAGACCTAAGTTAAATTTCTCTAACATATTAATAACCTCCTGCTATTCGGCTTGTATCAAAAAACCAGAGTTTTTATAGTAATCTCCAAACTTATTATTATAAAAATCTTTTAAGCAAATAGACTCTTGATTAATAAAACCAGAAGCTTTTTGCGGTTTATTTAGCATGATATCTATAGTCACGCAAAGGCTTGTTGCTGTAGTTAATTGTAAAGCTGAAAAACGCTTTTTAAATATAACTTTGGATGGATATTTTTGAGCAAAATGACGCTCAGATTTAAGACCTTTACGGATCCCGTCTACTGAAACGTATATTAATACTATGTCTTGGTTAATACGTGGGATAGCATTATCCATAATTTTAACCATTAGATCCAAATCATCACCAAGCTTCATATCTTGCATTAAAAATCTCATTTTTTCGCAATGCCCAGGGTGACGAATACTTTTATAATTCATATTTTTGACTTTATCTTTATAGGTCTCAATCATCGAGCCAACTCCACCTGAAGTATTAAAAGCTTCGTAAGTTAAGCCATCAATCTTAATCTCTTCAATATCAGCTAATGGCGCTAGAATCCTCTTTTGCCCTCCTACTACTGCTTCACAAGGCTTAGCGTACTCATTTACCAAACCTTCTGTAGACCACGTTAAACCATATTGAAGTGTGTTTGAGACATTAAGAGGTAAAGCTCCTACACGCATACGCACTGTGTCAACCTGCTCAAATTCACCCAAAAGATTATTAGTTACAATACTAATAAATCCTGGTGCTAAACCACATTGAGGGGCAAAAAAACTATTTGATGTAGCTGCTAATTCTTTAATATATTTTGTTGTTTCAACATCTTCTGTTAAATCAAAGTAGTTAAGGTCTAACTTAGCTGCTAAGCTTGCTATGCCTTTATTAAAATAAAACGGTAAACAAGAAACTATCGCATCAAAACTATTATCTTTAGCATAATTTTCTAATTTTTCTGTATTAGTTACATCTAGTTCAACGTATTTAAGATTTGTATTATTTTTTTCCAAAGTTGGGTTATCTTCAGGTATAACCTTATCAACTAAATGGACAATATATTCACCACTGTCTACAAGCAAGCATGACGCCAAAGAGCCTACACGGCCAGCTCCTAAAATTAAAACTTTTTCCATAAGATACTTCCTTGTGTATTATTATGAATATCCTAATTAAGTTATATCATTTAGCCCATAGGGAGTAAATATGATTACGGCTAGAAAATCAAACAATAAAATAAAAAACTTTTTTAAAGCTACCTATATCGACAACCCATAACAAAGTTGTTTTACCTTGCTGGACTGATATTTTTTGACGTATATTATTTATTTGGATAGTATAAGTTCCACTATCTATCTGTTGTTCAAACAAATCCACGCTATTTGGCAGCAGTAGCCAACTTCTTAAATCAGCTTCTTTTGGTTCTGTTTTTGATAAATCAAATTTCAACTTACTTCCTAGCAACCCACCTAAGGCAAAATTTTTATCATAATTGTACTTTAAAATCTCAATGACTGTATTTTGCATAATTATCTTAGGATATTCAGCCACTAAAGATTTTATAGCAAATAAAGTACCATCTAATAGTGTTTCGGTATAAGTATTGACTAATTCTCTATCATTATCTGAAATTATAACCTTTTTAGGCTCAAAAAATTGGTACTGTGTATTGTAAACAGGTAATTGAAATTTCCTAACTCCAATATTGCCAATATTTAAAGGTGCTTTTATGGAATCTCTAGTGTTTACTAACCCCTGCTCATAAAAAACAACTATCCGACCCATACCCATTGGAAATGGTGATGTTTGGCTTTCTATTGCAGAATAGAATTCTTGTACTGTTTGGTCAAGGTAATGATTTCCAACTGTATATTGTTGAGCTTTTATTAAACTTGTTAAAGCTGCATTATAATCTTTAGACATAGAACTTTCTAAGATAGCATTTAAGTAATATCCCATAGGATTGCCATATGAATTTGGAATCTTGTCAGAAAAATTAGTCATATTTTCTAAAGCTTCGAAATTTTTAACGCCTAAATTTTCCATATTAACAGCATCTGTTTTAAGCTGTTTTTGTGCTAGTTTAGCCATACCTTTAGCTATACCATCTTGTTGGAGAGTCCAAAATTTAGCATTATCCAACTGCTGTAATGATTTAAGAGCAGAAGTTGGATCACTTTGCTTTAAATAGTTTAAAGCTTGATATATATACAAGAAATTTATAGCGTAATCAGGAATTATATACGCATTATCAGTATCATAGTAATTATAGGTATTTTTATTTAACAATATTGCTCTTGCTTGTTTTATAGCCTCATCTTTAGATGTCGCCACAGTGCTTAAAGCTTTACTATACTCATCTATAGAAATTTGATACTGATCATTTAGTTGTAATAATCTTCCAGATTCTAAGCTATTTAAATTTTTAAGTTGCTCTATATTTCCAATATGATTATTACTCTCAATAGCTGAGCTTAAATTTACCTGTGCTAACTTCTCACGTACAGAAAAAAATAATTTAGGGTAGTTACCAGATTCAAATTCTACTTTGGTAAGGTCATCTTTAGCATCTTTATAAGCACTACTGCAGCTACCTAATAAACATAAACAGCAAATCAAAAATAATTTATTTAAATTTTTCATCTTTATAACACCAGTGCCATGGCTCATAAATAAAGCCGTATTTATTATCTCTAGGAAAACTCATTATAAAACCATATTTTGAAGCGTTTTCCTCTAGCCAATAAAAAGCTTCGGTATTTTCAAACTCCTCAGTTAAAACTTCTTTTTCACCTAAGGTTGTCAAATCTATAGCTTTACCTGTATGATGCTCACTTTCTCCCACTAAAGCATTTACTTTGCTAATTTGCTCCAATGTTTGACCATTGGCTAATTTTCTATCAATAATCTTTTGTTGATAATCATAACTTCTAAACCCAGATACAATAAAAAGTTCTATACTATCAGACTTAGCAGCAGCATATAAAGCTAACCAAGCTTTATAAGTATTTTTTTCTAAATATACATCTCTTTGAAAGAAGTCTTTTCCAACTAATACAAGAGTATTTTTATCAGCTTCTGTAAATTTAGGTCTTTTTACCATCTAATTTCTTCTTCTAGTTTGAGTATTTCCTGAAGATATTTATCATGTTCTGCAAGATTACTAACACTTGCTTGACGTAAATTTAGTCTTTCAAAATCTACATCTGCACTATCTTTAGTTACAGATTTAGAAGTTTGTAATGACAATTTAGTTTGCCCTCCTGTCATAGCAAGGTACACATCTGCTAAGAGCTCACTATCCAGTAAAGCTCCGTGAAATGTTCTATGATCATTTCTAATAGCATAACGTTTACATAAGGCATCTAGATTATTTTTTTGCAAAGGATGTTTTTTCCTAGCAACTTCTAAGCTATCTACAATGTTAGCAACATGATCCTCAAGTTTTCCATACTTGTTGTTTTTTAATAAATTAAGCTCCCAATTAATAAATGGTACGTCAAAAGCTGCATTGTGGATTATAATTTCAGCATCTCTAAGAAACTCTATCATATCATCAGCTTTTTCTTCAAAAGTTGGTTTATCTGCTAAAAATTCATTTGTTAAACCATGTATAGCTAACGCTCCTGCCTCAACTTCAAAATTTGGATTACAATAAAAGTGTAAAGTATTGCCAGTTATCTTTCTATCAATAACTTCTACAGCTCCAAACTCAACAATTCTATTACCAATTTTAAAATCAAAACCAGTAGTTTCAGTATCTATAAAGATTTGTCTAGACATTTGATAACAACAAAAATATAACTATAATGAAATTATATCAACAGATAGCTATAAATGTAGTATATAGTTCAAAGAAATTATTTAAATACATTGCAACTAATAGCTAAGTGGTTCTAAACTTTCTTAACAAACTGTGATTTTAGTTTCATAGCTCCAATACCCTCAACTTTACAATCAATATCATGATCACCCTCAACTAAGCGGATACCTTTGACTTTTGTACCAACTTTTATAACTTGCGAAGAACCTTTTAGCTTAAGGTCTTTAATAACTGTAACAGTATCACCATCTTGTAATAAATTACCATTTGAATCTTTGACTATAAGTTTATCATCCTCATTTTTAACTTCATCCAACTTCCACTCATGACCACACTCTGGACAAATTAATAGATCGTTATTTTGATAAACGTACTGTGACTGACATTTAGGACATTGCGATAAATCTTGCATATTTTTACAACCTTAATAATTTACATAAAAACTATTCTAACACAAAAGCAACTATATCTTTTTATATAAAAATCCTTAAATACAGTGAGAGTAAGTTATCTTGTTGAAAAGACTTATTTGCTTGGGCATTAATATAACTATAACTAAAACCAAGCCAAGCATCTGCAAAGGTATTATATCTAAATCCTGTATCTATAATAGCTGCATAGTTAGTACTAGATTGCTGTAGTTGAGAATAACTGACATATGGTACTAGGTCTTTATTGTAAAATCTTGTAGTGTAATTTAACTGTGATGACCATGAATATACTTGTCCACCAGATGATAAAAAGTTATTTGTATTTAAATTTGGAAATAATGAGGTATAAAATCCTTCTTTTAAGTTAAAAGATCCAGAAACATTAGTAGTTTTATCTACTCCTTTATCGGTAAAAATAAATTCACTCATAAATTCTAAGTCACTAACACTAACTCCAAAGTTAAAATCTACAACCCCAACGTTGTCATTGTTTTTATTTGTAAAACCTGAGACATTTGAGTAAGCTGAGCCAAAATACCAGTAATCACCTACTGTATTTAAGTCATATGTATATTTCATATTTACAGAAAAACCAAGTTTTGCATTACCATTATAGGCATTTGCAACTTGCAAAAATTGATTCTGAGAAGGCGCTAAAAACACTACGTTTGCCTGCAAACCATCATTATTATACGATAAGTTCACATTACCACCAGACTGCATAAAGTATATCCTAGTAAGTGTTGGTATAAAGTTAGTAGTTTCATCAAAATTACCAAAATTAACCGTAGAAAGTGCAGCATATGTAAATACTGGTAAACGCTTTAAATCTCCTAAAAGAAAATAAATGCCACCAGGATTTACATTCCAATCACCATTATCAGTATAAACGTTTACAGACGCAAAAACAGAAGTCCAATCACCTAGAGTACTTAACATATAATACTCAAAATTATAATTATTTATAGAAGTTGAATTTTGATTGCTAGTGTTATTTCTACCCCACATAGGCAAAAATGAAGCTGTTCCCCCAGCATAAAGATAATCATCTTTTAAAAGACCATTTTGGCGAGATAGCATTATAAACAAAGGATCAGCAGTTTCTTGCTGAGTATTCATCATTGCTTGTGAAAATATTACATTATTATCTATAGCTTGATAATATGGGAGCTTGATCGTATTAAGGCGTGTGTAATCTAATATAGTTTTACCTATATCAACGCTAGTAGTTGGAACAAAGGCTTCTCCCTCTTGCTGCTCGATTACATCTATTACAGATTTATTTTCGATTGATGACTGATCTTCTGTAAGTTGCGATTTTTGATTATTATCAGAAGGATTATTAGCTGCATAAACAAGGCTGCTAAATACTAGCATACCTATAATTAAAAATAATTTTTTCATCTATACAGCTTACTAGAATATTTTTAGCATTTTATTATTTAGAAATACAAATATAAATAAATTTTTTATAAAAAAATAGAATAAATATTTAGACTATAGATCATCAACATGATCTACTAAGTATTCAGCAACACCTTTTGGAGAAGCCTTCATGCCTTGGTCGCCCTTATTCCAACCAGCTGGACATACTTCACCATATTGCTCATGAAATTGCAAAGCTTCAACCATCCTTATAACCTCATCCATATTTCTACCTAATGGAAGGTCATTAACAACTTGATGACGTACTACACCTTGTTTATCAATCAAGAAAGTACCTCTAAAAGCCATACCACCTTCAGCTTGAACATCATAATCTTTTACGATTTTTTGATTAATATCAGCAACCATAGTATAACTAACTGGTCCAATACCACCCTCATTGATAGGTGTGTTTCTCCAAGCATTATGCGTAAAATGAGAGTCTATAGATACAGAAACAACTTCCACACCTAGCTCTTTTAGTTTAGCTGTTCTTTTATCTAAAGCTATTAACTCAGATGGGCAAACAAATGTAAAATCCAAAGGGTAAAATACCACTACAGCATATTTACCGTGGATCTCTTTTGCAAAATCATAGTTATCTACAATCTCACCGTTTCTTAATACTGCTGGTGCGTTAAAAACTGGTGCTTTTTTGCCTACTAATACCATAATTACATTCTCCATTTATTGGTTTATGTTTATTTTAAAAGGTTGTTGATTTAACGCTAATAATTTTGCTTATTAATTATTCTTATGTCAACTTTATTTACTCTAATATACTTAAAGATTTCTTTAAAACTTACTGCTAAAATGTAGACCATATAATATGATCGACAACTAACTTAATATGAATAAAAAAATAGTATTTTTTTTAAGTTTAGTATCCTCTTTTGGATACTCTGAAATAGTTAAGTCTGAAATTTGGAAAGTTGATGATGTAAGTAACACTTATAAAACAAAATATTTCTGCAATAAAGATTTATCCAAACAAGATTGTGATAAAAATATAAAAAATATGCAGGAATTAGATGTGGATATAGATCATCTTAACTCGCAAGATATAAAAACTCTTCAGCTTAATAAAATTTCGTATAAAACTACAAACACCTTTCCAGCTAGTGGAAAAATTACTTCTAAAGTTTCTGGATTACTCATACTACCAGATACAGAAAAACCGAAAGGTGTAGTTCTATACTATCACCCTACTGTATTTGATAATAGTGGAGTTCCATCAAACTTAGATAAAAATAATAAAACTAGCCTAATGCTTAATACTATTTATGCTGCTCTTTACGCTGCTAATGGCTATATAGTTGTAGCTCCTGATTATATAGGTCAAGGAGATGATTATAAAAATTATCATCCATATGTTCTATACCCTCAGCAAACTGTAAATACAGCTATAGATCTACTTAATGATATCTCTAATGTAATTAAGGAAAAATACAAACTAAGTAATACAAAAAGATTAAATCTATTTTCTGTTGGCTACTCTGAAGGCGCTCCATATTCCATCTGGACAGCAAAATGCTTCGAATCTACATATAATTGCGATGGTGTTAGCAAACTTGAGAAGTTATACAGGTATAGAGCTGCGGTTGGTTTAAGTGGAGCATATGATATCAGTAATACTACCCTACGTTTTATGGTAGATAACAATGATTCAAAAGCATACAAACTCTATAGTAAAATCATAACCTCTATGCTAAAACCAGCATTAGTAGCAAATACTTTAATGAGCTATTTAAATTATAGTAACACTGATAAAACTATTAACATTAAAGACATTGACAAAGAATTTTTTAACATGAAATGTTCAACATTTGCTCAATCTAAATGTGATATAGACGGTAAGCACTACACACTTGCAAATGTATTTAACCAAAAAGATCTACCAAATACAGTCTTAGCTGAAGCTGTTTTTAGTAGTTCTGTATATAAAAAATTTCCGAATCAAGAGTCTGCTTCACATTATAGTATACCAACAGGCAATAACTCCATGCTTAATCTGTTAAGTGAAAAAATTTTTCATGACCGTGAATTTTTACAAACATTACAGAATGCTGACATAGTTGATTTTGGAACCAGGACTAGAACACCAATCTTCATATTTAGCTTAAAAGAAGATTCTATTGTGACGCCTCTTAACTACGACAGTTTCATGGCAAAATCTAACGCTATAGTGGATGGCTTTGTCCTAGATAATGATAAAATAGTAACCAAAAGTATAGATTGGCTACCTGATGCCTTAAGCATGGGTAAGGTTGATCACATAACTGGTGAGGTTTATGCCAATCTTTTTGCATACAAATATATAGATGACTTAAATAAGGTTTACATATAATTATGATACAAGCAATTACAGAAAGAACTGGAATATTAGTTAACTCGAAAGGTTTAGAAAAACTAGAAACTGCAAATATCTTTGTAGCAGGATGTGGTGGCGTAGGATCTTTTGTTATTGAAGCACTCGCTAGAGCCGGTGTCGGAAAATTAACAATAATTGATATGGATATAGTAGACCCATCTAATATCAATCGCCAACTTATTGCTTTACATAGTACAGTTGGTAAGCCTAAAGTTGAGGTTATGAATGACAGAATTTTAGATATAAATCCTAAATGTCAAGTCAACGCCATGCAGACTTTTATTAATTCTGAAAATACATATAGTCTACTTACTGCTGAAAAATATGATTATGTAATAGATGCAATAGATACTCTAAATGCTAAAGTTAATTTAGTAAAAGCATCACATGAATTAGGAATAAAAACGATCTCAAGCATGGGTGCTGGGGGCAAAACAGACCCTACGCAAATAAAGGTTGCTGATGTTTATAAAACTGATGTTTGTGCTCTGGCTCGTGCCATGAGAACACGTCTAAAAAAACAAAAAGTCAAAAAAGGTATAAAGACTATATATTCTACTGAAAAAGGTATAGCTCCACTACCTCCTAAAGAACCTCAACCAAACCAACAAGGTCGATCTAGAGCGACTAATGGAACTCTTAGTTATATGCCATCTTTATTTGGACTAACTATAGCTGGTATTGTAATTAAGGAGATAGTTGGTGATGATTTTAATAGTTACACCTCATAAATCCCAATTTTAAAATATTAACTTTAAAACCTATAAGCCAAGGTTGTCATAACTTTTGACTGGAGTTTCATTATAATTCTGACAGGTTTAGGAAGTTTCTTTCCCCCTGCTTTCTCCGCCTCTACAGCATGTTGTGCCTCGTCAAGATACATCTGTTTTAAGATCTCTCTAGAACGATTATCATTTACGGGTAAATTTTTTAGATGTGAATCTAAATGTTTCATTACTTGTTTTTCTGTTTCTACTACAAAACCATAGCTTAAACTATCACTTATAGCTCCAGCTGTAGCTCCTATACCAAATGATGCCCAATACCAAAAAGGATTTAATAAACTTGGTTTTGCATCTAACTCCTGTAATCTCTCGCCACACCAAGCTAAATGATCATACTCTTCATCAGCAGCTTGATATAAATAGGTCTTTGTTTCTACTGATTTAGCTACTGCAGCTTGCCCACGATATAAGCCTTGAGCACATATCTCTCCGGTGTAGTCAACTCTCATTAGACCTGCTGAATGTTTTTTTTCTGCTTGGGTTAACTGTTGATCATATATGTTTTTACTAGGAGACTTCCTAGTAGGGCTAACTTTAGCCTTTGTAAATTTTGCGTAGCTATCAAGCTCTTCTATAACCCTATCTAAAAACGATAATTTTCTCATAAAATATAAATTCCTTTTGAAATTATATTTTGCTAATAAAGTCCATACAAAGAAATTATTGCAACTAAGGCAAATAATATGTTTAGTGCTAAAAAAATCCAGCTCACAGTAAAACCTTGTCGTATAGAAAAAACTGCATAAACAGACAAGAATATACCGCAAATTACCATAAATTCATTTCTGGCTAGTACGATCCCCAAACATAAGCAAACTAAACCAATAAATGCACAAATTCTAGCAAAATTTAGTTTATGCCTAGCAAAATACCAAATAGCAAACACAAAAATCAAACCAACAAAAACAGTTAAATTATAAACCTGTGGAGCTTGATAAAAAACCACTATTGCACTTATTACAAGTGCGATACCTTCCAAACCTGTAAAAAACTGCTCCTTTTGAATCAACGCTGCCACAAACAACAAAAGTGTGGCATACAGTATCACCACATTTTTCTCAAAAATACCTTTCTCAGCTAGCCCAAACACAAACAGTGCTAAGCCGATTAGACCCAGACAAAACCCTATATTATTTATGTATTTTTTTAACATGCTTTAGTAAGATCACTCTTTACTCTAAGGTACACATTATATGCCTATAATTATACTTGTAAATACGAATTTTAGCAAAACTTTAATTTGTTAACTTAACAACGTATTATGTTATAATCTGTTTGTTTTATTTAACTAAAATATATAAAGGAGATTTAATGTCTAGAAAGAAAATTGCTCTTATTGGTGCAGGTCATATTGGTGGAACTTTAGCTCACTTGGCACTTATCAAACAACTTGGTGATGTTGTTTTATTTGATATTGCTGAAGGTATGCCTCAAGGTAAAGCTCTAGATCTAGCACAAACGTGCCCCATTGAGGGAGTAGACTTTAAGGTTAAAGGAACAAATGATTATAGAGATTTAGAAAACTCTGATGTAGTTATAGTAACTGCAGGCGTGCCAAGAAAGCCTGGTATGTCTCGTGATGATCTTCTTGGCATAAACATAAAAGTTATGCAAGCTGTTGGCGAAGGTATCAAACATAACTGTCCTAACGCGTTTGTGATCTGTATTACAAATCCTTTAGATATTATGGTTAATATGCTACAAAAATTTTCTGGTATTCCAGATAACAAAATAGTAGGCATGGCTGGCGTACTAGACTCTGCTAGATTTAGAACTTTCTTAGCAGAAGAGCTAAATGTATCTGTTCAACAAGTTCAAGCTTACGTAATGGGTGGGCATGGCGATACTATGGTTCCTCTTACAAAGATGTCTAATGTAGCTGGTGTTTCACTTGAGCGTCTAGTACAAGAAGGTAAACTTACCCAAGAAAGACTAGATGCTATAGTTGCAAGAACTAGAAATGGCGGTGGTGAAATTGTTGCTTTACTAAAAACAGGTTCAGCATACTACGCTCCAGCTGCTGCTGGCATCCAAATGGCAGAAAGCTACTTAAGAGATAAAAAAATGATTCTACCATGTGCAACTAAAGTAAAAGCTGGTATGTATGGTCTTAAAGAAGACTTATTTGTGGGTGTTCCCACTGAAATTTCAGCAAATGGTGTTAGAGCTATAGAAGTAGAAATTTCAGATGAAGAAAGAAAAAATTTACAAGTTTCAATAGATGCTGTTAAAGATTTAAATAAAGCAGCAACAACTATTCTAGCTAAATAATTTTTTACTAATCTTCTTAACCCTTTATATTATCTAGCTCTTAAAACACCTCTAGTAATGTCAAGGATAATATTTCCTTTTTTGCTATTTTAAAATCCTAAAAAGTTGGTAGAATTCTAATAATAAAATATCAATTATACTTATTTAGTATAGTTTTAATTTATTTGTTAGTTTATTAATAAGGTTTATTATGGCTAAAGAAAATTATCTAGGCATACATATAGATGTCTCAAAAGACCAAGAGCTTTCTCTACAAGCTCAACAGCTACTTACTAATTATTATTGCTTAGAGAATGAACCATCTCCCCAGTATGCTTTTGCTAGGGCTGCTATAGCGTACTCTTTTGGTGATACCAACTTAGCACAACGTATATATAATGCTGCATCCAACGGTTGGTTTATGTTTGCTTCCCCTGTATTATCAAATGCTCCACTTCCTGGGGCTAAAGTCAAATCTTTACCTATTAGTTGTTTTTTATCTTATGTGCCAGATTCCTTAGAAGGGTTAATAGAGCATTCATCTGAATTAAGATGGTTATCTGTAAAAGGTGGTGGCGTTGGCGGTCACTGGTCAAGAGTTAGGTCAGTTTCTGATAAGGCTCCTGGACCTATTCCTTTCATGCATACTGTAGATGCTGATATGGTTGCATATCGTCAAGGTAAAACTCGTAAAGGTTCCTATGCAGCATATATGGATATATCTCACCCTGATATAATTGAGTTCTTAAGTATTCGTGTACCTACCGGTGACGTAAATAGAAAGTGTCTAAACTTACACCATGCTGTAAACCTAACTGATGAATTTATGCAAGCAGTTGCTAATAATGATAACTGGAAACTAGTTGACCCTGATGATAGATCAGTTAGAGATATAATCAAAGCCCGCAAGCTTTGGGAAACTATATTAGAAACTCGTTACCGTACTGGTGAACCGTATTTAAACTTTATTGATACTGCTAATAGAGCATTACCAAAAGCTCAAAAAGAGCTTGGACTAACTATTAAAGGTTCAAACTTATGTAATGAAATTCACCTTGTAACAGACGAAAAACGTACAGCAGTTTGTTGTCTATCTTCTGTGAATTTGGAAAAATATGATGAATGGAAAGACACTACTCTAATCAAAGATCTAATTAGATTTTTAGATAATGTTTTACAGTTTTTCATAGATCACGCTGGTGATGAAATAGCTAAAGCTAGATATAGCGCTTCTCGTGAAAGAAGTCTAGGGCTTGGAGCTATGGGCTTTCACTCTTATTTACAACTGCATAGAGTACCATTTGAATCCAAAGAAGCTGAAAAAATAAATGAAGAAATTTTTAAAAGGATAAAACAACAAGCTATTGAGGAAACTTTAGAGTTAGGTAGAGAAAAAGGTGAAGCTCCTGACATGATAGGAACTGAGCGTAGAAACGCTCATTTACTTGCTATTGCTCCTAATGCTAATAGCTCCTTAATACTAAATACTTCCCCTAGTATAGAACCTTGGAAAGCTAATGCTTTTACATCTAGAACAAGAGTAGGCTCCCATTTAAATAAAAATAAATATTTGGAGCAAGAACTAGAGAAACTAAACAAAAATACAGAAGAAGTTTGGTCAGAAATTATAACTAATGGCGGTTCTGTGCAACAACTAGATTTCTTAAGCAAAGAAATAAAAGAGGTATTTAAAACTGCTATCGAGATGGATCAAGACTGGCTAGTGTACTTAGGTGGTGCACGTCAAAAATATCTATGTCAAGGTCAATCTTTAAATGTGTTTTTTCCTGCTGGAGCATCTCGGGCATATTTACATAAAGTGCACTTTAATGCTTGGAAATATGGTTGTAAAGGTTTATATTATTTAAGAACAGAGACATCAAATAGAGCTGAAAATATTTCTAAAAAAGTAGAAAAACAAAGGCTTGTAGAGTTTTCAGAAGTAAAACAGTCTGAAAGTGAATGTATCGCATGTGAAGGATAAAACTATGAAAGTTAAAATATATACTAAAACTGGTTGTCCATTTTGTACTGGAGCAAAACAATGGTTTGATCAAAATGGTATTAGTTATGAAGAAACTGTTCTTGATAATAACCAAGAACGTAATAATTTTTATGATAAAATGAATCAAAGCGGTAAGGTAAAATCACATGTTAGAACAGTGCCCCAGATTTTTATAGATAATGAGCATATTGGTGGTTTTACGGATTTACAGGCTAATGAAAGTAAGATTCTAGGTAAAAAATAGGTAATAACGTGGAAGTAAAAATATATACAAAAACTAATTGTCCTTTCTGTGATTTAGCAAAAAGCTGGCTTGGTGCTAATGATATTCCATTTACACAAATTACCCTTGACAATGATAATGAAAGAGCCAAATTCTATGATGAAGTAAATAAGAATATCTTATTAGTAGAAGAGCATGTTAGAACTGTTCCACAAATTTTTGTAGGTGATGTCCACATTGGTGGTTATGATAATCTAATGACTCGAGCTGGCGAGGTAATCGCAAGGGTTAAAGGATCTTCGCTTACAACTTTCTCAAAGACATACAAACCTTTTAGCTACCCTTGGGCTGTTGATCTAACAGTTAAACACGAGAAAGCTCACTGGATCGAAGATGAAATTGACTTGTCAGAGGATGTTACAGACTGGAAAAATGGCAAAATCTCAAAAGTAGAAAAAGAATATATTACAAATATTCTAAGACTTTTCACTCAGTCAGACGTTGCAGTTGGTCAAAACTATTATGATCAGTTTATACCAGCATTTAAAAATAATGAGGTTAGAAATATGCTAGGCTCCTTTGCGGCTAGAGAAGGTATCCACCAAAGAGCATATGCCTTACTTAATGATACTTTAGGGTTACCTGATTCAGAGTATCATGCTTTTTTAGAGTATAAAGCAATGACAGATAAAATTGACTTTATGATGGATGCTAATCCCTCTACCCGTCGCGGTTTAGGATTATGTTTAGCTAAAACCGTGTTTAATGAAGGGGTTGCTTTGTTTGCTTCTTTTGCTATGCTACTAAATTTCCAGCGCTTTGGGAAAATGAAAGGTATGGGTAAAGTAGTTGAATGGTCGATACGCGATGAGTCTATGCATGTAGAGGGTAATGCCGCTTTATTTAGAATTTATTGCCAAGAAAATCCTTATATTGTTGATAACGACTTTAAAAAAGAAATCTACCTAATGGCTAGTAAAGCCGTAGAGTTAGAAGATAAATTTATTGACTTAGCATATGAGTTAGGAACTATTGAAGGACTAAATGCCGAAGAGGTAAAAATGTATATCCGCCATATTACAGATAGACGCCTTACGCAATTAGGACTTAAAGAAATATATAATATAGAAAAAAATCCTCTAACTTGGTTAGAGTGGATTCTAAATGGTGCTGATCATACCAATTTCTTTGAAAATCGTGTAACAGAATATGAAGTAGCTGGTTTAACCGGTAATTGGGATGAAGCATATAGAAGTTAGTGAAAAATCATAACGTAAGTTTTGTCAAAAACCACTATATTTTACCAATTATGCTTACAATTAATTTTCCAAATAAATGAAAAATTATTATTTAACTAAATAAGTGACTGTTGTCGATGATGGTTTCTATTTACAAACTGAAACTATAGTTTAGCAAAATTAGGCTTTGTACTCTACTAGAATTCGGCCAACATGCCTCTACCCAGATGATACTTCTTAAAAATACTATTCTTTATATCCTCTTTTTTTAGTTGATTTAAACTACTTAAATAATTCTCACATTCAATTAAATTGCTTTCATATAAAAATCGAAGGCTATTTTTACACTTTAAGTCTTTTGGATATGTGTTATTTTTTATTTTATACCATTCAGAAAGCCTATCAATATCATCTGCTGTTACTACAAAAAGGTGTTTTTTTACTCTTGTGATAGCTACATAAAAAAGCCTGCGTTCTTCTTCTAAAATCTCTTCTGATATTTTTGAATTATTTTCACCAAAAAAACTCCCTTCTGTAGCATCATGGATAACTACGTAATCCCACTCTAAACCCTTTGCTTTATGCATAGACATTATTTGAACCTGATTAGGATTAGTAACATTAAGTCCTTGTTGAGTAGATTTTAGATATAGTTCATATAAAAGGTCTATAAATACATTAAGAGTTTCTTTGTTACTTTTAGCAAAGCTAGATATTCCTTCAATTATCTGAAGTTTTGACCTACTAGAATATGTCTCTGCCGAGACTTTAGATATAAGCTTTTCTATTTCTAACGTTTCAAATATGAAGTCTATGGCTTTACCTGGTCTTTTTGCACGTGTATTATTGAAAATAGTTCGCCAACAGTGTGCCACAGCAAGGATATTTTTTTCTTTAAAAGGTTTATCAACATTTTTACTTAACTCTATAATTAAACTTGTAGCTTGATCGATATTTTTAGCAATTTTTACAGCTAAAGCTTGTTTTTGCTCTTTTTTAAGGTATAAAGATGGATAGTCAAGCATAGCCTTTATAAATTCTATACGTTGATCTATAGTATGTTTTTCAAAGCCATAGCCTTTGCTTAAAAGCATTAGATAGCCATAAATAGCTTTAAATATATTTTCGCTAAAAATGTCCTTATCAGCAACCACATGATATGGCAAATCATTATATAAACAACTTAATTCAAAAACGGTTGTTGAATTATATTTTCTAACTAATATAGCGATGTCACTTGCGTTGATTCCTAGTTCAATTAGAGCTTTTAGTTTTAACACAGCTTTATCACTATTATCTAGAATACTAATATTTGTAGTTCTATCTAACTTTGGATAAGTAATACATAGGTTATCGTGACGTTTTTTATTATTCGCTATAATGTTATTAGCCATAAGTGATATTAAATCACCATAGCGAAACGTATATGAAAGTTGATATTGTTTGACTTTTTTAAAGTCCTTTTTGAAGCCCTCTAACATATAATATGGAGTTGATCCACGCCATTGATATATAGTTTGATCCACATCCCCTACTGCCATGATGTAGGTATTATCGCCTACTAGACACTTTAAAAAAAATTGCTGTATTGGGTTTATATCTTGGTATTCATCTATAATGATATGTGAATATAAATTATTAGCTCGTGAGATATTTGCTTTATCTTTCTCAAAAAATTTTGCTGGAAGGTAAATCATATCGTCGTATGTAATAGCTTTTAACTTTTCACATTGCTTGTTAAATTCAACAAATATTTTATCCAAAAGTTTCTTTTCTTTAGAGTTTAAACTTTTTAGTTTTTTATTATCTAAGCAAAGATCAGATTTTAAAATAGAAATATATTCTTTAAAAGCTTCTACCCTATCACTATCTATCTCTTTAATAATTTTAAATTCCTTCTGGTAGGTTTTAATTAAATTTAATAAAATACTGTCAACCTCATAATCTTTGAGAATTTTATTAAATTCAATATATCCTGCTTTAGCAAAAGCTTGTAAAAAGCTATTACCTAAAGAATGCATAGTACGTACATTTATATACTTTGATTTCTCAGCTGATAAAACTTTTTTTAATCTGTTTGCAAAATCTAATTGTGCTGATTTATTATACATAAGAACAAGTATTTTATTTGCTGGAATGCCCTTAGCTAATAAATACTCTATTCTTGCTATAAGTGTTTGAGTCTTACCACTTCCTGCTACTGCTGAAACTAATGCATGACTAACTATGTCATGCTGTATAATTTTTTGTTGCTCAGATGTATATTGCATTTAAAGTTTTTTTAAGAAGGTTCTTTATTTTTTGTAGAGAAAAGTTTAGAAACTATATATAAAACAGTGAGTACTATTTGTTTTACAATACTAGCTATAAATTTAGCTATATACAAAAGTGTGTACCCAAGGTATTTAATATAGCTGCTAACACTAATATTAGCTTTATTATCTTTAATAAACCTAAATGGACTAAAAATAAGTAAAACAAAACTGACCATAACTATATACGAGAAGATAGATCCTAATGCTTGCTCATACCAAATAGAAAATTTGTAGAATAATAATAAGGCTACAGCGATCAATATTACTAATGAAAAAAATACAAATAAGCTTTTTTTATTCATTTGAGTCTCTCCTATTGTTTAGTACTGTCATGATACCACTATTTACAGTAAGTTATGTTATAATCTTAGCTTTAAATTATACAATATTATTTTTTATGACTACAAACCAAAGACTAGATATAACTATAGAAGCTTTAGATGATTTAAAAGGCATAAATATCCAAACTATAGATGTTGAGCATTTAACTGATATAATGGATAAAATTGTTATCTGTACTGCCTCGTCAACTACACATGCCAGAGCATTAGCTAAACACTTAGAGCAAGAGCTTAAAGAAAACTCGATTTCTATACTAGGCATAGAAGGTAATAATAAAGCTGACTGGGTATTAGTTGATATTGGCGATATAGTTACTCATATAATGCTTGAGGAAACAAGAGAGCTTTATGCTTTAGAAAAACTTTGGGATATTAAACGCAAAGATAGCTAATTATGTAATTATGAAACTAGAACTAACTTTAAAGCAATGGCAAAAAGTTAAAAATTATGCTGTAAATGAGTTAGGCTTATCATCATTATCAAAAGCTGATTGTGATTTATCAGAATACATCCCTTACTATAATAAATGGATAGAAAATGGCTACCATGCTGAGCTTGATTATATGGTTAAGCATGGTCAAAAACGTTTTGTTCCTGATCAACTAGTTCCTGGTACAAATAGTGTTATAGTAGCTACCCTTAATTATCTTAATCGCCCTATTTCCACAAAGACTGAAGTAAAGCGTCTAAGAGCACCTTCCGAAATAGCTGAAGTTTCTATATATGCTCATGGTAGAGATTACCATAAGGTAATGAAAAAAAAGCTACAAAAACTAGGAGAATATATAGATAAAATTACAAGCGATCACCAATTTAGAGTATTTACAGATAGTGCACCAGTATTAGAAAAGCCATTAGCTGAAAAAGCAGGTCTTGGCTGGATTGGTAAAAACTCAATGCTGATGAACAAAGAACAAGGATCTTTTTTCTTTATTGGAGTTATATATAGTAATTTAGATTTATCCAAGTTACCAAATACAGATCTTAAATTAAATGAATGTGGAAAGTGTCAAGCATGCATTAAGCTTTGTCCGACTGGCGCAATTTTGCCCAATAAAATGATCGACTCACGTAAATGTATATCTTATCTAACTATAGAAAATAAGGAGGCTATACCTCTAGAGTTTAGAGATAAAATAGGTACTAGAATTTATGGTTGTGATGATTGTCAGTTAGTCTGTCCTTTTAATAATCAAGCACCTGTGACGACTGAACAAGATTTTCAACAAAGAGATTTTTTAGTAAATAGACCTTTACTAGAGCTTTTTTCATGGTCTAAAGAAGACTTTGATAAATATACACAAGGTTCAGCTATTCGTAGAATTGGTTATGATGCTTGGATAAGAAATGTTTCTATAGCCATAGGTAATTCACCATATAAACACGAAAATTTATTAGCTTTAGAAAATAAAAGAGCCGAATATTTAGATAATTTTCTAATATTGGAGCATATCGATTGGGCTATAAATAAGCAAAGAGCCTGCCTTATATTGGTCAAATAATCGTTAACTTAAGTTTCGCTATTATGCTGATTTTGTACCTGAAAACTTTGCCATATTAGTATTATTTTCTCTAATGATCTGAGACTGTCCTTGATCGCACGAATTACATTGTATCCCATTATTAAAATCTAGAGTTTCATTATAATCACCAACTCCAGCTCTTCCCATTTTACCAGCAAATGAGGCTTTACCTTTTAATATAGCAATTTCAGCACCGGCGTTAAATGCAGAATAACCTTTCATATTTCGACCAAGATATATCCCTAATAGTTTAATTTTTTCTGGGTAATCACTAGGATTCTCAATTACTTCTTTAGGTGGAGGAGTTTTATTCTTATCTAATTCGTATAAATATAAACCAACGCCGTCAAACTCTTTATTTACAGTTTTTATAGTTTCGTTATGGAACATTAAAAGGTAACCACCTATGTTTGTTTTTGTAGCATAACATAAATCTATACTAACGTTAGGAGTAACATCTTTGTTTATAATAAACCCACCATACTCATTGTAATAATCACTACCATCCTCATCATTGTAATCATCGGTTGTGGAGAATGTAAAAAAATGCCAAGGACATTCATTAGAAAAAAACTTAATTATACCTGTTTCAAATGATTTTGTTATTTCAGGCCACTGGGTTGTCAACCATAATTGGTTTAAACTATGTCCAGACTTGTCGGTATTTACTAATTTTGGATTAAATTCTAAAAGATCAAAAAAAGTAGCATATACATAATCAAAATCAAACCAAATGTTTTCTCGCCAGTAACCTTGTAAATAACCATAATAAGCATTAGTATTACCATAACCAGCATTTTGTTTGGTATATAAATTGAAATCCTGCTCTATACTTTTAACAGTGGGACGTTTTTTTATATATAAACCTTCACATTGACGGAGTAAAGATTCACTCAAAGGAGGTAAATTATCGAAGCTATCGCTATCTTTAACTGTATGCGCTTTAAAATAATCTAGAACCCCTTTTACTTTATCATTGCTAAGGCCAATTAAAGCAGGCTGTTGTTCAGGAGCAAAGCAATCGTATATATTTTCTTTATCTTTAATGATGGTCTTTAATGGTTTTGCTATTTCATAATACTTGACCAATTTATCTTTAAATTTTTTTTTGGACTCATTAACAGGACTATAGCTGCTCAATGAACTTATATAATTTCTCATGTTCTGCTGTATATCATCAGTATGTGTAATAGTTTTTAATTTCACACTAATTTCTGTAGAAATATCTTTAAAATCACTAGAAAACCCAAGTGCTGGTAGTAGTAACAGTACTGTTCTTAAATATCTTTTATACATATGTTTAACCTTCTAAATTATATTGTTTAATTAATTTTAATTAT
Source organism: Allofrancisella heilbronnii (assembly GCF_000710735.2). Lineage (NCBI taxonomy): Bacteria > Pseudomonadati > Pseudomonadota > Gammaproteobacteria > Thiotrichales > Francisellaceae > Allofrancisella > Allofrancisella heilbronnii. The sequence continues at coordinate 728,559 of NZ_CP144673.1, read as the reverse complement.
ATAAGCTAGTATTTAAATACATTTCAATATTAAATACGAAACTAAATATATACTATAATATATAATAAATTTAATTATTTTAAAATAAAATATAGAAAAATTAATATAATAAAACCATTGTTTCATAAATAAACAAAATAAAAATTTAATGACCGCGAATGTTTTTTAATACTATTACTCTAGATTAACTATTGTGATTTATATATTCTTTGTTAGAATTATTTAAGATGATACTTTCAAACAATAGGAGAAAATAAATAATGAAATTAACTAAAGCTCTAATTATAGCTCCACTATTAGCAGGTGCCCTAGTAGGTAGTAGTTTTGCTGCAGACAGCAAAGATGATATTAGTTATTCTGTAGGTTACTCTATGGGTAAAACTCTTCAAACACAAATGGCTCAAAGTAATATCGCCGCTGATAACGAACAGATAGTAAATGGTCTAAAAGATGGTATTCTAGGTAAGGATGCTAGATTAACTCCTGAACAAATGCAAAATGCAATGGTTGAATTTCAAAAACAAGCTATAGCTAAACAAAAGGCAGCTGTTGAAACCCAAAAGCAAGAAGTAACTAATGATAAACCTACTCAAGCAAGTAATAATGTAGTACAAGCACAATCTGGGAAAACACAATTAGCAGGTACAGCTTCAGCTGAACAAGTAGCAAGTCAAACTAAGTAACCATTTTGGTTAAGGAGTAAAAATATAATGACTAAGAAAAAACTTTTAAAAGCGTTAGCAATTGCAATCATAACTACTAGTCTAGTAGCATGCTCTGGAAGTAGCGATAATAATGATGAAACTACATCTTCTGTAGCTATAAGTACACCTACTGCAAATGAATCTAACGTGGATAACGTTAAATCAGATGCTAGCTACACAATTGGGTACGGTATGGGTTCGCACATTACTCAAGATCCTAATCTAAAAGATTACGGCTTTAATTCTGATAAAGTTATAGCTGGCTTTGAAGATGCTATTAATGGTAAGAAGCCTGCCATTTCTCAAGAAACTATTGATAAGAGCATGAAAGAGCTACGTGATAGTTTAATGCAAAAAATGAGTGCTGAACAAGTTACTAACTTCTTAAAGGTCAAAGATAGTATATACAACTCGGATTTAACACCTAAAACAGATATAAAAGATCCTGCTGTAGTTATCTATGAGTTCTTTGATTATCAATGTATGTATTGTTCGAAGGTTGCACCAGAAATTGAAAAAGCAATAGTAAATCATAAAGATGTACAAGTTGCATTTGTAGAATTTCCTATCTTTGGCCAAAGAGCCCCTGCTTCTGAATATGCTGCTGAAGTAGGCACTGCTATATACAAAATTTATGGTGCTAAGGCTTACGTTAAGTACCATAATGGTATATTTGCTACTGGTGAAGATGAAGGTAAACTTAAAAATTCAACTATTGATAATGTAGCAAAAAGTGCTGGTGCTGATATAACTAAAGTTAAACAAGTAATTAAAAATAATAAAATTTCTGAGCATCTACAAGATACTTTGGAAATGGGCTTTAAAGACTTAGAAATCCAAGGCACACCTTTCCTAGTTATTGCACCTGCTGAAAAAGCTGATGGTAGCAATACTACTATAATCGGTGGTTACACTGAATATCCTAATATTGAAGCAGCTATCGCAAAAGCTAAAGCTTAACTTTTCTTTATTTCCTATAATTTTTAATTTTGATAAGTATTATCTGTTAAAATAGTTTATCGAAATTACAATAATTCCCCCTATCAGTATGAAACTTAGAAAAGGTAGTAAATATTTAATATTTTTTATAGTTATCTTCGTTGCTTTGCCTCCTTTTGCTATTGACACCTATATTCCTGCTTTTGGTAACATAAGTGAATTCTTAAATGTAGATGTAAGCAAGATGACTATTACAGTATCTACATATCTTGTAGGTTTTGGTATAGGTATGTTGATATGGGGAGCATTATCAGACAGATATGGCCGCAAAAAAATACTTATTTTAGGTATGTTAATATATACAATTAGTACTATCTTATGTTCATTAAGCTCAGACTTTGAAACTTTAACTTTTATGAGATTTATCCAAGGTCTTGGTGACTCCCCTGCTGCTGTAGCTTCTATGGCTATATTAAAAGACTGCTACCGCGGGCAAAAATTAATCAAAATGATGGCAACTATGATTATGGTATTTATGATTGCCCCTATAATATCACCAATAATTGGTAGTTTAATAATTTATACAACTGGTCGATGGCAAAATATATTTCATTTTTTAACCCTATATGGGATAGTATTATTAATATTAACATTTATAATGCCAGAGACTCACAAGTTACATAAAAGATCATCAAGTTTATTACAAAGCTTTTACGTGTATATAAAGCATACTAAAAATGTTCCTTTTATTTTAGGCGCTATTGGTGCTGGACTATGCTTTGGAGCACTATTTAGCTTTATAAATGCTTCATCAAACCTTATTATAGAATATTTTAATTTAGGATATTTGCAATACTGCATTTTATTTGCGACTAATATTTTGGGTATAGTCTTTGCAAGCTACTATATAAAGAAAAATATAACTCCATATAATCAAAATAACATTATTTTTTCAGGTTATGTTATATCTACAGTTGTTATAATAATTAATCTAATATGCTCTTATATATTTAATAACATCTACGTTTTTGTATTATTAAATACTCTTGCTACAGCTTGCTTTGCTTTGGTAAATATTACATTGACTTCAAAAATTATAGACTTACTCAAAGAAGGCTTTGCTGCTGGTAACGCTATAAATAGATTAACCAAATTCGCTATAGCTGGTATTGGTGGGTTTATACTTAGTTTTTACTCCATCTCAGAGCTTATGGTAGAGATACCAGTCCAACAATTAGGATTTATAATCCTATCTTTAGTTCTATTTTTAGGAATAAAAAATAGATTGTTTCCAAAAGGTTAAAATATTTTCTTATGAGTATGACAATACGGTAAAGAGCCTTTTTTAAAGTAATAATCCAGATGGTAATCTTCAGCAATATAAAAAGGTTTTGCTTCTATAACTTCAGTAGCTACATTGTAGCCTTTATCATTTAGCGTTTTCTTTAGGTTTGTGGCTAGTTGTCTTTGTTCATCAGTATAATAGAAAATTGCAGATTTGTATTGCTGTCCTATATCTGGACCTTGGCCATCTACTTGTTCAAAATCATGTATTTCAAAGAAATATTTTAAAACATCCTCTAGAGACAATTTATCCTTATCAAATATAACTCTGACTACTTCTAGATATCCTGTATCACCATCACAAACTCTTTTATAATTAGGATATGGCTGATCACCACCACAATAGCCAGATTCCGCAAGGAGTATTCCATCTAATTTTTTTAAGTAATATTCCACACCCCAAAAGCACCCTGCTGCTAATATGATTTCTTCTGTTTCACCAAAACCTCTAAACGGTATAAAATCCACAGACGCTGAGTTTACACAGTATCGAGTATTTAGTTGAGTATAGCCTTCACCATGGAAAATATGTCCTAAATGTCCGTCACAACTATTACATAAGATCTCTATTCTACGACCATCTCTATCGGGTAGTTGCTTTACATTATCAGCGATATGAATATCATAACTAGGCCAGCCACAACTTGATATAAACTTACTATCTGATTTAAACAATGGTGTAGCACAATTCCTACAAATATAAGTTCCTTCACAATCTAGTTCATTATACCTACCAGTAAAAGGCTTTTCTGTAGCTTTATTTATGATAATATCGTTTTGTAACGGAGTTAAGCTTTTAGTTTTTAGCATATAGAGTCCTAATTTCTTCAAAATAAACTTGCCTAAGAGAATTATCATATAAACTTCCACAAATGTATATTCTTCAACTATAATTTTAGCCAATAACAGTGTTACAGTAGCTATGTTTAAGCCTTGAAAGGGGCTGTTGCAAGCTGGAATTAGATGGGTGGTAACAAGACAGACGTATTCGAAAAGCGCAGTTTACATGTAGTAAATGAGCATTTTGAGAATGTTTTTAACACAGTGAGAAACATATAATTTTAGTTTGCAACAGTACCTGAAAGTTCTCACGACTTTTAATTTTAACTTTTTGCTAGAAAATGTATTTATAAATCTTTTATTTTAGTCAATAATTCCATCTAATAATCGACTATTTACTAACGTATAAAACTAATTTCTATAAAAACAAACATGCACTATAAGAGAAAAATTCATGATTCAAAACTTGCTTTTAAGAGTTGATTAAATTGAAATACCAAAATAAATTTAGCATGAAAATTTTATAGTGAATTACTACTCTATAGCAAAAAGGATAAAATTGCACACTTTTATATTTGATAACTATATGGGGGAGAAGATGGTTATGCAGATAAGTTTTTTAAAGACTATTGAGCTATTCTCTCAAGCATCAAATACTACACTTGAGAAGCTTTCAGAAATTTCAACGAGTTTTTTTTATAGGAAAAATACTTTAGTTATGGATTATGACCAGAGTTTACAAACTTTTCTGTATGTAACTAATGGCTGGTTAAAACTTTTTAGAGTAAGTGTTGATGGTGAAGAAATTATTATTGATATCCTTTCACAGGATCATTATTACGGTGAATCACTTATTACAACCTCATCTAGAGAAGAAGCTTATATGGCACATGCCATTTCTGATCTTAAGGGTTTTACTTTGCCTCTTGATAAATTAAAACTATTGTTAACGTTAGATAGCAATTTATCATTTAGCTTTTTACAAAAAATGTCGCAAAAGCAACTTTTATTGAATGCACATATTGAACATCTATCTATCCAGAACGCTATGCAGCGTGTAGGGTGTTTTTTATTAAGATTAAATAACAATGTTAATACTAATTATCAGAAAAGCTCTACTATACATTTACCCTATCCAAAAAACATATTAGCCTTAAAACTTGGTATGAGACCAGAGACTTTTTCAAGAGCAATTAGCAAACTTTATACTCGTTGTAATGTTCAAATTAAGGGGGAATATGTTAATATCCCCCAACCTAAAAAGTTAATCTCTTATGTCTGCCAACATTGCTCAAAAACATTTCCTTGTAACTTACCAATTGATTAGTATTTATAATTATAAACTATGATTCTGCATTAGCATCTTTAAATAAGTCGGCTAATGAAGTCTTATCTTTTACACGATGAATAACATCTATAAGAGATAAAATACCACAGAAAGCCCCATTTTTATTTTTTATCAATACGCGGCGTATATTGTGGCGAGTCATTTGAGAAACAGCATGCTGTAATGAATCCTCTTCTTCACAAAAGACTGGATTCTTACTCATAACTTCTGTGATACAGGTTTTCTCTAGGTTTTTATTTTTTGCTATCGCTCTGACTATAATGTCTCTATCAGTGATAACACCTTTAATATCCTTATCGTCATCGACTATCGGCAAAATACCACAGTTAGATTCTTCCATTTCCTTAACAGCCTCTAATACAGTTGCGCTTTCATTTAAAGTTATAGGCTCCTTTGTCATCAAATTTGCTATTTTCATAATTACCTTCTCCTTACGTTAAATTAGTAACTTAAAATTTAACTAACTTTTTGTGTACCTTCCTTGATTTTAATCAATGACGCCCTTGGGAAAAATAGAGAATAATAGTAGTTGCTTTTCTAACACTACCAATAGGAGGTAATTATGAATTTGCTAGCTACTAAGAAAAATGTTCCTATTAATTTAGGTCAGCGTAAGAATACACCATTCTGGTCAACAGCACAAAACGAGTTTAATAAGGCATTTAATAATATCTATGAATGGTTTGAACCATTTAGCTCCTCTATTGAACGTTTTGAAGACTTATCTCTTTGCCCTGCTGTAGATGTTGTTGATGAAAAAAATCAACTTAAAATTGAAATTGAAATGCCAGGATTAGGAGAGGATGACATTAAAGTTTCCATAGACAACGGAATTTTAACAGTTAAAGGAGAAAAAACCACCTCTAGGCAAGATAAAGATAAAAACTATATGATGCGTGAAATTAATTATGGTAGTTATGAACGTAGTCTATCTTTACCTGATACAGTAGATGTTGATAAAGCTAAAGCATCATTTAAAAAAGGGATGCTTTGGGTAGTACTGCCTAAGAAACCTGAATGTACTAAAGAATCTAAAACTATTGAAGTTGAAAAAGTATTGTAACTTGATAAGCCCTTAACACCTGGATACACTTTTGTACCCTGAAATTAACGCTCTAGCAACTATTATGATAGCAATTATTATAACTGGAGTATTAGCAGGTATGTGTGTATCTACAAAATTTCAAAATAAAAGGAATAAGTAACTAAATATTCTTACAAACGTAACTAAACTTTTATACACTGTTTATTAAAAAAAAATAGTGTAACGTACTTTTATACTTAATCAGAGCTCTTAATTTAAAAATAGCTATATAAAAGACACTAATGTTATGTTTACATTAAACAATTTTATAAAATTTTAACTATTTGATTGTATTTTATTTTATTTTATTTATTTTTAAATAATGTATAATAATATAATTATTTTAATATTGTATATAAATTGCGAATATGATTAGTATTTTTTTAATGAAACGCCTTGGATACACTGCTGAGGAAGGTGGAATGTGTTATGGTATAGCTTTTATGGCAATACAAGCTATTATTAGAAACGATATTAATACGTATGTTAATAGATTAAGGTTTATTAATGGATATGATGCTAAGTTAATAAGTTATAATATTATAATCGTTGATTCACCTCCTAATAGCTATAAACTAAAGACTATATATATCAACAGTAAAACTAAAGAGTATAGTTTTCACTATAGTGAAGGTATTATTGATGAATTTATATCAGGCAAAATACCAGCTGAAATTGCAAATGAAATTAATTCAATTTCACCACCTTTAATAATACCTAGCAAAGAAGGATTAAAAAAGTTAAAAGAGTTTTTTACCATCGAGCTATTAGTTCGTGATATTAACAAAGCAGAGATAATCAGAAGAGCTAATAAAGTCAACCTACAACCTCAACAAAGTCTTATTGCAATAGATAAGTTATTAAGCATAAGACCTTGGCTTGAGGGGATAGCAATATATTTTGGCTTAGAAAGCCCACAAAACCTTAGTACAGAAGAAGAGGCGGTATGGAATAAAAACTTTAATACCTGGGATGGAGATAATAAACCATTTACACACCAAGATTATAATCGTGGTAGGGAGTTGTTTAAACAACCAAAACACTCGCAAGAAAACAGGCCAAACCTTCGTCGTACCATGTCAAACATAGGTAACCGTGGAAGTATACAAGAAAATAAAGTGCTAAAGCGTAGTAATAGTGCAACAAACTTTAACTTAACTTTATTCGGTGAACAAGTAAAAGAAAGACAGAAAGATAATTCTATTTGTTTAATAAAGAAACACTTAGGTCTCTATACTAAAAATAATGCATGGGGTTTAATAAAAAAATTCTTAATTAATGAAAAACCTACTGCATGTTTACTTTCCAGAGCTGGTCATAGTATTGCAATTGGCGGTTCAAATGAAATGGGTTACCATTTAATTAACCATGACACATATAAGCGACTTACCTTTTCTGACCTTCGTTTGCAAAATGCAAATAATATATTAGAATCCTTATTTAGGGAAACAATTTCAGACGCTAATCAAGAGTATGCCATTTCTATTTTAGTATTTGGAATAGAACAATCTGGTGATAACCTGGTTGTTCCAGAGGAGGGTTTTGACGAATCTAAAAAAGATTATTGGAAAAATTTATTACCAATCACCAAAAGTAACGATGCTGGATTATTATATTTAGCTTTACGAAAGGGTCATGCATCAGCTGTTACAGCTTATATTAACGTCATAAATAGTATTAATGATATTAGCGTTGATAAGAAAATAGAACTATTGGCTGCTAGCAAAGATGAGTTCCCTGGGCTTTACATCGCTTTAAATAATGGGCATACAGCAGCTGTTACAGCTTATATTAACGCTATAAATAGTATTAGTGGTATTAACACCGCTAAGAAAATAGAGTTATTGGCTGCTAAAAACAAAGATAAGTTCCCTGGGCTTTACGCGGCTTTACGAAAGGGTCATGCATCAGCTGTTACAGCTTATATTAACGTCATAAATAGTATTAATGATATTAGCGTTGATAAGAAAATAGAACTATTGGCTGCTAGCAAAGATGAGTTCCCTGGGCTTTACATAGCTTTACAACAACATGGTCATGCAACAGCTATTACAGCTTATATTAACGCTATAAATAGTATTAGTGGTATTAACACCGCTAAGAAAATAGAGTTATTGGCTGCTAAAAACAAAGATAAGTTCCCTGGGCTTTACGCGGCTTTACGAGAGGGCCATGCAGCAGCTGTTACAGCTTATATTAAAGCCATAAATAGTATTAGTGGTATTAACACCGCTAAGAAAATAGAGTTATTGGCTGCTAAAAACAAAGATAAGTTCCCTGGGCTTTACGCGGCTTTACGAGAGGGCCATGCAGCAGCTGTTACAGCTTATATTAAAGCCATAAATAGTATTAGTGGTATTAACACCGCTAAGAAAATAGAGTTATTGGCTGCTAAAAACAAAGATAAGTTCCCTGGGCTTTACGCGGCTTTACGAGAGGGCCATGCAGCAGCTGTTACAGCTTATATTAACGCTATAAATAGTATTAGTGGTATTAACACCGCTAAGAAAATAGAGTTATTGGCTGCTAAAAACAAAGATAAGTTCCCTGGGCTTTACGCGGCTTTACGAAAGGGTCATGCAGCAGCTGTTACAGCTTATATTAAAGCCATAAATAGTATTAGTGATATTAGCCTTGCTAAAAAAATAAAGTTATTGGCTGCTAAAGACAAAGATAAATTCCCTGGACTTTACATCGCTTTACAAAATGGTCATGCAGATACAGTTGCTGTCTATTTAAAGATTAATGACCATGATAATAGTTATGCAAATTATATAATGCAAGAATATAAAGGTAGTCGCAAAATTTTTAAAAACCAACTATTAAAATGGGCGCAAAACTACAAACCTGAGAAAATGAAAAAAAAAGAAGATTATAGTTTGCTTATTAGTCTTCTTTCTTTTAATAGAAATTTTATAAGCAATAATCTCACAAAATCAATGAAAGTTCTTAACAACATACCTCATTGGCAATAAGTTTAGCTATAAATTCAAAAGATTTGATTTTGGTAAAACATTAAACCTTATAAAGAAAAGTTATTTACAAGTGTCCATAATGGAACTGTTGAAAGCTGAAATTAGGCAAATAATAATAAGGCAAAAATATTTGAAAAAGCGCAGTTTACATCTCCATATACTAAATATTTAATTACCGGCTTCAAATAGTAATCCGTTTATAACAATCCTATGATTAATATTGCTATTTAAACTAATAAGTAAAAAACATACAATAACTGTAAAAGTAAAAAACATACTGTCTCAAATGCAAACTCTGACTCAAAAGCTCCAAAAAGAAATAAAGAAATTACACTCAAACCAAGGTAGAAAAAAATCGCAATTCTATATTATTGAAGGGCTTAGGTGTTGCCAAGAAGCATTAGTTAGGCTCGATAAAACCCAAATTGCAGCACTTATATTGACCAGAGAAAGTGATAATGAAAGCTACGATATAGAGCAAAAATTTATCGTTTCTGAAAAAGAGTTTACTGAGCTTTCTCAAACACATAACTCCCAGGGAATCATGCTACTTGCATATAAACCAGAGGTTAAGGATCTAAAATTTAATGATGATTTTTTATTAGTCTTAGATCGTATCCAAGATCCTGGCAATATGGGGACAATATTACGCACTGCTATTGCTGTTGGGCTAACCGAAGTTGCTCTTATAAATGGTACTGTAGATCCCTTTAATCCTAAAGCAATACGCGCTGGCATGGGCGCTCAATTTAGTTTAACTTTCGGCTACTTTGAAAGTTTAAAAGAACTTTGTAATCATCCACAAATAAAACAACGTCAAATATGGCTAACAACTCCACATGAGGGAATATCATGTTATGACCAAAGTTTTAAGCTTAATAATAGTATTTTAGTTTTTGGTGAAGAAGCTAATGGAATAGTAGATTTCTCACTTGGACAAAAAACTATGATTCCAACACTTAGTAATATAGAATCATTAAATGTGGCTCAAGCTGCTACGATATATTTGTTTGAGAGCTTAAGGCAGAAATTAATAATTTCGTGATACTATTTTAAAAAATTTTAAAGAAAATTAGTTAACAATATCCTTATCTGCTACGGCTAGGTGTAAATAATGAAGATGCTTATCATATTGATTAATAATATCAGCTATAACCTGCTCTTTTGAGTAACCCATAATGTCATAATACTGACCACCATGGCTTAGAAAAACTTCCACTCTAGTATATTTATCAATATCATCATCTCTATAACTAGGGGAGTCATAAACTCTAAGCATAACTGTATATACAAAATTATCTGAATTTATCTTAGAAATTACCAAATGAATTTGCTCTTTTCCTAAGTCTACTTTTGTATCTAACCCAGTTTGTTGCATTTTATTAGCTACTTCTAGTATAGCTGGTTTTACAATTTCTTTTAGAAACTCTCGGGCTTGGTTTTTTGTTGGTTTGTTAACTATAGCTGCTAACCTGTCTTGCCAAGATGTATTTGCCTTAACATACTGAACAACTGTTGAGTGAGTTTCGATACTCTTTATACGTAAAAAATCTAACCTTAAACTCTTTATAAGAGATATACACATAAAAAAAAGTATAAATAATAATGGAAAAGCACTGATTATAGTTGCAGCTTGCAGTGCTTGCAAACCTCCTGCTAAGAGTAAAGATATAGCTAGCAAACCACTTAGTATGGACCAAGAAACACGGTGAGCTGTAATTGATTCTTTAGCATTACCTGTTGCTAGTATATCTATCACTAAAGAGCCACTATCTGCTGAAGTTACAAAAAATGTTATAACCAAAAATACAGCTAAAATAGACGCAAAAGTAGAAAATGGAAAAAATCTTAAAAACTCAAATAAAGCTACAGGAATATTATTTTGAGAAGCATTTATTAGCTCTGAGCCTGCCCCACTCATAACTATATTAATAGCTGAATTACCGAAAATAGTCATCCATAAAAATGTAAAACCAACCGGAATAAATAAAACGCCTACGACAAATTCTCTAATAGTTCTACCTTTTGAAACTTTAGCAATAAATATCCCAACAAACGGCGACCAAGCTATCCACCAACCCCAATAAAATAAAGTCCAACTTTTTAACCAAGTCTGATTGTTTTTATTGTAAGCATATAAATTAAAAGTTTTATTAACAATAGTGCTTAAGTAATAACCTATGTTTTGGAAATAATCTTTTATAAGGTCTGTAGTGTGGCCAAAAAACAATACAAAAGCTAGTAACGCTAATGCTAAGATAATATTAAAATTACTAAGAAGTTTGATTCCTTTATCTAGCCCTAAGGCTACTGAAACTGTAGCTAGAAAAACAATAAATATTATGTAGATAATCTGCATGTTTACATTATCTGGAAGTCCCACTAAAAAACTCATTCCGGCACTAACTTGCATAGCACCAAAGCCTAAGGATGTAGCAACTCCAAAAAGTGTACCTAGTATAGCAAATACATCTACAGCATGGCCTATAGGGCCATAAATATGCTTGCCTAATATTGGGTATAGTATAGACCTAGGCAATAATGGCAAGTCATGACGATATGCAAAGTAGGCCAATGATAACCCAACTATAGCATAGACAGACCAAGCCTCTACTCCCCAGTGAAAGAAAGTAATATTCATAGCTTCTTGTGCTAAATAAAATTGGTCTAGTGACTGATCAGGTGGAGCTAGATAGTGTTGCAAAGGTTCTGCAACACCGTAAAACATAAGTCCAATACCCATACCCGCAGCAAAAAGCATAGCAAACCAAGAAATATTACCGTATTGAGGTAAGTCATGTTCTTGACCTAATTTTATATCCCCAAATCTGCTAAACATTAGAAATATGCATAAACAAACAAATATACTCATCCCTAGTATATATAGCCACCCTAGGTTACTTAAAATTAAATTTTGTACTACTCCCATATATTTTGAGAATACAGTTGGGGCAAATATACCCATTAAGGAAAAGGTTATTGCTAAAATAATAGCAGGATAAAATACTGGCGCATATGCGCCTTTATTACGTTCTATCATTTTTTTAGTTTTTTATATTAAGGGTACTTATTAACTTAACATAATAAAAACTAATAATCAAAGTGGTTAAAAATAGTAACTAGGTTTTGGTTTAACTATTATTCCCTTGTGGATTCTAACTCTTCTAAAGCCTTAAACCATTGTAACTCTGTTTCCTCTAATAGCTCTTTTAGGTTTACATGCTCTATAAGAGTTTCCTGTAATTTTTCTTTATTACCATATAAATTTTGGTTTTGTAATTGTTTCTCTATAACTAGATTTTGTTGTTGTAGCTTATCTAAACTTTTTTCTAATTTTTTAACTTTGTCTTGGAGAGGTTTAACCTGTTTTCTTTTATCTGCTGAAAACTTACAATTTTCCTTTTTAACATCTACACTTTGGGATTTTGCGGAGACATTATTCTCAAGCTTTTTAATTTCTAAAATATACTTGTAATAATCATGCATATCACCGTCAAAAACTTTAACTTCACCCTGCCCAACCAGCATATACTCATCAACCGTAGACTCTAACAAAAACCTATCATGCGAGACAAGAATAATAGCTCCTTGGAAGCTTTGCAACGCTACTGTCAAAGCTTCACGTACGCCAATATCTAAATGGTTTGTAGGTTCATCAAGTAGCAAAAAGTTTGGTTCTTGATAGACTATCATCGCCAAAGCTAACCTTGCTTTTTCACCACCAGAAAAACTGTCTACTTTAGCTAAAGCTTTATCTCCCGTAAAGTTAAAACTCCCCAGAAATGTTCTAAGTTTTTCTTGGGTAGCTTTCGTATCTAGCCTTTGCATATGTAACAAAGGACTAGCTTGCATATCTAACATATCCAAAGAATGCTGTGAAAAATAGCCTACTCTAAGGTTTGGATGCTTTTCAATCTTACCTGAAAGTATATCTATTTCACCAATTAGAGATTTAATCAGTGTTGATTTACCAGCACCATTTAGACCCAAAAGCCCTATACGCATTTCATTATAAATAACCAAATTTATATTATTTAAAACCTTATTTTGAAAGTATCCCAAATCTGCATTTTGTAAACTGACAAGTGTGCCATTTAAACGCTCTTTTGGTTGCTTAAACTCAAAACTAAATTCTGACTCAGTTTTTACAGCTTCTATGCGTTGGATTTTATCAAGCATTTTGACTCGGCTTTGAGCTTGCTTGGCTTTTGAAGCTTTAGCCTTAAAGCGATTAATAAAACTCTCTAAGTGCTCTATATGCTTTTGTTGTTTTTCAAATTGCTTTTGTTGAAGTACTTTTTGTTCATACGATTGTTTTTCAAAAGATGAATAATTACCAGTATATGCAACTATCTTTTTTTCATCTATGTGAAAAACCTGCTTAACAACATTGTCTAAAAAAATCCTATCATGCGAAATAAGCAACAAAGAACCTTTATATTCTTGCAAATATTGCTCTAACCATAAAACTGCATCTAAGTCTAAATGGTTTGTAGGTTCATCAAGTAGCAAAATATCTGACTCTTGTAAAAGTGCTTGAGCAAGGTTTAACCTTATCTGCCAACCACCAGATAGCTCTTTTACTTTTTGTTCTAATTGACTAATACTAAACCCTAAGCCTGCTAAAAGCTTACTAGCTTGAGACTCTATAGAATAGCCTCCTAACGATTCATATTCCTCATGGCACGTAGAATACTCAACAAAATCTTCTTTATCTAAAGCTTCTGCCATCTTATGTTTTAAAGATCTTAGAGATTCAACACCATTAATCACATAGTCTATAACTGTAGCTTCAAAATCATCAACTTCCTGTTTAACAGTAACTATACGCGTATTTTTAGCTAGCTCTATATCACCTTTATCAGGTGAAATATTTGCTTGTATCAAGTTGAAAAGTGTAGTTTTACCGGTACCATTCTTACCAACTAAACCTATTTTTTGATTTTGGAAAATAGAAAAGTTAATATCATTAAATAACTCTTTTATCTCAACTTGATAAGATACATTTTTAAAAAAAATCATTTATTTGTACTTTTTATATTTATTAGAAACAATTATATATAGTTAATCCCTTATAAAAAAGTCACGCTGGATTAATTTTAGTATCTCACTGTAGGCAATGTTTTTATTGATATTTTAAACTAAAAAAGACGATATAAAAACTGCTTACTTTACTGTACTATTTATAAATAAAAAATAAATAAAAAGTTTAATAAAAAAGTATGTTAGAGATAGTAACTATCTTATATGATGATTTTGAAACCTTAGATGTATTTGGTCCAATTGAGGTCTTAGGAAGCTTCAAAGGCGATTTTGGACCAAACTATTATTCAATTAATGGTGGTATAGTCACTAGTAGTCAAGCAGTAGAAATAAACACTAAAGATTTCTCTAAGATAACTTCTAAAAATTATATTTTATTTATACCGGGTGGTATGGGTACTCGTCAGCTAATTCATAATAAAAAGTTGATAGCTGAACTTACTAGGCTAGCAAATAATGCTAAATATATTTTTACGGTCTGTACTGGTTCTTCTTTATTTTCCCAAACAAAGTTACTTGATGGTAAAAAAGCCACCTCAAATAAGAAAGCTCTAAACTGGACAAAATCTATAGCTGCTGATGTTATATGGATAGATAAGGCAAGATGGGTTAAAGACGGTAATATCTATACAAGCTCAGGAGTTAGTGCAGGCATAGATATGAGTTTGGGATTTGTTGCAGATTTACTAGGTTATGAGGCAGCAAAACAAAAAAGTATAGAAATAGAATATAACTGGTATGAAGACTCTAGCATAGATCCTTTTGCAGGTATTTATAAATAAAAAACCATGAGTAGGGTAAGAAAAATTATACATATTGATATGGATTATTTCTTCGCTCAAGTAGAAGAAAAAGCAAATCCAAACTTAAAAGATAAGCCTTTTGCTGTTGGTGGCACAAATCCCAAACGTGGTGTAATATCAACTTGCAACTATATCGCACGTAAATACGGTGTACATTCAGCTATGCCGACGTCTATAGCTATGCAAAAATGTCCTAACCTTATACTTTTAAATACAGATTTCGCAAAATATAAAGCAGCTTCCGCTACTATTAGAAAAATATTTTATTCTTTTACAGATAAAGTTGAGCCATTATCTCTTGATGAAGCGTATCTTGATGTTACAGATGTTGTAGAATATAAAAATAGTGCCACTCTAATTGCTCAAGCAATAAAAAAACAAATATTTGAAAAAACTGGCTTAACTGGCTCTGCTGGAATAGCCCCAAATAAACTTTTAGCAAAAATAGCTAGTGATATTAATAAGCCAAATGGTCTATATGTAATAACGCCAGAACAAGTTGACGATTTTATAAAAGACTTACCTGTTAAGAAACTTTTCGGAGTTGGTAAAGTATCTCAAGAAAAGCTAAAAAGCATGAACGTTGAGACTTGCTCACAGTTACAGCAACTTAGCTTAAACATACTTACAGAAAAATTTGGTAAATTTGGTAGTAGTCTATATAACTATGCTAGAGGTATTGATAATCGTATAGTTAACACTATTCGTATCCGTAAATCCATAAGTGTTGAAAATACTTATCAAAATGATTTAAACACACTAGATGAATGCTTAGAGAAATTACCTGGTTTATATAAAAAATTAACTAGTCGTATATCTAATGCATACTACCGTCGCATAATTGGTGTATTTATAAAATTTACCGATACTCAATTTAATAAAAGAAGTATGGCGAGAATCTCTAAGATTATAGATAAAAAACTTTTTTTAGACCTAATAATAGAATTATATAAAAAGCAAAAAAACCCTATCCGTCTAATAGGAATTGGTATTAGACTCGGTGAAATTGATGATAAGCAGATGGATTTATTTTGAAAAGCTCAATTATATAATGCTTTTGGTTGGTATAAAAACTAAACAACTACTAAGCCAATCTATCTGTCGCAATATGGTAATCTTCATCTTCTAAAATGTTTAATTCCACTAGATCACCCGCTTTACCTAGTAAAATTTTACATTCTTGATTTAAATGGCGTAAGTGTAATTTTTTACCAAGCTTAGTATATTCATCAGCAACCCACTGAATAGTATCTATAGCAGACTGGTCAGCTACACGTGAGTATTTAAAGTCGATTATTACTTTTTCTGGGTCTTTAGCAAATTTAAATAAACCTTTAAAACCAGTTGTAGAACTAAAGAACAAAGGCCCGTGAACAATGTATTCCTTCTCACCATTTTCATTAGTTTTCTCTTCTGCCCAAATATTCTTAGCTGTTTCCCATGAAAACACTAATGAAGCTATAATGATACCAATCACAACTGCTATTGCTAAATCAAACATTACTGTAGTAATTGTCACGACTATAATCAACAGCACATCTTTTTTAGGCACACGACGCATCATTTTAAAAGATGCCCATTCAAAAGTTTCTATCACAACCATCATCATCACACCAATTAATGCTGCTAAAGGTATTATTTTGATCAAGGGCATAGCCAATAAGATAAATATAAGTAAAAATACCCCTGCTGTGATTCCTGATAAACGCCCTCGCCCACCAGAAGATATATTGATCATACTTTGACCAATCATAGCACAACCACCCATACCCTTAAAAAAGCTAGATACGATATTTCCAACCCCTTGAGCGATACATTCTTTATTACCTCTACCACGGGTTTGCGTACGCTCATCGATAAAAACTAAAGTCATCAAAGATTCTGATAAACCGATAATAGCTAATATAAAAGCATACGGCACAATGATTTTAAATGTCTCTAAAGATAAAGGAATATGAGGAATACTAAAGCTATGTGATATACTTCCCCCACTCATTGCCATTAGACTACCTACTGTTGGCATACTAACACCTGCTGGCATTGGTATAAATATCACAATTAATGTAACTACTATAATAGCTGTAAGTGCTGAAGGCAAAAGTTTTGTAAAACGAGGTAAGTAATGAGTAATCGCCATAGCTAAAAGTACTAAACTAACCATAATCCAAAGACTAATTCCACTAATCCATACAGAAGGCTCAACTCCTGGCGGTGAAATTTTGAATGATTCAATTTGTGATAGAAAGATCACTATTGCTAAACCATTAACAAAACCTATCATCACAGATTTAGGCATCATACGTATAAACTTACCCAAACCTAAAACCCCTATTACAACCTCTATAACACCAGTAAGTAAAACTGTTGCCATTAGATAACTCAAACCAGTTACAGGATCGCCCGGAAATAGTAACATGATAGATACCATAACAACGGCCATAGAACCAGTAGCTCCAGATATCATACCAGGACGACCGCCTATAATAGCTGTTATTAGACACATAAAGAAAGCTCCCCACAGTCCTACTGTTGGATTAACTCCTGCTACTAAAGAAAAAGCTACTGCTTCTGGAACTAAAGCTAAAGCTACGGTTAAACCAGATAAAAAATCCACTCTATAACTGCCACCAAATGGCATCAAAAAATTAGTAATACCTTGTTTCATTTCTATTTATTACCTCAAAATATTTTAAAATTTAAAAGCTTGCTTTTACGTATAATTATATACTGATTACGGATACAAACTTAATGAATAAGAAAATTAGAACTAAGGTGGAGTGATAAGTTTCATTATAATTGAATCTATTAATTTTAATAATTTGATAGTAAATAATAATAACAAAAAAATACCTAGTATAAAACCCTAAATCCAATCAACCCACTCTTTTGCAATAAATACTACCTCTAACAAAACATACAAGTTAAACTAACCATATATAGTTCAAGGAGTTTTTAATATGCCTGTTATGTCTGATAGTCTAGGTGAGGTTTTTGTAAAAGATGGAGCATTATATGGAGCTCAAACCCAAAGAGCTATAGATAATTTTAAAATTAGCAATCTAGAAATGCCTAAAGATTTTATAAATGCTATCTTATATATAAAAGAAGCTGCTGCTATAGTTAACTATAACTCAAACAAGCTACCTTTTGAAAAGTCTCAAGCAATACAAAAATCCTGCCAAGAGCTAAGAAGTGATGATTATTGTGATCAATTTCCTTTAGATATATTCCAAACAGGCTCAGGCACTAGTACTAATATGAATGTTAATGAAGTCATTTCTGGATTTGCAAAAGAAAAGTTTGGAATAACTTTAGACCCAAATGATGATGTCAATATGAGCCAAAGCAGTAATGATGTAATTCCTTCAGCTATAACAGTATCTTCACTTTTATTAGTCAAAAAAAACTTAATACCCAAGCTAGAAAAGCTTATCAAGGTATGTAAAACTAAAGAAAAAGAATTAAAAGGATATGTTAAAACTGGTAGAACTCATCTAATGGATGCAATGCCCATAGATTTCTCTCAAGAAATATCGGGCTGGAGATTTCAGTTTGAAGAAAATTTGCAAAGAATACAAAACTGTATTCCTAGATTTTGTAGATTAGCTCAAGGCGGGACAGCTGTTGGTACAGGAATTAACACACCAAAACATTTTGCTAAAGAAATAGCAAAGGTCATTTCTGAAATTACAGGTGTTAGCTTTGAACCCAGTCAAAATTATTTTGCTTTAATGAGTGGTCAAGAAAACAGCTTAGAGCTTTCTTCATGCTTAAAAAGTACTGCCTCAACGCTTATGAAAGTTTCAAATGACCTAAGGATAATGAATAGTGGTCCACTCTCTGGATTCAATGAAATAGAACTACAAACTCTACAACCTGGAAGTAGCATAATGCCAGGCAAAGTAAACCCAGTAATACCAGAAGCTGTATGCATGGCTTGTGCTCAGGTTATTGGTAATGATACTTGTATTACAATTGGTGCTCAAAGTGGGTTATTTCAATTAAATGTTATGTTGCCTGTTATAGCTTACAATTTACTTCAAAGTATATCTTTAATAGCAAATTCAGCAGAACACTTAGCTGAAAAAGCTATAGCTACTTTTAAAGTTAGAGAAGACAACATACAAAAAACCCTCTCCAGAAACCCTATACTAGCTACGGCTCTTAATGAGCATATTGGATATAAAAAAGCCGCTGAAATAGCTAAAAAAGCTTATAAAGAAAATAAATCTATACTAGAAGTTGCTTTAACTGAAACAGATATAAAAGAGACAGAATTAAAAGAAATATTAGATCCTAATAAGCTTACTTGTAAAAGTCTAGACTAATTCATACCTGTATAAGTACTTGTGTTTTAAATACATTGTTTAATCAAGTTGTACTAGCTCAATTTTAACGTTACAATCCATGGAGTGATTCCCTATGATGTTTCAAAGCGTCACTTCGAGTAAATGTAAGATTGCACACTTCACATACATATGGCCGCTCTCCTGTATGTTTTCGTTTATGTTTAGTTAAATCACCTAGTCGAGTAGCGTAATAATCACATCCTTTAAAGTCACACTCATATTTCTTTTTTGTATGTCTTCGCTTATGTCTAATTAAATCACTTGATCGAATAGTATAATAATCGCAGCCTTCAAAGTCACACTCATATTTCTCCCCTGTATGTGTCCGCATATGTATCTTTAGTTCAGTTGAGGTACTAAAGCTTGTACCACAATCCTCAGAGTTACACACATATGGTCTTTCTCCTGTATGTTTTCGTTTATGTTTAGTTAAATCACTTGGTCGAATAGTATAATAATCACAGCCTTTAAAGTCACACTCGTATTTCTCCCCTGTATGTGTCCGCATATGTATCTTTAGTTCATTTGAGGTACTAAAGCTTGTACCACAATCCTCAGAGTTACATACATATAGTCTTGCTCCTGTATGTGCTCGCATATGAACATTTAAAATCGATGGATAGGGAAAACTTCTACCGCAGCCTGGAAAAGCACCATCATGTAGCTCGCTTGTGTGGGCTTGATTCTGCTGACTAAGGTCTATTCTGATTTTCTGTTCTAGAGTATAAGGTGATAAATCATAACCCTTCCTTTTTTGACCTACTACATTGTAAGAAGATTGCTTTGATAAGTTTTCAACAGGTGAGCTAAGTTTTTGAGGTTTATTAACCTTTAAACTACTTTGTTGTATTTTATTCACATTGGGCACACTAACATTATTTTCTACTAGCTGGCCCGCAAAATAATGATCGCCAGTATAACCTAATGTGATTGTATGGTTACCGTTACCAATAGTTTGCATATTGTTACCACCTTGATACACTGAGATGATTCTGATAGTCAACTCAGGGTAAGATAATGAAAGTAGTTGTGGAGATAAATCACCAGCAGAATTATTCCAATTACCCATCTGAATCAGTCTATTCCTAATATTAGCTAAGTTACCTGCATTATATCCAGAATTCCTTAAAGCTTGCTGAAAAGCGTAACTATCAAAAACTCGTACTAAATCATATCGCATTGCTTGGATTATTACTTCATCACCACCTCTATTGGTAGGTAATAAATGAACACAATTATTATCTCTTGCTGCTCTTAATACTGCTCTATAGAAACAATTTCCATCAGATTTTACATCTTTACAATTAATTATTTCATACCACTGGTTATCAGGTGGTTTTCTTGGTATCTTAGAAGGTGATTCATATTGTAAAGCTTTAATTAGTAAGTCAATTACTTCCTTGCTAAGGTTTATATTAGATCGGTCTGAAAAAACTTGAGTTTGTTTAAATTTATAAAATTTATCTATTTCTGGTAAAATATCTTTACTAAATTTAAGCTTATTTTCCCCATTAAACTTACTTCTTACAATCCTGCTTATAATTATAATTTTTGATATATAATTTGTGATGCTCTTTATCTTTTTCTTAAAATATGGACTACTTCTATTAATAATGTTTTTTGATAAAAGAAAATTTACTTCTCTAGTTATCAATAAATCTTTCTTAAGTTGCTTCACTATATTTAATAGATTTTGATTCTCGATCTTTACAGCCATTAGATGTAAACGCTCTATAAATTTAGTTAATTCATTAAAATCCTGTTTTTCCCAAAATGTTTTGAACAAATTATCAAAAATTTCCTTACCATTATTGTGATTATATTCTATTATTGTGAGACCACTTTTTGCTCTGGGGTTTTGAGAATATTTGTTTGGATTGTTAAACATAATTCCATAATATTCTAAAGCCTTATCTGTACTTTCAAGTTCAGTTTTATAATTATAGCAAAATACAGATAGAAGAACTCTCGCGTAACCATTAGCAAAAAATCCTGATTTTTTCCCTTCAAATTCTTGTTTCTCTTTATATACTGCATTACTTGAGTAAAGGTATGATATATGAACAAAATTTTGTTTAGGATATTTAGGCTTATTATTACCAGAATTGCCCCAATTATAGTAACAGTGTAACCCATGATCTATCGGAGTATCATAAACCAATACTGCTAAAATTAATTTAGTTACTTTACAAACTAATAATAATGCACCTCCATCGATATCAGGTAAAAATGGTCTTAATAGATTATCTTTTGGATTATCTATTAGATTAACTAACTCTTCAGGTTGTAATTGTTGTTTACAAGCATCTACACTCAACTTAGGAATTATATACTTATTGTCTCGAAGCAGTTGGTTTTTAGCTGCTATTGCTTTAGCTTCTTTTACTACAGTTGGTTTTATTTTACCAAACTTAAGATATCCATACTCTGTATAACCAAAGGCAATTTTAAAACCTGTGCTTTCATAAACTAAAGAAACTAGCTTCTCTGACCATGGTATAACGTAAATATCTGCTGCAATTGTATTTAAAAAATCTTTAAATCCTTCAGGAACATGTAAATTATATAACATTAGTAATATCCTCCAAATCAGTTATGATGCATTCTATTGACTTATAATTAATATGTTTATCAGTATGACATAAAAAATATTATATTATAACTAGTTTTAATATAATGTAATTATAACTCAATTTAAACATGCGGTAATTATGCTGCTTTTTTTGATAACACCTCGATTATATTGGCCCATTTTATTTAACAAAGCTCGTATCTACGCTAATTGATTTTCACCAGTTAGAGCCTTAATTATATTTAGTAGAAGCTTCACATTTATTACTAAATTTGGTTCATGAATCGTGTTTATTAGCGTTATCATGTATAATTAAATTTTTATTTCCAAAAACTCATAAACACAAATTCGACAAGGAAAACTATGGAACAAATAGTTGTATGTGCAATGTATAAGTTTGTCACTCTTGAAAATTACAAACAAATGCAGAAACCTATTTTAGATGTGATGGTAAAAAATAATGTCAAGGGAACCCTTTTGTTAGCAAATGAAGGAATAAATGGCACTGTAGCAGGAACACGCGAAGGAGTAACTGCTCTACTTGATTACTTAAAAACTGATAAACGCTTAGAAGATATCGACTATAAAGAGTCTTATCATGATAGGATGCCATTTTATCGCTCTAAAGTAAAACTCAAGAAAGAAATTGTAACTTTAGGAGTAAACGATATAGACCCTAATAAAGTCTGTGGAAAACACGTAAAACCTAAAGATTGGAATAAATTAATTTCTGATCCAGATGTAATGTTAGTGGATACTCGTAATGAATACGAAATTGAAATAGGAACTTTTAAAAATGCGATAAATCCTCATACGGATAATTTTAGAGAATTCCCAGAATATGTTGATAAAAGTTTAGACCCTAAAAAACACAAAAAAGTAGCTATGTTTTGCACCGGAGGTATTCGTTGCGAAAAATCTACGGCTCTTATGAAAGCCAAAGGTTTTGAAGAGGTTTACCATCTACAAGGTGGTATTCTAAAATATTTAGAAGAAGTACCTCAAGAAGAATCTCTATGGCAAGGTGAATGTTTTGTTTTTGACTCAAGAGTTGCAGTAAATCACAATCTTGAAAAAGGTAGTTATGACCAATGCTATGCTTGTCGCATGCCTATAACAGAAGAAGATAAAAAAAGGTCTGAGTATGAAAAAGGTATAAGCTGTCACCACTGTTATAATAAATTAACTGAAAAACAAAAATTACGCTTTATAGAGCGTCAAAAACAATCTCAGCTAGCAGCAGAACATGGTTTTTCTCATGTGGGAGACGAGGCTAAAAAATTAGCAGAATTAAATAAAGATAAAAAACTAAAAGCAAAAGAGAAGGCTCGTCAGCAAAGTAAATAAATTTATAGCTACTAGCTCCTATTCTTTACCTAAATCTCTAAGTTTAGAGCCAGAAACTAAGTTACTTTCTATTTTTTCTAAGCTAATTCCTTTTGTCTCAGGTACGAAAAACTTAAGAAATATAATAGAAAGTAAACAAAACCCAGCATACACCACAAACAATAATGGTTTACCCCATTCACCTGCACTCATTATTACATTTGAATTACTTACAACTACATATACAAAAGTCCAGTTTACAATGGTTGTTACAGTTAGACCTACTTCACGAACTCTCTGTGGAAAAATCTCAGAACATAAAGTCCAAGCAACAGGTCCCCAAGAACATGCAAAGCCAAATATATAAACCAAACAAAATACCAGTAGCACATATTTTGGAGCGTTAGAAGTAGTATGACTTATATCAATTAGATAAAAACTATATGCTGCTATCAATAAAGAGACCATCATAATTATAGCTCCTACTGTTAATAGCTTTTTTCTACCCCATTTTTCTACCCATTTTATCGCTGGAAAAGTAGATAAGAAATTAACAAAGAAAACCATTAACCCAGCTAATATAATATTTAAACCAGCACCTTCTAAAAACTTAGGTGCATAATAAATCATCATATTGATACCAACAAGTTGTTGAAACATCTGGATAACTACACCCACAAATAAGATTTTCCAAAAATATTTTTTAGCAACTGCCTCTATTATCGAAACCTTTTTCTCTCCAAGCTTTTGCTTGATTTCACTAATTTCTAGCTCAACCTCATCTTTTTTTCTGGTTTTAGCTAAAATAACTCTTGCTTCTTCTTCTCTATTTTTCAACATCAACCATCTAGGGCTTTTTGGTAAAAAGAAACAACCAACAAGCATTAAAAATGCAAACAGTGTTATTACACTAAACATTAGGGTAAGAGAGATTTTCGTATGACCTACAAACTCTACTATAATCACGTTTGTAAGGCATATTAAAAATATCCCAAAAGTGATCATAAGTTGAAATAACGTAGACATTGCTCCTCTTACATTGGTTGGAGCTGTCTCTGCCAAATAAAGAGGGGTTGCAAAAGAAGCTAATCCCACACCAAAACCTAAAGTAAATCTACATGCTGTTAGAATTTCGATAGGTGGCAATAAAGAAGAAACAAGAGCCCCTATCAGAAAAGAAAAACCAGCAACTAGTAAAGTATTTTTCCTTCCTAAATAACGAGTAAAAAAGCCACTGCATAGAGTTCCAGCTATCCCACCAAAAGCTAAAATAGCATTAAAATTACCCTCTTGTATACTCCCATCTGCAATACCATATATATGATTAAGAGTTTTGCCAGCATTAGCAATAAACCCCTGATCTAAACCAAATAGCAAACCACCAAGAGCTGCTACTATGCATATGAAAATAACGATTTTTCTGAATTCTTTTTGACTTTCCATTAGTTAAAGCATTTTTAACACACTGTTACTATAAAATAGATTATTTAGTAAACTAATGCAATTACAATTTACACCTAACTTAGAATAAACTCGTATAAATAATAGAAAGTACAAAACTGCTCTGGGTCCTCAGATATTTAAGTAAAATATATTAAACAAATTTAAAATGCATCTACCTTTTTTATGATACAATTTAATTGGTTATTGCAATACGTATGATTTTAAAGTAAGATGCAAAAAACTTATTTATTTGGGAAAAATATGTTTACTTGTCAAATTTGTCAAAAATCTTTTACAGATAAAAATGAATTTCGTATTCATACGAAAATTAAACATGGAACAAATTTTTTTTTGAGGATGATGAATTAGAAAGTATTAAATTATATTCTGGAATTTTGTACCAAGAAATTAACAACTATATAAGAGGTATTAAAGAATTTCTTGATTTTCATATTAACGACCAGAAAAAATTAAAATTATATAATAGTATAAGAGCTTTAACTCTAAAGGAATTGCCTAAGCCAATTAGAGTATATAGAGGGGTCGATTTTAATTACCCAACCAACTTAAAAAAAATCAATTTAAAGGGATTTTCTAGTACAAGTTTAGAGAAAGATATTGCTTTGAGGTTTGTAAAAGGATTAAATCCAACTTTATTAATTATAAATAGAGTTGTACAAGGAATTGATATGAGCCTTGACTATAGGCTTAATAATGTTGAAAAAGAAGTGATTTTACCAGATGATACTGAAATATTAATTACTTTTGATAAATATGAAACTCAATATAGAGTAATTGAAGGAACTTTTATTAAAAAACTTAATTTATTTCCTACTTTTAATACAAATATGTACCCTAAAAAACCAATTTTAAAAGATGTACCAGTATTGGAAAAAAGACGATCTTTTTTTGATTCTCACTGTGACAGTGACGACTCTTACTTTGATAATAACGAACCTATAGAAAAAAAGAAAAGCAAACTATTTAGCGACTTTGATGATAGATTAGCAGATTTCGAAGATTTTATAGATAAAATATAGTAGTTAATTAATAACTCACCTTACGCAAGTTAGTCATGAATTTCTAATTTCATATAGTTGCTTAAGAGCAATAGCATTAGATCTAACCAAGAGCTTATATTTCAGAGCGAAGTGGTTTAGTGAAGTTTTTATCTTGAGCATTTCTAGTTTACAAAAAGCCGCTAATGAGCAAAAAATATGATTTCTTTGAGTTTTCTCAACTTTAGTTGGTGATGCTGATAAAGAAGTATTTTGCTTAATTGATTTGTGATAAACCTCTATTTGCCATCTTTTTTGATTTATTATAACATATTAGCGAAAATATTTCGGATTAACTATAGAAGCTCATTTAAGCGATCTGGATTGTGTTGAGTATAACATGTGTTTACAACCTGAGGCTTTAAATCACATTTGAAAGATAATGAAGGTTTAATTGGCTTTTTGTAGTCTCCTTTCAATAAAAAAATAATGTTTTCAGGAGAGCGTCCTTCCATATGTATATGATGCTGCCAAGTATGGCAGCGAGGAGTCCATAGCTCACCAATAGCCAAATTTTTTTCCCAATAATCAAATCTCTTACCAAGCATTATCTGTCGTTCTGTAGTTGTCATAGTATACATATGATGAGGTTTGACCAAGACTTCATGACCATCGATGCTTATCCATGGGAGTTCTTTATCACCTCGAACGTCTGTTAATAAGGAATTCTTCCGTAACTGATTAGCAATATTATGTTCTTTATTTAGTGGCAAGTAAGCTACAAGATGATGTTCATAGTCGAATAATTCACCTAAATATGGATATTTATTATCCTTGCCTAATAATCTTGTATATCTATCATCTATCATATAATGTGGGTTTGTTTGTTCGTTGTGCCATACATTATTTTCCATATCTTTACTAGTAACGAATTTACGGACAGGCAATCCTTCCAACATACTTAGGAGGTGGTGGCCAAAGCAAGTGCCGAATATGGGTTTACCATTTTTAATAAAATAATCTAAGAATTTTGGAAAGACGAACTCAGCCGTGTCATTTTTTACTGTTTCGAAATAATCAAATCCTGTAGTTTGTTGGGGGTATTTAATTTCAGAGATATTATTTTCTGAAGGCGAATTTTTTAAAGCTGAGTTTGGGATAAACCCAAGACGAAGGTTGCGAGAAGTTGGTTCGATAATGAGTACATCATGTAAATCTAAGATGCAAGTAATAGCATCCATTTTTTTAAGTTTAGTAACTTCTTCCCAAGTATAAGAAGAGCTGAATCTTCGACGATACTTGACACATGTTTCGATATGTTTTAGAAAATTTCCCCAAAGACTCAATATTCGGCTTTCTGTATGCATATCTATAAGCCTATTTCTAAGGCCTGCAAACTTAAAAGAAACTTCCATTGTAACCTCATCGAAATTCATAACGGTAATATGGTAATCTTTTGCTAAGGCTGGATACCAAAGTTCAGGATGTCCACATTGATCATAGTTGATTATTAATACACGTTTATTCATTTTTATAATTCTCCTTATAATGTTTGATTATTATGGTCTTTGTCAATTATCTAGGTTCCATGAACAAAAAAATTGAATAAATCATTTAAGTATATTTAAATAGTTTTGCGAACAAATATACTTATTGCAAATGGAATATTATATATCAGAGTCAAATTGGTCAACTATTTTAACTTTTCTTACAACTCAAAAATGCTTGCACATAAAAGATACAGTTAAGCTTAGAAGATTCATGTAAGTATATTCCTAATTATTATGGTAATAGCAGAGCTCTACATAAGCGTTATAAATATTGGGCTGATAAATGTATTTGGAATGATCTAATAACTTATGTATCTAATGCAGATACACAGCAGTTTATGTTAGATTCATTATCAGTAAAAGCACTTTAGTAAGTACATTTATTTGGCTGAAGTGATTTTTTTTACATTGAACCTAATCTTGGATCTAGCTGATGTAGTTTCAAAGGTTAAACCTTCAGACTCTTTTATCGATAATACTTTCTTACGAAAATCTAGTGAATACGTCATAGCTACAAATAATGAATAATTATAACTGAAATATCTCGATTTAGCTATATAACAACACTTACAGCTATACTCGCTGAAGCCCCACACTTTCTTAAATAAAACCTCTTATTAGAAATCATTATGTATTAAAAATTAATATCTCACATTAAAAAACACATATATGAAATTAAATACTTGTAAGCAATACTATAAAACGGAATTACCAGCTTAAATGTTTAAATTAATAATGATTGTAATTAAATAAATAATAACAAAATAGAGGAGAATTAACAAAATGAATAAACGTGTATTAATAATCAACTATGATAAATATGGACATCCTGAACTTTGGTATCCAGCCTTAGCAAAAGATTACCATATTACTGTCATGAATTTCGATGAGTATACAATGGAAGTTTCTTTTAAGTTTCCAGGCCTTAGTGATAAGCTTACAGAATTTAAAATATCGAGTCTTTGGGGAAATTTTCTAAAACATATCGAAACGTGTGTTCAGCATGGACGAACATTCCGATTTTCTTATAACTGGAAACAAGTTACTAAACTTAAAAAAATGGATGCTATTACTTGCATCTTAAATTTACATGATGTACTCATTATCGAACCAACTTCTCGCAACCTTCGTCTTGGGTTTGTCCCAAACCCAGCTTTAACAAATAAAAATATTCCTGAAGTTAAATATACCAAAAAAAATACACAATTTAATGACCTTGATTCATTAAAAGAAGATATGGTTGAGTTCATCTTTCCAAAATTCTTAGATCATTTTATTAAAAAAGGTAAACCCATATTTGGCACTTGCTTTGGTCACCAAATGATGAGCATGTTAGAGGGGTTACCTGTCCGTAAACTCGTTACTACTAAAGATATGGAAGATAATGTATGGCATACCGAACGACAAAAACCACATTATATGACAGATAATAAAAGTATGACAAAGCTATTGGGCAACGATAAAAAATATCAGTACCTAGGCGAATCTTTCGACTATGAACATCACCTTGTAGCTTACTTGCCACTAAATAAAGAACATAATATTGCTAATCAGTTACGGAAGAATTCCTTATTAACAGACGTTCGAGGTGATAAAGAACTCCCATGGATAAGCATCGATGGTCATGAAGTCTTGGTCAAACCTCATCATATGTATACTATGACAACTACAGAACGACAGATAATGCTTGGTAAGAGATTTGATTATTGGGAAAAAAATTTGGCTATTGGTGAGCTATGGACTCCTCGCTGCCATACTTGGCAGCATCATATACATATGGAAGGACGCTCTCCTGAAAACATTATTTTTTTATTGAAAGGAGACTACAAAAAGCCAATTAAACCTTCATTATCTTTCAAATGTGATTTAAAGCCTCAGGTTTCATATGACCTCCAGAATCAAAATATCCCATATTTCTTCATTAAAACCTTATGTAGTTTGTAATATTCTAACGACTCTATTACGGATTAAAATCGCCTAACGCTAGTGGGAAAGATATCTGTTTTAGATAAGCATGGGTCTGTTGCAAGCATAGTCGATTTGGATGATTTAACTGGAGTTACGGACTTTTGCAAAATAGATAAAGCGAAAAAGTTTTCTATGTGTTAATTTATAGTTACATCAACTATGTTACGTTCTAAAAATGAAACAACGTGAATTAGCAAATCTATATACTGAATATTTACTCTGCCAAATGTCTCAAGCTAGTGCTACGATGTGTTCAAGTATGTTAGATAACACAATTAAACACGATAGTTTTACAAGAATGCTTCAAGTTGGTAATTACGAAAGTCAATATGTTTGGTACAAAGGTAAAAGTATTTTAAGTAATTTTAGAGAGGCTTTTAAGATTTTCTCATTAGACAACACTATAGTTCATAAGCCAGATAGCAAGATAAATGAAGTTGTAAACTGGTTTTATGATCATTCTGTAGGCAAAGCAGTAAAAAGCATAAATCTTATTAGTGCTTTAATCCATACAGAATGTGCTGATATTCCTGTTGGCTTTGAAGTGCAAACTAAGGATCAGCTAGTAGTAGAGAAAGATAAGCATGGTAAAGATAGATTAAAACGTAAAGCCCGTTATACGATAAATGAATTAGCTAGGAAGCTTGTAATTAAGACATTAAAGAATGTTACAAAGTTTAACTATCTTGTAGCCGACAGCTATTTTGCTTCTAAAGCTAACTTAAATTTTTTTAACAAACATAAACTCAAGTATGTAATAGGTATAGCGAATAATCGTTTGGTTGCTAAGAGTAAAACTAACGCTCTTGCTGGTAACTACTGTAGGTTAGATGAATTAGGATTGCTAGAAAATGAGGCTATGAAAATTTATTTAAAAGATATAAAATATAGTCTTGTGGTTACTCGCCAAGTCTTCAAAAACGGGGACAATTCAACAGGTGAGATTTATTTAATTACTAATGATCTAAACCTAGAGAGTAGCCACATAGAAGATATCTATCAAAAAAGATGGAACATAGAAGTTTATCATCGAAGTATAAAACAAAACGCTAGCCTTGCTAAATCACCTACATATGTAATTACTACTCAGCTTAACCATATAGGTTTATCTATAGGGGCATTTATTGAACTTGAAAAACTAAAACTTGCTTCAAATAAAAATCACTATGCTTTGAAAAGAAAAATTTTAATTGCCGCCAATCAAGCTAGTCATAGGGAAATTATAAAAATGAAAAAGATACTTAAAATGACTGCTTGAATCTAAAAAGTGTAATAGCTTTGACTTAATCTGACATTGTGTATAAAATAAGATGTCAAATTAAGGAAGAATAAAATGAATGCATCTCAAAAGATAATCAAACCCAAATTAGGTCTGTTAGAATTAGCAAAACAATTAGGTAATGTCAAGCAAGCTTGTAAAGTGATGGGTTACTCAAGAGACAGCTACTATCGCTTTAAAGAGTTATACGATAATGGTGGAGAATTAGCTTTACAAGAAATATCCCGTAAGAAGCCATTAGAGAAAAATAGAGTTGAGGCACATATTGAGCAAGCAGTAGTTAATATGGCTTATGAATATCCGGCGTATGGACAACATAGAGTATCAAATGAATTAGCAAAGCAAGGAATATTAGTCTCAGGAAGTGGAGTTAGATCTATTTGGCTTAGACATGACTTAGAGAATTTTAAGAAGCGATTAACAGCACTAGAGACCAAAGTAGCTCAAGATGGCTTTATACTTACAGAAGCTCAATTACAAGCTTTAGAAAAAGAAAAAGCTAAAAAGGTTGCTACTGGTGAGATTGAAACGCATCATCCAGGTTACTTAGGATCTCAAGATAGCTATGTAGGGTATATAAAAGGTATAGGTAAGATATATCAACAGACATTTGTAGATACGTATACTAGAGTAGGATTTGCTAAGTTATATACAGAAAAAAATGCAATAGTAGCTGCTGATATGCTTAATGATAAGGTATTACCATTCTTTGAGGAACATGGAATAGATCTATTAAGAGTATTAACAGATAGAGGCACGGAATATTGTGGAAAGCTGGAGAATCATTCCTACCAGATGTACTTAAGCATAGAAGACATTGACCATACTAAAACAAAAGCTAACTCCCCTCAAACTAATGGTATCTGTGAAAGATTTCATAAAACTATGAAAAATGAATGTTATGAGACAATGTTTAGAAAAAAGGTTTATTCAACGATTGAGGAGATTCAGCAAGATGTTGATATATGGCTGGATTATTACAATAACGATAGACCACATTCTGGTAAGCACTGTTATGGAAAACGCCTATGAAAACTTTTATTGACTCAAAACCTTTGGCAAAAGAGAAAAATTTAGGTAATATGTTTGATAAATCTGACACTAGTTTAGAAATAAATTCAGTCTCAAATTAATTGGTGACTGTCAGATCAAGTTTGAGCTACTACACCTTAGCCGTTTTATTGGCGTATTTTGTACAGTAACCTTTATCAGCATAAATAGCACCACCATCAGGGCAAACATATTTTATACCCTTTGCATCTGTAACATTTGCAGGTGTCACAGCTACTTTATTAATCAGACCACTTTGCATATCTACACTAACATGTTTCTTATAGCCATACCAAAATTTATCTTTACCTTTACATCCTATACGTGCTTGCTTATCTGTAGCTACTTTGGGAAGTATTTCATTATTTAACTTTTCATATTTCTCTTTGATAGCTTTATCTCTTTCTTTCCAAAGATTGGCTTTAGCTATTAGATGACTAGCATCAACAAAACTAAAAACTTCATTGATAAACCCTTGTTGTTTTAATTGATTTCTTAAATCATTAAAAATTTCTGATATAAAACGGGTACCTATATTCTTTCTTAGTTTACAAAATACACTATGATCGGGTGTTTTTTCTGATAACGTAAATTCACAAAACCATTTAGCCGCATTATTTTCTTGTAGATATTTCTCTAATTCTCTATCGCTAAGATCTTCCATAAACTGTAATAGCAAACATTTAAATAAACGTAGCATTCCATAACCTTTATAGGGGTTATCTTTTTCAAACTTCTTTAATTTCTTAGCAACATTTTTAAAGTTCCAAATCGATATAAACTTACGATAGGTATGATTTCTCGGTATTAAATCATTAAGACTTATCATTTCTATTTGATTCATAGATAAATAAATTTCAAATAACTTTTACTGTACATATTTTAACAAAATTTGGACTTGGCAGCATTAGATTTCAACACGCCCAAGCATATACTGTTCGTTGAGATTTAATCTAAAAGTCTAGATTTTTACAAAAAGCTATCCAAACATATTTTTTAATGCTGAAATGTTTTGCTTTGAATTCTCTTTGCGAGTTTCTGGACATTCTTTTTCACTACCAACCCAATATAAATCAGTCTCAGGTAGCTCTTCTATAAACCTACTTGGAACAGTGACTATTTTTTCACCAAATTTTTTACGATGTTTTGTAAGTGTTATCGTTAAATTTTCTTTTGCTCTAGTTATAGCTACATAAGCTAGGCGTCTTTCATCTTCTATAGATTCTTCTTCTATACTTTGCTGGTGAGGTAATATACCCTCTTCCATTCCCATTATATAGACTTTTTTAAATTCTAAACCTTTTGAAGCATGCATCGTTATAATCTGAACTTGATCATCATTTTTTTCTTCGTTATCTCTATCTAAAATGTCTATAAGCAACATCTTATTCAAAACCAAAGATAAAGAATCAAGCCCATTATACGCTTCATCCTCTAACTGATTAACTATCCATCTTATAACTTCTAATACATTAGCGTACCTAAATTCAGCTTGTTTTTCTGATGAGCTTGAGTCTATTAACCACTGTCTATACGAAATTTTTTCAACAAATTCTCCTAAAATCTTTTTAAGCTCTACTGTAGAAATACTAGCTACAATCTCTTGTTGAGTAAAAATTATTAAATCTTTAAATTTGTTAAGATTTGCTTTAGCATACTCGCGCAATTCTACTTTATCTAGGTTATAGAGAGTATGAAAAAAACTACAATGATAAAAGCTAGCATACTCACCAAGTTTATGAATAGTTGCGCTACCTACTTCTCTTTTTGGAGTATTAATAACACGTAAAAACGCTCTGTCATCATCAGGGTTTACAATAAGACGTAGATAAGAAACAATATCTTTAATTTCAGATTTTGAAAAAAATGAAGTACCTCCACTTATAGCGTACGGAATTTTATGCATTTGCATATACCTTTCTAATACAAAAGCTTGATAGTTACTACGAATTAATATCGCATAATCAGAATTTTTTGAATTTGTTTTTATTCTATCAAAAAAAATATCACTAGCGATGAATTGTGACTCATCTTCATCATTTAGCAAACTTATAACTTTAACCTGATCACCATATCCTTTAGCTGACCAAAGTTTCTTTTCAAAAATATGGCTATTATTTTCTATAAGTTTGTTTGCGACATTTAAAATTCTACCTGTAGAACGATAGTTTTGTTCTAGTTTTATAACTTTTAAATCAGGAAAATCCTCTTGTAAATGGCGTAAATTTTCTGGTCGTGAACCTCGCCAGGCATATATAGACTGATCATCATCACCTACTACTGTAAATTTATTTTTACCTTGCGTGAGATACTTTAATAGTTGGTATTGTGATTCATTAGTATCTTGATATTCATCTATTAGTATATATCTAAATTTATCTGACCATAGTTTTTGTATATTTGGATTAGTTCTAAAAAGCTGAATTGGTTGAAATATTAAATCATCAAAATCAAATGAGTTATATGACTTTAAATATTTTTGATACTCTTGGTAGATAAACATTGCTTGATGCTCTAGTTCATCTTTAGGCTCAACTTGCTCTGGCATTAAAAGTGCTGATTTCCAAAATGAAATTTTAGATTGTATTGCTCCAGCATTTTGCTTTGGTAGTTGATACTCTTCATATGCTATATCGTAAATAAGAGCTAAAGAATCAGCACTATCAAAAAGTGTAAAGCTTTTTTTATACCCTAGATCAGCATAGTGTTTCTTTAAAACCGATAATCCTAATGAGTGAAAAGTAGTTATCATCAATCCTTTAGATACATCTTTATCAAGCCTAGCTCTGACTCTTTCTTGCATTTCTTTGGCTGCTTTGTTGGTAAAGGTAACAGCTAAGATACTTTTACCAGGATATAATAACTGCTCTATAAGGTAAGAAATTTTCTCAATAATAACGCTAGTTTTACCACTGCCAGCACCGGCTAATACTAATAAAGGTGATCCTATATACTTTACAGCCTGTTGCTGTTGGGGGTTAAGATTATCTAGCATTTTATGATTTTATGGCCATCTTCTAGCTGGTATTCTGACTCTGTAGATTCTTTATGGAAAACTACTAACATATAACACTGGTTATCTAAAAAGATTTTATTTACTACGTTTGCTAATGGTTTACTGTTTTGATCTTTCAAATCTAGTTCTTGAATATCAAAACTAGATTTTACAACTGCCAATTCTTTTTTCAACTTAGCTTTATAATGCATTCTAGCTATAACTTCTTGCCCCATATAGCAACCTTTCTTGTAGGATACTACATTTTCTAGACTATCTAACTCTAGTTCTGCTGGAAGAAATCTTTCAGTATTTTTTGCATCAATAATAGCTAGTTTATTTAGGATATTTTGTTTTTGGGCTGCTTCAAAACTGATATCAGACTCTAAACTACCTGTAGGTAAAATATCGTGCTTTAAAAATTCATTATCAGTAAGAAATAAAGCATATTGACCATTTATAGAAAAGCTAACTTTAGAAAACATACCATACTTTTTAAGCCAAGATTGCAGTATTTCTAAAACACCATCTTCTACAGAAAGCAAGAATTTATCATCAGCTATATATTTGATAAAACTTAACGAAATTATTCTACCCTTGAGGTTTGCAAACGCTGTAAGCAAAAGGTTGTTATTTGATGATAATAGATTTAAATCAGCAGTTGCAAGACCTTGGAGAAACTTTTTAGTATCTACACCTTGCACTTCTAATATTTTGAAATTTTGGTATTGATAAACACTCATAAGTATATGTAACCTTTATTAGTCTAGATTTAACAATTTTCTTAACCGTAGCTAATCAATTAATAATTTATCACAATGAATAATGTTTAAAATATCAATAATATGTCATCATGCTCGTGAAGACAGGCTTCGCTTTGTGTGACATATTAGTTTTATGGTAAATTAGCTATAACAAATTTTATATATTTAAGATAAACATGTAAAGCTTAGTTAAACCAATTAACAAAGCATATTTTAAATGATTTCAGATAATAATTTTTATGCTTTTAAACGTCTAATTCGATAGTTAGCTATTATTATAGAAGAAATAATCACCAGCATACCTACCATCTGTACAATGGTAATTTTTTCATTAAGAAATAATACTGCTAAAATTAAAGTAAATATAGGCATCAATGCAGTTAACATCCCTGTAGTTGGTGCTTGAAGATATTCACTCCCTTTACTCCAACATAAATAAAAAAGTCCTGATGCAACACCTAAAATCAATAGCATAACCCAATCAAACATACTTAACATTTCAATAAACCCAAAATCCACCCATAGCAACATCGGTAGTACAAAGATTGCATTTATGACATTAATAATAATCGAGCCTATTAATGGATTAATAGGAATTTTCATAACTTTAATCAATACATAATAGCCAGCCTCTGGTAACATAGCAATAAGAATAAGTAAGTTACCCAACCAGCTTATACTATTAACGCTTGTACTATCGTGAGAATACTGTAAATTAACCATGATTAAACCTATAATTGCCGTTAGAACACATATCCACTGTTTCAATGTTATAGATATTTTTAGTAGTAACCACATAGCTAAAATCACCATTGCAGGCAAAGTACTTGTGATAATGCCTGCCATAGTTGCAGAAGTATAATGAATCCCTGAAAGCATTAACAAATTAAATAATGCTCCACCACATAAACCTTGAGCAACTAATACCCACCATGCTTTTCGAGGCATTGACTTAAGAGCCAAGACTTGTGTGGTTTTACCACTAATGATTAAAATTATTAGAAGTGACATAGCACCGATAATGAAACGCATCTCTAGCAAAAAAATCAAAGGAACATGTTCTACTAAATATTTTGATCCAGTGATATTTATGCCCGTAACAAACTGAGCTACTAAAATACAACATAAACCAAATATAACTAATGCTCTGGAGTCTTGTTCCATGTTAATAACCTGAAAATTTTAAGCTCAAAATAAACTTTAATTATGACAGACAAAAGCTATAAAACGCAATTGGATTTTTTCATTAAGATATAGCTTTACTTAGTATCAGGTCGAATAAATTTTCTAATAAATGTATTAACAATACTTATCCATAATGGACTAAATAGCAATGATAATGAAACCAGAGTTATACTCATTTGATATGTAGTATTATCTAAGATATTTAGCACATACCCCATTGTTATAAGTACAAAACTAAACTCTCCTATTTGTGAGAGCATCGCCCCACCCATTAGAGCTTCTTCCACTCGCTGACGCAATGCTCTAAATATAAGTGTATTGATAATAGTATTAATTAAAAAAATTAATATTAAAAAAATAATAAACACAGATAAATTATTAAATACCAATTTTAAATTAATAAGCATACCTATGGAAATAAAAAATAAAGCCATGAAGATAGTTTTTACTGTAGCTAGGCTATTACCGACCCACTCTGTTTCTTCTACTGTAGCTACAATCATTCCTCCTACAAAAGCCCCCAAAGCTGAAGAAAGACCTAACTCACCTGTTAAAGATGCCATCCCAAAACATATTATCAATGCAGCAAAAACTTTCATTTCATCATCTTTCCCAAGTGCTGGTATAAAAGGCAATTTGATACTTTTCTTAATAGCCATAATAGCTGCGATAATAATAACCAGAGTACCACCTACAATCTGTAAAACAATCTGACTATAAGATGGGGCCTCACCTCCTAAAAAACCTATAATGATAAGCATAGGAACAACCGCTAAATCTTGTACAAGTAGTACTCCTAATACATTTTGGCCTAACCGAGTCCTCATACTACCACTGTCATGTAATAATTTTAGAACTACAGCTGTACTGCTTAAACTTACAACAGATCCAAAAAGCACTATCTTGGCTAAAGACCATTCTAAAGCTACTCCAACTAATGAAACTAGCAGGGTTGTTATAGTAATTTGTAACATAGTCCCGATAACTGGAACTTGCCAGTTTTCAGCAAACTTACGTGGTGAAATCTCCATACCTGCAAAAAATAATAATAAAATTACTCCTATTTCTCCTAATCTAGCAAGATTATGATTATCTTCTATAAGGTTTATGCCATATGGACCTAACAGTATTCCTGTTAGTAAATACGCTACAACATATGGTTGTTTAAGCTTTTTTATAATCATCGTAAGTACTAGTATTCCTAGCATTACAAATACAAATAATGAAATTAAAGGTTCTGTATGCATCTTATATATCTTTTAAAATTGTGTCTTTATATTAACCATTGTCCTACAGTTTTTACACTTGCTACCCTACTTATATTATTAATAGATGCTACATGCGCGGCTTCACTATAAGTTGTACACGCATCCTCTAAAACAGTTACATTATAATCTCTATCATGAGCTTCTCGAGCGGTTAGCTCTACAGCCATATCCGTTGATACTCCCATAATTATAATATCTTTAAAATCATTTGCTTTTAAAACACATTCTAAATCCGTGTTATAAAAAGCACTTATTCGGTGTTTAATTACGATATGATCATTAGCTTTAACATCTATT
Source organism: Allofrancisella heilbronnii (assembly GCF_000710735.2). Classification (NCBI taxonomy): domain Bacteria; kingdom Pseudomonadati; phylum Pseudomonadota; class Gammaproteobacteria; order Thiotrichales; family Francisellaceae; genus Allofrancisella; species Allofrancisella heilbronnii. The sequence goes on along the minus strand of NZ_CP144673.1, from coordinate 690,495 downwards.
TGATCATAAATTTTTGTTCCCCATTTCCCTAGCTCTAAAGCATTAAATTTTTTAGCGTTACTAAAAATTGGTGAGTTTTCTGGACACTCTATATAATTAGCTGAAAATCCAACCTTCACATGTATAACTTGAATATCATTTGCACGTGCCTTGCTTATAGCCAAATTTGCATTTCCAATGACGTCATTTTTGACTAAGTTAGGTATAAACTTAGCTGCTAGCTTTCCTTCTGGATGTACAATTTCATTAATAAAATCAATTGAGAGTAAAACTTTTTTTACCATTTTATAACCTAACCTATACTTATAGTTAAATAACTTACTTAGCTATATTATACAAAACCATTGTTTGTTAAACCAACAAAAGCTACTTCTAATGATAATAAATTAGATTATTCACCTATATCTTCATTCCAAAGACTAGGACTATCTTTGATAAACTTCCGCATTATCTCAATACATTGGGCATCATTTACAACTGTAACGTTTATATCATTGGCTTTTAGAAGTTCTTCTTGCCCCATAAAATTAATGTTTTCACCAATCACTACATTTTTAATACCATAGAGTAATATAGCTCCTGTACACATCGCACACGGTGACAAAGTAGTATATAGAGTAGCCTTTTGGTAATCAGCTGCTTTTAACCTACCAGCCTTTTCTAAACAATCCATTTCTGCGTGGAGTATAGGGCTACCTTTTTGGATTCTTTGATTATGTCCAGCTCCAATAATTTTATTATCAATTACTAATATCGCACCTATTGGTATACCGCCCTCTGTTAGTCCTTTTTTAGCTTGTTCTAAGGCTTGCTGTAAATATTTATCCATTTCTTAGTAAAACTTTAGGTTATTTATATAAAGCTTATAATACTCTAATATAATCGAACAGCTTTATTTTTACTTTGTCAGTAAAATACTCTGTAAAGGGGCTATTGCAGCTAACAATTACCTCCAGCTGTATTATTGAAATTATAAAAGGTTTATGTAATTTTATAAATTATTCAGCTTTTTTTATCATAAAATGTTTAATTACAAGAGCCCTAATTGGACTAAACCATGATACACACCATCATGGTAATTCGCTTTTGTTATTAAAGTTGCCTTTTCTTTTAACTGCTTAGAGGCATTTTCCATTGCTATAGCAACATCAACCCTATCAAACATTTCTAAATCATTATTGCCATCACCAAAAGCATAAGTTTCATAATCTTGTAAGTTAAGATATTCAACCATTTTATCTATACCATCAGCTTTAGTATGACCTGCCAAATAACAATCAACATAACCATGTTCAATGTGCGGTGCTGTAACATAATCATCACCTAAGGTGTGTTGTAACGCTACAACATCAACATCCCTACCTAACACTAGAGCATTATAAATTGTTACATTTTGTAAGTTATGAGCTTTTATAATCTTATCTTTATTAACAATCACTTTATTATAAAAATATTTCAAGTCTTCTGATTCTAGATCATCTACGTAAGCAAAGTCACCTTCAAAAAGCCAATTATGATTATGCTTTTCGCAAAATTTAAGCACAGAAGTTATAGCTTCTTGAGGAAAAAGCTTTTCATAGACTAATTTATCACCAACTCGTATTACAGAACCATTTGCAGTAATATAGCCATCCATTGGTAAATCATACACTCTAGGTGGAACAAAATTTGGTGTCCTTCCTGTAGCTATAAAAGTTTTAAAACCTTGAGCTCTAAGCTTTTTAATAGCTTGAATATTTTTATCAGAAACAAAAAGTTGGCCTTTATTTTCGTAGACCAACGTACCATCAATATCAAAAAAGAACGCTTTTTTCATTTTTCTCCTTAGTAAATAAACATCGCGTCGCCATAACTATAGAAACGATATTTTTTATCTATAGCATGTTTATACGCATTTATTATATTTTCTTTTCCTGCAAACGCACTTACTAACATTATTAAAGTCGATTTTGGTAAATGAAAATTAGTAATCATTGCATCAACTATATTAAATTTTTTGCCAGGATATAAAAATATATCTGTCTCACCTTGATAAGCTTGTATTTCACCACTTTGCCCTGCTGATTCTAAAGAACGCACAGAGGTTGTACCTATTGCTATCACTCTACCACCATTAGCTTTTGTTTGACGGATCTTTTGGCAAACATCTTCTGGTACCGATATAACTTCTGAATGCATTTTATGACTCTCTACATCATCAACCTGTACAGGTTTAAAAGTACCGGAACCAACATGTAAAGTTATATAAGCTGTACCAACTTCTTTATCTTTTATCTGTTGCATTAATTCTTCTGAAAAATGCAAACCTGCTGTTGGTGCTGCCACTGAACCTAAATCTTTTGCATAAACTGTTTGGTAACGCTCAGCATCAAATTCTTCATCTTCTCGCTTCATATACGGAGGTAGTGGAATATGCCCAAACTCTTGCATTAACTGGTAAATATTCTTTTTATCTTGTAACTCAAGAAGATATATACCATCATCTTTATTCAAAACTTTAGCCAATGTGTCTTGAACATAAATTTCACTACCTATAACTGGTGAGCGATTTGCTTTGATATGAGTTTCAAAAACTTTTGGTGTTTTGATTTTTTCTACTAAAAATTCAAGCTTTGCACCTGTGGTTTTTTTACCATAAAGGCGAGCTAACATTACTTTACTATTATTAAAAACTAGTAAATCTTTTGGGTTTATAAAATCGATAAAATTTTTAAATTTATAATCTTTGATATTGCCAGTCTCTTTACTTAACTTTAAAAGTCTACTTTCATCACGCTTATCCAATGGATAACTAGCTATCAGTTCCTCTGGTAATTTATAATCAAAATCATCTGTTTTCATTTTTATCTCTTTTTATAAAACTTGTATTTGTAAAAACCTCCTCTTCAGAGGAGTACCTTGCTAAGCAAGGGGAGTATGGTAACTACTAACTACAAAGCTTGTTTTACAATAATTCTTTTTATAAAACTATTTTTATCAACAAACTTTAGTCCAAATCTACGTATTTTTTTAATATACTTATTATCACTACCAAATACCTCTTTAAAAGTTTTCATTAAAGTAATCATTTTAGTATTATCAAGTTTTCTATCACGTTGATATTTGTCTAAAGTTGATTCAGTCCCCAATAATCTACCTTTTGCAAAACTCTCACTTAGAACATTAGTCAAAGAAATAACATCTTTAAAGCCAAGATTTACACCCTGTCCAGCAAGTGGATGAATACTATGAGCAGCGTCCCCTACCAATACAACTTTATCTTGAATATAACTTTTGGCATGGCGTTGCAGCAATTCAAAGCCAAACCTTTTTGTTAGTAATTTAGTATCACCCAATACGTTTCCAATCGCTAAAGCTAAAGCTTTTTCAAATTCTTGCTCTTTCAAACCCATTAAATAATTAGCGTAATCTGTCTTAACTGACCAAACAATTGAAGCTTTATTTTTATTCTCCAAAGGTAAAAAAGCTAATACACCTTTATCATAAAACCTTTGGTATGCTGTTTGGTTATGGTCCTTTTCGAGCTCTAATGTAGCTACTATAGATATGTGATCATATGGTTTGACCTTTGTTTCAAAATTAAAATAATCTCGAATAAATGAATTAGCTCCATCAGCTCCAACCACCAGACTTGTTTCTATAGTTTTATTTTCCAAAATGATTTTAGCTATATTTTGGCATCTTTGAACTTCTTTGATTTTTTGATTATCAAATATTTCAATACCAGTTTGGCTAATTTTTTCCAATAAAGCTGTTGTTATAACATCGTTCTCTACTATACATCCTAAACTATGTTCTGATATTTCCTCTGCTGTAATAGTAATTTTTTCATCAAAATTATCATCCCATACCTGCATTTGATAATATGGTGAAACCTTGTAAGATCTAATAATATTCCACACATCTAGTTCTTTTAAAAATCTTTTTGAGGTATGGTTTATAGCACTAACTCTAGTTTCTATTCTGTTTTGATCTAGTACTTTACTACTAATGCTTTTAGCCTCTACTATCGCTACTTGTAAACCTTTTTTATGTAGAGCTAAGGCTAAACTTAGCCCTACCATACCAGCACCTACAATCACAATATCTTTTTGCAATATCATCACTCAACAACCTTTCTCATAAGAGTTGAACCCTTGCTAAGTTTACCCATCATTACACGAGATAGAGCTTTTTTAGCTAATTTACTACGCTGTAGTAAATGTAATCCAATATTTCTACTTACAACTAACTTTGGATCATTTGACACAAACCAGCGAATAAATCCATGCGTTATATAAATAGTTCTATCGTGATCTAGTTTTCTCACATTAGCAAATTCTGCTAACTTTTGATTTAAAGTTTGTTCTGAAAAATTATTATTCAGCAAATCATATAAAAACCCGATATCACGAATACTTAAATTTAAACCCTGACCTGATACTGGATGTAAAAAGTGTAAAGCATTCCCAAAAAATAGAATATTTTGTTTATATACTTCTTCAGATTGCACAAGGTATAGTGGGAATATAGCAGGCTTAGAAACCAGTTTTAGTTGCCCTAATCTATAACCAAACCTATCTTGGATAAGCTTTTCAAATTCTTTAGCATCAAGGTTTAATTTTGATTTTGACTGACTTCTATCTACTGTCCAAACACAGCCCATAGTATTATCAGTTTTTGGCAAAACAGCTAATACTCCATCACTCATAAATCTTTCAAAAGCTGTGTTTTTGTGGTCAAGTTCCGTTTGGATATCAAAAACTACAGCATCTTGCTTATAATCAGTAGTTTTAGCCGCAACATCTAACATCTTACGTATACTTGAATTTGCACCGTCACAAGCAATTATAAGTTTAGCTTGGATTATCTCCTGATGAGAACTAGTTTTATGTTTAACTATTAAGGAATAGTTTTGATCTTGTTTTTCTAAGTCTTCAACATTTGTGGCAAAAGATTTTGTAATATTAGGATTATTAGCAACGGCTTCCAAAGCTACTCTAAGTAATTCTTGCATTGGAGCAATAGTACCTAAGAATGGTAAATTTTCATCTTTTGCAAATATTTCTGCTCTACCATATTTACCTTTATCTGAAATGTGTACTTTTTGAATAGGCTGTGTACTACTTGTAATTTTATCCCATATTTCTAAGGTATTTAAAAATGCTATTGACGAATATGAGAGAGCTAAACTTCTATTATCATTTTTTACTTCTAGTTCATCTTTTTCTATGTGGATAATGTTAAGCTTCGCCTTAGCTAGAGTCAAAGATGTTAGTAAACCAACAACACCTCCTCCTACTATTGCTATGTCATATTTACTAGCCATAAAATTTCTAAACCTTTTCACTATCTATTAGAAGCACAGCTACACGTGTATATTCTAATAATTCCAAAAAATCACTTTCGCTAGTATCATTATCTTCTAAACTACTATAATCCATATATGATATTTGCATAAGGTCATGAATAGCCTCTTTTACTTCTTTACTTTCAGCGTTTTCATAATCTAATCCAAATAAGCCCACTCCTGATAAAAAGCCCTTAATCCAATGGCTAAGGCCTTCAGCACGGTAGCTAAGAGACTCTTCGTCTCCTGGAATAAATAAATCAAAACTTAAGCCTTTTTCATCAAACTGATTTTTTGTAAAATCATATAGTTCTTTCATGGTTTGTAGGGCTGATGCTGCTATGATATCTCCTTCTTCAAGTGACTTAGTCATCAGTGAGTCAGACCAAGCTGTAAATTTGACTTCTGCACCAAAGCTAAATAAAGCGCATAATAATCCATGAGCTTCTGAAGCAGTTGGCAAAGCTTGCATAACTTTCAAAGCTTCATTTATATCTTCAAAATTAGGTTTTTTATTTTTTTGCATAAAAGAATATTTATCATTTTATATTTATTGCCAAATATTCTACTTCATATGGCAGCTTAGTTATAGATGTTTTTTGAAAATGTAGATATAGTTAATTTAAACAATTTGTATAAAAATTTTTGTTATAACTTAATGAAAGAAATTTTACTATATAGATTAGGACTTGAACTAGTCTAATTAATAAAAACATAGGAGCTGATTTTTGAATTACATAAAGTCCTTTATCGTCGCTGGTATAGTAGTTACATTTTTAACAAGTTGTACACCGCCGCAATCATATGATAAGAACTTATGGTATAGATATCACAATAAATCTTCTTCAAGTTCTAAATTACACTCTAAGCTTATAGAAATGAATGAAAAAACAGGTAGTAATTTTAATTGGACACATTATGACGTTAGAAATAAATAAGGTAAATAATATAAATCTGTTGCAAGCTGGAATTTTAGATAGATTAAACACAGTCCATTCTTTAAAAAAAAGTAGTATGCCACATTGTGGAAACTTTACCTACAACAGCTTCTCTTTCTGGTATATTGATTAAAAAATGTAAGCCTGTACGGTCCTCAATATCTTTTATAGAAGTTCTATAATTAGCGACTTTTTTCTTCTCAACTCTAGAATTTGGCATTACAAAAGCTATAGCTTTATTTTTAGAAGGTACATATATTAACTTAAAAAAATAATCAGGTACTGCTATCTTATTATCACCTATTGTTTTGTGGATTTGTTGTTTTTTGTATATTGGACCAACATAAACATAAATACTATCATACATATTTGCCCAAATACGCTCATCTGTTTCTAAAGCTTCCCACCCCTGTCTATTTAGGCCAGCTTTTTGTGGAGAAATATTAGAAAGTAAAAATGACTGTTCTGCTGATTTTTCACTAAAATCAGTAGAAGCATATGAGGCAAGATGTCCTCTATCATAACCAGATTTTTTATAGTCACTTAATTGAGCCCTATAAACAAAAGGCACATCAGTGTCTTCACGAAAATTATCATCTCGTTTTTGCTTATTGGCAATCTTTGCTTTAGTAAGCTTAAAAGCAACCCAACTAGCTTGCTTAGTTTGATAATTATAACCAACCACATAGCCATCTCTACATAGATACAAATTAGCCTGACCTAGTCCATCAGTAACATCAAAGCTAGGGTTACCAAACTCCAGAAAACCATGACAGTAATCAGTAACAGCTGGTAAAGTTCTTTGTGGAGCATATTGTTTTAAATTATCAAACTGGTTTGCTTGTTGCTTCTTAGCTTCTTCACTTTCAGAAAAAAATCTTGCTACAATATTTTTATTATCTTCTGGAGTATAGTGTTTGATTGGCTCTCTAGTAAAATAATCATAGATAGCATATCTAAAGTTTATAAGTTTCTCTTTAAAATTATACTTATCAAAATAAGCTCCTGAGAAACCTGCGATTACAGTAATGCAAAGGTAGAGGAATATTTTAATATGTTTTTTATCCATATTTTTTTATTTGATATGTCTTGTTTTGAGTAATAAGAAATCTTTTACATCTTTTTCTTCAATTAATGGCAAAACTTCTTTTCTAATCCTACTATAATAGTGATTTATAGTTTTCTTCTCTGTGTACGTCAGCATATACGTTTCTATTAACTTATATTCATAAGGTATTAAAGTTAAATCCTCGAAACAATAAAATGGTCCGTGACCTGTAGGAGATTCTTGGTTACGTTGTTTAACATAACATAAATTTTCTATCCTAATACCAAACTCACCTGGAAAATATGCTCCTGGTTCATTACTTAGTATCATCCCAGGCATTAACTCTACTTTAGAACTTGAATTAATGCGTTGGGGACCTTCATGAACCCCTAAGAAACTACCTACACCATGGCCTGTGCCGTGACTATAATCAGCACAAAAATGCCACAAATGTTCGCGTGCTAAAACGTCTAATTGAGACCCTGTAGTCCCTTTTGGAAATACAGCTCTACCTAAAGCTAAATGTCCTTTTAACACTAAAGTGTAATATCTTCTATGCTCTTTAGTTGGCCTACCAAAATGTAGTACTCTAGTTATATCTGTAGTACCCTCATTATATTGTCCTCCGGAATCGCATAGTAAAGGCACTTGATCATCAAGTGTTTTTAACTGCGAGTTATTTTTAGGCTTGTAATGTATAATAGCACCATTAGCGCCATGCCCTACAATATATGGAAAACTATCTTCAACGTAACCCTTTTGTTGTGCTCTATATTCGGCTAACTTAGCAACAGATTGTAGCTCATTGATCCCTTGGTAATTATTCTCTAGCCAATACCACCATTTTACGAACGCTGCTGCATCTTTTCTATGAGCGTCTTTAGCGCCATTTATTTCTACAGAGTTTTTTATAGCTTTACTTAACACAATAGGTGATCTATCCACTAGTATTGAACTTTTAGAATTTTTCTCTATTGCTTGTTTTATAGCATAGCTAGCACTAGTAGCATCTAATAGATACTTAGCTTCATAGGTAGCTAAATCCTCAAAAAATTGTGTGTACTCTTTGACTGTAATATTATTACTTGATAAATAATCTCTTATTTGAGAGTCTAACTTAGAACTATCAATATAAAAGTAAACTTCTTCTAAAGTTATAACTAAGTAACTAATAGCTACTGGAGTATGTTCAATATCTCTACCACGAATATTAAGAGCCCACATGATTTCATCTAAACTAGAAACAACTAAAGCGTTTTGAGATTTTTCTTTTAACTCTTTACGGATAGTGTTTAGCTTTGATTCAACAGATTGACCGGCGTATTGGATTTGCTGTTCAAATACTCTTGCAGTTGGTACAGCTACTACTTGATTTAATTCCTGCTGAGCTCTTGCAACCAAATTCTCATCATCAAAAATTATCTTTCCACCAGATTTTGTAGCAATATCTAATAAATTTGAAACTCTAGTTATACCTATTTTTTTAGGATCTATAGCTAAAGTTTTATCAGCAAAACTTTTAGCTAACCATTTTTCAATTTCAGATTCAAAACTAGCTTGCTTTAATAAAGTAAAATCACTCTTTGCTAACTGATATTCAGCTTGAGAAAAATATCTACCATCTGTAGATAAGTATGCATGATCTAAAGTTACTAAAACATCCCCTGCAGATCCATCAAAGCCACTAATCCAACTACGATACTGCCAACACTCAGGTACATATTCATTATTATGATCGTCTATCGAAGGCACCAGATAAAAGTCATAGCCTTTTTCATTCATTAACTTTCTTAAAACTTGTAATTTTTGTGACATAAATATCCTTTTATACTTATTTACTCAAACCATATAAAACTAGCTTGTCTGCCTGTAACCCCTTCTTTACGATAGGAATAGAATCTTTTATTACTAAATGTACATAAACCTGAATCAACTACATCAAAACAATGATTACTATTTAAAATCTGCTTAGCAATAAACTTAATATCAAAAAAATATTTATTTTCTCCTTTTGGTTTAAAAGCTTGAATAAACGTTTCGTCTTGCTTGATAAAACTATCATATACATCTTGACCAACTTCATAATACGGTTGTGTTATACAAGGGCCAAACCATGCAACAAGGTCCAAACCTATAAATTCTTTTAAGCTAACTTCTAATACTCCATGAGCCAAGCCTTTCCAACCAGCATGTACTGCAGCTACTTTTGTCATTCTTTTGTCAAAAAGTAAAATAGGAAGGCAATCTGCTGTCAATACAGTACAAACTTGATTTGGTTTATCTGTATAGATGGCATCACAGAACTCTCCATCATACTCCTCGAAACTTTTTATAATATTTGTATGATTTTGTCTAAGCCACTTAACATTGGCGTTTACACACGATTTAAATAAATTACGATTTTTTTCAACTGCTAGAGGATTATCTCCAACACTATCAGATAGATTAAACTTAGCAAACTTTCCTTTACTAAAGCCTTGAGTATTATTTGTATAGCCAAACTTAAGCTTTGGAAATGGCGTTTTAATAAAAACTACTGACATCTCTCTACCTACTCACTTTTTTATAATTATTTCTAACATAATTCTCGACTATCTCTATAAATTCGTTAGAGATGTTATCACCTCTTAATGTATGAGACTTTTTACCGTCTATAAATACAGGTGCTACTGGTGATTCTCCACTACCAGGTAAACTGATACCAATATCAGCATTTTTAGACTCACCAGGGCCATTTACCACACAGCCCATAACAGCAACCTTCATGTTTTCAACACCTTTATATTCTTCTTTCCATTGGTGCATCTTTTCATCAAGATATTCTTTGACTTGGCTAGTTAGCTCCCTAAAAAATGAGCTTGTTGTTCTACCACACCCAGGACAAGATGTTACACTTGGTGTGAATGTTCTTAAACCAAGATTTTGCAGTATCTCACGGCAAACTCTAACTTCCTCTGTGCGCGGAGCATTTGGGGCTGGTGTTAATGATACTCGTATAGTATTACCAATACCTTGTTGTAAAAGTATACCTAAACTAATAGCACTAGCAACTATACCCTTTGTGCCCATACCAGCTTCTGTAAGCCCAAGGTGTAAAGCGTAATCGCATTCTTTAGCTAATTTTTGGTAAACAGCAATCAAATCCTGGACTTCGCTTACTTTACATGAGATTATTATTTTATCTTTTGCCAAACCTAAATCTTGAGCATATTTAGCACTTTCTAAAGCTGATGTTATAAGGGCTTTATGCATTATTTCTTTTAAATCTAACGGATTAGCAGAAGAGTTATTTTCATCTATTAATCTTGCCAGTAAACTTTGGTCTAAACTTCCCCAATTAACTCCTATACGTACAGGTTTATCGTTTGCTATAGCTATTTTTATAATTTCAGCAAACTGAGTATCTTTTTTCTTCCCAAAGCCAACATTACCTGGATTAATTCTATATTTGGCTAATGCTTTTGCGCATTCTGGATATTTACTTAAAAGAGTATGGCCATTATAGTGGAAGTCCCCTACCAAAGGTACATGACAATCGTGTTTTGCGAGCTCTTTTACAATTACAGGAACTGCCTTAGCAGCTTCTTCGTCATTAACAGTAATCCTTACAATTTCACTACCAGCTCTATGCAATGCTAAAATTTGTTTTACCGTTTTATCTATATCAGCCGTGTAAGTATCCGTCATAGACTGCACTACTATAGGGTTATTACCACCGATTAAAATATCACCAACTTTTACAATACTTGTTTTATACATACGAAAACCCAAAAATTATGCTTTTACATTTTAAATACTATTTCAGAACATATACAATGTAAGATTATATCACTATAAACTTTATTTTTCAGACCTATGCACTTTAAAGAGCTAGAAAAATTCCTAAATGATTATTTTGAGATTAATGCTTATAAAGACTATGCTCCTAATGGCTTGCAAATACAAGGCAGCAAAAATATTAAGAAAGTTATAACTGGAGTAACAGCTTGCCAAGCTTTAATTGATGAAGCTATTTATGAAAATGCTGATGCTATAATAGTGCATCATGGTTACTTTTGGAAAGGTGAAGATTATCCTATTACTGGAATAAAATATCAACGCATAGCAAAACTTATAAAAAATGGTATACATCTATTTGCTTACCATTTACCCCTAGATGGTCATAGGGAAATTGGCAATAATGTACTACTAGCCCAAAAATTAAATCTGGAAAACATTTCTTTTTTTGATACTGGAGTGAAGCCTGATATTTCAGTAATAGCTGATTGTAATTTAGATTTAGCTAGTTTTAGCAAACTTATAGCAAAAATTTTAGGTAGAGAACCTTTAGTCATCAACACTAAGAGCTCAAACAAAAAAGTAGCTATATGTACTGGTGGTGCTCAAGATTTCATAGAATATGCTTATAACGCTGGAGCAACTACCTTTATATCAGGTGAAATATCAGAACGTACACCCCATATTGCTAGAGAACTAGGCATAAACTATATCGCAGCTGGTCACCATGCAACTGAAAAAGAAGGTGTAAAAGCCATTGCAAATCTTCTTGAAGAAAGGCTTAACTTAGAAGCTAAGTTTGTAGATATTAATAATCCTGCTTAAACTATTATTTGATAAAACCTTGTTCGATTTCTTCTAGGGTACGACCATTTGTTTTTGGTACAAACTTAAATGCTATAAAGCTATATACTAGAGTACATACACCACATATGCCTAAAATCACACCATAATTTCCATTAAAATGCTGAGTAACAGGCATTACAGCAGAAGCCAAAATTGCAGAAGCCATGCTATTTAAAAACAACGCCATAGCTAAACCTTTACTTCTAATGTTTGTAGGTAAAAGCTCTGACATGATAACCCATATATAAGCTCCTGGACCAATAGCAAAGAAGAATATATATAATATAAAACCGATAAGTAAAGCCACTCCTTTAGCTGAAGTATCAGGCATAACATACATTAAAACAGCTAAAGTAAGTAAAACTATAGAAACCATCAAAGTTCCAAAAGTAATTACAAATTTCCTCTCGATCTTATCAGCTATAAGAACAGCTATAATAGTTGTAACAAAGTTAAGACCTGTTATAGCAACCCCACCAACAACAGCAGCATAAACAGAGCCCAAACCAGTTTCTTTTAGCATAGTTGGTGCATATTGTAAGATACTGTTTATCCCAGTCATCTGAGCTAAGATAGCAACTGAAAACACAATAAGCATCGGCATTAAATAATGTTTTTTTGTAAGACTTGATAGCAGACTACCTTCATTTTTGGTTTTCTCAATTAGAGTTTTAACCTCTTGCATTTGTCGTTTTGCTGCATCTACACCTATAGTTTCAGTAAGGATCTTTTCTGCTTCCTGTTCTCTATTTTTCATAATTAGCCATCTAGGAGACTTAATTAGAAAAAATCCACCTATAAACACAATCAGACCAGGAACCAAAGCTGTAAGAAACATATTTCTCCAATCACCGATTTCTAGACCTGTAGTAGGATCTTTTGATATGAAGAATAAACTTATTGCTACAGACATTAATATCCCAGCAGTCAAAAACAATTGAAAGCATGTAACCGCTAAACCACGGATCATACTAGGCACAGACTCTGTCAGGTATAATGGAACAGTTATAGATATAAAACCAACAGCTATGCCTTGAACTAATCTTGAAAACACAAGAAAATTATAACTTTCAGCAAAATAAATCATAAAAACTGATGCCATAAATAGCAAACCAGATGCTGTAATGATATTTTTTCTTCCGAAGATATCAGCTAATACTCCGCCAATAAGAATCGCAAAAGCTCCGCCAAATAAAACAGAGCCTCCTAAGAACGACTCCTGCGCAGCAGTCATACCCAATTCAGATTTGATAAAAGGTAGAACCCCACCTATTATACCAATATCATATCCATATAGCATACCCCCCATTGCTGAAAAAAATATCAGCATTATGATCTTGAGTCTTGCTTTTTTAGTATTCATAAAATTTCTCCTGATAAGAATTTAAACTGTTTCTGTAACTTTTTTAAGGTTTGTTGGGTTATCTGGATTAAGACCAAGTAAAATAGCTAGATCATTAACCATAATGTAAAATTTTTGCAGTATCACTATTGGTTCAAGTACTGGGTGGGTTTTTAATTCTGCATTTAAACTAACCTTAGCTTGGGTTTCCAATTTAGCCCCAAAGCTAGCAAAAATAGTATTAACTCCTAAGTTTGACATCCTATTTACAATATCAACTGTTCCGGGCGCGCTTTCATCATTCTGTAAGACTGTAAAAGTTGTAAATGTTTGGTTCATAAGAGCAAACGGACCATGTAGCACTTCGGCCCCACTAAAAGCTTCTGCATGAATTCTACAAGTTTCTTTAAATTTTAAAGCCATCTCTTGAGCTATAGGAAATCCAAAACCACGACCAATAACAAACATATTTTTGCTTTTTTTAAAAGTATCAATAGCAGCAGTCCAGTCTAAAGTCAGAGAAGCTTCTAATACTTTAGGTAAGTTTTCTAAGGCTTCAAGTAAGCTTTCTTCTTGAGAATATTCTGCCACTATGTTAACTAAAGCCACTAGTGAGGTAATAACACTTTTTGTTGCAGCAACGGCATTTTCCTCACCAGCCCTGACAGGTAATACTAAATCTGCCACCTCAGCTAATGGAGATTCTTCCTTATTAACAATTGCTAAAGTAGTACAACCTGTTTTTTTACACCCCTGCAAAGCCAACCTTAAATCAGGGCTACCTCCAGATTGCGAGATAGCTACAGCTAAAGTTTCACTATCACCTATATTCTTGCCATAAATAGTAGTTACTGACGGTGACAATGATGAAACACTAAACCCTAATTTTACTTCAAATAGATATTTAGCAAAATTCGCTACGCAATCAGAGCTTCCTCTTGCTATTGTTATTATTCTTTTGATATTCTTAGATTTTAATAATTTAACAATGTCACTTACTATATCTTTATTTAATTCTAGCTGATTAGCTACTTTCTGAAAGCTACTAACAGCCTCTTGATGCATAAGCGTATTTGACATATTACTATTCCAGAAGACTAATTAACTTCATTATAATAATAGATTATATTTTTTTACAACATAAATTTGTATTTAAATATTTTAATAGAAGTTATTAGTTTATACATGTACAATATCCAATCATTTGTAATATTTATAAGTTATATAGAGGTTTAAATAAGATGTTCTTCATTCTAATAGTAGTTTTTTTACTGCTAATTTTTCTACACCTAAAAAGCTATAGTTTTAACTTTAGGACTATATTAGCACTAATCACCGGGACAATTGTAGGTATTTGCTATATTACAGTGGGTTATCATAGTGAAGCCTTCATCCAAACTAGTAACATATTAGGTAATGGCTATATTTCTCTATTAAAAATGCTAATTATCCCTATAGTTTTAACTTCTATAGTGCATTCTATAGTTAACCTAAAAAATTATACTGGCTCCTCTATAATTAAGTTTGCTTATAAAACTATAGCTACTTTACTTATCCTAACTGGAGCAAGTGCTGCTATAGGAGCAACGGTTGCTATTCTTATGGACATTGGACACGGGCTAGATATACCTTCAATAGCTGGTAACTTTGCTAAAGAGATAAAAACTTCTACTTTTTCAGAAACTATCTTAAGCTTTTTACCTGATAATCTATTTCATCAAATGGATAATAATAACGTCATGGCTATCGTCATATTTTCCATCTTACTCGGTTTTTCTATGCTTATAGCCCACCGTGAAGATAGCAAACTTGCTAAACCATTTATCGATTTTATAGATTCAGCATTTTTTATAATCAAAAAGCTTGCAAAGATAGTTATCGCAATTACACCTTATGGTGTGCTCGGCCTTATGATCCAAATGAGCATAGAACTTGATAAGAATAGTATATCAACAGTTCTATACTTTATTTTAACCTGCTATATAGCTATGTTTATTGTTTTAGCTATGCATATTGGTCTATTAGTAATATTTAAAACTAACCTGGTTAGGTTCTATAAAAGTATTTGGAAGGCTATGTTAGTAGCAGCTACCTCCAGGTCAAGCATGGGCACACTACCTTTATCAATAGAAGGTTTAAATAAATATGGCACATCTAGTACTATTGCAACATTTGCTCCTACTATGGGGACTACATTAGGAATGAATGCTTGTGCTGGGGTATTCCCTGCTGTATTAGCTATTATGGCTATGAACGCTACTGGAGCTGATATTACAGTCTCATGCGTTATAATTATATCTTTTATTTGTATGCTAGCATCTTTAGGTGTATCTGGTATACCAGGTACAGCTTTTGTAGCAGCTGGCGTAGTATTTTCTTACTTCGGTTTACCTTGGCAGCTTATTGCTCTAATTATAGGAGTAGATGCTATTATTGACAGCTTTAGAACCCCATTAAATATTCATGGTTCTATGACTACAGCTATTATTGTTGATAAAACTACAAAGATTAATTAGGCCACATCTAAAAGGTCTTTATAAAATATAATCCTTTAAAGTTTAACTTATAATGCTTCAATAAACATTAATCTTAGATATATTAAGTATAAATATTAACAACTTCTCTCTCATCAAAATATTCTTTAATTCCATTTTTATCTAAATAACACTCATGCCCCTTACCAGCTAATAAGATTACATCATTAAAAGTAGAATTTTTAATGCAATGGTTTATCGCTTTTTCACGTGAATTAATAAAAATATGGTTTTCAGGTTTTAAAAAGCCTTCTTTAATATCACTAAAAATATCTTCTATATTTTCAAAGCGATTATTATCTTCTGTTACAATCACTTTATCAGCAAATTTTTCTGCTATTGTTGCCATTTTAGATCGTTTAGTTTTATCTCTATTACCACCGCAACCAAATACACACCACAATTTAGCTTTTGAATACTTCCTTAAAGTTTGTAAAACCTTCTCTAGAGCATCTGGAGTATGAGCATAATCTATTATAACTTTAGCATTATTAGCTAACTGTATAATCTCCATACGGCCTTTTACTGGTGAGATTTTAGAAATATTTTCAAGTAAAAAGCTTTTATCAACATTATTAATCAAAGCTCCTATACTTAAAGCCAAATTTATTAGATTAAATTCACCAATCAAAGAAGTTTTAAACTGGCCAGCAAACTCACCTTTAATGTATACGTTAAAACTAGTAAGCATATCTCTTACTTCGCTAACCTGTACATATATATCAGCTTGCTTTGATTTCAAGCTTACAGTTACTACAGGAGCTACAGATAAATTAACTAGCCTTTTACCATACTCATCGTCTATATTTATTACAGCTTTTTTTAGGCTTTTAAACTTAAATAGCTTAGCTTTAGCCTCAAAGTAACTATCCATAGTCTTATGATAATCAAGATGATCATGACTAAGATTACTAAATACTGCGACATCAAAATCTACTCCCTCAATACGCTTTTGATCAAGTGAGTGTGAAGAAACTTCCATTACTAAATTAGCAATATCAACTGTCATTCCGGACTCCGGTCCGGAATCTACATCAGTTTTATCACAATACGTAGTTATTGTTTGATATAAAGACAAAATATCAAGCGTTGTATGTGAGCTTTCTTTTAAATTAGGGTAAATACCATTACCATTTGTACCAAGCAATAGTGACTTTTGTCCAGCTAAATTTAAAAATTGCGCAACGTAATTAGAAATAGAGGTTTTACCATTTGTGCCAGTTATTCCTATTATATTTTGTGGTTTTTTGTAGTTATAAAACCATTTTGCTAAAGTTGGTAATTTATCTTTTAGATTATCCACAAAAAAGACATTTTCTCCATTAGCTAGTTTAGGATTATCAGATAAAACAAGTTTTACACCTTTAGCTAAGACATCCTCAATATATTTATTACCGTCGGTAATTTGACCTTTAAGAGCAATAAATGCTGATTTATTATCACATTTACGACTATCTAAATATAAGGATTGAATTTGAAGATTTTTAGCATCTAAAGCTTTAATCCCAAAAAATTCTAATATTTGATTTTTCATGCTAGAAATTTATCCTCTAACGATTATTTTAACAGGAGAAAACCTCCGTAACTCTTTCATCATCCTCGTGCTTAATACGGGGGTCTATTGACTAATCGCTAATATCTTATTGATACCCGCGTACGCGGGTATAACTCTACTTTTTTATTTAATAATAGTGGTAACTATTCCTTAAACGCTGGAAAACCTAGTTTTTCTCTGGCTTGATAATATTTTTTAGCTACTTCTAATGCTAATTTTCTTACTCTTAAAATATAGCCTTGTCTTTCTGTAACAGATATAGCATGGCGGGCATCTAATAAATTAAAAGTATGCGAAGCTTTTAATACAAACTCATATGCCGGAAGAGGTAAATCTTTTTCTACTAATCTGTAACCTTCTTTCTCAAATAGATCAAACTGTTTAAACAGTTCTTCAACATTTGCTTCTTCAAAGTTATAAGTCGACATTTCAACTTCATTTTGGAAAAATACATCACGATAGTATAAAGGTCCATTTTGCGTATTGGCCCAAAGAATATCATACATACTGTCAACATTTTGAATATACATTGCTAGACGCTCAAGACCATAAGTGATCTCACCCATTACAGGTTTACACTCTAAACCACCAACTTGTTGAAAATATGTAAACTGTGTAATCTCCATACCATTTGACCACACTTCCCAACCAAGACCCCAAGCACCTAATGTTGGTGATTCCCAGTTATCTTCAACAAAACGAATATCATTCTCTAATGGGTCTATACCAAGCTCTCTTAATGAACCTAAATAAAGTTCTTGAATATTATCAGGGGATGGTTTCATCACAACTTGATATTGGTAGTAATGTTGTGTACGATTAGGATTATCGCCATAACGACCATCTGTAGGTCTTCTTGATGGTTGTACATATGCTGCTGTCCAAGGCTCTGGACCTATTGCTCTAAGAGTCGTTGCAGGATGAAATGTTCCGGCTCCTACCTCCATGTCTAGCGGTTGAATAATAGCACAACCTTTTGATGCCCAATAATGGTGTAATTTTAAAATAATTTCTTGAAATGCCAACATATTATATTTATAAAAAGAAAGATTAAATAACTATCGAAAATTTTAACATATTTATTAGGACATAAGAAGAAAGCAAAGGAAACATCTAAAAAATTAATATAACCGAACTTTAAGAAGTTACGCCTTGACTATTTAGATGACCAAACAATATCAAGCTCTTTAGCAGCTTTGACATCATCTAAACGACGAGCTGGTAGATTATATGGAGCTCCTTTTAAATATTCAGGATTTTCTTTAGCAATATCACGAATATCTACCATTGCTTGGATAAATTTTTCCATACTATCGACATTTTCAGTTTCAGTAGGCTCTATTAGCAGACACTCTGGCACTAATAATGGGAAGTACATGGTAGGAGCATGTACGCCTCTATCTATCAAACATTTAGCAAAATCTGTAGCTGTGACACCATATTTTTGTAACTCAGGCTTCAAAGTTACAATAAACTCATGTGAAGCCCTTCTTTCTGGATAAGCTATAGTAAAACCTTCCTGTTTTAAACGTGCCATCATATAATTAGCATTTAAAGTAGCTATTTCGGATGCTTGTGTCAGACCATTGCCACCTAAAAGAGCTGCATAAATATACGCCCTAATTAATACGCCAATATTACCATTAAACGCAGATAATCTGCCAATAGTATTTGGCACATCTTTTTCTTCTAACCATACAAATTTATCGTCTTTTTTACCAACCATTGGTATTGGTAAAAACTCTTTTAGCTTATCATTCACAGCTACTGGACCAGCACCTGGACCGCCACCACCATGAGGAGTAGCAAACGTTTTGTGTAAATTCATATGTAAAACATCAAAACCCATATCTCCAGGACGAGTTTTACCCATGATAGCATTTAAGTTTGCTCCATCATAGTACAATAGACCGCCTGCTTCATGCACCTTCTTAGCAATAGTTGCTATGCTTCTTTCAAACACACCTACTGTAGAGGGGTTTGTTAGCATAATACCAGCTGTTTTAGGTCCTAGAACTTTTTCTAAAGCTCCAAGATCAATATCACCGCACCTTTTAGTAGGAATTTCAATAACTTTTAGACCACAAACTTTTGCAGTAGCTGGATTTGTACCATGAGCAGCATCTGGCACGATGATTTCATCCCTTTCACAATCTCCACGCTTTTGATGATATGCCTTTATCATAGCAACACCAGCAAACTCACCTTGAGCACCAGCCATAGGAGTCAATGAAACGCCAGTCATACCAGTTAGTTCTTTAATAACTTCTTGAAGATCATACAAGCACTCTAAAGTTCCTTGTATACTTTGACTATTTGCATATGGATGCCTTTCCAGAAACCCTGCTAAACTAGCATACTTATGAGCTGCGCGAGGATTGTACTTCATGGTACAAGACCCTAATGGATAAAAGTTAGTATCAATACAAAAATTTTTACGTGATAACTGCGTGTAGTGTCTAACAACATCTAGCTCTGCTTGTTCTGGTAATATAGGTTTTTTAGAACGAAGCATATTTACTGGAATATTTGAAACATCACCTTTTTTGCTAGGCATTACAGCTGGTGAGTTTACACCTCTAGTTTTTTCAAAAATAACCATTTCCTAACCTCCTAACCTAGCTAAAACTTTTTTAGCTGTAGTGATATAATCGATAATGTCTTCTTGTGTATGGATTTCAGTAGAGCAAATCATAATAGAGTTTTCTAAATCAGTATGGTACTCACCTAAGAAATAACCAGCATCTATACCTTCTTTTTCCATCTCTTTTACAAAATTTTGCGCATTTACAGGTAAATCAACAACCACCTCATTAAAAAATGCTTCGCCAAACCTAACTCTAACACCATCTAGCTTAGAGAGTTCATTAGCTAGGTTTGTAGTATTTTCGTGTGATACACTAGCTACACGATGTAAACCTTCAGCTCCAAGTAAACTCATATAAATAGTTGCTGCTGTTACCATTAGACCCTGATTGGTACATATATTTGAAGTAGCTTTCGCACGACGAATATGTTGCTCTCTAGCTTGTAAAGTTAGACAAAAACCTTCCTTACCATCTAGATCAACAGTTCTACCAACTATACGTCCTGGCATTTGACGTACATAATCCATTTTACAAGTCATAAAACCAAAATACGGCCCACCAGAAGCTAAAGGCACGCCCATAGGTTGACCTTCCCCACAAACAATATCAGCACCATTTTCACCCCAGTCAGAGGGTGATTTCAAAATTGCTAAAGACATAGGATTAGTAACAGCAACAACCAAAGCACCCTGGTTATGAGCCCAATTAGTCAAATTATCAACATCAGCAATTTGGCCTAAGAAATTAGGGCTTTGAATTACTACAGCAGCATAGCTTTGACCTTGACACTTTTCTAAACTACTTATGTTTGTTTTTCCATTTCTTGAGTCTAGTTCGACTATATCTATCTCTATACCCTGATGCTTAGTAATAGTTTCTAAAACTTTTAAATATGTAGGGTGTAGCGCCTCTATAATTAACACTTTTTGCGACTTAGCTTTTTTATTAGAGCGGATTGCCATTAGCACAGATTCAGCTAAAGCTGTTGCTCCATCATACATAGAGGCATTAGAAACTGCCATGCCTGTAAGCTCTGCCATCATAGTTTGGTATTCATAAATGACCTGTAAGCTACCTTGAGAAGCTTCTGCTTGATATGGCGTATAAGCTGTATAAAATTCTCCTCTACCCACAATATCCCAAATAGCTGATGGGATGTAGTGACTATATGCTCCTGCTCCAATAAAGTTGGTATTTTGATGATTCTTACCTGCTCTTTTTTTCGCAAGGTTAGCTAACTGAATTTCATTTATCCCATCTTTGATCTTTAAAGCTTTTGATCTTAATTGTGATGGGATTTCATCAAATAAATCGTCTATTGAAGAAACTCCAATAGTATCAAGCATTTTTTTAATCTGCTCTGGTTTATGCGGAATAAAAGACATATACCCTCCTATGCCTTTGTATAAACTTTACAAAAGGTTAAAGATTTTTAATTAACTAAAAAAGTTTTGCTATGCTACGACTTAATAGTAGCGTCTTTTTTTTGACTCCCTAACTATTAATCCTACAGCCAAGCCACAGAACAACTTTAGTTACGTATTAATTTAATTTGTATTTTACGAAAAACTAGTCTTCTATGTTTTTTGCATAGTCTTCAGCACTTAACAAGCTAGTCAACTGAGACTTATCAGAAACTTTCATCTTAAATAACCAACCATCATGGTATGGTGTTTGGTTAACTTGTGAAGGATCATCAACTAAAGCTTCATTTACTTCTATAACTTCACCATCTACAGGTGCGTATACATCTGAAGCTGCTTTTACTGACTCAACTACACAAGTATCATCACCAGCTGCAAACTCCTCACCAACTTCAGGTAACTCCACATATACTAAATCACCTAATAAAGATTGGGCATGTTCTGTAATACCTACAGTTATCTCATCACTATCTACTTTTATCCATTCATGAGTTTTTGTATATTTCAAGTTATTAGGAATATTCGACATTTTATAACCTCCATACTTATAAATCAGTTAAATTTTAAAATTTATATTAATGACTTCCCGTTTTTAACAAACCTAGGCTTAACTACTTCAACCTCTAATAACTTTCCTCTGATATTAACTTTTGGGTTACCACCATCTTTAGGGATATATGCCAAAGCAATAGCAATTTTTAAAGTCGGTGAAAAACTACCACTTGTTATGTAACCACTTTTACCATTATCAAATACTATTTCTTGGGCTGCTCTAAGAACTCCTTTTGATCTTAATATTATACCAACCCACTTAATATCTATATCTTTAGCTTTTGTAGCTAAAAAAGCTTTTTTACCTATAAAATCTCGTGACTCATCAGATAAATCCACACTCCAACTCAAGCCTCTTTCTAGTGGAGTTGTATTTATATTCATATCTAAGCCATATAAATGCATACCAGCTTCTAGTCTTAAAGTATCTCTAGCACCTAAACCAGCGGGGCTTGCCCCTAAGCTAATTAATTTATCCCAAAATTCCACAGCGTTTTCAGCTGGTAAAATAATCTCAAAACCATCCTCACCAGTATAACCTGTACGAGCAAACATCCATTTGTCAAATACGCTAAATGTAAATGACTTTAGATCTAATACTTTATCAACAATATCAGTTGATAAAGCTTGTTTTACAACATCAGCTGCTTTTGGTCCTTGGACAGCTACTATTGCTAAATCTTCTTGTGGAGTTATATTAACATCAAAATTTGTAGTATTTTTTCTAAACCATGCAACATCTGACTCTCTATTACCTGCATTTACAACTATTCTAAAATGTTCAGAACCTATCTTATAAGTAATTAAATCATCAACTATTCCAGCCTCATGATTTAACATACACCCATACTGAGCTTGGTTAGACTCTAACTTAGCAACATCATTTGCAAGTAAATAACGTAAGAAAGCTTCTGCATCTTGTCCTTTTATGTCTACAGCAAGCATATGAGAAACATCAAATAAGCCACAATTCTCACGAACATTATTATGTTCTTGAATTTGTGAACCATAATTAATAGGCATTGACCAGCCTGAAAAATCTACCATCTTAGCATTTGCAGCAAGATGACACATATATAAAGGAGTCTTAAGCATAAAAAAACCAATGATTTTTTATATTAATAACAACAATATACATTTTTTAAATTTTTTTTATAAGAGTCTAGATAAAAAATATTCTACTCTTCATTAATCACTTTTATATAAAGCTTACCATCTTTAGACCTTTCTGGACCATGTATATCGGTATCAAAACCAGGGAGCATAGATCCAATTTTTTCCAGCATTAATAAGAAATCCAAAATCACCTTCGAATCGGCAGTAATTTTTTCCCCAGGGAATATTACTGGTATCCCGGGTGGATACGGTAATATCATAACTGCAGAGACATGGCCATATAATTCAGCTAGCGGAACTTTCTTAACCTTACCTTTAAGTAATTTCTGAAAAGCTCTATGCGGGTTTATTTGTTGCTCTGGAAGCGCATTAAAAGCTTGGTACATAAGCGTAGGTAAATTAGCTTCATACATATAGTTATGCAACTGTTCACTAATTTCCTTTATTCGTTTATCATCATAAAACTTCGGATCCTCTGCATATAAAGTTGGCAACATCTTTTCTACTAAAGCATTTTCGTCATACATCTGCTTAAACTTATTTAGAACAGATATAAGTCTTACAGATTTTGCTTTTGTTGTACCCAAACTAAATATAAACAGTAAAGAATATGGACCTGTTTTTTCAACTACGATATCATGCTCGTCTAAAAACTTAGCAACAACGTCTGCTGGTATACCCCAATCTTGTACCTCATTGTCTTTTATTCCCGGAGTCAATATAGTTATTTTTAATGGATCAAGTGATAAAAAATCTCCATCTACATCTTTAAATCCATGCCAGCTATCAGTATTCTTTAGTAACCAAGTTTCTTTATTTGAAATATCATCTGGTTGCCAAACATCAAAAAACCATCCTTGGGCTTCGGATTTTAATTTGACTAATTCTTTTCTAAAATCCATAGCTAAATTAATAGTTTTATCTATCAAATTATATCCTTGTTCACCATCCATCATAGCTGCTGCTGTTTCAGTACTTGCAACTATTGGATAAAACGGTGAGGTTGATGTATGCATCATAAAAGCTTCATTAAGTACTTCTTCACTATAATCTCCTTTTATATGTAACATCGAGGACTGACTAAATGCTGCTAGTAACTTATGTGTTGAGTGTGTTTCAAAAACAACATGCTCAGGCTTAGGGACAATTTGCATAGCTGATTTATGCTTATATATAGGATGAAAGATAGCATACGGTATCCATGCACCATCAAAATGTAACTTTTTGATATCTAGTTCATTATGAATTGTATCTGTGTTATATAAGATACCATCATAGGTTGAGTTTGTTATAACCGCATATTCTGGCCATTTATCAGCAATCTTACTTTCCTGTATTTTTTGCTGTATAGCTTCTTTTCTAAACTCTTTTCTTGGAATACCTCCAATAATTCCATAAGCATTTCTAGTTGGCTTTAGATACACAGGGTTTACATCTACCATCATCATAAGGTGAGTTACAGATTTGTGACAATTTCTGTCAACTAAAATAGTATCACCATCAGTAACACTATACATACCAACAATTTTATTTGCAGTTGAAGTACCATTTGTGACTATTAAAGACCTGTCTGATTTAAAAACCTTTGATATATATTCTTCCGCATCTTTATGCGCATCAGAATGATCAAGCAAGCTTCCAAGTTCTTTTACAGAAATTGAAAGATCTGTTTTAAATATATTCTCACCAAAAAAATCATAAAATAGTGCCCCTACTGCTGATCTTTGAAAACCATAGCCGCCTTGATGCCCTGGCGTACAAAAAGAAGAGTTAAAAGATTTAGAATACTTAAACAGCTCATATGTAAATGGCGGCAAAATATCATTAAAATAATTAATTATAGTTTTGTTGATAAAATCTGCATCTTCCCCAGCTAAAGCATCATACTGTAAGAAATTAATATTCAAGTTAAAATCTTTTAGATTAAGCTTGATACTATTGTTATAGTCAGAAACCACGAATATAGGTAACTTTGTATTTAAATGTGCTATGTCATGAAAAGCATCAATATTAAAACTTGCTCTATCTAAAACTATCGAACATATTCTAGAATTTTCCTCAAGGATATCGACAACCTCATCCATATCATCAACTGCTAAAGTATAATACTTATAAGCCTGGAGATCCTTTTTTATTTTTAAAAGGAAACTTTCTTTATATGATTTTAAATTGTTTTTATAGACAAAGACTATTGTTTTCATACTCTAACCTTAACACCGAATTTTAAATTATTTTATACTATGCACTATACCAAAAAACTATTAACAATAAAGGTTTATTAGCGATATCAACTTAAAATATGAAAATCTTAAAATTTCATTACAGTTATTACTAAAAAGTTTTTTTCATATTTTTTCACGTAGTTAGAAAAATATAATTTTAGTTTGCAAGAGTCCCTTCATTACTCTAAACTAACATTGGTAGTTTAAAAATCTTTTTGTGCAAATTCTACTAGTTTGAAATAGATTACCAGTTATATTACAATTCACATAACTTATATAAATAGGAAGAGATTATGAGAATACTTTCTGTTCAAGATATGTCTAGCATCGTTACTAAACATGGGTTTGATAACTTTGTAAATGATTTAGTAAAGTATCTTAAAGAAGATTTTCTAAGGTGGAATGAATTTGACAAATCACCACGCTATGCTGCTCACGTTCCAGGTGGTGTAATAGAGCTTATGCCTACAGCTGATAAAAAACTATTTACTTATAAATATGTAAATGGCCATCCTAAAAACCCAGAGTCAGGCAAACAAACAGTAATCGCTACTGGTCAGCTTAGCGAGGTTAAACATGGCTACCCACTGCTAATTTCTGAAATGACATTACTTACAGCTTTAAGAACAGCTGCAGCTACAATTTTAGCTACTGATTACTTAGCCCGTGAAAATAGTAAAACGATAGCTTTAATTGGTACCGGAGCTCAAAGTGAGTTTCAAACTTTAGCTCATAAACTAATCCGTCCTATAAAAACAGTTAGATACTTTGATACAGATCCAAAAGCTATGAAAAAGTACGCTAATAATATGAAAGGTGCAGGACTTGAGTTAATAGCTTGTGATAGTGCAAAACAAGCCTGTGAAGGTGCTGATATTATAGTCGTTTGTACTGCTTGTAAATTACATGCTACTGTTATAGAAAATGACTGGATTAAAAAAGGCGTTCATATAAATGGTTTAGGCGGTGATTGTCCGGGTAAAACTGAGCTTGATAAAAATATTTTGTTTAGAGGTAAGGTTGTTGTTGAATATACACAACAATCTATGATCGAGGGAGAAATTCAAAATCTAACTCAACAAGAAATTGATCAGGTTTTACATGCAGAAGTCTGGGAAATCGTTACTGGAGCTAAAAAAGGTAGAGAAAGTGATGATGAAATAACGATATACGATTCTGTAGGCTTCGCAATCGAGGATTTTTCAGTATTACGCTTGGCTTTAGATTTAGCAGAAAAATATGATATTGGTAGCCAAATGGATATGGTTCCACCTATTAAAGATCCTAAAAATTTATACTCTATTCTTTAACAAAGGCTCCAAGCATATGTCTCAGACCATACTTGTGAATAATTTCCAAAGACTGATTAAATAGACTCGCTTGCTGCAGCAGTGATGCTTCAAAGAGCAAGTTGTTATACTTAAATTAACAAATCTAAACAGTCCACAGGAGTCTATAATGAATATTACAATATTAGCTATAGATATTGCAAAAAATATTTTCCAATTACACGGCAACGATAAGTTTGGTAAATGTGTTTATAAAAGACGCATAAAAAGAGATAGTTTGCTTCGAACAATCGCTAATATCCCAAAATGCACAATTGTTATGGACAACATTTACTATATTTAATTAAATTTAACTTCCCACGAGCTAAAAATATTAAGCCTAGTTATTGTTATTCCTTACATAACAATTAACTCCCCACTGATGCAGCGCCTCACTCAAAATAAATCCATTATACGCTGATGCTCCGGAAGAAGAAGAGTTTGAAAAACCAGCGCCATTTGAAACATACAACACTGAAGTATACCCAGTTGGAGTACGAACCGGCTGTAGACCCTGATTATTAGTTGTAGATGATCCAACCGCTAAAGTTGCAGCAGCTCCAGCCATCTCATAACCGTCTTTACATGTAAAAATCAAGCTATCATGTAGTAGCTCAAACTTGATCTGACAGTCACCAATTAATTTGAGACTGAATTTATTTCTAAACTAGTGTCAGATTTATCAAACATATTACCTAAATTTTTCTCTTTTGCCAAAGGTTTTGAGTCAATAAAAGTTTTCATAGGCGTTTTCCATAACAGTGCTTACCAGAATGTGGTCTATCGTTATTGTAATAATCCAGCCATATATCAACATCTTGCTGAATCTCCTCAATCGTTGAATAAACCTTTTTTCTAAACATTGTCTCATAACATTCATTTTTCATAGTTTTATGAAATCTTTCACAGATACCATTAGTTTGAGGGGAGTTAGCTTTTGTTTTAGTATGGTCAATGTCTTCTATGCTTAAGTACATCTGGTAGGAATGATTCTCCAGCTTTCCACAATATTCCGTGCCTCTATCTGTTAATACTCTTAATAGATCTATTCCATGTTCCTCAAAGAATGGTAATACCTTATCATTAAGCATATCAGCAGCTACTATTGCATTTTTTTCTGTATATAACTTAGCAAATCCTACTCTAGTATACGTATCTACAAATGTCTGTTGATATATCTTACCTATACCTTTTATATACCCTACATAGCTATCTTGAGATCCTAAGTAACCTGGATGATGCGTTTCAATCTCACCAGTAGCAACCTTTTTAGCTTTTTCTTTTTCTAAAGCTTGTAATTGAGCTTCTGTAAGTATAAAGCCATCTTGAGCTACTTTGGTCTCTAGTGCTGTTAATCGCTTCTTAAAATTCTCTAAGTCATGTCTAAGCCAAATAGATCTAACTCCACTTCCTGAGACTAATATTCCTTGCTTTGCTAATTCATTTGATACTCTATGTTGTCCATACGCCGGATATTCATAAGCCATATTAACTACTGCTTGCTCAATATGTGCCTCAACTCTATTTTTCTCTAATGGCTTCTTACGGGATATTTCTTGTAAAGCTAATTCTCCACCATTATCGTATAACTCTTTAAAGCGATAGTAGCTGTCTCTTGAGTAACCCATCACTTTACAAGCTTGCTTGACATTACCTAATTGTTTTGCTAATTCTAACAGACCTAATTTGGGTTTGATTATCTTTTGAGATGCATTCATTTTATTCTTCCTTAATTTGACATCTTATTTTATACACAATGTCAGATTAAGTCAAAGCTATTACAGATGAATCTGACGTATTAGTAACAATCCATCCTCCTTTACCTAGTACTTGTGTTAATTGATTAACTTGAGTATTCCAAGCATATGCCTCAGACCATACTTGTGAATGGCTATTTAAGTTATTTAACTTTTTTTAAAATTATACCTCCACCAGTCGTTTGATGAGCAGGAACATCAACTGAAATAAAGCCTCCATTATCTTTTTCATATTTATAAACTACTAGACTATCAGTATTATTAGTTACTAGTATATTCCCAGATAAAGATCTATTAACTGAAATATCAGCATTTATATTACTACTAGAGTTTAAAAGTTTACTATTATCTTTTTCTGTAACTTCAAATTCTCTAAAGAATTTATTTTTTCCGTTCGCTTCACTTATAGCAACAATGATTTTTTGATTATTATTACCATCTATCTTTATTTCATTTTTATTATTTTGAAATTCAGTGATGTTAATAGTGTTCTTATTTACATCATTAGCCAATAAAAAACTAAATGAGCTCAATATCATTGTAGATATTACTAAAATATTTTTTTTCATATTTTATATTACCTCTCTTACTTTATTACTCTAAACTAATAAATATTTGGAAGTTTAAAAACTTTTTCAAAATTTATGTTATACAAGTCACTCTACCAATTTTTTCAAGAAATACTGCTAATTTTGACTATATTAGCGAATACTTTCAATTGTCATGTAATACTACAATATATAGTTTCTTTTTTATTCTCAACAAATTCATAGTAACTTTATATGATTAATTTAATATATATATAATAGCAAAAGTAAACATACATTATCAGATATACTTTTTAAAAAAAGTTCAATGAAAATTAAAATACAAAGTTAGAAAGTACTAATATGTGTTGGAATTGGTATAACAGATGCAATTAGAAACTACTGCAATATCAGTTGCCCGTCCACTAGCCTATAAACCTTGTCCATCCGGCTAGCAAGTTGCTCATCATGAGTTACTATTACAAAACTAGTTCCAAAATCTTGGCTTAACTGTTGAATTAACTGAAATATACTTTCTGAACGCTGGCTATCTAAATTACCAGTTGGCTCATCTGCCAGTATACAGTTTGGATTAGTAACTAGTGCCCTAGCGATAGCAACTCTTTGACGTTCACCACCTGAAAGCTCAGCTGGTTTATGATCAAACCTTCCTACTAGACCAACTTTAGCTAAAATTTCTTGGGCTAACTTAATAGATTCTTTTTTAGTATATTTTTTAGTAATAGCCAAAGGAATCATAACGTTTTCTATAGCTGTAAATTCTGGTAATAAGTGATGTAATTGGTAAATAAAACCTAAGTGTTTGTTACGCATTAAAGCTCGTTTATTAACGGACTGATTGTCAAATCTTTCACCCATTAAATAAACTTCTCCAGCTGTACATTTATCTAACCCGCCAAGAATATTTAGCAAGGTAGTTTTACCAGATCCAGATAATCCTAATATAGCTATTTTCTCACCTTTTTGGATATCCAAATTAATATTTTTTAGAATATCTATTGTATTTTTAAACTCTATATATTGTTTAGAAACATTCTTACAGCTTAATACAATTTCTTTATTCATATCTAAGTGCCTCCACAGGTTGTACTCTTGAAGCACTCCAAGCTGGATACAACGTAGCTATAAAACTTAAAATCATTGAAACTATAGTTACTTTTATAACGTCATCTAACATAAGTTTTGACGGTATATAGTCAATCAAATAAACATTTGCACTAACAAGCTGTCTACCTGTAGCGTGCTGGATAAAGTTAACTATTTCAGTAGCATAACTAGAGAGTAAAACTCCCAATAACACTCCTAAAATAGTACCTATTAAACCTATAATAAAACCTTGGTAAATAAATATTGTTAGAATCTGTCGTGATGACATTCCCATCGTTCTTAATATAGCTATATCACTACGTTTATCAGTAACTACCATTACCAAAGAAGATAATAAATTAAATATAGCAACTGTAATAATTAAAAGTAAAATGAAAAACATCATCGTTTTTTCCATCTTTAAAGCATCAAAGAACGATTTATTTTCATCGGTCCAATCTCGAGTAAAATAGTAAGACTGTATAGCCCCATCGTTAAGTTTATTTTTTATCTCTGGAGCATCATAAATGTTATTTACGCCAAGTTGTAAAGCTGAAACATTATCACCTAACTGAAAAACCTTTTGTGCATTTTTAATATTTATAAGCGCATAATAAGCATCATACTGATAACTAACAGAAAAAATTCCTGAAACTGTAAACTGCTTAATTCTAGGTATCATACCGGCTGGAGTCAAGCTCACCTTTGGTACAATAAGCGTTACCTTATCACCTATTGTTACTCCTAAGCTATCAGCTAAAGCACTTCCTAAAACTATATTGTATCCTTTATCATCATCTAGTGTCGCCAAAGAACCATCTATAATATGCTCTGCTATAGGTAAAACTTTGGTTTGGTATTTAGGCTCTATACCCTGTATTTGCACAAAAGCTGTTGTACTACCACCGCGATTTGCGCTTAATAACCCTTGTGAATCTATGACCGGTGCTGCTGCTTTTACCTTAGGTATCTTAGATTCTATTTGCTTTGCAACACCTTGCCAATCTTCTAATTTCCCGCCTAACTCATAAACTTTCAATGGTGGCACCATCATAAGGATACGACTTTTAATCTGCTCATCAAAACCATTCATTACAGACATAACTGTAATAAGCACAGCTACACCTAAAGATATCCCTAAAAAAGAAATTGCAGAAATGATAGATATAAATCTATTACGTTTTTTCGCACGAATATATCTTAGACCAATAAATAAAGGAAGACTTCTAAACATCTATTTTTTTATACACATAAAACTAAATATATAGGATAGCATATTAAAGATTGAAAAACATTTTAAAATCTACCTATGCAAAAACTATTAGGAAACAATACCAAATTTGAAAAGTCCTGACGATTACCTACTTTCACCTGGGCAAATGCCAGACTATCATCGGCGTTAGTCCGTTTCACTTCTGAGTTCGGAATGGGATCAGGTGGTTCCAGACTGCTATTATCGTCAGTGCATATATGATACTCTTCTTAATTTATAAGTCAACTATTAGTTTTAGTATTGCCACAAAAAAACTTATAAATCTTCACCTATTTGGTATTTTTCTAATAACAATAAAACCTCCTCGCCACATTCTTGATAAGCTTTAAGCTCACCACTAGCACATGCATGTGCTTTAACAGATAGTGAATCTATCATGAACTGTTGTGAATCAATGTCTGAAACATAAGTCATTAGATTATTCCAAATACCTTTATCAGCCTAGTATTTATAACGCTTATGGATGGCTCTACTATTACCATAATCCTTGTGAAGATATTTCCACTGAGCTCCTGTTTTTAGGATAAAAAATACAGCTTCTATGAATTTTCTTAGTTTAACTGTATCTTTCGTATGTAAGCCTTTTTGTGATGTAAGAAAAGTTAAAATAGTTGACCAATTTGATTTTGATATATAATATTCCATGTCCATTAAGTATATTTTTTGTTTCGCAAAAAATATTTAAATATACTTACATGCATATTGCAAAAAATTTTGTTCATGGAACCTAATAAATTAAAAGTTTATGATTTCTTTAAAAACTGATACCAAGTATTATAATATAACTATATTGAGAGATCTCTTTAATGATTTGCTAGTCCGTATGCGACTATGGTTCAAAGCTTACTAAATTTTCTCATAGAAAAAATATACATGTAGCTTCTATAGCTGAGGCTGATTCAGTTATTAATGAAATTATAAATATAAGAATAAAACACGGGTATAGTGTAATATGAATTTAGATATTAATCCTCAATTTTCAAAAGCCTTAGATTTATTAAAAACTGGTGAAGAACATTTGTTCATTACAGGCAAAGCAGGTACAGGTAAATCAACGTTACTTAATCACTTTTGTAAAACAACTAAAGATAAACCTGTTATTCTCGCTCCAACAGGCGTAGCTGCTCTAAACGTGCAGGGTCAAACTATTCATAATTTTTTTAATTTTTATATAGATGTAACTCCAGATAAAATCATCAATAAACAAATAAGACCTAAAAACCATAAAATATACCAAAAAATAAATACCATAGTGATTGATGAAGCTTCAATGCTAAGAGCTGACCTATTAGACTGCATAGATGTTTTTTTAAGAATCTATGGTAAAAATGAAACATTACCATTCGGAGGAGTCCAGATGGTATTTATTGGTGATTTATATCAGCTCCCACCAGTTGTAAATAAAGCTGAAAAGAAAACCTTTGCTAGTTTATATGATTCTTCTTATTTTTTTAGTGCTAAAGCTATACAGAATATTGAACTTAATATAATAGAGTTAGACAAAATATACCGCCAAAAAGATCAAGATTTTATTGATCTATTAAATAAGATCCGAAACAAAACAATTGAGCAAATAGATTTAGATAAGCTCAATAGCCAATTATATAATAATACAAATACTTGTGATAAGTTTACTATAAACCTTACCTCAACAAATAAAAGTGCTGACCAAATTAATGAAGCTAAACTTGGACAACTTAAACATAAGTCACGCTTTAGTCATGCAATTATTACTGGTGATTTTGGTAAAGAATACTTTCCCACATCTCCTGAGCTTCAATATAAGATAGGAGCTCAGATAATGATGTTGAATAATGATTCAAATAATAGGTGGGTTAATGGTAGTATTGCTGAAATAATAGATGTTCAATACGATGAGGATGAGCAGGAATACTTAAAGGTCTTATTAAATGACTCTAACAGAGTTGTTAAAGTCTACCCTCATACATGGGCTGTATATAGATTTTTCTTAAAAAATAGTAAATTAGTTTCAGAAAGTATAGGAAGCTTTACGCAATATCCTTTTAGATTAGCTTGGGCTATAACTATTCATAAAAGCCAAGGTAAAACTTTTGATAGAGCTATCATTGATCTTGGAGCTACATCTTTTGCAAGTGGACAAACGTATGTCGCTTTGAGTAGATGTACTTCTTTTGAAGGAATAACCCTTAAAGTTCCAATCAAAAAGCACCATGTCAGAGTTGACTATAAGATCTATAAGTTCTTAACTGATTACGCATATAAAAAAGCTAATGAAAAACAATCATTTGATAGAAAACTAGAAATTATAGAAGAAGCTATACAAAGTGAAAACGAATTAAGTATCATCTACCTTAAAGCTAATGATACGAGATCTGAAAGAGTCATAATCCCAATATCTGTAGGTAGACGAATTTATCAGGGTAAGAAGTTTTATGGTTTGCTAGCATATTGTACTTCACAACAAGAAGAACGCATGTTTACTGTAGATAGAATTCTTGAGATTACATAATTATAACTATATGACATATAGCTGTATATGTTGTTATATATACTATTATTCTTCTTTCGCTATTCTTTTATTAAGGCCTTTTTTTAAAGAAATAAAGCATTGAGATTAACTATTTGCTAATATAGACAGACAATAAAAAAATATAGTAAATTATGTTCTTTAAAAATCTAACCGCATTTAAAATTACTGATATAAATATTGATACGTTTGAAGAATCAATTAATAAGCTGGCTTTTATCCCATGTAGTAAATCTCAAAAGTCTACTAAAGGGTTTGTAAACCCTTTCATCAAAGATGATGAAAATTGCCTCTTTAGGTTTAATCACCTAGCTGTTTTTTGTTTATTGACTGAAGATAAGCTACTTCCTGCGCAGATAATTAACCAAGAAGCACAAGCTTATATAGAAGAGTTAGAACAAAGTCGTTATGTAAGTAAAAAAGAAAAATCTGAGATTAAAGAAGATACTGAACAAAGACTTCTGCCACAAGCTTTTAGTAAATTTAAAAAGGTATACGGTTACCTAGATCTTACAAATAGTTATCTAGTTATTGATAGTGTCTCTGAGAATCAAGTTACTAAAATAGTAGAACTATTACAAAGATGTGAAGCAAGATTTGAATTAGTTCAAAAAGAAGAGTCTGAGATACTTACTCATTGGTTTATTGATAATGCTAACCCTTTAGATGTTGAAATATCAGATAAGTGTAAGCTTACTAGTGATATTGGTGATGGTATAGCTAATATTTCATGTCAAGGCTCCGCTGTGCTGAATGATCAGATAAAATCATTTGTAGAGGCTGGTGGTTATATAACTGAATTAGCTATAATTTGGAAAGAACAGTTAGCCATGACTGTTAATACCAAGCTACAGTTTAAATCAATCAAATTCTTAGATGGTATTAAAGATCTAAACAAAAATGAAAGCCATGAGGCTGACCTTCTTTTAATGTCTGATACCTTCGCTGAACTAATCAACTCGATAGAGAAATGGCACAATGGATAAAAATATGTTGAAAAAGTTTTGAAGCTAAAAACCGTACTGCTAGAGATGGTAGAAACCCTAAAATTGGTAAAACCTTTATATACAACCCACTAACTTATACTACCCCAAACTAACCGTACTACCTTCTGCTATTAACCTACTAATATCATTAACAAACTCATATATTGAGAAAGGCTTCTGTAAAGTATCAAAATTAGCTTCTACTCCGTCTAAAGATATAACTATCTCTAAAATATTTGATTTTTGGTCACTATGAGAACTAATATTGTTTTTAAAGTTATTAAGGACTTTTATTAGGTTAGTAGGGTTTATATTTTCACCCTTTAACGTTAGCCTAACTTTACTGAAGTTTTCGTCTATGTATTGAGAGATTGGTTGGACTTTATCAACACTTAGCTTATTTCTCTCTCGCTGTATATCTCGGCTAACTTTACCTTCTACTACAACTATATCATCAACACTTATACTGTCTTTAACAGATGCAAATATATCTTCACTAACTAAACAATCTACTCTATCAAACTCATCATCAATATTGATAATATACAAAATTCGACCAGTCTTAGTCTTTCTACGAATAGTTGGAGTTATCATACTTGCAATAATTCTAACTGAATTTCCATCCATATTTGAGCGTTGTATTTTTTCAAGGTCACTAAAACTTACATGATTACGCCAGTGACTTTCTTCATCAAGAATATGTCCAGTAAAATACATGCCCAAAGCTTTTTTTTCATTTATTAATAATTCCCTTAAGCTCCATTCTTCTGCGAAACATTCTTTTTCAAATTCAGAATCTGTATCACTTTCTTGTTCTGTAAAGCCAAACAAATCATCTTGACCAGCAGCATTCATCTCGTTGACGTAACCGGCATTTTTTATAGCTTTTTCTATAGAATTAAAAGCTGTAGCTCTGTTTTTTGAAATACCATTTATAGCGCCAGCAAAACATAACGCCTCAAGAGCTTTTTTATTGACTTTACGTAAATCTACTCTACGACATAAATCAAAAATTGAACTGAATTTACCTGCTAACTCCCGTTCCGTAAGAATACTTTTGATAGCTTCTCCACCAAGCCCTTTTATAGCTCCTAAACCAAGTAATATAGTACCTTTTGAAACAGCAATACAAGCATATACACTAGTGTTTATATTAGGGGCTTGGACTGATATTCCCATGTTTTTACAATCTAGAATAAACTTAACTAACTGATCAGTATTACCCATATCACCAGACATGAGAGCAGCCATATATTCATCAGGATAATGCGCTTTTAACCAAGCAGTTTGATAAGCTATCAAAGCATATGCAGCAGCATGGGATTTGTTAAAACCATAACCAGCAAAAGCTTCCATCTGGTCAAATATTTCATCAGCTAAGCTAGACTCAATGTTATTGTATTTTTTAGCACCTTCTTTAAAAATCTTACGTTGTTGCTCCATCTCTTCTGGTTTCTTTTTACCCATTGCTCTACGTAAAAGGTCTGCCGCTCCGAGAGTGTAGCCAGCTAGTTTTTGTGCCATTTGCATTACTTGCTCTTGATAAACTGGTATACCGTAGGTTTCCTTAAGGACCACTTCAAGTAAAGGATGTAAATAAGAAATCTGCTTACGCCCATGTTTTCGGTCTATAAATATTGGGATGTTTTCCATAGGTCCTGGTCGGTATAGCGCAACTAGTGCAATAATCTCTTCAAAATTTGAAGTGCCAAGATCTTTAACTATCTGACGCATTCCCTGTGATTCAAGCTGAAATATTCCTGTAGTATTACCAGCTTGTAAAAGTTTATAGGTTAATTTGTCATCTAAAGGAATATCAGAAATATTTAAAAAAGGTTCACCAGCTTTTTTCTTAGCATTAATACTTTTAATAGTGTTATTTATTATCGTTAAGTTTTTTAAACCTAGAAAGTCAAACTTGACTAAGCCAACGTCTTCCACATCACCTTTGTCAAACTGAGTAACAATATCCCCACCTTTGTCCTCACAGTATATCGGAGCAAATTCAGATATAACTGTTGGTGATATAACAATACCCGCTGCATGTTTACCTAAACTACGTGGTAAGCCTTCAAGTTTTTGGGCTTTTTCAACTATTTCTGCAACATCCTCATCAGATTTCATTTCCTCATATAAAGGCTCGCCTTCATGAAGAATTTTTTTAAAAGTTGTACCAGGTGTTTCTGGAATAAGTTTAGCTATCCTATCACCAAAACCAAAGCTTTGCCCCATAACTCTAACTACATCACGCACAACACCTTTAGCAGCCATTGTTCCATACGTAATAATCTGGGCTACACTTGCCTTACCATACTTTTGTTCAACATATTTGATTACTCTATCTCTACCTTGGATACAAAAATCTATATCAAAATCAGGCATTGATACTCTTTCTGGGTTCAAAAATCTTTCAAAAAGTAACCCGTATGGTAAAGGATCAATATCTGTAATTGATAAAGAATAAGCTACTAATGAACCAGCTCCTGAACCACGTCCAGGTCCTACTGGAATATCATTTTCTTTTGCCCATCGTATGAAATCTTCAACTATAAGAAAATACCCTGGAAAACCCATATCACAAATGATATCGATTTCTCTTTGTAATCTTTCTTTATAAGTTTTAATTATATGCTCATGTTTGTCTGCAGACTTAAGCGATAATATTTTTTCTAGACGCTTTTCTAGTCCTTTATAACATATTTTTGAAAAATATTCTCTCTGTGTTAAACCTTCTGGGATACCAACAGTAGGTAATGATGGTTTACCAAGTTCAAATGTAACGTTACAACGCCTTGCTATAGCTAAAGTATTGGTTAACAATACTGGTAAACCACCAAAGGTCTCGTGCATTTCTTGTGATGACTTTAAATATTGTTCTTGGGTAAACCTAGATTTTCTAGTCTCATCTAAGATAGTTGTTTTCTCGTTAATGCAAGCTCTAATTTCATGAATATCATAATCTTCTGAATTCATAAATACTGTTAGATTAGTAGCTACAGCAAGCAAACCTTTTTCATGGGCCAATTCTAAAGCTTTTTCAACATATGTGCCTTCATTTTCATAACCTAATTTATGGATTTCTATAAAATAATTATCTTTGCCAAAGATACTAATATACTCTGATATAACTTCTGAAATTTTACTAGAATCTTTTGAAAGTATAGCTTTACCTAACTCGCCATTTTGACCGCCGCTTAAACAAATAGTATTTTTAAAATCCATTTGATTAAACCATTCTTTAGGCACTAAAGGAATTGAGCCTACTCTATCAGCCTCCTGATATGCTCTTGAAATAAGGTTAACAATATTTTGATACCCTTGATTATTTTCAGCTAGTAATATTAAATCACATATCCCCAACTGAGTATCTATTTTTAGCTCAACACCAAATATTGGTTTGATGCCTGTTTTTAAGGCTTGTTTATAAAATTTAACAGCTGCAAATAAATTACATACATCAGTCAAAGCTAAAGCAACTATATCTTTTTGTTTAGCTGTTTCAAAAAGCTCATTTAGCCTAACTGTACTATCAATAACAGAAAACCCTGTATGAACCCTAAGGTGAGAAATCATTATAAATATTTTTTTATAAATAAATTTAACTACAAATGTTACTATAAAAGAATTATAAAATCATGGTAGAATTTGTCTATGAGCTTTAAATGGCCCCAAACATACAGTAAGTACTGCACATTAGCGGTTAGTAGTGCTGGGCAGTTTTGCGTACTTTTTTTGCCATGAAAAAATTATGTCGCTATAGCTTACTCAGTAAGCAGCGAAATCTGTTTTATTTATAAAAAATAATTCTTTGACTTTTCAGGAGCGACGAATTAGGTTTAACTACCGAAAACTTAGTTTATTAGATAATTTAGAGTCAAGAAAGTCACTAATATGCTTTTGCTTATCTTTAAGGACAAAATCATTATATACAATCATATAAACTAAAACTTTACGAACATAGTGCCTAGTTTCACCGAATGGTATGTTTTCTATCCAAATGGGAGCTGGGACTTCTTTGCTATTTAACCATTTAGCTACATTTCCAGGACCAGCATTATATGCTGCTATGCCCAAGATTATATTCTTATTAAAAAGACTATCTAGAAAATATAAATTTGCGGTACCAATTTTAATATTATTCTCTGGAATAAATATTTGAGTGTCAATCTTATCCAGCTTAGCTCCAACTAAAGATAGTTTATATTTTTTAACTATAAATTCTGCTGTTGGTATAGTTACTTGCATTAAACCTTTAGCACCCGCTGGTGATTTCGCTTCTATATCAAAAAGTGACTCTTTTCTCATTATAGAAAGGATTAGACCTTTATCAATAGCATACTTATCAGCATTCTCCTTAACCTTAGAAATAAAAGCCTTAGGAAATAGCAAGTTAATATTTGAATACTGACCAATAACTGACATATTAAATATAGCTGCATAGTACATATTCTCATTAGCTACTAATTGAGCTAATTTTTTTATTTCATCTTTTTGATCATTTTTTAATTTGTTTCTAATACTCCATTTCCATAAACTAGTAGAATCTGTATACTGATCAATCTGGTACAAATCAATAGCCTGTTGTATTGTTTGTTCTTTTAATAAGTCGTTAATATCTTTAGTGTCTAGCTTATCATTAGGTTTATCACCATAGTTATATGGTTTACCCAACTCATCAGCAGCCAAAAATGAATAATATTCTAAAGGTTCTTTAGCTAACTGCTCAAATATTTGTTTCGCTTTTTCTTGTTGTCCTAATTTCTTATAACTATATGCTAACCAATATCTCCAAGCATTGTCTTGTTGAGATTGCTTAGGAAGCTTACTATAAGTTTTTATATAATCTTTAAAATCACTATTATATAGATCTACTCTTAATAACCATTCCCAAACAATAGTATCTAGATATCTCTTATCTACTTTATCAAGCCAGTGTTTGGCTTGTAATGATTGAGAACGCGCGAAACTTACTGCTATTTCAGAAATACACTGATGTTTCGTTTTCTCATTTAGATACCTTGTATTTTTTAAGCTATCCCAAACTTTAGCATAATTTTCCGAATCCTTTTTGATTAAATTTTTCGATATCTCTACAAAGATATCATTAAACTTTTTATATCTATTAAATTTTGAAATAAAATCATCTAGCTTACTAGGATCTTTTGTAGCTTCTTTCCAAGCTGTAATGTAATTCACATAATCATCATTATTTTTTACATAAGTATTTAATAACCATAACGCATCGCTAAATTTACCTGCAAAAGCCAAAGTATAAGCTTTAGTTACAATATAATCTTTAGCTTTATGATCATAGTTATCCCAATATTTTTGCATTTCATTACAACCAGATGGCATATACACCCTATCTTGCCATAGCTGAGCATATGCGTTTAAAGCCTTTTCCTTATCTTCTTGCTCATACTGAGCTTGTATACTCCAACATTTTCCGGAAACACCTAGACCACCTGTATAGTATTTATCAAATAACTCCCAATTATGATTTTTCGCATAATACGTCGCAAGGTCATCAGATAATTGCGATAACCAGTATGTGTCTTTGTTATCCTTGTAATAACTATCTATAGTCATTTGATCAAAAATACCTGGTTCTGAACTAATCTCTTTATACTGCAAATAAGAATAAATACTCGTATCTTTAAGCTTCGATTTGAGAAAATAATAAGACTTATAGTCTTTGTCATACAATGCCTGAATGGCTTGCTTTGAGGACTTAATTTGCTGATCTGTCAGACTATAGCCAAATTCTAAACTCGTTATAGTTAAAAAAACGATAAAAATTTTTTTTGTCATTACTGTCCTTTATTATATTCTTTGTATTAAGCTAAAAACGAAATTTGCTGATTTTTGTGCTGCCATTTTAGCAAATTCATCAAAATTTTCTGGTGCGTCACCATCTGCAGTATCTGATATACTTCTTAATATTAAACTTGATATACCAAGCTCATTACATACTAAATTAACACTACCACCTTCCATCTCTATAGCTTTTGCAGCAAACTCGCCTACTACAAAATCTTTTTTTACTGTATCGCAAATAAACTGATCTCCTGTAGCAATTACACCCATTTTAAGATCTAACTCTAACTCTTTTGCTACCAGTTGAGCTTTCTGTAACATCTCTTTACAGGTATCTATTTTGATCTCTGAAACTGGATTTTTACCATGTGGATAACCAAATGCTGTTATATCAACATCATGTTGTACTGTCGCTGTAGCTGCTAGCAGATCACCGACTTGTAGCTCTTGTAATCCTCCAGCTACTCCAGTAAAGAGTAAACATTCAGCTCCAAAACGCTCAATCATAATAGCTGCTGTCATGGCAGAAAATACTTTACCTATTTTGCTATATGCGATAACCAATTCTTTATCTTGGTAATTAGCTAAGTAATATTTGTTATTTGCATATTCAACTATTTGATAATTGTCTAATTTTTCTAGTATAGGCTGGATTTCAATTTCCATCGCACCAAGTATAGCTATTTTTCTCACTGTTTTTCCTCAACTTCAACTTCTATCCCATGTTTTTTTGCAAACTTAAAAAAAGATAACAAAACAGTTGTTACTGCCGATACCCTAGAAGAGGAAGCTATACTCTCAACAGCACCTTCTAATAACACCATCAGTCTTTCTAATAAATTTAGTAAATAATCGAAAGAGGATTCCACATGAGATTTATTATGGTATGTAAAGTTCCAATAAACTCCAATGGGTTAAAAAATGCTACACATAAACATTTAACTCTTTCAGGTAGATATTGTATACAAAATTTACTTGGATTAGGATACCTGGAGACAGAAATAACCAATATTGTAAATTTTTTGTAAAATACTATTTGCATTAGCAAATAAAAAATGCAAAACCTAGTTTCATATTTTAAACACACCATAATATATAAAATAGTATATAAGCAGCAAATATGAAGGTATTTTTACCAAGCTCTGTAACAAATATTACTTCGGCCATTAATAGTTATTAAATATGTTATTAAATTTGTAATATTTATACTATATATGGTAACCCATAAGTCACTTCCTATCAAAAACTTACTTTATATATCAATTTCACCATATATAAATCAGAATTTTTAACCTATAAACTTCTTTCAAGTTTTAATTGTTTAGTATTTAGACTAACATAAACAAAGTAGGAGGATGAATATATGAAATATTTTTGTAAAATATGTAAAAAAGAAAAGATGGGTGGATATGATGGAGAACCTTGTAACTTAACTCGAGATTGTTCAGGGAAAATGGTGCCGCTATCATTAATTTTCGGAACTGATTACAATAATTTTAATACCTATTTTCCTGAAAAAATAACAAAAACTATGTATAACGGCGAAGAATATATATTGCCTAATGAAGTAGAGATTACAGGAAAAAAAATAAAATCCATTCATAAAGGTGAAGAATATATATTACCTGATAAAGTAAAAATCATGAAAAGCATAGTCAATGAAAACAATAAGCGGAGGCAAAGAAGAATTGATTTAATTCCTACTTTAACAGAGAAAGATTTTGAAAGGAAAATAGTGTATGAACAATCTTTAGCTGGAAGAAACTTATTAAATTCACTAAGAATAGATAATCCTGTCCACGCATCACAACCAAACCTTGTTCATTTTATTTGGTTTGGTCGAGTACTACCGATAACATATCTCTGTAACATAGCTGATTTTTTAAGTCTAAATCCAGAATACACAGCTATAGTATGGACATCAGACGTTCAAACAATGAGCGAATATGTAAGTCATGTGCCATGGAAAAGGGAACAAGCTGGAAAAACTATGGGAATAACTCAACCAGGTCTAAGGAACGATTTAGTCCTGCTACCATCGAAGAAAAGTTTAAGTTATTTAGATCTAGCATACACTGCTCGACAATCCACCCCAATGTCGGATGGATTAATGAAAGATTATAAAATGTTAATGTCTAAAGAAGCTGTTTATGCAGATAAAGTTGAATTAAATAAATCTTTTCCTGACGGAGTTCAGCAATTTAAAAAGCTATATAGAAATGGTCGAATAAAGATTCTTAGCGTACTTGACTTGGATGATAACATAAACAAAGCATTCGTGGAAAATAAAATTGACAAAACACAGTACAATGCAATACGAGAGCTATATGATCTCTCATTGAATCTGATAGGAGGACCGAATAAACATTTCGCTATGGCAAGTGATATCCTTCGCTTAATTTTGATTTTAACGAAAGGAGGACTTTATCTTGATACTGATACTTATTTTCACCCTAAAATGAAAGAAGCAAATAAATTAATTCGTAATAAAGATTCAAAAATAAGTC
Source organism: Allofrancisella heilbronnii (assembly GCF_000710735.2). Taxonomy (NCBI): domain Bacteria; kingdom Pseudomonadati; phylum Pseudomonadota; class Gammaproteobacteria; order Thiotrichales; family Francisellaceae; genus Allofrancisella; species Allofrancisella heilbronnii. Next base: position 647,413 of record NZ_CP144673.1, on the reverse strand, counting down.
TAGTCCTGGGAAGTAAATATGCTAGTGCAACATATACTGCATATAATGCTATTATGTATGGGCCACAGTACTCTAGAGGAGCATTAATGATGTTAGAATTTATGTACAATAAGTTGCGAAAGTCTGTAAACTACGGTCGCTTATCTGAGGTATTGATAAAAAAGGACTTAGATCCTCAATTTGTCCTAGACAATACAGGACCATCGTTATATGAACAATATTTATCACTTGTTGGGGACGAAGGAGTTATTGCGACAAATGAATTTGCTATTATTGAATCAGACAAAACGTGGAAATAACAGGATTGATGTGGTTTGTCGTAAACTGACAAGCCTCTGAATTTATAATAGGCTTTTTCGAAATAAACTTCACGGTAATTTAGCATTTAGACAGACTAACGAGAAGTAAATTGTAAATATTTCTTAGTTCCTCTATCTTTGCTGTGTTGTGTTTTTTACATATTAAGCTATAGGGTTATTTTTTACCCAAACTACTGTAACTTGTGCATAATGAGTGTTTCGACTAAACTTGATTCAAATTTAATTAGTAAAAATATACCACATAAAAAAAATGAACATAGAAATTCTACAGAATTTTAATAAAACTGGAGTCTTTATATCTTGCTGGGGCAGAAATTTTAGTAACTCATATAAATATCCCTGGCTTAGAACCTAAGCAAGATTGCCTAGAAGGTATGTACGGCACTGGTGAAGCTTTTATAAGACTTGTCCAGCAAGAAATAGTTACCGACCTTAAAGACAAAAAATTTGCCCTTTTCGGTTATGGTAAAGTAGGCAGAGGAGTTGCAAAATACCTTACTAAGGCTGGAGCTAAAATTAGTGTTGTTGAAATCACACCAAAACACCTTAACGAAGAGTTAATAAATCAATGGTCAGAATTTTTTAATCTTAACTGCTTCGACGTGTGCTTATACTTTTAGAGCTACTTATCATTTTTCCTCAATCTCAACTTTAGTGATTTTTCTAAATCCTTGTGGTAAAAACACTCCACCACCTGATGTCTTATCTGTAATATAAGTGTCTATATTTTTATTATCTATACGTATAAACCTTTTACCCGCATTCAAAATAACTTCTTGGCTCTCTGGATCAAAGAGTTCTACATATTCTACTTTATCTTTTTTATCAAGCTTGATTATGGGCTTACCTTTACCTTTTTTTAGCTCAGCAAAAGTTGAGAAGTCTCGAATTACAGCCCTACCTTGGGCACTTATAATTAAAGCTTTTGAACTACTGTCAAAAGCAACAAATTTTACTACATCATCAGCATCAAAAATGTTTTTTCCTGTGACTTTATTTGCTACAAGATCCTCGCCAGGTATTACAAAGCCTTTACCACTACTATTTGCTAATAAAAAATGTGAAGCTGTATTTACAAATGCAATACCTATAATTTCATCTGCTTTATCTAAAGGGATGTAAGTTGTAATATGCTCACCATATCCCCTTGCTGAAGGCAACTTATCTATATACATAGAGTACGATTTACCTAGTTTAGAGAAAAAGATAATTTTTACGTTGCTATGTCCTGATGCTGCTAGATAATGGCTATCTTCTGGCTTATAGCTAAGGCCTGTAGGATCTATATTATCACCCTTAGCACATCTTACCCAACCTGCTTTAGAGAGTAAAACTGTAACCTTTTCATTAGGGATTAAATCTTTTTCTTCTAAGGCTTGAGCTTTATCAGCTTCTATAATTTTTGAACGTCTTTGATCACCAAAATCAGCTAGTATCTGCCCAAACTCTTTTTTCATAAGGTTTTTAAATTTAGTTTCACTATTTAAATAACCCTCTAAAAGCTCTTTCTCTTTATCTAGCTCTTTTTGTTCTTTTTTAATCTCTATTTCTTCAATCTTTGCTAATTTACGTAATCTGATATTAAGTATTGCTTCAGCTTGAATCTCTGAGAGAGCAAATCTATTTTGTAACTCTATACTTGGATCATCATAATTTCTAATAATATTAATTACTTCATCTATATTTAGAAACGCTATTAGTAAACCCTCTAAAATATGTAAACGAGCTAATACTTTATCTAAGCTTGTAGTTAACCTTCTTTTTAAAGTTTGCTTTCTGTATTCAAGCCACTCTTGTAAGATTTCAAGTAAATTTTTAACTCTTGGACGATTATCAAGTCCTATCATATTCATATTCACACGAAAACTTTTTTCAAGATCTGTTGTTGCTAACAGATGCCCCATTAACCTTTTAATGTTCTTTTTTGTTGTATTCGAATATAAAACTATTTTCACAGGCTCTTTATCATCAGATTCATCTTGGATGTTTTTGATCCACGTTATCTTTTGTTGTTTTAGTTGGTTAGCTATTTGCTCCATAACAGCTGAACTTGAAACTTGATGAGGTAGTTTTGTGATAATAACATTACCATCATTATCAATGTCATACACCGCTTGCTGCCTAATTGATCCTGTACCAGATTTGTAAACTTCTGATATCTCCTGTTTGGTACTTATAATATTAGCTCCAGCTGGATAATCTGGTGCTTCAACTATCTCTAAAATATCATCTATGCTAGCTTTTGGATTAGATAAAATATGCAAACAAGCATTTATAACTTCTGTTATATTATGTGGCGGGATATATGTCGACATCCCAACAGCAATACCCATAGCCCCATTTAATAATATATTTGGCACTTGAGCTGGTAAAAGTTTTGGCTCATCTAAAGTACCATCAAAATTTTTCACCCAATCAACAGTTCCTTTCTTTAATTCGTCCAAAAGAAGAACTGCATACTTTGAAAGCCGAGATTCTGTATAACGCATTGCAGCAAATGATTTCGGATCATCAATAGAGCCCCAATTTCCTTGACCATCTATAAACGGATACCTATAAGAAAAGTCTTGAGCCATCAAAACCATAGCTTCATAGCACGCACTGTCGCCGTGTGGATGGTATTTACCTAATACATCACCCACTGTGCGAGCAGATTTTTTGTATTTAGAAAGGTGACTTAACCCAATTTCACTCATTGCATATATGATACGCCTTTGCACAGGCTTTAAACCATCTGAGATATGTGGTAATGCTCTATCTAAAATCACATACATTGAGTAAGTTAAGTAGGCTTGTTCTGAAAATTCACCTACTGATTGCCGGTTCTCTAAACTTGAAAATAAATCCATCTAATAAATTATAAATTACTGACTTTTGGTAAATTATATATTAACTACCTAGAGTATGCTAGTTTGAGCTGTTTCTAAAGAGTGCTTTGTTTCCTATGGTATTCTATAGTCTCAAGCTCCTTTGAAAACACAAACTTGTTTCTTCTAAGAAAATCAAGTGTTTTAAAAATATCAGTAAACTCTGATAATATCCACGCTTGAATATCATAATCATAAATAGTTTTTGCTTTTAAATACCTACTAACGCCTGCCCTACACTCTTGAGTTAGAAAATCAGTAGCTGGGAACTTTATAACAATATGCCCCCTTTTATCATATACAGCTACTTTTGAATACTCTCCTAGGCTAACAAGCTGTTCTTTTAATCCTTTAAAGTCTTCCCAAGCTAAGAGAGTCTTTTCAAACTTATCTCTCTCTAAGTATTTAATAGCTGTCGAGTTATAGTTTTGTTTTAATTCATAGGTTTGATCTTTTAGCTCATTATACTTAGTTAGCAACTCATTATATCTCTTATTTAGAGTTAAATTTGAAATTTCTAAGCTATCATTTTTATTTGAGAGCTCTGCTTGCTTTTCTCTATTTTTTTTAGTTTTAGTAGCAACTTCATTGTCAATATATTTAGCAAGCTTATTACGCAAAGATATAGCACAATCTTTCTTATCAATGGCGAATTCTTTTAAAGTTTCTTCTATCAACAGCAACAGACTATCTTTTGGCTCCTCTTTTTTTACATCTTCTTGCAACTGAGCTAATTCTAACGCTTTAGGATGATTTTCTTTATATAAAGTAACTTTATCTACTAAATCAATTATTGAGACAGCTCCACCTATAAGTTTGCGAACCTTATTAACTGTTATCTCTTCATTTTGTGATTTTAAAAGGTCACATTTTTGATTTACTAGACTCTGTGCTACTTTTTGGACCATATTAAACTTTTTCTTCTTTTCTTAAGGTTAATACTTCATAACCATCTCTGGTGACCAATATAGTATGCTCCCATTGAGCAGATAAAGATCTATCTTTTGTCACCGCCGTCCAACCATCTTTTAATACAGATACTGGCCTTTTACCTATATTGATCATTGGCTCGATAGTAAATATCATACCCTCCTGAAATTTTGCTCCTGTCCCCATCTTACCATGATGCATTACATGTGGTGGCTCATGAAACTCTTTACCAATACCATGACCACAAAAAGTATCTACGATAGAGTAACCAAATTTTTTAGCATGACTTTCTATAACCGCCCCAATATCTCCAAAATGGTTGCCTGGCTTAACAACCTCAATCCCTTTCCATAAGCATTGGTGAGTTACCTCCACAAGCTTTTTAGCCATAACAGAAGCCTCCCCTATTATAAACATCTTGCTTGTATCTCCATGAAAGCCATCTTTTTTTACAGTTACATCTATATTTACAATATCACCTTTTTTAAGCTTTTTATCACAAGGAATACCATGACAAACAACATGGTTTATAGAGGTGCAAATAGACTTTGGAAAACCATGGTAATTAAGAGGCGCTGGATAAGCTTGCTGTTCATTTACTATATAATCATGACAGATTTTATCTAGTTCTGCTGTGGTTACTCCTTCTTTAACATATGGAGTTATCATTTCTAAAACTTCAGCTGCTAATTTGCCAGCAACACGCATTTTTGCTATTTCTTCAGGCGTTTTTATAATTATTTCACTCATGACTTATTAAATTTCTAAAAATCTGGTTATACATTATAAACTATTGACTTATAAATATATAGCATCGCCTAAGATGGTGATAAAATTACGTATAACGGAAAACTAAGTGTAAACAAGTAAATATGTCCATTAAAAAAGCCCAAGAAAGCGTTTCTAACCTTTTTAGTGATATTACCCACCCTCGTCTTGCTAGTTTTATTGCTCTAACAGAAGAAATAGGTGAACTTGCTAATGAAATAATGAAAAAAGAAATTTATGAAGAAACTAACGATTTTACAAAGATTAAAGATGAAATAACTGATGTGTTTGTCAGCTTATTAGAAGTTGCTAATTTATATAACATCGACCTTGAAACAGCTTTTAATGAAAAAATAGAAAACCTAAAACCACGTATAAAAGAGTGGAATAAAGCAAAAAATATTCTAAGCAAAAAAAGAGAAAAGCTCGACTAATCTAAGCTAATCTATAATAGCTTAGTCTAGAACCTAAAATTTTACATGTAATTAATACTTACACAACTATTAACACATGATATACAACTCAATTCCAAAATTTTATTCTGAAATGTATTTTTCATACTCGCTTGGTTTAAAAAGTTGGTCTATTTCTTGAGGGTCACTAAACTCTAATTCAAATATCCATCCCTCATCATAACAAGACTGATTTATTAATTTAGGGTTATCAACTAGTTTTTCATTGATTTTCAACACCTTGCCTGATAATGGAGAGTAGATATCCGAAGCTGTCTTAACAGATTCAATAACACAAATTTCCTCACCTTTATCATAAACATGACCAAGTTTAGGCAAGTCAACATAAACTATCTCTCCAAATTCATTTTGAGAGTAATCATCTATACCTACCTTTACAATGTTGTCTTTTACTTGAACCCACTCATTTGTTTGGGTATATAAACAATTTTTATTTATTTTAGACACGCAAGCCTCCTATATTAGAAATATACATTAACTAATAACTGATGATAGATAATAACATAAAAATCCTTTAAAATTAATTTTGACAAACACCTAATCACATATTTTAAAATGGATAATTTGAGCAATAAAAATATTATAATTGCTGCTGGTGGCACTGGAGGGCATATTTACCCTGCTATGGCTGTTGCGGTGCTTCTTAATGAAAATGGAGCTAATATAACTTGGGTTGGTACACCTAACAGTATGGAAGCGAAACTAGTAACAGACGCATTTGACATCAAATATATTAAAACCAGTGGAATTAGACAAAAAAATGTTATAAAAAAACTCTTATTCCCTATGAAATTAGCTATTAGCACCTTAAAAGCTTACAAAGTCTTAAAAGACTCAAAAGCAGATTTAGTTATAGGGTTTGGTGGATATGTATCTGGTCCGGTATGTTTAGCAGCAAAACTAAAAAAGATTCCTATAGTTATACATGAGCAAAATGCTAAAATCGGACTTACAAATAGGGTTTTAGCAAAATTAGCAGATAAAATATGTCTAGCATTTGATATTGATAATATAAAAAACTACTTTAATTCTAAACAGCTAGCAAGAACAAAAATCGTTGGTAACCCAGTAAGAAAAGATATTCTAAACCTTAACAACCTAGAAAAAAACTTCTCTCATCCAGAACTAAGGATTTTAGTACTAGGTGGTAGTCAAGGTGCAAAAGCTATAAATGATATTATACCTAAACTAATATTAGAATCTAAAAAGCATAATATAAATATTAAAGTGTGGCATCAAACAGGGGCCTCTTTGTTTGAGCAAACACATGCTAATTATGCTAATATACCTCAAGAAAACATCAAAAAAATTTCTGCATTTATATTTGATATGGCAGCAGCATATAAATGGGCAGATTTAGTGATTTGTCGAGCTGGTGCTCTTACAGTATCTGAATGTGCTATTGCCGGGTTACCAACTATATTTATACCATTTCCGTCTGCAGTTGATGACCATCAGTTTTTTAATGCTCAAATTATTGTAAAAAATAATGCTTGTTTTTGTATTAGACAAGATCAGATAGATTTAGAAAAATTAATAAGTATAATTAAACCCCTAACTGAAGATCGTAGTAAGTTAAAAAACTTATCAAATAATGCAAAAAAAGCATTGATAAAGAACTCTAGTGAACAGATATTAGAATGTGTTAAAGAAGTTTTATGTTAAGTAACTATTTAAGGATTTAAAAATGAATTTTGATATGTCTAAATTAATGCAACAAGCACAAAAAATGCAGGAGCAAATGAAAAAAGCTCAACAAGAACGTGAAAACATAGAAGTAACAGGAGAAGCAGGGGCTGGATTAGTAAAAGTAGTTATGACTGGTAAACATGACGTTAAATCTGTAAATATAGATCAAAGTCTTTTGAACGAAGATAAAGAAATGCTAGAAGATCTAATAGCAGCGGCTGTGAATAGTGCTGTTAAAAAAGTTGAGGTAAATTCTTCTACCGATCTACAGAAAATGGCTCAAGATGCTGGAATAAACCTACCTGATGGAATGAAATTTCCATTTTAATAAGAAAATTTTAAACAAAATGAACAATAAAATATTCTCTCCAAAAATTACAGCTGTTATTGAGTCTTTAAGAAAGCTTCCTACTATTGGTAAAAAAACCTCACAGAGACTGGCTTTACATTTATTAAGTAAATCGCCTGAAACAGCTATTAACATAGCTAAATCTCTTATAGAGGCTACCCAAAGTATTACTAACTGTAAATACTGTCAAGCTCTAACTGAAAATGAAATATGTGAAATATGTAGCGACTCTAAACGTGATGACTCTAAACTATGTATAGTAGAAAACTTGCTAGATCTCGTTGCCATAGAAGATGCTAATACTTTTAAAGGAAAATATTTTATCTTAAATGGAAGAATATCTCCCCTAGATGGTATAGGACCTAAAGAGTTAAAACTAGATTTATTAGAAAAGATTATAGCATCAAGAAATATAAATGAAATTATACTAGCAATTAGCCCTACAGTTGAGGGGGAAACTACTGCTCATTTCATATCACAGATTATAGGTAAAAATATAATAATTTCTAGAATTGGATTTGGGGTGCCATTTGGTGGTGAGCTTGAATACTTAGACCAACAAACTCTATTACATGCTTTTAATGCCAGAACTAATCTCTAATTATCTGACTACTTAACCATATTTTTTCATCATTCTTGAAATAATTAATGAAGATAACAGACAGCTTATTAATATCAAAAGTATAGTACTATTAAGTATATATATATTAAGGACGCCAATATTATAACCTATCAATGCAACAGCCAGAGCAGCTGCAGCATGAGAGCTGCTTAAACCGAATATAATAATCTGATCTTCGTTTTTAAAGTTAAACATAATTTTTACCAATTTAGCGACCAACCATTTACTAAATATCGCCACTACAATAAAAGAAAATGTTAAGGTCAACCCCATCTTAAAAATAATTTTATAATCAAACATCATTCCTATACTTATTAAAAATACCGGGATAAAAAGCGTATTACCAATAAAATATATGTCTTGTTTGACTATTTCAATTTTATTTGAGAAATTACTTAAAACTAAGCCAGCAAAGAATGCTCCAATAATAATATCCATACCCATACTCTCAGCAAAGATCGCTGAAGCAAAAACTATTAATAAAACGAATATATACACTAAGCTTTTCTGGTTTGAAAACCTATTTAAAAAAACTCTAGAAATAAAAGGGACTAAAATAAAAATTACTAATATGAATGTTATAAAATAGAGTGCTAAAGTAAAAAGCACTGACCATATAGTAACATTAATAAATTGATGCTTTATGTTAGTAAAAAATGCCAATATAAAAAGTACTATAGTATCTGTAATCACCGTTCCACCAACAACTACTGAGATTATATTTTTCTTCGGAAAATTAGTTATTAAAGGATACGCTATTAATGTGTGAGTTGAAAATATAATCGCTGTTAAAACTGCAGCTTGAAAACTAAAATTAAAAAAGTAACTAAATACTATAAAACCCAAAATAAAAGGGATTAAGAAGGTAAGCGACCCAAAAGCAATAATCTTATTCTTATTAGTTCTAAAATCTGTAACATCAAGCTCAAATCCAGCTAAAAACATAATGTATATTAGACCTGTTTTTGCAAATATAGTTACTGCTAAACTTTGGTCAAGGATATTAAAACCATAAGGTCCAATTATAACTCCAGCAATTATTAAACTAATTATATTAGGTAATCTCAAAAACCTAGATAAAAGACTTGAAGTAAAAATTATTAAAAGTATAACTCCAAAAATATCAACTGGAGATTTTAAAGGAAAAATATCTAACCCCATTATTCAAAAACCTTATGATCCTTATAATAGAAAATCTATAATTTATTAAAATTAATACGTTAAGAGTAAATAATTACTATTTACTTATTTAGTATTCTTTCTACATTTATTGTCACATCTAATTTTCTAGTTAAACGTAGTAATAAATAAAGCTCTCTTCTATTACGCACTACCACTATAGCTGAAAGCTTAGCTTGTTTATTATCAATAGACATCATGTCAAGACTACGAATATCTATGCCTTCTCTGGCTAAAGTCGTGGTAAGTTTAGCAACTGCTCCAGGAATATTTTTTAAGGTTACAGCAATCCTAGCTCTAAAACTAGGCTCATCATCATTATTTACAGACCATTCTGCTTGTATCTGTTTAATACCCTCCCTTTTAAGTATATTATATAATTCATTACAGCTACTTCTATGAACCTCTATATTATCTTGTGTTACTATTGCTTTTATTTCATCACCAGGCAGAGGCAAACAACACTCAGCTATACGCTGGTCATCTCCGTATCTGATTTGCACTTTTGATGCTGAGGATTTACTATACGAATGTTGAATATCATCTACGTACTTAGCTATAAACTCAATAAAATTAGTAGGATCTATTAACCCTAAGCCAGTATCCAGGTAAAATCTATTTACAGTTTCTATACCCTCATAATTAAATAAAGCGCCATTAATAATTCCATTAGGAATACTTTTAATGTCAATATTATGTTCTTGTAATTTGTTTTCAACAAACTCCTTACCTGTAATGTAATTAACATTCTTATATTGCTGTTTTAGAAAATCTTTAATTGCTGATTTAGCTCTACCAGTTTCAACAAAATCCAACCAAGCGGGATTAGGGTCAGCTACTGCTGAAGTTACAATTTCTATGTTATCTCCTTGTTTTAGACGGTAATTAAGAGATACTACTTTTCTATTAACTCTCGCAGCTACACATTTATTACCTACATCCGTGTGAATATAATAAGCAAAATCTATACATGTAGAATTCTGGGGTAATTCAACTATCTCTCCTTGCGGAGTAAAAACAAAAACATCATTATTAAACATATCTGTTTTAACATTTTCTAAAAATTCTACAGAGCTGGCTGTATAAACGTTAATATCTGATATTTTCTTGAGCCATCTTTGTATAGCTTTATCAGTTTTTTCGCCTATCTTATAGCTCCAATGAGCTGCTATACCATATTCTGCTTGTCGATCCATCTGTAGTGTTTTAATCTGTATTTCTAACGGTATATTATAAGGTCCTAAGACAACAGTATGTAATGATCTATAACCATTAGCCTTAGGGGTTGCTATATAATCTTTAAAGCGTTGTGGTATCGGCTTATACAATTCATGAATTTTCCCTAAAGCTACATAGCAGTCAATACGACTAGGAACTATCACTTTATAAGCATACATATCCATTATTTCCTCAAAAGAAATACCTTTTTTACGCATCTTATTATATATGCTATAAATTGTTTTCTTACGTGCTTTTATGCTATCTTTAGATGCCAACTCCCCTAACTTATCTACCAAAGTTTCTTTAACTTGATAAAATACTTTTTCTTTATTTTTTTCTACCTTTTTAACTTTTTCATCTAAAATGTGGTATCTATAAGGGTACATTCCCTGAAAAGCAAGAGTCTCTAATTGTTCTTTAAGAGTATTAATACCTAACCTATGAGCGATAGGAGCAAACACGTCTAAAGTTTCTTGTGAAATCCTTCTTTTCTTTTCTGGCTTAAGTGGGGCCAAGGTACGCATATTATGCAATCTATCAGCTAATTTAATAAATATAACTCGAACATCTTTTGTTACAGATAAAAGCATTTTCCGAAAATTTTCTGCCTGTTGTTCTGCTATATTTTTATGTCTAATTTGGGTTAATTTAGTAACTCCTTCAACAAGTTGTGATACCTTAGAGCCAAAAAGCTCTTGTATTTCCTGATGCGTATGCTCTGTATCTTCAACAACATCATGAAGTAGCGCTGCTATAATAGTGTCAACATCCATTCTTACTTCTGCTAAAATACAAGCTACTGCAACAGGATGAGTAAAATATGGCTCTCCAGAACTACGTACTTGAGTCTCATGAGCATCTGCCCCAAAAATAAAAGCTTCTGCTATTTTTAAACGTTCTAGGTCAGGAAGATACTTAGAGATAAGCCTATTAAGTTCATAAAAACAAAACATAATAAAATAAATAATATATATTAATGTTATAGATGATAAATCGATTTGATAATCAAAGCAATTACAACTCTACTTTGTTTTATAAGAAATTAAATATTTTCTTGAAATTATAGCCATCCCAACAACTAAACTTATGTCTATTATCAATAAAATAATTGCTAGAGTCGAGTTATAATTTTTTTGTGAAAAAGCTGCCCCTTGCCCCGGAGGAATAACTCCTATTGGGTTATATGCTAATCCATACTTTTTAATAATAGATGAGTTTATATCTCTTATGTTAATTACTGGAATACCTTCTTTTAAGAAATTTACTGCAACAGAATTAATATTTTTATATTCAGTAGGCAAATCTTTCACTACACCAGAAGGAAAACTATGTAACTTAACAAATCTATCTTCTTGTTCATTAGATTTAGTGTTTGCAGATTTTTCTTTATTATCTTTATCTTCTTTTTCTGATTCTGGCTTAATTTGTTTAAGTCCTATAGACGCCATATTACCGCCAACATTTATATATGCTTTAATTTTTTCATCACCAGCAGCTTCTTTATACATTTTCAAACGCGTTTCTACAGAAGTGTTCGTGGCATCTTTATATGGGACATTGATAGTTTCATAACCATTTCTCTTGATTGCGTCATTTAATTTTAAAATCGCTGAAGGAGTCATGCCATAACCATTATCTCTAGAGCCCCCTAATGTTGCTCCTAAAATTGGATAATCAAACATACCTTTTTCTACCAAATTATGATAGATATCTAACCATGTAAAATTAGGCCTATTAGCCCCATACTGGGAAGAACCAGCTGAAAATATAATTAAAGGCTTAAGTTCTAAAGTTTTAATTGCTGATAACATAGCAATATCTAAAGCAGGGTATGATCCAGTTTCTTGAACAGCAACAAGATCACCTTTTTTAAGATCTAACTCATTCAACCAGCTAACAAATATCGCTGCGATATTTGGATTAACAGAAGACCTTTTAGAATATAAATCGCCAGAATCAGTAGTAATTTCTGTCATTGATAAACCTACCAAACCAGTACAAGTCACATCACCGACACCTTTACATAAGTAACCTTTAGACATAAAAAAGTTTTGTGTAAGTTTAAAAGCTTGACTGCTGGTCTCTGCTGCTTGTAATTTTTGAGTGTAACCTTTAGTTTCGATGACTAAATTTTTCTCTACTATATATAAAGAAATTATCATGAATGCACTTAAAAACAATATTATATAACGCGACAAATATTTACGATGCCAATACATATTTTTCATTATTTATATTCCTACTATTTGAGGGCCAATCAACACTATCAGTAACAAACGAATAATAACAGACGCTATTAATAATGAACCTATAGTCTCAATAAGACCTTGTCTATCTATAGATAAAGTAATAAGGCCAGGTATAATATAACCTATAACTTTTATATTATCGAAATAAAAACTAGAAGTCATATATTCAGATAATATACTATTACATATAGTCCCTAATATAAAAGATAAAAGTACTGTAATAGCAATTCTTCTTCTACCATAAATAATCATAAATTTAGACATCAATCTAACTATTCCAAAAATCACTATCGAAATAATTATAGTTAATATGACTCTATCTGGTGCCCCCATTTCTAAAGCAAAATAACCTGGCACAACCATACCACCTGTAGATAAACCTAAAAGTGACACAAAGACTAGTCCAACAATCAAACCTATCCCTATAGAGAGAGTTAATGGATCCATATTTTCTCCTATTAAATGTACAATTTTTTAAAACAAACCGTATTTATAAACCATGCTTCTCTTTATGACTTTTATCACAAAAATCTACTAAACTCATTCCGATATCTTTAATATTACCAACTCCAACAAGTATGTATGATTTAGCTTCTTGAGTTTCGTGTACTTTTTCAAGAATTTCAAGAGGTTGCTTGTCTTCACAAATGATAACTTGAGATCTCTTTTTATTAAGTGATTTTGCATATTTTTTATAGAAAGAAGTGAAAACTTCTGTACCTGTTCCAATAAGAACAACCAAGTTTGGAACTTGCCAATCAAGTATAGCTTCTGCTATCTGTTTAGACCTATCCTCTCTATCCTCTCGGCAGTTGACAACTAAAACTTTTTTATCACAATTCTCATACTTACTATAAAGCTTATCCCAAAGCATTTTAGTTGAAACTGGATCATTTGCAGCAAAAGCATTAGCAAAATTCATTTCAGAGCCTTTAATATCAAAATTATACTCTGTCATAGCTCCAGGATCAGGGGTTGCTTCCCACATACCTTTTAAAGCTACTTCTCTTGGTATCCCCAAATCATCTGTCACTTTTAATGCCAAAGCTACGTTAATTTTAAACTCAGAATATACAAACTTATTAATTTCTTCATCTGTTATTTTCTCAGCATCAGTAGCAGTAGCAACTATAAGTTCACTTCCCCTATCTTTACATGCATATTTGAAAAAATCAACATGCACATCTTCAGCTGTAAAATATTTTGCTTTTACAGGAACTGCCCCAGCTAAAGCTTTTGCAACATCTCTTTCTGTTGGACCCATCACATCTAAATGATCAGGTCTAGCATTAGTAAGTACGCCATGTGTAGCTTTAACTAATTTTAGCTCACATAAAGATTGTAATAATGGTTGAAGTGCCATACATTCTATAACTATAGCATCAGCTTTAGCTCTTTTTGCTTTAAACATTATTTTTACTTGCTCAGCTATATTACTAAAACCTATTCTAAAAACTGGAGTTTCTGAACCATCAACATTTATGTACCTAGCTAAAGTTCCTGTAGTTTTCGCAACAGTCCTATGGCCTCCAGCACGCACCCCAGCTGCTATTAATCTAGCAACGCTTGATTTACCCCTAGTACCATTCACATGAATACGTATCGGGATACTCCTAATACTTATATTATGGATAATGTTTTCTATTGTTAGATAAATACTTAGAACAAGAAAAACTCCTATAATCAGCCAAAAGTCCAAAATAAACCCCTTTCACACCTTTAAAACTTCTTTTCCTAATATATCATAAAAGCTAGCTTATCAAAAGCTAATGAGCTAATTTAAAATTTTTGATAGTCCCTTTAGTCGCAAAATAAATACCTATAATAAGCACAATACCCCAAATAATAAAGTTCGCAGTTACTTTCTCAAGGTGAAAAATTATACTAAAAACACCTGCCCAAAAAATAAATGTAGCATTAAAAGTAGTTCCTAGACTTGCTCCTATACGCTTTATAGCATAATAATAAGCGATATATGATGCCATAGCAGACATCACACATATGATAAGTATTTTTATCATGAAAAAGTTTTCCACCACCTTTAAAAATTCTAAAGGAAAAAATATACAAATAAAGATTAAGCAAACCAAATAAGATATTGCTGAACAAAACTGTCTTGTAGCTAATAAAAATGAACTATGACCTTCAGTAGTCTTTTTTAAGGCCAATGAAAATAAAATTGATTCTAGACCCCACCCAAGCATTGCACAAAGAGCAAACATAATGCCAATTAGTATCTTACCACCTCCATGACGCCCGCCAGCAATTGATATGAATATAACAGCCAAGACTGATAGCACTATGCCAAGTATTTTTAAGTTTGTTGGTTTTTCTTTTAGAAAAAATATTGCTAAAACAAGAGCTACTATCGGGTAACATGAAGTGACAACACCAGCATAAATAGGCCCAGCATATGATATACCAACTATACCAGCAACCATTCCTAGAGGTCCAGCGAAAATAGCCGCTAGACACAGTAACCAGAAGATTTTTTTTAAAGATTTAATTCTAGTGAAAAAAATTTTGGGAGAACTAAAATAATGGTATCCAAATATAGCCAAACAAGATGAAGTATCTTGCACAGCAGCTAAGAGTAAAGAAAAAATTATAGTTAACAATCCTGTTGATAGGATTCCTATTTTAATACTAAAAATATTGATATATACATCATTAAGGCCCCACAGCACGCCTGATAAGACTCCCACAAATATACCAAAAAATTTTAAAGACTTAAAACCTAACAAAATAAATCTATTACAAAATAAAACTAGAATCATAATAACATCTTAAAAGGTTTAAATAAACCATTTCAAACTTTTCTAGGGACGAGTAATTAAAAACCGACTTTTATAACTTCACCATTAGCAATACCAGCAACAGATTTTAGATAAGCATTTGCTACATCACTAGCCTTAACAGGTTTAAATCCAACAAAAAATGGTGCATATTTTTCTAAAGCTTCTTCAACAACAGTAGGGCTAACAATGTTTATACGGAAATCTGTATATTCAAGTGAAGCTGCCTTAACAAACCCTTCTAGAGCAGAATTTATAGTTGCAGCTATAGTACCATTAGCTATTGGTTGTATGTTTAATATTCCTGAGGTAAGTGTAAAGGATCCTCCTTTTGAAACATGTCTTGCACCAATTTGGACTAAATTTATCTGGCCTAAAAGCTTATTAGATAAACTTAAATCCCAATCTTTTTGCTCCAAAAGGCGTATATCCTTAAATACAACTTTACCTGTAGTCGATACAAGAGCATCAAAACTCCCTATCTGTTCAAATAACGCACAAATGGAGCTTGTATCCTGTATATCAACTTTGTAATCAGAACCTTTTCCAGAGAAACTGGCAGAAATAACATCAAAGCCAGCTTCAACTAAAGTTTTATACGTTGCTGAGCCTATCACTCCTGTAGCACCGATTAGAACAACTTTTTTAGCCATAAATTACTTAGACTCTAAATATTTTAGTAAATTCTCTGGAGAAGTCTCACCATATGGGTCATCTTCTGAATTATTGCATTTCCCCGGTTCTACAAAAAATTTCTCAATTTCACCATTATTTACGACCATAGCATACCTCCATGATCTTTTACCAAAACCAAGGTTTTCTTTATCTACAAGCATATCTAAAGCTGCAGTGAACTCACCATTTCCATCAGGAATTGGTTTAATATTTTTAATCTTTTGAAACTCGATCCATTTATTCATTACGAACGAGTCATTCACAGCCAAAACATAAATTTCATCGATTCCAAGCTTTTTAAATTTGTCGAAGTTGTTTTCAAAACCTGGTAATTGATATGTAGAACAAGTTGGTGTGAATGCTCCAGGAAGTGAAAACACAATCACTCTTTTGTTATTAAAAATCTCTGAAGTAGTTAAATCTTGCCATCTAAATGGGTTTGAACCACCTATACTTTCATCTCTAACTCTTATTTTGAAAGTTACATTAGGTACTCGTTTTATCATTTTTCATTCTCCGACGTTATTAGATACAAGGTTTATTGTATTACAAATACACCAGTTGTAAAATATATAAAAGTTATGTTTGTAATAAGTTTTGCTTATATGAATACTAGAACCTTAGAATACATAATAGCAGTATATGAAACTAAAAGCTTTATTACAGCATCTGAAAAATGTTTTGTAAGCCAACCAGCATTAAGTATGCAAATTAAAAAATTTGAAGAGTACTTGGATATACAAATATTCGAGCGAGGTACAAAACAAGTATTTACTACACAAGCTGGCGAAAAAATAATTACTCAAGCTTATAAAATAATTGATGAGGTGAAAAACTTAAATAAAATAGCTAGCATGTATTTAAAGGGCAGTAAAATTAGTGTCTCTATAGGAGCTTTTCCCACCATATGCCCCTATATCATGCCAAAACTTTTACCATCTATAAAACAGCAAATACCTAATTTAAGTATCTCTGTGGTTGAGGAAAAAACCGATATCCTCGTAAGTATGCTTGAACAAGGAAAATTAGATTTTGCCTTATTTGCTGATCCTATAGATCACAATCAATTTATATCCAAAAAACTATTTGATGATAAGTTTTTTGTAGCTGTAGCAAATACAAATAAACTTTCTAAAAAAAAGAAGTTATCTATAGCTGAAATTATAAAACAAAATCTTATGATTCTTGATGAAGGACATTGTCTTAGAGATCAGACTCTAAAATTATGCTCATTAAACAAATATAACAATATTAATTTTAAAGGAAGTAGTTTAGAAACTTTACGTCAAATGGTGTCCATCGATGAAGGCATAACTCTTATACCAAAAATAGCTTGTACTCAAATGGAGAATATAAGTTATTTAGCGATAAATGATCCGAATTTCAAAAGAGAAATATTTTTAGTAATGAGGAAAAATTCTGTATATAGTAAGATTTTTAAACAATTAGCTACTATTATAATTAAACATCATTAGACATAATTACTCTATTTACCAGCTAAACTTTGCTATTACTAGTGTTAGCAAAATCTTTTAAAATAGACTTAACATATAAGAATAAATCTGTATTTACAGTCTTTAAAATGATATTATTTGAAACTATAAATCTAAAAACTGCATGGTTTATAACTTTGATTTTAAATAAACATTTTAGACTACTTTTTCTTATATTCTTAACTTTTATAAGTTTCTGCAGCACTTATGCAGCAACAGCTCGTAGTGAAATACAATATTTAGTAAAGGAATATGGCCTTACTGATGTAAAAATAAGTATAGCTACCCAAAATACAATTTCTGGTGCAAACTTATACGCTTATGGCCAAAATAGACCAATGAAACCTGCTAGTAATAATAAAGTTTTTACTATGGTAGCTGCATTATTTGCTATACCTGATAGTTTTACGTTTACAACGACAGTTAACTACTCTAGCAACAAAGTAAAAGGTCATATTTTACATGGCGATCTATATATAAAGTTCTCAGGCAACCCTGCTTTAACTGGAGGACAACTATCATCTTTAATAAAACAAATAAAAACTACTAAGGAAATAACACAAATAACAGGAGATGTATATCTTGTTGGCAATTTTTCGGGACCATATATCCCAGAAGGATGGACAAAAGAGGATAGTACTTTTTGTTATGGAGCACCTGCTTCAAGTTTTACTATAAACAGGAATTGTACAGTAGTAAAACTAGCCAAGAATCCAAATAGTTTAACAACTCGTGTTATCACACTTAGCAATGCCAGCAATATTACAGTCAAAAATACGGCTAAGTATACTAATTCAGCAGAACCTACTATTATTTCTATGAACGATGATAACGTTTTATATATTAGAGGCTACTTATCTCGTGCTGCAGAAAAAATGTTCAAATTAGCTATTAAAAATCCTGCTTTAAAAACATTAAATACCGTTGATGATTTTTTAAACACTAATGGAATTAAACATAACAAAATAGCTATAACAACTTCAATACCACCAGGAAATACTGAACAATTAAGCATAAGTTCTGCAACTATAGGTAGTTTTATCGACCAAACACTTAAACACTCCGACAATCTGTACGCTGAAACGATATTAAACACTATTGGTCTAAAGCAAAAAGGCATAGGCTCAACTAATGGAGGAACAGCTGCAGTTCAAGAAATTCTTTATGATAAGCTTAATCTAGATACTTCGGCATTAACTATGTATGATGGCTCAGGACTATCACACCTTGATAGAGTTACAGCCCAGTTTATGGTTAATTTTTTAACTAAAACATACAATAGCTCTATTGGTCAAAAATTCTACAGTTACTTACCAGCATCTGGGATAAGCGGAACTATATCATATAGAATGGGGGACAAATTACTAGGTAAAGTACATGCTAAAACAGGCACTCTAGCTGGAGTTTCCACTCTTGCAGGCTATGTTCTTACAGAGAAAAATCATCGTATAAGCTTTTCTATTATGCTTAATGATCTTAAGGCTTCTGATAGGTATAATGCTCGTAGGTTTCAAGATAAAGTAGTTGATGTTTTTTATAGGCATTTATAAATGAAAAAAATATTTAAGATCATATCAGTAACTACTGTATTAGGTATACTTAACTCTTGTGCAACTGAACAACCTAAAAATATAAATAACGCTTGTAGTATAATCCATCAATATCCTAATTGGTATTACGATATGATTGACTCATACAATAGATGGGGAGTACCTCTTAATATTCAAATGGCTTTTCTTCGCCAAGAATCCTCTTTTAGAGCAGATGCTAAACCTTCTATGAATTACTATTTTGGTTTCATACCAGTAGGTAGAGCTTCAACAGCATATGGGTATGCCCAAGCTCTTGATGGTACTTGGGATCATTATAAAAAAGAAACTCAGCAATCTTTTGTCTCAAGGTCAAACTTTTCTGATGCTGTAGATTTTATAGGCTGGTATTTAAATAATGTACATAATAAAACAGGTATTAGTAAAACTGATGCCTATCACTTGTATTTAGCCTACCATGAAGGTATTGGTGGATATAAAAATGGTACCCACAAAAACAACTCTTTCTTAAAGAACTATGCTAGAAAAACAGCTGATATAGCACAAAAATACTCTACTCAATTACAAAATTGTAAGATCCCTGGTAAGCCACTATTATCTTACTTATTCTAGGAAATTTATGAATAAACAGCCTTTCAAAAAAACAATAAATATACGTTGGTCAGATACGGATAAAAACGGCCATGTAAATAATGGAAAATATTTTGATTATTTTGAAGAAGCTCGCACACAATGGGTTTATGCCTTTAAAAAACTTATTAATTGGGGCATAGAAAACTCTATCCAATTTGTTGTAGCTGAACAAAGCTGCAAATATATGTACCCCCTATTACACCCAAATACAATTGAGGTAACGCAGTATGTATCTAGAATTGGAGCAGCAAGTATAGAGTTTAAATATGAAATAAGGATACTAGGAAGTGACAGAATTGTCACAACAGCATACTCCAAGCTAGCATGTTATAACTTAAAAACAGCCAGATTAGAAAAGATACCTAATGATATAAAACAAGCTACTTTAGAAGACTATTATGAATAACGATAAGCAAAGCCTTAAAAAGCTAGAAAAACAAATATTACGAAAAACTGCCCAGGCTATTAATCAGTATAATATGATTGAAGATGGTGATAAAATTATGGCCTGTTTATCTGGAGGCAAAGATTCCTATTGCCTACTAGAAATGCTGTTACTACTACAGCAAAAAGCGCCTATTAAATTTGATATCATCGCAGTAAACTTAGATCAAAAGCAGCCTAATTTTCCTGAAGATGTTTTACCAAATTATCTCAAAGAGAAAAATATAGATTTTCACATTATAGAGCGAGATACTTATAGTGTTGTAAAAAGAGTAATTCCAGAAGGTAAAACCACTTGTGGGTTATGCTCTAGGATGCGCAGAGGCATCTTATATGACTTTGCGCAAGAGCATGGAATTACTAAAATAGCTCTAGGTCACCATCGTGATGATATAATAGAAACTTTTTTTCTAAATCTTTTTTATAATGGCTCTATCAAAGCTATGCCACCAAAGCTACTTAGTGATGATAAACGTAATATTGTAATTCGTCCATTAGCTTTTGTAACTGAAGAAGAAACTACAGAATACTCAAAGTTAAAAAACTTTCCTATCATTCCATGTAACCTCTGCGGTTCACAAGATAATTTGCAAAGAGTCTTTATTAAAGATATGCTTAACAAATGGGAAAAAAATAACCCAGAAAGAAAAAATGTGTTATTTAAAGCTCTGTCTAACATTTCACCATCACAAATGCTAGATAAAGAGCTTTTTGATTTTTTTAATATAACAAAAAATGACATACAAAGATAAGGAGTACAAAATGAAACTCAAAAAAATTGTTACTATTATATCCTACTCACTAATAGGGCTAACTATTAGCTCATGTTCTACCACTAGTAGTAACGACACAAGCACTGTAGAACAAACTGATAAAACGGCACCATCAGTGACAGTTTCCCCAAAAGATACTACACTACCTACAGCTAAAGTTACAGTAAAACAGGTTAAGCCTATTACACTTGAAATGCCTGCAAATGCTAGCTATACAGTAGGATACCAAATCGGATCTGGTATTGCTAAACAAGACTTTATTTTAAACGATGAGCAAACTATAGCTGGATTTAAAGATGCTATGGCAAATAAAAAGCCCAAATTGTCTGAAGAGCAAATACAAGAAAATATAGACTCTCTAAAAGACAAAATAATAAAAAGACAACTTGGTGTAGCTAAAGAAAATCAAACCAATTCATCTGCTTTTATAGAACAAATCTCTAAAATGAATAATATAATAAAAGTTAATGATGATGTTTATTATCAAATTGTAAAACAAGGAAATGGTAAAAAACCAAACTCTGATAGTCAAGTAACGATAGCATACAAAGGAACTACCCCTACCGTAGCTTACCGGAAAGATAATTCTAAGTTAGACTCAGTTAAACAAGCTAAACTAATAGGTCCTACTTTTGATTCAAGTGATAATGCTACTTTCCCGCTAACAAACTTAATTCAATGTTGGAAAGATGCTATACCAAAAATACCTGTTGGCTCCACTATTATATTATACTGTGCTCCCAAAGTAGCTTATGGCAGCAGAGCTCCAGCTGCAATAGGTCCTAACCAGGCACTATCTTTTGAAATAACACTTAAAGATTTTAAATAGGCTCTAATACCTACTAATATTGATATATCTGGTAATAAAATAAGTGTTATCTATTTATATCTTGCTGAAACTTTTGTTTCATTAATTCATCCAAACTTCTATCATAAAAAATTATTTCTAATAAGGAGATGGCGTCCATTTCGCTATTAAGTACTATACTTTTTACCTTTTTTCCCAAATCTCCCTGAAGCAATGCCGCCTTCTCTTGTGGAGATAAAATAAATGGTGGAGACTCTCCTTCTGATAGAAACTTATTAGAATTAAATAACATACATAAAAGTTTTTTAGCTGCCCTTATTTTATCATCCTTAGAAAAACCTGTATTAAACAAAGATGTATAGTTACCCTTTTGTTCTCGTTCTTTAATATAATTTAAAAGAGCATATGCTAACCTATTCCTGATACAAATTTTTTTATAAAAAAGAAAATCATAAGATCTTTTATTTTTTGTTAATTGATCAACTGGGGAAGTATGTTCAAATCCCTTTTTTTCTACATCAAAATGTGCAAATGTAATTTTAGTAGCTAATAATGTTATATTGTCAATTTCATTAATAAACATTTCTTCTTTGATATCTTTAAAGACTGTTTTAAGATCATCTCTAAACAAAGGATTCTCAATGCAAAGCTCCTTTACAAAGTAAATAATTTGTTTTCCTTCTTGTGATATTTGTCTTATCCCATTTTCTCTAGAAAGGAACTTATCTGAGAATATGATTTCAGTAGAGTCTGCAATTATATCGGGACTTATATTATCAAGAACGTTAGGAAGCTTACTAATAAAACCTATCCATGGATCTAGTAACACCCAACCTACTTTTTGTTTAACAACAACAAAACTATGTACAGGATCTCTAGAGTCAGTAACAAAAACATGTTCATAATGTTTTCTAAGGTTAAGTGATAAAAACAACGCTTGAAGCCTACAGTTAGAATATCCTGCTTTTTTTAAAGACTCATAAGCTTTACCTATATCATCTCTCTCCCACTCGAATACTTTTGCCGCGTATTCATCGTTATGGAAATAAAAATTATTAGTAAGAACTGAGTCTTTTCCTTCAACTCCAAATATTTGTCTATCATGTAGGTAAGGAGTTTCTCTTTTAGAATAAAGATGAGTGTATTCATCTCTTATATCTCTATCACAAGTTCTACTTACATAAAACTCTGACATTATTTTTTTGAAAATGTCTGTTATTTTTTTATCTATCAAGTTTTTAGCTCATTTTTTAAAAAAAAGCTTATCACTAATGTGTTTAAAATCAATAAGTTTCGTGATAAAAATAATAAATTGGTATTTTCCCGTACTAAACCTCACAGCAATACTTACTGACTAGAAGCTATGGCTTCTTCAACTAATTTATAATAATTCTCTTTATTTGTATATAATTTGCTAACGTTAAAGTCAGGATTCCAACCCTCTAGTTTATTTAAAAAAACCATGTACTTACTTCTGTCGCTCCCAATCTTCCTAGCCTCCCTTACCCAGTCTAAGCTTAATTCGCCGCTCTCAAACGCTAATTTATTATTTGGTACTACATCAAAAGAGAAAATACCCTTCGCTGTTTTAGTCATCGTGATATTATCCTTGGATAATTGATTAGGCAAATTTTTTCCTCTAACTACAGCACAAACAGTTAACGTGCCCCTAAAAATACACTCTAAGTCATATTGACTCGGGAAGTAATAGTTATCTATACAAGTCTGTAAATAATTAATCACAGAACTTATAGCTTTACCTTTGCGATTACTATGATTTTTAGTATACCAACCCGATGATTTTTCTTTCAACCTAATAAAGAAATCCCTTAAACTAATCAGTTGCTGGTATTTCTGAATATTATATTTTAAGCTTCTTCTAACACTACTAAATCTACGACCTTGTGCAAAAGAATCTCGTTTATTTACTAATTTTTCTTTTTGTATTTTATAGCACTCTTCAAATGTATCTATATATTGTTTATCTATTTTAATAATATTTGAGGAAGGATTTATTTCTAAATGTTGACCTATATACATAACATTACCCCTATAATAATCTAGTACATCATATAACACAGCATGTTCTAAGTGTCCTCTTAAGTTTGACAATTTTGTAGCTTTATATATCCATGGATCAATAATAACAGCATTTTTTAGCTCATCATCTTGTTTAAGTTCACGAAGACTTTTTTTATACTTAGTCCATTCTCCTGCAGCATTATTAGCTATATTATTAGCTAAGCTTAAGCTATTATGTGCTATAAGAAATGTATGCTTTTTATGTATTGACATTAAAGACAAATAAAAAGTGCCTATTTTTATTTCTTCTAAACCTTGTGCAATATGTAAAATAGCTAACGATAGGGAATCACAAAAACCTACACCTTTTTTTAAATAAACCTGACTTCTTTGAGGAGTATATGGTAGATCAAGTGTTTGTATTTGTTCTATCTTTTTCCACTTATGCTTGTAAAAGTCACTTTTTTTATAGCCCCTATATAAGTTATCAATGTTTTCAGAATATTTAACATAGGTTCTAACAGTCTGAACCAAAGCAGCTCCTATAGCTAATAACTCATCACTGTCAATCATTAGAAATATGTTTTAAATAAAAATAATATATTTTATCACTAATTTTAAAAAATATTTTTTATTTTTATATGAAAATAATTATATTTATATTAAAAAATTGTATAGCTTTTATTTCTCTCTTTTAACCATTAAATCACACAATAAACACATAGCTTTTTTATAATCACTATTTGGCAAAAACTGTATTGCCTGTTTAGCAAGCTCAGCGTAGTTACATGCTACACTATAGGAATACTCTATTGCTCCACTGGTTTTAACTATATTTATTATTTCATTTATTTGGTACTGACCCTGCTCTATTGCTGTTTTTAAAATAGTTTGCTTTTCAACGGAAATATTTGTTAATGCATAAATAGTAGGCAAAGTCATTTTACCTTCATCCAAATCATCACCAATGTTTTTACCTAAACTTTCGGCATTAGAAACATAATCCAAAACGTCATCAGCTATTTGAAAGGCATTACCAAGGTAAACACCAAAATTTTTAATATCTTGGCTATGTTTTTCGTATTCAAGCTTATCTAAACTAATAACTCCAGCTAATTCACATGCTGCCTCAAAAAGCTTAGCTGTTTTACAATAAATCACATTAATATAATCTTTTTCTGTAAGTTCAGAATTTCGCGCGTTTAAAAGCTGTAAAACTTCACCTTCTGAAATCTTATTTGTAGCATCAGCGAGTATCTGCATAATCTGCATACTATCTAACTCAACCATCATCTGAAAAGCTCTAGAATAGAGAAAATCACCTGTCAAAACACTAGCGGCATTACCAAAAACGTTATTAGCAGTTTGCTTGCCTCTGCGTAGCTGTGAATTATCGACAACATCATCATGTAATAAAGTAGCAGTATGGATAAACTCGATAATAGCAGCACACGCTAAATGCTTTTGTCCTTGGTAACCTAAAGCTTTAGCAAATAACATCACTAAAAGAGGACGTAATCTTTTACCGCCACTATTTATTATATAGTGACTAATTTGGTTAATAAGTACCACATCTGAAGATAATGAATCTTTTATAAATTGATTATTGTCTTGAATATCTTTGTCTATAAGAGATTGGATGTCTTTTAGTTGCTGCATAATTATACTTTTAACCCATTTTAAAATACTATAGCTATCCTTGGTTCTATTATAGCTGATTGATTATTAATATTTCAAAAAAATATAAATTCCTTAGTTTTAATCATAGATCACAAATATTAGTTATTTGATGTATGTAATTCTTTAATTAATTGAAATATTTCTCTATATGATTTTTTTGGTTTATTTTTTTCTGCTTCTCTATGATGAGATCTAATTAATTGTCTTAATTTTTGGATATCCATATCTGGAAATTCCCCAATTAAATTATCTAAAGTTTGGTTACTCTTGTCTTTATCAGAATCTAAAAGATTATCACGGATATTTTCTAAACGATGAAATAAAAGATTGGCTTGCTTATCTTTATTTATAATTATATCGTAAGCTTTTTGAATTTCATCAAGATTATCAACCTTTCGCAATAGTTTACCTATAAATTGAATTTGTCTTTTTAAAGCTATCTTTTGCATAGACTTAGTAGCTAAAATATTATCTCGAAGGTTATCAGAAATAGGAAGCTTGACTAGCTGCTGATTACTAAGATCAATAAGTGCTTTACCAAAATCTGTAATTTCAAGCATATCTTTTTTTACGCTACTTTTACTTCTTGACAGTCGGTAGTGCGAATTCTCCTCTTCTCGCTCAAGACGTTCAACTTCATCTAGATCTATTACTTTGCCCATAATTTAGTATCTGTTATTTATTTACTATATATAAGGATATAAGATATAATCTAAAACATTCAACTTATTTTATTATATTTTAGAAGATCAGGAGACAATCAAGATATGTTCAACCGTGATAAAAATAGTCTAAAAAATACTGATAAAGAAATATTTGACGCCATAGAACTTGAAATTAAAAGGCAACATGAACATGTAGAGCTTATCGCATCAGAAAACTATGCTAGCCCTGCTGTGATGGAAGCACAAGGCTCCCAGCTAACAAATAAATATGCCGAAGGTTATCACGGCAAAAGATATTATGGCGGTTGTGAATATGTTGATATAGCTGAAAAGTTAGCTATTGAAAGAGCGCAAAAACTTTTTAACGTTGATTATGCTAATGTGCAACCACACTCTGGATCTCAAGCAAATGCGGCTGTCTATAATGCTATATTAAAACCAGGTGATACTGTACTTGGTATGGATCTAAGTGCTGGTGGACACCTAACTCATGGAAGTAAAGTTAATTTTTCAGGAAAGATTTACAATTCTATACAATATGGTCTTAATGAGGCTGGTGATATTGATTATGGCCAAGTAGCTGCATTAGCAAAAGAGCACAAACCAAAAATGATAATCGCTGGGTTTTCTGCTTTTTCCGGAATCTTAAATTGGGAAAAATTTAGAGAAATTGCTGATTCTGTAGATGCTGTACTTATGGCAGATATTGCCCACGTAGCTGGTTTAGTAGCAACAGGACTATACCCTAGCCCATTTCCATATGTAGATGTTGCAACTACCACCACCCATAAAACCCTTAGGGGGCCTCGCGGTGGTTTAATACTTTGCAACAATAATCCAGAGCTAGCTAAAAAGTTTCAATCTGCTATCTTTCCAGGTATTCAAGGTGGTCCTTTAATGCATGTAATTGCAGCTAAAGCAGTTGCTTTTAAAGAAGCTTTAGAACCAAACTTTGTAGAATACCAAAAGCAAGTACTAAAAAACGCCAAAGCTATGGAAAAAGCTCTTAAACAACGTAATATTAATATCATATCTGGTGGAACTCATAATCACCTACTACTTTTAGATATTACAAACTCTGGATTCTCTGGTAAAGAGGCTGAAGCTGCTCTAGGTAGAGCAAATATCACCGTAAATAAAAACTCTATTCCAAATGATCCTCGCTCACCATTTGTAACTAGTGGTTTAAGGATTGGTAGCCCTGCTATTACCACTCGTGGATTTAAAGAAACTGAGTGTGAACTTGTAGCAAACTTACTAGCTGATGTGGTTTTCAACTGTGGTAACGAACAAATAGAAAAAGATGTAGCTAAGCAAATCTTAGAACTTTGTGATAAATTCCCTGTTTATAAATAAGTATTAATTAGCATCTTTAAATACCCCAAATACCCACAATCTTAAACCTTCTTTATTAAAGCACTTATTACATATGGTATAAAATCACAACATTAATAAAGCTTATAATAAGCTAACATAGTTTGTTCTAGTTTTTAAAAATATATATGAACAAAAAACTTAAATTGAATTAATTTAACAAAAAAATGTAGAACTAATTTTGATAGTAATTCTAGAATGAGGCAGTTGATAATTTCTGCCTCTATTTACTAATATACTTTATAGCAACTCATAGAAACAACTAGGGTACCTTCATTTTGGTTTCTATACTTTAGATTAGTGCTAGTATCATTGAAGTCATTCAATATATTTCCACCATCATCAAATGATAAGTAAAGTCTATCTACATCTCTCCCCATAGGCCAGTTTATTTCTGTACCTACTGCCGGAGGAAGTATAGAATCTGGATATGCATAACCACTTGGACAAGTGAAAGTAATCTTGTCTGTCCCACCAGATGTAGACCAAGTAATACCTGTTACAGGGGCAGGACCTTTACCTTCGATATTAAAGTAATTACCACCTGTCATAGTCATTGATGTTTTTAAAGTGTCTATGCTTATATTAGCTGTTACAGGACTAAGACCTGAACCAGATGGTGGAGTAGCTTTAAAAGTTATAACATAATTATTATAGTCACCAAATATTACCGTTGCGTTAGTAGTGTCACTGTTAATAATCGTTCCTGACGTTGGTGACGATGGACTGAAGTACCAATATAACGCCCAGTCTGAAGTTATCCCAGTGTTTGTTAAATCTGCTGTTAAATCAAATTCTAACGAGTCTGTTCTATTACTACCCAATTGAGGTGCTGTAGCTGGGCCTGTGAGTACAGGTTCAGTAACACTTCTGGTACTTTGACCTTTTGTAGCAGTATACGTTACGTTATATGTTGTACTAGTAAGTGCAAATGTATAATTTAGTGTATCTGTAGATCCTGGTACTACAACATCATTTACCTTCCACTGTTTTGTCCAACTGCTATCTATAATTGTACCTGTAGTATCTGCGATCATCGTCCATGTAAGTGGATCACTACCATCTTGGCTATATGATAATGATGGTTGATTGACTGTACCTATATGTATAGTATCAGTAGCAGTTCTGATACTTTGACCTTTTGTAGCAGTATATTCTACCTGGTATGTTGTATCAGATTGGGTAAAAGTATGGTTTAGTGTATCTGTTGTAGCTCCTGATACTACACTAC
This sequence comes from Allofrancisella heilbronnii, assembly GCF_000710735.2. Lineage (NCBI taxonomy): Bacteria > Pseudomonadati > Pseudomonadota > Gammaproteobacteria > Thiotrichales > Francisellaceae > Allofrancisella > Allofrancisella heilbronnii. The sequence continues at coordinate 618,603 of NZ_CP144673.1, read as the reverse complement.
CATCTATCTTCCACTGTTTTGTCCAGCTACTATCTATACTTGTATTTGTAGTATCTGCTGTTATTGTATAAGTAAGTGGATCACTACTATCTGGAGTAGTGATTAATGTCGGTTGAATGACTTCTCCTACCTGTATAGTTTTAGTAGCACTTCTTGTAAGCTCTCCTTTTGTAGCAATATACTCTACTTGATATGTCGTATCAGATTGGGTAAATGTATAGTTTAGTATATCTGTTGTAGCTCCTGATACTACATTACCATTTATCTTCCACTGCTTTGTCCAACTACTATCTATAATTGTACCTGTAGTATCTGCTGTTATTGTATAAGTAAGTGGATCACTACTATCTACTACAGGTATTAATGTCGGCTCTACTATTTCACCTGTAAGTATATCTTTTGTATCTGTTGAGATTACTTCACCATCTACAGAGACTTCCACACTTACTGTATAAGTTGTATTCGGTGCTGGGAAAAGATACTCTATCTCTTGGGTTGTACCAACTTCTGTACCATCTATTTTCCAAGTAAAAGTCGCATCGTCTGGTATACCAGTATCTGTGGTATTAGCTGTAAATTTATAGTCCAATCCTGAACCTCCTACAACCTCTGACTCTATCTTAACTTGACCATACTCAGTACTTACTGTTTTCGCTATATCAATGCTCTGAACAGTACCATCTGGGTATGTTATTGTTCCAGAAACACCTATCTGATGTGCACCTGATGAACCAAATACCCAACCAGTTGGATTAGATTCATATGTACAATCACCATTACATAATGGTAAATTACTATTACCAAGTTGTTCATTTGTAGCAAACTGACCATCTGTCAGAACCCAAGTTATGTTATATTGTGGATCTGGTACAGCTTCTTGTTTTAGGACTTTATCTACTGTTTTACCTACTACGTTTGTATATCTAAGCAAATCAGCTTGGTCTAATTCTATACTACAAACTGCACCATCACAATTTGTCCCTATTTGATATTCTGTTAGCTCCTCTTGAGAACAACTACTTAAAAGCACTGCTAATCCTAAGACTGAACTAACACCACATATATATTTATTTAACACTCTAAAGCCTCCATTTAAGTTAAATACAAAATATAAAATATAATAAAATTTAATTTAAGTAAAGATATTTTATAAAAATTATTTATATTTTAATTGTTTTTCAATTTTTAAAATCATTGAAAACACGTCTAAACCCATATTTATATAGTATAAGTGAGCAAAAGAAGTTAAACGTTTTGAAACAATAAAACTTTTGATTAACGTGACTTTAAAAAAACTGAGTTAGATGTATGAAACACAATCTAAATGGAAGAATCGAGATATTACAAAGTATGGGCTGACTTCTTAGGTGAAATTAAAATTGAACATCTTATCATTAAAATTATTAAATAATATTAAACTTAATTAATATGGTGCCCCCGGAGCTGGACTATCTAATGTAAACAAGAAATATTACATGTTAGTTTCAGTACCTTGTATATACATTAAGAATAGAATTAGAATAAAAACTAGATAAATTATAAAATAAATCTAAAGTTTTGGATTTTATATATTAACAATCGCAATTAATCGCAAAATGTTGTATAATTAACTCATTAACATTTAATAAGGGCTAAAAATATGGCTTTGTCAGTTAGATTATCAGATGATTTAGTAATTAAAGCAAAAACAATAGCTAAGGTTATGCACCGATCTTGTGCAAGCCAAATAGAACATTGGGCTATGATTGGTAGAATTGTAGAAGAAAACCCGGACCTGCCTTATGATTTTGTTATTGGAAGTTTAGTAGCAAAAGCTGAGATGGATAATGGACTGGTAGAAGATTATGAGTTTGAAAATTAAACAAACCAATACGTTCAAAAAATATATAAAAAAACTATCTATCAAAGATAAAAAAGAAGTAGATAACGCTGTAAAACTTATCGCTAGCAATCCCAGTATAGGAGAGCAAAAGAAAGGAGATTTAGACTTCCTAAGAGTGTACAAGTTCAAAATAAATAATCAGCTTATACTGCTTGGCTATAACTATAATGACGAAACTATTACATTAACATTATTAAAAATTGGCTCACATGAAAATTTCTATAGAGACATAAGAAAAGTTTCTTTCTAAGATGGGATTTCTAAGTCGAAGCACCAATAAAGTTTTAAACTACAATCAAATAAAATTAAATCAAAAATTTAATAAACGATCTATTCTAGATTATGATCTTACACTTATACCCACCAAATTTACGTATATTTATGACTCCTGTATCAAAGATTAAGTACTGTCCTTTTATACCCATAAGTTTACCGCTGATTATAGAATCTTTATTTAAGTTAAGCGATTTAATTTTTATTGGATACTGGATAACAGGATAATTTATTAACTGAAGTCTTCCTTCTACTGGCTCAACACTATTTTCGCCGTATTTTAAACGTATACTACTAATTTCTGGATTTATTACTTCTAATATTTTATTTCTCAACTCAAATAAATCTACGGAGGTATCTGGCTTACCCTGAAGCATTTTACGCCAGTTTGTTTTATCAGCAATATATTTTTTTATTAACATTTCAACTAAACCAGAAATTAATCTACTCTCTACTGCAAAGATAGGTATAGCTTGGCTAGCTCCTTGATCAATCCAGCGTGAAGGTATATTTTTTAATTTTGTAATACCTACTTTCACATCTCCAGTATTTGCTAAATAAACTATGTGAGTCTTCATGCAGTTATCCTCACCCCATGCTGGGTCTCTACATGTGCCTTGTGCAAAATGACATAACTCAGGTTTAACTATACAGATATCACATTCCGGTAATCTTCTCATACACATAAAACAGTAACCTTGAGAATAGCTTTTATTAGTCTTAGCTCCACATGCAACGCAATTTATTTCATTTAAATACTCTATTTTAAGGTTACTACCAATATAATCATTTAAACAAATATCATCAAGTTGATATATAGCTGTATTATTTTTATCTAGAGATGTTCTTAACTTGTGTAAATTTAAAATCTTTTGCATTTTTGAAATTAATCTCGCTCAAATTATCTCTTAGCATACCAAACTTTGAAAATAGGTTAAAATATTTTACTCATATCAGCTATAAATAAACACTTCTTAGACTGTTACAAGAAGGGATTATAATAAAGCCTATTTGGCTATAACTTCTTAAAAGGGCTGTCTAACTTTTTTTTCATTTTCTCCTCTTGGAACACAGAGACATATGTTGTTTTTGAAGTTTGAATTTTGATTTTTTTTAGAAAACCAAAATATTTTAATGCAATTGCCCTGAGCTTTATTATGGACACCTTTACCAATAATAATTAGTTACTAAATTTCTCAATTAGTCTAAGGGCAACATAAATTATAGCGCTAATAATAGCTGAAATTATACAAACTTTTAAAGCTAGCGGAAACAGACTAATAAATACTGTAACTATAGTTACAATAATTAAAACACCTACAAATATCGATAAAAACTTATCCATTTTTTAAACTCCATCATTTTATAATTACTTTTGCAAATTTGCGTTTACCTACTTGGAATACATTCTCTGTACCAGCTGTGAAAACTAATTTGTTATCATCAACTTTCTCGCCATCAACTTTTACAGCTCCTTGCTTAATCATTCTGTTAGCTTCAGATGTACTAGCTACTAAACCTGCTTCTTTTAGTAAATTAGTTATAGGTAAACTACCTTTTATATCTAATTCTACAACATTTATATCTTCAGGTATCTGGTTTTTTTGAAATCTTTGTATAAAATCTTGATAAGCATTTTCAGCAGCTTCTACAGAATGAAATCTTTGTATAAGCTCTTTTGCTAACTCTATTTTGATATCACGGGGGTTTGTCCCTTCAAGCACACTTTGCTTCAAATTAGTGATAACTTCTAAAGATTTAAAACTAAGTAGCTCATAATAGCGCCACATCAACTCATCAGATATCGACATAATTTTACCAAAAATATCATTTGCTGGTTCTTCTATGCCTATATAATTCTGGCTAGATTTTGACATTTTTTTAACACCATCTAAACCTTCAAGTAATGGCATAGTTATAATAACTTGTGGCTCTTGATTATTTTGTTTTTGAAGCTCCCTACCCATTAGCAGATTAAACTTCTGATCAGTACCACCTAGCTCTATATCAGCCTTCATTACCACAGAATCATAACCTTGTACAAGTGGATACAAAAATTCATGTATAGAAATAGACTGGTTATTTTTATATCTCTTAGAGAAATCATCTCTTTCAAGCATTCTAGCAACCGTTGATTTGGAAGCTAGTTTAATCATATCAGCAGCTGACATATTGTTAAACCAATCACTATTTCTACGCACAATAGTTTTTTCTTTATCTAAGATTTTAAAAACCTGGCTTGTATAAGTTTCTGCGTTTTTAGCAACCTCTTGTGCTGTCAATGGTGGTCTAGTAGCATTTTTACCAGTTGGATCACCAATCTGAGCTGTAAAATCCCCTATCAAAAAATGAATTTCATGACCTAAATCTTGTAACTGCTTAAGCTTGTTAATAACAACCGTATGTCCTAAATGAATATCTGGAGCAGTTGGATCACAACCAAACTTTATAATTAAAGGTTTACCCTTTTGAAGCTTTTTAACCAACTCTTCTTCTAAAAGAATTTCGTCCACCCCTCTTTTAATAATATCTAGGGTTTGCTGTATGGATGACATCAGATTATTTAACTTTAATTTTACTCAATAAAGCAAAATTATATCACAAAACACTTTTATAGAACCAATAAAACCTTATACTTACAGAAAACTATAAATAACAACTAACTGATGAAAATATATATATCACAAAGCAACGATGTTTATTTTAATTTAGCTTTAGAAAATTGGTTATTCTTGGAAGATTTGAAAGATCAAAAAATATTATTTTTATGGCAAAACTCGCCATGCGTTGTAATAGGTAGGGCTCAAAACCCCTGGCTAGAATGTAATCTATTAGCTATGGAAAAAGATGGTGTACCTATCATTAGGCGTCAAAGTGGCGGTGGTACTGTTTATCATGATTTTGGTAATCTAAACTATACAATCATTTCTCCAAAGAACGATCACAATATTAAAGCTAATCTTGAACTTGTTTGTAGTGTTATACGAAAATTGGAAATAAATGCCTATCCAAACCAAAGAAATGATATTGTAGTCGATCATAACAATTTCACATATAAAATTTCCGGGAGTGCTTTTAGAGAAAAAAAAGACAGAGCATTTCACCATGGAACACTACTAATAAATGCAAACACTAACAAGCTTTATAACTACTTACACCAACCAATTGATACATCTTTGGATACTAAAGGAGTAAAATCATATAGATCTAAAGTAATCAATCTAAATGAATTAAAGCATGATTTACAAACTCAAGATATTACAAAAGCTTTTTTAAGTAGTTTTAAAAGTGTAAAACTGAGCTTAATAAATGAACAAACTCCTCTTGCAAATAAAGAGCTTATCGAACAAGAAATGAACGTATTAAAAAGTTGGAATTGGTGCTTTGGAAAAACTTTACCATTTACAAAAACATATTCTGAAAACCAAGAAGAATTAAAAATAAAAGTCGAATTTGGCATAATTAGTGAGCTAGATTATCAAAGTAAACAAAAAGATATTTCTAAGAAAGGTATTAAATTTAGCCAAAATTATAAATTTAAAGATTTAATCAAATATTTTGATCAATAGCATTTTTTTCACGAGTTACTAAAAAAGTAGCTACTGTAATAGCAAATATAAATGGTACCACTAATGAATCTACTATTGTCACAATAATATTTTGAATACTATTTTCTAAAGGGCTTATCTCCATACCTACATTTTTTAACAAATATATCAAACCCAAAGTAAGTAGCGGCTTAACCACCATAAGAATTAGTACCACAAATACCAACTTAAACATGTAAAAAAAGTTTAATTTGATAACCTTAAGGTTATCTGTGATAGCTTCAAAAATGCTACTCTTACCTAAAAGTACAGCTGGCATAACAGTTAAAAACAACAAGATTGCAAGGAAGATACCTATATACTGTAAAAACATTGACAATAACGTTAATACGATTATGGACAGTAAAAAAGCTCCTAAAAAAGAAAATATCCGTTTAGAAAAAATCTGTAAAGAAAGTTTTATAGCTTCAGATGCTTTTAGCTGATTTTTAATAAATATTCCTTGTAACAAAATTATCATAGCATAGACAAAAATTGTAGCTACCATAATTACTAGTACCATAAAACTTAGTACATTTGCTGACGGAAAGTCTACTGGTATAGTTTTTCCACCACTTTCTATATACTCAGCCATACCGTGCTGCATCATATACACAAAGCAATATTCAGATATAAATGAAAGCATAAATGCTAACACGAATGTGAGTTTAAATGATCTCTTATAAATATTCGTAGCCAAACTAATCGTCTCTTTAAAGTTTAAATCACTTCTCATATCAAAACTCTCTGTAAAGTTAAACAAAAATAAACAAAAACCAGCTAAAATATATCATAAAAATACACCCTTTGTATTACTTTCGAACAAATATAAAAAATAATATTAAAAAAGCTTGTAAAAAACATAACTAGTCCCAATCTAGTTATATTAAATTAATAACATATTTTTAAATTTATAAACCACTAAAGAAGGTGTGTCAATTATGGAAAAAATGAAAGGAACTACTATCTTATGTGTTAGAAGAGGAGATAAGGTAGTTATAGGAGGAGATGGTCAAGCAACTTTAGGCAACTCTATAGCAAAAGATAATATTGTAAAAGTAAGAAAACTGAATGGCGGTAAAGTTCTTACAGGTTTTGCTGGCTCTACTGCTGATGCATTTACATTATTTGAAAAATTTGAACAAAAATTAGAATTTTATCAAGGAAATCTTGAGCGTGCTGCGGTAGAAATGGTACGTGAATGGCGTCTAGATAGAATGCTTAGTAAACTAGAAGCTATGATTATCGTAGCAGATGAAAAATTATCACTACTGATATCTGGAGTTGGGGATGTGATGGCAGCAGATAAAAATGATATAATATCTATCGGATCAGGGTCAACTTACGCTCGTTCTGCAGCAACTGCTCTTGTTGAAAACACAAATTTAACAGCTGAAGAAATAGTCAAAAAAAGCTTAACTATTGCAGCAGATACTTGTATTTACACAAACCATAATTTCACGATAGAAAGTTTAGATAACAAAAAGGATAGTTAATACATTATGACGCAAATAATGACTCCAAAGACAATCGTACAAGAATTAGAAAGACACATAATTGGTCAAAATGATGCAAAAAAAGCCGTTGCTATAGCTTTACGTAATAGATGGCGTAGAATGCAGCTAGATAGTGAAATGCGTCAAGAAGTAACTCCAAAAAATATTTTAATGATCGGACCTACCGGTGTTGGTAAAACAGAGATAGCTCGTAGACTCGCTAAATTAGCTGATGCTCCATTTATTAAAGTTGAAGCTACTAAATTTACTGAAGTTGGTTACGTTGGTAAAGACGTTGAATCTATAATCCGTGATTTAGTAGAAATGGCTGTAAAAATGAAGCGTGAAGAAGCTAAAAATAAAGTTATTGAAAAAGCTTCTAAATTGGCTGAAGATAGAATTCTTGATGTACTAATCCCACCAGCTAGACCAACTGAGTCAAAGATTGGCTTTGCTAATGAGCCTGCTGAAGATTCAGCTTCTAAGAAAGAAAAAGAAAACAAAACCCGCGAAATTTTTAGAAAAAAAATTCAAAATGGTGAACTTGATGATAAAGAAATTGAAATAGAAATAGCGGCTGCTCCAAAAGCTATTGGAGTAATGGGACCTCCAGGTATGGAAGATATGACAAGTCAAATTCAAGATTTATTTTCTAGCTTAAGTAGTGACAAAAAGAAAAATAAAAAAATGAAAATAAAAGACGCTATCAAACTAGTAAAGGATGAAGAAGCTGCCAAATTAATTAACGAAGAAGATATAAAAGCTCGTGCTTTGGAGTCTGTGGAACAAAATGGTATTGTTTTTCTTGATGAGATAGATAAAGTTTGTAAAAAATCGAATACTTATGGTGCTGATGTATCTCGCGAAGGTGTACAACGTGACCTTTTACCACTTGTTGAAGGCTCTACTGTATCAACAAAATATGGAATGATAAAAACAGATCATATTTTATTTATCGCTTCAGGAGCATTTCATGTATCAAAACCTTCTGATTTAATTCCTGAGCTTCAAGGTAGATTACCTATAAGAGTAGAGTTGAAATCTCTTGAGATAAATGACTTTGTTAGAATTCTTAAAGAGCCAGATTGTTCAATACTTAAGCAATATATTGCTTTAATGAAAACAGAAGGTGTTGAGCTGACTTTTGATGATAATGCTATTCAAAAAATTGCTGAGATTTCATACAGAGTCAACGAAGAAATTGAAAATATTGGAGCTAGACGTTTACATACTGTAATGGAAAAACTACTTGAAGAAATTTCCTTTGACGCGCCAGAATTAACTGATAAGACCATCAGTATAACTACTGAGTACGTTAATGAGAAATTAGGTAAATTAGTTAAAGATAAGGATCTCAGCAAGTATATTCTATAAATTGTAAAAATCTATACACAAAACATATCTAAAACAGAACGATTAAACCTAAATTCCGGATACTCAACCCCAACAAAATAAAGTCCTTGAGCTTTAGCTGTTTGCCCTGCTTGAGTACGATCTTTAGCTATTAACAAATCATTTATCCAACTTGGATTTCTAAAGCTTAATCCAACCTTGATTAAAGACCCTACCAAATTTCTAATCATGTGATGCAAAAAAGCATTTCCTATTACTTCAAAAATTATAAAATTACCAAATTTTACAAACTCTGCCTTTTTAATATTTCTAAAAGCTGTATTTGATTGACACTGAGAAGACCTAAATGAACTAAAATCTTGCTCACCAAGTAAGTATTTACAAGCTTGATTCATTTTTTGTATATCTAAAGGTCTATTTTCCCATAAAGTGTGCTCGGTAAACAATGGGGAGCTTATAGGAGCATTATAAATCACATAATTATAAGTCCTATTTATAGCTGAAAATCTCGCATTAAAATCTACTTCAGCTTCTTTTATCTGCAAAACTTTTATATCTTGAGGTAACAATGCATTTACTCCTCGTTGCCAAGCCTGTAGAGATCTATCTGCATTAGATAAAAAATTAACAACTTGCGAGCTTGCATGAACCCCCGTATCAGTCCGACCAGCACATATAGTTTCTATATTGTGGTTAGCTACCTTTGATAAGGCTTTTTCTAGTTCCTCTTGTATACTTGATGAATGAGATTGTCGTTGCCAACCACAATAATTTTTTCCAAAGTATTCAATTTGTAAAACATAATTCTTCATTTTTTATTTAAGAAATTTAGTTATTCTTGTATGTAAAATATCCATCTCATTTGGAATAAGCTTTGAAAAGTTAATAAACCCATGTACCAAACTATCAAAATGGTAATGCTGTACTTCTACATTGTGTCGTATAAGTCTCTCTGCAAAAAGTAGACCTTCATCTTTTAGTGGATCAAACCCAGCTGTTATAACTAAAGTGCGTGGCATACCTTCTAATTTTTTGATATAAAATGGCGATATTTTAGGAGACTGTTTATCAACATTATCTGGTACATATAACTCTGAATACCACATGGTTTTGGCTTTAGTTAGTATATAACCACTAGCGAAATCTTCTAACGATTTAGTTGGCATATGTGATAAATCAACAGATGGATACAAAATAATATTATTAGCAATTTTGATTTTATTATCTTTTAATAAGTTATAAGTTGCAAGGATAGATAAATTAGCTCCTGCACTATCACCCATTAGTGTAAATTCTTTTTTAGAAACTCCAAAATTTTTTGCCTGGTTGTAAACATACTCAGCAATAAATTCTACATCATTTAGCCCTGCTGGAAACTTATGTTCAGGAGCAAGTCTATAGTCTACAGAAAAAACCACCCTATTTGTAGTTATTGCAACCTTTCTACAAAATGCATCAAAAGAGTCCAAAGTTCCTGAAACAAACCCGCCTCCATGTGAAAATACTATTACCTGAAGTTTTTTACTAGGATCAGGGTTATAGAGCCTAACTGGTATATTATGTCCATCGTTATGAGTAATTTGTAGATCCTCTACTTTCTTAACTTCTAGCTTTTGGTAACTATATAAGTTAAGTGAAGCTGCTGCCTTTCTCGTTGATTCAATGTCTCTACGATTTCCATCTCTATCATATTTACTTATGAAAGTTAGTAGATCTTGCATTTTGGCAGGTATTGTTTTGATTCCACCATACAAATCAGGAACTTTCTTAAAAATTTCGGCTTCAAGAGCTTTTTCATGTTTAGAGTTATCTTTAGCAATAACTTTTAGCCAAGCCCTTTTGTTTGGAGGCAGTGTATCTAAAGGAGTAGATAAATATCTAGCTATTCCAAGCTCATGACAATCATTTTCAGAATAAAAAGATAAGTTTTTAACCAACCATTTAATTATACTTTCAGCTTTTGTGTTATTTGTTTGTCTTATTTCTAAAACGTTATATTCATTCCTAACGTCATAAGACCAAGGAACATAATCAACTATGAAATTACAACAAATATAATTTAAACCAGCCTCTCTTGCTAATGCAAACTCTGGGTAAGCTGTCATACCTATTACACCACCACCCATACTTTGAAAACATTTAGCATCTATAATTGTTGGAAACTGAGGCCCTTCTATACAAACATAGCTTTGCTTGAAATGTATAGTAAAATCAAAATCTGCTTTTCTTTCTCTAATTTCTTCGGCTATGCTTTCAGTTATTGGCCTTGAAAGAGAAACATAATTAAGTAAACCTTGATCACAAAATGTAAAATCACGTAAAGATTTTGTTCTATCTATAAATTGGTATGGAATTACCATATCTCCTGGCTTTAACTCATCTCTTAAACTTCTCACCGAAGAAAGCGCTATTATAGAGGTTGCACCATATTTTTTTAGTGCATAGATATTAGCTTTATAGTTAATTTGATGTGGTAAAATATTTTGCTCAAGCCCTGTTCTGTTTAAAAATAAAGCTTCTTGCTTGTCTATTTTTACTTTAAATAATCCATTTGAGCACAAACCAAAAGGAGTTTCTCTAGATAACTCTTCTATAATCTCAAAACTATCGAAACTTTCAAATCCACTACTACCAACAATTGCCCACATTTTACCACCGTATTTTTATTTAAAAAATGTCTCTAGAATAATGCTATCTTTACAAAATAGTTCTAACTTAAATTTATCGTTATAATTTATAATTCCAACACCTTTAGGTGTACCAGTCATAAGTAAATCATTTTTACATATAGAAATGTTATTATCCTTTAGAAAGTTAATTACCTGATTTGGTTTATAAATCATTAAATCATAACTACCCTCTTGGATTAGTTGATTATTTTTGTATGCCTTAAAACTTAAAAAAGGAATATCTAGCGCTCCAATTTCCACAAAATCACTAATCACTGCACTACCATCAAAACTTTTAGCCAACTCCCAAGGTAGGCCTTTTGATTTAAGTTTTGACTGCAAATTTCTATCAGTTATATCTAATCCCAGCCCTACTGCTTTAATTTGAGATTTACCATCAAAAGCAAATACTATTTCACATTCGTAGTGTAACTCTCTACCAGAAAGTAGTTTTAATGATCTAGCTAAGCTAGAATTTGGCTTTATAAAAATAACAGGATTATCTGGAATCTCATTATTTAATTCTTGGATATGTTCTACATAATTTCTACCGACGCAAATCACTTTTGATTTAGAAGTATCTATTTCTTTTACCATTTTTATCTATAGTTTAAAATCTTCTCCTAAATATACTTTTCTTACAGTTTCATCTGCTAGCACTTCCTCTGGCGTACCTGATGCTAGCATATTCCCAGCATTTACAATATAAGCTCGTTCACAAATATCTAATGTCTCTCGTACGTTATGATCAGTTATAAGTACTCCTATACCTCTATCTTTTAGATGTCTGATAACTTCCTTAATTTCAATCACTGAAACAGGATCAACACCAGCAAATGGTTCATCCAACAGAATAAATTTCGGATCCATAGCTAAAGCTCTAGCTATCTCAACACGTCTTCTTTCACCTCCAGAGAGACTCATACCTAAGCTTTTACGAATATGCTGAATACTGAATTCATCCAAAAGAGAATTCAAATTTTCATTAATCTGATCTCTTGTCAGCTCTTTTCTTGTTTCAAGGATAGCTACTATATTATCCTCAACACTAAGCTTCCTAAAAACAGATGCCTCTTGTGGTAAGTAGCCAAGCCCTTTTCTTGCACGTAGATGGATAGGCATCTTAGTGACATCTTCTTTACCCATACGAACTTTGCCACGAGTTGCAGATACAAGACCAACTATCATATAAAAAGATGTTGTTTTACCAGCACCATTTGGTCCCAACAAACCTACAATTTCACCTGTTGAAACTTTCATTGAAACGTTATTTACAACCCACCTTGAGCCGTACTTTTTACCTAATCTTTTAGCTTCTAAAGTATATTTTTCCATTCCTAATCTCATATCCTTCTGCTTATGACAGAATATTTTCTGAATCGTCAAAACTAGAAGTTTTAACTGTACTACCACTACTGACTTTTTTATTCTTGTTATATTCACTAATAGGTTTTAACCCTGTATCAATCTTAGTTTCACTCTGAACACCATCTAAGATTATTTTAGAACGTCTATCTTTACTACCAGGAATAGCTACAAGATCATGCTCCATATCATAATTAATTTCTCTACCCTTATAGTGGTTTTCATTCTGGTTAATTACAGCATTTTCAAAAAGCTCAAGATTCTTTTTAACGATGTTATAAATAATCTTTCTAGCTACCCCATTTAGTGGTCCTTTGGTTAGCTTTTTACTTTTTTGGTAAGCTTGATCTGAATTAGTTGGGAAGGTATAAAATTGAGATAATTCACCATCCATTGATTCCATAGTAAGAGTTTGAACTTTACGATTTTTATCTAGTTCCATAACAAGTTTTTGACCTGATATGAAATTACACCCCTGCTCATCTTCACATAGCTCTTTTGCTTGCTCAAACCATTGTTGTTGTAATTCTTTAAAAGGAATTGATTTATTCCTAGTAAAATAAACCATATTTGTTTTGGTAGCTTTGGTAGTTTTAGGCTTCTTACATAAAATGTGCTTATTATGAATTTGGATTACAAAAACATCTCCATAATATGTAAGAGTTTCTTTATTGCTATCGTAGGTAGCTTTATCAGCACATATTGTAAGAGGACCATATTCTTTGAGAATATTATCAGCACTTGTATCTTCTTTTTCATCTGCTACTGCTACGCCACCTTCTTGAAAAGGTATATTTTGATTAGAACTTGAATGTAAACCATTATCTGCTGAGCTAGAAGAATCACTATAACCAGACAAGAAAATACCTAAAACTCCTAGAGCTACTAGTACGATCCTAGCTTGACGCATAGTAACTCCTTACGTCTTTCTTAAAATTAATAACCTTAGTATCTGAGTTTCCAACTATTCCTATACCTGTGGTATTATTTTCCGTGTCAGGATCATACACTTTGACAAATTTATCATTATAATAATCATGTGTTTCTGTATCATAGTACATTTCTGATGATTTTATATATATTTTCTTTGGTAGATATTTACCATCTGCATCTGGTGTCTGTTTAGCAGAACTTTCCCCTGAATCTGCTTGCTGATTTTTTGTAAACAAAATAGCATTAACTCCGTCAAATAAATGTATCAACTCATTATTATCTTTTTTCTGTGAAAAACCTTTAGGCGCTTTTACTCTCCAAGTCTCATCGCCTGTTTTCTCATCATAACTAGTTTCTATTAAATTGGTCATTTTAATATCTTGATTGACATATTGTTCTAGTTTTTCAGTAATAAAATTTGTAGTTAGTTTACCATCATCGTTATAATTATTATAATGAAAGTTAAATGCTGTTAATTCAACGCTACTTGAAGGTGAAAATTTTTTAGGATCGCTACCGCCCTGAACTGCTTCAGAATAAATAAATATTGTACTAAAAACCACAATCACTATCGCAAACACATTAACAAGCAGCGAATATTTAGTAAAAAACTTCATATTTCTATTTCATGCCACCATTTTCAATGTAATTTTCAATAACCTCATTGTAGCAACCAAGATGCTTTAATATATATTCACAAAACTCTCTAACAGCGCCAGTGCCACCCTTATTCTGACAAACGTAATCAGAGTAGTTTTTAACTAAATCTATACAGTTTGATGGTGCTGCTGAAATACCAACTTGCTTCATAAGGACTATATCAGGAAGATCATCACCCATATAAGCTACGTTACAGTCATCTAGCTGATACTTTTCCTTTAAGGTCTGGTAGGCACTAACTTTATTTTTTTGTCCTTGAAATATATCCTCTATATCAACACCCAAGCTTGTAAACCTGTTAATAACTATTTGTGATTCCTTACCAGTAATTATTGCTATTTTTATACCAACTTTTTGTAACAAAACCAAACCTAAGCCATCTTTAACGTCAAATAACTTTGTTTCGTTACCATCATTTGACAATATTATTTTTCCATCAGTCATAACGCCATCAACATCAAAGATAGCTAAACGAATATTTTGATAAAATTTATTATTTTTCATTACTTACCCATAAAAAGAAAACTTACATACCTTCAATAGAAATATTACCACAAATAGAAAAAAGACAAAAACAGTAAACGTGAAGTTTTAGACATTAATCCTGTACACAATAAAAAAGCTGCGAATTTTTATGTTTACGATTGTTTTTTAAAGCACATTTGCGTTTAGCAACTGTTCAGCTAGTGAAAAAGAAACTACAAATTTAGCAAAATTGTTAATAGCCATCAAGGTTAACTATCTCTAAATGCTCCATTTGAGTTTGTAAAAACATCTCACCTATAGCTTTAAATTTTATAGGTATATCAGTCACATAAAATTTATATTCTGGCTTAGATTGCTTTTGGTTTAGCAAGTTATTTTGTTTTAACGAATCTTCAAGCATTTTGCTAGCCTGTAGCGAAGGATCTATAAGTTTTACAGGGTTCAATTCAATAGCAATATTGTCTTTGATAATAGGATAATGCGTACAACCAAGTATCAAAACCTCTAGAGATTTATCATGAAAATACTCTAGATACTGTTTAGCTACTAAAGTTACAATTTCACCATTTATAAAACCCTCCTCAATCATTGGCACAAATAGGCCACAGGCTTTAGAGTAAACTTCAGCCTTAGGATTAAGCTTATGAATCTCTAACGCATAAGCGTTACTATTTATCGTAGCAGGTGTAGCTATTACACCAACATTACTTAAGTCTGCTACTAAACTTACACCTGCACTTATTATATCTATAACTGGTATATCACCAGCTATTTGTTTCACAGTATCTTTAGCGATAGCAGAAATAGTATTACAAGCAATAACAATAGCCTTAACTTCTTGATCAATTAGAAACTTAGCTGTTTGAGCTGCAAATCTTTGAATAGTTGCCCGAGATTTTGTGCCATAAGGGATTCTTGCAATATCCCCAAAATAGATTATATTTTCATTTGGCAGCATATCCATAAGGCTTCTAACAACTGTTAAACCCCCTATCCCAGAATCAAAAACCCCTATTGGTCTATTGTTAATCATTTATTTTTTCTCAAGCTTTTTGATAATTTTTCTACGTGAGCGAGTTGGCATTTTTTCAAGATATTGTTCTTTTGCGTTAATAAAAGGTAATAAATTTTCTAAAGATAAAACTGCTTGATTAGCATCTTCTGCGATAAAATTATCACTTAACTGCACTTCTGGATTAGCAAATATTACAACAGTAACTACAGGGATACCTTTTATATAAATTCTTTGATTATAAAGATAGGTTTGTAGAACTTTTTTCTGTGCAAAAGTTTGCCTAATCGGGTTTTTAATAGTTTTTGCATAAGTTTTGTTATTTTGCGAGATTTTTTCCACTTGCCATCTCTCTGCCATATTTTCGACCTTAATATAACCTCGATTATTTTTAACCTCTACTATATATATCGCTTTTCTAGATATAACAAGAAAATCTAACTCTCTATTGCCTATCGTAGATTTATCATCTGGTAAAACTATTCTATTAAAAAGTACATAGTTACTATCTAATTTTTTTAACTCATTTAATACTACTGATTCCCCTTTGGCACCTGATATTATGATATCTACAGGATTATTATCTTTTGTTATTAAGAAAAAAAATATAAATAGTATAAAAGCAAGTGTTACTGCTATCTGTAATGATTGGTTTACAAAATCTATATTGCCAAGGTATAAATTAACTCCTACAATAAAACCACACAATATAATTGAGGCATATAAACTTTTGCGTGCTCTAAACCAATAATTTTTAAATCTTACCCAAGTAAAGCGTAAAAAAAGCCGATCCTTTTTTAATTTATTCTCTATTGCCATAATCCATCAATAATATATTATTCATAACTCTATAAATCTCTGCTTTATTTTAAGTATTTTGTCTCTAATTAAAGTAGCCTGCTCAAACTCAAGCTCTTTTGCATGAGCTTTCATACGTTTTTCTAAAGCTTTTATAATTTTACTAGCTTCAGTTATACCTAGTATAGCCGAAACATCAACATCATCAACACTTATCCTGCTGTTATTTTTATATTCTCGCTTCTGCCTTTCTGGAGAGCTATCTAACATATCATCTATATTTTTTATGATCGTTCTAGGGATAATGTTGTTCTTTTTATTATACTCATCTTGTAGCTTACGTCTACGTAACGTTTCATCCATAGCCTTTTTCATAGACTTAGTTACAATGTCTGCATATAGTATTGCTCGACCATTTTCATTTCTTGCAACTCTACCTATGGTTTGTATAAGAGACTTTTCTGAACGTAAAAATCCTTCTTTATCAGCATC
Source organism: Allofrancisella heilbronnii (assembly GCF_000710735.2). NCBI lineage: Bacteria > Pseudomonadati > Pseudomonadota > Gammaproteobacteria > Thiotrichales > Francisellaceae > Allofrancisella > Allofrancisella heilbronnii. Next base: position 601,597 of record NZ_CP144673.1, on the reverse strand, counting down.
AAAAATAAGTAATATACCAACTTCAGGCATATCTAATCCTTCTCTTAAAAGATTAATACCTACTAGCACATCAAATATCCCTTGACGTAAATCATGGATAATTTGCACCCGCTCCACAGTATCAATATCTGAATGCAAATACCTCACATTGACGTTATGTTCTGACAAATACTCTGTCAAATTCTCTGCCATTTTTTTAGTCAATGTAGTTATCAAAACTCTTTCATTACTAGCTACAGCCTTATTTATCTCAGATAAAGCATCTTCAACTTGAATTGCCACTGGTCGTACAAAAACTTCCGGATCTAACAGTCCTGTTGGACGAATCACTTGCTCAACTGTATTTTGAGATCTCTCTAACTCATAAGTTGCTGGCGTTGCTGATACATAAATTGTTTGTGGAAGTAGTTTCTCAAACTCATTAAATTTTAGTGGGCGATTATCCAACGCTGATGGAAGCCTAAAACCATAATTTACTAAGTTTGACTTACGTGAAAAATCACCTTTTTGCATACCTCCAAACTGTGGCAATGTCACGTGAGACTCATCAACTATTACAAGAGCATTTTCTGGTAAATAGTCCAAAAGTGTTGGCGGCGGGTCTCCTGGATCACGTCCAGATAGCAATCTAGAATAATTTTCAATACCAGTACAGTAGCCTAGCTCTTGAATCATCTCGATATCATATTTTGTTCTTTGCTCTATCCTTTGAGCTTCAAGTAATTTACCCTCTTGTTCAAAATATTTAACTCTTTCTTTTAATTCTTTTTTAATTTCTTCTATAACTATATCTTTACGCTCTTTTGAAGCCACATAGTGAGTACTTGGAAATATTGTTGCTCTATGTAAAGGTTTAATTTTTTTTGAGGTTAAAGAGTCTATTATACTTATTGCTTCTATCTCATCATCAAAAAATTCTACTCGGATAGCATCTTTTTCAGAATCTGCTGGAAAAATATCTAGTATCTCACCACGCACACGAAAGCTACCTCGACTAAAGTCCATATCATTACGCGAATATTGCATTTCTACCAATTTAGTTTGTGCCTTTTTTATATCCAAAGTTTCACCAACCTTTAAGTGCAAAAGCATTTGCATGTATTGTTCAGGATCGCCTAAACCATAAATTGCAGACACTGTAGCAACTATAATTACATCGCTACGCTCTAATATAGCTTTAGTTGCGGATAAGCGCATTTGTTCAATATGCTCATTTACAGAAGAGTCTTTTTCAATATATGTATCTGATGCAGCAACATATGCTTCTGGTTGGTAATAATCATAGTATGAGACAAAATACTCAACGGCACTATCTGGAAAATATTGTTTCATCTCTGAATATAGTTGTGCAGCTAAAGTTTTATTATGAGCTAAAATTAGACATGGTTTCTGTGTTTGATTAATTACATTTGCCATAGTATAAGTTTTACCAGAGCCTGTTACACCAAGTAAAACTTGATGCTGTAAACCATTATTAACACCCTCAACTAGCGACTTAATTGCTTTGGGCTGATCTCCACTGGGGCTATATTTAGTAACTAAATTAAACTTAGCCATTTAAAAAAGATACTCCTCTAACTCATATAATAAAGAATGTTGTTCTTCTGTCAGCCCTTGTGTTTCTCTTAAATGTTCTATTTCTTTATAAATCTCTTCCAAAGTTACTCTTTTACGAGCTTTATGATCTACTAAAAGTTCCTCTTTTTCTAAACTCACTATTTTATTTAAATACTTTTGAAACTCATATTGAGCTTTCTCTGGTAACTTAGAAAAATCCAACCTACCAATTATTCGTACAGCTCTATCATAATAACTTTTAGGTAACTGATTTAACATTTGTGCTTTTTGTGTAACAGCTAAACTATGAAACTTATCACAACCCTTCTCATCAGCAGTAGTCATAAAATCACTTTGATATATAGCTGCATCACTATCGATATTTTCTATTTCCGGATACTTATACTCTAAAACATACTCAACAAAACTAACTAAAATCTCAGGATTATCCTTTATAAACTCTTTATTTGCTTTTATAAGATCTAGCCTTTGCTGCGGTAACTTGCCAACAAAGCGAGTTTTAGCTGGTAGAATAACTGGTATATCTCCCCACTTTTTAGCAATAGTTAATCTCCAATGTTCAGCCTCTAAACTACCAAACTCCTCTATAAAATCACTAAACAAATAATTATCTAAACGTAGAAAAATTTCTTGGTTTTTGTAGTGCCGATGCTGGCCTAAATCCAAAATAGCTGACATGAAATTACTGCTATAGCCAAAAGCACCACTTATAGCTATAGCCTGCTTGTAATGCGTATTATTTATACTAACACCAATATCAAGCTGATTCAAAACTTGCTCGTCGTTTTGCTTATTAAATCTATCTAGTAAAAACTGCCACATTTTAGGATTAGCTTTTTTGAGTTTTTTTGCTAATTCAACCGTTACTAAAACATCTGTAATAGCATCGTGAGCTCGACCCTCACTATACAAATTATTTACAGTATTTAAATTCTCAAGTTTTAGAGAAACTTTTTTATCACCTTCTTTATCTACAGTTTCAGGCCACTCTAAAGCTTCATTAAAAAATAAATGATAACAAGCAACTATTGGAAACAAATCCGCCCTAAAGCAGCCATTTTTGTACTGATGAGTATAGGGAGGTAACATATTCTTAAAAAAAGCGAACCTTAAAAACTCATCATCAAATCCAAGGGTATTATAACCTATGCTAATGGTTTCTGGTGTATTAATTATTTTATGGATTTTTCTAACAGCCTGATATTCTGATACGCCCTGTGAATTGGCTTGAGCTATAGATATATGATGTGTTATCGTAGCTGTTGGAGATGGTGTAGTGTCAGGATTTAATTTTACAAAAAAGTTAAACCTCTCAATTTTATTAAAGTTAAGGTCAGTTCTAACAGCTGCAAACTGCAAAATCTGATCAAAAGAGTTATTAATTCCACTGGTTTCTAAGTCATAAAATAGAAATGTTTGATTATTATACATGTTAAGATTCAAATACAAATTTAATTAATCTTTCTGTATTAAAATTCTATCATACCTAATTGTTAGTTTTTCAAAGTTTTTTGTTCTACTTACTGTACTCATTGAATATGTAGCTAGATTCGATTATCCGAAACCTAATTCTTCTTAGTTAAATAACCTTAAGATAACTTAGTTACCCAGGTCAGGCACAATCTTTATGATGCTTTTTGCACTTTAAAAACCTATTGATACAACCCTAAAAACCACTAAATAAATATTATTAATTACACCATATTTACTATATGTAATACTAAATAGAAAACTTTTATCTTATGATGGTTAAAAACATCACAACAGATGAGATAATAAATACTATAACTATCAGTTTAACTTCCAACTACAAATCTTTTTAAATTCACAAACATACTGTAGTAAATATTATATTATTGATACTTTTTTAATCAAAATAGGTATTAAAATTTAACATCTTTTGTCAAATAAACACTCCTACTAATTACAAAGTTTTTACTATATTATATAAATAGCAATAACTATAATCTTAATACGGTTATGGATTTATTAAATAACCTATAATGGTTAAACCAAATAAAGTGAAGATGAAAGATATGAGTTATATAACTGACTGGTGGGAAAACAAACTACCAACCTTAGGGCAAATCAAGTTAAGAGCATGCTCGTTTGACGTACAATGTATTTTACTACAACCTCAGGATGGCTATAAAATTATTTTAGGCCGCTTTAAGTATAATAATTTTGAGCGTCTTAGAATTTGGTATAGGTCGAAATCAGAAAGTTGTTGGCGGGCTTTTACAGGGTTTAGAGAAGATGGATCATGGCAAAAAGGTGATGAGGGTGGCCCAGATTATCGAGGATCAGGATATGTCTTTGAGTGTATGGTAGCTCCAGAACTAGATAAGGAATTTGATGATTTTTTTACAAAAAAACTAGTCAAAAACATCAATAATTTATTCCTGGATATATATACAGTGAAGTATTCTAATTTTAGGCTCTTCGATTATTTAGTGGCAACACACAATAATAATCAACGACCTGGAATAGCTCAAGAATATGCGGCTGAACGCAAGTTTTCACGACCTCTAAAGGATGCTAATGTACTACCAATACCAAAGTCAGGACATGAAAATTTTTCTAAAGTAGGAAGTATTGCTATCCAGAAGGGTTACAAAGGAAAACTAGTTAATATGTCTTACCTACAAAACTATCACAACTTATTTGGCGACGCACTAAGAGCAGGACATATAGGCAAAAGGAGATCGCGACATGATGTGCTTAACCAAGATATAGATATAGACACTTATCAATTTGAGTATAATGGAGAAATGTATTGCTATGAGATTGCCAAAACTCTTAATGAAGTACCACACTACTCCACTAGATTAAATAATAATCAACCTGTGAATGCAAGAGTTGTATGGGTACGAATGTTATATCAGTTAGATAACAATGAGGTTTCTAGCTTTGGTAATTATAAAGTGATACCTATTGAAATGGCAGGTTTAGTTCAAAAGCCTTGTGATTACTCTACACAGGTAGCAAATGTTTACAAGAATGAGATTCAACAACAAGGCACCTTAGGCGGCGCATATGTATTGCTTTCAGTTATGAACGAGATTACTTCGCCAATCATACAACAATATAAACTCATAAATAATGAGCCTCTTCTGTCTGGAAATAGCGAGCCGATGCTAGATGGTGTAAAGTTTACATATACTACACCTCCTTCGTTCAAACTTCTTCAGCTTAATCGACCATTTTTGTTATCAGGAGCGAACATGTTTAAGCCACCTGTAATTCAACAACCTGTAATTCAACAACCTGTAATTCAACAACCTGTAATTCAACAACCTGTAATTCAACAACCTGTAATTCAACAACCTGTAATTCAACAACCTGTAATTCAACAACCTGTAATTCAACCGCAACAAATTATTAACGTAGATTATAATGTAATAAGTGATAAGTTAATAGATTGTATTATTGAAGGGATAATGAGATATAACGCTTTATGGGAAATGCGAAATATAAATAAAGATGCAGTAGAATATAGGGAGGATGCAGAGAAATTTAAATTAGGACATCATGGTGATACTGGTCTAAGAAGAGCAGCTGAGTTAATGCGATGCGTTACCCGAGAAGCGAGAGATCTAGAAGAAGTAGATAGTTATTTAGTCTCTTGCTTTAAAGACAATAACATAGGCAATGAAAAGCATACATTTCGTGCTATTAAATCTGAACCTTATTCTCTATTTACCTTGATAAACCTGTCTCTACTTCATGTGTTAAAAAGTTTCAAGTTTGATTGGCAATATGATGGGAATTTAAAGTACATACCTTTGATCCACGCGCTTTATAGTTGCTTTAGTAAAGATGACATCCAAGCTGGACCTGATAAGTTTGTTAATTGTGTCGAACCAGTTAGTTCTAAATATCTTGATTTCGTTAAGAAAATAGATACAAAAAGTAAGTCACCTGTACAAGAGCTTATTATAAAAAGAAAACAGATAGTTATCATTTAATACGCTACAGAAGAATCATATTAGTAACTGCAAAAGTTTATAAACTTGATTAATCTTTTTGTATTAGAATTCTATCATACCTAATTGTTAGTTTTTCAAAATTCTTTTTGAGCTGGCTATTGGTATACTCTACCAAATCGGCATATAGCTCGTTATTATGTTTCTTTTGCTCAATAAATAAAGCTCGATAAGTTTTCAAATTTATTAAAAGTTCGTCCATAAGCAATATCATTTTTTTATACTCGTAGTATCTTTTATTAGACGAAAATTCATATTTAGCATTCACAAGCATTTCACTGAGTTGTATGTTTTTTTCAACTAAAAAAATTAATTTTCGGTTTGGAACATTTCTGTCAACATTATTGAGTATTTTCTTAAATTCCCCATAAGTTATATACATTTCTTTGGTAAAAATATTCAAAAACTTTTTACCTCTAGTCAAAAATGTAACAAGCACAATACAAACTGTACCGATAGCTACACTTACTATTCTTACAATAAAGAGTTCATGATCCCAGCCAACAAACAAACCAAAAAACATAACCAAGTATATATGTATAAAAAATACGCTTGTAGCATAATTTAAAAACATAGTGTAAATGTACAATGTCAAAGCCAAACCACAAAATACAGCTATAGTTATAAAACTAGCCATACTGTTATTTATCATAATCTTCTGGGTAACTAATAGTAAAACTGATCCTAATGACGTTCCAAGGATAGAAAATATAATAATAGCTTTCGCCCTGGTGTATATAACGCTAGTGCTAGTACTTGCTGCAACACTTATAACTGCAATTACAACCCAATAGATTCTATCCTTAAACCCATGCTCTCCAGTAAAACTAAAAACCCCATAGCTCACAACCAAACCCAATGAGGCTGCTATTAAAACCCTATATGCCAATAAAGTTGTATCAGAAAGCTTATCTATAAGTCTATTTTTAAATAAGATCATAATAAGCCTCTTTGATATTTTCTAAACTAGTAAATATATCATCTAAAAGCAATATACTATCAAAAAGCAATTTCCTTTTTTGACGGTCTTTTTGATACTTTTCAATGTAAGCAATCTCAAGTTTATACTTTAGGTAATCAATTTCTTTTTTCTTCTCTTCTAAAGTATTAGGTTCTTGTTGGAATTGGAGTAATAAAGCTAGAGTTTGTTTAAAAATTTTTTCCAAACTTTCTGCTAAAACCTGAGCTTCAGAAGCATCCTTAAAACCTAGCCGTATATAGCCTAAACTTATTTTTTTATAAGTCAGTATAAATTTAGCTGCTAATCTATTAAATAGTATTAAATTATGACAAAAATAACGCCAGTTATCTTGAGTGTTCTTACGCATAAACATAAGCCCATGAGACTGTAATGAAATTATATTATTAAACTTACTATGGCTTACCTCTAAAACTCTAGTTTGAGTAAATCTTCTATACTTTGCTTTCTCAAATGTATCTAAATAGCTTTTTACGGAAATATTAAAAAACTCCCTAACAATTTTTTCAATGCCACCTGAATTAATAAGCTTATAACGACTAATAAGTAAAATATAAAAAGCAACTCCCACTAATAATGCTGCTAGAGTAAAACTTAAATGATTGTACCTAGCCAGAGGAAACCTAATAAAACAGATACATGCCATTACTACAATCATGATTGGGAAAATAGTAAATGTATCCCCTAATCCACGCACCCAAAACCCCAAAAAGACCACAGTTATAATCAGCATAAAGTTATCTTCAAAAACATTATGCACATATGGTGATATGTTTAAAATAAAAATTGCACTTACTATGTACCAGAAAAATGCTTTTCTTTTTACTTCTATATTACCAATTAGTACGCTAGCTGCTAAATTTGCTATAAATAAAATCGTGATAATAATTAAATTTTTATCAAAATTAAAAGTTGCAGCTATTATCAAAAACGTAAAAAATATAATTGCAGACTTGATAGCTCCATCTTGAAAAATTTTTATAGGGTCTTGATCAATATATTTATGGTAAATCTCACTAACCTTTAACATTTACTGGTTTAAACCTCAAAATACAACCCTTATCACCTTGCTATAGATTATATTGCAAAAGCATTTTAATTAATATTACTAGAATGGTTATTTTCACATAAAAATGTAGTAGAATCTAGACGATATGAATATTACTATTTTTCTTATAAAATGATTTATAAAACTACTTATGATGTAATAGTTGTTGGTGGCGGTCATGCTGGTGTTGAAGCTGCTACTGCATCTGCTCGTATAGGAGCAAAAACACTACTTCTAACCCATAATATAGACACTATAGGACAGATGTCTTGTAACCCCGCTATCGGTGGAATTGGTAAGGGTCACTTGGTTAAAGAAATAGATGCTATGGGTGGCATCATGGCAAAAGCTATTGATATGGCAGGGATCCAGTTTAGAATTCTTAACTCACGTAAAGGTCCTGCTGTTAGAGCAACACGTGCCCAAGCAGATAGAGTTCTCTATAAACAAGCTATAAACACCCTTGTTACAAATCAAGAAAACCTTGATATATTTCAAGATTCTGTAGATGATGTTGTGATAAATAATGACATTATTTCTGGAGTTATAACTAAAACTGGCATCACATTTAAGTCTAAAAAAGTGGTTTTAACGGTTGGTACATTCTTAGGCGGGAAAATTCATATTGGTAAAGTATCAAAATCAGGCGGGCGTGCAGGCGACCAACCGGCTAACGCTTTAGCTGCTCGTCTTAGAGCACTACCATTTAGGGTAGATAGACTTAAAACTGGTACTCCTCCGCGTATTGACAAAAGAAGTGTTGATTTTAGTGTTATGGATGTTCAGCATGGTGATACTCCTACTCCTTATTTTTCTTTTTTTTCTAAAGGAAAAATACAACATCCACAGCAAATACCATGCTATATAACTTATACAAACCAAAAGACTCATGAAATAATCACAAATAACCTTGATAAATCAGCCATGTATGGTGGGCTGATAGAAGGCATAGGGCCTAGATATTGCCCCTCTATCGAAGACAAGGTAGTCAGATTTGCAGAAAAAGAAAGACACCAAATATTTGTAGAACCTGAAGGTTTAGAGAGCATTGAACTATATCCAAATGGTTTATCTACTAGCTTACCATTTGAGGTGCAATGTGAATATATCCGCTCTATAAAAGGTTTTGAAAATGCTTTTATTATGCGTCCAGGGTACGCTATAGAGTATGATTTTTTTGATCCTCGTGATCTTAAACCAACGTTAGAGACTAAATTTATTAAAAACTTATATTTTGCTGGTCAAATAAATGGTACTACTGGATACGAAGAAGCTGGCGCTCAAGGTTTAGTTGCTGGTATAAATGCTGCTATAAGTATTGATAATGATAAAGCATGGTACCCTACTCGTGCTAATAGTTATATTGGTGTACTTATTGATGATCTTATAACTAAAGGTACTAAAGAGCCTTATAGAATGTTTACTTCACGTGCTGAATATAGACTAATATTGCGTGAAGATAATGCTGACTTACGTTTATCAGATATAGCTTGCCAATTAAGTTTACTAAATAATGAAGATCAAAAAACTTTTATTGATAAGAAAAACACTATCAATGAACAGATAAACTTTATGCAAAATACATGGATAGGACCACAAACACAAAAAGCACGTGATTTAGAAAAATTCCTTGAAAAAAAGATGACCAGAGAAAGTACGCTTTTTGATCTTTTAAAACGCCCCGAGTTGGATTATAAAAAGTTACAACAAATACCTGAATTGAATTTAAATCTAAGCGATGAAGCTATAATTGAACAAATTGAGATATCTGCTAAATACTCTGGCTATATAGAACGCCAAAACAAAGATATTGCTAAATTATCGATTTTTGAACAAAAGAACATTCCAGTAGAGTTTGATTATTCTCAAGTCAAAGGATTATCAAATGAAGTCTTGCAAAAACTTACTGAACAAAAGCCAACCACGTTAGGAGAAGCTTCACGTATTCCAGGAATCACTCCTGCAGCAATATCTTTGCTAACAATATACATGAAAAAAACTGGTTTTATAAAATAAGGAGTTTAAATGTTTAAACATACTTTTAAAATAACCCTCCTATTGTTATTTATTATAAGTCTTTTTTCTTGTGCTACTAGACAAAAATACATAGACCAGCAAAAAGCCTGGATTGGCAAAAACATTGATCAATATATGAAAGTATTTGGTTACCCTGAAAATGTAATAAGCGTTGCTCCTAATCCAAATATCCAAACGTATGTCTACATACGCACAGCTGTTAACCCAGAAACTCCAGCTCTAGCTGGTTCAGCCGTTAACAGTTTAGTTATGGCTAATAGAGATCCTCAATTTGTACAGTTTGGTGCTCTTAAGTGTACTACTTGGGTTTCTATTGATAAAAATACCAAAATAATAAAAAATATTACATTTCGCGGTAACTACTGTGCAACTAGAAACTAATTTATAGGTTAGGTAAATGAACATAAAACAAACATACGCTTCCCTTCTAGTAGGATTCATTTCAACAGCAACTTGCTTTAGCTTTGGCTTTTTTACAACTGTTTTAAAATATAATGGACTTGAGTTTTTTTATGCTTATATTATATTTTCTATACTTTTATCTTATACAATGAATTTGGTTGCTTTTTATATAAGCAAATTTCATCCAGAAATTAATACATACTCTAGTCTAGTAAAATATGTCATTGGTAGCTCAAAGTTTAGGTCTATTAGTATTTTATTTACAGGTACTGTAATTATATTGCTGACACTAATACTTTTCAATACAGTTACATACCTATCAGATCTTATCAGCAGCGTTTACACAAATACTTTAGATGTTAGTACAAGCTTAAACTTGGCAGCGTTAGGTATTACATTTATCTATATAACAATACTATTAGTTCTAGCTTTAAAGACAAAAAACCATATTAAAAGGTTTTTCAAAGCTTTAGCTTTTGTGGGCTTAATTCTAGTTATAACCACTGTTTTAATAGTTATATACACCTCACCATATAGCTTAATTGAATTTAAAAACTTCAATACTGCAGATAGCCAAATAAACACCTTAAGCAACATGCTAGTAATGGCTTTAGTTTACGCTATATTAAGTAACTTTATTTCACTAGCACTTTATAAAAATATTCTAAACACTCTTGATAATAGTTTTAATAATTTAAAAGTTATTTCTTTTAGCAGTCTGTTTTGCAATATTACATTTTCTTTAGTAATTTGTATGTCTATATACGCTACTTTAGGAAACTATGGTATTTTTCTACAATCCATGGATGAAGTGTGTCTAATCACTCTCTTTAGCTTAATAAAGCAAAATTCTTTTATCGTTTACATTTTGCTTGAAACTACTTTTATTCTATTTAATTTAATTGTAATGATTTCAATTTTAGTCTACATTACCAAAATAACTAACAAATTCTATATTAAAGTAGCAATTAGCATAATTCCTTTACTAATTACTATAAGCTTGATCTCTCAAGGCTTCACACATGTTAGTTTTTCAAAAATGTTTGCCCTTGATCTTCTTATAGTATTTATTTTCCTTTTTGAAGTTTTTATCATCGGTTGGATTTATGATGCACAAAAACTTAGTTACGAGATCCTAAAACATACAAACACAAAACTATCTCCTATGTTTAATATTATGCTAAGGATCGTTATTCCTTTTGTTTGTTTATATACAGTAGCTGGCTATAGCTTTGTGTGCAAATCAGTAATATTACAAACGTTAATAGCTGTGATTTTTATGATTATCTACATAACAATAGGTATAATATTCAACAAAGTTTTTAATAAGAGAAAGTTTTAACATGTTCTTTAATAAAAAAAATAATCAAGACGAGTTAAAAAAGCTTGTTGCTATTGAAGCTGCCAAATTAATCACTCCAAATATAACTCTAGGTATTGGTACAGGTAGTACGGTTAGATTCCTTATAGAAGAACTTGTTAATTATAAAGATAAGATTACAAGTGTCGTATCAAGTTCTGAAGATTCTACTGAAAGGTTAAAAAAGTTAGGCTTTGATGTGGTAGACCTTAATTATGCTGGGAACATTGATTTATATATAGATGGTGCTGATGAGTGTAATGCCCATAAAGAGCTTATCAAAGGTGGGGGGGCTGCTTTAACACGTGAAAAAATATGTGTCGCTGCTGCAAAAAAATTCGTATGTATTATAGATGAGTCAAAAAAAGTTGATATTTTAGGTAACTTTCCTCTACCAATAGAAGTAATACCCATGGCTAGAAGCTATGTGGCTAGAGAAATAGTAAAACTTGGTGGCCAGCCGGTCTACAGGGAGCAAACTATTACAGATAATGGCAATATAATCTTAGATGTACATAACCTAAAAATTGATAACCCTCTAAAATTAGAAACTGAATTAAATCAAATAACAGGAATTGTCACTAATGGTATTTTTGCGTTAAAGCCTGCTGATACTGTTATTATGGCCAAAAAAGATGGAAAGGTTGAAATTTTCTAGTACTCAAACTCATATCGTTACATTATCTACCAATAGTATTTATTTTCTAACAATTTTTTTAACTATAAATGGCACCACTGTCAATACTGCTAAAATACTCAGAGCCAATACAAGCTCTTTGTCTAAAAAACTTTCATTATTAGTAAGCTTCTGGCTAAAATTGGTACCAATCCATACATATATAAATGTAATTGGAACAATACCTAGCAAAGTGGTAAAAAAGAAAATACTATTTTTAACTTTTAAGATTCCAGCTAAAATATTTGGCACGAAAAACGGTATAGGTAACAATCTTGCTAAAAATAATACCATAATAGGATGACTCTCCACCATATCCTTAAATCTAGATATTAGTTTATATTTAGAGCTATTAGAGACTTCTCCCCAATTATATTTTATAAACATAAAAGCTAACATACCACCAGTTGTGGCAGATACTATAGATACACAAAAACCAAAAAACAAGCCAAAAAACAAGCCTGCTAACATTTTCAAAGCTGGTTTTATTGGTATAGAGAAAAAAACTGTTAATACATAAATACATCCAAACATGAAAATAGCTTTTGTGAAGTGAAGATCTACATAACTTTTAAAATTTTTATATATACCTACAAGCTCATTGAAAGAAGAATATTTAGACCCATTAAATAAAAAAAATAAAACTAACCCTCCTACAAGAAACAGTAGTAAAAAAAACCTTTTTAAAAAAGTTAAATAATGAGAATTCACAAAATAGGATTACTATAGAAAAAAGCTAATTCAGATAATAAATATATAAACCCAGAACTAAGCTAACGCAGCTTTTGCTTTTTCAACTACAATAGCAAAAGCATCTTTGTTATATACTGCTAGTTCAGCTAAAGCTTTTCTATCCAACTCAACACCAGCTTTATTCAAGCCATTAATTAATTGGCTATAGCTCATATCATACTGTCTTGCCGCAGCATTAATACGAACAATCCATAAAGATCTAAATGTTCTTTTCTTAACTTTACGATCTCTATAAGCATATTGACCTGCTTTAATTACAGCTTGTTTAGCTACTCTATATACTCTTGAGCGAGCACCGTAGTAACCTTTTGCTTGCTTTAAAACTTTCTTATGACGTGCACGTGCTGTTACACCTCTTTTTACTCTTGACATAATCTAATTTTCTCCACTTTAAAAATTTTATACACAAACCTACGCGTAAGGCATTTGTTGAACTAAACTAGCAGTATCAACTTTAGCTACTTGATTCATACCTCTTAAATGACGTTTTCTTTTAGTCGTCATCTTAGTGTTGATATGAGCACGATTTGCACAACGGTGTTTAAAACCACCTTTACCTGTCTTTTTAAAGCGTTTAGCCGCACCACTTTTTGTTTTTAACTTTGGCATATTTAAATACTCCGCATTGTTAATTTATTTTTATTACATCTGTTTTTTCTTTGGTCCTAAAACCATTACCATCTGGCGACCTTCCACTTTAGGTTGGTGTTCCACTACACTATGTTCAGCTGCATCATTTGCCATACGGTTAAGCATTTCAATACCTAACTCTTTATGGGACATTTCTCTACCTCTAAATCTAAGCGTAACTTTTACTTTATCGCCTTTTTCTAGAAACTTAATCAGGTTGCGTAGTTTTACCTGATAGTCTCCTACATCAGTTACAGGTCTAAGTTTTATTTCTTTGATCTGCATCTGCTTTTGGTTCTTTTTAGCTTGTGCTTTTTTCTTACTCTGTTCAAATAAGTACTTACCATAGTCCATCAAACGACAGACTGGTGGCTTAGCATTTGCTACCATTTCAACCAAATCAACACTAGCCGCTTCAGCTAATGCTAAAGCTTCATTGATAGATACAACTCCAATTTGCTGACCATCAACTCCTATTAAACGCACTTCTTTAGCTTTTATTTGCTCATTTATAGGTGCTTTTTTTTCCGCTTTAATAACTATTTTCCTCCAAGAAAATTATTTTTTATTTCTACCTGTTCTTTCAAGAAAACACAAAAATCCTCTATTGACATTTGTCCTAAAGTTTCACCATTATGTTTTCTCACAGTTACAATATTTTGCTCTAATTCGTTTTTACCAAGAACTACTAGGTAAGGAACACGCAACAGAGTATGCTCACGTATTTTAAACCCTATTTTCTCATTTCTCAAGTCTATTTTCACCCTAAAGCCTCTTTTTTCAAGGGCTTCAAATACACGACTACAATATTCATCTTGCTGATTACTAATTCCCATCACGACAACCTGAGTTGGTGCTAACCATAACGGTAAATTACCAGCATAATGCTCTATTAACATACCTATAAACCTTTCTAGAGAGCCAACGATTGCCCTATGTAACATTATCGGAGTTTGTTTATCACCATTGTTATCAATATAGGTTGACCCCAATCTTTGCGGCATTGAGAAATCCACTTGTATCGTTCCACACTGCCAACTTCTACCAATAGCATCTTTTAAATGAAACTCTATTTTAGGTCCATAAAAAGCCCCTTCGCCTGGCAATAATGTATACTTGACATCATTTCTTTGTAAAGCATTTTTTAGAATCTGCTCAGATTTATCCCAAATTTCATCACTACCGATTCTATTATCAGGTCTTAAAGCTATTTTTACTTCAAAATCTTCAAAACCAAAATCTTTATAAACTTCAAAGCATTGTTTTACCATTAGGCTAACTTCGCTTTCAACCTGTTCAGCTGTACAAAAAACATGTCCATCATCTTGAGTAAAACTTCTGACTCTAAGTAGCCCATGTAAAGATCCAGATGGCTCATTTCTATGTACCACACCAAACTCTGCCATTCTTACAGGTAAATCTCTATAACTATGTAGCTTAGTATTATAAACTTGCACGCACATAGGACAGTTCATAGGTCTAATTGCAAAATCTTTATTTTCTGATTTCGTTGCAAACATATTTTCAGCATATTTAGAGGCATGACCTGATTTTTCCCACAAACTAAAATCTGCTATTAACGGCGTGCGTATCTCTTTACAACCATACTTGTTGTTAGATTTTCTCATATAGTCTTCTACTTCACGCCAAATCCTAACTCCATTATCATGCCAGAAAGCAATCCCTGGAGACTCTTCTTGAAAGTGAAATAAATTTAAAGCTTTACCAATTTTACGATGATCACGCTTTTCTGCTTCTTCAAGCATATGTAAATATTGGTCTAGCTCTTCTTTAGTTGCCCAACATGTACCATAAATTCTTGTTAGCATTTCATTATTAGCGTTACCACGCCAATATGCTCCGGCTATTTTAGTTAATTTAAAAGCTTTTAGCATAGAAGTATTTGGGATATGTGGGCCCCTACATAAATCACTAAAATCACCTTGAGTATAAATCTTTAAATTCTCGTCAGCAATGTTATTAATTATCTCAACCTTATAACTTTCATTTTGTGAATTGAAAAAATCTATAGCTTCTTGTTTTGAAACTACTCTATAATCAATTGGCATAGATTTCTTAACAAGCTCTTTCATTTTGTTTTCTATTTTTTCAAGATCAGACTCACCAAGAGATTCTTTGAAAGAAAAGTCGTAATAAAAACCGTTCTCTACTACTGGACCTATAGTTACCTGCGTTTCAGGATATAATTGTTTAACAGCATAAGCCAGTAAATGAGCACAAGAGTGACGTAACACTTCTAAACCTTGAGGATCTTTCAAAGTAACTAACTTTACATTGCTATCGGTAGTTATAGCATCCTTAGCATCTCGCAATTGACCATCAATACATACAGCTACTGTAATTTTTGCTAAACTTGGGGATATAGATTTAGCTATTTGTAATGAATTAACCCCTTTTTCAAATTCTCTAATCGAGTTATCAGGAAATGTAATTTTTATCATAATTGTTTTCTTCTTATTTTTATAAAAATGGTCACCAATCAAACATGAAAATTAATTATATTATATAGGTATGATTATGTAAATTTTTATCTGATTGACAAGACAATTCCTAAGAAAATAGCATATGCTTCCATTTAATAGATTATCTCTTTATACTCAAGGCTATCAAATATTAATACTGACTATTAATTTTACCATGTTTTAAATAACTATCTTCAATGTATCATTAAACACATTGAAAAATTGTATTACCTTGAAAAGGATATATAATCATGAATGAAGATATATGCGGGCTAGAAAGTTACGTACTTATGCATGAAAAATCGCCCTTCCTACCTGCCATGAGGATTCAATCGGAAAAACTAGGCTTTCGCTTAAAGGTTTATAAAGACAAAAGAGATGATGTTTGGCTTCGTGATTATATTATGCAAATCAATGGTAATATCTATACCCCAGGTCGCCCAACAACAAGTAATCCAGATCTTATCAAAGAAACTTCTTTACTAAATAAAAATGACTCACGATTATATTATTCGCTGCTAGTTAACAAATCGTTACAATACCCCCATAACAACTATCATCCTCAAATCTTTCTTGGACATCAAAAAGTTTACGTTCAAAATAAAATTGCCTTAGAAGGTGGGAATATGTTTTGTGCCAAAAATAAAGACAACAAGCTCTTTCTTATAATAGGAGAAAATGTATTATTATCAACAGCTGCTTATGTACGGGAAAATGACCCTCAGTGGAAAAATCATCCTATAATTGGTAAGAGTCATCATTACAATCTCACTCAAGGTTATGATATCGAATTTCTCCAACTAAGAGACTATTGTAAATATCTCATTACATCATCTTTAGGATTTGAAAAGAAACAATTAATAGTGATTCCACAATGGACCTATCATATTGATTTGCAAATGTGCTACGTTGGAAATGGTCAATTTTGCGTCAACACATTCGCTTTACCAAAGAAGAATCATTTACAAACTGATATAGATTATGAGCACGATGGTAACATACAACCACTTGATGAAGATGAAAAAATGGATTTTATAGTAGATTGGCCAAAACCAAAAAATAGTTTCTTTGGGTATAAGGAGAAGACAGGTCCACTGGCATCAGGATACAATATGAAAGTCTCTCAAATTAAAGGTCCATATCAAAATTTAGAGAAGCTAGAAAAAAACATTGTCGATGTAATCGTGAAAAAGCTTAAAAAGAAAAATTTTGACGTTACTAAAGTGTTTGGAACTGCTTTCGTACCAAATGGTTTAAATGGAAAATTTTATAACCTCCATAAGTGTACAAATACAAGTAAATCAGGAGCTATCTCTCTGCTTAATAATGGCATCCTTATTAAGTCACCAAAGACAGGTAAGAGACACTTTATAACGGCAAATGCTGTTGATCAGACAAGTCAACTGAAGGATTATTTCTCCTATAAACTTAAAGAATTAGAAGTTGAAGTTGAGTATATTGATATTGACTTAAAGTCCGATTTTATTGAAAATAAAGTGCGGAAAATAAATTCTACGCTGGACTATGTCGAAGTCTTTGAAGGTTCAGTCCGATGCCAAACTAGTATAATACAAGATATGAACTTAGATAAAGAATATGAACCCAAAACAGTGTGGGTAGCAAGAGAACGCGGGGGATAAAAATATAAGATTTATATGTAGTAGCTCAAACTTGATCTGACAGTCACCAATTAATTTGAGACTGAATTTATTTCTAAACTAGTGTCAGATTTATCAAACATATTACCTAAATTTTTCTCTTTTGCCAAAGGTTTTGAGTCAATAAAAGTTTTCATAGGCGTTTTTCCATAACAGTGCTTACCAGAATGTGGTCTATCGTTATTGTAATAATCCAGCCATATATCAACATCTTGCTGAATCTCCTCAATCGTTGAATAAACCTTTTTTCTAAACATTGTCTCATAACATTCATTTTTCATAGTTTTATGAAATCTTTCACAGATACCATTAGTTTGAGGGGAGTTAGCTTTTGTTTTAGTATGGTCAATGTCTTCTATGCTTAAGTACATCTGGTAGGAATGATTCTCCAGCTTTCCACAATATTCCGTGCCTCTATCTGTTAATACTCTTAATAGATCTATTCCATGTTCCTCAAAGAATGGTAATACCTTATCATTAAGCATATCAGCAGCTACTATTGCATTTTTTTCTGTATATAACTTAGCAAATCCTACTCTAGTATACGTATCTACAAATGTCTGTTGATATATCTTACCTATACCTTTTATATACCCTACATAGCTATCTTGAGATCCTAAGTAACCTGGATGATGCGTTTCAATCTCACCAGTAGCAACCTTTTTAGCTTTTTCTTTTTCTAAAGCTTGTAATTGAGCTTCTGTAAGTATAAAGCCATCTTGAGCTACTTTGGTCTCTAGTGCTGTTAATCGCTTCTTAAAATTCTCTAAGTCATGTCTAAGCCAAATAGATCTAACTCCACTTCCTGAGACTAATATTCCTTGCTTTGCTAATTCATTTGATACTCTATGTTGTCCATACGCCGGATATTCATAAGCCATATTAACTACTGCTTGCTCAATATGTGCCTCAACTCTATTTTTCTCTAATGGCTTCTTACGGGATATTTCTTGTAAAGCTAATTCTCCACCATTATCGTATAACTCTTTAAAGCGATAGTAGCTGTCTCTTGAGTAACCCATCACTTTACAAGCTTGCTTGACATTACCTAATTGTTTTGCTAATTCTAACAGACCTAATTTGGGTTTGATTATCTTTTGAGATGCATTCATTTTATTCTTCCTTAATTTGACATCTTATTTTATACACAATGTCAGATTAAGTCAAAGCTATTACAATTATATAAATTATTTCAAGATGCATTATTAAAGTGATAAAACCTAGAAAAGCGTATCTTCTCATAAGCCTTTGTAGAAAAATAAAGGCTTATGAATAAATTATACTACACATTAGCTAGTGACAGGATGTTTAAGGTCGTATCAACAAACACTTATGCTTCTTTTTTATTATGTTTTTTTACTATACTGAGTATTGCATTTATACCTTTTTTGATAATTATAATTAAAGATTATTAATTGCATAAAACTGTAAAATTAATACCAATAGCCAATCTTGATAGTAATTTCTTTTTTTATGAAGTTTTTTGAAAAGAGAAAAAGATAATAAGCGTTAATTATTCAACTTATTTTAAAGGAGCTGAAGCACTAGCTTGTACACGTTGGTTACTCGCGTCGCTCTTAGCAACGCCTGAAAGAGTATCATAATAACCAAATCCTTTTGTTATTATCTTTTCATTATTTAAACCTAGAGATCTCATATAATTAGCAACTGCTTGTGCTCTTTTTTCAGAAAGCTTTTGATTGTAAACCTCAAACTCACCACCAGTTTGACCTTGGGATGCATAACCTTTGACTGTTACAGATGCGATGTTACTATCTTTAACAAAATTCACAAAAGAAGATATCGCTTCTTTACCTTTTTTATTTAATTCAGCACTATCATAAGCAAATTTAGTGTCTAAATAAACAGTTACATCATCCCCATCTACTGTGTAGCAAGCAACTCCCTCTTTAGTTAAGTTAAAGTTACCTTCACACTGTTTTATGCCTTCTGGTAGCATATATTTAGCTTCATCTATTGATGGCATAGCTGCAACAGCTCCTGTTTCTGCAGCTGTTTTTGCGCCATTATCTTGTATCTTTGCAGTACTTGTACCAGCAGAATCTCCACCAAAGAACCAAGTAAGACCTGCACCTATCATATTAGTTCCTGCTGCTGCATTGATTTGTTGACCACCACCAGCAATTGGGTTTGGTGCCATCGTTTGAATATATCTGTAATCAACACTAGCTTGAACATCTCTAGATAATTCAAACTTAAGTCCTCCACCTACATCCCATGCCCCTGTAGCACGACCAGCAAGGTTCGCCCATCCTGCACCACCTACCGCATATGGAGTAAACATAGTATCATTTGACAGGTTAATTACACCTTCACCTAAACCACCAAACATACCATTATATGTAGCAAACTGATTATATTGAATAGCTAAGTATTTATTAAAATTATAACCTACTATACCATTCCAGCCTGAATTAGAGCCTTTAGAATTTATATTATTAGCAAAACCACTAACACCTATGCCTAAATACCACTGGCCTGTTCTATCTTGTGGACCCCAAGTGTTATTTTCATTAGTTATAGAACTCCAAGTGTTTGCAAAAGGTTTCATAATACTACTTGAAAGACTTGTATCTACTGAAGAACTATCATTAACTGTAGTATCTGAAGATACAGCTGCAAAAGACATACTAGTTGTACCAAGTAGCACTGACGTAGCTACAAAAATACCCTTTAATTTCATAAAAACTCCTTTTCACATGCCAAACATGCGTTAGTTTAATAAATGTTTAATAAATAATTTTCCATAATCATAACTAAAGTATACTATGTAAAACTATTTTTCAACCTTTTTATCTAACGGAAATTAAATATTGTCGCGTCTGTTTCTACAGCTGTTTTTGCGCCATTATCTTGTATCTTTGCAGTACTTGTACCAGCAGAATCTCCACCAAAGAACCAAGTAAGACCTGCACCTATCATATTAGTTCCTGCTGCTGCATTGATTTGTTGACCACCACCAGCAATTGGGTTTGGTGCCATCGTTTGAATATATCTGTAATCAACACTAGCTTGAACATCTCTAGATAATTCAAACTTAAGTCCTCCACCTACATCCCATGCCCCTGTAGCACGACCAGCAAGGTTCGCCCATCCTGCACCACCTACCGCATATGGAGTAAACATAGTATCATTTGACAGGTTAATTACACCTTCACCTAAACCACCAAACATACCATTATATGTAGCAAACTGATTATATTGAATAGCTAAGTATTTATTAAAATTATAACCTACTATACCATTCCAGCCTGAATTAGAGCCTTTAGAATTTATATTATTAGCAAAACCACTAACACCTATGCCTAAATACCACTGGCCTGTTCTATCTTGTGGACCCCAAGTGTTATTTTCATTAGTTATAGAACTCCAAGTGTTTGCAAAAGGTTTCATAATACTACTTGAAAGACTTGTATCTACTGAAGAACTATCATTAACTGTAGTATCTGAAGATACAGCTGCAAAAGACATACTAGTTGTACCAAGTAGCACTGACGTAGCTACAAAAATACCCTTTAATTTCATAAAAACTCCTTTTCACGTGCCAAACATGCGTTATTTTAATATATTTTAAACAAATACGTAAATAAAATATTATAATTAAAATAAATTTTCAATACTTTTTTAAAATAAAATAAAATTAAATATATGATTTAAAGAAGCATACAGCTTATCGAGCTAAATTTTTATATTTCCCCAAGAGTTGTTCTTTCGTTTCCATATAATTTGGATCAACAGTTATGCACCTTATAGGACAAACTTTTGTACATTGAGACTCAAGAAAATGTCCTACACATTCTGTACATTTTGCAGGATCAATTTCATAATATTCCTCTCCCTGAGATATAGCCTGATTAGGACACTCTGGCTCACAAATATCACAATTAATGCAGTCATCTGTTATCAGCAAAGCCATTTATCACACCTTTATATTTTTTTTCTATTTCTTGAAATACAAACTCTGGCACAAACTCCCCTAAACGTCTATAATCATGTATTGCTACAGCTCTTACCATTGTTGAAGAAATACAAGAAAATTTTTCACTAGGTGTTAAAAATATAGTTTGGATATTACTATTTAACTTACTATTAATACTTGCTAACTGATATTCGTAATCAAAATCTGAAACTGCTCTTAACCCCCTAACAATAGAGCATGCTTGATACTTAGCTGCTGCATCCACTAATAGTCCCTGGAAGCTTATAACTTTAACCTTTGGATTATCTTTAAACACTGTTTTGACAATTTTCTCACGATGATCTATATCAAATAAAGTTTTTTTGCCATAAGCTGTTGATACAGCTATTACTATTTCATCAAAAATGTTTAAAGCTCTATCAACTAAATCAACATGTCCATTTGTAATTGGATCGAAAGTCCCAGGGTAAATAGCTATTTTATTATTCATAACTTTAAAACAAACCTAACTCCAGTTTTGCCTCTTCTGTCATCATTTCAGAATTCCAAGGAGGATCAAAAACCATTACAACGTCAACCTTATCTACATTTGGTAACATTGCTACTCTTTTTTCAACATCTGTCATTAGCACAGGACCCATACCACATCCTGGTGCTGTAAGTGTCATATCTATTATTACATGGTAATTACCACTTTCCAGCTTCCTAGTTACGATATTATAGATCAAACCTAAGTCTACTATATTTACTGGAATTTCTGGATCATAAACAGTCTTCATCTGATCCCAAATGGCATCCATATTAATAGGATCTCCTGCTTTTATATTATAATCTTCAACAGGGTATCTCACTATTTGCTTACCAATTGCATCAGCATCTTTTCCATCTAAGTGAAGTAAGTTTCCATTAACATTTAAAGTAAAACTTCCACCTTTATCTTGAGTTACAAGTACCTCTTGTCCTGGCATTAGTTCAATCTCATTACCAAATGGAACTGCTATTGCTTTTACCTGTCTTCTTATTATTGTTACGTCTGTAGGTTTCATTATTATTCCTAAACTGTAAAGCTTTCACCACAACCACAACGAGCTGACTCGTTTGGATTAGTATACTCTAACTTATATAAGCCAAATTCATGTTTAACATAATCTATCTTTAATCCATTAAGAAAATCTTTAGATTTATCAGATACAAAAAACTTTAAACCATGTTGTACTACTTCTGTAGTCTCTAATGGCTTACTCTCAACAAAATCTATATCATAAGATAGCCCTGAGCATCCCATAACCTTAGTACCAATATAAACACCTATACTTTGCGGGTGTTTTTCTAGGTGTTTCTTAAAATGCTTCGCAGCTGATTCTGTAACTTCTAATATATTATTTGTAGGGTTAAAAATTTCTACCATAGTGCCAAACCTCTTAATATATCTGACTATTTTAATTGAGATATTACTTTTTTTAAAGCAGTTATAAATAAGTCTATCTCTTGGAATGTATTATACATACCAAATGACATTCTAACTGTTGAAGTAACCCCAAACCTGTACAACAATGGATGCGCGCAATGTTTACCTGTACGTACACAAATTCCTTTTATAGCAAGTAATTCTCCAATATCACCAGCATTACATCCTTCTACAGTAAAAGTAATCACCGCTGCTTTATGCTTTGCTTTTCCAACAATATGTAAGCCTTCTATATTTTCCAGCTCAAAAGTCGCATAATCTAAAAGTTTTTGTTCATAATTAGCGATATTTTCCATACCTATAGAGTTCACATACTCAATTGCTCGACCAAAGCCAATAACTCCAACAATATCAGGTGTGCCAGCCTCAAATTTGTATGGAGGCAATGCAAATGTAGTTTTCTCTATCGTTACATCTTCTACCATATCACCACCATAGTTATAAGGAGGCAGTTGATTTAATAAATCATATTTTCCATATAAAACACCAACCCCTGTAGGACCATAAAGTTTATGGCTAGAAAAAACAAAAAAATCGCAACCTAAGTCTTGAACATCTATTTTAGCATGGATTACAGCCTGGGCTCCGTCAACTAATACAAGAATATTAGGATTAATGTTCTTAACCTTATGAATAATCTCTTTTACAGGATTAATCGTACCTAATACATTCGAGCAAAGCGTGATAGCTAAAACCTTAGTTTTAGCAGTAATTAAAGATAACAAATTATCTACATCAAGCTCACCATTATCTGTAATTTTAGCAACTTTAAAGCTAAAGTTTTTGTTCTTGCATAACATCTGCCAGGGTACAAAATTTGCATGATGCTCCATTTCAGTTACTACTATCTCATCTCCTTCATGTAAAACAGCATTACCTAATGAATTAGCTACCAAATTAATAGCTTCTGTAGAACCTTTTGTCATTACTATTTCATTCTGAGATTTTGCGTTAATAAATTCTTTAACTATAGCGCGAACGTTCTCATATCTATCACTAGCTTCTTGACTTAAAAAGTATACTCCTCTATGCACATTTGCATAACTAAAAGCATAAGCATTAGCTACTGCATCAATTACTACTTGTGGTTTCTGTGCTGATGCTCCCGTATCAAAAAAAACTACCGGTTTATTATTTACACTTTGAGCTAGAAAAGGAAAATCTTTTCTGATGTTATCAATATCGATCATTTTTGTGTCAAATTTAAATTCGTAATAAAAACAAAAACAATTATACTAAATTAGTATAATTTTACTAGAACTTATTAGCTAACATACTGGAACATTAATAGCTAAACCACCTAAAGATGTTTCTTTATATTTGCTAGACATATCCAAACCTGTTTGATACATAACTTTTATGACATAATCTAAGCCAACAAAACGTTTCTCACCCGTATCAAGGTAAGCAAGTTTAGCAGCATTTATCGCCTGAACAGCCCCCATAGCATTACGCTCAATACATGGAATTTGCACTAATCCTCCTATAGGATCACAAGTAAGCCCTAGATTATGCTCCATAGCTATCTCAGCAGCTGATTCTATAGACTCTATATCGCCACCCAGTAAAGCACAATATCCAGCTGCAGCCATCGAACAAGCTACACCTATCTCACCTTGGCAACCTACTTCTGCTGCTGAAATAGATGCTCCTGACTTATATAAAATCCCTATCGCTGCACAAATAAGTAAATATTTATCGATATTTTCTTCAAGCTCAGTTTCTGTTAATTCTTTATGTGTTTCAATATAATATTTTAATACTGCTGGTACAACTCCTGCAGCTCCATTTGTAGGTGCTGTAACTATACGCTCACCACATGCATTTTGCTCATTTACAGCTATAGCATATGCGTTTAAATAATTAAAATCGGTATTAACAACATTTTTTTCTCTAAGTTTTTTGATCATGCTAGGAGCTCTTTTTCGCACCTTTAGTCCACCAGGTAACACCATCTCTGGACAGTTTAGCCCTCTCTCAATTGAATTGTTCATAGCTTGCCAGATTTCTTTTAATTTAATGCGTGACAGCTCTTCACCATAGGCCATTTTTTCATTTTCAAACATTATTTGATCAATGCTTTTTTGCTCCTTTTCACACAGCTGACGAAGCTCTACCATACTTGCAAACTTATATGGCTTATCGCAAGGTTTTTCTGTAGGTACTGCATCTTTTTTGATTTGTTTTTCATCTACTATAAAGCCTCCCCCTATAGAGAAATATTCTTTTTCACAAAGAAGTTTATCCCCAGCAAATAATGAAAAACGCATACCATTAGCATGCTCAGGTAAAAATTCATCATAATGGAAAATCAGATCTTTGTTATAATTAAAATCAATAGTGAATTGTTGATTTAGATCTAATTTTTCATTAGTCAAACAATTGCTATACAATTTTTTAGCTAGCTCGATATCTACTGATTCTGGTAAAAAACCCATAACACCTAAAACAACCGCATAATCAGTCTTATGACCTTTTCCTGTCAAAGCAAGAGAGCCATATAAATCTATCTGTATACGTGTTGTTGCTGGTAAATGTTCTTTATAAATGTTTATAAAATCACAACCTGCTCGCATAGGTCCTATGGTATGAGAAGAAGATGGCCCTACACCGATAGAAAAAAGCTCAAAAGTACTTTCCATAATATCCCTCCTGATCCAAGGATACAAAAACGTTACACTAATTGATTATAACCTATTTTAGACTTTTTTCCCTAACTTTCCAGTCTGGCATATAGCTTGCCACATAAGAGTAAAAATCTTTAGAATGATTTGGATGTGTTAGATGAGCTAACTCATGAAGTATAACATACTCAATAGCTTGAATGTCCCTAAGTATAAGATCAATATTAAGATTTATAATCTTTTTAGTGTGATTACAAGATCCCCACCTAGTTTTAACCTTTTTGATTACGACTCTTTGTATATCTTGATTAGTTATTTTTAGATACTTAGCTACTAAGTTATTTAAAATAATATCGGCCCTATCTTTGTAAAATTCTTCTAACAATTCTAATTTAAATTTTCTATTATCTATAACACTTGGATTCAAATAAAATACTAAAGAATTTTCTTTCTCAACAAGCAGATTTTGCTTTGATTCTACAAGTTCTACCTTATACCCTTTACCAAGAAAAAACGCCTGGCTTCCTTGATCTAAAGTATATAAACTGTAAAGGTATTTCTTATTAGCAGTAATCCTATTGCGATGTTTTTCTATCCAAGCTTTTCTTGTATCTAAAAGATCAAAAATCTCTTTCTTTGAGAAACTTTGAGGTGAAGTTACTACTACATTTCCTATTGCATCTAGAGCTAATTTAAGGCTTTTAATATTTTTATAGACTATCTTTACATTTTCCATCTAATCTTCGACATTTATATTTTGCCAACCTTTAGTAATCTCTGCAGGATGCGAACTCCAGTATTTTATTATTAAATCGCGAGCAGGGACACTACTATCTTTATAGTTTTTTACACCTTTAAATACAAACCCATCACCACCTGTTATTAAAAAATCTATTGTTGCAATTTTATAAACTCTATATAAATCTAACGGCTGGTCTCCAACAAGCACTTTGGATATATTGCCTGCTTTATCTAAATCTATATTAATTCCAGCAAAAACTCCCAGCTGCTCGCCTTCTTTTGGAGATAAGCTATGTTTAATAAGCTCTAAAAGGTCATCTCCTCTGATATTCAATGTCACAATTGTATTATCAAATGGTAGCATTTCATAAAGCATACTATAAGTGATGTCACCCGATGGTAATGATCTTCTAATACCATGCGAATTAAGTAAAGCGACATTACTAACTGTTGCTGTTTTGATTATATCAGCCAAAGTATAAGTTAATGGAATATTATAATGTCCATCTTGAGCTTGATTAGAGAGTGAAGATGGTGCTTTAGTGATAACTTTCTCTAACTCGCCTTTAATAGTAGCAGTATAACTGTCTAGTATCTTCTTTACCCCTTTATCGGCAGGTAAACTTTTAGTCACCTTCAATAAATTTATAACCTCTGGAGTAACCTTACACTCATTAGCAGTAGTATGACAATCATAATGAAGTACACTAATGTTTTTACCTTGACTTGCTCCTTGGACAACAGCCACATTATTTAAGTAGCCAGAAACAAGCATATGGCTGTGGCCCGATAAGACAGCAGAAATACCCTCAACATCTTTAGTAACCGAGTATATTTCTGACTGTTCATTTAAATCATGTCTCTTTGAAGAGTAAATATCTTCTCCCTTTTGCTGACTTGGTATATGAGTAAGTAAGACAATCGTATCTGGTTTTGGTAAGTTATTCTTCTTATAATC
The DNA here is from genome assembly GCF_000710735.2 of Allofrancisella heilbronnii. Taxonomy (NCBI): domain Bacteria; kingdom Pseudomonadati; phylum Pseudomonadota; class Gammaproteobacteria; order Thiotrichales; family Francisellaceae; genus Allofrancisella; species Allofrancisella heilbronnii. Next base: position 574,276 of record NZ_CP144673.1, on the reverse strand, counting down.
CTTAATAAAAGATACCCACTGATTTGCACTAATAACAGGATTTGTAAATTCAAGATTAGAAATATTTTTTTTAGCTGTAGTTTCAGGTGTTTCAAGAGTTGACAAACCAATAAAATACACAGTTTTACCGTTAGTGAACGTATGGTAGCCAAAAGGCTTAATATAGTCTAGCGATACATCACCATTGTATAAATCTCTAAAATAACTTAAAATCGAAGAGCTTTTATAATCAATATTTGCAGATAAATATCTTACACCACTATCATTATACCAGTTCCTAAACCAACGCTGTCCATAATCAAAATCGTGATTACCAACAGCGGAGTATTTAAGCCCTATATAATCAAAAAAAGCGTTTACAACAGCGCCATGAGATATATTAGAAATTGCTGTTCCTTGATAGTTATCGCCAGCTGACACAACTACTAAATTAGGATGGTCTTTTTTGTAACTTTCAATGAAACTAGCTATTTTAGCAGCTCCTACCATATTTTTATTTGGCTCAACTTGGCCATGAAAGTCGTTTAATGATAAAACTGTCATATCATCATATGCGTAAGCACATAAAACAAATAGCAATAAAAATATACTTAATAAAAATCTTTTCATAGATCCACCCTAGTTAAATTGAAATGTTTTGTAAGATCCTAATACTTTCAAAAAAGTGCTTTTTTTTAACACTTCTAACAATGCCAACTGAATATGATTATCATCTTCTGAACCTTCAAAATCGATAAAAAACAAATAATTCCAAGCTCTATCTCTAGATGGACGAGACTCAATTTTTGTAAGGTTAATGTTATGCTTGCCAAAAATGTTAAGAATATTTACTAACGCATTCGTTTTATCTTCAACGGAGAAAATAATTGAAGTTTTAAGTTTAGTGTTAACTTGCGCACCTAACTCAAGGTTATCATAACCCATTAATAAAAAACGTGTATAGTTGAAATGCTCATCTTCAAATTCACTTTGGAAAATCTCAAGACCATAAGTTTCTGCAGCAAGTTTACTTGCTATTGCTAGATAATTACCTTTCTGTTTTTCAAAAATATATTTAGCTGCCCCTGCGGTATCAGCAAATGCTTGGGGAGTAAGCTTAAGTTTCTTAAGACTCTTTGAGCATTGAGCTAAAGCCTGTGGATGTGATATTACAGCGTCAATTTCAGAAAATTTCACGTCTTTCAAACCCATTAAACAATGCTGTATTTTAAAAACTATTTCAGCTTTAACCTTCAAATTACTTTTTATAAGCTCATCATACGCAGGAATTACAGCACCTGCCAAAGAATTTTCTACTGGCAAGATAACAAAATTTGACCTACTACTCACAGTCTCTTCTATAGCATCAAAAAAAGATAAGCAAGGAATAGCTTGAAATTCCTCTATTCCTTGTAACTTTAGAAAGCTTGATATGGCTTGTTCAGAATAAGCTCCATGTTCACCCTGAAAAGATACTTTAAGCATTTAGTTATAAAAAAAATTCTTTTAGCTGAATAATACCGCTTTTTAGAGAAAAAAAAAATGATTTTTTATAAGCTAGACCTCTAATGTTTTTAAAAATTTCCAGCAACCATAATAAATAAATTGCAAATATTAAATTTATTATTTATTTTAATTTTTATTTATTTTGTGATATAAATAATTTTAAAACCAAAAAATGTATTGGCGGTGTTTAATGCGTTTTCACCCACATGAGAATAATAATGATATAACTATAGAGCATTATGAAAATAAAATATTAACAAATTTACCAGATAAAGACGCTGCTGTATTATGTGAGCTAGTGTATGAAAGTAAAGTTTTTGAAAATATTGTATCAGATAGAAAATTATATAACTCTTCATTCGCTAGTATTATTTATAGATTTGACAAAAAATCACTTGTAGAAGGTTATGAAAACCTGCTGTCATCAGACGCACAATATGCTTTAAAAAACTACCCTCATCATTACTATCCAGTATTAGCAAAATATAAGTTGGTGGTTACAAGTAACCAATTAGGTAACGATGTTGGTTACTATGGTATCGCAGTAGCAGTTGCTGGAGATAAACAAAATAAAGGTATATATGTAATAAACAGAGGTACAAGATTAAATAGTTTTGATGGTATCTATAACGACTTCCTTAAAACAGATATTAGAGATATGGCTATTTTAGGTAAAACCTTACCTGTTGCAATAGTTTCAAATCATACAAAATCAGCTATAGAATTTGTTAAGTACCTTCTTAAAAGTTATAATCTTAAGCATATAGGCTTTGCAGGACATAGCTTGGGGGGCTCAATAGCACAAATGCAAGCAGTATACTTTGTAGATAAAAGATTTAGAGGAATTAGACTATCACCATCAAAAGGATTTGAACCTTTTGGTATTAAGAATGAAGCAGACCCATTTATGAAATATAATAATGAGGACGGAGCACTTTACTATTTGACTTTAAATCCAATTAAAGCTTTTAAGTCATGGCAGTGTAAGCTAGCAGCTAAAAATTGTAATAGTTGGCAAGGTATAGCAGATAAATTAATAATTAATTATGCAAGCTTTAAGTCAGATATTGATTTTACATCTTTTGCTAGAAACGGAGATATTGTTGCTAACCTTGCAGAAAATATTGGTAAAAAAGTGTTGATAGATAGTGCTGGTAGTTATAAGGATTTTAAGAATCTTCATGAGATAGCTAACTATCGTTATCAAGAATATCGACCAGATGGTAGTTTAATAAAAACACAAGTAAATAAACTTAATTCAGATATTTTAAAATTAAGCGATAATTTAGAGCAAAAGACTAAGTATAGAATATGTTTTAATACAGATACTTTTAGTAACCGAGTAGAGGTTTAGTATGATAAGACTGCTTAAAATAATAATACTATTATATTTATCTATTTTTTTATCTGGTTGTTCATCAGTTGCATTAATGTCAGCACCAATTATTGGATATTCACAAAGAAGTATAAGTCCAAAAGCAACTAAAGAACAACAGCAGCAAGTTAAACAACAAGTTATGCAACTTCTTGAGAAAGAATATAAGCAACCATTTAAATTAGAAAGTTTTGAATATAAATACCAAACTTATAACCGCCCTGGGTCTTTTGATTTTGCTGAATATGGTACTTACTACTTTAAAATACAAGCTCTAGATAATCCAATTATAGTTATGGATTTTAGAATCGATGATATTAATAAATCATCAACCAATGAATTGTTAGAGAATTTTAAAAATAAAAAATTAAAAGATTTATATTGCGGTAGCTTAGAAAGCTATTATCTAAATTTAGAAACCGAAATATCTCAACCTTACGCTAACGAAGCAGAAAAATACTGTGACAGTAAGGATCAAGCATACTACAAAGTACAAAAAGAAAGATATTTACAATATTCGAATTTAAAATAACGCTGTGGCTTTTTTTTAGACTATAATTTCTAAAAAAGATAGGGTGTAGTTAGATTCCACAAAAATCAATACAAAGACTGCTGCAAACTACATACATACTCTAGTATTCAACAATTTCCTAACCGTAAATGTGCTTTTAAAAAAATACAAGTGTAGAACTTGAAAAGTTTTTATCATATCCAAAGATAGAAAACGATTAATCTAAATATTCTCTCTGGTGATGCAAAGCTTGTTTGATACCATTTTTCATTTCCGCAGATGATAAACAATAGTATTTAGCTAATAATGCGGTAATAAAACTTACTAATAACAATATTAAAGCTGCTGAGTAAAAGTCTAAGGCTCCTGTACCACCAAACTCACTAAAATACGAAACCACTGTTACTGCTATAATATAAAACCAAAACCAAATAGATTCTTTAAAATTCCAAAAAATTCTAGCTGACTTGTCTGCCCCAAAATTTCTATACAACGCTAATAAAAAAATAGCTATAAAAATCGCAAACCCAGATTTTGAAACAATTGACCAGCCACTCCATAAAAACACCAATGTAGATGCAAGAACTCCTAAAACTGAGATTAAGAAAGCTGCTTTTAGTCTAAATGGTCTTTCCATGTCTGGCAAGCGATATCTCATTGCGAGAGTTGAGGTAGCACCTGTTAGATAAGTCAATGATATTAATGATGTAAGGAAAGCTGCCATCGTTTTCCAGCCCGGAAAAGGTGCAAACATAATCATAGCAACCAAGAAATTTAAACCTATAGCATAAACAGGTTTATTTACAGTTGGATTAATTTTGTTAAGTATTTTTGGCATATAACCATTTGCTACCATAGCATTTAATGAATTCAGAGCGACACAGAAATATAAAAGCCCTGCAATAAGTGGAAATAATATTGCTCCAAAATATAATAAATACATAACCCAAACTTGACCAAACTGCCTTGCTAGCAAGGCAAAAGCTCCAAAGCTTGAACTATAACCTTTTGAAATAGTGTCCAAGTCCCACACGTTATTATGAACATACTTAGATATAACCAGTAAATATGCTACTTGCAAAAGTAAAAATACAACCAAACATATAAATATCGTACTTAAAGTAGCAACAGGAATAGCTTTCTTAGGGTTGTTAGTATTTCCTGCCAATTCAACTATAGCCTTAAACCCAATAAAAGCATAACCAATACCTCCTAGCGAAATTGCTGATAAAATCCCATTTATACCAAATGGCATAAACTCTAAATTAGACTCTATCGTTCTACCTTTAAGTTCTGGTAATGAGAAACAAAAAACTATAAAAGCCAATGCTATCGTTGTCGGAACCAAAATTTTAAACAAAGTAATTACATTATTTATTTTTACCAACCAACGTAAAGAATAAAAATTAAATGCGCAAAAAACTAGTAATAAAACGACAGCTATTGGAATGCCTTGCATTGTTAAAGCGCCACTGTTCTGTGGGTCTATTAAACCAGGATAAAAAACTGCAATGTATTGCAATACTGCTTGGACTTCAATCGGAGCTAATACTAAATATGAAATCCAGGTGATCCAAGCAAAAATATAGCTTATTAAAGTTCCATGTGTAATGTGAGGAATTCTTGAAGTTGAGCCTTGCACCGGTACGATAGTACAACTTTCAGCAAAAGTTAAGGCTATAAAAATCATTAGTAAAGCCCCTATAATCCAAGAAATTATTGAAGCCGGGCCTGCGTATTCTGAAGTATATTGGGCTGAAAACATCCAACCTGAACCCATAATAGTCCCTATACCTATTGCTATAAGGCTACCTATTGTTAATTTGTCTTTAATCATAAAAAATTCTTTGTTTTGCTTACAATTCCTAGTCGAGATTACTAGTTTATTGCTTTAAAATTAAAAAGTAAAGCCTAAATAATCACAGGTATTCATGTCTTATCACTCTTTGATTAAGAGTTGTAATTATATCGTATTCTATTGTATGTAGGAGCTTAGCTAATTCTTTAACACTATTTTCCTTCTGCGGTAGATCAGAAATCAACTCCACTTTCTCACCAACTTTTACATCATAATTATTTTGCCCTAACGACACTGCTAAAGCATCCATATTTATCCTACCAACTATAGGATATTTTCTCTGGCTTATATACACATGTCCTTTACTACCAAGCTGGCGAGAAAAACCATCACCATAACCTACAGGTAGTATAGCTATAAACTCATCGTTTATTCCCTTATAACTTATAGAGTAACCAACATACGAAGCTTCTGATAGCTTAATAACTTTTATAACTTGAGTTGAAAGTCTTGCTATAGGTTTAATAACCTTAAGAGCATTGTCAACTTCGAATTCTGGTAAAAAACCATAACTTAAAATGCCTGGTCTAACCATATCATAAAATATACCCTTCTGACCCACGCTGCCATAAGAGTTAGCAAAATGACATATAATTTTTGGATCTAGACTCTTTACATACTTAGCTATAACTTTAAATTTTTCACTTTGTAACTTATTAAAGAAATGATCTTTTATATCAGCACAAGCAAGATGACTGTATACTCCTTCTAGAAATATATATTCTGACTCAAATACCGTTAGTATAGTTTCTAAAGCTTGATCATAATCAACACCTAGCATATTCATACCTGTATTTACAAATAAATGCACTTTAAGTTGTGTAGAACCTTTTTTGGCATATCTTTCAAGTTTCTGAATATCATCTAGATCATGAATACTAAATCGAACGTTTTTATCTACAAGCTCTTGTATACTTTCTGGTTCAACAGCTCCAAAGATCAATATAGGTACATCAGCACTATTTTTATATACTTCCAAAGCTTCACTAGCACAAGCAGTAGCGTAAAAATCTACGATATCTTTAGTATTTTTTACAACTATCTCTAGTCCATGACCATAAGCGTTTGCTTTTACAGGTAAACAAAACTTAGTTCCTGTGTATTTTTTAATAGCTAAGATGTTATTTCTTAAACTGTTTATATTCACCTCAAGAATATTAACATTCATATTATCTCCTTAGGCAGCTAAATACTTGTTTTGTATATTTTCTATAAAACTTCCTAAATTTTTATCGTAAACAAAATTTTGTAATCTCTTGCCACAATTACCATCAGCTACTGTTATCAAAAAACTGAAAACTGTTAAATCAACCAAAGATATTTTATCATTAAAAAAACATTTCCTTGCTTCTAAAAAGTTAGCTATAGCATCAATATCTTGTTGGGCCTTTGAATATATTTCATTTTTTGTTAAGCTCATAAGTCCAATAGATTTAAGTTGCCGTAAAATATTTCTCTTTGCTACAGGATATATAATGTTTGCCATAACTTTAGGTAACCCAGAAGCCTCTATAAAATTTACTTTCCATTTATTGTTATCAGCATCTACCCAGCGACTATAAAGTCCAGCCCAATATAAACTGTCTTCACACAATCGAATAAAACTAAAAGCTATAGCTTTTTGCTGGCTATCTAAATGTTCATCTATAGAAAAATTATTCTCTTGTTGTAATCGAGAAATTATAAGATTACTATCTGCATATTTTTTACCTTGCGTCTCGATATATGGTATTTTACCTGTAGGGGACTTACTAAACTCTAAGCCAAAATGGTTTTGATAAGTCAAACCAGCAACTTTTAAGTATAGTTCCATCTTTATACAAAATGGGCTCATACTATAACTTTTATCTTGTAGCTTGGGTAATTGGTGTAAATGAATCATAATAAATTTCTACTCGTCAAATTTTATAACATTATTTATAGCCTGCTTGGGGTAGACTTGTTCTGAACCTATATTTTCTTTGACAATATCAGCCTTTTCATATTCAGAAATAACTATATCGTCTAACTTGCCATTTCTAAGTACTATATACGCCCTAAATCTCTCACTTGAAGTTAAGGTATTATAATCAAACGAATAGATCCTATATATCGCTATCTTATAATTTTCTAATTTAATATTTATTTTACGTAAGCATACTGTATCGTCTAATAAATCCAAATTATATTTATTTGCTGATCGTTCAGCTATGTTAATTGCTAGTTCTTTATTTTTCATAAAATTTCGCCATGTAAAAAAGCAAACACCCAAAAACATTAGCGTGTACAAAGCTACCGACATACCTTAATCCTTTTCAAAAACTTATAAATTACCATCCTATTATATGTTAAAATCTAATCGTTATAAAATACAACCACATAATTATTTTGAAAACTTTAAAGTATTTTTACGGCTCATTCTTTGTAACTGTTTTAGGTGTAGCTATCGGAGTATTTTTTTATCCAAATAACCCTTCTGAGATTATTTATGCGATTTCGATATTAGCAATCTTAGAAATTTCTTTAAGCTTTGATAACGCTGTTATTAATGCAAAAATACTGGGGCAAATGCCAGAAATTTGGCAAAAAGCTTTTATTTTTATTGGTTTACCCATAGCTGTATTTGGTATGAGGTTAGTTTTTCCAATATTATTAGTTAGTATATCCAGCAACGTTAGCTTTGTTCAGGTAATTAACCTAGCTTTGAACAATCCTACACAATACCAAACTATTCTAGAAAGCTCTATGCCATATATTTGTAGTTTTGGTGGTAGTTTTTTACTTATGGTTTTTTTTAATTTTTTCCTTAGTGAAAACCAAGGCCACCATTGGCTACCCATCTTAGAAAATAATATCTTAATAAGAAAAATCAGGCAATATGATGGTGGATATATACTACTTGCTGTAGTTATTGGCTTTCTAGTAATTTATTTCACGAATAATGGTATGCAGGGAGAAATAGCTATAGCCTACCTGCTTGGTATAATTGTGCATGAAAGTATAGGTTTAATAAACTCCTTTTTTGGAAGCCCAAACATTGATGCTACAACGGTTGCTCGTAATGGTCTAATGGGTTTTATTTATCTAGAAATTATCGATGCTTCATTTAGTTTTGATGGTGTAGTTGGGGCTTTTGCCATTTCTACCAATATTATAGTTATTATGATAGGTTTAGGTATAGGTGCTATGTTTGTTAGATCATTAACTATTTTATTTGTTGAAAGAAAAACCTTATCTAAATACATATATGTAGAGCATGGCGCTCATTACGCTATAGGATTTTTGGCTACTATGCTATTACTAAAAGTGTTTATGCATATACCAGAATGGTTTAGTGGATCTGTAGGGGTATTAATACTAGTAGTTTCATTTGTACATTCTATAGTAACCAATAAATCTCTACAAGAGTAAAAGATCTCTAAGCTCATGTACACTATTGGCAATATGTTTTGCTTTACTGGTAACATTTTCCCTAGCCACATGTTCAGTGTATGCGACAAATTTATCTGCAAACCCAGATTCATAAAGTTGGTAATCTGTGTAACCATCCCCTACTGCTATCACTTCACCAGTAAATAAACTTCTAGCTTTTTCAAAAGCACTAAGTTTGGAGTCACAAGCTCCATTAGTGTTATCTAAAGAGTAGAAGCTTCCATTTTCACCCCAAACCACATCAACAGCAAAAATATTATTCTTATCAATACCTAAATATTCAGCAAATGGAGTAATACTATCGGTTAATCCACCACTGAATATCCAAATATTAAAACCTGCTTGTTTTAATTCTATAATTAACTCTAATATTCCTACTGTAAGTAAATTAGGGCAATGTGTAATCACAAAATCCTCTATTCTTGCCTTAGTTGGACTAGCTATAGCAAGCCTTTTTTCTAGCGACTCCCTAAAATTTATTTCTCCTTGCATACCAAGGTTGGTTATATTCTCAATCTCTTTTAGTTTATTAGGAAATTCTTTTAATATAGGCTCCAAAATAAGCTCTAATGATTCTTTTTTTATTAATGTTGAGTCAAAATCAAAAATCACATTCTTTTTTCTAATTTGCATTAGTATTCCCTACTATTTTTATAAAATACGGTTAAACTTGGTTATAGAGCTAGACTATACTCTCAATATTTATTGTTAGTTTCGGAGTGTGCCTCAGGTACAAAATAATTTAAACATTTCTTTGATCTATTATTCAAGCCAATTTGCAATTTCCCAACCTACTTTTTGTCATCTTAATTATAATTAAGAAGTGTTAAATACGAGCGCATATACCTTCAAGGAGGTTGAACCAGTAGCTGAAGCTAGAACAGCTCGTGTTGATTACTTTGAGTATTATAACATCAATAGATATCATTAAAGTCTAGAGTATAAAACTCCTGCAGGTGTGTACTTTGGTAACGTTAAAATAGGAAATGTTTTTGATAATTTGACACCTATTTTCTGACTAAATTCTGTCCGAAAAAAATTCACCACTATACTTCACTATTCTGAATCTGTATAATTAACTACCTACAAATATCTATATATTGAATAAATTGTACACAGAAAATAAACAAACCCAAGTCTCTAAAAAAGATACGGTGTTGATTCATTTTTATGATATAAAAACTGCCTTTATAACAACTACACGTTTTTACAATGTGTACCTAAAGAATTTTATAACAGTATACAATAACCATATGAATGATGAAAAAATAAGCATGAAGTTCATTTCATTTTCTGAGGCGGCAAAGTATCAAGACTTAGAAGCATCCCTTACCCAAATAAGATTAACTATGGGCAAAAAAGAGTCTTTCCTTTTAGACTCAGATCCTGATGAAGTTAGCTTAGATAGTTTTGAGATGTTTATATCATTTTATAATAGATGTTGTAAATTAGCCCATCATGAGGTTATAAATTACAAACATATAAACCTTGTATTTGACTCATTTTACCCGCATTTCTTGGAAACTTTGAAACATGTGCGTCTAATTTACAACGAAGATAGTATATATGGATTAAAGGTGATTTTATGTGATTACTCTAATGACATCGAACAACAACTGTTTCATTTGTATGGTCAACACCATAAGTACGGGCCGTTAATCAAGGAGAGATTAAAAATTAAAGACAAATATATACCAGTCCCTTTTTTTGAAGGTGAAACAGTTAATCAAATTTGTCTTAAAAAAAGAATGACTGCAGGTATATGTCATGCGATTTTAAGTGAGATAAAGAGAGTCCTTTTAATAGAAAGTAAGATGCAAAAAAGAACGCCAAATCACTTTTTTATGCATGCAGATTTGAATGCCTCTAATATTATAGTGAATGAAGAAACAAAGGATGTTGTTATTATAGACTTTTCTTTTAGCAGTCAGTTCATTGATGAAACGGACCATGTATTAAGGGAAACGTTAAATGAAATGCAGCATGGCGTGGCCGCCAATAGCGTTGATTTTATTCGTGTTAAACTTTTAATTGAAAATTTTAGAATGATACACAATGATAATAAACTATTTTTTGATGATAGCATATTAAAAAAGCACACAACAAAAAAAAGATCTAGTTCTGTAGTTAATGGTAGTCACTTTAACGACGGATTGAACATGACTAATTTAAAGACAATTTATAGAAAAGGGCAGTTACAACATACATATAAACATACGGAAAATTATATGAAGTATAAAGATATATTCGATTTTTCTAGACATTTTAAAAAATGAGGTGACGAAGCTACTCCTGGTGAATGGCAGCACCCTCAAAACTTATAGGTCTCGCCGTCTGTTTCTGTTGCTGATACTCTTTTTAATGCGACAAGCGTTTGCCCATGAATATTATAGCTTCATCTATAAAAAATGCTACAACAGGTTTATTTCTTTAATTAAACAAAAACTTTTCCCAGAAGTAAATGCTAGACTAAATGGAAAAATACCTATGAGAATTATATCGTAGTCCAAGCAAGCTGTAAGCTAACCATCAGTCTCAAGAATGTAAGTTTTAGATTCGAACTATAAATACTCAAAGCGCAATCTAGCAATCAAAAGTGCTCATAATAACAAACATCAATCATAAGTTTTCTTTAAATAATAATTATTTACTTTTTTTCTATCATAAAATTGCTTATCATTAAGCATCTTAACTTAACAGCAGTATAGATTCTAAAGATGAATAAAATCTCCAAAAAACCTTTGGTTTCTATAAAGAACCTTTCCAAACAATTTGAAGACGGCCATTTGGCTGTTGATTCTGTGGATTTAGATGTTTATCCTAAAGAATTTTTTTCCTTACTAGGTGGCTCTGGAAGTGGTAAAAGTACACTACTAAGAATGCTAGCTGGGTTTGAAAAACCTACCGATGGCAAGATTATTATTGATGGGGTAGATATGTCTAATACTCCACCGTACAAAAGACCCGTAAACATGATGTTCCAGTCATATGCTTTATTTCCTCATATGAATATAAAACAAAATATCATGTTTGGATTAAAGCAAGAGAAAACTCTTAAAAAAGAAGATATAGAAAAAGCTACTGATGCTGCCCTTAGAATTATTAAAATGGAACATCTAGCAAAAAGAAAACCGCATCAGCTATCTGGTGGACAACGGCAACGTGTAGCTTTAGCGAGATGCTTAGCAAAAAGACCAAAGCTTATTCTTCTTGATGAGCCACTTTCCGCGTTAGATAAAAATTTACGTGATCAGATGCAGTTTGAGCTAGTAGATATCCAAGAACAAACTGGTAGTACATTTATCATGGTTACTCATGACCAAGAAGAAGCTATGACAATGTCTACAAGAATTGGAATCATGTCAGAAGGTTGGTTAGAACAAGTAAGTACTCCATCAGAAATTTATGAGTTTCCAAAAAGTAGATTTATAGCTAACTTTATAGGAAAGAGTACAATATTTGAAGGTCGTGTTGAAAAAGTTGGTAGACATAAAAGTATTATAACTTCTCAGGAGGCAGGCACGTCCTTTATACTACAAAGAAATATAGAAGCTATAGAAGACCAAGAGATTTGGGTTGGTATAAGACCAGAAAAAATTTTCATAAGTAAAGACAAGCCTGAAGATTACAACCCTAAAAAACCAGAAAACTGTATTAAAGGAAAAGTTGAGGATATTGCATACCTAGGTGGATTATCTACATATCATGTCAGAACAGAAAATGGTAGGATTGTAAAATCTACTGACTTTAATGTTGAAAGAAATGCGGACCATCCTTCTTGGGATGATGAAGTATATCTTACTTGGGAATCACAAAATATAATGGTGTTATATTCATAATGCAAAACTTACAACAAAATATTAGACATACTGTAGTTTATCTAATACCTTTTCTGTGGTTTGTTATATTTTTACTGGTACCTTTTTTATTTGTAGTTGGCATTAGTTTTACATTACCTGCGGATGGCACCCCTCCTGTTACAGCTCTATTAAACTATACAGATCAAACTTTGTATTTTACTTTTTATCTGAAAAATTATATCGAGCTAGTACATTATAATCTAATTTTTGTTTCTTTATTTAATTCGTTAAAGGTTGCTTTTATTACAACCCTTTTGTGTATTTTAATAGGCTACCCAATGGCTTTAGCTCTGTCACGAGCTAAAAAAAATACCCAAATTATATTTTTAATCCTTATTGTCATACCCTACTGGACTTCTTTTTTATTAAGAACTTATGCTTGGGTGACCTTATTAGGAAACCATACTTTAAATAAATTCTTAATGGACTTAGGTCTACCAAGTATGGCGCTTTTATATAATGATTTTTCAATGTATCTAGGTATGGTTTACTGTTACTTGCCTTTCCTAGTACTGCCATTATATAGTACTTTGATAAAAATAGACCCGATTCTTTATGATGCAGCCGAAGATTTAGGCTCTAAGCCAGTTAATTCATTTTTTAAAATCACATTGCCACTTTCTATGCCTGGTTTGATAGCCGGAAGTTTACTTATATTTATTCCAGCTGTTGGTGAGGTTGTAGTGCCTCAGATAATGGGCGGCATGAACTCCTTAATGATAGGTAATATAATTTGGGAAGAATTTTTTACTTCAAACAACTGGGGCATGGCTGCAACTATCTCAGTAGTATTAATAATAATATTAGTATTACCTATTTTATGGATGCAGCGCATCCAAACTAAAAAAACTTTTGTATAAGAGGGTATAACCATGAAAAAACTTTCATTTAGTAATATCATGCTTATTTTAGGCCTAATATTTTTATATATTCCTCTGGTGATATTAGTCATATTTTCTTTTAGTAACTCTGAAATTATAAACTTATGGGGTGGATTCACATTTGACTGGTATCATGAAGTTATTAACGATGAAGATATTATTAATGCAACTTTTACTAGCTTAAAAATAGCAACTATAACTTCTATAATTTCTACAATACTAGGTACTATAGTTGCCTACGCCATGACTAGATTTAGATTTTTTAGATCACGTAGTTTCCTATATGGACTAGTAGCAACACCTCTGGTTTTACCTGACATTATACTTGGCGTTGCTTTACTTTTAATGTTTTCGACATTACAGCAGTTGATCGGCTGGCCACATGAAAGAGGAACCACAACTGTGGTAATAGCTCATGTAACGATGTGTACAGCATATGTAACTATAGTTATGCAATCAAGAATAGCTAGTGTTGATATTTCACTAGAAGAAGCTTCTTTAGATCTTGGTGCTGGCCCCACTAAAACGTTTTTCTATATAATGCTACCCCAGTTGCTTCCTGCTCTTATTACTTCAGCTTTACTAACATTTACACTATCCATAGATGATTTAGTTGTAACAGAATTTGTCGCTGGAAGTGACAACCCTACCTTACCTATGTATATTTATTCTACTGTTAAAAATGGTCCTACACCTGAAATTAACGCTCTAGCAACTATTATGATAGCAATTATTATAACTGGAGTATTAGCAGGTATGTTTGTATCTGCAAAATTCCAAAATAGAAGGAATAAGTAACTAAATATTCTTATAACTATAGCTAAACTTTTGTATACCGTTTATTAAATAAATGATAGTGTAACGTACTTTTATACTTAATCAGAGCTCTTAATTTAAAAGTGACTATATAAAAGACACCGCCTTGTATTTATATTAAATAATTTACAAATTATTTAATAACTATTTATTTTTTGTTTTATTCATTAACAAATTATATATAATAATTAAATTATTTTATTTTTATACGTAAATTATAAACATGGAAATTTTACCCTTAATGAAACGCCTTGGATACACTATTGACGAATGTGGAATGTGTTATGGTATAGCTTTTATGGCAATACAAGCTATTATTAGAAACGATATTAATACATACGTTAACAGATTAAAGTTTATTAATGAATATGATGCTAAGTTAATAAGTTATAATATTATAATCGTTGATTCAACTCCTAATAGCTATAAACTAAAGACTATATATATCAACAGTAAAACTAAAGAGTATAGTTTTAATTATAGAGAAGGTATTATTGATGAATTTATATCAGGCACACTACCAGCTGAAATTGCAAATGAAATTAATTCAATTTCACCACCTTTAATAACACCTAGCAAAGAAGGGTTAGAAAGGTTAAAAGCTTTTTTTGCTATCGAGCTATTAGTTCGTGATATTAAAAAAGCAGAGCTAATCAGAGCTAATCAATACAATCCACAATCTCAACAAAGTCTTATTGCAATAGATAAGTTATTAAACATAAAACCTTGGCTTGAGGGGATAGCAATATATTTTGGCTTAAAAGACCCAAAAGAGCTTAGCGTAGAAGAAGAGGCAGTATGGAATAAAAACTTTAATACCTGGGATGGAGATAATAAACCATTTACACACCAAGACTACAATCGTGGTGTTCAATTATTCAGAAAACCAAGTAACAATAAATCTCAAGAGAGCTTCATTGGTTTACTAAAAAGTGAAACAAAGAAAGAAGATAATTCTATTTATTTACTACAAAACCATATAGGGATTTATAATAAAAAAAATATAGGTAAAATTATAGATTTTCTTAATAATAATCCTTCTACTCCAATTGCATGTTCACTTACTAGAAGCGGTCATACTATTGCAATTGGTAACTATAAAAAAATGGGCTATCGTTTAATCGATCATGATAGATATAAGAAATCTATTAACTTAGATTCTCTCCATCAAGATGTAATGAAGCACTTATTTAGAGAAGAAAGTTATGACCCTAAGCGAAAATATGCTATTTCTATTTTAGTATTTGGAGCAGAAAAACCTCAAGATAACCTAGTTCCAAAAAATACTTTTGGCCTTACAGAAGGAGAGTACTGGAAGTTTTTAATGTCAAATACAAATATGAGTAGTGATGCTGGATTATTACATTTAGCCTTGCAAGATGGCCATGTAGAAGCTGTTGAAAACTATATTAAAGCTATAGAAAAGGTTAATATAAATAACACTGATAAGCAAAAATTATTAGCCGCTAAAAATCCAAATGGAGGCCCTGGACTTTTTATAGCTTTGCAAAATGGTCATACTGCTACTGTTGAAAACTATATTAAAGCTATAGCAAATATTAATGGTATCAATAAACAAGAATTATTAGCTGCTAAAAATCCAAATGGATGTCCTGGTCTCTTTATGGCTTTGCAAAAGGGCCATGCTGCTGCTGTTAAAAGCTATATTAAAAATATAGCTAATATTAATGGTATCAATAAACAAGAATTATTAGCCGCTAAAGATCCAGCAAGGGTTTCTGGACTTTTTATGGCTTTGCAAGATGGCCATGCAGAAGCTGTTAAAAGTTATATCGAAGCTGTAATAAATATTAATGGCATTAATAAACAAGAATTATTAGCCGCTAAAAATCCAAATGGATGTCCTGGTCTCTTTATGGCTTTGCAAAAGGGCCATGCAGCCACTGTTGAAAACTATATTAAAGCTATAGCAAATATTAATGATATTAATAAACAAGAATTATTAGCCGCTAAAAATTCAAATGGAGGTCCTGGTCTCTTTATGGCTTTACAAAAGGGCCATGCAGCAGCTGTCGCAAACTATATTAAAGCTATAGCAAATATTAATGATATTAATAAACAAGAATTATTAGATGCTAAAAATCCAAATGGAGGTCCTGGACTTTTTATGGCTTTGCAAAAGGGCCATGCAGCAGCTGTTGAAAACTATATTAAAGCTATAGCAAATATTAATGATATTAATAAACAAGAATTATTAGATGCTAAAAATCCAAATGGGGCTCCTGGACTTTATGTAGCTTTATATAAAGGTAATACAGAAGCTGTTAAAAGTTATATCAAAGCTGTAATAAATATTAATGGCGTTAATAAACAAGAATTATTAGCCGCTAAAGATTCAGATGGGGTTCCTGGACTCTTTATGGCTTTACAAAATGGCCATGAAGATACAGTTGCTGTCTATTTAAAGATTAATGACCATGATAATAATTATGCAAGTTATATAATGCAAGAATATGAAGGTAGTCGCAAAATTTTTAAAAATCAACTATTAAAATGGGCGCAAAACTACAAACCTGAGAAAATGAAAAAAAAAGAAGATTATAGTTTGCTTATTAGTCTTCTTTCTTTTAATAGAAATTTTATAAGCAAAAATACAACAAAATCAATGCAATGCTTAAACGCAATAAATCATTGGGAATAAATTTAAATGTATCTTTTTGGTTTATAAGAAATTATATAATATAGCCGTAATAGCTTAGAGCTATTAGAAAAAAGTAGTTAAAAGCTAAAACTTACTCTTCAATAGAAACAAATTTACGGTTTAAAGCACCACCAGTGTGAAATTTTACATGACCATCTTGTAGCGCAAATAAAGTGTGATCTTTACCACAACCAACGTTAACACCTGGATGTACTTTTGTACCTCTTTGACGAATTATGATAGTTCCTGCTTTTACAAACTCACCGCCATATCTTTTAACACCTAAATACTTAGGGTTAGAATCTCTACCATTTCTAGTACTACCACCAGCTTTCTTATGAGCCATTTGTATACTCCTTAATAATCTTTATAAATTATAAACTAATAGATGAAACTTTCACCGCTGTAAAATACTGGCGATGACCTTGCTGCTTCATACTATGCTTGCGACGACGGAACTTCATAATTTTAACTTTTTTGTTACGTCCTTGTTCTACAACCTCAGCTACTACTTTAGCACCCTCTATAACTGGAGCACCAACTTTAACTTCGCCTTCTTCAGTTTGTCCCATCAAAACTGTATCGAACTCAACTGTTTCACCAATACCAAGGTCTATTTTTTCAAGTTTGACAACTTCACCTTGCTTTACCTTGTATTGTTTACCGCCACTTTTAATTATCGCGTACATGTATAAAACTCCATTTATTAGATTTTAAACTACTCAGAACTATTTATAAATTTATTATAAACTTCTGACTTTTTGTTATTATTAACATCGATCTAGATCTAGTTATAAAACTAGACACCAAATTATAGCAAAAAACATTTGTTTCACAAACAATTATTTGAATGTTATTCAACTTTACCGTGACACTGTTTATATTTTTTACCAGAACCACAAGGACAAGGATCATTTCTCTTAATTTTTGGCCCTTGTCTTTTAACTTGTTGAACTCTCAGCTCTTCTTGCTGATCTTGTTCTGCTGAAGATTTTTGATTATTATCAATCACGCTTTCATGCTCAGCTCTAATATCACTCATAGACTCTTGCCACTCTAGCTGAGCTCTTTGAGTCTCCTCTTCAGTTCCTATCCTAATTTTAGCCAAAGAACTGATTACATCATATTTAAAGTTATCAAGCATACTAGAGAACAACTCAAAAGCTTCTTTTTTATACTCATTTTTAGGATCTTTTTGAGCATATCCTCGTAAATTAATACTATTACGTAAATGATCTATCGCACTTAAATGCTCACGCCAGTGTGTATCTAATGATTGCAGCAGAGAGAACTTCTCAAACTGCCTAACCACCGCTAGGTCTAAGTCCTTAGTTTTCTCACTAAATTCAAGCGTTATAGCATCTACAACTATTTTCTTAAGATTTTCTTCACCTAAGTTTTCATTTTCTTGATAGAGTTTTTGTAAATCCACCTCTATCATAAAGTCAGATTTAAGTGCTTTTTCGAGACCCTTCAAATCCCATAATTCATGCATAGACCCTGCTGGAATATAATCGTGGAAAACCTGCTCAGCTACATCCATACGGATATCGTTTAAAATATCACTAACATCTTCAGAATCTAAGAATGCTTGTCTTTGCTCATAGATAACTTTGCGTTGAGTGTTTACAACGTTATCATATTCAAGAAGGTTTTTACGAATATCAAAATGGTAGCTTTCTACTTTACTTTGAGCTTTAGATATAACTTTTGACATAAAACCAAAAGCTAACGATTCACCACCTTTTAGGCCTTTTTTAACTCGCTCAGCCATTGTAGGTGAAGCAAAAATTCTTAATAAGTTATCATCCATTGATAAATAGAATTTACTCTCTCCAGGATCTCCCTGACGAGCAGCACGCCCTCTAAGCTGATTATCGATCCTACGTGAATCATGTCGCTCTGAACCTATTATACATAAGCCTCCAGCTTTTTTCACAGCTTCATTTCTTTTCTGCCATTCTTCTTTAATTTTTGCAATTCGTTCTTCAGTAGGATCTTCTAATTGAGCTACCTCAACCTCCCAATTACCACCTAAAATAATATCTGTGCCTCGACCTGCCATGTTAGTAGCGATAGTTACAGCACCTGGATAACCTGCCATTGCAATAATTCCAGCTTCTTTTTCATGTTGTTTAGCATTTAAGACGTTATGTTTAATTTTTTTCTTTTTAAGCAAGGTAGATAAAACTTCCGAAGCTTCAATCGATGCTGTACCTACTAATACTGGCTGACCATTTGCTATTCTTTGCTTAATATCTTCTACAATAGCATTAAACTTTTCTCTAACATCGCCATGTATTACATCATGATGATCTTTTCTTATCATTGGTTTGTTAGTAGGAATAATGATTACTTCTAAACCATATATTGAATGTAGTTCAAAAGCTTCTGTATCAGCTGTACCTGTCATACCAGCTATTTTATTGTAAAGCTTAAAGAAATTTTGGAAAGTAATAGACGCCATAGTTTGATTTTCAGCATTAATCTTAACGCCTTCTTTAGCCTCTATAGCTTGGTGTAAACCATCTGACCATCTACGCCCAGGCATTGCTCTACCTGTACTTTCATCAATAATTATCACTTCTTGGTCACGTATAATATAATCAACATTTAGCTGATATAAAGAATGTGCTCTTAGACATGCATTTAGATAATGCATTTTGGTTATATTATGAGGACTATATAGATTATCATTTCCCTCTAAGATACCTTCCTTCTTAAGCATATTTTCAATTTTTGCATAGCCTTTTTCAGTTAAATAAGCATTTTTAGATTTCTCATCAACATAAAAATCTTTTTGCTCCTCTCCTTCATCAAGCTTCTCTTTATCTTGCTTTTCTAGATAAGGCACTAGTCTGTTAAATAGATTATACATTTCTGAACTATCATCAGAAGCTCCTGAGATTATCAAAGGGGTTCTTGCCTCATCGATCAAGATTGAATCTACTTCATCTATAATCACAAAATTACGACTTCTTTGAACTTGGTGTTCTTTTTCATAAGCCATATTATCTCTAAGGTAATCAAAACCAAACTCGTTATTTGTTCCATAAGTAATATCACAAGCATAAGCTTTTTTACGTTGTTCAGGGTTCAAGTCAGCTATTATTACACCAACTGACATTCCTAAGAAATTGTAAATTTCGCTCATTAATTCAGCATCACGTTTAGCCAAATAATCATTCACTGTGATTACATGAACACCTTGACCAGTTAGAGCATTCAAATAAGCTGGAAGTGTCGCAACTAAAGTTTTACCCTCACCTGTTCTCATCTCAGCGACTTTACCCATATGCAAAACAATACCACCTATAAGCTGCACATCATAGTGCCGCATATTTTTAGTACGTTTAGCTGCCTCTCTTACAGCTGCAAAAGCTTCTGGTAAAAGACTATCCAAAGTCTCTGCTTTAGTTAATCTCTCTTTAAACTCTATCGTCTTAGCTTTTAGTTGTTCATCTGAAAGTTTCTCAAACTCTGCCTCAAGAGAATTAATCTTATGTACTGATTTGGAAATTTTTTTGATAAACCTGTCATTACGACTACCAATAACTTTTTGAATTAAACTTAACATGTTTCAAACCTAAACCGTTTTTTATAAAATTAATATTTTAAATATACTGCTCTGACTCTACATTATATAGAATTTGCAGAAAATTTAAATTAAGATGGCCATTTTAAACTAAGACTCTTCTATAAAACTTATAAAACTGGAGTTTTTCATATTTCATCGTATAATTAAGTGGAAATACTTATAGACAAAATGATAAAAAAATTTTATTCTGGTTTTAAAGCAAAGTTTTAATGGCTACCATAAAAAAGATTAATAGAAATGACTATAACTATTATTCCCGAAAAAATCTCTAATATAGATAAATATAAAACTCGCAGTAAAATAACTAACTCAACCCAAGCAAACAAAGAACTAATAAATAAAACTAAAAACTTGATTTTATCTATCGAGGTAGCAAATAAAGAATTAAAGAAACTAAATATCCCGTATCTAAATGATACCGAAATTGTGTATTATGCGCCTGAAAAAATAATATGCAAAAGTCAAAAGGAAATTTTAAAATTTAAAATAAAAGAATTACAATCACAATTTATAGAGATACTAAAAAAAAGTAAGCTTTTTTCCAAATTAGAAAAAATAGAAGTCTTAATCGATTACTCAACTAACAAGCCCCATGAGAAAAACCTTTCGAACTACAAAGCAAAAGAAGCTCTGCAACAAATTAAAAAAAATTTAAATATCTGACAAATATTATTTTTAAATTTTCATTAGTAAATACAATCTAGCAATGTTGTATGCGCCGCTGTGAACTTACTGTAGCCAGATTATAACAGCCAATTATAGAAATAAAATTTATTTAAAATTTAAATTGCATTATGCAATTTATAGCTTTTTGCGTATAATATTTTAAATTAAAGGCTAATAAAATTTTTTAGTAGAATTAATTTAATAAATATTTTATATATTTTTAAATATTATTTTACATTTGGTAAATCATTTTCATAGGTTTTAAATACCTAAACAGCATTAGATTTACGTATAACTAACCAATATGAGGAAAAACATGTACCATTTAAAATTACCAAAAGACTTTATAAATCTTTTACATATATTAAATATAGACATTTATGCAGTCCCATGGGATAAAAAATTTACTAAAAATATTTATCGACATCCATCATTCCAAATACCTTTTGACTACGTCCAATATGAAGTTTTTAACTTTGGTAAGGCAAAAACAGTGGTACCTAAAAAAAAGGCTAAGCAAATTAGTAAAAAGCTATTAAATGGCTCTAAATCATTGTCAGATTTATTAAGAGTTAACGAAGATAATTCATTATCTAAAGTAGCTTTATTTGATAAAGAAAATACCTTAGTACCTGATTCTATACTTCCGGCTCCTGAAGGCGCATTATTATTTGTGTGTAAGACAACTCACATGATCTTATCTGGGTTAGTGTATATGGGATTGGATAATATAAAAGATTTCATTCATCAAGGTTTAATGTGTCAAAAAAAACTTAAAAAAGTTCATATTTATCTTCTGTATTCTTCTCATTCATTGTATAAAAAATATAGGGAAGCGTATAAAAAATATATGGAAGCTCGACCACCCATAAGTCAACTAGAAAACAATGAAAAAGAGGAAAGAAAAATAGGAGGCTTTGCTAGTGGGTATGCAGGATTATTATTAGCTGTTTTACTTGAAAATTTTCATGCTAAGTTAGAAGCTACTAAAAAAGCTTTAAAAGGTTACGGGAGTATGTTTGGTGATCAAGAAAAATACATAGACTTACAGATAAACAAGCGAGGGATGTATGATATAAGCTTTGAATGCGGTGATGGACTAAAGATTTTTTATAATTTTTATACCAAATTTCTCCAAAAGCAAAGTATTAGACATCTATACAAAAGTACACTAATTAGGTTAAACGCAAATATTAAGGCTAAAGAAGAACAAATTGATAAATATAAGAAGCATTATGAAAAGGTCAAAATAAAGAATACTCCAGAAATAGGTAAATTAGAAATTGAACTAAAACAGTATATTTCTGATATCAATAAATTAAATAATGATAACCTTGAATCAATATTTTCTGACAACAGATTATTTAACATGATCTCGAAAACCATCCATAGCGTGATAATATTTCAAAGACTCTTTTTTCTATCTGAGTTAAGTGTTAATAATCTTAAAGAAGTTTATCCTAATGGAAATAAAGATATACATAAAGAAATACGCAAAGCCAAGGCTGTAGAAATAAATAATTATAAAGGAAAGCCAATTCCTCCGAAAATTGAACTACCGAAAAATAATCTTAAAAGCGAGATTATTAAGCATATTGAGTATAATCAAGGTTATAAAGATCAAAAGTTAATTGATCAATTTATACAAGAATTAAATAAATTTTTCATTAAAAACGATGGGCCACAAAAAAGAAAAAGTAGAAAATTACAGCGTAATAACATTAAAGATAATGGTGAGATAAAACGCGATGGTAACTGTTTTTATAATGCTGTAGTTAAACAAGTTCATCGTTTAGGAAGAGTTAATGATATTGTTGGCTTTCCTGACTCTGGTGAGGATTTAAGGGCTATATTAGCTTCATATATTCAAAATGACATGGTGGTACAGCAGTATCTAAGGCCTTTTGTTCCTGCTAGTAATTTTAATAAAGTTTACTATGATATAGCAAATTCAGGCTTATGGAATAATGAAGCTGGCGATTTAGTTATGTTTTTATTAGTAAATTTATACCCCAATATTAGACTTAATATACACCGGATAATGGTAGAACCAGGACAAACATCTATTGAGCAAATAACAGCTATAGCTCCGTCAAATAATTTAATCGATATTGATGTTGGTTATGATAATACAGTACCTGGCAAAGAACACTATTTTTTAATAGCTGATAGACAAATGGCCAATAATAGAATACAAATTTCTTTAGGTATGAATAAAAACCAAGAACAACCCTACATTGAAGTAAATAATAATACTATTAGCATACCACTACAAATACAAAAGGCTACTAAACAGTTAGAAAAGTCAAAAATAACAGATAAAATTTTAGGTAAAAGACAAAATAAACCTCAGCCAGTAGATATTCTTATGGAAGAAACATTAAATAGCGATAATGAAAATCCAACAGGGAATTTAGAAATACATACTAAAGAGAAAAAACATAAGTGTGGAGTCTGTAATAAACGTTTCACCCAATCATCAAACTTGAAAAAACATATGCGCATACATACAGGAGAGAAACCATTTAGGTGTAATTTTAAAGGCTGTAATAGTAGCTTTAACACCTCATCAAACTTAAAAGTACATAATGAGCGAACACATCAAGTAAATTATACAAAAAACAGACAATTAGGTCGTCCTTTGCAATACTCTAGTTATGAAGATTTTGTGACATATATAAGTACTGAGGTAAAAAAACTGTATGGTAATGCTGCTGAGGTTATTATTCCCGATAGTTCATGTAAATATAAAAATACGAGTGGGTTTATCAACTTCTGTAATAAAGCTAAGGATACTGCATCTCAGAAGTTACAAATTACTCCCTTCTTAAAAAACAAAAACTATGATCTTTATAATATAAGTGGTACTAAAGCCTATTTTTGGTGTGGTATTAATAATCATGCTTGTATAGGTCCTACAAAAATATTCAGAACCATCAAAGGATATGAGGAAGGTGGGGTATTTTATAACACATGGTGTAAGGAGGGAAACTGCAAATCCAATAAGGAACTAAATAATAAGAAATTGAAAGCACAGTATGAAAAAGATAAAAAATAAACCAATTAAATATGTGGATTAACAGCGTAGATTCATAAGTAAAAATGGCTTGAATAAACACATGCAAATGCGGCTATGCCTTATTTCATCATTCACCTTGAAAGTAGATTGCAGGCATAATCTATAAAACTATCTACACAGTTTAATGAAAAGGCTCGAAAAAAAGGTCAAATTAGTTATTTTCTAGAGTCCCTAAAGCAACTTCCATCATATTAGTGAAAGAATCTTGCCTTTCTGCTGAAGTGGTAGATGCACCTGTTACTAAACAATCTGATACTGTCATAATCGCAGCTGCTTTTTTACCTAATACTTTTGCGTTTGCAAATAGAGCAGCAGTTTCCATCTCTACAACCCCGCAACCGAACTTTTTACTAATATCTTTATAGTCATTGAAATTTTTTCTATAAAAAATATCTGTACAATGCGCTTTTACTTTTTTTAATTCTATACCCAAGTTTTTAGCTGACTTAACAAGCTCTGCATTTAACTTCGTACTAGGCTTAATCATATTAGTTTTCTCACCTGTCACAAGCTCAATAAACATTGACTCACCATAACTTTCTTCAATAAGCACAACATCGTAGATTTTATAATCTTCCGTATATGAACCACAAGACCCTACTCGAATAATATTATCAACATCATAATACTTAAATAACTCGTATGAATATATACCCATACTAGGAACGCCCATACCAGAACCCATAACACTAACTTTTTGTCCTTTGTAAGTACCTGTGTAACCCAGCATATTTCTAACAGTATTTACTCTGATAACATCTTCTAGGTAATTTTCCGCAATATATTTCACTCTTAAAGGATCACCCGGCATTATTACTGTTTTTGCGAACTTATCTTTGCTATCTGCTTCTATATGAGGAGTTGGTAACATATGTTTTTCCTTATTATTTATATTATCAATTGTTTTATTTTTACCACAGTTATTTAAGCAAAAGTCATTATTATTTAACTTTACTTAGATTGCTATTTACAAATTACAATCAAATTCTAATTATTTTCTTTGTCCTTATGCTTGTTTTTGTCTTTGTCTTCTCCTACTGATGCTACTGATGGCTCAAGCTTTGTAGACTCTGCAGGATTAGATTCTAAAATAGCTGCTTCGCTTTGTATATTCCTTGGCTTATAACTATCACCGTACTCTCCAGGCTCACGGACATCTCTTCTAGCCATTAGATCATCAACTTGCATTGCATCTATAGTTTCATACTTCATCAAAGCTTCTGCCATAGCATGTAAAATGTCTATATTCTCTTCTAACAGTTTTTTAGCTTTAGCATAACTTGAATCTATAAGTTTACGTACTTCAGTATCTACCTCACGTATCGTAACATCAGAAATTTTAGAAGTTCTACCACCAGAGCCTCCAAATGGGCCATCATCTTCTACCTCATAGAGTATAGTACCCATAGAATCAGATAAGCCCCAACGAGCAACGTAATTACGTGCTATATCTGTTGCTACTTGAATATCATTAGATGCTCCTGTAGTAACGTGCTCATAACCAAATATTAGCTCCTCTGCCAATCTACCACCAAAAATACTACATAAGCGCCCTTGGAGCACTAATCTACTTTGGCTAACCTTATCACCATCTGGCATATACATAGTTACACCAAGAGCACGGCCTCGTGGTATAATACTAACCTTATAGACAGGATCATGCTCAGGCATAAGTCTACCAATGATAGCATGTCCAGCTTCATGATAAGCTGTAAGTTTCTTTTCTTTTTCAGTCATTGCCATTGACCTTCTTTCAGCTCCCATAAGGATCTTATCTTTAGCTTTTTCAAAATCAGCCATTGTGACTTTTTCTTTAGACTCTTTTGCAGCAAATAGTGCAGCTTCGTTGACTAAATTTGCTAACTCTGCTCCAGAAAAACCTGGAGTACCGCGAGCAATCCAGTCAGCTCGTACATCATCACCCATATTTATTTTTTTCATATGTACTTTTAATATAGCTTCACGACCTTTGACTGTTGGTAAACCTACAGTAACTTGTCTGTCAAACCTACCTGGTCTTAGTAATGCTTTATCAAGCACATCAGGTCTATTAGTTGCTGCTATTATGATAACGCCCTCATTATCAGCAAAGCCATCCATCTCAACTAATAGTTGGTTCAGAGTTTGTTCTCTTTCATCGTTACCACCACCCATACCAGCACCACGATGGCGACCTACAGCATCTATTTCGTCAATAAATACTAAACAAGGTGCTTTTTTCTTAGCTTGCTCAAACATATCACGCACACGTGAAGCACCAACGCCTACAAACATTTCAACAAAATCAGAACCCGAGATAGAAAAAAACGGCACTTTAGCTTCACCAGCGATAGCTCTAGCTAACAAGGTTTTACCTGTACCTGGAGGTCCAACCATTAAAACGCCCTTTGGTATTTTACCACCAATTTTTTCATACTTTTTAGGTTCTCTTAAAAAATCAACTATTTCTGCCACATCTTCTTTAGCTTCGTCCACCCCAGCAACGTCATCTAAAGTAACTTTTATCTGATCTTCACCTAAAAGTTTAGCCCTACTTCTACCATAAGAAAAAGGACCTCCTTTACCACCGCCACCAGCTTTAGTCATCATATAAATAAAAAAACCAAAGATTAAAAGCATTGGTAACCAATTAAGCAAAAATGCTAAAAGTAAATTAGGTTTCTCTGGGGCTTTTGCCTTAACTACAGCTTTACTAGTTTCTAGCTTACCGACTAGACTACTATCTAACAAAGGTGCGTATGTGACAAAGCTTTCGCCAGAACTAGTTTTCCCTGAAATTGTTCTGCCATCGACATCTACTGAACTTATCTGATTATCTTTTAGCTTAGATACAAAAGTTGAATAATCAATATTTCGAGAAGAATTATTCGTATCATTAATACCATTAAACAACAATAACATTCCACCAATTATTAATACCCAAAAAATAATATTTTTTAGCATATTACTTTTATTGTCATTATTTTGTGCCATATTTTTATTTAAGCCCTTAATTCCTTTTTTAAATTTTAAAAATAAAATCCTAATATACTATAGTAAAAATTTTTACTATTGGCTAGTTGTTTTAACTAAAAAGCCCAACCACAGCTAAATATGTAACTCCCATACCTACATTCTAGTCTATTCAATTACTAATCTAAAGCTGAAATATTAGTTTACTAAACAAAACTTCTAATAATTTTTATAGTAGCTCTTTTAAATATTTACCTGTATAAGATTCTTTACACCCAATTATTTCTTCAGGTGTACCTTCAAATATTATTTGTCCACCCTTGTTACCACCTTCTGGACCTAAATCTATTATCCAATCAGCTGTTTTTATCACATCTAGGTTATGCTCAATAACAACTATAGTATTTCCTTTATCACGTAAATCCATGATAACCTTTAGTAACTGATGAATATCATAAAAATGTAACCCTGTTGTTGGCTCATCTAATATGTATAAAGTCTTACCAGTAGATCTTTTAGATAGCTCTTTAGCTAGTTTTACACGCTGAGCCTCTCCACCTGATAATGTTGTAGCACTTTGTCCTAGCTTAATATAAGACAGTCCCACACTCATCAAAGCTTCTAGCTTAGTTTTAATAGTGGGGACAGCTTCATAAAATTCAAGCGCTTCTTCGACAGTCATTTCTAAAACTTCGTAAATGTTTTTTCCTTTATATTGGACCGCTAATGTTTCTCGGTTATAGCGCTTACCTTCACAAACATCGCAAGCAACGTATACATCTGCCAAAAAGTGCATTTCTACTTTTATTACACCGTCACCTTGGCAGGCTTCACACCTTCCACCACGAACATTAAAACTAAATCTACCAGCAGTATAACCTCTTGATCTAGCCTCTGAGGTTGCTGCAAATAACTCACGGATTGGTGTAAATACTCCGGTGTAAGTGGCTGGGTTTGAGCGTGGAGTCCTACCAATTGGTGACTGATCAATATCAATAACTTTATCTAAATGATTAAAACCCTTATGAGATTTATATTGCATAGGAACTAATGTACTTCTATTTAACAATCGTGATGCTAATGGATAAAGTGTTCTATTTATAAGAGTGGATTTACCTGATCCTGAAACTCCTGTAACGCAAGTAAGCACCCCCATGGGAATTTTTAAATCATCACCTTGAAGATTATTACCAGTAGCTCCTGTTATCTCTAAGAATCTATTTTTATCAGCTTTAATTCTAATTTCTGGTACTGCTATTTTTTTACGACCACTTAGGTAATCAGCAGTCAGTGAGTTTTGACTCTTTATGATAGTGCTATAATCACCTGCAGCAACAACTTGACCACCATGAACCCCAGCCATAGGACCCATATCGATTATATAATCTGCCTGGCGTATAGCGTCTTCATCATGCTCTACAACTATAACTGTATTGCCAATATTTTTAAGATTATGTAAAGCATCAAGCAAACGTTGGTTATCTCGTTGATGAAGCCCTATAGAGGGCTCATCTAAAATATACATTACTCCAACTAAACCAGCACCTATTTGACTAGCCAAACGAATACGCTGAGCCTCACCACCTGATAAAGTATCTGCCTGTCTTGCTAAACTAAGATATTCTAAACCAACATCTGCTAAAAATTGTACCCTTAATTTTATTTCTTTAAGTAGACTCTCAGCTATCACCTGTTGTTGTCCAGCAAACTGTAAGTTACCTAACCAAACTAACAGATCTTGAGTAGATAACTGGCAAACATCTGCTATATTTTTGTCAGCTATAAAAATGTTGCGTGCGTACTCATTGATTCTAGCACCGCCGCATGATTTACAAGTTAAATTACTCATCAACTCATATAGGTCTTTTTTGACCATATCAGAATCTGACTCATAATACCTACGTTCAAAATGAGGAATTACCCCTTCGAAAGCTTTTTGACGTACTTGCTTACCTCCACGAATAGAGTCTATCGTCATTTTTATTATCTCTTCATCTGAGCCATATAAAATTATATTCTGTATTTCTTTAGGCAATTCTGCAAAAGGCTTGTCTAATGAAAATTTATAATGCTGAGCTAATGATTCTAGCTGCGAAAAATAGTATTGATTATTTTTATTCCACTTAGAGATAGCTCCAACTCTCAGAGATAAAGTTTCATCAACAATAATTTTTTTCTCATCAAAAAACTCTTTAACACCTAACCCATCACAGCTGCTACAAGCTCCTAACGGGCTATTAAAAGAAAATATTCTAGGGGAAAGCTCTTTTAATGCGAAACTACATAAAGGACAAGCATGCTTTGATGAAAATAGTATATCTTTAGCACTTTCATCATTCATATTAGCCAACTTGACTATGCCATTTCCTAAATCTAAGGCTGTTTCAAGTGATTCGGCAATGCGTTGCTGATTATCTTGTTTTGGCTTAAATCTGTCTACTACAACATCTATGTTATGTTTTTTGTATCGGTCTAATTCTGGGTAGTCTTCATCAAGATTGTAAAACTCGCCATTTATTCTAACCCTAATATAACCTTGTGCTTGTATTTTATCTAAAAGTGTATGATGAGTTCCTTTTTTCTCAGAAATAATTGGTGCTAATATCATTAACCTATCATTATCATCAAATTCTAAAACCCTATCAACCATTTGACTTACAGTTTGAGCTTTAAGCTCAATATCATGAGTAGGACATTTCGGTTGACCCACTCTAGCAAAAAAAACCCTTAAATAATCATAAATTTCTGTAACAGTTCCTACCGTAGAGCGTGGATTATGTGAAGTTGTTTTCTGGTCTATGGAAATAGCTGGTGACAAACCCTCTATGTGTTCAACTTCTGGCTTGTCCATCATAGATAAAAACTGCCTTGCGTAAGAGGATAAAGATTCGACGTATCTTCTTTGTCCTTCAGCATATAAAGTATCAAATGCGAGAGAAGATTTACCAGAACCACTTAAGCCAGTTATAACTGTTAGCTTATCTCTAGGTATTTCAACGTCGATATTTTTTAGATTATGGGTTTTTGCGCCCTTAATTATAATTTTTTTCATATAGAATCTGTTTTAAGAATAAAACTAAAAAGTAAAGTTATTGATACAAGACTTCGACAATTTCGTAAGTAACTCTTCCTTTCGGTGTTTCTAAAACAACCTCATCCCCTTCTTCTTTTTTGATAAGTGCACGTGCTAATGGCGCTTGTATTGATATTTTTTGATTATCTATATCAGCTTCATCTTCACCTACTATTTTATATGTAAACTCTTCTTCAGTATCTATGTTCACAAGAGTAACTGTACAACCAAATACTACCATACCATTTGCTAGTAATTTTGTAACATCTATAACTTGTGCATTTGCCAGCTTTGCCTCAATATCTTTTATCCTACCCTCAATCATACCTTGTCTCTCTCTAGCTGCATGATACTCTGCGTTTTCTTTTAGATCACCATGCTCACGTGCTTCAGCTATAGCTGCTATAATCTCTGGTCTTTCAACTTTTTTAAGTTGATTAAGCTCTGCTCTAAGTGCTGCTTCACCTGTTGGTGTCATTGGTATTCTATCACTAGCCATTATTTATTCTCCTTAATACAAAATCAAACTTTAATTACATTCATATAATTCATTACTATTTTTTTTAGTCGGACTATCAGTATATACTACCCTACCTACTAAGTTTAAAATCAACGCTGCCCTATACGTGTTAGTTTTATCACAATATACTATATTTCCATTGCCTGTAGCCATAAAACCATTAGGACTAATTTTTAAATAAGAGGGATTACCTGATAAATTGATATAGAGAGATTCATTATTACCTTTAGGTAGATTTGCTATTATCTTATCCTCATTAGCTACGTATGTAGCTGTACCATCAGAGCTTTGAAATGCAACTATAGGGTTGTCCCCCCAACTATCAGTATTAGCACAGTTAAAGGTTGTTTCATCTAACTTTCCTGTAGCATCAAAACTATCAGCGTTAGCTGCACATATAACCACAGTTTTACCATCAACTCTAGCTTTTATAACAGCAAATTCAATCATCTTCTGTAGATTTGTAAGCCTTGTTTCTGCAAAAGTTTTGTAATAAAAAGTAAAGGAACTAATAGCAGCCATCATAAGTATAGTCATAATAGCTATTACGACCATAACCTCTACTAATGAAAAACCTCTTTTTTTTATATATTGCTTAGGCATCTTAAAATTTGCTTTTTTGTATTAGATTTTTAGTTGATTCGTCAAGTTGAGAATACTCTGTAGAATTAAAATTTCTCATAGCTTTTAAGATATTTTTTCCAAGTTTTTTTCCAAGTTCAACACCCCATTGGTCATAACTATTAATGTCCCACAAAACACCTTGAACAAATATCTTATGCTCATATAAAGCTACCAAAGCACCAAGGTTATATGGACTTAACTCTTCTAGAAGTATTGTAGTACTTGGTCTATTGCCAGGTATTGCCTGATGATAGGCCAAATTCTTTGACTCATACTCACCAAAACCATTTTCTAAAAGCTCATTATAAACCATATCATAAGATTGTCCAAACATTAGTGCTTGAGACTGGGCAAAACAGTTTGCCAATAAAGACTCCTGGTGATTAAAGTAATTATGATAGCTTTTAGCAACTGCTATAAAATCAACTGGAATAAAAATATTACCTTGATGTAAAAGTTGGTGAAAAGCATGTTGACCATTTGTGCCAACTCCACCCCAAAGTATAGATCCCGTTTGATAATTAACTGTGTTACCAGTTAAATCAACAGACTTACCATTACTTTCCATATCTGCTTGCTGAAGATAATCAACAAAAAAACCAAGTCTATCATCATAAGGCAGTAAGGCTTGAGATTGACTATTATATACACATGAATAGTAGCTAGCAAGTAGCGCCATAATTACAGGAATATTTTTATCAAAATCTGTTTCTTTAAAATGTTTATCTATAGAGTAAGCTCCTGCTAAAAGCTTTTCAAAATTATCATAACCTACTGCAAATGCTATAGGTAGACCAATAGATGACCACAATGAATAGCGACCACCTACCCAATCCCACATTTTATAGCAATGCTCTAAATCAATACCAAACTCTTTAACCTTATCAAGCTGACTTGAAATAGCCACAAAATGATTAGCTACAGCCTGTGTTTTTTTATAATGATTTAAAAGCCACTCTCTAGCTGAAATAGAATTTAATAAAGTCTCTTCTGTTGAAAAAGATTTTGAAGCTATGATAAATAAAGTTGTTTCTGGACTAACGCAGCTCAAAGCTTGTAATAACGAATCAGCATCAACATTAGAAACAAAATGTACCTTTAATCCAGTACAATGATATGGAGTAAGTGCACGAACGACCATCTTTGGACCAAGATCTGAACCACCAATACCTATATTAACAACGTCTGTTATTTTTTTACCAGAGTAACCTTTCCATTCACCAGAAACAACTTTTTCTACAAACAATTTAACACGTTGTTTTTCTTGCGAAATTTCTAGACGTACGTCTTGGTCATCAACTATTAGCTGGTTATTTGATAAATCACGTAAAGCAGTATGTAACACAGCTCTATTTTCTGTAATATTTATTTTTTCGCCAGCAAACATTTGATGGATCTTTTGCTTCAGATTTGAGTCATTCGCCAACTTTACTAGTTTATCAAAGATAATTTTATTTATGAGGTTTTTAGAATAATCAAAATATATCCCTTCATAAGCTAGAGAAAATTTTTCCACTCTTTTAGAGTCTTTCTCAAATTCTGATTTTAAATTAATATCCTCACTAGTATTTTTTTTTAAATTATCACAAAACATCTATTTTTCCCTTATATTCCCCATGTGATATAAACAATAAAATATCTCCTGTAGAGTAAGATATCTTTACAATATCTTCCACAGCGTAATTTCTTGTACCCATCATTGCGCCTAATGATAAACTTTCGCCATTAAGAGGATATTTTAAACCATTATAATATATATTAACTGCCGAGCCAAAAGGCATAACTGAAAACATCCTGCCCAAAACTCCACTGATAGTAAATTCTTTTGATATAAAAAAGTAACGCGAGTAAATATCAATAAATTCAATCTCTATTTTTTTCTTATAACTTTTAGCTGTAGAAATGTTACCTAAAAAATGATCCATTTCTCCCTCTGAAGCACCAAAAACGTAAACTTTGGTGAAATGATTCTCTAATAAAAAATCTAGACATTTCTCAAAATCTGTAGAATACTGGTCGTCCTTGATTAAGAACAAATCATTATCTATTACATTGTATGAGTCAAAATCTCCTATAACTTTTTCTATTTTTTTATTTATACTATAAGAACCTTTAACTTTAAGATACGCTCCATCAGCACAAAATATAGGCAAGTTAAGTTCATTATCAGCAATATACTTCTGACAAAAAGATAAATCAATTTTACCATCTAAAAATAAAATAGCATTTGACATTAGGAGTTTCTCCTATTTATTCAGGGGTGCCGTAATTATAACTTTTTTTGCTAGATCAATATAGAATTAAGACTGGTAATTAGGGGGTTCTTTTGTAATAGTTATATTATGCACATGAGATTCATTAAATCCAGCCCCTGTTATTTGCACAAACTTTGGCTCTGTACGCATTGTAATTATATCTTTTGAACCGGTATATCCCATACTTGATCTTAAACCACCTATCAACTGATGAATAACAGCTGAAAGTAAACCTTTGTATGGTACACGCCCTTCAACCCCTTCTGGAACAAATTTTTTAGCTTCTGTGTTTCCTTGAAAATATCTATCAGATGAACCTTTTTCCATAGCTCCAAGAGAACCCATACCACGATAAGATTTATAAGAGCGACCTTGAAACAACTCAACCTCTCCAGGAGACTCTTCTGTTCCTGCAAATAAGCCTCCTATCATGACTACTGAGGCGCCTGCAACTATTGCCTTAGCAATATCTCCTGAATACCTAATACCTCCATCTGCTATCACAGGAACACCTGTATCTTTCAACGCCTCTGCCACGTTTGCAATAGCTGTTATTTGCGGGACACCAACACCTGCTACAATCCTAGTAGTGCAAATTGAACCAGGACCAATACCTACTTTTACAGCATCAGCTCCTGCTTTAATTAAATCTTTAGCAGCTTCTGCTGTAGCAATATTACCACCTATTACTTGTATGTGTGGGTATGTGTCTTTAATCCACTTAACCATGTCAAGTACACCTTGAGAATGCCCATGAGCAGTATCTACCACTATAATATCAACGTCTTCTTTAGCTAAAGCTGCTACTCTTTGTTTAGTATCAGCTGCTGTACCAACTGCAGCGCCAACTCTAAGACGTCCTAAAGAGTCTTTACATGCATTTGGTTTATTTTGTGATCTTTCAATATCCTTAGTCGTTATTAAACCTACTAATACACCATCATCATTAACTACGAGTAGTTTTTCTATTTTGTGCTCATGGAGTTTTTTCTTGATTGATCCTTGTGATGAGTTTTCAGGCACTGTTACTAACTTTTCTTTAGGTGTCATTATTGAACTAACTGGTTCATCAAGGTCCTTAGCGAATCTAAAATCACGCTTAGTGACTATACCGACCGTCTGGTTATTCTCATCAACTACAGGAAACCCAGAAAAGTTGTATTCTTTTGCTAGCTGCATGATTTGCTTAATTGAGTCTTGTGATTTTATCGTGATAGGGTCAATCACCATACCATTTTCAAACCTTTTTACCTTTTTAACTTCTTGGGCTTGTGCCTCTATAGACATATTTTTATGTACTATACCAATACCACCTTCTTGAGCTATCGCTATAGCTAATCGAGATTCTGTAACTGTATCCATAGCAGCTGATACAAGTGGTATATTTAACTGAATATCTCTAGTTATGTTTGTTTTTAAATCTACTTGGTGAGGAAGTACATTTGAGTATCTAGGTGAAAGCAATACATCATCAAAAGTAATTGCTTGTTGAGTAATTCTTAACATTAATGATCTCCGTAATTAAAATCTAAAGGTTTTGAATTTAATTACATCAAAATTGTATCACAGAATAAAAAATTTGCTATAGATGTTAAAAATTTAATTTAAAAGGACAAAAAGTTATTTTGCTTGAGATAATAAATAATGAGTCAAAAGTGGTACAGGACGTCCACTTGCTTTACAATTTGTAAAATCTCCCATTGCTGAACCTGCTATATCCAGATGCGCCCATTCATAATCTTCTGTAAACTTAGACAAAAATAAAGCCGCTACAATAGACCCTGCTGATCTATCTCTATTACAGTTATCTATATCTGCTACCTTACTTTTAATTTTATCTAGATAAGGCTTATGTAAAGGCAACCTCCATACCAAATCATTAGAAGCTTGCGCTGCTTGCTGTAAACTATTTGCCAGCTTATCACTATTAGAAAATAAACCAGAAAAAGCATCGCCTAAGGATATAACCATAGCTCCCGTTAAAGTCGCCATATCTATAACTGCTTTTGGCTTGTATTTACCAATGTAAGTTAATGTATCACATAAAACAAGTCGACCTTCTGCATCTGTGTTACTAACCTCTACTGTTATACCTTTCATACTTTTAAGCACATCACCTGGACGATAAGATCTAGAATCTACCGCATTCTCTGCTAAAGCCATCACACCTACCACATTGATAGGAAGATTAAGCATTGCTAGAGTTTTCATAGTCCCCATGACGACAGCAGCGCCACCCATATCCATTTTCATAGTATCCATACCAGCAGCAGGCTTTATACATACCCCGCCATTATCAAACACTAAACCCTTACCTACTAACACTATAGGAGCTTGATCCGCAGCGCCACCATTATATTTCATAGATACAGTATAATTTGGCATATCTGAACCTCTACCAACAGCTAAAGCACAACCCATGCCCAGCTCTGCCATTGCATCTTGACCCAAATACTCCAAATCAAATTTGTCATATTTAGAGGTAAGCTCCCTAGCTTCATTAAGCATATAATCAGTATTACAAATATTAGCTGGTAAGTTCTGTAAATCCTTAGCATAATTTTGCCCACATGCTATAGCAGAACCTATTTGAGCAGCTTGCTTAAGGTCTTGATTACCTGAATAAACTAACTCTATATGGTTTAAACTATAGTTTTCTTTTGTTGTTTTTAGCTCATCAAAGACATAACTTTCTGATACTAAAGCCCTAATAGTTTCAGACGCAAACTGCCTTATATCAAAGCTTTCAAATACATAATTTATATTGATTGCAACTTCTTCTATACTTAGTTTCTTCAAAAAATCACATGCTTTAGTAATAGCTTTATCATACTCTGAACTTAAAAAATCTTGTCTTAAACCAATTCCTAAAAGTATTACTGTTTTTTCACCATGTAATAAGGGAAGAGCTTCCCCAAACTTAGCCTTAAAAACTCTTTTTTCCAGTATTTTTTTTGAATTTGGACACTTAGTTTGAGCCACCAATTTTTGTAAATTTTCTTGAGCAACAATTATCACTTCCGAACTTAAGCTAACATTATCAGTTATAGTCAATTTCATATATTCTTATCTTTACTTTACTAGTTATTCGAATATAATACCAAAAAATGCTTATTAACGCATCCAATTTAAGAATGAAGCTTATTATTAGTTGCTGACTTTTATTGATAAAAATTATAGAATTATAAATAGCTTAATAAAAATTACCTGTGATAAATTTTGATTCTAGAAAAATACTATAACAGAGACATTGTAAACACTTTTACTTCCATAACCTTATTTATCATATCTATAGTATCTGCTAACTTACTTATTAGGCTTTTCCAAAAAGCTTATTCACAAGGCTTGGGTATGGATACTATCATAAAGTTTGTAATTTTAACATTACCTCAGAACGTAACTTTTGTTATTCCAGTAGCTATGTTCTTAGCTATAATTCTGTGTTTTGGTAAATATTTCTCAAACAATGAAATGTTTGTAACCTTAGCTGGTGGAGTTACATGGCTACAAATAGCTTTAAATACTTTAAAACCTACTATTGTTTTAACAATAGCTGCTTTTTTTTCATCTATGTATCTGATACCTTTAGCTAACCAAACGACTGATGTATTTCAAACCTCATTATCAGCACGTGCCTTAATATCCTCAATAACAGACGGAAAAGTACTTACTATACCAAACGGTAGAGTGTTATACATCAATAATAAATCTGGAAACAGACTAAATGACTTGTTTTTATACCAGCAAACTTTAAGGGATAAAGATTATAAAATTATTACCGCGCCGCAAGCTACAGTTAAAACAGATAAAACAGCCGCTTTTTTAAACTTCACAGATGTAAACATATACACACGTGAGTTAAACTCATTTAAAGCTACTTATGGTACTGCTGATAAAGCAATATATACAATCTATGATAACTCTATTCGTGATTATAATCACTATAGGATGGATAGATTATATTTTGGAGAATTAGTTACAAACTCTTTAAAAGGAAAAAACAGGTTTACTGCTGAACTTTTCTCAAGATTTAACAACTGTATCAGTATAATAATCGCTAGCTTGCTTGCACTTTCACTATGTAGATTATATCCACGCCAGAACAAGTACGCCAAGCTTCTTCCGTCTGTGATAGTTTTAGCCTTATATTTGTGTTCGGTAATGTTTACTAACACACTGATGGCAAAAGGTAATATCCCAGCTTGGGTAGGAATTTGGCTACCACACATTTTCTTTGCAGTGTTTGCAATAAGAACTATCAAAAAACAAAATGGGACATCCAATAAAAGGTAAAAAGATATGTTTTTAAATCGCATTGATCGCTATGTCTTTAAAACAGTATTAAACAGTTTTTTGATTGTTACTACTATTTTTTGTATTTTATTCTTTATTTTTACATATTTAGCACAAGTTAGTAATAGCCATAACAACGCTAGTAACTGGGAGCTGATTGTAAATACCTTATACCAATTACCAGGAATCTTATATACCCTACTACCTGCTTGTGCTATGGTAGGCGCACTTATGGGCCTTAGCTTACTAGCAAATAACTCTGAAATTATTGTTCTTAGGTCTTCAGGACGTTCAACTTTTCAAATTGCTAAAGGAGTTATTATCGTTGGATTAATTGGTGCTTTTATTGCCGTAGTATTTGGAGGTTACGTAGCTCCTGTATTACAAAAACTTGCTGATACTAACACCGTACAATACAACAGTAATAATATATGGCTAAAAACATCTGATGGAATCACTCATATACAACATATCAATCCAGAAAAAAGGTCTGCTACTGCAATTAGTAAATTCATAATAGATGACAACCAACTAAAAGAAGTTCGTTTTGCAGCTACAGCAAAATACGCTACGGATAATGTAGCAAATGCTTACAATATTAACAAAATTATTTACCCAACCTCAGATAAGCAAAAACAACTCGAAATTGTAAAAAATATAAGTCAAGACAAATGGACAAATCCTCTACCTTTATCTGTAGCTAGAATTATAACAATTAATGACAATGATTATTTAAGCTTAACGCAATTAACAAAATTTATGGTTTCCAACACTCAGGCTAACGATAATACTTTGTCTTTAAAATTCTGGCAAGAAGTGTTTCAACCAGTATCTTTAATGGTCTTAATACTAATTTCCGTACCCCTTAGTATCGGTTCTAACAGATCATCCACCCTTATTATCAAACTTATCTTGGGTGCGCTTTTTGGCTTTTCATTTTTTATAATCAATCAAATTTTTGGACCTATAGCACTTATACTACGTATACCGCCTATTTTTGGTGCAGCTGGACCAACCATAATTGCATTAGCTCTGCTAATATACTTATTTATCAAATCAAAAGAAACTTAAAATATGCAAATATATACATACTCCCTTAATAATGGCCTAAATATATATATAAAACCCAATAAACGAGCACCTGTTGTTTTATCCCAAATATGGTATAAAGTTGGGTCAACTTATGAGCCTCAAAAGTTAACTGGCATTTCCCATATGCTCGAGCATATGATGTTCAAAGGCACAGATAAATATTCTAAAAAAGATATGAACAGCTTAGTGGAAAATAATGGAGGTATTCAAAATGCTTTTACTAGCTTTGACTATACTGCTTATTACCAATTTTGGCATAAGAGAAACTTAGAATTAAGTTTATCATTAGAATCTTCTCGTATGAGTAACCTTATTTTTGATGAAAATGAGTTTATTCCAGAAAGAAAAGTAGTTTTAGAGGAACGTAACCTTAGGGTTGATGATAAACCTTTTAGCTATGCTTTTGAAGAGTTTATGAAACTAGCATACCAAACAAATTCTCGTCATACACCAATAATAGGTTGGCGTGAAGATATTGAAAATTACACTTTAAGTAGTCTAAAGAAATGGTACCAGAAGCACTATGCTCCAAATAATGCCAGTATAGTGATAGTTGGAGACGTTGATAAAGATTCAGCGCATTCTATGATAAGAGATTATTTTGATAGTATACCTTGCTCTACTATTTCAAAGCCTAAAGAAGAATATAGTTTAATCAATTTTGGTTACAGACAATTAGAAGTTAAAAAACCACCTAATGACACATCTGCTGTAATAATGGGTTATATAACCCCTTCTTTAACTACTGAATACCAAAAAAATGATCCTTTTGCGCTAATGATTTTAAACAGTATTTTAGGTAGTTCTGATGCTTCTATCCTCCAGCAAAAATTAGTTAGAGATGAAACTTTGTGCTGTCATATAGACAGTGAATATTCACCTTTTATAAAGGGTGAAGATATATTTATTATTACAGCAATAGCGAATCATGATCAAAGCTTAGAAAACATTCAAAATAAAATTGAAAAGACTATTCATGATTTAAAAACTAATGGTATAACACAAGAACAGCTTACACGTGCTAAGGTTACTATCAAAGCAGACAAAATATTTGCTATGGATTCATTAGAAACACAAGCAAACCTTATTGGTTCATTAGCTAGTATCAATTTGGATATTGATTATTATAAGCACCTTAACAAACTTTATGATGTAACCATTGAAGATGTAAATAGAGTGCTTAACGAATA
Organism: Allofrancisella heilbronnii; assembly: GCF_000710735.2. Classification (NCBI taxonomy): domain Bacteria; kingdom Pseudomonadati; phylum Pseudomonadota; class Gammaproteobacteria; order Thiotrichales; family Francisellaceae; genus Allofrancisella; species Allofrancisella heilbronnii. The sequence continues at coordinate 534,075 of NZ_CP144673.1, read as the reverse complement.
CTTTGACAAACCAAATCTTACATCTGTACATTTACTAAAGGATTAAAAAAAATGATCCAAAAATTTAACATCAATGACACAAACATATACCTCCAAAAAGATACTAACCTACCTATGGTAGATATTCAGCTTAATTTTAGAGCTGGTTCTGCATTTGATGGTAAACTAAATGGTTTAGCTGACTTAGCAGTAGGCTTATTTGCCACAAAAACAAAGCTTTCTAGCGAACAAGAACTTATAAATAAAATTACAGATATAGGTGCATCGATTCATGCTGAAACTAGTAAAGAGTTTTTTTGTATTAAGGTTAGAGTTTTAAGTGAGTCCAATATATTAAAACAGATAGTAGCTATTCTTAGAGAAATCTTTACAGATCCAGATTTTGATGAAAGTATCCTTGAAAGAGAAAAAATACAAACACTTACACATATTGACTATTTACATAAGCAACCTAACTACCTAGCATCATTAGAATTTTCTAAACAACTTTTTGCTGAAAACCCTTACAGTCATCCTACTATAGGTTATAAGAGTAGTATACAAAAAATAACTATCAAAGATATTACCAATTTCTATGATAAATATATATGTGCTAATAATGCTAATATTTGTATAGTTGGTGATATATGTGAATCTGACACTCAAAATTTAGCTAAAGAAATTATAAGCTCTCTACCCAAAGGTCAAATAAACACGCAAAATTTTATCCAGTTACCAGCTGAGCCTGCTATTATAAAAAAACAATTTAATAGTAATCAAACTTCAATTTTAGTGGGTCACCAACTTCTGCTGGATATATTAGATCCTTTATATTTCCCATTAAAACTTGGTAACGAAATACTTGGTGGTAGTGGTCTAAACTCTCTATTATTTAACAAAGTTAGAGAAGAGCTCGGATTAGTTTACAACATTGGAAGTGATGTAAATATTAACCCTGATTATGGTAGCTTTACGATATCAGCTCAAACAAGTAATCCAAATTTAGCTTTAAATACCATAAAAGAAGTGTATGAAGAGTTTATTCATAAAAAAATAGATGATGAGATAGTTGAAAACACAAAAAAGAATATAGAAGGTACACATTTATTAACTTCAGTAAAAAATAGCTCAAAACTTAATATGTTGTCATCTATTGCAAACAAAAAATTACCTTTAGATTTTTTTGATAAATATGTTGAAAATATAAACTCTATAACGCCAGCACAAATTAGTCAAGCTTTCCAGCAAATCCAAAAAAATGCTGTTGTAACGGTGATAGTTGGAGATGTCAAATAGTGAAAACTAACACTGTTCGTGTGATAGCTGGTAAATATAAAAACCGTAGACTTAAATTTCCCGACATCAGTGGTCTTCGTCCCACTTCAGACCAATTAAAAGAAACTATTTTTAATTGGTTAGCTCCATATATAGATAACTGTATCTGTATAGATGCTTTTGCAGGAAGTGGTAGTTTAGGAATAGAGAGTTTATCAAGAGGTGCTACAAAAGCTATATTCTATGAACTTAATATCAAAGCTATAAACCAACTAAAACAAAACTTAGAAAACCTAGAAATTTCAAATTTTGAATTATATAAAACCGATAGTGTAAAAGCTCTTGGCACACTTAATATGCCTAACTCTCGCCTAATTATTTTTCTAGATCCACCTTTTAATAAAAACATTATTCCTAAAACACTTAATATTATACTTGAAAATAGCTTTATTCCTCAAGGAACTATCATCTATGTAGAAACTGAAAAACAAACTAATTTTAGCCTTGAAGGCTTTGAGATATTAAAAGAAAAAGAGACCTCTAACATCAAAGCTAAATTAATAATAAAAAATAATTTAAATTCTTAAAATAATCTCTACAATATATCCAAATCGAGCTTGCTCAAAATCAAGGAACAATATGCACAATTACCACATAGGAATAACGGGCCCTTTTATTTTTAGCATTATGTTTATGTTTGGAATAATCGCTGAGAGTATGACTGGTGTTATATCTTCTTCAAGACGCAACATGGATGCTTTTGGTGTAGTTGCTATCGCTCTAATCACAGCTTTAGGTGGTGGTGTAGTCAGAGATTTACTATTAGGAAACTTACCTGTAACAATTATATTGCATCCTTATTATATAGTCATATGTCTAGTTTTTTCAGTTATAGCTATCTTTACCCAAAAATATATAAATAAATTTTATAATATCTTTCTAATTCTTGACTCTATCGGTTTAATAGCTTTTGCGTACATTGGTAGCAGTATTGCTTACCAAATTTGTTATGAAGTTTTTGAAATGAGCTTTGTAAGTGTACTGGTAGTTAGCACAGTCATAGCTATAGTTAATGGGGTTGCTGGTGGAATAATGCGAGATATGATTTGTAATGACATTCCTGTAGCTTTTAAATCAGAGCTATACGCCTCTGTTGCAGCTATTGTTGGTTTTTTAAACGCTGCTTTTATCTACTTTAATGTAGATTTATATGTTAGTACTGTAGTTATTATTAGCACAGGACTAACTATCAGAATTATGACGATACTTTATAAATGGAAATTGCCTATTATTTAAGCTTATAAAATTCCACCATGAAAACGAAATTCTGTGTCTGGAGATAATATCAAATCCCTCTCAACTTCGCCTATTCTTTTAATATCATTATAGATATCGCTAGATGAATACTTTTGAGCAAATTCTAAATAAATAGTAAAATGTCGCCTTTCAGACTCTAGTAAACCATTATAAAATTTTTGGAGCTCATTATCTAAAAAAGGGGCTATTTTGGCAAACCTCTCACAGGATCGAGCCTCAATATATGCGCCTATTATTAAAGCGTCTATAAAACGGCCTTCTTTATCAGTACGCGCTGTTTTTATCAACTGGCTAGCATACCTAGATGCTGATATTGGTTCGTATTTAATATTGCGTTTTTTCAAAAGTCTCATAACTTGTTCAAAATGGACAAGCTCTTCTCTTGCAATTTTAGACATTCTAATAATCAAATCATGCTTATCTGGATACTTGTAAATATATGTCATAGCTGAAGAAGCTGCCTTCATCTCACAATAGGCATGATCTAATAGCATAAGCTCTACATTCTCTAGGGCTACATTCACCCAAGTGTCAGGAGTTTCACATAAAAGAAATTTTTCTATAGTATTGTAATTTGCATACTTTTGACTCATATTAAATTTTAAAAGTAAGAAGACCTAAGCTGATATTATAAAGCATAGAAACACTAAAGAAATACTAGAATATCTTTTATTAACTAAATATTCGCTATATACTTTTATTTAAACATAACTACCCGTGAGAACAAAATATCTATGCCGAACCTTAATATTAGTAATAAAAGAGTTGATTCTAAAGAAATAATGTATCATACAAACCTGAACGAAAGCAACATACATAGTGCCAAAATCGCTATACTGCCAGGTGACCCAAACCGTGTTGAAATGCTAGCTAAAATGCTGGATGAAAATGCTTATTATTTAACATCAAATAGAGAATACACTTCCTGGCTAGCTAAAGTTGATAATGAGAATGTTCTTGTAATCTCTACAGGAATGGGGGGGCCTTCTGCTGCTATAGGTATAGAAGAGTTAGCTATGATCGGCATCAAAAAATTTATCCGAGTTGGAACTTGCGGCACAATTCAAGAAAATATAGAAGTTGGCGATCTGATTTTAACCACAGCATCTGTAAGGTTAGATGGTACATCTTATCATTATGCTCCTATAGAATATCCTGCTGTTGCTAGCTTTTTACTGAACCAATCATTACACAACTCTGCCAAAAAATTAAATATAAAATTACATACCGGAATAACAGCTTCATCTGATACTTTTTACCCAGGGCAAGAAAGGAAAGATAGCTACAGTGGCTACGTACGTAAAAGTTTCCAAGGTTCCGTAGAAGAATGGCGCAAGCTAAACGTCTTAAACTTAGAAATGGAATCCTCTGCTATATTAACAGTATGTGCAACGTTTGGTCTAGATGCTAGCTGTATATGTACAGTTATGGCAAAAAGAACTATGACTGAAACTATAGACAAAACCAAATATTTTGAAGGTATGACTGATATAATGGCTATAATAAAAGAATCTATTAAAAATAATTTTTATCAAGAAGATTAACAAGAATATGGAAAACACAAAGCTAATTGACATAGCAATTCAAGCATCTGAAAAGGCTTATGCTCCCTACTCAAAGTTTAAAGTTGGAGCTGCTGTGTTACTTAAAAATGGTAAAGTAATAACAGGTACTAATATCGAAAATGCTTCTTTTAGCTTAACTAATTGTGCTGAAAGATCGGCCTTGTTTTATGTATATAGCCAAGGTTACCGTAAAACTGACATCGCTAAAATAGTTGTTATCGCAGATACAAAAAGCGCAGTTTCACCATGCGGTGCATGTCGTCAAGTTATGTCAGAACTATTAGATTTAGATTGCCCTATAGTATTAGCAAATAAGGCTAAAACTGATATCAAAGAAACTAATATCCAAGAACTTCTACCATATATGTTTGTTCTATAACAAAAGTTATAAACAATTTTCTTTTTTACAAAGTATTATCATAAAACTTGCTCGAGTTGCGAAGAAAATAAATAATATAGCAATCGATAGAATTTAGATCCACTTAAGGATTTATATAGATTATGGTTAACTAGGAGATAATATTATTAAAGTGCTATAACGTCGTATGCTTCTTTACCTTTATTACCATCTTTGACTTGGAAGCTAACTTGTTGACCATCTGCAAGAGTACCATTTCTAATATTTGAAACGTGTACGAATACATCTTTGCTTAAAGACTCACAGTTGATAAAACCAAAACCTTTTGCATCATTGAAGAACTTAACTGTTCCTTGTAATTTATTATTCATTATTATTCTCTTTTTGTTTGTTTAATTGATATTCGCAGATATTCTTAATTAGAAAATTAATATTTAAAGCCTTACGATTACTCAGAAAAACTAAAAAGAAGAATTTAAATGTATTGAGATAAATCTACAATGGTAAGAGTACCATAGAAAAACCTAGAAAGATACTAATATGTTTTCTTTACACAATATTTTTTTTCAGTTACTTGAATATGCTGCACATAAGATAACAGAATTTAAAAAATTTCGCACCCTGCAAAGTAGACCTATCACAATTTTGGTAAAAACAGGTTTAAGGTTCTTAATCTTAGTGTTTGTAATAGCCCTAGCTATGATTTCCACGCCAAAAATATTGAGGCTGCACCACCTAACATCTTAAGTTGGAAATAATATTTTGGTATCTTCTTGGTACAAATTTAAATTAAAAAATATTGGCAGTAAAGATGTAAATTATTGTTGTATAAACTGGTGGGTTGTACAGGATTCGAACCTGTGACCAACTGGTTAAAAGCCAGCTGCTCTACCGACTGAGCTAACAACCCAACAATGAGGACTATTATACTTATCAAAATTATGATGTCAACGCTTTCTGTGATTTTTTTCTATTTAATTCTAAAATTTCTATAGGATGCTTAATCGTATGGCCCTCTAACCTCTTAACTTGGCAGCGACAAGAAAAACCTGTTGCTATAGAATTTCTAATTCCCACTTCTTTAATTTTACTTTTCCAACTCAAATCATAGATTTGCTTAGAGGTTTTTAAATTTTTAACTGCATGACCAAAATCACCAGACATACCACAACAACCTGTTTCAACAAGCTTAATATCAACGCCAAAATGTTCAAATATTTTTTGCCAATAAGTAGCGGAAACTGCTACCAATGATTTTTCTGTACAGTGTACGAATAAACTGAATTCCTTAGCAAGCTGTCCTTGCATCTTTGGCAGAGAGTCCAGTTTCGTTACTAACCACTCTTGTATCATCTTTATTTCAAATTTTATCTCACTTTCAAGAGCTTTAGGATACTCGTCCCTGTAAACTAAAGTCATCGCAGGATCAACACCAACCATATCAATACCCATGCTAGCTACCTCATTATACAGTTGAGTCGCTTTTAAAGCTTGTTTTTTAAAATACTTTAAAAATCCCTTCACATGAGCTGGCTTTCCATTGATTCTAAATGGTGCTACATAAACATCAAAACCCATCCCTGTAAGAAAATCATAAAGAGCTAAAACTACATGGGTCTCATATAATGAAGTAAAGATATCTTGAACAATACAGACTGTTTTTGATTTTTGTTCATTTGTAAGTTTGGCTAACTTTTCTAAACTAAATTCTGGTGCATTTCGCTTTCTAAGCTCTGATTTTAAATTTAAAGAGCTTACCAGAGGAGTATCAGCAAATCCAACTATACTACCCAAACTTGCTCTTACAAACTGAATATTGAAAATGTCGTTAAATATCTTTGGCATATGTAAATTAAAGCTTAGCATAGCTTCACTATATTTAACAAAATAGTCTAAAGCTGGTCGACGGTATCTTGAGTGATAGTTTGCTAAAAATTGTGATTTCATCGCTGGAATATTTACCTTTATAGGACATCCTGTAACACAAGCCTTACAACCAAGACACTTTTCTAAAGAGTCATAAACTTGATGCGAGAAATCATCAGGAAAATCTTTTGGATTATCTAAACCCATTTTTTCTACATTTCCAACAGTTGTATAACCTTCTGCGGATAGTTGGTTTAACCACTCTCTTAAAACTGCTGATCTACCTTTAGGTGAATAAAGCCAGTTTCTACTAACTTTAGCAGAAGGACAAATTACAGTATCTAGATTATAATTCAAGCATTGAGAATTGCCATTACAATTATATGCTCCTGAAAATTGCTGTCTCATTTGCTTAGGCACTTGAGTATCTGAGTACCCTCTAAACGGCCCATCTACTGGCACTAATTTATCTTTACTTCCATCTGGTACTGTGATTTTACCAGGGTTAAGCTGATTATGAGGATCAAATACTTTTTTGATACACCCTAATGAGTGATAAAGCTCATCACCAAAATAGTTTTTTAAGTACTCACTTCTAAAACCATGACCATGTTCAGCACAAAGTATCCCACCGTATTTTTGAACTAATTGACTAACTTTTTTTGTTATTTCTGCAAGCTTTTGAGAATCGTCTGAGGAGCTCATATCTAAGGCTGGTCTTACATGTAAGCAACCAACATCAACGTGACCGAACATACCGTATTTCACACCGTAAGAATCTAAAAGCTTAGTTAATTCTTTAATATAGTCTGCTAATCTTTCAGGTGCTACAGCTGTATCTTCTATAAATGGTATTGGTTTACGATCACCTTTCATCGCTCCAAGTAGCCCCACCCCTTTTTTACGCAACTCCCATAGGCTATCCATCTCATTTGGATCTTCTGTAAGGTGAAAAACAGCCATTTTATCTAATAATAATTTTTCTAGTTTTGCTGTTTTAGCATCTAAATCATGTCTTGAGTCTGCTATAAATTCGACAAAATTTACAGCTGCTAGATTGAATGAAGTTTCTTTTTCTAACATATGCTTGATCTTATGATAAACTTCATCATCTTTGGCTATCTCTACTATATTACTATCAACTGTTTCTATAGCTGATGGATCATAAGATAATAGTTCTCTTGCTGCTCGAAGTGCTTTATCGAAATTATCATACGACACTGCAAACAAAGCTTTAAATTCAGGCTTTTTAGTGAGCTTAAGAGTTAATTCTGTAACAAATGCTAATGTTCCTTCTGACCCAGATATCAAGTAGCTAAGATTAACAGTATTATTTTGCTTATCATATGTTTTAGCTAGATTATAACCTGTTAAGAATCTACTTAATTTTGGTAACTTTTCCTCTATTAATTCATACTTATCAATAATATGCTCAACTACACAACTATATATCTTTTTCTCACTATCACTTAAGTGTTCTTCTTTTACATCAGCTAAAGTTATTTTCTTAGTAGTTAAATTTTCACCATTAATTAATGCACATTCCAGCTCTAAAATATGCTGGCTTGTTCGCCCATAAATCCTAGAACCTTTACCACATGCATCTGTATTTACCATACCACCAAGTGTTGCTCTATTACTAGGTGAAAGATTAGGAGCAAAAAAATATCCAGTATCTGCTAAAGTATCGTTTAACTGGTCAAGCACCACGCCTGGTTGTACTTTAACATAACCCTTTTGTATATTTATTTCTAGAATATTATTCATATAACGACTAGCGTCTATAATAACACCAGCACACAAAGAATGTCCCGCTGTAGCCGTGCCGCCCCCACGAGGAGAAAACTTAAGGTCACGATATTCAGACTTACTTGCCAAGCTAAAAATCTTCGCTATATCTTGTTTATCTTTTGGAAAAACTACCAACTCTGGAACTACAAAATATACGCTATTATCCATAGAAGTAGATATCCTAGAAGCATAATCTGAGTGTATATCCCCCAAAAAATGAAGTTTTTTTAACTCTTGTATAAATTTGTTGATAAGAGTATTTAATTTATTTGTTTTATCAAGTGTTGGAAGTTCTGGTTGCTTCATCTATAGCTACATAAATTGTAAAAATTTGCAGAAATTATATAAGAAAAACGCAAGAGCATAAACATGTTTATTTTTTAATGTTTTTTTATGCTTTCAGCTGTAGGTGTTACAAAAATAACTTTTGCTTACCAAACAAAACAAGACAAACCCCAAATATAAAGCTATAATTATCGCAATAAACTGATATTTTGAAAAAAACCATTTTAAGGATTAATATGAAACAGACAACTCTTTTGGTCATATTAGATGGATGGGGATATAGCGAAAATGATTATTTTAACGCTATAAGAAACGCTAACACTCCTACTTGGGACAGTATTTGGCAAGATTTTCCAAGAACTTTAATCAATGCCTCTAGTTTAGATGTTGGCCTACCAAGAGGTCAAATGGGCAACTCAGAAGTTGGTCATGTTAATATTGGTTCAGGTAGAGTTGTTTACCAAGAGCTCACAAAAATAGATAAAGCTATAGAAGAAAATACTTTTGGTAAAAACCAAGCTATTTGTGAGGCTATAGAAAATGTTCTTAGAAATGGCTCCAACTTACATATATTAGGTTTACTTTCTGAAGGCGGAGTACACTCTCATCAAGAACATATCTTTGAAATGATAAAAATAGCAAAGCAAAAAGGTGTTAAAAGAGTTTTCTTACATGCCTTTTTAGATGGTAGGGATACTCCACCACGCTCTGCTAAAGAATCTATAGAAAAAGCTGATAAATTACTAAGTAGCTTAGGGCTTGGCTATATAGCTAGTGTTTCTGGTAGATACTATGCTATGGATAGAGATAACCGCTGGGATAGAGTTGAAAAAGCTTATAATACTATAGTAAATGCTGATTCTGAGTATATATGCGATTCTGCAATCGAAGCTTTAGAGCAGTCATATATGCGTGATCAGTCTGATGAATTTGTAATTCCAACTAGTATTAAAAAGAATGATGAACTAGTAACTATTGAAGATAACGATAGTGTTATATTTATGAACTTTAGGGCTGATAGAGCTAGAGAGCTTAGTCATGCTTTTGTAGATAGTGAGTTTACTAGTTTTGAAAGAGATAAACTTTTGAAAATAAACTTTACTACACTTACAGAATATGACTCTAAACTAAAGTGTAACGTTGCATTTCCTACTGAACAGCCTGTAAATACTCTAGGTGAAGTGTTAGCTAAAAATCACAAGACACAACTAAGAATAGCTGAGACTGAAAAATACCCACATGTAACATTCTTTTTTAATGGCGGCAAAGAAGATGAATTTGAAGGTGAAAATAGAATTTTAATACCATCTCCTAAAGTTCCCACCTATGACCTACAACCAGAAATGTCAGCCCCAGAAGTTACAAATAAACTAGTGGATGCTATTAACAGTGGTAAATATGACTGTATAGTATGTAACTATGCAAACTCTGATATGGTTGGTCACACAGGTAATTATGAAGCTACAATACAGGCTATCGAATACCTTGATAAATGCTTAACTAGACTTAAAGATGCAATCTTAGACACAAATAGTAATATGTTTATAACAGCAGACCATGGTAATGCTGATATGATGGTAAACCCAGAAACACATAAACCACATACTGCTCATACTACAAACCTTGTGCCGTTTGTTTATGTGGGGCACAAAGAAGCTACTTTGAATATAGAAAATGGAAAGCTCTCTGATATTGCTCCAACTATTCTAGAAGTAATGGGAATACCACAACCATCTGAAATGACAGGTAAAGCTATTTTCAAATTTAAAAAATAAGGATTAATTAACTGATGCTTGACGCTAAATATATAAAGGATAATTTACAAGAAGCTGCTCAAAAATTAGCTACTAGAGGATACCTTTTAGATTTAAATTATTTTGAAACCCAAGAAGCTAAAAGAAAACAATTACAAGAGAAAACTCAAGACTTACAAGCTAAGCGTAATTCTATCTCAAAAGAAATTGGTAAAAGAAAAGCTAAAGGTGAAGATGCTAATGACATTTTTGCTGAAGTTAACAATATCAATGAAGAATTAAAAACAGTTGAAAAAGAATTAAAAGCTATACTGGATTCTATCAACCAAACTTTGTTGTCAATGCCGAACATACCAGCTGATGATGTTCCTATTGGTAAAAATGAAAGCCAAAATATTGAAATCAGAAAATGGGGAACCCCTCGTAATTTTCACCCAGAAGCACAACCTAAAGATCATGCCGACATAGGTGAAACTCTAAAGATGATAGATTTTGAAGCTGCTGCTAAAATAACAGGCAGTCGCTTTGTAATCCTAAAGAGCAAAATTGCTAGACTACATAGAGCTTTAATCCAATTTATGCTAGATACACATACTGAAAATCACGGCTATGAAGAAGTGTATGTCCCTTATATGGTCAATGATGATAGTCTATATGGTACAGGTCAACTACCAAAGTTTAGTGAGGATTTGTTTAAGCTAGAAGGTGACTTCAAATATAGCTTAATACCTACTGCTGAAGTACCTCTTACAAACCTAGTAAGAGATGAAATAGTCGAAACAAGTTCATTACCAAGGTACTACACTGCTCATACTCCTTGCTTTAGAAGTGAAGCAGGATCTTACGGTAAAGATACTAAAGGTATGATACGCCAACATCAGTTTGAAAAAGTTGAGCTTGTACACATCACTACAGCAGAAAAAGGTGAAGAATCTTTAGAGTTACTAACTTCACATGCTGAAAAGATACTACAAAAACTTAATTTACCATACCGCGTCATGAAACTATGTACTGGCGATATGGGCTTTAGTGCAAAAAAAACTTATGACCTTGAGGTATGGCTACCTTCACAAAACACATATAGAGAAATTTCATCATGTAGCTGGTGTGGAGATTTCCAAGCTCGTAGAATGAAAGCTAGGCATAAAAACCCTTCTATGAAAAAGCCCGAGCTAGTCCATACTTTAAACGGTTCTGGACTTGCTGTTGGCAGAACATTACTAGCGATAATTGAAAACAATCAACAAGAAGATGGCTCTATTATGGTTCCGGAAGCTTTGATCAGCTATATGGGTGGAATATCAGTTATTAAGTAATCCGTAAGAGATAATCAAGTTTTTTTAATCAGACATAATAACCAGACTATTTTTTATAATATCTAATTTGTAATACCTTATCATCGCCACTGAGCATAAATTCCTAGATACCCCGATATATAAATTTTTAAGTTGACCGTAATATAAATTTTATAAAAAGTTAATTATTAACTTTAATTTAAACTATTTTTTATGTTATGAATATTTTATTGTCATATATTTAGGTTTTATGAAATGAATTTTTACGAATATAGAGATGGTAATGATGGTATAGTTAGATACAATTACAAAAATGAGATACTTACCCACCTACCAGATAAAGACGCTAGTATTCTTTGTGAATTGGTGTATGAAAGTAGATTACTTAATACGTTTAGTAACCAAAAAAATATATCTCTATCAAATTTGATATATAAAGATAATAAGAAAACCCTAAAAGATGGCGTAGAAACTCTTTTATCTTCAGATGTAAAAGATGCTTTAGAACAATACCCTCATCATTACTATCCAGTATTAGCAAAATATAAGTTAGTAGCTACAAGTTTAGATTTTGTATCAAGGAGCCAATCAAGTTTTTTTGGTACAGCACCAAGTTATTATGCAATTGTAGTGGCGAATGTTAATGATAAAGAGAATAAAGGTATTTATGTTATTAATAGAGGTACTGACAAAGCCTGGGATTATTGGTCAGATTTAAAAATGGGTCACGGTAAATTAATACCAAGTGCTGAAATCATTCCGCATATGATAGCAGGTATAAAATTTGCAGAGGAGGTATTAGCTAAATACCAAGTAAGAAGTATCGGTTTTAGCGGTCATAGTTTAGGTGGCTCAATAGCGCAAATCCAAAGCATAAGATTTTTTGATTATAAAAAAGGCTTAAGCTTAGCACCTACTAAATGTTTTGAGCCTTTTGGGACTAAGTCAGAGGTTGATCCAAGTTTTGGCTTTAGGTTTAAAAATAAATATTATTATTCTGATATTAACTTATGGAAGGGTTTTCGTTCTCAAGTATGTAATGTGGGTATAGAGTGGAAATGTAATAGTTGGCAAGAACTAAGTGACAGATTAATCCATAAGTATCAAAGAAATGCTAAACTTATAGCAAACAATATTAAGAATTTTATCAGACAAGGCGATATAATAGCTGAGTTGTCAGCGCAAATAGGTGATTCAATAAAATTAGCAACAAACATTAATAATAATTACTATAACTATATACCACAGCAAACAAGTGGATTAATAGCTGTACCACAGTTTTTATTTGAGTTGTTAAGAAGGTTAACTATACATAAGATAAGTTGGTATAGGTATAATGCATATGCTGAGAATGGTGACTTAATTCCTAATCAGATCGATAAGAAAAATGTAAAAATATTTAAGCTTTCAGCAAATTATAAAGATATACAAAGTTTTAGAGAGGCATTTAAAGATGATAACTAAGATTTCAAAAAAGTTTTTTATTTTAACTTTGTTGTTAAGTATTATGTTGCTCACATCATGTGCTAAATCATTATGGCTAGGTAATAAGCTTAGTGATAAAGCAACAAAACAGCAACAAGAACAAGTTAAGCAAGAAGTTATGCAACTTCTTGAAAAAGAATATAATCAGCCATTTAAATTATTAAATTATAAGTATGAATATAAAAGACATTATGATTTAGGTGGTAATTGTCACTATTGTGATGTTGTGAAATATGGTACATATTATTTCAAAATACAAGCTCCAGACAACCCAATTATAGTTATGGATTTTAGAATTGATGATATGAAGAAATCATCAACCAATGAATTGTTAGAGGATTTTAAAAATAAAAAATTAAGTACAGAATATTGCGTAACTTTAAGCAAAATATATATGTATCAAAAACAGAAAACTGTAGATCAAAGCAATCTAGAAAGAGCAAAAAAATATTGTAATAATAGAGGTCAAAATGGCTATAAAGACTGGGAAAATTTGTTTAGCTGTAATAGCTTTGACTTAATCTGACATTGTGTATAAAATAAGATGTCAAATTAAGGAAGAATAAAATGAATGCATCTCAAAAGATAATCAAACCCAAATTAGGTCTGTTAGAATTAGCAAAACAATTAGGTAATGTCAAGCAAGCTTGTAAAGTGATGGGTTACTCAAGAGACAGCTACTATCGCTTTAAAGAGTTATACGATAATGGTGGAGAATTAGCTTTACAAGAAATATCCCGTAAGAAGCCATTAGAGAAAAATAGAGTTGAGGCACATATTGAGCAAGCAGTAGTTAATATGGCTTATGAATATCCGGCGTATGGACAACATAGAGTATCAAATGAATTAGCAAAGCAAGGAATATTAGTCTCAGGAAGTGGAGTTAGATCTATTTGGCTTAGACATGACTTAGAGAATTTTAAGAAGCGATTAACAGCACTAGAGACCAAAGTAGCTCAAGATGGCTTTATACTTACAGAAGCTCAATTACAAGCTTTAGAAAAAGAAAAAGCTAAAAAGGTTGCTACTGGTGAGATTGAAACGCATCATCCAGGTTACTTAGGATCTCAAGATAGCTATGTAGGGTATATAAAAGGTATAGGTAAGATATATCAACAGACATTTGTAGATACGTATACTAGAGTAGGATTTGCTAAGTTATATACAGAAAAAAATGCAATAGTAGCTGCTGATATGCTTAATGATAAGGTATTACCATTCTTTGAGGAACATGGAATAGATCTATTAAGAGTATTAACAGATAGAGGCACGGAATATTGTGGAAAGCTGGAGAATCATTCCTACCAGATGTACTTAAGCATAGAAGACATTGACCATACTAAAACAAAAGCTAACTCCCCTCAAACTAATGGTATCTGTGAAAGATTTCATAAAACTATGAAAAATGAATGTTATGAGACAATGTTTAGAAAAAAGGTTTATTCAACGATTGAGGAGATTCAGCAAGATGTTGATATATGGCTGGATTATTACAATAACGATAGACCACATTCTGGTAAGCACTGTTATGGAAAAACGCCTATGAAAACTTTTATTGACTCAAAACCTTTGGCAAAAGAGAAAAATTTAGGTAATATGTTTGATAAATCTGACACTAGTTTAGAAATAAATTCAGTCTCAAATTAATTGGTGACTGTCAGATCAAGTTTGAGCTACTACAGTTTAGCTCCAATTAATTGCTTTGCGCTATTTGAAACCAAGTCAGAGGTTGGCTTAACTCTTGCTTTAGGTACTAAAAATCTATACAAGCTCAGAAATGTTTTAAAATCCTAATAACTCTTTAGCATGCTTTAAAGTATTTTCTGATATATCTACACCACCAACTATCTTTGCTATTTCTTGCACTCTTTGGTCTACTGTTAGCTCTATAATTTTCGATTCTGTAGTGTCTTTAAGGTACTTTTTATTAACATGTAAATGCGTATCACCTTGAGCTGCTACTTGGGCTTGATGCGTTATACACAAAACCTGTAATTTTTCTGATAATTTTTTAAGAAGTCTGCCGACTATTTCAGCTGTAGCTCCTGAAATACCAACGTCAACCTCATCAAACACTAAAGTTGGATATGATTTTTTTGCAGCCGATACTGCTTGTATTGATAGTCCAATACGGCTTAATTCACCACCTGAAGCTACTTTTTTGACAGCAGCAAGTTGCTCACCAAGGTTAAAATTTATTTTAAACTCACATGTATCTAGTCCCTTTGAAGTTTTATTTTCACTAGAGGATAATTCAACTACAAAACTACCTTTAGGAATATTCAAAGAACGAATATTTTTCTCGACTTGTATTGAGAAAATTTTGGCTGCTCTATGGCGAGCTTGAGTTAGGTTTTTTGCACACTCGTTATATACTTCCTCGAGTTTTTGCCTTTCTATGATTAGTGATTCTAGTTTGCTGTTTTCTTGTGAAAAGTTATCTAATTCTGTTTGTAATTCTACAATATACTCATATAGATAACTAGGTTCTACCTTGTGCTTACGTGCAAGATCATAGATTTCACTCATTCTTTGCTCTACTTTAGCTAACTCTTCAGGGTTCTGTTCTAAAGATTCTAGTTTATTTTGTGCTTCCTCATAACTTTCTTGAGCGTATACTTTTGTTTGTGATATTAGCTCTTGTAAGTTTGAAAAACCTTCACTTTCTAGTTTACCAACTTCTTTTTCAAGCTCCGCTAACATTGCTATAATGTTTTGGTCATTATCATACAAAGCACTAGTGATATAGCTTAAACTATAGTTTATTTGATCTACATTAGATAAGTTCTTTTGGCGTTGTGACAGTTCTTCAAACTCATTTTCCGCTAACTCTAAAGAAATAAGTTCTCTAAGCTTATATTCTAATAATTCTCTTTGGCTATTTTGGCTATTTACAACCTCTTTTAACTCTCTAATCTGTAAATCAGTTTTTTGTAGGTTATAATAAGCTTTTGAAACTTTACCAACAAGCTCATCATTATTAGCAAAACTATCTAGTAAACTTAATTGGGACTTTGGATCAAGTAAATCCTGATGAGAATTTTGGCTATATATATTTATCAGTTTATCTGATATTTTTTTTACATCACTAGCTTTTGCAACACTACCATTGATAAAAAGTCGGCTTTGCTTAGATTTATTGACCACTCTGCGAAATGTACACTCATCATTTTCATTTTCAATAAACAGCTCTTCAAACATTTTTTTTACTTTTTGGTTCTCCTTGATGCAGAAAGTAGCAGAGACTTCTGTGATTTCATTATCCTGTAAAAAATTCTTTTCTAACCTTGCTCCTAATACAAAACTAAGTGCATCAAGTAGGATTGATTTACCAGCGCCTGTTTCACCTGTGAGCACAGTCATACCTTTTCTAAAATCAATATCAGTAGACTTTATAATCGCAAAATTTTTTATTGATAAATGTAATAACATAAAAATTAATTAAATTAGTTCTAACCTAGATAAATATATCTGTTCTTGTAGATTTATACAATACAGTCACATCTATAAAATTACTATAATAAAGAGACTGCTATTAGCTGGAATTAGACGAGTGATAACAAGACAAAAATATTCTAAAAAGCACAGTTTAATACCATTAAAGTCATATAATTTAGGTTATATTAACTTCGTAAACTAAAGGCTTATAGAAATCTTTAGTTTATTCTGTGGCAATGCTCTTTCATATTCACGCTGTAATCTAGTTTTAAATTGCAGTATTTTTTGAGTATCAACAATCTTAGGTAAATCTAAATATAAATCAACAAATATAAAACGTCCTGACTGTGTTATTTTAATATTATTTATTGGTAAATTATAACCTTCACTTGCTACTACCCTTGCTACTTTAAAAATCTGTTTCCTAAGCTCAGAAGAAGGTGCAGCATCTAATAAATGTTGGTATGCTTCTTTGATAAGCCTAATAGGATTAATCACAATATAAAACCCGATCAAAATTGCTACTATTGGATCAACGTAAACTGCTAATTTATCAAATCCTGATTTTTCTAAAACAAACCCTATCGTTATATTAAAGATAACTCCCAAGCCTAATAAAGCATCAGCTTTCCACATTTGGGCATCAGTAAGTAAAATCTTTGACCCTGTTTGGTTAGCTCTTTTATTAACAAAGAAAAACATATAAACGCATAACGCTGTACCTACCATTTCTGACAACAGTGCTACACCATAGTTTGGTTTAATCGTGTGAGTAAACATATTAAATATAGCCATCAAAATCACACTAAGTGCCACTAATAGCACAAACCAAGATTCTAGAATTATAAATACTGGCTCTAAACGATAATACCCATAGTTATAACGTTTATTTGCCGGTTGATTAAGTTTTCTTAAAACATATATCGAAATAGCATAAATCAAAATAGAAATAACTGAGTAGCTTGTATCTAATAAAACCGTTAATGATTGTGCAAAATAGACTATTATTATACTAAAAAAAGCGTAGCCAATCGCTATAATAAAATTGGTTTCTAAGGTTTTTTTCTCTAATTGTTTATCAAAAATCATTATGTTAAAAAATTGGTTGATTTATAAATGTATAAACTAAGGATACTATAAATAAAATTTGTTTAATTATTTATTTTATACACTTTTTCACAGAAGATTACAAGTATTTAAATCACTTACCTTCCAGTAAATTAAGTATTTTTTACTTATAAAAAATATATTATAATTTCCCCGACCAATAAATATGTATGATACAAAATTGAAAGGAATTTTAAAATGCAATTATCAAGAAGAGTTCAAGCTATGCAAGCTTCTCCTGTGCGTAAATTAGTGCCGTATGCTCAACAAGCAGAGAAAGCTGGGAAAAAAGTTTACCATCTAAATATTGGTCAACCTGATATAAAAACTCCTAATGAGTTTATGGATGCAATTAGAAACTTTAACCAAGAAACTATAGCATATTCAGTATCAACAGGTGAGCCGAGTTTGATAAAAGCAATTTCAAAATACTATAAAAGGTTTGATATAGACTTCGCTGAAGATGAAATCTTGATAACTAATGGTGGATCTGAAGCTCTTATCTTTGCAGCTATTGCTACTTGTAATGCTGGTGATGAAATACTAGTACCAGAACCATTTTATACAAACTATAATGGTTTTACTATGGCTGTTGATGTAGTTATAAAGCCTATTACCACCAAAGCCGAAGAAGGTTTTCATCTACCCAATAAAGAAGAGATTTTAGCTTGTGTAACTAGCAAAACAAAAGCTATTATGTTATCTAATCCAGGTAACCCTACAGGCGTTGTATACTCCAAGGAAGAATTAGAGCTACTTGCTGAAGTTGCTAAAGAAAAAGACTTATTTATAATAAGTGACGAAGTATATCGTGAATTTACTTACGATGGTTTAACTTGTACTTCATTTGGCAATATCAAAGGTGTTGAAGATAGAGTAATAATAGTTGATTCGGTATCTAAACGCTATAGTGCTTGTGGCGCTAGAATTGGCTCAATTTGCTCCAAAAATAAAGAGTTTATAAAACAAACCATCAAACTATGTCAATCCAGATTATGTGTGGCAACTTTAGAACAAATTGGTGCAGCAGCTCTTTATGAAGTCGATGAGCAGTATCTAAAAGAAGTAAATCAAGAGTATATGAAAAGAAGAGATATAACATATACCGCTTTGTCAAAAATGGAAGAAGTAATCTGTGAAAAGCCTACAGGTGCTTTTTATGTGATTGCAAAACTTCCTATTGATGATACTGAAAAATTTGCTCTATGGATGCTAACTGATTTTGAAGATAACAAAGAAACAGTTATGTTTTCTCCAGCTGCTGATTTTTATGCCACTAAAGGTCTTGGTAAAGATGAAATCAGAATAGCATATATTCTTGAAGAAAAAGCACTAAAAAGAGCTTTAGAACTTCTAGAAAAAGGTATTAAAGCTTATAATAGTAGAAAAATCTAAAAGGATAAACCTTTTACAAAAACTAAACTCTAAAGAGTGTTAAAATTATTAGCATAAATTTTTCTAAAAAAGCGAGTCGTTGTATGTATTTATTAGGGATTGAAGCTGGTGGCACTAAGTTTTTTACCACTGTAGGTGATATACAAGGTAATGTTATAGAACGTCACCGCACCAATACTACAACTCCTGAGCAGACCATGGCTGAGGTTTTGGAAGTTTTTAGAAGTTACCAAACTAAATATAATATAAAAGCTGTAGGGCTAGCATGCTTTGGTCCAATTGATATTAACACTAAGTCAAAAACTTATGGTTATATAACAAACACACCAAAAACATCATGGAAAAATTTTGATATCCTTAGTTCAATTAAATCTAACTACAGTGGCTCTATTGGATTTAACACAGATGTTAATGCGGCAGCAATTTGTGAGCAACTTTGGGGAGCTGGTAAGGATGTCAACAACCTTCTATATCTAACAATTGGTACTGGCATTGGTGGTGGTATCATTTGTAATAAAAAGCTTGTACAAGGTGCAATGCACCCTGAAATTGGTCATATATTTATATCTCAAAACCCTAAAGATAATTTTAAAGGTTCTTGTCCATTTCATGGTAATTGCCTAGAAGGTCTAGCATCTGGAACAGCATTAAAACAAAAATATAATGTCACCTCAGCTGGGGTAATACCAGATGATCATGAAGCTTGGATATTTGAAGCTGAATACTTAGCAAAAGCTATTGTAAACTATATTTATGCATTCTCTCCTGAGAAGGTTATCCTAGGTGGTGGCGTAATGCATAAGACTATATTGTTTGATATGATACGTGAAAATGTTGTTAGATATCTAAATAACTACCTTGACTACCCTGCCTTAAAAAATATGTCTGAGTTTATTGTACCAGCATCGTTTGGAGATAATACTGGTGTTAAAGGCTCTCTTGCTTTAGCTCTAGATGCTTATAAAAACTAAAGTCATACCTGCCAGACGGGTATTCTATGGTTAATAAAGCTGTCATCTTCGTGCTCGACAAATCGATCTCTTAAATATCAGATAAAAGCCAAAAAATTTGCGTTTACGCTGGTGGTCCAACTTTAGCTTCGAGTGTAGTAGTTGCTGTGTAGCTAACTCCACCAGCTATAAATGATATTGTAATATCTGCTGAATAATTACCTTGATTAGCGGCGCCACAATCTAATCCCCCCAATGCAGAATCACCACCAGTATCAAATGAAACTGTTGTAGCAGTGAGACCTGAAGTTATTGTGCTCAAATCAGCAGCAAGTAGGGAACATTTAGCAGCACGTGCTGCTTCAGCACCACCTGAGTAAGTTACAGTAACTTGTGTATAAGGACTTCCACTACTGCTGTTCTCAAATCCAGGAATAGCTGTATTACTTATACTCACAAATTGATAGACCTGCCCTGCTGCTGACTTTAAAAGAGAGTTCTGTAATAAAGCATCATTGTTATCACTAGGATTTGTGCACCCAGCTAGTATAACTACACTGGATAAAACGACCATACTTAATATTTTATTATACACCAACATAAAAATTCATACAATTAATTTAATACACAATAAATAATAATATATATAAAAAATAAAGTAAAGTTATTGCAATAAAAAAATATATTAATTTATAATTTTTTATTAATTGCATTTTTACGTAACTGCCACAATTACTATTTTCTCACTTATATTATTTAAATATTACTGTTAAAATCTTTACTAAACCAATTGAAACTTAGATATATCCTTGCTAAAACGAATTTTTTCTAATCATATACTGTCAAAATCTTTGTTGACTATGTTTGTTCAAGCACTTGGTCAAGGTTGTGCTTTTATTACTGCTATACTTTTAGCTAGGCATCTTGATATTAACGAATATGGTTACTACATATTTGGTGTAACAGTCGCAACAATTTTAGCTGTAATAGCAACTATGGGAGCTGGTGGAATACTAGCACGTACGTGGGGTAAATCTAATCTATTTGACTATCAAAGAGATAAAGAAACCTTTCTAGTACAAAACTGGTATTTTAAAAGAGGTATATCAATTATCTTTGCTACTCTTTTACTAATATTTTTTTATAGTTACTTTAGAGGTTCGGTTAACTATATTGAGATATTTGCACTTTTTTTTGCAATCCCATTTTTTGTAGCTAATATTTTACAATCTTTTTTTGTTGCAAAGAGGATTGTAGTTTTAGCAAACCTACTACAGCTTGGTTTGCGTGTTATTATGTTGTTTATAACTGTTTTTTTTATTGTTTGGTATTTAAACAGTACTATAACTTTAGTCGCTAGCATGGCTGCTATTATGCTTATATACATAACTCTAATATGGCTAAGCCAGCTTAAAAAATACTCCTTTAAAAGTTCTAAGCCTAGTGGCAGTAACTTATCGTTTGCACTTATGCAGTGGGGACTTTTACTTCTATCTCAAATAGATATTTTGATATTAAAAGGAATATCAGATACCAAAAGTATAGCTTTGTTTGGTGTAGCATTACAGTTAAGTGCTTTGGTAAGTTTTGTGCTAAACGCTGTAAACTCAAATGTCCTCTCACAAATTGCTGATGACTATAAAAACTGTTCTCTTATAGAGTTTCAAAAACGTGTGACATCTTACACAAAAATTATTTTCTTTTTATCAATTTTTGCTATCGCAGGGCTTTTAGTGTGTGGTTATCCTATTACATTATTATATGGAGAGCAATACACTGTTTCTTATTATATCTTCTCTATCTTGATGGTTGGACAAATTATAAATATATTATCCGGTTGTGTCGCAACTATTCTAAATATGGCAGGATATGAGAAAAAGACTTGTATAGCTTTTTATATCGCTTTACTTATAAATATAGTTTTAGGAATTATATTTACAGAAATCTGGGGGGTATACGGCCTAGCAGTAGCTTCTAGTTTATCTATGACATATTGGAATATACATCTACTATATCAAGTGGTTACAAAACTCAAAATTAACCCTACTATCTTCATAAAAATATAAACATACTAAATAAAAAGCTTACTTATCAGGTTGAAGCTTATTATTACTCTCTTGTGCAACATCATTGAGTTTTTTAGAAACGTCATTAACTGCTTTATCAACAGCATGTTTAGCTTGATCAACGGATTTACTTTCAAGATTAGGGATAAAAAGTAGTATTAAAATTAATACGACAGAAACTATAAAAGAAATGATTCGTTTATTTCTTAATTTTTTAAATTTATTTTTCATTATAAACCTAAAACCTCTCGCGTTTAGAATAAAAGGATACTATGGCTAGTATAACGCTTTAAATAATTAGGTTTTAGTATTATTTAGCAATCATCATTAGCTGTCAACTTACTCACACAGTTTGTAGATCCATCAGCCATATTACCTAAATTTTCTGCCATTGCTATTTGGATATCATCAAGCTTATTTGCAGTAGCAGCCATAACATCATATATTCCATTTCCTATAGCCTTTATAACACTGTAAGTACCACTACCAATCATTTTAACAGTATTTGAAATACCATGACCAATAGCACTCACCGCAGTTTGTAAAGTCTGCCAAGAATTATCTAAAAAGCCCTGGTCAGATGACACTTGGGCTTCAGACGTTGCTACGACATCTGCTAATACTGGTGAAGCAAATCCTAGAGATATAAATATTGTTATTAAATATACTAGTTTTTTCATGTTTTGTTTCCTTTTTTACGTAGTTAACAAACTAAATAACTAATAGCTATACTAATATAGTTGATATTTGTAATCAAAGGAATTCTTAAAAATGAAAAGTATACTAATTAGTATAAACCCCTGTACATAATAAACAAGTTACAAACTTTTGCATTTACACTTGTATTTTTTAAAGCACATTTGCGTTTAGCAGTTGTTAAGCCATTGAAATAGCAACTACAACTGTTTGAGCATCGCGAGTTTTGTAGTTGCCAATGGCGTACAACTAAGCGATAGCATGTGCTAGCATTTTTGCATACTTTTTTTGCAATGAAAAAAGTATGTCGCTATAACTTACGTAGTAAGTAGCGAAACCAATCACTCTACCCAATAAAAAATAAACACTTTCTAGGGTTCATAAAACTTAAATACTATATAATATTACTCATATCTTTTTTACTACAAATATTTTTAAAATCTTATGCAAAGCTCAGAAGTATCAAAACAAGATAAGAAATCAGCTCGCAAATGGTTAAATGAAATATCTTTACCAGCAAAACTATGGATACAATTAACTGTAATAGTTAGTTTTGTTAGTGGTTTACTACTTATCGGACAACTCTACCTATTAGCCCATATTTCATATGATGCTTATCTACAAAAACAGTCTTTTGATCAGTTGAAGATGTATTTTTTTGCCATAATAATAATAGTAATTTTTAGAGCTAGTTTAAGCTGGTTACGTGAAATAGTAAGCTACAAAGCTGCCGTTATAGTAAAAAAACAGCTCCGTGAGGATATCATGACTCATATTAATAAACTTGGACCTATTGGTATTAGTCAAACATCAAATGCTAATATTATAAGTAGTGCTATGGAACAAGTCGAAGGATTAACAGGCTTTTTAACTAAATTTTTACCTCAGGTAACTTTGTCTGGTCTATTACCATTAGCTATTTTAGCTTTTGTATTCCCACAAAGCTTTGTAGCTGGAATTATCTTATTAATTTGTGCTCCTTTGATACCGCTATTCATGATAATTGTTGGACTAGGTGCTGAGTCTGAAAGCCAAAAGCACTTTAAAAGTTTAACCCGTATGAGTCTAACATTTTTAGATACTTTAAAAGGTTTAACAACTTTAAAACTTTTTAATAAAAGTAAATCTCAAAGTGACAAAATTTTCCAAGCTTCAGATAATTATAGGATTCGTACTATGAAAGTCTTAAAGATTGCCTTTTTATCATCTGCTGTTTTAGAACTATTCGCAGCTGCTTCAATAGCACTGGTAGCAATATATTTAGGTATGGGTTTTATAAATGCTGGAGCTGGAAATAATATCTGGTGGTCTTTGCATAATTTAAACCTTCAAGGTGCTTTATTTATACTTTTGCTTGCTCCTGAATTTTTTATGCCTTTACGTGAACTAAGCACTCATTATCATGCAAAAGCCGAAGCTGTGGGAGCAGCTATAGAGATAGCAAAAATATTTGATATGCAGCCACACTCTCAAACTAAAGATATAGAGCTAGTAGACACTATAAAAACTATCGATATACAAAATTTGACAGTAAAATACGGTGAAAGAATCGCTATTAATAATATATCTTTAGAAATACAAAATAAACAAAAAATCGCTATAGTTGGAGCTAGCGGTGCTGGTAAGACCACGCTTATCAACACAATCCTTGGCTTTATAGGATACCAGGGAAATATAATTATTAATGATTCTATAGAGCTTAAAGAGATACAAGAAAAATCTTGGCTTAGAAATATTTCTTGGCTAGGTCAAAATGCCTCCTTATTTAAAGGCTCAATCAAAGATAATCTAACTCTTGCAAATAACATCGCTTCGGATAAAGGGTTAGCCAAAATTATAGAGCAAGCAAGTTTAAGCAATTTTATACAATCACTACCCAATAAACTTGACACTCAAATAGGCGAGCAAAACTTTGGTATATCAGGTGGACAAGCTCAACGATTAGCTCTAGCAAGAGCTTACCTAAAACCACATAATTTACTGATACTTGATGAGCCAACAGCCAGTCTAGATAAAGATACTGAAACTAAAGTTATAGAGTCACTTAAATCTAATTGGCATGATAAAACAGTTATTATGCTAACTCATAAATTAAGCTTTCTTGAGTGTGTGGACCAAATTTACGTATTAGATAATGGCAAACTTGTTCAGCAAGGTAGCTTTAAAGAGTTAATTGAAAAAGAAAGTGGAGAGTTTTACAACTTTTATAAAAATGAGGTGACTGTATGAGAGACTTAATACCTTTTATAAAACTCTTTAAAAACCAATCTAAATGGATGCTTTTAGGAACCTTATTAGCATGGTCAGCTATACTGATGGGTGTTGGACTTATGTCGTTATCAGGCTGGTTTATATCATATACAGGGTACCTAGCTACAACTGCTTATGCTATAGCCACTTCATTTAATTACTTTTACCCTTCTGCTGGAGTGAGAACATTTTCTTTAGGTAGAATTGTTAGTAGATATGGTGAAAGGATACTTACTCATGAGGCTACCTTTAAGATTATCACAGACATACGCGTGTGGTTTTACCAAAAGCTTGAACCCCTTGCACCATCACATTTATACAAATATAAAAGTGGTGATCTATTAACGAGATTAGTAAACGATATTGCAGCTTTAGATAATTTATATATCCGTATACTTTCACCGACCGTTGTTTTTGTGTTAGCAACTCTGGTTATAGCGGTATTATTTAGCTTTTTCAGTTTCACATTAGCTATTTTTACAACCTTAGCTTTATTATTTACTGGCTTTGTAATACCTTTATTTAATAGTGTTTTAGCTTTTAAAAAATCACTCTCTTTAAATAAAAAAAGTAATGAATTAAAAACTGATATAGTTGAGCATATTAACTCTCTTACTGAATTAAAAATATTTGACTTAGAAAATAAACATTTTGAAAAGATAAAACAGCATAACCTTCAGCTATTACAACAAGAAGCTAAACTAAGTATTATTAGCGGTTTTGGTAGTGCTCTTATGACTTTAGCTCTTGGTTTAATTATAGTCATGGTGACGATATTTGCAGTTAAACTAACAAATGAAGGTTCAATAAACGGAGCTTTTATTGCTCTAATATTTTTAGCTATTATGGCGACGTTTGAAGCAATTATGCCTTTACCACTTGCATATCAATACCTTGGTAAAACACTATCTGCAGCTAAAAGGATTTTAAATATTACAAACTCTAAGCCAGATATTAACTACTTGGATGAGTATAAACCCATAAGCAACTATGATATAAAATTTGATCAAGTATCATTCGGTTATAGTGATAACCAACTAGTATTTAACAATTTTTCACTTGAGGTAAAAACTGGTGAAAAGATAGCTTTATTTGCTCCAACAGGTAGTGGTAAATCTACTCTTATAAATCTTCTAGCGAGATTATGGGATGTCAAGCAAGGTGGTATATCTATAGGTGGCACAAACATTCGAAAATTCAGCGAAGATCAACTAAGAAGCCTAATGACTATTATAAATCAATCTCCGCATATCTTTAACACGACGATTAGAGAAAACTTACTATTAGCAAAAGATAACGCTACCGATGATGAACTTTATCAAGCTTTGGAAGACGTTTTATTAGCTGATTATGTAAAGTCTTTACCAAAAGGCTTAGATACTTGGACTGGTGAACTTGGCAAGCATCTTTCAGGAGGACAACAAAAGCGCCTTGCCTTGGCACGAGCTTTTTTGCAAGATAAGCCTATATTAATTCTAGACGAGCCAACTGAAGGATTAGATAAAGAAACTGAAAGAGTTGTTTTTAATAACTTATGTAAACTAATGGAAAATAAGACGGTTATTTTTATCACTCATAATATTAAATTATTAGAAAATTTTGATAAGGTGGTTAAGTTTTAATCTACTTATATCTTTAACAAATAGATTCTACAATCAAAGCCTGTGCTGGACCTGATTCAGTATCATAGAATAACAAATCTATTCTTGCTTAAATCGGATTTGGAGCTGTAGCATTAAGAGTGGTAGTAGCTGTGTAGCTAACACCACCAGCTGTAAAGGATATTGTAATAGTTGCTAAATAATCTCCTGGTGTAGTACCCACGTTACAGTCTAGTCCTCCTAGTAAAGAATCAAATCCGAAACCAGCATTTGGATCAGCTGATTCAGATGTTGCTGTTAAGCTGGTAATTATTGAGTTATTATCAGGAGCCAATAGCTGACATCCAGCTATACGTGCTGCTTCAGCACCACCTGAAAAAATTGTCTTAACTTGTGTAGGGTTACTTCCATTTGCATTCTCAAATCCAGGAATAGCAGACTGATATATTCCTACTCGGTCTGCAACATTATCAGAACCTACACGACTATAAACATGGGTAAGCGAACTTTGCAGCAAAGCATCATTACTATTACTAGGGTCTGTACACCCAACCAACATAGCTGTACCAGCTAAAACAGCTAGACCTAATATTTTCTTTTTCATACTTGTGACATCAAATTTTAATAAAAAGTCTAAACAGTATAACTTGCCAACTAGTCAAAATCAAAGTTTTTTAAACCTTTAATTTTGTAATTGAAAACGCCTCACACCTACGAAGACAAATATCTTTTGAGTGTCGCCGTCTCTTGAAGTTCCCATTCGTATGGAAGTAACTAGCCAAATTAGGCTATACTAATACTTTAAAACTAACCTCGCTTGATTAACATCAAGCTTGCCTTGCCACTTTGAAATTATAATAGTACCCACAGCATTCCCTATCATATTGGTAATAGATCGTCCTTCTGACATAAATCTATCTATCCCCAATATAATTACTATCCCAGCTACAGGCACAACTCCTAAAGCGCTTAAAGTTGTTGCTAGTATTATAAAACCACTACCAGTCACACCTGCTGCTCCTTTAGAGCTAATAATCATAATTACTAACATAAATATCTGTTGCTGTAATGTAAGATCCACACCTAAAGCTTGTGCTATGAAAATAGCTGCTAATGAAAGGTATATAGCTGTACCATCAAGGTTAAACGAATATCCAGTAGGAACAACTAAACTTACTACCGCTTTATCACAACCTACCTGTTCTAATTTTTCCATTAGGTTGGGTAGCACAGATTCAGATGATGATGTACCTAAGACTATAAAAATTTCTGTCTTTATGTAATTTAACAACTTAAATACACTAATTTTACAGTAAAGCCGCAATATTAAGCCCAAAAATACCAATAAAAACAATAAACAAGTAATATAAAAACACAGCAATAAGCCTAATAGCCCAAGCAATGTACTAGCTCCATACATCCCTACAGTATAGCCCATAGCTGCAAAAGCCGCTATTGGTGAATAATGCATGACAATATGAATCATTTTAAAAAATATCTTTGATAAAGATTGGATACCTTCTAAGATTGGTTGTCCTTTATCTCCATAAAGTATAAGACCAGCTGCAAACAATATAGATATAAATAAAACTTGAAGAATATCACCATTACTAAATGCTCCAACAAAAGAGTTAGGTATGATATTCATAAGAAAATCTTTCATACCCTCAACATGTTCAACATTACCCATATAAGCTTTAGCACTATTTATATTTAGAGAGTTAGGATCTATATTTAAACTAATACCTGGTTTAAATATATTAGCTACAACCATACCTATTGTTAAAGCAACAACCGTTGCTGTAAAAAAATATAGCAATGCTACTCCCCCTATCTTACCAACTGCTTTTAGGTCTTTCATAGCAGCAATACCAGAAACCAAAGTTAGAAATATAATAGGTGTAATCATAAGCTTGATAAGCCTGATAAAAACATCAGCCAATGGTTTAAGAGTAACAGCTATATTTGGGGCACAAATACCTAATATCACACCTATAAAAATACCAATTAAAACCTGGGTATATAAATGACGAAATATTTTCATTTTTAACAAATTTCCTTAAGCAAAAGTAGACTAATAAAGTTACAAATATCTAGCTAGAAATCAAAGCATAGCTATTGTTTCGATCTCGATTTTTACATCTTTTGGTAGTCTTGATACTTCCACACATGATCGAGCTGGATAATTACTACCCAAAAATGAGCTATAAATCTCATTAATAACACTAAACTCATTCATATCTTTTATAAAAATAGTAACTTTTACTAGTTTATCTAAACATGAGCCAGCTGCTTCTAATATAGCTTTTAAGTTTTTCATAACTTGAGTAGTTTGCTCTTTTATACACTCACTAATTAAATTACCATCTGGTTTTAAGCCTATCTGTCCTGAAGTATAAACAAAATTTCCTGCAACAATCGCTTGCTCATAGGCTCCTATCGCTTGTGGGGCGTTAACCGTGTTAATTTTATTTTTTTGCATATATTACATCCGCTTATTTTTATAAACACATATATTACGTAGTAAAATCCAAAATAACTAAGATTTGTTAGCAAAATATATAATATTTTTTTATTGACAAGTTAAAAAAAATAATTGTTTAAGCTATAAATTTACCCTAAACTAAGAAGATATCTTAGAGTTAGAAAATAGAAAATGAAGTTTTTAAAACCTGCTAAGCCATTGCCTTTATTAGATGATAAAAAAATAGCTATTAAATACCCACGATGGCGTTTAAGAATGTTTCTTGTGGCATATATTGGCTACTTTACATACTACTTTGGACGTAGCAGTTTTGATGTATCTAAACAATACATAACTACCCTTTCACCAGATGAGCTAGGTTTAATTGGAGCTGGACTTGGCGTAGCTTATGGAGTAAGTAAGTTTCTCATGGGAAACATAGCAGATAGAAGTAATGCCAAAATCTTTCTTGCACTAGGATTATTAATAAGTGGTCTATTGAACCTAATCATTCCGAGTGTACTTTCTTTAGGTGTTTTACTAATGTTTGTAATCATGCTTGTAAATGGCTGGGCTCAAGGTATGGGCTGGCCAGCTTGTGCTAGAATCATGACACATTGGTTTTGCACGCATGAACGTGGTACAAAAATGGGAATTTGGAATACTGCTCATAACGTTGGAGCTGGTTTTTTAGCAATTGCAGTTGTACCTATAGGACTATATTTATTTAATAATGACTGGCATGGGCTTTTTTACGTTGCTGGTATTTTGTGTATATCTATCGCTATTTTAATACTAATATTTGGTGCAGATACTCCACAATCTGTAGGCCTACCAGCTATAGAAGTCTATAAAGGCTATGTCAACCAATCTAGCTATCAAGAAAAAGAATTCACTGCCAAAGAGATTTTCTTTAAATATGTACTAAATAATAAATGGGTATGGCTAATAGCTATAGCAAATGCCTTTGTGTATTGTGCAAGATATGGCTTACTTAGCTGGTCTACCTATTATTTAGTACAGGTCAAACATATGTCTGCAACCACTGGCTTATTAGGTTTTGCAATGTTTGAGTTACCTGCAATTCCCGGAACTATAGTTATTGGTTGGATTACAGACAGATTCTTTAATAGCCGCAGGGCTCCAGTGAGCGTTATTTGTATGATTTTATTTATAGCTGTATTATTTATCTACTGGTATAGTGATACAGCTTGGATATTGTTATTATCACTATCTGCCATGGGTGTACTTATATATGGCCCTGTCGCTTTAATAGGTATATTAGCTCTAGATTTAGTGCCTAAGAAAGCTGGTGGAACAGCTGCTGGTTTTACAGGTTTATTTGGATATTTTTTAGGAACAGTAGGAGCTCAAGCTGTTATAGGGATTATAGCAACGTACCTTAGCTGGAACGCTGTATTTATTTTTTTAATAAGCTCTTGTGTACTAGCGACTATACTTTTAAGTATTTGCTGGAATTTAAGTAGTGATAACAAATACTAATATATTTAAACCTACTCTACTGTTAGTTTATCCCTTTAAACAAACATAATTATATACACATATTATTGTTGGATATTTCTAAAACTTTAGGGCCATTTTTTGCCGTACAATATTTGACACTTAGTTTTATAGTATTTACAGTGTATAGTGTTAAACAAAAGGAGATAAATCATGAATAAGAAAAATATACCTTTATTACTATTATCTACATTATTAATATCCACTTCTTTAGCTGGACCAGCAGCAGATGTAGGTGAAAAATTGGATAATGCAGGCCAATATGTAGCTGAAAAAACTGGAGATGCCTGGGAAGCTACTAAACAGGGGGCTAAAAATACTGGCGGATTTATCAGTGACAAATCTAGTGCTGGTTGGGAAGCTACTAAAAAAGGAGCTAAAAATACTGGTGAATTTATTAGTGATAAATCTAGTAATGCTTGGGAAGCTACTAAAAAAGGGGCTAAAAACGTTAAAGAGGCATTAGATCCAAGAGGCCCAGCTGAAAAAGCTGGCTCTGCTGTTGACGATGCTGCTAAAAAAACAAAAAAAATAGCAGAGGCATAAACGTTCTTTCTCATAACTTAAATCATGTTTTTCGTTTGTTTTTTAAAAAAAATGAGCTATTTTACTTTTTATACTTATAGAACTTTCTTGTGCGTTCCCCTTGTTAAAATCTGTCTTTAATTCATTCTGCTTGTTAAATTTTGACAGTTACTTTCTAACAGAAATATTAACACCAACGAATAAAACAATATAAAATTGCTACTCGTAATAATCTTCAGTAAAAACAAAATTACTTTGTGGGTAAGTACTATGGCAAAAAAAATACATGAGCGTATAAAATCTAACTTAGGTTATGCCTTCTTAGGCGCCGATAGAAAAGGTGTCTGTTTCGGGTCAGTTGTTACTTTCTTTCATGAGACAATCGTAAATAATAATTATTTTTTAAAAAGCGATGGTGTACATATTAGCTTAGTTAGATCAGAAGCTCTACAAATGAAATTCCAGAAAAAAAACTTTGATGTTGATGCGATTTTAGAAGAACAATTTCTACAAAGAATCAAAATAAGTGAAGATCAAGTATATAAACCTTCCAAATTTTTAAATGAAATTTATTCTAGATACTCAAATTCACATGTAGGAGGATATCTTTTAGAACTAACGGGAGATAATTCTGGTCACGCTGTTGCTTTTTTCATAACAAGAGATAATAAGTTATTATATTTAAATTCTAATTATGGTCTTTATTTGCTTGACGACGTTGAAAATGATTTAAAAGACTTAAAAACAAACTTTTTTGATATTAAAAAAAATAAATATGATTTATATTCCTTATATCATGTAATTGAAACTCCTAAAAATTTTTTCAATTAAGAAAGTTTATCGCAAAACCAAAAACCCTATAGCTAACTCGCTAAAAAAGAGTACGTCATTCAGTTAGGATTGACCACGTAATCCACAGGAATAGTTTGATTTTAAGCTATTCCAGTTAATACTACTTTTATAACTAGTAGGCTATATTTGTTATCATTATGTATGCTAAAAATTGGTTTTCTATAAAACGACTATTTAAGGCCTAGATAATAAGTTACTTTTTATACCAACTCCCAGTTTGTTGGTCTTTGTAATACTTTTGTTTAACTGCTGTCCAAGCTACCTGATGTGATACTGTTTCTCTATCTTCATCGGTTCTTCTTTTTGATTCATCCTTATACTCATCCCAAGCGTTATTAAAAGCTTCTTTATAAATTTCTTGAGCATGTTTTAGGTAGCACGTTCTGTACCCCTTTTGGTAATTCACTCAATGCATTATAGGGCATCTCTCCCCTCCCTTAACCGTTTACGATCTCTCCACCATTAGGATGAAGCACTTGACCTATGAAATATTTACTCTCTACCTCGTTAGCAAGAAATACGTAAGCAGGAGCTATATCCGCAGGTTGCGCTGGTTCATCTAGCAAAGTACTTTCTCCAAAATGTTCCACCTTTTCTTTGCTAAAACTTGAAGGTATTAAAGGAGTCCACACCGGTCCTGGAGCTACAGCGTTTACTCTTATACCATCTTTAATTATATTTTTTGCTAAAGAACGTGTAAGTGCTACAATAGCACCCTTTGTGGAAGAATAATCAATCAAGTCAGGCCTACCCTTATAAGCTGTGACAGAAGTAGTATTTATTATGCTAGCTCCTTTTTGCATATGCTTTAAGGCCGCTTTTATCATATACATATAGTGATAAAAATTAGTTTCAAAAGTTTCTTTTAACTGCTCTTCTGATATGTCAAGAAAATCGTTTTGAGGAAATTGCACAGCTGCATTATTCACTAACACATCGATACTTCCAAAATGTTTATAAGATTTTTCAACAAACTCATAGCACTGTCTACTATCTTTAACATCAATTTCTACTGCTAATATATCATCTTTAGCGTTAGCTATTTTTCTTAGTTCTTCTAAAGTCTTTCTAGCATCATCTTCTTCTCGAGTGTGGTAAGTAAAAGCAACTTTTGCTCCTTCTTTTACAAAATGTAATGCCACAGCTTTACCTATGCCGCTATCTCCACCTGTGATAAGAGCAACTTTACCATTGAGTTTGTTTGCAGGATTATACTCTTTGTAAATATGAATAGGCTTAACATTCATCTCAGAAGTTAACCCAGGTTGCTCGTTTTGAATATTTTCTTCAGATTGTTTCATTTTTATTCCCCTTTTTTTTAATAAAACTTTTTAGTTCTGTAGAAAATACCTTAGATAATTTAATACGTTTCCTAGGGTATTAGACATTATAAAATTCTGCTAAAGTATCTCCTGTCCAATAAGAAGAATCAGCTTTGGGCCAATTATTTTTGTCAAAGCCAGGAGCTTTTTCTAAATCTTCTTTTGACTTATCAAGCTTAAACTGTTTATTAGCTGTATCTATTTCAAAAGCTGTTAGAGGAATAGCAAACAATTTATCTCCTATTCCTAAGAACCCGCCAAATGATACGACTATATAAGCTACTTCTCCTGTTTCAAGATTTAGCATAATTTCTTTTACATCACCTAAATCTTCTCCATCATAATTAACTACTTTATCACCTATCAATGTGCTTGCTGATAACGTTAAGTTCCCCATATTTTTCTCCTTCTTTTTTATTTATATTGCTTACCTTTTGTTGTCAAAAGGTAACTTCATATTAACGTGTCAAAAAATAATTTCAAATTTATACAGCAAAAAATATCACTAAGGTTGCGGTGTTTTTGTTATAAAAATCAGGAAATTCCATAACATATGTGGCTAGTGGCTAAAAAACCGTTTGGAAATGAATTTTTAAGATCTTTCTAAAAAATGGACTCTATAATTAATAAACCTATAGAAAGAATATTTAACACAATTAGAGTATTACTAATATCTTTGATTTTACCTACAAATACTCTAAACAAACTCCATAGTAATAAACCTAAAATCATCCCATGGGTAATTGAACTAGTAAGAGGGATAATTAGTATAGTTATAAGTGCAGGTATAGCCTCTTCAATTTGTTGCCATTTGATATTTCCAATAAGTTTCATCATATAGATACCAACGATAAATAATACTGGTGCTGTTGCCACCGATGGAACTAGTGATAATAAAGGTGAAAGAAATAAAAAAGGTAAAAATAAAAAACCTATTATTATTGCACTTACACCAGTTTTCGCCCCACTTTTTATTCCTGTTGCTGATTCAATATATGAAATAGCTGAACTTGTACCAAAGATACCGGAAAATACTCCTGCTAACCCATCAACTGTTAATATTTCTTTTAAATTTTTAGGGTCGCCCTTTTCATCTAATAAATTACCTACCTCACATACTCCGATGATACCGGCCAAACTATCAAACATAGTAGTAAATAAAAATGCAAATATTGCTGGCCAAAAAGCAATAGAAAGTGAATTTACTAAATCTAACTGACCAAACGTTGAAAAATCTGGCATAGCTATAAAACCATTAAATTTAGCTTGCAACCCCAAACTAGGGAATAAAAAGCTTAAGCTAAAATAAATTACTGTTACTCCAATTATCCCAATAATAAGGGCTCCTGTGTAACCATAATAAATCAATACACCTGTAACTAACAGTCCTACTAAAAATAGTATAAAAGAAACATTTAGGTCTGCCATTTCTATAAGGTTTTCAGGGTTAGGTGCTAAAACATTTGCAGCTTTTAACCCCACTACAGCTATTAACAAACCAATACCACAAACCACAGCATAGCGTACTTGGCAAGGAATTGCTTTAACGATCAAAGCTCTTAAGTTTATCATTGATAAAAATGTAAAAATTATTCCTGACCAAAATACAATACCTAAAGCGATCTGCCAGCTAACCTGCATATTTTGCACGATCGCGTAGGTGAAAAAAGCATTTATTCCCATACCAGGTGCGACAGCTATAGGACTATTACTAAAAATTCCCATCAGTAAACAACTTACAAAGGACACTAGTACTGTTGCTGTAAGTGCTCCACTAAAAGGTATACCCGCATGTGATAATATAATTGGGTTAACTACTACTATGTACAACATAGACAAAAAAGTAGTCACCCCTCCTATTATTTCATATTTTAATGAAAAATTATCACTTTGATATATTTCAAAAATTTTTAATTGCATACTTACTCCTAAAATGCATAATTAGGTTTTGTAACACTCTCTGCAAATTGATACTTCGTTATTAAATTATATTTTAAAATAAATTTGTTTTTAATTTGAATAATAAACTATAAGGATTAGATTATAATATAACCAATAAACACTTGGTAGCTAATATTTGCAATTAATAGAGATAAAAGTTCAAAAGGTATATAATTACTACACAATTTAGCTAATCCTCAAAAAATATGGAAGCTGTAAATCTATATCATAAAAACGATTATCTAAGACAAGATAATAATGTATCTTATAAAGAACATTTCTCCCCATTTAGAAGAGATTATGCTAGAGTCGTGCACTCATCATCATTTAGAAGACTACAAGCGAAAACACAAATTTTTCCAAACTTTGAAAATGATTTTTTTAGAAATAGGTTAACTCACTCTCTAGAGGTTGCTCAAATAGCAAAATCTATAGCAGTTAAACTAAATTCTGAACATGGTCTGAATTTAGACTACGATCTCATAGAAACGGCTGCTCTTTGTCATGATATAGGTCATCCACCATTTGGTCATAATGGAGAAATAGCCCTAAATAAAAAAATGCGGAATTTCGGTGGCTTTGAAAGCAATGCCCAAACACTTAGATTAATCTCCCATACAGCAAAAAAAGATATTGACCAAAAACAAAGCTTTGGTTTAAATCTAACATATAGAACTCTAGCTGCTACTATAAAATATGACTGTTTAATACCTCCTATTAGTGAATTTGGTGTTCTAACTAAAGGATACTATAACGAAGAAGTTAAGTTAGTTGAGGATATAAAGCAAAAACTCCTAGAACCATATACCACTGAACTAAACCAACCTTTTAAAACCATAGAATGCTATATAATGGACGTTGCCGATGATATTGCTTACTCAACTTATGATGTTGAAGATGCACTTAAAGGCGGCTTTATTGACCCACTATCTATGGCTAGCATCGATGATAAACTGCTACAAAAAATCCTAGCTGCAATGCCTGAAGATTTAGAAATTACAGCTAGTGAAATTAAGGAAATATTAAAAGATATTTTTTCAAATTATATTGACTTTAAAGCAGATAGTAGAGATATCTACCGGATTTCTAAAAATATAGCAAACAATAGTCTTCTACGAACAAAATTAACATCAAAGCTAGTGAATAACTGCATTCAAAATATCAAATTAGATTTAAACAAAAGTATTCCTATTATTTCAAAAGTTTATTTGGATGATCAAGTTAGAAAACAAGTTGAAGTGCTTAAAAAATATATTTTATTTAAAATAATAAAATCACCAAAGCTAAATATCCTACGTTATAGAGGTAGAGAAATAATTTCAGAAATTTTTGATATTCTGATTGAGTCAACTCCTAACGATAGTCTATTGCCTGACGATATCGGAGCTATTTTCTACAACGCAAAAAGCACTCACCAAAAGGCTAGAATTATAAGCGACTATATATCATCTATGACAGATAGATATATTATAGAACTTTATAACCAGTTCAAATCTGACCCTTCTGCGATGATATTTAAACCTTTTTGATAAATTTACTTGAAGCTACTAAGCCTATAAGCGAAACTACACCTGCAAAAACTATTAAGTATGCTGGTACCAATAATAATTTTGTCTCGGAGATTAGAAATATCGTAAAAGCTGGGATCCCCGCAGAAAATACTAAATACCCAAGGTTATAAGCTAAACCAAGTCCTCTACCTCTATAATCAAAATTAAAATAATTAACAATTATCACATTATATGTAGAGGCAAAAAATCCCATAACAATTGATAAAATTATAAAACATAAATATATACTCTTACCATCAAGTATGTTTTTATAAAAAATAGGAGCAAGGGATATGCTTATAATGATCAATATACCCATTAGTTTTTCTTTTGACATATAGTCACTTATAAAACCACCTACTATACAACTAATAGTCATTATTATAGAGCCTACTAAAAGTAAGTTTGCTAGCTGTATTTTTGAAGTTAAATACATTTGGTAAAATGACGGTAAAAACATATAAAGCTGTGTTGTTAACATAGCAATACACGCTACCAGCATCATACCTACTACAACCTTAGCAACAAATGATAGTAAGCTAGTATTTTGGTTATTTAAATTTATAGTAAGCTTTGGTAAATGATCATCGACTATACCTTTTCTTAGAAAGAACAAAGTAAACGTAAATATTGCTCCTATTAAAAATCCTATTCGCCAGCCATATTCTTTTACAAAATGATCACTTGTGTAGTTAGTTACTATAAAGAGAACTACTGTTGTCATCATAATACCAAAGCTTAGGCAAGAAAAAATAATTCCTGTTACTAAACCTTGTCTCTTAGGGTAATTCTCTATACTAAATATTATAGCTACTGGAATTTCTGCACCTATAGCCATAGCTTGGATACATCGTAATGTAACAAAAAATAATGTCGCCCAAATTCCTATACTTTGAACTCCTGGTAAAATAGCTAATAATAAAGTTGAGCAAAATAATAAAATCATGTTTAACTTTAAAATAAAAGCTCTGCCTCTTTTATCTGCTATATAACCAAATATCCAAGCACCAAATGGTCTTACCAAATAACCACCTACATAAACCAAAAACACCATTAGTGTGCTACTAATAGTATTATCTTTATCAAAAAATTTTTCCCCTATTGCAACTGCAAAAACGGAATATATAGCCAAATCATAATACTCGAAAGCAGAACCAAGGCTTGAAAAAAGTAATTTTTTATATTTATTCATAGTATAAACTAAAAATCTAGCATTAAAAAATCATATTAATCCATTAGAGCGTATAAAGAAACTCCTAAATAACCTAAATTGTTCAAGTTAACTAACGTAGGCTGGAGGGAGTTCTAAAATTTCAATGGTCAGAGTATAATTTTTAATTTCTAGACTTATTGCGTCTAGGTATTTAACTAACAGCAACCTTAATTGATTTGCTATATTGACTAAATGCTCTTGTTTACGTCCAGATAGAACCTTTATGGTCAAATGTATTAGTTCTTCAGAAGTCAAACCTCCAACCATACAACTATCATAAACATAAACTCTATTTTTAAAAGTTTCTAGTTTAGTAGGTAGACTATTTATCAAATATTCTTGTACTTTTTGAATAATGTTATTAACAATTTGTTTATCAAATTTTTGCGAAACTTCTACTACTATATGTGGCATACACCTAAACTCCTTTACAAAATATTTTCTTAGTTAGGCTTTAATTTTTTTAGCTTGTACTGTTTTGTTATATTATACCAATTCCAACATAAATTGGTGCATTTATAATAAAGGAGTTTATGACTAATTTAAGTTTTTGATGTGCAGGCAATAACGTGGCTATTGGCAAATATTAAAGGATTAAATTAGGTATGAAATACAAAGTTAGAAAGTAATAATATGTGTTGGAATTGGTATTATTTTCTAACAACCCAAATATTACTAATTAATTTTAACTAGTGACTATTAATTACACACCTACCAAATCTATTGACTTATAGTTATAATCATAGTCAGTAAACATAATTGTTTATGTTAAAACTAAGGAGAAAAATATGAATATAAAAAGAAAATTAATTTCAATAGTAACCTTAAGCCTAATGGGGTCTTCAGCTTTTGCTACTGAAGCTTGGTCTACTTCTGACCTAAGTAGCTACTCTGCAGGTACTATTGTAACTGATCAAGGCAAAACTTATAAATGTAAACCTTGGCCATATGAAGGTTGGTGTAAATCAGCTG
This sequence comes from Allofrancisella heilbronnii, assembly GCF_000710735.2. NCBI lineage: Bacteria > Pseudomonadati > Pseudomonadota > Gammaproteobacteria > Thiotrichales > Francisellaceae > Allofrancisella > Allofrancisella heilbronnii. The sequence goes on along the minus strand of NZ_CP144673.1, from coordinate 495,242 downwards.
CGTATAGACCTTCTGGTATATATGGCGCTGATGCTTGGGATGAGACAGGTCCTGGTCCAAGTCCAACTCCAGCTGAAAAGATTACAGCAAATGTTTCTATTCAAGGTCAACTTCCTACTACAGCTGGTATCGATTTTGTAAGTTCAAAAGGTACTTTTACTGTTTCAAATGGTAAAGTTACTTTAGAATATCCAAAAGATGGCTCAGAAACTTATACTGTTAAACTTAACGGTGATGAAGGTACTATTTCTCCTTCTACAGTAACAGTTTCTGCTACAACTACAACTATTGCGTTAACTTATACCGCAAAACCTGCTCCTGAACCTACTCCAGGTATAAAAGCCTGGGATCCTTCTGCTGTTTATACTGCAGGTGACCAAGTAACATATAACAACTCTATATACGAGGCTAAATGGTGGACGCAAGGTAACAACCCTGAAACTTCTGGAGAATGGGGACCTTGGAAACTAGTAGGTGAAGATCCTGCTAAAGAAAAAGCTACTCTTACTATTACTATACCAGCAAAGCCTGCCTTTGTTACTGACTCTTCTTTACCTACTGTAACTGTATTTGATAAAAATAACACTAAAGTAGCTGAGAAAAATGTTAGTTGGAGCTCTTCTGTTGACCTTAAAGTCCCTGCAGGAGAATTAAAAGTTTCTGTTAGCTCTATCGGTTCCAGCCGTGGTACTGCAACTCCTAATAACTTCTCTATAGCTAAAGGTGAAACTAAAAACATCGCAATAAGTTATGAACAAGCACAAGTAGGATCTATAAACTTAATAGCCTCTGCAGACAGAAGCGTTTCAAAAGCTGTAGATTATGTAGTTAAGGATGAAGCTGGAAATGTCGCTTCAGAAGGTACCGTAAATTTCACTTCTCCAACAGTTATTGATAACTTACCTGCATCTACTGAAGGTGTTAAATATACAATTACGGCTAAAGACTTTACTTATGATGGCAGAGCGTACGTATCAGAACCTACTGAAGTAGTAGTCTATAGCTTTAATAAGTCAGAAGCACAATTACAATTTACATCAGAAGAAATCCCAACAGAAGCTGTAAATATTACTGTTACTGATCTACCAAAAGGTAAAGAGACTACTTTAAAATTCACAAGTAGTAATGGTGATTCTCAACAACTAAAGGTTAACGCTAGTGGTGTTTATACTGAGCAATTACCAAAAGATGGTAATACTTGGACTGTAACTGCTGATAAAATCTCTGGATACAAAGATAGTATAAATCCTAGTTCCTTCGTCGCTGATCAGGATAGTCTGAATATAACTATAAAATATTCTGAGGCTCCAACGTCAGAATGGCCTGATCGAGTAATAGTCGGTTACGTTAGAGGTTATGATGCACCATGGTATAGTCAGCCAGATACAACAAATGAAATGATTACAGAAGCAATGAAACGTGGATATAATGTTATAGTTTATGCATTTGCAGGACAAGATTTTCATGGCACTGTTGAAGGAAAACAAATCGATATTAATGGGGTTGGATACACACAATTCACTGATGATATGAAAGCTAGAATTCCTGAGCAACAAAAAATTATTCATGACAATGGGGGCATATCTTTACTTTCTATTGGTGGTGGAGTAAATTACTTTACGCCTGATATGAATAATGATGCTGCAGGAACTGGTAAAGCTATGGGTAAATTCTTAGCAGATAATGGCTTTGACGGTCTTGATGTCGATGTTGAGCATCCTACAAATGGAGCTGAGAAAGAGGCTAACTTTATAGCATATATTAATGCCATGAAAGCTGAATATATGTCTATAACAGGTAAAACGCCATTTTTAACTGCTGCACCCCAAATTAACGGATGGTACGGTACTGGCCAATGGGCAAGTGGTAGTGCAAAATTTGCTGAAGCCATGTATACCCAACAATTCATGGATGATGCCCAATTTGATGCTGTGTTTATACAAACATATAATCAATATGGTGGTGCAAACTTTGGTGGTAAAAAAGGATATGATGTTGGTTTCTTAAGCATGACGTTTAATTTACTAAGTCCAGAAACTCGTGATAAAATGCCTGGAATCACAGAAGATGCTTTCTATGTACCAAAAGAAACAAAAATAGTCCTTGGTGTTCCAGATTATAAAGATCCATCTGTTACAGAGGCTGCTTATATACAAGGCGCTTGTTTAGCTGATGCATCATGCTCTGGTGTAGGTTTGTATAACCCTGCTGATATCACTAAAGATATAACAGATGGGGATCTTGAAAAATACAACCAGTACGGTGGCGTGATGACCTGGATCCTAAATTCAGACTCTTACCAAGGATGGACTTGGGTTGATGGCGTTAAAGACGTAGCTTATAACTAAGCTTAACTAGCTTTGAATCTATTATCTAAAACTAAAGTTTATCTTATATTTTTAAAAATGTTCTAAAATATTTCTTTTATGAAATTAATCTAGATATTGCAACCATACAACCAGTTTGCTATAAAACTATTGATTATACGTTTTTAACAGATTATTTTTACACTAAAATGTATCAACAATCGGTATCTTCATTATGTTTAAAAAAATTCTATTAGTATTGCCTTTAATTTTAGTTCCTTACTTATGTAATGCAACAATAGCATATGTGGTATACTTATCTCCTGTGTTACAGCAGCAATATTATATAGGTAAGGCATTTCAGCCTCATGGAGGAAGTGGAAATTGCAGAACTGGCGACTCAGACAGCATTCACCTTGTTGTGCAATGTAATACACTTTTTACTGATGAGAAAGTTCAGTTTTCAATATTAAATAAAACAACCCAAGAAAAAGAAGCAGAGATAGATGTTTTTGACCCTGCGATTGGATATAGCTACTTATTTTTTAAGGTACGTGGCAAAAAAGTAGCTTTATGTTACACGGACAGTTGTGATGATAATAATAAATATTTTAATATTTTTCCAGTAGGCCCCATTAAATATGAAGGGCAAGATGCTGAATTTCAGTTAATAAAAATACAATCACCACATCAGTATAAAATTAGCTCCAAAGAAACGACTTAATATCTTGAGATTTATTTATATCTTAACTTATTGCTAGCTTTTTACCTAGCTAAGGCTATTGAATTAATTTAACAAAGAATGTTGAAGTAGTTTTGATAGTAATTCTAGAATGAGGCAGTTGATAATTTCTACCCCTACTTGTTAATATACTTCATAGCAACTCATAGAAACGACTAGGCTATCTGCATTTTGGTTTCTATACTTTAGATAGATGCTAGTTGTAGTAGCTCAAACTTGATGGTGCCCGTGCGCTATAATAAGCTAAAACCTTTTTTATATAATCCTTTTCGCCAACTCCCTAGAGAAGTTTTCACCAACATAAGTCCGCTCGATCCCAGATATAAATTACCATTCTCATATTTCCCAATAAGGTCCATATTCAAAATAAAATTAAATTCCTTATAATATTTGTCATCATGTTCTACCCAAAAGTCGGTAACGTCTTCGTCCAGATTAAGATAACCAAGGTTATATAACGAATAACTTATAATTCCAACATTAGTAATAATGCCTGGGTATTGGCCGAGAGATGATAATGTAGGACCTTTATTAACTGTATCTATTGTTTTTCTGAGGCGCTTCAATTCTTCATTTTCATTTTCATCTTCATCATCTTCATCATCATCTTCATCATCTTCATTTTTTTGCTTACGCATTAATTCTTTAATTTCATACAAACGTTCAACGAGGCCATCTTGATGGCGGGTATTAATATATTTATCCCGCCACGAGTGACCAAAATTAGTATTCAGCTCTTTATTTAACAGCGCGTTGCTAGACATAATGATATACAATAAAACTGGATGGCGAGCATAATAAGATACCATCGCGTTAGAATCCAAGTTCACCGCAAGAAACTTATAATATTCGTAATCACTATTCTCAAAGCATGCATTCGCAGCTTCATAATAATCATAAACTCCAATAAACTTACCTTGATCGACCTTGCGACAAATCGGCACACAACCCTTCGATTGACCGATAAATTTCAAATTATTCGCACTAAACCATGGTTTAATTACATCCTTTTCACAAGACTCGTTTAAATGCTGTTTGATAGAATTCTTATTTGTTGGAAGCTGAACTTCTGGACTAACTGGCGCGTAACCATAGTCTAAGTATATACCTCCATATAGATACAGAATAACAAATCTCAAGATATCAGCAGATAGGGCTGGTGTTACTGATTGAAAGTTTGATGCAAAAGTAAGTTGCTCGGTAAGGAGACGTTTTAAAGTAAGCTTCCTTTTCTTGTCAGTATGCCTGCTCAATACAATTTCAAGGTCCTGGTTTAAGTCCGGTTCTTCAAGAAGACTTGAAATATCTCGTATTTCAAAAGAATTTTGTCTGGACATTGGAATAGTACCGATGGCACTTTTTTGATGCCATAAAACATATTTTATATCGTGCTTGAGCTGGCTACTGAGGTTTCCCCAAGTTCTCTCAAAGTGTGATGTGACTTTGAGCGCTAGTTCGTTAAAATCTTTAGGTAGATTTCCCAGGTATACCGAATGCACGTATATCAATCGTCTTCCAAACCGGCCGCGTGGTTGTTTACCATTTGGCATTTCTAGCTGATAACCCATCTCCATCATAAAATTAGATGTGGCACGTAAAATTTTGCGTAAAAGGTTATACTGGTTGATTCTGTCATCGAGCTGATCGATACAAAAACGTAAATTCCGAATGCAATCTTGCATTTGTTTTAATTCGAGCTCACTTACGTAGATTGAGATAGGGTTGGTGGTATAGGTTTTATCTAATGCTGGCATCGTGCAGATGTAATCAAAACCTCGGACCATCGTGTATGGATTTTTCGTTACTTTAATATAAGTTTCCAATGTGCTTTTTGCCTTAGGACAAAACATAGAATACTCGTTATTAGTCAAGCATTTAAAAAGACTTTGTTTTATTTCGGAGAGATTTTTTATAGTTAGCATTTCGAAAGTCCTGTTAGTTTATAGAAGCGATCTTACTATATACAATATATCAAATATATAAGCTAATTGAAAAAAATAGGGTTTATTTTAGAATTTTTTACCATTATTTAGCATGAAGAAATCTACTACTTTAAATTTTAATTTTTTAGATAGTCCTCTATGTACTCTTATCCTATTCTTGAGATCAAAAAACTTTCAGCCATCAAGAGGATTTGTAGTATTTGGGATAAATAAACCTGGAAGATTCTTATAGGTAAATAGATAGTCTAAATTTGAACATAAACTAGCATACGCAGCTCTAAGTTTATAGTGAGTATATGTGTAGCTTCACCAGTCTCATAATTTACAGTCCTTTCATTTATTTTAGTCTTTTTTTTACAGACATTTGTAAATAATCCTTTTTAAAACCTTAGTCTACAACATTTACAGCTATGTTTTAGACCTTATTTTTTTTCAATTAGCTCTAGTATTTTAGTTACAAAATGGTTTAAATATAATGCTTTGACATGGTTTTAACAGAGATAAGAGTAGTTAACTACATTTAATATGGTGCCCGGGGCCGGACTCGAACCGGCACGGAGGTTAAGCTCCGAGGGATTTTAAGTCCCTTGTGTCTACCAATTTCACCACCCGGGCAATGTTTGGAGGTCGAGGCCGGAATCGAACCGGCGTCCAAGGCTTTGCAGGCCTCTGCATAACCATTTTGCTACTCGACCACACATACAAAGAAAAGTGTGGAGCGGGAAACGAGGCTCGAACTCGCGACCCCAACCTTGGCAAGGTTGTGCTCTACCACTGAGCTATTCCCGCTTTTATAAAGTCATATATTACCTTATTTTGAAACATTGTCAATACCGATATGGTCTTTAATTAAAAGAAAATATTACTTACACTTACTTATTAACCTCGAAACTAATCTTAAATAGGTTTTGAATATTATCAAGAATTTTTAAATTAGTGTTATTACTTAAATTTACTTTTCCATTTTTCACCGAATTATTACTACTTATGTTTTCTAGATCTTCTGTCAAACTTACTAATAATACATTTTGGTTCAATGGCTTATTTGCTTTTGCATGCATACTAATACTTTGTGGATTCTGTAAAAACATAGCAAGAGATGATAATACTTTCTGCAAAAATACATCTTTTTGTTGAGACGCCATAAGCTGTAACAAAGCACCATAAGAAGCTAATATTTGCTGAGGCGTGGTATTAGGATCTTTATTGGTGTATCTAGCAAGTATTTCTAGTAATCCATGGTTAGCAAAACTAACATCTATATTAGAAATGCACAGCTGACTCTTACATTTATAAAGGCTATTCATGTCCTGAGAACCAGATGCCCCTATATATGGCAATATGTTAAGCTTACCGTTTACTATTCCTTGGTAGCTAGTGTTTAACTCAGCTAAATCTTTACTTACTAAGTTTAAGCTTGAATTAAAAGTTAAGCCAGTACTATAGTTTTTCTTAGAAGCTACATTTAAATAAATACTCTGTCTTCCCAAGGTTTTAAAAATAGCTTGAAAAGGTGAATTTTTGTCAAATAAATTACTGTCAAACCTCAAAGCTATTTTGGTGTTATCATTTATTGAGGTAATATAAGCATTTTCTAATAGATGTTCATAATTTGTAGAGAAATCTTTTAACTTAATATCTGCTAGATTAATACCATCTATAACCAAACCAAAATTTATATAGTTACTTGAATCTAACTTACCATTTACATTCAAACTAAACTGTCCTTTTTTCTCTGACAAAGCTCCTTTAGTTTCAAAGGTTACTTTTTTATCATAATCTTTACCTAGATATTGAACTGAAACTGCTCTTATAAGCTCTGAGAGATTCATATCAAACTCAAGCTCTTTTAAGCTTGCCTGTTGCACAGCATCCTCTACGCTAGCTAAGAAATCTGAATCTACAACTATATTTGAAAAATCGATGTCATCTAGCTCAACTTCACTTTGTATAAATTCTTCCTTATTGTTTGTAGAATCAAGTTTAAGATCTAAAGTTTTCTCGTAGTTATTATAAACCATTTCCAGGTCATATATGCTCTGACCAAGATTATTCATTATAACACTAAATAGACCTTTATTTTCTACCAGGTTTTTTGGATCTGTCTGAGCGCTAACGACATTACTATTTGCAACTGAAGTAGCCAAATTAGTTATACTAAGTCCTTTAACTTTTATAACGTAATCATGCGTTACATTTTTCCCGAAATTTAGATCCTTTGTGATTATTTCATTGATAGAAAGATTTGGGTTTTTATCCCCGCTAATAACTAAGACATCTTCTATTATAATCTGACCATCACTCCCACGCTTAATATCGCCTACTGTTATTTGGGTTTGGTATGGAAATAATGAATCTATATTATCTATTACTATTTTTTCGATATTTTTATATTCACTGCTAGAATACTGAATTTGTGTACCATTATTAATATCTGTTGCATACAAACCAACTGCACCTAACGTTATTATACAAACTGATGTTAATAAAAATATTTTCTTTAACTTCATACTTTTCCTTTTGTGTTTTTTTAACTTAGTTTTTCCAACTTCAAAAATTCTAAATCTTTTTTTCGCAATGAGAATGTACCACAACTTGTCTCAAAAGCTATAGGACCACCCAGGATCGATTTATTTATAACTTTCATTTGTTGACCTTCTATCACACCCATTGCTATTATCTTATCTTTAAATGCTTTCGGACAATCATCACTAAACCCACAAACTATAAGCTTATCATTTTTCTTAAAACTCATACAAAACTCTATATATTTTTATGCAACTATTAATTATAATCATTTTTAGTATAACATTAATAGCTTAAACGCAAAGTTAGTTTGATAAAATTTTATAGCTTATGAAAGATCTCTCTAGACTGAATATTCCCAAAAAACCAAAAGACTCTTCAGAGCAAACACAAAAACCTATTACTTCTAACACGAGAAGAAAAAAAATCATTGTCTTGTTTATTGTTGGCTTACTAAGTATTGCTGTTGCATCTAAGATTATAAACAAACACTTAAAGAAACAAAAAGCTCAGGAAAAAGTTCAGATTGAGACTAACAATAACACCGCTACTATGGAAAAAAGCTCTAGCAAACAAGCAGATAGTAAGCAAAAAACTCACTCGAAAGATAACGATAACAAAATGGTTTTTACATTTTACGATAATCTGAAAAATGAAAGCGTTATTGTAGATGCTAAACCTCAAGCACAAAGAGCTCAATACAAATATACCTACGTATATCAAATTGCTTCCTTTAGAAACATGAATGAAACTACTTATTACGTTAATAAAATAAAAGAAGCTGGTCTTGAACCTAAATTCGAGTATGTAGGAAATTGGATCAGAATGTACATCGGACCTTATGACAGTACTAGAGCTATGGCACCAGATATTATTAAACTCCAACGAATTGGTTTAAACGGTGGCTTTACTAGAGAGATCAGTAAAACAAAAATTGAACCTACAGAAGATAACAATAATAAATCTAAATAAGCCACAGAACTGGGCTAAAAGTTATTCTTTAACTCTCTTAACTTTACAAACATCTCTCTACCTAATTTATACTCTGGTAGTGCTTTTAAAAGTGTTTTATCATCTATAGATCTAATAAAAATATTAAGTTTACTCTCTTCTGCTAAATCTACAATTGGTTTATCTTCTGCTTCTAATTCTACAATATGATTTTTATAATAATTTAAATAACTATCATCTGGAAGAACACTTAGTGCAAAATCTAAATTATTTTTCCAATAATCATGAGCTGGATATAGTTTTATATTACTATTTAAATTGGTTATTTTTACAACAGAATCATACAACTGATTAACATCTGCTGTTTGAGCGTGTACACCACCAACCCCTGCATTAAATAACGTATCACCACAAAAAAGGGCTTTTTCTTCGTCAAATAAAAAACTTACATGGTCAGATATGTGTCCTGGTGTATATAATACCCCAAACTTAGTAAACCCAAAATCTATACGGTCATCATCCTTGACATAAACATCTGGCTCAAATAAATCATTGTTTGCATAAGCATATATTTTAGCAGTTGGAAAATCTTGTTTAAGCTTTTTGACACCTGCTATATGATCACCGTGTTTATGAGTCACCAAGATTGCTTTTAGGCTAAGTTGTTTACCAATAATGAAATCCCTAAAAATATCTGACTTTAAAGGGTCAATTACTATAGCATTTTGTTGGTCATACAACAAGTATTGATAATTTCGTAGACTATTATTTAGAAACCATCTTTTAATTAACATAGATTTCCCTAATATTTACTATAAACAAGTCTAGCTTCCGATAAATCAATTCCAGCTACACTGCCATTTTTTATATAAAATCTACATAGTATATGCTGGTATTTTTCTAGCTCATACTGTGATAAAAATGCTTTAATATTGGTCTCAATATATTGATAAATCATCTTGAAACTTTGAGTATCTGACTTTATCATAGCTAAACTTAACAAAGTAAGGACGCTATCATAATTTTTATTAGCTTCATTACAAACTCTTGAATATAGCTTAGGAATTTCTATATTAAAAGCGTTAACGTACATATAAAGCATCTTTGAATCAATCTCTACTTTGCCCAATTGTTTTTTCATAAATCTCTGAGCTGTAGAAGTGTCGTTAAATTTTAAAAGTTGCTCAACGTATACCCTACTTAGCATTGCAGTAGCATCACACTTGTTGTATATATTTGTCAATTGACTAGCATCTTTTGCTTCTTTTAATGCTAATATTATTAAAGCTTCTTCATTTTGTGTTTCTAAATAAGGGTTATATTTCTCTAAAATATATAATGCAAAATCTTTATCACTATTAGCTAAAGCTATTTTTGCTGCCAAATTAACTATATGTGGTAAAAATTTATTATTACGCACAGTTAAAAGTTCTTTCACGCTAGCTTGAGCATCTGAAGTTTTATTTATTAAATACTGTAAATATGCTTCAAAAAACTTGTAGACAAAACTATGGTTATCAAGCTGCTTAATCGCAAGCTCGAGGGCTTTTATATCATTTTTTTTAACAAAAATACTTAGCTTTTTAAATATCACATAATCTTGTAAATATTTAGGCGTAAATTTAATAAGCTTGGTTAAGCCTAATTTAGATAAAAGCTCGTTATGTTCTAATAAAATATCTGCCATAAGATCAGCAAATTTTTCCCCCTTATTAATCACAAACAAACCTATAAACCAACTAAATATAAGATAAGGCAAGCTAAGCAATAATCTAAAAAACCTATAACCAAAAATAGTAAGAAAAAGTATAATCGCAAGTATAAAAATAAAAGCAACTAAATTTATTTTTAGAGACTTATCTGCTAAAACAAGCATTACAAACCCATGGTATTTAGTCGCCCAAATACCTATCAGTGTAGCTGCAGCAACTACAAATATAAGCTTAAAAATTTTTATCATTTTCCACTTCCTTTTGCTTATGCTCTACTAAACTACTTTTATTACCTGCTAAAAGCTGGTTTTGTTGTTTAACCAAAGCTTCAACAGTATTTTCTAAACTATCATTCAAATTTTGTCTATCTTGAGCATTTAAATCTGTAATAGTTTTCTCTAAATTTTTAGCGTCCTGGTTTTGAATAAATCTTTGTTGCAAAATTTCTAGCAAGTTTGCTTTAGTTTTATCTATAACAACTTGATCATTAGCATACACAGCATTTTGTAAAGCTATTAAAGCATTATAAAGATTACTTGCCACCACATATTTGGCTTCGTTAGTCGATACTAATTTTTGGTTTTTTGGAATATCTTGTATCTCGATAACTGAGCTTAAGAAACTTAAATACTTGTTAGATTTTGTAGTATCAGTTTTAGTTTGGTCTAAATTTTCCGGTGTTATATAAATAAGTTTGTCTAATTGTTGTTGTATATTAATAAAAACATTAACGATATCACTCCTAGAATCATATTGATCCAAAGCTTTTTTAATGTTTTGCATATCATTTGCACTTAAATTAGCAACCTTACTTGCTTCTATCTTACTAAAAGCGATGCTTACCAACTCTTTAGCTTTAGCTGTATTTCCATTAAATAAAGCTACATCTTTTGCCAAGGTCAAATAATCAATAGCTGATTGGATATTAATAATACTCATTTGCATATATATATCTTTAGTTGGAGTAGCAATTTGGTTATTTAACGCTTCTAACTGACCTTGAACAGCTCTTAAACTACTTTGCTGAACCTGTGCTAGAAAGCCTTCTTGCTCTATAGATTTTATTTGGCTAGATTGTGTAGCTTTTAACTGATTAACTTGGGATTGTAGTTTTTCGTAGAATTGGTTTATTTGCTGGGATTTTTTAGATTCTATAGTTGAATTAACAAGCATATATCCAGTTAGACCTATAGCAATCAAAGACCCCGCTAAACTAAGCTTTGATATCATTGTATTTGACGTAATATTTGACGCTGTTTTTTTATTCTCTTTTGGATCACTATTTTGATTACTTTTCTCTACTGACATAATCATTAGCCTCTATATGTTGTAATATTTTTACATAAATACAATAATTACTTAATTTTTCAAGTTTTAACGTATTATGGAACCCTTGTGAATTAACAAATTTTAACATTTTTGTGCTCGTTATGGTAACTATACTATCTCCAGGTAGAGGTATTTTTTCAAAAATTCTGTTTAAAGATTTAAATACATCTATACTTGTTGTTATTATGAACCTAGGCTGTTTGTCTCCCCACAGTTTTAAATATTTAGTATATAAAGCTTCCTTACTCTCAAAAGCGCGTTGATAAGTTTCAAACTTTTGACAAGTTGTATGTTTACTTATTTCCTTTTCTAAATACTCATTACCATCAACACCTGAGAAAATAGCAAACTTCCTATCAGATAAACCTTGCTTTGAGATGAGTTTAAACAGCTCTTTAGAATTATATTCTTTTGGATGCTTTGCATTAAGATTAAAGTTTGCTAGATGCTTTGCTGTTGTAGCACCAACACTATATATAGACTTATCCATAAAATTAGATGGTAAATACTGACTAAATAAACTTTCCACCGCATATTTACTTGTAAATATAAAATCCGTGTAATTTTCAATTTTAAAATTTATTTTCTTATGTACTATTTTTATAGATGGCAGTACCTCAACTGACAAACCGCTAGACTTAAATAATTCAGCAAGTTGCTTAGCGTCATCATATGGACGAGCAATCAGTATATCCATTTACTGGTGTTTAAGTGCCTGTGAATATATATAGTCTAGCATAGACTTTAGTCCATTTACTCTAGTAGCGCTCAAATTACTACCAAAGCCTATTTCTTTTATAAAGTCTGTGGTTGATTGTAATATATCACTAGGTTTTGAATCATTATAAACCCTAAGAAGCAGCCCTATTAAACCAGAGACAATCAAAGCATCACTTGTAGCTATAAAGTGTAACCTATCATCTATTATATCACTAGCAAACCAAACTTGTGATTGACATCCTTTGACAAGGTTTTGTTGCACTTTTTTCTCCTCTGGAAAATGGGTTAGTTGCTTCCCTAAAGATATTATATAATCATACTTATCTTCCCAGTCTTCAAAAAAGGATAATTCTTCAACTAAATCTTGTTGTCTTTGAATAACTTGATTTTGCATTTGTGCTATTGGCTTTTCTAGAACCTTAAAATAAATAATTTGCTAATATTAACACAAACGATAAAGCTTATAAACTTTATAGCTTTCCCAAAATTATAGTTGGATATTAAATACATAAAAAATGTTTAAAAAAACAAAATATATATTGACAGTACAAGTAAATGGCTATAGAATACTCCATGTTGTTCCCCGATAGCTCAGTCGGTAGAGCAGTTGACTGTTAATCAATTGGTCGGCGGTTCAAGTCCGTCTCGGGGAGCCAAAAATTTCACTTTGTCATAAACAGTTTACATTTAGAGTCTTCTGGTTTTTATATTTATCTCCTCCTTTTTTAAGCTATGAATGCCAGAAGACCCTAAATTTTCTCCAAGTAAAGTTGAACATCTATAGCTAGTTTTAGTTCCTTTTGGTTTATTTAAATTTCACAAACCTAATAAACACAACTGGAACTCTCTTTTATACCAATTCCAACATAAATTGGTGCATTTATCACAAAGGAGTTTATGACTAATTTAAGTTTTTGATGTGCAGGCAATAGCAGTGGCTATTGGCAAATATCAAAGGATTAAATTAGGTATGAAATACAAAGTTAGAAAGTACTAATATGTGTTGGAATTGGTATTATAGGACCGTTATAAACTAAAATTATATGTTTCTAACCACGTTAAAAATATTGTTGTCTTGTTACCATCTGTCTAATTCCAAGCTTATAACAGTTTCTTTAACTATTTTTAGGACTTTAAGAATACAATTTTACATTTGAGCTAAAGTTATGACGGTGCAGGTATAAAAAAATGTAAAGTTTATTTTTTTAAACATTGACTTATAATTTTAAATATGTATAATTAATAAAATAAATTAAACCTTAATTTATTACACTTACACACTTAACTTAAATAAGGTTTAATTTTATGATGACTCTTGATAGATGTAAGTTTCCCCTCAATTCTCATATCTCCTGACTTGCATCTATCATAAGTCTTTTTCCTTATGTTTTATAGTTGTTTTTTGTTATAATTCACTTACTTTTATTTTCAAAAATTCGAAATGTATGAAAGCGTCTCAAACTCTCATTGCTACTACAAAAGAGCTACCTAAAGAAGCTGTCCTTATTAGTCACCAATACATGCTAAAAGCTGGCTTAATCAAAAAACTAGCTTCTGGAATATATACTTGGCTACCAATTGGACTAAAAGTACTACAAAAAATCCAAGATATTGTCCGCCAAGAAATGAATAAATCAGGAGCTAGTGAATTATTATTGCCAAGCATTCTGCCTTCTGAGCTTTTACAAGAAACTCATCGCTGGAGTAAATTTGGTCCTGAACTTCTAAAACTAAAAGATAGGCATGATAGAGATTTCTGCTATGGTCCAACCCATGAGGAACCTATTGTAGATATGGCTAGAGATACTATCAAAAGTTATAAGCAGCTACCTTTAAACTTATACCAAATCCAAACAAAGTTTAGAGATGAAATTCGTCCTCGTTTTGGTGTGATGCGTGCTCGTGAATTTATTATGAAAGATGCTTACTCTTTTCATGAAAATAGCCAATGCTTACATACTACTTACCAACAAATGTACCAAACTTACTGCAATATCTTGGACAAAATCGGTTTAGAATATCGTCCTGTAAAAGCAGATACAGGCGCTATAGGTGGTGATAATAGTCATGAATTTCAAGTTCTAGCAAACGCTGGTGAAGATATTATTTGCTACAGTAATAGTAGTGATTATGCAGCGAATATTGAGCTAGCGACTTATGCAAAACCAGATTTCAGTAAAAAAGAAGTTTCTAAAAATCATATAGAAAAAATTCATACTCCAAGTATCAAGACTATTGAAAGCCTTTGTAACAAGATTGATTTTGATATTAAACAAACCGTAAAAACTATGATTATCAAAGATGCTGAAAATAATTTTTTTGCGCTAGTAATACGTGGTGATCATGAGCTTAACGAAACTAAAATAAATAAACTAGAGCAAATAGCCGCACCGTACACTTTAGCCACAAAGGAAGAGATTTTTTTAATTTTTAATGCTAATCCTGGTTCGCTTGGCATACTTAACTGCCCTATCCCGATAATTGCTGATTACAATGCTGTAGCAATTACAGATCTATGTTGTGGTGCTAATGAAGATGATTATCATCTTATAAATGTAAACTGGGATAAAGATGTAACGAACTATCAGGTTGCTGATATTAGAAATGTAATTGCTGGCGATATCTCACCAGATGGCAAAGGAACTTTAGAATTAACTAATGGTATAGAAGTTGGTCATATTTTTGAGCTTGAGGATGTTTATTCTAAACCGATGAATGCTAATATTATTGGGCAAGATGGCAAATCTAAACCTATGTTAATGGGCTGTTATGGATTTGGTGTATCCCGTGTTATGGCTGCAGCAATAGAACAATCTCACGACGATAAAGGAATCATCTGGCCAGAAGCTATAACCCCATTTCTAGTAACTATATTGCCTATCAATTACAACAAATCTGCGCAGGTAAAAGAAGTTGCTGATAAACTTTATCAAGACCTAATTTCCAATGGAATAGACGTACTCTTAGATGATCGTGGCAATCGCCCAGGAGTAATGTTTGCTGATGCTGATTTGATTGGTTGCTCTCACCATGTAATAATTGGTGATAGACTTCTTGAGCAAAATTTAATTGAATATAAAAACCGTAAAACTCAAGAAAAACAAGAAATCTCTATTGAACAATTAAAAGAAATTCTAAAAGTCTAAAACTCTATTACTATAGTTATTCCAGTTAAGTTGTGTTTAAAAGTTAAAGCTAAGCTTATAGCTGTAGTAAGTAGGTTCCAGATCGTAAGTTTGGAATGACAAGCATTTTTCTATATTGTT
Organism: Allofrancisella heilbronnii; assembly: GCF_000710735.2. NCBI lineage: Bacteria > Pseudomonadati > Pseudomonadota > Gammaproteobacteria > Thiotrichales > Francisellaceae > Allofrancisella > Allofrancisella heilbronnii. The sequence goes on along the minus strand of NZ_CP144673.1, from coordinate 479,747 downwards.
TACTCGGATTAACTATACCCTATTTGACCAAACTTAAAATACCAGTATACTTCTAATAAACCCAACTCCACTTTAATAATTATGATCCAGCCAAAATCATACATTGACACCTCACCGTCCGTATATGGAAAATTTGCTGTAATGGCAGCTGAGTATAATGCAATTAGTTTTACCCAAGGAGCGCCTGATTTTGATACTCCAGAATGGTTAATTGATCGTACAAACTTTTACATGCAACAAGGTAAAAACCAATATTCACCAATTCCTGGTACCTTAGTATTACGTAAAGCTGTAATTCAAAAGACCAAAAGTTGTTATGACGTAGATATAGGCATCGATAATGTCGCTATTACAGTTGGGGCTATCGAGGGGCTATTTGCAGCTATTACAGCATATGTAGAAAAAGATGATGAAGTAATAATGTTTGACCCTGTATTTGATGCTTACGTTGGGTTAACAAAACTCAACCAAGGCAAACCAATAAGACTGAACTTACTGTCAGATGGGAAAATAGATTTACAAGCTCTAGCAAATGCAATTACCGATAAAACTAAAATCATTATTCTTAACTCTCCTCACAATCCTATGGGAAGTGTTATCTCAAAAGAGGAATATTTAGAGTTTGCTAAAATCATTAAAGATAAGAATATCTTAGTTATAGCTGATGAAGTTTATGAGCATATTTATGCTGGTGAAGTTTTTACTAGTGCTTTAGAAATTCCTGGACTTAGAGATAAACTAATAGTGTTACAATCTCTTGGTAAAACTTATAATCTAACAGGATGGCGTTTAGGAATTGCAATAGCCCCTAGTGAAATTATAAAAAATATTTTGGCAGTAAAGCAGTTTTCAACTTTTTCAGCAGTCCACCCTATGCAGCTAGCCTTAGCTGAAGGGATTTTAGAACACCCTGAATACTACCAAAACCTTCATAAACTTTATAAAAAACAAAACTCTTTATTACGCCAACATTTAAAAGGTTCTCGATTTAAGCTTTTAGAATGGCATGGTTCACCTTTTCAGATGCTGGATTATACCAATATCAGTAATGAAAATGACAGTGAGTTTGCTACAAGACTTATTACAGAATATGGTGTTGGACTAATACCAGTATCCTCACTTTTTGAAAAGCCTAAAAATGGTTTACTTAGATTATGCTTTGCTAAAAAAGACAATGCTATTATAAAAGGAGCAAAAATCCTCTCAAAAATCTAAAAACAAACTACATCACCTAGGGAAATAATAAAGTATGAATAAACTAAAAGTTGCAATAATACAGAGTGATATAATTTGGGGTAATAAAGATTTAAACTATACAAAGCTAGAGCAAAAAATAGCTACTCTAGACCGAGGGATCGATTTAATTATCCTACCTGAGATGTTTAATACTGGTTTTGTTATGAACCCAACTAATGAAGCTAGTTTCCAAGAAGATGTTGTTAACTGGATGTACGATCAAGTAAAAAATAGAAACTCTGCTATCGTTGGAAGTGCAGCAACATTTACAGATAACAAAATCGCTAACAGATTATATTTTGTAACCTCTGAAAAAGAAGTATACACATATGATAAAAATCATCTTTTTATCCATGCAGGTGAAAACAAAAAATACACGAAAGGAAACCAACGAAAGATAATTCAGTACAAAGGCTACCGGATACTTGTTACAGTTTGCTTTGACTTGCGTTTTCCAGTTTTTAACTGCAACAATAATGAGTACGATATTTTACTAAATGTAGCTTGCTGGCCTGAATCACGGCGTGAACATTGGCAAGCTTTACTTAAGGCTAGGGCTATAGAAAATCAAGCATATGTGGTAGCTTGTAACAGAGTTGGTAAGGATCCAAACTTCAGTTACGCTGGAGATAGTATGATTGTTGACTATAATGGTGGAATATTAGCTTATCAAGAATACAAAGAAACTGTACTTATTGCTGAATTAAATAAAGATAAGCAGATTCAACATAGGGAAAAATTTAATTTTTTAGCTTCCCAAGACAATTTTACTCTTCAGCTCTAATAGTTTTTGCTAATTTCTGTAACATAGCATTAACAAACTTGTACCCTTCTTCTGTACCCATACTATAAGCTATTTCAACGTATTCTTTAATAATTACTTGATATGGGTTTTCCAAACATTCTATAAGTTCTGCAACAGCAGATTGCAATACAGCCAGATCAACGTAGTTTATTGAATCTATACCGTCTTTGGAGCTTTGTTTTATATGCTCTTGTATAGTTTCTTCATTCGACTCTGCAGAATCTATAAGTCTATAAAACAGATTCCAATCTGTTTGGTGCCTTTCAGCATTATCAGAGTAATATTGAACTTTCAATTCATCGAACGTATTATCTGCAACCTTTTTTTGGTATAAAGCTTGTACGGTATATAAACGAGCATTATTTCTAGCTCTTGCTGTAGTTTTCATAGTAGTTAAAATTTTAATTGACGAGTTATCTTAATAGTCAACAATTATAACTTATTAGCAATAATATATATAGCAGTTGTGATACATAACAAACTTATAGGTACAATTATATCTAAACCATTAATAAGCATGTCATGCTGAACCTATTTGACACGTCTCACTATTTTACTATTTAATATACACTTTATTTAAAATTGTATGATACAATGCCATGATCTTTAATAACCAACCATATCGAAAAATATGAAAAAAGCTATATATATAATATCTTTAGCGCTTATAGCTACTATATTGGCATCTTGTAGTACAAATAATCCGCAAGAGTTTCCTAAAACGCCTTATACATCAGGAAATGTTTCGCTAACTTTGAAAAAAGGAGTAACGACAAAAGAGCAAGTGATACAAGCCTTTGGATCACCAAATATTGTAACTCAGAATGCTGATGGAGATTCAGTTTGGACATATCAGACAAATGCGACTATCCAAAACAGCTCTAAAAAAGAAGGATTTTTAACTCTTATTCTTGTTGGTGGAGCTACTAAAAATAGCGATTTTATGGAATCACAAAAAACTATGACTATTATAATAACATTTAAAGATGATGTAGTTTCAAACTTCAAATCTTTATCAACAAGCTTCTAAAAAAAGGGGGCAAAATGTTAAAAAAACTTTCTAAATCTATCATATTTCTAATGATAATTATTTTAGCTAGCTGTGTTGTAGAACCGCCAAAACCAGACCTTACTCCGCTACAAATACAGCTCATGCAGACAAAAGTTTTTAATGTTAATAAACGTTCTGCTTTTAATTCTACGGTTACTGTTATGCAAAACCTTGGATATATTATTCATGATGCAAACTTTGATACTGGTATAATTACAGCACAGAGTACCCAAACTGTAGACTTCTGGCAAGAAGCCCAATACACTGAAGCTACAGCATTTATACAAAAGTATAGAGGTTCAAAAAAAGACTCTAGCATAAGAATAAACTTTGTTGTGCATAAAACTGTTCCAAATCCAAGTCAACAAAGCTCTGTTCCGATTCATAAATCAACTGCTGTAGTCGATCCTCAAGCATACAAGAATGCTTTCACCAAGATCCAGCAGCAAATTTTTGTTGATACTGGAGTATCGCCAGTATTAGACCAACCTATACAACAAACCGTTTAAAATTTTTAAATCTCTTTACGACTATTTTTCTCGCCAAATTTAGTTTACTATTCTACAAATAAATAAAACATACTATATTCTAATATGCATAAATGGTGGCAAGAAATTAAGTTAAAAGATATGACTAGTGAGCAGTGGGAATCTGTATGTGATAGATGTGGATTATGTTGTTTGAATAAACTACAAGATCATGACACTGACGAGGTCTACTACACTAAGGTTAGCTGTAAGCTTTTAGATATATCAAAATGCCAATGTTACATGTATGAAAAAAGAAAACAGCTAGTACCTGAATGTATAAACCTAACCTATAAACAACTAAAAAATCATGCTTATAAATGGCTACCAAACACTTGTAGCTACAAGTTACTTTTAGAAGGTAAGGATCTACCAGAATGGCACCATCTAAATACTGGCTCAACTGAACAAATGCATAAACAAAAAAAATCAGCTAAACATTTTGCTATTTCAGAGTATGAACTAGATGTGGATGAGTACTTAGATGATTTTATAATAAAGTTAGATAACTAATTCTTATTTTTAGTATATACTTCGCTTACTAACTCTTTATTGGGCATGCTCATGTCTAATTTACTACCTATAAATCCTCTTTTTGAAAAAATTATTACAGACTTTTTTAATGAAGGTTATTGTGTCATAGATAATTGGCTTTCTAAAGATGAGACTTCTCTATTAAAAGCTGAATTGGCTCAACTCTACCAAGAAGATTGTTTTAGAAAATCAGCAATAGGTAATAAGCTAAATGAAACAGTTAAAAGATCTATCCGCAGCGATTTTATTTACTGGCTAGATGAAACAAAACATGCTCAATCATTTTTTCAAAAAGTAAATAACTTTATAGAATATATAAATAAAACTTGCTTTGCTGGCATCGTTACAAAAGAGTTCCATTATGCAATTTACCCCAAAGGTGCTTTTTATAAAAAACACCTTGATACTTTCCAAAATGATGATCGTCGCAATATATCTATAGTGTGTTATTTAAATGATGCTTGGCAAGAATCTTATGGTGGCGAACTTAAGTTATATCTTCCAAATGGAAATTTAAACATCTATCCAGCTTGTGGCAAGATAGTGATATTCAATAGTAAAAAAATAGAACATGAAGTTAAGACTATTTTGTCAGAAGTTAAAAGGCTCAGTATAACTGGTTGGTTGAAGACTAGCTAGGTAAATTTGGGATTGTATATAATAGGGCTTTAATCTTTTAATTTATAAAATAAATCACTAGACCCAATGCAACCAGCATAATAGCAAATATTTTTTGTAAAATTTTATCATTTAGTTTTTTCTTAAGCTTAGTTGATAAAACCATACCAGTAACACTACCAACTATAAATAGTATTGCTACGTACCAGTTCATACTACCTAAATCATAGTGCGAAATAAATCCTGATATTGAAACTACAAAAATAACAAGTAGTGATGTATTAATAGCCCTCTTAATTGGTATGCCTGTTATAAACATCAAAGCTGGAACAATTAAAAACCCTCCTCCAACTCCAAAAAAACCTGTTAAAGTCCCAACAATAGCTCCACTTAAAAGTAACGCTGTAATGCATCTAATACCGATACTCCTACATATAGAATGCGTATCAGAGATAATTTTTGACTTTATTAAACTCCAAACACCTATAACTACCATAAGTACAGAGAAACTAAGCATTAGAGTTTGATCAGTTAAAGCTTGAGAAAGATAACTACCCACAGGTGCAAACATTACACCTGTAACTATCATAATGAATGCTGCTAAATAATTTAAATCATGATTTTTAAAATTTATAACCAATCCGAAAATGGCAGTAAACCCCACAACTAATAATGATATGGTTACAGCACTATGAAAGTCTAGTCCCACACCATAAGTTAAAAGAGGCACTGCTAGTATAGAACCCCCTCCACCTGTTAAACCAAGAGCTATACCACAAATAAGACCAAAGATTATTAATGAGATCATTTACTTCACCAGACCACATTTTAAATTAGCTGGAACAGCAACATCCATATATTTAGGGTTTGGCAGATTTAAATTTGCCATAAGCTCTGCATACTCTTGTGCTGATTTAACTTGTAATCTCGGATTAAACCTCTTCTCCTCACCAATAGTACTAGATGTAAAGCCATTATAATCATGTCCAGGATAAACTATAGTTTCATCTGGAAGCTTGAAAAGTTTGTTGTTTATACTATCGTATTGAGCAAAAGAGTCTCCATGTTGAAAATCTGTTCTACCAGTACCTCTTACAAATAGAGTGTCACCTGTAAAAAGTTTATCTCCAAGAATAAAACTATAAGAGTCATCTGTGTGACCTGGGGTGTATATAGCTTTTAGCTTCATACCATCAAAGTTTACAGCTTCACCCTCTTTTATCTTCACAGAAACACACTCTGCTTTTGTGTGTGCTCCCATTACTGATTTGCAAGCTGTTGATTCTCTTAGTAAACCAAGTGCTGTAATATGATCAGCATGTACATGTGTATCAATTGCAGCAACTAGTTTAAGATCTAGCTCATCAAAAAGTTTATGATACTTACTTAACTGCGTATCAACTGGATCTATTATAATAGCTTCTCTACCTTCTCCTGATGCAATAAGGTAAGTATACGTAAAAGTATCTATATCAAATAATTGTCTGAAAATCATAACTTCTCTCCTATTTAGCTTTCTTATTGTACGGTAACATCTGTAAGATATTTGCTAAAGCACAAGTGCCAGACAAACCTGCAAACAAAAGGCCAGCTCCAAAAAAACCGCTTAAAATTGCAAAATATTGTGACACTGTAAATGACAATACTACCCCTAATAGCACCATAAAACCAACTACTATTTGCACTTGACGCATAATTGGAAAAGGCTCTTTTACGTTTTTTTGAGTTGGTTGCTTATGTTGTTTCCATGAGTTTATACCACCATCTAAAAGATAAACTTTCTTTGCTTTAAGTCCAGAAACTTTATCTGCTGCCTGATTAGTTCTATTACCAGATTGGCAATGAAGTACTACGACTTCATCAGACTTAATGTCAGCATCATAAATATCATCAATCATAATGTTTTCAGCACAATCAATACATTCTCTTTTATGCTCATGAGGTGTTCTAATATCTATTAATTTAACTTTTTCTTTTTTTTGTAAATCCAAAAATTCTCTTACTGATATTTTTTCTACTTTATGCATCTTTTTCTCCTTTTATTTTTTTCTAATTTAGATAACTCTAATATTTGTATTAAATTTTTTTTACTTATCTTCACAATAAACTGAGTGCAAAGCTTCTAATATCTTTGCTACACCTTTGTCTTTTATACTATAAAAACAAACTTGTGATTCTTTTCTGACCTTAACTAAGCCTTTTTTTCTAAGTACTGATAAATGTTGTGAAAAGGCTGATTGACTTAAATCAGAATATTTAGCTAATTCACCTACAGACATCTCACCTTTTGTAAGTAAGCACAAAATAAGCAATCTTGATTCATGTGAAATAGCTTTAAGCATATCAGCAGCTTTACTAGCATTTTTTTGCATTTGTACTAAATCCATTTCAAGCTCCAAAGACTAAACCTGTTTATATATTAGCAAATACTAATTTAGAAATCAACAATATAATGGATCAATTAAAGCTCTAGCCAAACACGTAATAAAAGTACTGCTAACTGAAATAGCTTAATTTTAAGCTATTTCAGGAGCTCACCCGTGTTAAGCACGAGGATGATTTTTCAGTAAATTTAGAATATTTCTTTAAATTCTTCGGCATAGTAAACTGTTTTGCCATGTAACTTCTTTAATTTACCAGACAAATCAAGAACCATAAATACATCTGCTGGAACATCATATTCACATTTTACATTGTATTCTGTAGCAGGTTTAAAACCAAATCGCGGGTAATAGTTTGGATGCCCTAGAACAAATATAGCATCAATGTTACACTTTTTTGCTTCTTGTATAACTTGTTCAACTAGCTTTGCTCCAATTCCTAAATTTTGGTAATTTGGAGATACACACATTGGAGCTAATCCATATATGTCTATATTTGGAATACCATCTTGAGACATTTTTGAAAGAATTATCTGTCCAATAATCTGATTATCTAACTCTGCAACTAAAGATATCAAATTCTGGTGGTCTGTATGTAATAGTCTGACTAATTTTTCCTCATCACCACTTTCAAAACAATTAGAAATAAGCTTATATATAAGCTCTTGATCTGCAAGTTGCTCATGCCTAATTTTTATATTCATACAAAACTTAGCCCCTTATAACTAAATCTCTAGTTGAACGTATCTCGATATTTATAAATTTATCTACTACCTTTAGCTTACCAAATACCGCAAACTTAGCTCTGATACTTTTATCAAAGTTTAAATATTTGACCTGGTTGGGTACGATAAAGGTTGAAAATCTAGAACCTTCATTTATTTTAAACAATAGCTTTAGGCTTTCACCTATATTTGAAGAGGTAATTCCTGCAACTCCATATAGCACAGCATATTTACCTTTTACTTTTTCCAAATCTATATCTGCTAACTCAAAAGTATTTATAGTATAAATATCTTGTTTAGAATATTCTCTAACACGTTTTTCTACCATTTGTTGCTTTTTCTTTGGCATCAAATTCAAGGTATCTGCGTAATTTAATTTACCATCATTCTCTACTTTAGTAAGTAAATTTATGCAACGTTCGAGGTTTTTATTAACTATAAAGTTAACTTTACTCATATCTTTTTTTGAATCACTAGCTATAAGCTCTTTGATTTTATTATCATCAATAGGCTTGCTTATTCTAGGACATAGCTCATCATGGGGATTATCTTCGGTAATAAATTCAAAATATGATTCTTGATCAGCTTTACGTACCAACTTAACTTTAGCAACTCCACAATCAGGACAATAAACATTGCCAAAATGAAGCTTACTATTATACTCGTTTATTTTTACAAAGCCTTTTTTATATCTAGCTATATTCACTACTTTTCCTTAAACTTTTTCAAACAGCATATCTGATATCGGATGTTCTAAGCTTTGCCCTCTTTTTTCAAACTTTGTCAAAGGGCGCCAGTCTGGTCTAGGAGCAAAGTCTGAATATAAATTTTTATACTGACCGTGGTTTTCTAGCAACCCTAAAACATCTTCGGCATAAGGTAACCAGTCACTAGCAAAATGCAACAACCCACCTTTATCTAATTTTCTAGCGAAAAGGTCAAGGTTAGATTGATTGACTAACCTACGTTTATTATGCTTTTTTTTATGCCATGGATCAGGAAAATATATCTGAATTGCTTTTAAAGAATTATCTTCGATCATATCTTGTAATACCTCTAAAGCATCGTGGCTTATAACTTGTAAGTTTGAAATGTCTCTATGCTCTATTTCATATAATATATTACCCACACCTGCCTTATGAACTTCAATTCCAAGGTAATTTTTATCTGGATTTTCTAGTGCCATTTGTACGAGAGAAGTCCCCATACCAAAACCTATTTCTAAAATCACTGGATGACGGTTATTAAAAATATTAGCAAAGTTTAACTTTTGTTCTTTTCTATATTCTATTAGGTATTTTTCAGAATATGTTTCCAATGCTAACTGCTGTTTTTTTGTGACTCTCCCCGCTCTTTGAACATAGCTTTTTATTTGACGCAAATTTTCTTTGGGTTTATCAAACATTTTTCTAGATTTATAACAATTTTGTTAATACTATTCTATATTAAGTAAATTAAAAATAAGAGTCTAACAATGCTAATATTCTTAACTATTATAGCTTTACAAATAAGTTGCCTTATTCTACCAGGTCCAGATTTCTTTGTAACTATTAGCAACTCTATCAAATTTGGGCAAAAATATGGTATTTATACTGCCTTGGGAGTAGCTTCTGGAATATTCCTAAATACTTTCTTTGTATACTGGTTTGGCTCATTTTTACTCTACAAAGAACCTATTTTATTTAAATTTATCATATTAATCGGAGTAGCTTATTTAGCTTATTTAGCTTTTAATCTCTATAAAAATGTTTTTACAAAAAGTCCACAAAACTCCAATGCTGAGCAATACATAAAAAATTTATATCAACTTGAAGAGCATCCAGCTTTCAAGTTCTTTTTAAATGGAGCTTTCACCAATCTTGCTAATGCTAAAGTGGTTGTATTTTTCAGCTCTATGCTAAGCTTAGTTGATGAGCTAACCAGCTTTGAAAAAATTGCTGTCTGGTTATGTATAACTTTAACTACTGCGATTTGGTTTTGTACAGTAGCTATATTTTTTGGCAATAATAAATTAAGAGAAATGTTTTTTAAAGCTATAAAAAAAATAGAACTTATTTCTGCAATTTTTATCACAGTTTTTATAATAATAATTTTAGTAGAACTTTTTTAGCTTATGAAGACAAATAAATTCCATCTGCTTTTATCAAGATTTTCTTACTTTTAAATAAGCTACCTATAGCTTTTTTAAATGATGATTTACTAATACCAAATTCTTTTTTTATAAGAACAGGGTCTAACTTATCATGAAATGCTACAAAACCACCTTTAGAAACTAAATAGTCGTATATTTTCTGAGCATTCTTAGCAAGGTCTTTATATACTAATTGTTGCAAACTTAAATCTATTCGACCATCTTTACGGATAGATTTAATATAGCCCTTCGTAGATTGCCCAAAGCTTAACCTTTGAAATACTTCATTTTTGTATAGTACACCCCAATGAGTATTATTTATGATTGCTTTATAACCGATATCAGTTGAGTTCCCTATAATCAGGTTAACCTCTTGGTTAAGCTTAAAATCACCATCATCAAAATCTGATATAAATTTGTTTATCTTAGAAGAAGCTATAAGCTTACCATTTACTTTATCACGGTAGATATATACTAAATATGATTTCCCAAGCTCAAAAGGTCTATGTTGCTCAGCTAAAGGTACAAGCAAATCTTTATCTAAACCCCAATCTAGAAACGCTCCTATATTAATAATTGATTTGACTGGTAAAAAAGCAATTTCACCAACAACTGCTACTTTTTTTGTAGTAGCCATAAGCTCAGACTTAGAATTTTCGTATAAAAGTACATTTATAGTATCTCCTACACTCAAATCATTTTCCAACTCTTTTTTAAGTAAAGTTGCAACGCCTAATTCTACAGCATCAAGATGTAATATATACTCATGAACATCTATAACTCTTAAATTATGATAGTTTCCTAAAGTAATCAAGTTAATTTCTCAGTAAAAATTCTTATGCTTTAATTATAACACTGGTTAAACTGTTGATATAGATAAATAGAGTCCCATAGCTTATAGACAAGATATTGAATTTGCAATTAGAGCTAAACACATTTAGTTTACAATCAAATCCTATATGTCTATCATTCAGGTAAATTATTTTTAAAAAACATCTAAGAGGGAAAACGTATGCTAAAAAGAATCATAATAAGCTTAGCTTTAATATTTTGTATACAAGCAGTATTTGCTAATAATGCTAAAATTGCAGCAATACAACTTACCGCAAAACAACAATCATTTGAAGAGCTAAAGCAAAGTATAACTAATTATGCAACTAAAGCTAAAGATCAAGGAGCTAATATTATAGTTTTCCCAGAAGATGATATGTTAAACCTTATCTATAATGATCCTTGGAGCAAAGATAGTTTAGTCAAACTATCAAAGTTTTATGATCAAATAAAAAATTTTGTCTCAGACCTCTCTAGAAAGCTAGATGTATATATTGTAGCTGGCTCTACTGTTAAACAAAAAGACCAAAAACTTTATAATACAGCTTTGATTGGTATACCTAGCGGTTATGTTATAGAGCAAGACAAAATATACCTAACCCCTAGTGAGCGAAAAGTTGGTTATACCGGTAGTGGTAACGATATATTAGTATTAAATACAAAATTTGGACGAGTCGCTATTTTAATTTGTTATACTAGCGAATTTGCTAATATTTCTTTAGCTCTGAGTCAAATTGAACCAGATATTATAATTGTACCATCATATACAGATGATATTTATGGTTTAAACCGTGTTCAAACAGCTATAAAAATGTTATCCATACAAAACTACTCTTACGGTGTAGCTGTTGGTATGGTTTCTAACCTTGATAAAAATAATCTAGAAAATGCAGATGGTGTTTCTCAGATGCTATTTACAAGCCCTCAGCAGAAAGAATTTCCAGCAGGAAAAATTGCTAAAGGTAAGTTTAATTATGAGCAGATGCTTATTGAAGATTTTGATATTAGTAAGCTACATTTAGCTAGAGAAAACTATACAGCATATCCAAACAAAGATGCTAAAGACATGCAGAAAAATCTTTCTATAAAAAGTTTTAATTTCAGATAACTAATAAAAGCTTAGACTCGCTTAAGCCTAAAACAACACCTTACCCCAACCTAGTTTTTCACGCAAAGTGTCATAGTAATTATAATTTTCTGTATGAAGCACAGAAACCTTTTTACTAGCTTTTCTAATAGTAACTTTTTGCTCTGACTTTAAAATAATATCATGACGCCCATCTATACTTAGTACAGGTTCAGGATTATTATAATCAGTTATATAAATATCTATAATACTATCATCTGAAATTACTAGTGGTCTGCTATTTAATGAATGTGAGCATACTGGTACTAAAACCATACTGTTTTGATTAGGGTTAAGTATTGGTCCACCTGCTGACATTGCATGGGCTGTAGAACCTGTCGGTGTAGCTACTATTAACCCATCACCTCTTTGGTCAAAAGCATAGCCACCATCAATAAAAACTTTCAACCCAAACATCCGGCCTCTACTAGCTGTTATAGCTATTTCGTTTAAGGCTATCGAAGCTTCTAATGGAGCCTCAATGTTATCAACTTGACACTTTAACATAGCCATCTTAGAAAGAGCGCTTTTACCTTTTAAAATATCTATTAGATCACCTTGTAACCCCTTACTATCAGATGTAATAGTCGTTAAAAATCCAAGCTTACCTTTGTTAACGCCTATAACTGGTATATTGCTATATAATGCCAAAACTCTAGATACTTGCAGAAAATTTCCATCACCACCTATTATTATGGCAACATCACAGTTTAAAGCTATATCTTTCAGGCACATTTTCGGGGTGTCTTTTAGAGCTAGGTTATGACTAGATTCACGCTCGATTATCACATCTAAACCCAAATCATTTAGTTGATAGCATAATCCCTGTATAGTTTCACCAACTTCTTTTTTATGGTGCTTGCCAATAATAGCTATCTTTTTATATACAAATGACATCTTTAAGTATCTTTTAAAATTACTATTAAGATTATAACAAAAAGGACTTTTATCAACTAAACTTTTATGGATTTTTAGGAATATACAAGCTAAAGTATTAGCTACAAATATAAATCAAGTACTTATAATGGATAAGAAAAATTTACTAACTAGCATAATAATACCTGTCAAAGATGAGTCAGAAGGTTTAGAGCAACTTTTTTCAAGGCTTATACCTATAGCTGAGCAATTACCAACCAAATATGAATTAATATTTGTCAATGATGGTAGTACAGATAGCACACTAGAGCTACTCTTAGAGAAACAAAAAAACCATAACGAGATAAAAGTCGTAGACTTATCACGTAACTTTGGCAAAGAATCAGCCCTTTATGCAGGTTTTGCAAACTGTAGCGGAGATGCCGCTATCTCTATAGATGCTGACCTACAAGACCCACCTGAATTAATATTAGAAATGGTAGACTATTGGTTAAAAGGCTATGAAGTTGTTACAGCTGTCAGAGAAAATCGAGATACAGATACTGCTGCAAAAAAAGGTTCTGCGGGGCTTTTTTATAAGTTAATGAATAGAATAAGTGAAACTAAACTAACGCCAAATGCTGGTGATTATCGATTATTAAACAGAGCAGCTATTAATGCTTTCTTAGAGCTTAAAGAAAAAGTACGTTTTAATAAAGGTTTACTTAGTTGGATAGGCTTTCATGAAAAGCTTGTCTACCATACTAGGGAGGGACGTGCTGCTGGGCAAACTAAATGGAATTATTGGAAACTATTCAAATTTTCTATAGATGGGATTACTAGCTTTAGTAAAGCCCCTCTAGAAATATGGTCTTATTTAGGAGTATTTATTGCGTTCATGAGCTTTATATATGGCTCTTTCATCATATTAAAATCGTTGATTTTTGGTATAAGCGTACCAGGTTATCCATCGTTAGTTACTTTTATACTATTTTTTAGTGGTCTACAAATGATTGGTATAGGCATGCTTGGAAGCTATATAGGTAGGGTATTTATCGAAACAAAACAGCGTCCTTTATACATAGTTAGAAAAGTGTATTATGGTGGTAAAGCTAGTTAGTCGCCATTGAAAAAGTCAAAGAATTATTTTTTATAAATATAATAGGTTTCGCTGCTTACTGCGCAAGCTACAGCGACATACTTTTTTCATAAAAAAAGTATGTAAAACTGCCTAACACTAGGCTAACGTAGCTATATTCATGTGTTTTAGCAACTTAGGCAAGTGGTATAACGTGTAAAATATACCATTTAAATGACAAATGAGCGTTTTTTTATTTCGCTAATCTACAAAGTTTCTACCTCTATAATACAACTACAGTCAGCGTTATAATATTTCATCGATACCAATTGAATAAGTCATGGTTTCTACATCGTATTGGATTAATTTATTAAAAGCAGATAATGTTTCTTTACTATTTGGGTTGTTATTATACTTATTTATATATAGTAAACGACTATTTGAACGGTTGCTATAGTGCTTTATTGAGTTTTCTTTAGATCTTTGAAAATCAAAATTAGTTCCAAAATCCTCATGGTAATTATGAGCAGCTGATAGTGTCTTACGATATAAATCGGGATTACTTGGTTGAGGGTAGCTTTTGAATTTATATTGAGATCGATAAAGACTTGAACCTGTACGTACAAGCTTAAGAAACTCCCCTAGTACTTTTTCAATGTGATATGGGGTTGTTATAGCAAAGAGACTTAGAACCTCATTTTCATCCTTTATGTCTTCACGATCGAACTCTTTCGATATTTTGTAATTTACAGGTTTATAACTCTTTGGTTCAACGTTATCTATATATATCTGTTCTTCACTTTTATACAAAATGTTATCGGTATCATAACTATCTTTCTGTGGTATTTTTATCGCATCAACGTTTCTTTTAAGTTGATTGCGGAGCTCAATTTCATTCTTAGGGATCGCTTCCCATGCAGGAGTCTTTCCTATTTTTAGCTTTCGGATTATTTTTGTAGAATAATCATCCCAAGGTTCTTGTGCGCCCCGCTCAGGCAAATCTACTCCTAAAATCTCACTGCGTCTACGATACCCTTCAAACGCTTCTTTTTCGTAATCGTTAAGTTTCTTCTGTAGTAAAGAATCTGTTTGTATACGTTCATTAAATTGCTGATGCAAAAGTTCGTGATTGATATTCTCAGTAGAAGCACCTTGACAAGTAAAAGCCGTATATTTGCCACATTTAAATTGTATCATTGATTCAGCTATGCTCTCACAAGTCATACCATTGAGTTCATCACCACCACTATGCCCCATAAAAATAAGTTTTTTGATAATTAAATTTTGTTTTTGAGCTATAGCATTTTGATACTCTTCTGAGGTGAAAACAGCGATACTAGTATCTTTATCTTTTGCATTGATTACGCTGATGCCTGCAACTTGTTCGGTATCTGATCCAAGCTGATTATGAATGACGATACAGTAGTCCAACTTCAAAGGTAGTGGTGAAAGTTTTAAACTAACAATATTTAAACGTGTTTGCCATTTAGTAGCAAAATCTAAAATTTTCTTATACGCAAGGATTGGCGGTCCAGGAATAAAACTCTGTTCACTAGTAACAATTTGTTTTTGCATACGTTTTTGCATATGTTTTTGCATACGTTTTTGCATATGTTTTAGCAGTAACATGATAACGCCATTATAAAGTCCAGATTTGATACTATCTAAGACAGGTCCAATAAAGGCAGGGTTATCTGGATCATGTTTAGAGAGAACAGCATGTAGAGATGTATGAATATTTGTTGCCATAACACCACAAGAATCTTGAGGTTTCCAAGCATTTACTATAATACGAAAAATATAGCAGCAAGCCGACCAATCTACGTCAGTTTCAATCACTAGTGCTTGGGAAAAAAACGTTTGTAAAATAGTAGGGGCGTTACCTTCTTTTTCTAGTGCGCGAATGAGCTGTGCACTTAAGGCGTCTATATCAATAAATCTGTAATACAGGTTTTTTACAGCTAGTGCAAAGTTATAAGGTTGATAAGCAAGCTCCTCCATCAATTGCTTACCCAAACTTGACGAAAGGAATTTTCCTGTATCTTTTAAATCAAGATTTTTCCATTTATAATGTTTTTGGATTAAATTTGCAGAAACAGCTTCTTTATCAGAAGCTAAAGTAACATTTATCGATAAAATTGTTTTTTGTTTAGATTTAAACTCGTTAACTTTGTCGTAATACTTTCCATATCCAGAGTAATCCCCAGTGTTACATAAAGATAAAGATTGTTGAATTAAAGCGAGTGACTCCACCACATGTTTTGAGTAAGATTCGAATATACGTTTATAACGCATATAAGAAGATTCTTGGCGTTCTAAATCTTTAATATATCGTTCTTTTTCTTTTAAAAAAAGAGTATAAATGCTCTCTATATTTTCACAGACTTCGACAGATTTTACATCTTCAAGTTTTGCAAGTTCTGGAGATGTTAACCTAACTTTCAAAGTTTCAAGTGCGATCTTCAATGATTCAACAGACACATTATCTGCTTTTAAGATGCAATACATGTGTCTATCTATTGATCTAGAAAATGAAAACTCCTCAAATTTAAACAAAGAAGAAGCTAGAGTTGTGATTGAATCTGTTGAAATCATAAATTTTTCCTTAGGCGCCTTATACATAACCTTTACCAACCTTAGAATAATAAAGGAAATAAAATACTTTTGGTACTGTCTTTAATTAACAATTCTTATTAAATTAGCCATAGTGAATAACGAACTAATTACAAAAAGGCAGTATAGCTTTGAAGGTTTTGTAGAGACAATTCTGATTAATAAAAATCTTACGGCTTTAAACGAATACCTTTGTTTAACAAATACCAAGCTAGATAGTATAAAACAAATGTAAAAATAACTATTGCAGAAAATGCTATATATGGGTTTACCGTAGAAATACCTATAAAGCCATATCTAACAAAATCAACTATATAAAATAGGGGATTACACGCTGATAAAAAGTGCCAAAATCCAGATAGATTATTTATATCGTAAAAAACACCGCCTAAATAAATAAGAGGCGTAAGTACAAATGTTGGAAAAATAGTTGTGTCATCAAACTTTTGTGAAAATATAGCATTCAATAAACCACCTAAAGAAAATAATGCTCCACAAAATATAAATCCAGCTAACACTAAAACAAAGCTATGAATAGTAGTAAAACCACCTAAAATAAAAGCCGCTATACTTACAAAAACTCCAACTAAAAATCCTCTAAATATTCCACCAGAAATATACCCAAGTACAATAATATGGTTATTAACTGGTGAAACTAAAAGCTCCTCTATTGCTCTACTAAAGCGTATCCCAAAAAATGAGCTAACCACATTACCATAAGAGTTCTGGATCACAGCCATTATTATTAAACCTGGAGTAATATACTGCATATAAGTAATACCATCATGCATATCACCTATACGGGCTCCTACAACTTTACCAAATATCAAAAAATATAAAACTATTGTGATTACCGAAGGTAAAAGAGTTTGTGGCCAAATTCTAAAAATCCTTTTACTCTCACGATTAAAAATTGTTACATACATTATCCAATAATCTCGAATGCTCATTTTACCCACCTACTTATTTCTTGCTACCTCTATAAATAGCTGTTCTAGTTTAGCTGATTTGGTTCTAACATCTAAAACTTCTAAATTATATTTTGTACTTAGTTCGGAGAAAATATTATTTAAAATAGCTCCCCTGCTTACTTCTACCTCTAAAGTGTAATCATCTATTAGTTTAGCTATTCCAGATTCAAGCTGTATATCATCATCACATTTAGATTTTAAATCAAAAATATATGTATGTTTATCTGCTGATTTTAGAAAGGTTTTCATATCTGTGTTTATATGCAATTTTCCTTTATGAATCAAAGCAATATGGTTACACATAGACTCAGCCTCTTCTAAGTAATGTGTAGTTAAAATCACAGTTAAACCTTCTTTATGAAACTGAGAAATCATTTCCCAAAGAGAATTCCTAAGCTCAACATCAACACCTGCTGTTGGCTCATCTAATATCAGTAGTTTAGGTTTATGAATTAAAGCTCTAATAACCATGAGCCTTCTTTTCATACCTCCAGACAAAAACCTTACTTGTGTATTACGTTTATCATACAAATCTACTTTTTTTAATAGTTCCTCAGCATATGGCTTAGCTTGTTTTTTTGAAATACCAAAAAAGCCGGCTTGAGTTATTAAAATGCTAATAGGTGTCTCAAAGATATTTAAGTTAATCTCCTGTGCCATAAAACCTAAATGCTTACGAGCCTGATTAAAATTAGTATCTATGTCATAGCCAAATATTTTAATTTTTCCAGACGTTTTATTTACAAGTGAAGATATCATCCCTAAAGTAGTAGATTTACCTGCTCCATTTGGACCTAACAAAGCAAAAAAATCTCCTTTTTCTACATTAAAGCTAATCTCATCAACTGCCTTTAACCCACTTTTATAAATTTTACTCAGATTCACTATTTCAAGAGCTTTTTCTTTTGGCATATGATCTAAATCACATTATTTGGTAAATATTAAGCAAATTATACCATTTCAGTATATGTTATACATAAAATACTTGAAAATGCAGGATTTATATCGGAGTACTTTATATATACCTAACTAATTTTGCTAAAAATGAATATAAATATTGTAACACCAACAACTACTATAAATATTGGTCTAACTAAATTTGATCCTTTTAGTATAACCATTTTTGAGCCCATCCAGCCACCAAAAAAACTTCCCAAAGCCATCATCAAACCATAAAATATATTCACATGACCAGATGCTATAAATATTACTAATGAGAATAAATTGCTTTTTAAATTAAGTACTTTAGCGTATCCTGAGGCTTGTAAAAATGTATATCCTAAAAAATAAACTATAACTATAATCCAAAAGTTACCTGTGCCTGGACCAAAAAAACCATCATAAGCACTTAGTAGAAAACCAAAAATGATAAAAAATGCCACCTCTGACATCCTTTTTTTACCAACATTCACACCTAAGTTTTTATTAAAAATACTAAATAAGAAAACTACAACTAAAAGCACCGGTACAATATAGTTCATAAATTCATTGTTAATAACTAATGCCATCACGGTACCAAAACACGCTCCTATAAACCCAGCTACCAATCCTCTAATAACAGTTTTGAAATCTATAAGCCCACTTTTATAGTATTTGAAAGTAGCCATTGCTGTACCAATGCTAGCTTGTAGCTTATTTGTGCCAAGTGTAACTATAATAGGTAAACCAACCATACTCAAAGCAGGAATACTAATAAGCCCCCCACCTCCAGCTATAGCATCTATAAAACTTGCTAAAAAGCCCATCGAAACTATAAACATACATAACAAGAAAAAATGATCTGCTAAAAACTCTTGCATATTTACTCCTTAATATGGATAGCAAGCCAAATGGTTGGATTGTCTGTATAAGTTACCCAATGCTTACTATTTTTAGGAATAAATAGATACTCTCCTTGCTCTAAGGTATATTCTTTATCTTCTAATTTAAGCTTTGCATTGCCTTTTAATACTAGTACCCATTCATCATGTTGTTGAATATAAGGTGCGTCAGTGGAAGTCACTTGGCCATATGAAATTATCTTTTCAATTTTAATGTTTTTAGCGTTTAATAAATCAATAAACTTTTCGTGTTTAGAAAAGTTAGGAATTACATCAAATAAATTATCTTCCATATTTATCTACAACTTAAAAACTTCACAAGTATTTTTATATGTTTGTTGGAAAACTTTATCGAGACTCTCTCCCCTTAAGCAAGCTAAAAATTCTGCCACGTACTTTACATACTCTGGATAATTTGGCTTACCTCTAAATGGTGCTGGTGTTAAATAAGGAGCATCTGTTTCCACCAAAATTCTATCTAATGGTAATTTTTTAGCTGTTTCTTGAATATCCTTGGCATTTTTGAAAGTCAAAATCCCAGAAAAGGAAATATACATACCCATATCTATAGCTTGTTTTGCCATATCATAATCTTCAGTAAAGCAATGTAAAATCCCTCCACACTTTTCTATATTTTCTGATTTTAAAATATCTAGAGTATCTTGTTTCGCTGCTCTTGTGTGAACAATTATTGGTTTGGAAACTTCTATAGCCGCCTGGATATGATTTACAAATTTTTCTATTTGCTTAGCTCTAGTATCTTGACTATTGTAGTAATAATCTAAGCCAGTTTCTCCTATAGCTACACATTTAAGATGATTAGATTTAGTAATCAGCTCTTCTATATTCGGCTGATAAGTGTCTAATTCACTGGGATGTACCCCAACAGAAAAATACACATTTTCAAAGTTTTCGGATATTTGTTGGATTTCGTCTATTTCATGCCATGCTACTGCAATTGATATAATCTTTTCAACTCCCACACTTTTTGCATTCTTTATAACTTGCTCAAGGCTTATATCTTCTAACTTTAAATAGTTAAGATGACAATGTGAATCAATAATCATTTTCTATGGAAAAATATTGTAAGT
This sequence comes from Allofrancisella heilbronnii, assembly GCF_000710735.2. Taxonomy (NCBI): domain Bacteria; kingdom Pseudomonadati; phylum Pseudomonadota; class Gammaproteobacteria; order Thiotrichales; family Francisellaceae; genus Allofrancisella; species Allofrancisella heilbronnii. The sequence continues at coordinate 459,354 of NZ_CP144673.1, read as the reverse complement.
TAAAATGATTATAGCAAACAAGCTATACCATCAACAAAAAAATTGAGCTAATTGGAAATAACTAACACACCGCCAGAAAAATTGCTTTCTTTTTATCTACTAATATTTATACTCAAACTAGCTTTTGCTAATATCTTAAGTAATTTCTTTTTATAAAAAGTATTATGGCATTATACACCTATCCTTCTAATAAACTTGAATATCTAGTAAAGATATTTTCTAAATTACTGCAGTTTAATAAAAAAGAAATTTTTAAGCCAACTTATATACTAGTTGGTAGCCGTGGCATGCAACACTGGTTAAGCATGGAACTTGCCAAGCAAAACAGCATTTCCATGAACACAAAATTTGATATGGTAAATAGTTTTATAATTAACACTAGTTACAAAATAACTAACAATCAATCTCATAAGAAAGCTTATTCTAAAGAAGTTCTTAGCTGGCGTATATTCAAATTACTAGATGACATTGGCGTTGCCAAACTAAAAAACTACTACAAGGATAGTAGCCAAAGAAAATATCAATTAAGCTCACAAATAGCTAATGTTTTTAGCAAATATATAAAGTATCGCCCTGCTTGGTTAGAAAAATGGCAAAATCTTCAATTTATTAGCAACTCACCTTCTGAGGACGAACTATGGCAAGCTAAACTTTGGCAACTTCTTACAAGCGAAAATCCTAAAACACCTATTCAAATACAAAAACAAGGCATAGGAAAACTTAGTTCTGAAACTTTACCTAAAGATATTTACATCTTTGGAATTAGTGCAATTTCACCTAATAATTTAGAATTTCTGCTCGAAGTAGCAAAGTACACAAATATACATCTTCTGTATTTAAACCCTTGTAGTGAATATTGGTACGATTTAAAAAAAGCTAAAATAGCTAGTTGGCTTAATACCGAAGAAGATTTTACAATACAACCTTTATTAGCTAGCTTTGGCCAACAAGGAAAAGATTTTTTCAACCAACTTTTAGAACAAAATCAGCAAGAATTCACTAGTTTTGAGCATGTATGTGAGAATATAAAAATAACACCTTCTGATGGAGGCTCTCTACTAACAAATATCCAACGAAATATACTTGAATTAAATACTGAAAAGTATACGAATAGTATTGATAACTCTGTAATAATAAATTCTTGTCATAGTCCACTTAGAGAAATACAAGTTTTACATGATAACCTTCTAGAGCTCTTTGAACAAGACTCTACCCTGCAACCACAAGATGTTTTAGTAATGTGCCCAAATATTGAGGATTATGCTCCTTATATAGAATCAGTTTTCACTAAATCTCCTAGTGATTCGCCTAACAGACTTCCTTGTTCAATAGCTGATAGATCGATTATAGATTCAGAAAGTTTAGCAGCTAGTTTTATTGAGATTCTTAAGCTTCCTGATAGTAACTTTGAAGTTACCAAAATTATAGATTATTTATCCGTACCAGCTTTACAACGAAAATTTGACATTACACTTGACCAACTTGAAACTATTAAATACTGGTTAACTGAGGCCTGTATACATAGAGGATTAAATAACCAAACTTTTAGCTGGAATTGGGGACTTAAACGACTATTGTTAGGTTTTTGCTTAGCTGATGAGCCTATGATTATAGAAGATTCATTGCAAACTCTACCGAATATCCAAACAAATGATATTCAAGAACTTGGAAAACTATATGAACTTATTGAACTTCTACAATCATTTTCTGAAGAACTTAAACAAAAACGCTCAGCCCATGACTGGCAAGAATTTTTATTAAAAATACTGGATACATTATTTAATATAGACGACTCTGATGAATACATAGCAAACGTTATTAAACAAAATATTGCAAAAATTGTACAACATACTGACCAAGCTAACTTTACAGGGCTAATTGATCTAGCCATTATTCGAAATATTTTAACCACAGCTCTTTCTGAGCCTATTGTAAATAACCATTTCTTACGTGGTAAAATCACCTTCTGTTCAATGACTCCTATGAGAAGTATACCGTTTAAAGTAATTGCTATGCTTGGGCTTAATAGTACAACTTATCCCCGTAAAGATACAAAAATTAGTTTTGATCTGACAAACCATTTTTCAGCTCAAAAAGGTGACAGAACCAAACGTGATGATGATAAATATCTCTTCTTAGAAACAATAATTTCTGCTAGATCAGTGTTGTACCTAAGCTTTCAAGGAAACAGTTACAAAAATAATTCTGAACAAGAACCAAGCCTTATAGTCAAAGAGTTTATAAGTTATTTAGAAACCCACTATAGCTGGAATCTTAAATACAACCTTAAAAAATACCCTTTACATCCCTTTAGTCCAAAATGCTATAGCAAAAACTATCAAAGCTACGATGATAAGTGGTTAAAGCTTATAAGAGCAGAGAAACAAAATTTTAATTCCCAAAGAAATAACGATGTAGAGTTGCCTACTAAATTTAGTTTACAAGAAATAGTTAACATTTTTGAAGATCCTTTCAAAGCTTATTCACAACATACTCTAGGCTTGACTCTACAAGAAAATGAACCAGGACTTTCAGATACAGAACCTTTCGAAATAAATGCTTTACAAACTTATAAAATAAAAGAACATTTTTTAAATTGTCATGAAAATCACAAAGATATTGATTTAAGCATCAAACACCTTAGATTTTCTGGTAGGTTGCCTCAATCACCACTTACTGATGAATTATTGCACCAGAACCTAGACTTAGTAAGTAGTTTTTACGATAAAATTGACCACTTAAATCTACAAAACTTAACTTTAGAAGCAAATATACAAAATATAAAAATATATTCTAATATTAAATTATCTAGTGATAATACTTTAACCTTATATAAGGTTTCTAGCTTAAAACCAAAAGATAAGTTACAACTTTATCTAAAGTGTATATTGTACAATCACATCTATAATGAAAAAATAACTGGAGAATATTTATATATCAATGATAAAAAAGTAGAGTCCTTTAAAATTAATACTCTTGAAATAGAAAATGTCGAAAACGAATTATCTCATTATTTAATTCAAGCAATAAATTTTCTAAAGCAGCCTACTCTTGCTCATATCAGCCTGCTTGAACCTGCTCTTCAAGAAAATAACAATAAAATCAATGAGGTTTTATATAAAGGTCCTCGTCCTTTAGCTAAAAATCTTTATTATAAATTATTAAATGACAGTAGCACTCATATAAAAAATATAAATAAGTATTATACAGAATACTTCGTAAAATTATTTTAAGTAAAAATAATAATTATACATAGCTTATAACAAATTATTAAGAACTTTTTATTTCAGGGTTTTCTTTGATAGTTTTTAAAATATAATGCGTTGTAGAGTCCAGTAAGTCCTGCATTAGTTTATAACTTTTTGAATCTTTACTAGAATAACGAGTTATTTTAGCTATCTTTTCTATTTCCAACAGCTGGTTTTTCACGAATTCAATAAGCTCTTGGTCACCTCCTTGAGGGGCACTATCTTTTTTAACGAGCCTTGCATTTATTCTTGTAGCTATATTTTGACGAATTGCTATTAGCTTATTGTATTTTTGTGGAGAAAATACGTTTAAAAAAGGATTCATCTCTAATGCCATATAATCAACCAACTTATATAAATTACATAAAACTATTGAGTTGATACTACATCTCAAATATAAAGGGTTAATATATAACTGATCCAAAGGGATAGGATAGTTACTAATCATATGATGCTTAACTCCAACTTCCCCTTGAAGGTTTCGGACAACAATATTTTTTGAAATAATTTCTTCACAAAAAATTTTAACATGGTCTTTATTTATCTCACTTGGATATTTAGGATAGCAACTTTCTATTTGACGTAAGTAAGCTAAAAATATACTACTCATACTTAGAGTTATATTTATATCAGTGTGACTACGACTTTGTATTATTAATACATCTCTTTCAGTATAAGGTGAAGTTGGAGGAAGGTACCTATCAAATCCAGGTGTCCAGTTTAAGTAGTTACCAACTCCATACACAACAAGACGAATGGGGGTTTTTCTTAAAATATCAGCTTTACTTGCTATGCCAAATGGCACACATGAAAAGAAATTTCCAGGCACCGGATCAAATGCAAATAGATACGTTTTCTCTAATATTTCTTTGCTTTGGGAAACTTTGTTTAATTCATTAGCAAAAAGCATTGCAGTAAAACACCCCCTACTGAATCCTACTAATACCAGAGATCTACAATTTTTAATTTTCTCACCAGTTAACTCACCAAACTCAGTATTTAAAGGCTGGAAAGTTCTCTTATTTAGCTTTTTAGGTTTTTTTGCATATTTATTATTTCGGCTTTGCGCTAATTTCTTTAGTTTAGAGTCGTCAGATAATTGTGCAGATAAATACTTTGCTGTTTTACTTAAATCTGGAAAAAACACATCTTTAAGTGTTTGACCACAACCTTCAACAAAGTAAGTTTCATACTCGTCTTTTTTTTTTAAACAAACCATTAACAAATCATTTTCAATCTCGTCTTTATAGAAATCTTTTATCCACCTAGAATTCGCTCCAGTCCCTTTAAAATAAATCACTATCTTTTTTTCAGAATACTGGTTATTGTTTTCACCTCTATCCATATATAGCTTACCTCCTGAGGTTGCATTTTCACAATTAGAATTATTGTTAAAATTTTTGTATTTATAGCATGTTATAGCTAACTACACTAAAAAGTAGCATATCATTCCGTCAAGCTTGACCACTAGATTTACTTGAATAGCTTGATTTTAGCTATGCCAGCTAGTACTACTTTTATACATTTTACGCTATATTTAAAAAATAACCAATATAAAACATATAATAATTTAACTAAATTAATAACATAAACTATCAAACTATTATCAAATTTAAAACATTTTATTTATTTTTTAAATTTAAATTTAATATTATTTAATGATTTAATAGCTTATTAGATACTATTTATAGCCAAAATCTATACTTAAACTTTTCATCTAAAGATAAGTTGTTTGGGTGAGAACCGACTTCCCCTTGGGGTACTTTTAAGCCATATTGACCATAAAAATCTTTCCAATATTGGGAAACTGAGAGATCATTTAGTGATATATAATTAAGGTAATGTTCTTTAAAAAAGATACCTTTATTTGCGTATTTAAATAATTCATGAATAAGCTCAGAACAATAAAACTTTCCTGATTGGTTTGGTAAAAATAAATCATTATACTGACAACCAATTAACTTGTGTGCATACTTGATAACATTATTAAGAAAATCATCTTTTTGGGCTGTGCGCCCAACTAATATTTTATTATTAGAGTACCTAGCTAAATCAGCGATTATGACTCCTTCAGTTTTTACTGACTCTATAATTCTACTGTCACCAATATATAAGCTACAATGGTAATAACTATAATCTCCGTAGCCAACAGATAAGTTAGAAATATTTTTTTCATAACTATCTACTATAAATAACACATCTCCTTTTCTCAAGCACTGACTAATACTCAACTTAACAACCCTTTTAATTTATCTTCTGTAACTACATTAACACCCAACTCTTGTGCTTTTGTAAATTTGCTGCCTGCATTTTCACCACAGATGACCATATCCGTTTTTTTAGAAACACTTGAAGTAACTTTAGCTCCCATAGATTTCAGTAGCTGCGTTAAGTCTGTACGGCTATAATCTTCAAACGTACCTGTGATAACTATTATTTTATTATCAAAATTACTGTTAGTAACTTTTTCTATCTTTCTTGGATTAGATATTTCTATACCAACGTTTAGTAAATCTTCCATTATTCTTATATTCAAAGAGTCTTGCCAGAAAGAAATTACATTATTAGCCATAATTTCACCGATATCATTTATAGATATTAGCTCATCAAAACTAGCTTGACGAAACTTTTCTAAACTACCAAAATAATTTGCTAGCGATTCTGATGATACTTCTCCAATGTCTTTAATCCCAATAGAAAAAATAAACCTGGCTAAGCTAGGGTTTTTACTATTGGTAATTGAATCTAAAACATTTTGTGAAGACTTAACACCCATTCTCTCAAGATTAACTAATTGCTCAAAGGTAAGCTTATAGATATCTGCTGGATATTTAATTAAATTATCTCTAACTAGTTGTTCAATAAGTTTAGCTCCAATTTTATCAATATCCATAGCTTTACGAGAAACAAAATGTTTTAGGCGTTCAGCGGTTTGTGCCTGACAATGCCAACCTCCTGTACAACAATATATCGCTTGATCATTAATGTTTTCAACAGGTGAATTACAAACTGGGCAGTTGCTTGGCATTTCTATAAGCTTAACTGACGTTTTACGATACTTTGGTAGACTTCTAACGACTTCTGGTATTACATCTCCAGCTCTGCGTACGATTACTCTATCACCCACACGGATATCTTTTCGCTTTATCTCATGGATATTATGTAATGTAGCGTTTGAGACTATAACTCCACCAACTGCAACAGACTTAAGTCTAGCTACAGGAGTTATAGCACCTGTTCTGCCTACTTGAAACTCAATATTAATAACTTCTGATTCTACTTCTTCGGCAGGAAACTTATATGCTACAGCCCACTTTGGTGCTCTTGAAACATAACCAATAGCCTCTTGAAGCTTAATATCATTAACTTTAAAAACTAAACCGTCAATGTCATAATCCAAATCTGCTCTACTATGGCTCATTTGGTGATAATATTCTTCAATAGCATTAAAATCAGTTGCTAACCTCATATGATTACTTATAGTAAAACCTAAGCTTTTAAGGTAGTTCATAAGCTGATATTGAGTGGGAGGGTGTTCAAAGTCTTTAGAATAATATCCTACTCCATAACAATATAATTTCAACGGACGTTTAGCTACAATTTTAGAATCCAACATACGTATACTTCCAGCAGCTGCATTACGAGGGTTTGCAAAGCTCTTTTGACCATGCTCTTGCATATAGTTATTAAGTGCTAAAAAACTAGCTTTATCTAAAATAATCTCTCCTCTTACTTCTAGCTCCTTAGGTGGGCTATTCGTATTTAATCGTAAGGGCACGTTTCGGATAGTTTTAACATTTTCTGAAACTTTTTCACCTTGAACTCCATCACCTCTAGTTACAGCATAATCAAATCTACCATTTTTATAAAAAATGCTTATAGCAAGCCCGTCCATTTTTGGCTCACACTCTAATTCAACATTTGAAAAATCGAGTTTTTCATAAAAACTTTTAAGTTCTTCCAAGCTAAATACGTTAGATAGTGAAAGCATTTTTTTCTTATGCTTAACAGTCTCAAAGCCTTCTAAAACTTTTCCACCTACTTTATCTAAAACTGAATTTACTGGGGTTAATTCAGGGTGTTTAGCGACCAAACTTTGTAAAAGCTGAAAAAGTTTATCATAATCACTATCTGTTATTATCGGTTTATCTAATGTGTGATATAGATAACTTTGTTGACTAAGATAATCAGCAAGCTTATCTATAGTTGATTTTAACTCAGCAAAAGCTAAACTATCATAATCCGTATAAAAAAACGTTCTTGGTGTCATAAGCTAATTTAAATATTCGTATTTAAAATTTCATTGGCTAACATTTTATACTATTTGGCTCTTTTTTAAATCACCTAAACAATTGAGCAATAACTATAATTGTAAGCTCAGTTTCTTTTTAGAGCTTAAATTAAAAATATTTTTACCGTAAATATTTTTTGTAAAAAATTATATGGTACATACATTAGATTCAAGGTATAATGATAAGAAAACAAGCATAAAGAAATAAACTATGAAAAAAATTATAGGTTTCGCATTATTAGTAACTTTATCTTTTACTGGCGTTTACGCAAAAAATTTACAGCTTATGCAAGATAATATACAAAAGGCCCAAGAGGAAAATTCTTCCTCTTAGAAAAGCAATACAAACTCTAAGACCCTTCTAAAACAATATAGAATAAGGCTAGATCACTTATTCAAACTATAAAGACCTCTCTAAGGAACAAAAAACTTATAATCTGTCACATATAAAAATTGCTATAAATCAAGATTTTGGATGTTATCCAAATAATACTGGCGATTAGCTTTGTCTTGTAAATCTAAGAAATCAAAAGAAGGTTGTTCAAATTCTGATGAACAAATCAAAGAAGATTTGCTGTATAAAATTATTAGTCATGAATGTTTATTTGCTAGAATTAGGCTTATTAGTTTAAAGTAAAAGTAAAAAGGGGAAATATTATGGCTACTTTAGTTGGTACACAGTCAAATTTTGCTAAAGCGCTTACTGAATTGGCAGAATTAGATTTTGATGCAATAGAAGCTTATGAAGCTGCTATTAACAGACTAAAAAATATAAACTATAAAGAACAATTACAGCATTTCAAACAGGAGCATGAAAAACATGTACGCGATCTAAACGAAATTTTACTTCTTCATGATCATGAAAGAGTAACAGGCCCTAGTATGAAACAATGGCTAACTAAAGGTAAGGTAGTTATTTCTAATATAACAGGTGATGATATAGGCATACTTCAAGCAATGATTACAAATGAAGAAGATACTAATACTGCTTATGAAAGAATGTTAGACCGCCAGGACAAATGGTCAGATGCTGTTGAAGTACTAGAAAAAGGCTTAAAAGATGAAAGGCATCATAAACAATGGCTCAAAGAGACTATTGCAGCTAAAGGTATAGAATAACTATAACTCACTTAGGCTCTTTCCAAATTTTATAAATAAATAAGCCATAGATGGATTTTTATCAAATTTTCTACAGCCAAAATAAAATTTGGATACTGACTCATCCTTAGGAAAGGGCTATAGGAAAAACCCTACCTTGTACCAAAAATTTTATCTCCTGCATCGCCTAATCCTGGGATAATATATTTTTCCTCGTTCAAATGGCTGTCTATAGCTGCTGTATATAACTCAACATCTGGATGAGCTTTTTTTAACGCTGCTATGCCTTCTGGGGCTGCTACAAGTGTAATGATTTTAATATCTTTAGAACCTGCTTTTTTAAGTAATGAGACGGTTTCTATCATCGAACCACCGGTTGCTAACATAGGATCAACTATTAGTGCTATTCTTTCATCTAACTTATCGCAAAGCTTTGCAAAATATGGTACTGGTTTAGCTGTTTTTTCATCACGGTACATACCCACCATACTTACTTTAGCTGCTGGTATATGCTCAAATACACCATCTAACATACCTAGCCCTGCTCTTAAAATAGGTACTACTGTTAATTTTTTACCTTTAATCTGTTCAACTGTAATTTTTCTACCTTCCCAACTAATAACCTCTACTTCTTCTAATTCAAAACTTGCTGTTACTTCATGTGTCAATAAACTAGCAACTTCTTTTGTCAAGCGCCTAAACTCTTGGGTACTAATATCTTTAACACGCATAAGTCCTAACTTATGTCTAACCATTGGATGTTTTATTTCGACTACTTTCATATTAAAAATTAAATTTAAAAGTCTTTGTTATTTTTAAGATTTTAACATATTACCGACATTTCTTTGACAAATTAGTTTTTAAAAATAGTTTACTTGCCCTAGTATAACCTTTTGGTTAGCTCCTGTAGCAGCTGGAACATTATTATATTGTCTATGGAGAGTTTCATTACCAAGTACAGCAAAAGCTATAGCCTCTTTTGCGTCACTATTTTCCCCAATATCCTCAAAAGTCAGTATAGTTGTCTGATTAAGTAACTTTTTAATTTGCATAATTAAAAAGTTATTGTAGGCTCCTCCACCTGTGAAAATAATTTCATCTAAATCATATTTATCAAATACAAAGCTTTGATACGCTCTAGCTATACTCTCGGCTGTAAATATAGTTAATGTATGCACAATATCTTCTGGTTGCTCGTCATTATATTTTTTTATAATCTTATCTGTATAACTAATTCCAAAAAGCTCTCTGCCTGTTGATTTAGGAGGTTGTTGGTTTAGGTATGGATTTGCCAAAAGTTCTTCTAACATTTTTACTATAACCTTTCCTTTTGATGCTACATTGCCATCTTTATCATAACTCTTAGCAAATAGCGTCTCCATCGCCCTATTAATCATCATGTTACCAGCACCTGTATCAAATGCTATTATTTGATCAATACTGGCTCCTTTTGGGATAACTGTCGTATTAGCAATCCCACCAATATTGTGTAAAGCTCTTGATTTATTTTTATCACGATATAGTAGATAATCCACATACGGTACCAATGGCGCACCACCACCTCCTGCTGCTATATCTGCTGCTCTAAAATTTGAAACAACTGTAGTTTTACATTCATAAGCTATAGTAGCAGCATCACCTAATTGCAAAGAAGACTTAACAAAACCGGCTTCATTTTTTGCTTGGTGATAAATTGTCTGTCCATGGCTTGCTATAAACTCAATTTGTTCTAAAGCCACGTTAGCTTTTTTTAATAATGCTTTAGTAGCATTTGCATACTCTGTGCCAAGCTTAAAATTCAAACTACATAACAATTGAGCACTACTAGTGCTTAAGTCAAGAGCTTTCTTTATATCCTGTAAAACATCATTAGAGTAATTATAAGTTTCAAATGTAACTAGTTTAATCTTTGTATTTAAACCATAACCTTTAACTTTACATAAAGCTACATCTATACCGTCCAAAGATGTGCCTGACATTAGGCCTATACAATATTTATATTCGTTCATACTTAACACTTTTCTAACTCTAAAAGCTCTTCCCAAAGGGTATACTTTTGTTCTAATTCAGTGTTAAGTTTATCAAGCTTTTGTTGTATTACTTTGATTTCAGACTGGCTTTTTTGATAAAACTCCATTTCACCCATTTGATTTTCTATCTCTGAAATACTAGCCTCTAGTTTTTCTATTTGACTAGGCAAGTTACGTAAAATCTTTCTCTGTTCATAGCTAAGCTTATTTAAGTTACTAGCTTCTTTATTATCTTTTGCCTGATTATTATTTGTTTTATTGATGGTGGCTTTACATTGAGATAACCAATCATCATACCCACCAACATACTCCTCAAGCTTACCGTTCTCAAAAACTATTGTGCTAGTAGCAACATTATTTATAAATTCTCGATCATGACTTACTAAGAGTATTGTACCTTGATAGTTTATAAGTAGCTCCTCTAATATTTCTAGAGTTTCGATGTCCAAATCATTTGTTGGCTCATCTAGAACAATAACATTACTAGGCTTTGATAATATTTTAGCTAATAAAAGACGATTTTTCTCACCACCTGATAGATGTGTTATAGGTGCATGTAACCTATCAGGGGTAAATAAAAACTTTTGTAAATATGTAATAATATGAACCTCTTTACCTCCAATGTTGATAAAATCAGACCCTTCTTTTACATTATCTACTACGCTTAGTTTCTCGTCTAGCTGGTCTCTTAGCTGATCAAAATAAGCAACTTTTAAATTATCCGCATGAGAAATAATACCCTCAGTTGGTGATAAAGTTCCTAACAAGCAGTTTAAAAGCGTACTTTTACCACAACCATTTTGCCCAAGGATTGCTATTTTGTCACCACGATGAATTTCTGTAGAAAAGTTTTTAAATAAATATTCTGAACGATATTTGAAGCCTAGATTATCAGCTTGTATTATCTTTTTTGATGAAGTTTTAACATGAGATGTGCCAATATCAACCTTACCAACTTTGTGTTTACGTTGGCTTAGCTCCTTACGCATTTGTTCTAAAGCTCTTACTCTACCCTCATTTCTTGTACGACGAGCTTTTATACCTTGACGTATCCAAGCTTCTTCTTGAGCTAATTTTTTATCAAATTCACTATTAGCTTTTTCTTCAGCATGCAAAATCTGTTCTTTTTTTTCCAAAAATTTAATATAGTTCCCCTCAAAAGAAAAAAGGTGTCCTCTATCTAGCTCAACTATACTTTTAGCAACATTATTTAAAAACTTTCTATCATGTGTAATAAATAATATGGCTCCATTAAAATTAGCTAGAAATTCCTCTAACCATTTTATCGAGTCTATATCTAAGTGGTTTGTTGGCTCATCTAATAACAGCAGGTCTGGCTTTTTAATTAAAGCTCTAGCTAATATAACTCTTCTTTTCATCCCACCAGAAAGATCTTTAAATATAGCTTTTGGGTCTAGCTTTAACTTGGATGCTAAAATCTCGACATCATTTAAGTAATTCCAAGCATGATTTTCATCTATATATTTATGTAACTTCTCCAACTTTGGTGAATTAGGATTACTAGCTAAAGTTTGCTGATACGCTATGAGCTTCTCCCCAACCTCATCTAAGCTAGATAATATAACATCTGCTATACTTCCTTGAATACTTGCAGGAACCTCCTGGATCATACTTGAAACTACAGCATTATTGTGAATAATAACTTCCCCGCCATCAGGCTGAATTTTATTTTCAATAATTTTGAGCAACGACGATTTACCTGTGCCGTTACGTCCAATAAGACATATTCTTTGGCCTTTTGTGATTTCTAGATTAACATTGTTAAGAACTATCTGAGTACCAAAATTTAAACTGATATTTTTAAGCGAAACTAACTGCATTTATATACTTTTGTTAATAAAGTTGTAGATAGCTATTTTACCTTTTCATACAAAACTTTGGTAGCTAATATAAATATTATAATAGCAACAAAATACATTCCTCCGCCAAAAGAAATAGGTGAGGTTGATGAAACTGACGCTAAATGTCCCATCATAATATCATTTAAAAACCAAGCTAGACCAAAACCAGCTCCCGCTGCACCCATGGCTTTGCCTTGCTCTTTATCAGAAACAGCAAAAGATATCATTGACAATAATGCAGTATAACAAATTAGCTGTGCCATTGATGAGATAATTCCTATTAACCACTGTAATTTTTCTACCCCTAGAAATAAGCCTACACTTATAAGAGATGCTCCGCATACTACAGCAGCCAATATAAAAGCATTGTTGTTAGAAAACTTGGCAAAAACTTTGGGTTGTAAAGTTAAGCTTGCAATTGCCGTTGCTAAACCTATTACAGCATAAAATATACCGACTTTTGATACGCTATAGCTATAAGCTTGTGTTAAAAATAATGCTACCCCTTGACCATAAAATCCCCAACCACATTGCACCAAAAGATAAACTACTCCGATAGCTCTTATACGCTTATCTGAAAGCAAAAAAGATATAGTCGTATAAATAGTACCAAGTTCTATAACTAAACCAGGGTTTTTTGGCAAATCTCGCTGCATCGCTATATATATAAATAACATATTTATAAAAGATAAAACACCAGCGAAAAAAAATGGCAAAGTATGACTTATATTCAAAGTCGAAACTAAACTTGTAATCACCGGCCCTATCACAAAACCTAAAGAGCCTGCCATCGCTATAAATCCAAGGTTTTTAGATTTTTCTTCTTCAGTAGAAATATCTATAACAGCAGCTTGAGCTATTTCAAATGCTCCGCCTGCCAAACCACTAATAAATCTACTAGCTATAAACAAAATATAGTTATGTGAATAAATAGCATAGGCAGATAACGCATATGACAAACAAGTTACAAAAAGAGCTACCATCAAGATAATTTTTCTCCCATACTTGTCAGATAATTCACCAATAACAGGACAACCTATCATTAGACCCAAAGGCCAACACGCTAACGCTATTGAATAATACCAGTTTTGGAAATTACCACTAGGGTCACCAAATGTAATACAAGTATTATCAAAAAATAATGAAGGCATAATAGGGAAAACTAAACCTATACCCATTATATCAACTATAATCGTAGTGATAAGTATTACTATTACTACGTTTTTTGAATGTAAATTCATAAGAGACTCTCTATTATATTTTTTTTTAAAAAAGAAAAATCGAATAAATACTACTTAAAAACAGTAAAGATATCAATGCTTAGACATCTGCAAAATATAGTTATGCTCAATTGCTAGCTTTTTCACCGAGCTAAGAAACATCTTGATACAGAAGGTAAAATTTGCGTCTGTTTCATTCAATAATTCAACATCTTTTATTAATGGCCGTATGTGCTTTTCAAATTTTAATAGTTCTTTATAACTTATCCTTTTGTGTTTTTTAATATCATATACAATATCTGATAAAGATTTCATGATATAGTCTTTAAATGCTATAAATACTGGTTCTTGGTCTAGTTTAGCCACTAGTGTAGGATCTAGTGAAGCTTCAATATATTCATACATAACTATCATATATCTATAAATTCTGCGTATATATAGGCCCATTTTCTCATATTCTCTGACCCTTTTAGCAGAGCCTTCATATTTAAGCTCTTTTAGTAAAGATAACTGTTTTGTAAATTCAAGAAAGATACTTTCTCTAAGTTTTTGATGGGACTGGTTACGCTCTATAAATAAAATTTCAAAAAAGTCTCTAATTTGTGAAACAGTTTTTACATAGCTTTGTTTTATTCTTGTTTCAGCTCTTATAGGGAAAACAAAACGGTTAACCATCAAAGCTATAGCTATCCCTAGGGATATCTCCTCTGCTCTTTGGATTGCAATTTCAACACTGGGACGAGCGTTTAGGATAATAATTATTATTGTTATACCAGCAAGAGTACCAGCATAACTATATTTTGATGAAGCTCCTGCAAAATATACAGATAACATCAAAAAGGGTAAAACCATAATTATTTGCAAAGACTTATTAGCGAGAAATACCGTTATTATCATAGCTATTATCGCACCAGCTACAGTACCTAAAAACCTCATAAGTGCTTTATCCAAAGCCCCTCCTAAGTTTGGCTGAGTCGACATGACTACTAATACAGTTATTACCATCCATAAATACATTTGTTTAACTTCAAAAAAATCACCCAAGTAGAAACCTACTAAATAAGCTATCGCTACACCTAATGTAGCTTTCATAGCATTAATTGCTGCATACTTATTACTGTTTAAAAATGCAAATTGCATATATATTCACTATTTGATTTGAAACTCTTTCTTAGAGTTATTTTAACATAAACAATGCTTCTAAAGGCTTTGTTATCTAATTAATTACATAAGCCAATCGATCATAAAACCCTTATATAATTACCGTGCAGATGAAAAACTCCAAATATAATCCATGATCTAAGAGCACCTCGTATCAAATATGAGAACACAGTTGTTGCAAGCTACGACCTTATGATGGTTTCAGAAAGCTTAATAAAATTAGTTCATTAGCTTATAACTTAACAGGTACGTTCATTCAATAATTTCGGAGAAACTTAAATATAAAATAACTAGAGCAAATAAATTAAAAATGTTACTTGTATTTTTGTTTAGTTTTAAGTATAAATAATTTAAAACTTATTTTAAAATAATAAAGGTGCTTAATGAGTTTTCATCTATATAAGAATAATAATGGTATAGCCATAGATCATTATGAAAATAAAATATTAACAAACTTGCCAGATAAAGATGCGAGCGTGCTTTGTGAGTTGGTTTACGAAAGTAGAGCTTTAGATTTTGCTCTTAATTCACCAGATTTGAAGGATTCCTCACTTGCTAATATTTTCTATGAAAACAAACGTAAGGTTATAGAAGATAAAGAACTTAATTTATCCCCGGATGTAAAAGATGCCTTAGAACAATACCCTCATAATTACTATCCAGTATTAGCAAAATATAAGTTGGTGGCTACAAGTTTAGATCTTGTATCAAAGACTCAATCAAATTTTTTTGGTACAGCACCAAGTTATTATGCAATTGTAGTGGCTAATGTTAATGATAAAGAGAATAAAGGTATTTATATTATTAATAGAGGTACTGACAAAGCCTGGGATTATTGGTCGGATTTAAAAATGGGTCACGGTAAATTAATACCAAGTGCTGAAATAATTCCGCATATGATAGCAGGTATAAATTTTACACAAGAAGTATTAGCTCAATACCAAGTAAGAAGTATCGGTTTTAGCGGTCATAGTTTAGGTGGCTCAATAGCGCAAATCCAAAGCATAAGATTTTTTGATTATAAAAAAGGCTTAAGCTTAGCTCCGACTAAGTGTTTTGAGCCTTTTGGGACTAAGTCAGAGGTTGATCCAAGTTTTGGCTTTAGGTTTAAAAATAAATATTATTATTCTGATATTAACTTATGGAAGGGTTTTCGTTCTCAAGTATGTAATGTGGGTATAGAGTGGAAATGTAATAGTTGGCAAGAACTAAGTGACAGATTAATCCATAAGTATCAAAGAAATGCTAAATTTATAGCAAACAATATTAAGAATTTTATAAGGCAAGGCGATATAATAGCTGAGTTGTCAGCACAAATAGGTGATTCAATAAAGTTAACAACAAACATTAATAATAATTACTATAACTATATACCACAGCAAACAAGTGGATTAATAGCTGTACCACAGTTTTTATTTGAGTTGTTAAGAAGGTTAACTATACATAAGATAAGTTGGTATAGGTATAATACATATGCTGAGAACGGTGACTTAATTCCTAATCAGATCGATAAGAAAAATGTAAAAATATTTAAGTTTTCAGCAAATTATAAAGATATACAAAGTTTTAGAGAGGCATTTAAGGATGATAACTAAGATTTCAAAAAAGTTTTTTATTTTAACTTTGTTATTAAGTATTATGTTGCTCACATCATGTGCTAAATCATTATGGCTAGGTAATAAGCTTAGTGATAAAGCAACAAAACAGCAACAAGAACAAGTTATGCAAGAAGTTATGCAACTCCTTAAACAAGAATATAATCAGCCATTTAAATTATTAAATTATAAGTATGAATATAAAAAACATTATGATTTGGGTGGTAATTGTCACTATTGTGATGTTGTGAAATATGGTACATATTATTTCAAAATACAAGCTCTAGATAATCCAATTATAGTTATGGATTTTAGAATCGATGATATTAATAAATCATCAACCAATGAATTGTTAGAGGATTTTAAAAAGAGGCAATTAAAAAGCGTTTATTGTGCTGCTTTTCCAGCATATTATCGACAGTCCATAGCAAATAAAACGAAGGTATTACAACCATATACTAAGCAGACAGAAAATTTTTGTGATAGTAGAAATCAAACAAGCTTTCATAATCCTAGAGATTACTACTTAAAACATCAAGATGAATATAAATAGAATTGGCTTTTTAGTTAAAGTATGTGTTTGGTACAAGTTAAGAATAGATCGTTTTAGCAGTCTATTGCTTGGTGCTTGTGTCTTTTAAAGCACATTTGCGTTTAGCAGTTGTTAAGCCATTGAAATAGCAACTACAACTGTTTGAGCATCGCGAGTTTTGTAGTTGCCAATGGCATACAACTAAGCGATAGCATGTGCTAGGCATTTTTGCATACTTTTTTTGCGATGAAAAAAGTATGTCGCTAAAACTTACATAGTAAGTAGCGAAACTAATCATACTTCGACTACGCTCAGAAACCGAGCACGAAAATAACTGTATACAAACATTTTAATGACAAACATTATCCAATACTTTAATATGTAACTAGGGCTATGCTTCAAAGATCAAGCTCAATAGCATAAAAATGATCATTTACTTGTTAAAAAAGATAGGAGTTTTATGATATCTAAGTCAAATTATAAGAATTACCCTAAAGAAGTTCCAAGCCATATCAAAATCCCTGAGATCACTTTAAGTGATATGCTTAAAATAGTAGTTGAAAACTTCTCCTCTCGTGAAGCTTTTATATGTCAAGGTCAAAAGCTAAGCTTTAAACAAATTGATGAATATTCTGATATGTTTGCAGGATACCTACAACATAAATGGGAAGTAAAAAAAGGTCAACATATCGCCATTATGTTACCAAATCTACTACAGTTTCCTATTATTATTTTTGCGTTAATAAAATTAGGCTGCGTTTTCGTAAACATCAACCCTCTTTATACAAGTAAAGAAGTCAAAGGAATTCTTAAGGATTCAAAAGCAAAAGCAATTATCGTACTCTCATCATTAGCACATACTGTGGAAGCAATTGCTGCCGAATGTGAAGACCTTACGCATATGATGGTTACACATATCGCAGATTTATATTCTACTCCAAGAAAACAAATAATTTCTTTTGTAGCTAAATATACTAAAGGTATGAAAGATAAATATTCAAAAGATAAGTTTGACTCGTTCTCTAATGCCATAAAAGCAGATTATAAACCTGACTACTCTAAAATAGAGGTGGCTCCCGATGATATGGTAGCCTTGCAATACTCTAGTGGTACAACAGGTACACCCAAAGGAACTATTCTTTTACATAAGAATATCGTTGCTAATATATATCAAATCAAAGCATGGACAGAAGGCTTTAATATTAAACTTAGTGAACAAATTGTATTAACTACCCTACCTATTTATCATATTTTTAGTCTCACAGCTAATTTATTTCTTTTCTATTTTTCTGGTGCTCTACAGATTCTAATCCCAAACCCAAGAGATATTAATGGGCTAGTAAACCAAATGAGAAAAAGCAACTTCTCAACTATTTTTGGGGTTAACACCCTTTATGTTGCGTTACTAAATAATAAAAAGTTTAGAAAAAGTAACTTCCCTAATTTCAAGCTTTCTATAAGTGGTGGGATGTCAACCGTCAAAGCAGTAGCAGATGAATGGAAAAAAGTTACAGGTGTGAATATCAAAGAAGGCTATGGCTTATCTGAAATGTCACCGGTTGTCACTGTAAACTCACTCGAAGATTCTGAGTTTAATGGTACCGTTGGATATCACCTACCAAATACAGATATCAGAATATATGATGAAAAAGGTAATGAACTTCCTCAGGGAAAAACTGGTGAAATCTTGGTTACAGGACCTCAAAAATCTCCTGGATTTTGGAGTTTGCCAGAAATCAACAAGGAGCACTTTACTGATGATGGCTGGTTAAAAACAGGGGATATGGGATACCTCGATGAATTAGGACGCTTGGTTATCTCAGGAAGGATAAAACATATGATTATTGTTTCAGGGTTTAATGTTTTCCCTAAAGAAATTGAGTTAGCTCTTATTGATAAACATGAAATACAAGATGCTGCTGTTGTGGGTATACCTTCGGTAGAGACTGGTGAAATGCCCGTGGCATTTGTAGTACTAAAACCGCACCAAAAATTAACAGAAAAAGAAATTATCTCTTACTGTACTACTAAGCTTGCACATTATAAACTACCGAGAAAAATCATTTTTAAGGATGAACTTCCTAAGAATACTGTTGGAAAAATAGACATTAAATTGTTACAGCAAGAAGCTCAGAAGTATAAATAGAAGGTTTTTAAAGTTTTGTTTAAGGAGTCAAGAAGATGTTAAATAGTTTATTTAATGTAATATACAAAAAGGCTAGAAAATCAATGCCTACAATTTCTAAAACTGAGCAAACTGCATTAAATGCTGGTGATAGCTGGTTTGAACAGGATATTTTTCAAGGTAAACCTGATTTTGAGAAACTCCATAACTTACAGAAATTCAGCTTATCAGAAGAAGAAAAATCTTTCTTAGAAAATGAAACCACACAACTCTGTGATATGTTAGATGACTGGAAAATCAATTATGTAGATAAAGATCTAACAAAAGAAACTTGGAAATTTATAAGAGAAAAAGGTTTTTTTGGTCTAGTTACTAGCAAAGAGTACGGAGGCAAAGGCTTTTCAGCAGCAGCACATTCAGAAATAGTCATGAGAATTGCGACAAAAAGTGTTACTGCAGCAATCACTGTCATGGTACCTAATTCTCTAGGTCCTGGAGAGCTTCTGCATCATTACGGTACAGATGCACAAAAAAAATATTACTTACCTCGTTTAGCTGCTGGTCAAGAAATCCCTTGCTTTGCTCTAACAGGTCCAACTGCTGGTTCTGATGCAACATCTTTACCTGATAAAGGAGTTGTTTGCTATGGTGAGCATAATGGAAAAAAAGTCCTAGGTATTAGGCTAGAAAATATTAATAAACGTTATATCACATTAGCACCTGTTGCAACTTTAGTAGGCTTAGCATTTCAATTACAAGACCCTGAAGATTTATTAGGTGGCACTGGCGAAGAAGGTATCACGTGTGCACTATTACCTCACGATCACGAAGGTTTAGAAATTGGCAAACGAGGTTTTCCACTGGGGCAGGCTTTCATGAATGGTTATATCAAAGCTAAAGAAGCTTTTATTCCTATAGATTGGATTATTGGTGGGCAGAAAATGGCTGGAGAGGGTTGGCGAATGCTAGTGGAATGTTTATCTATTGGCAGGTCAATTTCTTTACCTGCATGTGGCTCTGCTAACACACTTATGTCAGCTATAATCACATCTGCATATAGTAACGTAAGAGAACAATTTAAAGTACCTATTGCACACTTTGACGGTGTCCAAGAGAAATTAGCTGAAATTGGTGGTCTGGCATATTTAGCAAATGCAACGCGTGAGTTTACTGTATCTGCTGTTGATGCTGGTATCTCACCATCAGTTGCCTCTGCTATTGCTAAATATCATTTAACTGAAATGGGTCGTACAACAATTAATAATGCTATGGATATTCATGGTGGACGAGCAATAATTATGGGGAAAAATAACTATTTAGCTATTCCCTACATGGCAACACCAATAGGCATTACTGTTGAGGGTGCAAACATTATGACACGTAACTTAATGATCTTTGGTCAAGGAGCTATGCGTTGTCACCCATACATACGTGCTGAAGCTGAAAGCTTGATGAATTTAGATGAAGAACTTGGACAAAAAGAGTTTAGCAGTCTTATGAAAAAGCATATTTGTTATACGCTTGGTAATAGCTCTAGAACTCTTTGGTATGGTTTAACAGGAGGAATTACTGCTAAAGGATATCAAAGTAAGTTTAAACACTATTACAAATATATTACCCACATGAGCACAGCTTATGCATATATTAATGATTTATCACTTATTGTATTAGGTGGCGGATTAAAAAGAAAAGAAAGATTATCCGCACGTCTAGGAGATATTATGAGCTATCTATATATGGCTTGTGCTGTATTAAAATTTTACAAAGATATAGGTGAACCTGAAACTGATGATGCTTTTGTACATTGGAGTTTACAATATTGCTTATACCAAGCACAACAAGCTATGCTGGATTTATTTAGAAATTTTCCTATTAAGATTTTAGCTTTAAAAATGAAATTTTTTGTATTTCCATATGGTAAAAAATTCAAAAAGCCTTCTGATAAACTTGAAGCTGAAATCTGTAAAGAACTTTCTACAAATAGTGCAACTCGTAACTGGATGAAAACTAGATGTTATATCCCGAATGATGATCAAGATCCAACTGGCAGAGTTGAAAATGCTTATCTGACAATATTAGAGACTATACCAATTAAACATAAGGTTATCCAAGCTATCAAAGCGGATAAATTACCAAAAATGACTTGGACAGCAGTGACCGAAGAGGCTTATGAGCAAAAAATTATCACTTCTGATGAGTTAAATAAAGTTAAAGAAATGTTAGCTAAGGTTAATAACGTCATCCAAACCGATGAGTTTGACGATTATGCTTTAGGACCTAAAAACGCACATCCTGAATGGCAGAAAGAAAAACCTTAAAAAGGAGAGAAATATGTCAATTTTAGAGCAAAAATTCAATGAAATGGTTCAAGCAGTGCGGGATGCAACCATTGATTTTAAACCAGATAACAATCAAAAACTAAAACTCTATGCTTTTTACAAACAAGCAACTGAAGGAGACATCCAAAGCAAAGCTCCATCTGCGTTTAGGATGGTCGAACGTGCAAAATGGATGGCATGGAATTCAGTTAAAGGAATGAGTAAAGAAAACGCCATGCGTGAGTATCTAAAAGTTTTTGGCTCTGAATATTTACCTGAAGAGGAAACTATAATTCAGGAAGGTAGCTCCGAACCAGCTACTACAGTAAAACCAGAACCTATTTCTAGAGAGTCTCAACGTAAAGCTATTGATAAAATTGCTGTACTTGGAGCTGGTGTTATGGGTTCGCAAATTGCAGCTCATTTTGCTAATGCTAGATTTCCAGTAGTGTTATTTGATTTAAAATCAAAAGAAAGTGAACCAAACTCTATAGTCAATGAAGCATTGCAAAAATTAACTAAGCTTAACCCAGCTCCTTTTGGCTCAGAAGATTCTATTAAATATATAACCCCAGCAAACTATGATGATAACCTGTCTCTTTTAGAAGATTGCGATTTAATAATTGAAGCTGTTGCAGAACGTTTAGATATTAAAGAAAAACTATATAATAAAATTGCTACTTATATTAATCCAAATGCTATTCTAGCAAGTAATACTTCTGGACTAAGTATTGCCACTTTAGCAAATTTTCTTCCAGAAGATATAAAGGTAAATTTCTGTGGAGTGCATTTCTTTAATCCTCCAAGATACATGCCTTTAGTAGAATTAATTCCTCATTCTACTACAAATACAGATGTATTAGATAAATTAGAAACTTTTTTAACAACAAAACTTGGTAAAAGCATAATTCGTGCTAAAGACACGCCTAACTTTATAGCTAACCGTTTAGGTGTATTTTCAATGCTAGTAACATGTCACTACACAGAAAAAATGAATATCCCTCTTGAGGTTGTCGATTACCTAACTGGTAAGAAGCTAGGTCGTGCAAAAAGTGCTACTTATCGTACAGCAGACTTAGTAGGACTAGATGTACTTTCGCATGTTATTGACACAATGAAAGACAACTTAGAAGATGGTTGGGAACAGCTATACCAAACTCCTAGCTGGATCAAATCACTGATTGATAAAGGCTCTCTAGGACAAAAAACCCAAAAAGGTCTATATATCAAAGAAAATGGCAGTATAAAAGTCCTAGATTTAGAAACACAACAGTATCGAACTTCTGAGAAAAAAGCTGATAAAGAAGTATCTGAAATCCTTGCAGAGAAAGATTGGGGTAAAAAGCTAGAAGCGTTAAAAAATAGTAAAAATTCTCAAGCTCAATTTGTATGGGCATGTTTTAGAGAAATGTTTCACTATGCTACTGTTCTGGTTGGTGATATATGCAACTATCCCAAAGATATGGATTTTGCTATCCGCTGGGGCTTTGGATGGAAACAAGGGATATTTGAAATTTGGCAGCTAGCTGGATGGCAAAAGGTTAGTGGCTGGTTAAAAGAAGAAATATCTGCGGGTAAAACTTTATCTAATCAACCATTACCAAAATGGGTTGATAAACTAGAAACTGGAGTTTATGTCGATAATAAAGAATTTAGCTTTACTGATAATGAGTTAGTGCTGCGTGATAAATTACCTGTATATCAGCGCCAATTATTTCCAGAAATGGTTGTTGGTGAGCATAGCACACTTGATATTGAAACCTTATTTGAAAATGAAGGTGTCAAATTATGGCAAATTACTGACTACAAAGGAGTTGGTATTTTATCATTCAAAAGTAAAATGTGTGCAATTGGTGATGATGTTCTTGATGGAATATCTCAAGCAATTGATATCGCTGAAGAAAAATGTCAAGCCATGGTTATCTGGCAAGAACAAGATGTTTTTTCCGTTGGGGCAAACTTAGAAGAATTTGGCATGAAATTTATGATGAATGGTAAAGATGCTATAGAATCGATTATTCGCAAAGGTCATCAAATAATCACGCAAAAATTACGCTATAGTAAAATTCCAGTTGTTACTGCAGTTAAAGGTTTTGCATTTGGTGGTGGATGTGAAACTATTTTACATAGTGATGCTGCTGTGGCTGCATTTGAAAGCTATATCGGACTAGTTGAAGCTGGTGTTGGGATTATCCCTGGCTGGGGCGGGTCAAAAGAAATGGCGCAACGTGCTAGCCAAGCTCAAGACCCATGGAAAGACTTTGAGCGACGCTATAAAAATTTAGCTATGGCACAAGTTGCTAAAAGTGCTTGTGAAGCTAAAGAAATGGGCTTTTTACGCGAAGATGATATAGTTGTAATGAATACTAAAGAAATTCTATCAGTAGCTATCAAAAAAGCTCAATTAATGGCATTTGTTGGCTACCAACCTCCTTTAAAACAAAAAATTAAAGTCTTTGGTGAAACAGGGATTGCTACAATTAAGGCTTTACTTGTCAATATGCGTGATGGTAATCAAATCTCTGAACATGATTATAAAATCGCTGTAAATCTTGCTGATGCAATGTGTGGGGGAGAAATTGAAAAAGATACTATGGTTTCAGAGGGCTGGTTATTAGAAAGAGAGCTAATAAACTTTATTGAGTTAGCCTCTTCAGAAAAAAGTGCTGCGCGTATGCAACATATGTTAGAAACTGGTAAGCCATTAAGAAACTAATTTTAAGGAGTATTCGCATGAGTGAAAACGTATATATAGTCGCTGCAAAACGCTCTGCTGTTACAAAAGGCAAAAAAGGTGGTTTTGCAAAAAAACGTCCTGATGAATTATTAGCTGATGTTTTACAAAAAACTGTTGCTGAATCTGGTATTAATCCTAAAGATATCGGCGATATAGTGGTTGGTTGTGCTATGCCAGAAGCTGAGCAAGGGCTAAATGTAGCTAGAATTTCTTCACTTTTAGCAGGGTTACCTGATACTATCCCTGCTTTTACAATTAACCGCTACTGCAGTTCTGGCTTACAATCTATTGCTATTGCTGCTAACGAAATTGCTCAAGGCAATATGGATGTTGCTATTGGTGCTGGTATAGAAAGCATGAGTATGATTCCATTTGGTGGTAATAAAATGTCTTTTAGTAAAGAAATTTTTGCCAAAGATGAGAATGTAGGTATTGCATATGGTATGGGAATTACTGCTGAGAATGTTGCTAAAGATTGGAACGTTTCTCGCCAAGAACAAGATGCTTTTGCTCTTAAAAGTCACCAAAAAGCAATCTATGCTATCGAAAATGGTTATTTTAAAGATGAGATTTTGCCGATAGATGTAGATCACCGTAAGCCAAATGAGAAAAGTGGCGAAATCATAAACCATAAAGAAACTATATCCGTAGATGAAGGTGCTCGTAAAGATACCTCACTTGAAGCTCTAGCTAAGCTAAAACCAGCTTTTGCAAACGGTGGTTCTGTAACAGCTGGAAATAGCTCGCAAGTATCTGATGGTTCTGCTGCAGTAGTTTTAGTTAGCGAGAAATATCTTAAAGAACACAACTTAAAACCTCTAGGTAAATTTCTGGGATTTGCTGTAGCTGGTGTTGACCCTCGTATTATGGGTATTGGACCAGTTAAAGCTATTCCTAAGGTACTTAAGCAAACTAGTTTAACAATACAAGATATAGACTGGATTGAATTAAATGAAGCTTTTGCTGCCCAATCATTAGCTGTAATTAATGATCTTAAACTTGACCAAGAAAAAGTTAACCCTTGTGGTGGTGCTATTGCTCTTGGGCACCCTCTTGGTGCAACTGGTACCATTCTAGCCGTAAAAGCGCTTCATGGTTTACGTCGTACTGGCAAAAAATATGCAATGATTACAATGTGTATTGGTACAGGTATGGGGGCTGCAGGTATTATTGAAGCTTGTTGTTAGTTAATAATACGATACTACTTGTTATAGCAGCATATAATGTTGCCTTATTTATAAATTATGTATATAACGCACATTAGCGATAAGTATGTTGCTATAGCTTATGCAGTAAGCAGCGAAATTTGCTTATATAGATAAGGTTAAATTTACTAACTTTTATAAAAACTACTAGAGATTATTTAACATGATAAATTTAGATGATTATAAACCTATAGAATTCCCGTGGGATTATACCTGCTTTAGTTCAATAGATAAAAACCCTATTGGGATTCAACTACCCTTATACCATATTGGAGAACACTTTTATACTAAGTTTAAGTGTTTGCCTCACCATGTTGGTTGGGATAATGTTATTCACGGTGGTGTGATAGCATTGCTATGTGATGATATCCTTGGTAAACACGTGTTAGAGGTTAGTAAATCCTTTTGTATGACACGTAACCTAAATATAAAGTATCTAAAACCCACATATAGTAAAGCAACACATATCTTTAAAACTACTATTATCCGTAAAGGTCGTACCACAGTATGGGCAAAAGTTGATATTTACAATGAAAAAGGTGATTTATGTACCTATGCTGATGCTGATTTTGCTCTTTTAGAAGAGCACCTTGCAAAGCACAAAGATATAGCTAGTTATAATATTAATGACTTAATCTCTCACTCACAACTAAAACTATAGTGATTTAATTCAAATATGATACTTAACTACTAAAATTACCATGTGTAAGGGTATATTTTAAACTTATATTTTAGTAATATTTGAAAAACAGAATAAAGTTTTAAACCAAGAAAATAATTACGAGTTTATATAGCTAACTATACTAAAAAGTAGTACGTCATCCTCGTGGTTGGCTATAGTAGTAAAATGCTTGAAAATACTAAACTCTTTTCGAAAATAGGTAACTATTTTATTGACTTCAGTTTCAATAATTGCAGCTAAGTACAGTAAAGGGTTCGAACTATGTGATGGTATATAGGAATTATTCCTAATACTTGTAATAAAATTATTAAGTGTATCCGATGTAAAGGTACAAGCCAGCTAAGTTTCTATAAATAACCTTAGCTTATTGCCACTATTGATGTGTTTACCTTTTTGCGATTTTAAAAAAGTATTGAGAATTAATATCTAAATTCATATTACACTATACCCGCGTTTTATTCTTATATTTACAATTTTATTAATAACAGAATTAGCCTCAGCTATAGAAGCTACATGTATACTTTTTCTATGAGAGAATCTAGTAAGCTTTGAACCATAATCGCATACGACTAGCAAATCATTAAAAAGGTCTCTCAGTATAGTTATATTATAATATTTGGTCTCAGTTTCTAAAGAAATCATAGGCTTCTTATTTTATTAATCAATTCTTTAATTTTTTTCACTAGTTTCAAAGCTTTTTTAAAGTTATTAGTAAAAGCATTCATAGGTGTTCTAGCTTTAGCTAGCATAATCTTAGCATTTTCACTCCTGAAGCGCTAATCTATTTTTATCCATAAAATCTTCCATACCTGTTCAGACTATGCCTGCACTTTAATAAGAACTGCTAAAATTAAACTATATTATAATCATCAACTTATGCAAGGTTCTAATTTTTCGCAACTAATTGCTCACCACAGTAGCTAAGGGGCCGAACAAAAAAATACTTGCTTGAGCGTAATAAATTTTTGTATGAGAAAAAATATTTAAATACTGCGGCATAAATATTACTCTATAAGATATTCCAGTTATACACTGGCGGAGTTGCTCGCCTAATACCTAATGCCCTAGCAATATAATAACTAACATTTTTACCATCTAACGCTCTTTGATTTTTAAGCTCTAAAATTAAACCTTTTTTGTGCACGATTTAATCTAGGGTCTATAACTTTTTCAAAATTTGTCGTTGATATAACCCAGGTAACTATAAGTCTCACATTTTCAACTTTTTTTTAAATGCGATTGCCTTTACAGAATGACTTGAATAATAAGCCTAAAAAATGTTTAATTTATTAAGCAAGTAATGAGCTACAATATTAAGATAGGTGAAATTATGAATTATACATTTTACTTTAATGGAACTGGTGACGATACTATATTCTCCTTAGATTCCGATCCATGGATAAATCTTAGCGATAGTCGAGAAGATCGTTCTTTAATACTAACATATTTAGATTTTATGAATCGACCTGACAAACTCAAGGTATACGAAGGACTAGGTACAGGACAAGGTATGCAAAGCTCTATGGAACTTCTCTTTGCTACAAATCTTAGTAAGTATACTAAGCGATTTATTTACGATATTGAGGACGTTACTCAAAATCAGAAAAATGAGCAAATAACTATTAATCTTATAGGATTTAGTAGAGGCAGTATTACTATCTTACATATTTTAAAAAATCTTCAAAACAGTAAGACCAACCCTTTGAAAGAAATTCCTAATTTAACCCTAAATGTAGTTTTAATAGATCCAGTTCCTGGTAATTATAAAATATCAAATAGACTTGATTTTTTGCATCAGAATACAACAAATCAACATATAGATCTATCTAATATTAATTGGATAAATAATGTAGGAATTCTTATATCATCCCATTGCATAAAAGCAATGCCATTTAAGCCAATGATTCCAGAATTTCATTATAATACAAAAGTTACAATTGACTTTTATTTTGGTGAACACACTTTTATCCTCTATACAACAGCCCGGCTCCGCATCGATAAAGACGATGACGTAAGCTATCACGATTACTATGATGCTGAAAGGATATTAAAAAAATACGATGACGATGACGATGACAATTACAATGACAGTTATTATAAAGCTAAAAGAATATTCGATCGAAAAAAGCTAGAGATTATATGTGATGATTACAATAGCTTACCGTTATTAAATGTTTTATAAAAAATATTTAATAACAGTACGCTTGAGAAAGTGGAAAATAATGAATACTTGCTCAGAACTCCATCTGGATTGACTAACTTAAAATCTAAGGATAAAAAAATACGTCTATTTATTAAACCTCCCCAAAAGGAAGAGCTGCCCGAAAAACCTATATATAGAGAGGTATTTACTAGAGCTGGAACAATAAAATTGCAAGTCAATAACCTTCCTAATGGTGACCGCTTAAAAATTGAAAAATACGGTCTTAAAAATATTCCCATCGCAAAATATGTAAATCAAGATGATGATTTTACTATGTTGAAAAAAGCATTAATTCAATGCTCTTCTAATAATGATAAGCGAAATTTATTTACTCAAGCTACAAATTTAAAAGATTTATGTTCTGTAGCTTGCAAACGCAGAAAATTTGGAAAAGGATCTACGGAAAGTCTTAATAAACTTATTGAATTATTAAACCTTAAAACATTTACTAATATTAGAAACCAAATAATAGATGTAAACTATCCTCTACGCCAAAGAGATATTAGAAGTTTTGCATTTTTTGAAAAAAAATTTAATCAGGCTGTCCAGGATGCTAAATCCGTACTCCCAAAAACAGATATTCGAACTATAGAAGAAATAACTCATCAATTTTTAGAAAATTATTTTAGTAGTAAAAAATAAGGAGGAAAACTAAAACTATTCTTTCGACGCAAAACAATCTAATAAGTAAAAATTTATAAAATAACTAGCGGAGAGCAGTTAACCCTAACCTAACCAACTCCAAACTGGGGTGGTATGGTCATGTTTTTAGTCTCTGCGGCGATTATAGAGTCGTACTTGGAGAGTGTCAAATGAACGATTTTGGAATCTCTGTAAAATATTATCGTGTCCATAAATTCTCTATTTGCGTGATCTTAAGTACATGATATGAGCCTTAGGTATCGAAATATGAAACCTAGAGGGCAAGGTAAATCATTCTGTTTCTTTTATCGGCATGTTATGCTTGACTTATACGCTTTTTATCAGCATAGTAAATAATTAGATATAAACTGATATTTAGCTTACATCATGCCGACAAACTTTAAACCCATGTATAGTATAACCCCTAGCATCGCCAAAAGCCTGATGAGAATTGAGGCTGCGAAGGAAAAGGTCACGTTACTGCCTGTTAATCCTACAGTTCTCGCCTCGCTGCGTGAGACGGCAAAACTATATACTACGCATTATTCGACGATGATAGAAGGTAATAAGCTCAAACCTGAGGAGATCAAAGAAGTCATCCACCTTAAAGGACATTTCCCCGGTAGAGAGCGTGATGAACATGAAGTAAAGGGCTATTATGCTGCACTCGCTCAATTAGAACAATATGCCTCACAAAACCATCCCGTTACCGAAAAAATTATTCAAACTTTGCATGCTCTTGTAATGAGCGATGGAAGGACGCGCATTAAACCAACACCTTACCGAGATGGACAAAATGTTATCAAGGACAGTGGAACAGAAACGATTGTCTATATGCCGCCGGAAGCAAAAGATGTACCTGGGCTTATGCGCAACTTAGTGTCATGGATCAAAGCAAATGAAGAGATACCGTGCCCCATTGTCGCTGGGATTGCTCATTACCAGTTTGCAACAATTCACCCCTATTACGATGGGAATGGACGAACAAGCAGGTTACTGACGACCCTAATCTTGCACCTTGGTGGGTATGATTTAAAAGGCCTGTATTCTCTTGAAGAATATTATGCTAAAAATTTACTTGGCTATTATCGCGCTATCAGCATTGGTCCATCTCACAATTATTATTTTGGAAGGGCGGAAAGCGATATAACCCCTTGGGTGGAATATTTTACGGAAGGGATGGCTTTTGCTTTTGAAAAAGTTGTTGCACAAATGATTGCAAGTAATGAGAAAGGCGAAAAAGATCATTCGCAAGTTTTGCGCACCTTAGATCCGAAACAGCGCAAAGCCTTGGAATTATTTAAAGGATATGATGTTGTTACAGCCAAGCAAATAGGCGATCTATTTGGCTTCCAGCCTAGAACGAATGCTGCGCTTTGCAAAAAGTGGGTTGAAGGTGGTTTTTTAGAAATAGTGGACCACTCTAACAAAGCCAGAAAATATAAGCTGGCAGAGCCTTACGATGTTATTGTGAAAGAGAGTCTATGACAACCTTCCAATCTAATATCATCAGCATTTACGGAGAAAAAGGCAAAATCTGGCTAAATGAACTGCCTCAGCTTGTCTCAGCAACATCCTCAAAGCTAGATTTACGTGATTTAAAATTTAAAATCCCCAATCTTACTTACAATTATGTGCTATCAGGATTTCAGGACGGCAACCATATCATTTTAAAACTGGGACTTGATAATGAAGGTTTAAAGCAAGAAGCATTTGCGCTCAAGTGCTTTGCAGGATGTGGTGCCGTGAAGGTATTGGCCGAAGATGAGGGCATGTTACTTTTGGAAAGAGCGGTGCCTTGTACATCTCTTAAAGGCTATTTTCCAAACAGAGAACATGAATCTATTGAAATTGCATGCAAGGTTATGAAAAAGCTGCATCAAGCAAATATTCCTTCCGCCCATAAGTTCCCCCATATCAAAGATTGGCTTACGGCGTTGAATAAAGATTGGTCTATTCCTGATGAACACCTTCAAAAAGCAAGAATGCTACGAGATCAGCTGCTACAAACTTCTGAGGCAGATGTTTTGCTCCATGGAGATCTCCACCACGATAACATTTTGCAAAATGGCGAAAATTGGTTGGTGATCGATCCTAAAGGGGTTATTGGCGAATCAGCATATGAAGTAGCAGCTTTTATCCGCAATCCGATACCAGAATTACTGAATCATATAGACGCTCCACATATTATTCATAATCGCGTCAGTCGCTTTGCTACAATTCTTGAATTACCATCACAGCGAATTCTTGATTGGTGTTTTGTGCAAGCGCTTCTTGCATGGGTTTGGGCACTAGAAGATGGTTGTGATACAGGATACTGGGAACGATTAGTAGAGGTTTTGCACTCTTGCCACATAAGCTGAGAGTTGACATCTATGGCGTTGGATAATGTAGTAGCTCAAACTTGATCTGACAGTCACCAATTAATTTGAGACTGAATTTATTTCTAAACTAGTGTCAGATTTATCAAACATATTACCTAAATTTTTCTCTTTTGCCAAAGGTTTTGAGTCAATAAAAGTTTTCATAGGCGTTTTTCCATAACAGTGCTTACCAGAATGTGGTCTATCGTTATTGTAATAATCCAGCCATATATCAACATCTTGCTGAATCTCCTCAATCGTTGAATAAACCTTTTTTCTAAACATTGTCTCATAACATTCATTTTTCATAGTTTTATGAAATCTTTCACAGATACCATTAGTTTGAGGGGAGTTAGCTTTTGTTTTAGTATGGTCAATGTCTTCTATGCTTAAGTACATCTGGTAGGAATGATTCTCCAGCTTTCCACAATATTCCGTGCCTCTATCTGTTAATACTCTTAATAGATCTATTCCATGTTCCTCAAAGAATGGTAATACCTTATCATTAAGCATATCAGCAGCTACTATTGCATTTTTTTCTGTATATAACTTAGCAAATCCTACTCTAGTATACGTATCTACAAATGTCTGTTGATATATCTTACCTATACCTTTTATATACCCTACATAATAGCTATCTTGAGATCCTAAGTAACCTGGATGATGCGTTTCAATCTCACCAGTAGCAACCTTTTTAGCTTTTTCTTTTTCTAAAGCTTGTAATTGAGCTTCTGTAAGTATAAAGCCATCTTGAGCTACTTTGGTCTCTAGTGCTGTTAATCGCTTCTTAAAATTCTCTAAGTCATGTCTAAGCCAAATAGATCTAACTCCACTTCCTGAGACTAATATTCCTTGCTTTGCTAATTCATTTGATACTCTATGTTGTCCATACGCCGGATATTCATAAGCCATATTAACTACTGCTTGCTCAATATGTGCCTCAACTCTATTTTTCTCTAATGGCTTCTTACGGGATATTTCTTGTAAAGCTAATTCTCCACCATTATCGTATAACTCTTTAAAGCGATAGTAGCTGTCTCTTGAGTAACCCATCACTTTACAAGCTTGCTTGACATTACCTAATTGTTTTGCTAATTCTAACAGACCTAATTTGGGTTTGATTATCTTTTGAGATGCATTCATTTTATTCTTCCTTAATTTGACATCTTATTTTATACACAATGTCAGATTAAGTCAAAGCTATTACAGATGATGATAATTCTTTAATCATCCAAATATTAGCTTCTGTTTGAAATTGCTCAAATATTTTAAACCCAGCTTTTGTAAAGGCTTTAATTGCGGTTAGATTATCTTTTGCTGGATCGATTAGGCACCAATCAAAATGCGTTAGTACTTGGCTTTCAAATTCATTTAAAATTCTTGCTCCCCATCTTTGGTGTAAGAATTGTTGCTCTCCGATAAATAAATCTACACCGCATATAGAGCCAGAAATAGCGCTTAAATTTAAGCCATTCTCTTGCGCAAAATCACGGGCATTATAAGCCTGTGTATAACCTATCGTTTCTTTGTTCACACAGATGATGTAAGCATATGTTTTGTGGTTTGAATTTTTTGAAAGAGCAAGGCCATGGATGTGTTTACCAAATTTCTCTTTCACCAACTCCAGCGTATATGTCACATCCTGATCCCACCATTTTTTGACGTGCGGCGTTTCCAGCCACTTTAGCAATAACGGAAAATGTGATTCATGTAGTGTTTCGAACGTGATGGCCATGATCTACTCCTGCTTTCCTAATGATTGGAAGGCTTTTAGCGCAGGGGTATCGTCCACAAACTTCAGCATTCTGCGCGCCCCTTCAAAAGGAGAGATAGCAGTTGTATCCACCTTAAAATCATATGAATTCAAAACACCTTGATGTACTCTATCGATCTGATCATTTGATAGACCAATGCAACGATCTCGTCTTAAAACTTCTCGCTCTTGCATAACTGCTAGATCGCAGAAAACGCCGATATAATAAACTGTGTGACTCTTTAACTGCTGAACATACGCTTTTAAGGCCTCTTCATCAAATATCACTTCGTCGATAATGAGGTTGTTTCCGTATGTAGCTAGCATTTCAGTAAACTGCGGCATAACGCTAAATAGCTTCACGCCTTCTGGCCCAGATTCGACATACATTGTGGGGTCGCGATCATTTTGCCCTGGAATAAATTTTAAGTATGGCTCTTGTCTTCCGAAGGGAATCATATCAATGAATGTATCAACGCCGAAACTTAGCCAAAGATCGGTACTTTCGTGCTGAATGGCCTTTGCAATGGAAGTTTTACCGCTAGAACCACACCCGTTTAAGAAAATAATTTTACTCATGCCCCGTCCGCTGTTTGTTGTTGTAAAATGCCGCGCAAATGCTCATCAAACCCTTGTTTATTTTCCCCTAAACTTTTGAAAAATGATTCTTCAGCTGCAAGGAGATCTTTTGCTGCGCCTTGGATTTTAGCTACACCGGCATCTGTAAGCTCAGAAAACTTAGACCGTTCATCACCTTCTTTTTGGGAGCGCTTCAAAAGTCCTCTTTTTTCCAGGGCACGCAACACCTGAGACGTCATGGTCACATCAAAGCTCAAAAACTTGGCGAGGTCATTTTGCGATACATCCGCCCCATCTTTTTTCAAAAACCCTAATGTCATTAAAAGCATAAACTGAACGTGAGTGAGATCATGAGGCAATAACGTGCTTTCAATCTTGCGCTTCCAGGCAAAATAAGCAGAATAGAGCAAGAAGCCTGACACTTCGTTCATGTTGATCCAGTTAGTTTTTGATGACTTTTTCATATGAATAATCTCCGATTAATTGCTTGGTGCATGTTGTGGATTGATAGTGACTCTGTGCTGATACATGTAAATGATCTCCTTTAAACAATTATTTTACACGAAACATACTGTCTACGCACAGAATATATTTGCATAAAAACAGCAAAGTATGTCAAGATAAAGCTGCGCATGAGGAGCAATAAAATAATTTTGGATTTGAATAAAATGACGACACTTTTTGATTTACATGGGAAAACAGCCATCATCACCGGGGCTTCCAGTGGTCTTGGGGAGCAATTTGCCCGCTCTCTATCTGGTGCAGGCGCACGTGTGATCTTGGCCGCTCGCAGGATTCATAAGTTGAACGACTTGGCTGTTGAGCTTAATAACGCGAAGGCCATCCAGATGGATGTATCGGACAAACAATCCATAAAAAGTTGTTTTGCTGAGTTAGAGCAAGCCGGAGAGAAGATTAATATCTGCGTTAATAACGCCGGAATTGCTATCCTTACTCCTGTTTTTGAAGAAGATGATAATGATAACTTTGAGTCCATTGTTCAAACGAACCTGATGGGCGTGTGGTACGTCACTAAGGCAGTGGCAAACCACATGAAAAACCATGACATTCATGGGTCTATTATTAATATTGCCAGCATTAACGGAGATGCCTTTCCTTATAAAGAAGCAACAGCTTACGCAACCTCTAAGGCGGCTGTGATTCATATGGCAAAATCTTTGGTGACCGAGTTATCAAGGCATAAAATCAGAATTAATTCTATATCCCCCGGTCTTTTTCATACTCCTATGACAGATCACAAATTGGGTACTGATCAACAACGACAAGAGTTTGCTGGGCAGATCCCTATGGGCTTCGTTGCAACTCCACAAGATTTGGATGGCGCTTTATTGTTGCTCGCATCAAATGCGCATTCGTCTTATATAACAGGAGCATGCATTACCGTTGATGGTGGCAAATCTTTTGGAACATCCTGGGGGTCATAATAAATTCTATGCGCGTACTTAAATTCATCATCGCAAATATAGGGCCCTATAAAAAGTATGTGTTTGGCATCTTTTTAGCGATGTGCTTGATCACAGTTGATAATACCTTAAAGCCGCTTTTAGTGAAGCTGTTTATTGATATTGTCTCGGGAGCTGAGCAAGGAAATCTATGGGTTGTATTCATATTCTATGCCTTACTTCAATTTATGTTGGTGAGTGTATGGACGATGAGCGACTATTGCATCACAAAATATACAGCTAAGTTTCGATTAAATGTAGCCGAAACCTTTATGACAAAGCTATATGAATATCCGTATAGCTTTTTTCAAAATCAGCTTTCCGGTTCTTTGACATCGAAAATAAATGATGCATTTCAACACTTGCCACATCTGATTTTTACGATCATTAACCCATTTATGTATTTCATTCTGTTAATACTGATCTCATTAGGGCTGCTTGCCTCAGTTGCACCTATTTTTGCACTAAGTATGGGAGCTTGGGTTCTATTATTTTTTGTTATCACCCTGGTTTCCATGAAGAAAAGCATGCGGCTCAATAAAGAATATGCGGAGGAAAAATCTAAAATAATTGGTCTGG
This sequence comes from Allofrancisella heilbronnii, assembly GCF_000710735.2. Lineage (NCBI taxonomy): Bacteria > Pseudomonadati > Pseudomonadota > Gammaproteobacteria > Thiotrichales > Francisellaceae > Allofrancisella > Allofrancisella heilbronnii. The sequence goes on along the minus strand of NZ_CP144673.1, from coordinate 423,668 downwards.
CTGCAGACTATCTGAGCAATATGATGAGCGTGAAACTTTTTGCCGCCAGAACTTTTGAACAAGGGCGATTTTTCAAACTGCAAAAACCTTTTGTTGATATAGCTGAAAAAGGCGGTTTTTATCACACCTGGTTATATGGTTTTTTGGGCATACTCACATCACTTTATGCACTATCTTTTCTAGCTGCTCTTATTTTTGGTTATCAAAAAGGGATTGTCAGTCCGGGTGATTTTGCGCTTGTGATTATGATAAATTTTAATATCATTAACACACTCTATCAACTCTCACATATGCTAAGAGATTTTATAGCTAATTGGGGTGCAGTGGATCAGGCGATAGCTTTGCTAGAAACAAGCGAAATTACGCATTCAGATAAGCCAAACGCCACGACCTTAAATTGCAGACAAGGCAAAATAGCTTTTGATCAAGTCAAATTCCATTACAAGGGCACTGAGCCTCTTTTTCAGAATAAATCCATCGAAATTAATGCCGGTCAGAAAGTTGGGCTTGTAGGCTATTCCGGTGGTGGTAAGTCTACTTTCGTTAATTTGATCCTACGCCTTTACGATGTAACTGATGGCGCTATTTTGATTGATGGTCAAGATATCAGGGATGTAACCCAAGACTCTTTACGAGAAAATATCGCTATGATTCCCCAAGACCCATCATTGTTTCATAGAAGCTTGATAGAAAATATTCGTTACGGCCGAGCAGATAGCACCGATGAAGAGGTGATTGAAGCTGCTAAAAAAGCACACGCTCATGATTTTATCTCCACATTACCCCAAGGTTATGACTCACTCGTTGGAGAAAGAGGTGTTAAACTTTCCGGTGGCCAGCGTCAACGTATTGCAATCGCCAGAGCGATTCTCAAGAACGCCCCAATTCTTATCCTTGATGAAGCAACGAGCCAACTTGATTCTGTAACAGAAAGCTTGATCCAAGAATCCTTATGGGAGTTGATGCAAGGTCAGACTGACGCCTCCGGCAGGGGGAAAACCACAATCGTCATTGCCCATCGCTTATCAACCTTGCTGCATATGGATCGCATCCTGGTTTTTGACAAAGGCAAGATCGTAGAAGACGGCGCTCACAGCGGGCTTCTTGCAAAAGCAGGGCTTTACAAAAGCCTATGGGATGCTCAGGTTGGTGGATTTTTGGGTGACGATCAAATGGAGGAGGAGGCATGAAATCTTCAGTAAACATTCAATACACATCCACACCTGCAAGTGAAGACATCGATTTTCTAACGCAAAAAATCAATCAAGAAACACCTGAATTTGGTGAAGCTCATCCTTTCGCATTCTTTATTCGAGATGAGAGGAGCCAAATTATTGCGGGATGCAATGGCAGTGTGATTTTCGGCAGCATTTACACCGATCAATTGTGGGTACATCCGACTCATCGTAAAAATGGTTTAGGCCACAAATTGATGGAGGCTGTTCATGATTATGGCCGCAGGTCAGGATGTTCTATGGCAACCGTTGCAACAATGAGCTTTCAGAGAGCTAAAACATTTTATGAAAAATTAGGATACGTAAGTGATTTTGAAAGGCCGGGGTATACGCAAAATTCTAGCTGCATCTTTTTAAAGCGGAGCTTGTAATGTTTAAAGTTGATTGGGAAAAAACAAGTGTCACATATCAACTGCCAGAAGGCACGATAGAGAACATTCTAGGCCTTGCTTATCCCGATACAAAACTCATTTCGCATGCATTGATTGCTAGTGGCTGCGCCAATCTTAATTTTAAAATTCAGTTGGAAAATGAAAAGCACCCACTGATTTTACGTGTTTATTTGCGCGACAAAGATGCGGCCTACAGAGAACAAAAGCTATCTGTATTATTAAAAGCAAACGTTCTCATACCTCTTACGCACTATATAGGCGAACTTGAAGGGCATCATTTTGCCATTACAGAGTTTATGACTGGCGTACCTCTTAGAGATCTTTTACTGGGTGATACACCCCATGATCTGAGTGCAATCATGAGTGAAGTGGGTATGATTCTCTCAAAAATTACAGCTTATGAATTTCCAAAAGCTGGCTTCTTAAATAAAGAGCTGGAAGTGATTGCATACGAATCCTCCGATGTCATCAAATTTGCACAAGATTGCTTGAATGATAAAACCGTATTATCTGTGCTATCGCCTGAGGTGGTTGCTGAAATCAAAGAAGCTATAGATCAGCACGCATCTTTATTTCCCAATAGTGATGAGAAGCATCTTGTTCACGGTGACTTTGATCCGGCCAATATTTTGGTAGATAAAATTAACGGCTCTTGGGTTGTGACCGGCATTTTAGACTGGGAATTTGCTTTTTCTGGGTCTTACCTTTGGGATGTGGCTAACATGCTCAGATACGCCCATAAAATGCCGCCTGAATTCCAGAACTCATTTATAGATGCCTTGCAAAAAGATGGTATCAAATTGCCTCCCGATTGGCACACAACTGCACATTTATTAAATTTATCATCGTTGCTTGACCTTCTTAAGCGATCAAACTCTAAAGACCATCCGGATCGATGCGCTGATATTCGCGAACTTATAAGTCATATTTTGGGAGAATTAAACAAAATGAATGAAAAAAGAAAGGTTCAAGTGCGATGCTATCAAGATGGGGATGCCAAACATATTGCTAGTATTTTTTACAACACTGTACATACAGTCAATGCCAAGGATTATACTAAAGAGCAGCTTAATGCATGGGCCCCATACTATGATAATTATGCTGCTTGGCAAGAAAAATGTGCAAAACTAAATCCTTTTGTTGCAACAATAGATGGTACGATAGTTGGCTTTGCAGAATTTGAGCCAAATGGCCATATCGATTGCTTTTATGTCCATCATGAATTTCAAGGTGCTGGAGTTGGCACGGCCCTTATGCGTGAAATCGAGATGGAAGCGAGAGAAAAATTATTGCCGCGCATTTATGCAGAAGTTAGCATTACTGCCAGAGCATTTTTTGCTAGCAAAGGATTTCAAGTGCTAAAGCAACAAACGGTGGGAATTCGTGATATAGAACTGACAAATTTCCTTATGGAGAAATGCTTTGTAACTTGTGAATTACTATCATCAAATCATATCCCACTTATATCTGAGGCTTTTAACCAAATCGGCTGGAATAAGCCAGCATCCATTTTTGAAGAATATTTAAAGGAACAAGAGATAGGCGCGCGAATCGTTTGGGTGGCTCACGTCTATGATCAATTTGCCGGTTACATAACCTTGAAATGGCAATCACTATATCCGTCATTTAAAGCGCAAAACATCCCAGAGATTAGCGATTTAAACGTATTGCCGGCCTACCGAAAAATGGGCATAGGCTCTTTGCTGCTTGATACGGCGGAAAAAGCCGCTGCAACAAAAAGCGAAGTTGTGGGCATCGGGGTTGGCCTATATGCAGGTGCAGATGGCGGATATGGAGCAGCTCAAAGACTTTATGTGAAACGTGGATATATCCCTGATGGAAAAGGCGTTACATACAATTACCAACCAGCAATACCTGGCAATAGCTATCAGCTTGATGATGACTTGGTGCTGTGGTTTACGAAGAAATTGAGGTGAGAGGGGTTATGAACAAACGAATAAAGAAATTTTTTTCATATTACAAGCCTTATATGAGGTTGTTTTATGCTGATATGGCTTGTGCTGCTATTGTTTCGATAATTACGCTTGCACTGCCATTCTGCGTCAGATATATCACCAAAAATTTACTGGAAGTTGAAAATCCAAATGCTCTGAATGATATTTATTTCATGGGCGGACTAATGCTTACTCTACTTGCGATTTACACAATATGTGAAGCATTTGTGAGTTATAAGGGGCATATAATGGGCGCTTTGATGGAAGGTGATATGCGTAATGAACTATTTGAGCATTATCAAAAGCTTTCTTTCAATTTTTATGATGAGCATAGAACTGGCGAATTAATGACTAGAATCTCAAATGATTCTTTTGATATTTCAGAATTGTACCACCATGGCCCCGAGGATATTGTTATATCTGCGCTAAATTTTATTGGCGCATTTATTATTCTGCTCTGTATTAACATTAAATTAGCATTAGTTGCACTGAGTTTTCTTCCAATTATGGGGGTATACGGGTATTACTTTAGCAATAAAATGCATGCTGCCTTAAGAAAAAGTAGAGACAAGATTGGCAATATTAATGTCCAAGTAGAGGACTCTCTTTCTGGTATTAGGGTTGTTAAATCATTTACTAATGAAGAAATTGAAAAGAATAAATTTTCATTCGCAAACCAAGCATTTATAAACAGTAGAAAAGATGGATATAAGAGTGAGGCTTATTTTTATAGTGGCCTGGAAACATTCACGCATCTTATGATGATTGTTGTTGTTATATTCGGTGCTGCCAGCATTGTAAAGAAAACTTTAGATTTGGCTGATTTACTAACATTTCTACTTTATATTGGCATACTGATCGAGCCAATAAAAAGGCTTGGCAATTTTATCCGGTTGTATCAAGAAGGGCTAACTGGCTTTGAAAGATTTATGGAAATTTTAGAGGTGGAGCCTGATATAAAAGATAGCCCTAATGCTAGAGAGTTAACGAATGTTCAGGGAAATATAGAGTTTAAAAATGTAAGCTTCAAATATAAGGAAGATTACAATCATATATTGAATAATTTATCTCTTAACATTCAATCTAGTGAATATATTGCTTTAGTTGGGTCTTCAGGCGTCGGAAAAACAACTTTATGTTCCTTGATCCCTAGGTTTTATGAAGCTAACAATGGTGAAATTCTGATAGACGGTAACAACATTAAGCATATTACTAAAAGATCATTAAGAAAAAATATAGGCATTGTGCAACAAGATACTTATCTTTTTGCAGGGACAGTGCTAGAAAACATTCGCTATGGTAGGCCAAACGCAAGTAATGAAGAAATCATTGAAGCCGCAACACAAGCAAATGCGCATGATTTTATTATGGCGCTACATAATGGATACGACACAGATATCGGACAAAGGGGAGTCAAGTTGTCAGGAGGACAGAAGCAAAGATTAAGTATTGCACGTGTTTTCTTAAAAAATCCACCTATCATTATTTTCGATGAAGCAACCAGTTCTCTGGATAATGAAAGTGAAAAAGCTGTACAAAATGCTTTGGAAAAATTAGCGACTAACCGTACAACCATTGTTATTGCGCATCGTTTGTCAACAGTAAGGCATGCACAAAGGATTTTAGTCTTAACTGATAGTGGAATTGTTGAGCAAGGCACTCATGCTGATTTAATAGCTCTGGGTGGAGCCTATGCTAATTTATACAATATGCAACTTAGCATGTAATTTGAAAGACTGTTGATTTAATAAAACTCATGCTTTAGGTAGGAGTGTTGGAGGCTTTACTACTAAGATACATGCTCTTACAGATGCTTTAGGAAATCCAGTTAGATTTATTCTAACTGCTGGTAATATACATGATATAGTTCCATCTCAAGAGCTTTTGCATGGTATTAAAGACTCTTATGTCATAGCTGATAAAGCATACTTCTCAGATGAAAATGTAAGGTTTCTCAAAGAAAATGGCAATACTGTTGTGATTCCTGCTAGAGAAAACTACACAAAAGATCATAGTGTTGACTGGCATATTTATAAAGAAAGGCATCTTATAGAGAATTTCTTCTCTATAATTAAGCATTTTAGAAGAGTTTTCTCCAGGTTTGACAAAACTTGCTCAGCTTTTTTAGGCTTTATTGCTTTAGCTAGTACATTTATTTGGCTGAGATGATTTTTTGTTCATGGAACCTAGTCTCATGTATGCTTAGTACATCAAATTTATCTATTCCAATAGACTATGAAATAGTGAAAAAGGATGAGCGATATTATGATGAAAAAGATAAACGGTATAAAAGAAGATCTAAAGTTACTAAAAACCAAATGTTTCAAAACATGATAAATCGAGCAGTTATTAATCATGTTAAGTTTAAATATATTTTGGCAGATAGCTGGTTTTGCTCTAAAGATAATATGAATTTCATACATCACACATTATCGAAGAAATTCATACTTGGTATGAAGTCAAATAGAGTTGTTGCCTTGAGTGATTATGCTAGAAAGAGTAAGGATTTTATTAAACTCTCTGAACTTGATATTGCTGATGGAGAATCTTTAAAGATATGGCTTAAAGATATGAATTTCCCTGTCCTTTTAACAAAAAAGATTTTCATAAACGAGAACGGTGCAAAAGGAATTTTATATCTTGTAACAAATGATTTAGAAATAGATTCTAATCAGTTATATCATGACTATCAAAAAAGATGGCAAATAGAGGTTTATCATAAATCAATTAAGCAAAATACTTCTTTATCAGCATCACCAACTAAAGTTGAGAAAACTCAAAGAAATTGTAATAGCTTTGACTTAATCTGACATTGTGTATAAAATAAGATGTCAAATTAAGGAAGAATAAAATGAATGCATCTCAAAAGATAATCAAACCCAAATTAGGTCTGTTAGAATTAGCAAAACAATTAGGTAATGTCAAGCAAGCTTGTAAAGTGATGGGTTACTCAAGAGACAGCTACTATCGCTTTAAAGAGTTATACGATAATGGTGGAGAATTAGCTTTACAAGAAATATCCCGTAAGAAGCCATTAGAGAAAAATAGAGTTGAGGCACATATTGAGCAAGCAGTAGTTAATATGGCTTATGAATATCCGGCGTATGGACAACATAGAGTATCAAATGAATTAGCAAAGCAAGGAATATTAGTCTCAGGAAGTGGAGTTAGATCTATTTGGCTTAGACATGACTTAGAGAATTTTAAGAAGCGATTAACAGCACTAGAGACCAAAGTAGCTCAAGATGGCTTTATACTTACAGAAGCTCAATTACAAGCTTTAGAAAAAGAAAAAGCTAAAAAGGTTGCTACTGGTGAGATTGAAACGCATCATCCAGGTTACTTAGGATCTCAAGATAGCTATTATGTAGGGTATATAAAAGGTATAGGTAAGATATATCAACAGACATTTGTAGATACGTATACTAGAGTAGGATTTGCTAAGTTATATACAGAAAAAAATGCAATAGTAGCTGCTGATATGCTTAATGATAAGGTATTACCATTCTTTGAGGAACATGGAATAGATCTATTAAGAGTATTAACAGATAGAGGCACGGAATATTGTGGAAAGCTGGAGAATCATTCCTACCAGATGTACTTAAGCATAGAAGACATTGACCATACTAAAACAAAAGCTAACTCCCCTCAAACTAATGGTATCTGTGAAAGATTTCATAAAACTATGAAAAATGAATGTTATGAGACAATGTTTAGAAAAAAGGTTTATTCAACGATTGAGGAGATTCAGCAAGATGTTGATATATGGCTGGATTATTACAATAACGATAGACCACATTCTGGTAAGCACTGTTATGGAAAAACGCCTATGAAAACTTTTATTGACTCAAAACCTTTGGCAAAAGAGAAAAATTTAGGTAATATGTTTGATAAATCTGACACTAGTTTAGAAATAAATTCAGTCTCAAATTAATTGGTGACTGTCAGATCAAGTTTGAGCTACTACAAAGAAATCATATTTTTTGCTCATTAGTGGCTTTTTGTAAACTAGAAATGCTCAAGATAAAAACTTCACTAGACCTCTTGCATAACCGATCTAGAGCTCGAAATTATAAATTCTAGCAATCAAATTAAACCTCAAACCAAATCTTTTTCTTCTGTTTCTATAACGATTGGCAATAATTTTAAATCGCTTAACCATGCCGATCACACTCTCATTTAGAACACGTTGACTAGATAGTTCACATTTAGCAAGTTATGCAAGAGGTCTAATATATAATAGAAAATGAAGAAGTAAACTGTCCCAAATTGACGGGGTAGATCACTTTATATGATATCACACTCGTGATTACTACTTTCAATAAACTCATAACAACTTGGGCACATAGGGAATGTTTCAAACTTAATTGGATTTTCAGAGTATGCCGATATAGTATCACCATCTTTACTTATAACATAAGTGCTAGCTCGACTGGTTGTTTTAGCGGGGTTGAAGTTATTTTCTTGATTAAAATTGGGATTGTAAAAACCTTTATTGAAGCCTTTCACAAATTGTTGTTTTTTCTGTTTACTTAATTCATCTTGTGTATCAAATTTATTGTAATCCTTAAAAAGAAATTGTCGAGTATTAATTGGCTTACCCGTGTTTAGATGAACATTACATTGTAAGGTATAACCTTTAACAGAGCCACTCAGCTTGTTGCTTATCATAGCAATAACTAACTTTTCACTAGCACAAAGTTGATCTTCTGGGATATTTATGTTTTGAGAATGCGTAAGGTGGCTATGTAAGCTTTTTTTAAAATCTAAATCTTTAAAATCAGATAGCTTAAGTTGTTCTGACAACGTTTTACTTATTGTTGTATCTACTTTATTTAGAACATCTCTATTTTTTATATTATTGATATTTTGTTCATTTTGTTGCAAATAATTGAATGTGTTTCTATAATTACTATTTATGTTATTCCATTGATTGTCTGGTTTTTGGAGGCTGAGATCATTAAAAGAATTAGATTTGCCAAAATCTCTGAATTTTGTTTGTATTGTTGGCATTTGGTTTATAATTTTACTATTTTTTAGCATTGGTTGCATTACTGCAAATAACTGTAACATTGTATTATGATTATGAGTTAAATCCATATTACTAGTATGGCAGCCAATAAAATGAACTCGTGTTGTTGAGAAAGCTTTCATAAATTCTATAATTTGCTCACTTGACCAAATGAGGTCGTTACCCATACCGCAATGACCCATTAGACTTAATCCTCTAATGGTTATATTTTTATTATAGGATAAATGAGTTGTAATATAATCAAAATTTTTTGCTTCAATTATCCCTACTTTCCGATTTACTTTACATTTTCTCCTAATGTATGCTCGAGTTGATAATAAGGTTTCTTGGTCACAATCAAGATCATAATGGTTTAAGACAAGAAGAGTGTCAGCATCTTTTAATACATTTTCTAATGATGTTGGTTTTATCATTGTTTTACCATCTTGGATACAACTTATATATCCCATATTAGGTCCATATTTATCGAATTTACTAGACTTTACTGGTATACATTCTTTAAAAAAATATATATCAGAAAAGTGGCTTTCTTGTAAAAGATTGAATAAGTCACCATATTTTTGATTCTCGCCAGCTTTTAAAATTTTTGGAGACTCCGTGATCCGGCGTTTAGCTTCCAGTTTCTTTATTTGAACACTAACTTTATCTTTACAAGTAAATTTCGGTATCGTAATTTTACCGTAATCGTAAATGTGGGCCTCGTATAAATAAAAGAATTTATCTTTTTCCATAGTCAGAAAAGCTTCTGCTGTATAAGGTTCTTTTGAAGAGTTAAAATCGTTGACGATTAAAGTAGCTAGCTTGTAAGTGTAGTCATTACACAATTTATAATCCAAACCACACTCTTCCTTTAAAGCGTGAAGTTTTAGGATTACTTTAGAATTCATTTCAAATTGAAATTGATCAGATTCAATTGCTTTTGAAAGAAAAGGATAGATCACATCATCACGAAGCTGTACCCAAAAAACCACCGCACGTATATGCTGCTCAGAACCCTCAGGTAATGATTCTATTAATTTGTCAATTTTCTCAAAAAGTATCATCTTGTGTTCTCCTATTTTTTAACAAACATCTTAATCTTGTTAAAATGATGAAAGATTTTAATTACCTTATAGTTTATATAATACAACTTCATCAGTATCTATTATATACAGTTTAATTGATAATAGATGTTAATTAATAATCAACATTATGTAAAAATTAAATAATTGCTAGTGTTTTGAGATAGAGGTGATATAGCAAAATCACCACATTTTAGTTGCATAGATTTCTAAAGTTATAATTCTTTGTTAACTTAAATATATACTCTAAATATTTGTAGAGTTAACTGTTTAGTTAGGTAATTCATGACGTTAGTTGAGACACATTTACTCTCAGTATTGAAAAATTTTCCATCCTTACATAAAGAGCTTAATTGTGAGGTTAGATAAAGTCTAAACTCAAATTTTCCATTTTTAATTGCATTTTTATTATCCCCTGATAATGCCAAATGTTTAACAAAAGTTCTTGAGTTAATTTTTTTCTATAATTATGTCCATTTAGAGTATACTTTTTGAAACACAGTGTTTTGTGATCGGTGGAAAATAATGGTGTACTACTTGTCTCTGATAGAGTACAATAAATTTGAGTTATTTATATTTGTAATGGTCAAATAAGTCTGTAGACAAATTAAGCCACATTTTCTAATAAATTTCCTTTTTGATGAGGGGTTAAATATCCAATAGACCTCTTGCATAACTTGCTAAATGTGAACTATCTAGTCAACGTGTTCTAAATGAGAGTGTGATCGGCATGGTTAAGCGATTTAAAATTATTGCCAATCGTTATAGAAACAGAAGAAAAAGATTTGGTTTGAGGTTTAATTTGATTGCTGGAATTTATAATTTCGAGCTCTAGATCGGTTATGCAAGAGGTCTACTAAACCACTCCGCTCTGAAATATAAGCTCTTGGTTAGATCTAATGCTATTGCTCTTAAGCAACTATATGAAATTAGAAATTCATAAGTAACATGCGTAAGGTGAGTTACTTAAAATAGCCGTTTAGATAAAAGTCCGTAACTTCAGTTAGGTAAGGATAATAAGTTTGTAAAATTAAATAAGCTTTTAGACTTTAATTACTTCAGAAAGGCTTTAAAAGGTATATATGTTCAAGATAGTAATAATCTAGGCAGACCGAGTTACGATAGCGTGATGATGTTTAAGTTGTTGTTACTTGGCCAATGGTATAGCCTAAGTGACAGAGAGCTATCCGATAGTTTAAGACTGCGTTTAGATTTTTTATATTTCACAGGTTTTACTCCTACAGGTGATTTACCAGATTATAGTAGTATCTGTAAATTTAGAAACCTACTAATTCGTAAGAACAAGCTATCAATATTGCTAAATAATTTGAATCAACAGCTGACAGATTTAGGTTTAAATATATCTCATGCTAAAGGAGCAATAATAGATGCTACTCTTGTTGAATCTGCTGGTAGGCCTGAAAAATATATAGATAACCCACCAGAAGATAGAAAAGAAGATCAAACTCAATATACTAAAGTTGCCTATGGCAAAGATACTGATGCACAGTGGCTTAAGAAAGGTAGTAAAAGTCATTATGGATATAAGGTTTTTACAAGTGTAGACGATGAGTATGGATTTATACAGGCTATCCATACAGAATCAGCTAAAGTATATGAAGGACATAGGTTAGCAACGCTACTAGAACTTGTATCACCAGAAAGATTGTTTGCAGATAAAGCGTATTACGATGCTAAAAATAATGAGCTATTAAAAATAAGAAAATTAAGAATCGAATACTTCAAAAGGCGGTTAAGAATAAGCCTTTAACTAAAAGGCAGAAATTAAGGAATATTCTTATACCAAAAACCAGATATAAAGTTGAGCAATGCTTTGGAACATTAAAGAGAAAGTTTAACTTTACTAGGGCTAGTTACTTTTCAACGGTAAAAGTTCATGCACAAGCATTGATGAAAGCTTGTTGTTTTAACATGCTAAAGGCAGTCAATTTGATGGGTTAACTAGGATAAGTGTATCTATATCTGCCAAAACAGCAGCTATAGAACACAAAGGTACTAATATTTGCTAATCTAGCACAAAAGTGCAAAAAATTATGATAATCTCAAAAAATCTACTATTTATTCAACAGTCTTATATATTTCAATTGGTATTAGGTGCATTTCAGCAGAAAATTCTCGCTCTACGGGTACATACGCCATTCTCCGCCCCAATAACGAACCTCGAGACCGGATTTTCAAAAGCCCAGTAAAATCAAGGGTTCAGGACATGCGTACCTTCGGGTCGGACGTTCGCATCTAACGGAGAAACGGAGATCAAAAAGGGAGATTTTGGGGTGAAATCGGTGATTTTACGATTCTCTAGGTACGTATGTGTCGGACGACTAAAACGCGCTAAAGCCTATGAATACTGGGGTTCAGAGGGGAGTTTGTAGATTTAAAAATTCACGCCCAAAAAGTTCGAGCGCTGTAAACTGGCGGAGAGGAAGAGATTCGAACTCTCGATAGCTGTTAAGCTATACACGCTTTCCAGGCGTGCTCCTTCAACCACTCGGACACCTCTCCAAAGGAATACAAGTATACAATAAAATTTTTTATTTTCAAACCTTTATAGAACCATAACTACCGCAGATATAAACATCAATGCAATAAATAGCATCTTTAATAACCTTGGAGATATTATCCCTAAGTATTTAACTGCTAATAAACTACCAACTACAGAAAATGGAATAGCCGATAAAAGCAAAGGTATACTCAAATAACCAAATGTATTAGGCACATCGACATTAATACCATACACCAACATAACAGTAGCAATGCTTGAACTAATAACTACACACACGCTTGCAATTGAAATGGCTTTTTTTATATCCACACCTATCTTTATAAAAAACATAGTCACAAATGTTGTGGAAGTAGCAAGTATACTTAATACACCACAAACCCCACAGATTGGATAGGCAATTTTTGATGGTAGCTTCACAATTTTACTATCATTATGTAAAATCATCCAGATACCACTTAATACAAGTATCACAGAGAAAATATGCTTTAATAAAATCGTATCTATATGCTTAACAATTAATCCTCCTATCACAGCACCTATGGCCAAAGCTATTAAATAATATCTTAGCTCTCCAAACTGAATATTTCCTTTACGTTGATGCTTATAAGTAGCTATCAAACTCAAGCATATAGACATACCGCAACACGTAGCCAATGCTATTTGCATTGCATAACTTGGACCATATATATGAACAATAATATAATAAAAAGCTGGTGTTGCTATCAATCCAGCTCCACCGCCAAGCAGTGTAGATATAAAACTAGCCACAAAACCCACTACAGCTCCTAATATAATCAACATTTTTTCTCCTTTAAAGTTTTATTTGAGATAGTTGTAAACCGTTGCTCGACTAATACCTAATGCCCTAGCAATATAATAACTAGCATTTTTACCATCTAACGCTCCTTGATTTTTAAGCTCTAAAATTAAACCTTTTTTTTGTGCACGATTTAAATTATCTAACAACAAGTTTTTATCTATACAATATTTTTGTACAAAACCATTTATCTTTTCATATAAAGTATCCTTAAATAGATTTTGTTCATCTTTTGCTATTTGATTACCATCATCTGGCAAAAACATATTTATTAAAGCTCGATACTTATCAAAGACAGAAACATCTAAATTTATACATAATGCTCCTACTACGATACCTTTATCATCTCGAATAACAGTAATAATACATTTCATCTTCCGTCCGTCATAATTTAGCTTCTCATAAGGACCAATTACAGATAATAATTTGTCATAAGCTTTAAAATCTATATGATCTAAATATGATGAATCACCGACTTCTCTTCTAGATATAGGATTAAATATTGCTTCTATTCTATTTTTACTTAGGTCATGAATAACAACCTCAGCAAAAGGATAAAGAAGCTTACTTATCGCTTGTGCGATATCACTATAAGATCTTAATTCAACACGCATTTCTTCATACTCAAAACAACTATTTAAACAATATATTCTAATTTAGACATTATTGTCAATATAAATAAATAAAAATAGTTTAGAATATAGCAACAGCTTGCTATAATGAATTTGTTAGACTTTTAATTTATACAAACAATATAATAGCGAGGGAAAATTATGATGAAGAAAAAATTACTTACAATAGCTACACTATTAGCAGCTTCTGTGGCACTTACATCATGCACAGCTGAAGCTGTTGCTGTTACAGGTTTAGTTTTAGCCAGTGTTGCAGTTGGAGCTTTAGCATATGAGTGGATGGAAAACCCAGATGCTTATAACGCATATGCAAAAAGTAGAGATACTGTCTTTTCAGCTGTTCAAGAAGTATTAAAAGAAAATAACTATACCACTACAGAGCAAACAGTTGATCAGAAAAAATCTGAAATTAAAGCTGTTTCTCCTAGTGGTGACTCTATTAATATTGTAGTCCAATCCGCTAAAGATAATAAAGATCAATCAGCTATTTATATTAAAGATGATAGCAAAGCTAATGCAACTATTATACTTAATAAAATTAATGAAAAACTAGCAAAACAAAATTAATTGATATTAAAAAGGTTTAATAATAGGGCTAATCAGCTATAAGATCATATTCGGTAGATTCTGTTATTTCAACCGTAGCAAATTCTCCTACTTTTAAACCTCTCTCAATTGCATCGCCAACGATTACCTGACCATCAACCTCTGGAGCATCATATTTAGTTCGCCCAATAGCATAATTTTCATCTTTATTAATAGAATCTATAATTATCTGCTGCTCTGTACCTATAAAACTTTGTAACTTATCAGCACTTATTTGAGCTTGTAACCCCATAAACTCATCTAAACGTTGTTGTTTAACTTCTTCGGAAATAAGATTATCAAAACCATTTGCCTTAGCTCCTTCAACTTCAGAATATTTAAAACAACCTACCCTGTCAAGCTGCGCTTTTTCTGCAAAATCTAATAAATGCTCAAAATCTTCTTCTGTCTCACCTGGAAAACCAACAATAAAAGTACTACGAATAGTTATATCTGGGCAAATATCACGCCATTTGTTTATTCTATCTAAAGTCTTTTGCGTATGTGCAGGACGCTTCATTCTCTTTAAAACTTCTGGTGATGAATGCTGTAAAGGCACATCTAAATAAGGCAGTATTTTCCCCTGAGCCATAAGTGGTACAATTTTATCCACATGAGGATACGGATAAACATAATGTAACCTTGTCCAAATATCTAAATCACCTAAAGCTGTAGCAAGATCTAAAATATTACTTTGATACTCTTTATCTCTCCAAATACCAGATTTATATTTGATATCAACACCATATGCAGAAGTGTCTTGAGATATCACAAGTAATTCTTTAACTCCAGCATTTTTAAGCTTCTCAGCTTCTTTCATTATATTATCGATAGAGCGACTTTTTAGCTTACCACGTATATCTGGAATAATACAAAAAGTACAAGTATTATTACATCCTTCTGATATTTTTAGGTATGAATAGTGTCTTGGAGTCAGTTTTATCCCTTGTGGAGGCACCAAAGATACAAAGTCATTAGCAAAAATTGGCGCATGAGTATGCACAGCTTCGATTAAATTTTCATAATCTTGTGGACCTGTGATACTTAAAACTTCTGGATGTTTTTCTTTGATAAGTTCAGCCTTATTACCCAAACAACCAGTTACTAACACTTTACCATTCTCAGCAATTGCTTCACCAATCACTTCTAGAGACTCATCTATAGCTGAATTTAAAAAGCCACATGTATTAACTATAACCATATCAGCCATTTCATAACTATCAACAAGATCATAGCCTTCAGCTTTTAATTTAGTAATTATACGTTCTGAATCTACTAAATTTTTAGGACACCCAAGGCTTACAAAACCAATTTTAGGAATTTTAATCATACCACTTATTTAAATAAAAAAATTATGAGGGTTATTTTAGAGCAATTTGATAGAAAAAAATAGTTGAAGTTTAAATTACATTTGAGCTATTGGCTGAGAAGAATCAGACTCATCACATTTAACACCAAAGTCAAGATCAGTTCTTCTATCTAAATAGTAAGCCTTTTCAGACGCTTTGTAGATACATGCATCGTTTAACCCACCTGCACAAAACTCATCATAAAATTGAGTTGGCTCAGCAGCTGGTTTTAATTTACCATAACTTACTACACACATTTGATCTTGATTTACATTTCTTGACAACAAATACTTATATACAGCATCACCACGCTTTTGACCAAGATTAAAGTTGTACTTCTCGCTTCCTCTAGGGTCAGTGTTACCAGATAATTTAAGTGGCTGGTCTGGATGAGCAACTAAATAATCTGCTGTTTTGTCTAAACATGCTTTTGCATCGTCTGTTATATCATAACTATCAAAGCCAAAATATACTGACCTACAATTAATTTCCATCAACTCTTGCTTCATCTTCTCTACTTGGTCTGAACTCATATTCTCAGAACCAAATATCTGTGAAGACATTTCTAAAGCCTGTGAGCTATCAACGCCAGCATACTTATCCTTTATAAGATTGCTATTATCTGGTCTAGTACTAGAACAGCTAGCTAATAATAAAACTGAACTTATAGCTGCTAATCCTAAAATTTTATCTCTCATTAGTTTATACTCCCGTAGTTTAAGTAACATTATCAAAATTTGTAACATTATAATTCCCACTATCATCTACATATTTACCACCGTGGTTATCTGCAGATTCAAGGGTGCTAATAAAGCCTGGCCCATCAGTTTCAGTAAGCTCAGAACCACTTAGGTCAGCATTTGCATTTGGCATCAGTTCTGGTCCTTGATACCAAGCACATCCACCAAGTAAAACAAATATAAATAATAAAAACACTCTCATTTTCATTTATTAGCCTTAAAAATTTTTAGGTGACCAACTTGGAGACTGAATAAGAGTTTGTGTATCTCCAATACTTTCAACACTAAATTGGTTTTCTCCACCTAATGATACCATATCCAAAGAATTATGTCCTTTTGAATTAGTAGTAATATAAGCTATCATATCACCGAATGGGGAAACTGTTGGTGAGGCATCTGCTTTACCATTAGTAAGTGTAGTAATATCACCACTAGCTAAATTAAAACTAGCTATTTGAGTACCTGTTGATCTAGCTTGTTGATACATAAATACGATATTCTTACCATCTGAAGTATAGTTAGGCTCATAACCTTGATATATTTTACTACTTAATATAGAAGACTGCGGATATTTAGAATCAATAGGCGCGATATATATGTTTGGTCTTGTACCCCTATCTGATGTAAATATCACACTCTTACCGTTTGGAGAAAACTTAGGTGCTGTATTTATACCATTTATAGTTAATTGCTTTAAAGCTTTTGTTACTAAATTCAATATATATATATTTGTCTGCTCTGAGTAACCTTTTGATAACGCTAGAACAATCTTACTGTCATCTGGTGAATATGCTGGAGAGCTATTTATTCCTTTATAATTAGTCACTTTTGTAACCTTACCAGTTCCAATCTCAAGTTTATACACGCCCATGCTACCACCGCTATAACTAGAGTATATTATAAACTTACTATCATTTGACCAAGATGGTGTTGCTATAGGGTTATCGGTTTGTTTTAGTACAGTATGTTTATTATAACCGTCATAATCAGAAATAATAAGTTCATAAACTCTACCATATCTTGCATAAGGGTTTGTTACCTTAACATATGCCAACTTAGTTAAAAAGAATCCTTGTTCTGCAGTAATCTTTTGATACACATAATTTGAAACCTTATGAGCTAAAGTTCTCATCAAAGAAACGTTTATATTGCTATAAGTTACAGACTGTATGTAACCTGTGTTGTTTCTTTTAAGAATCTGTACTTCTACAGTGTAGTTATTGTAAGAATTTTTTGTGTACTTAGTAAATACAACATAGTCAGCATTAATATTTTTCCAAGGAATTTCATGTTTATCTTTTATTTCATACTGTATACTGGCATTACCTTTTAGCTTACCATTATGGTTAAAATCTGATACTACAACTGAGTTTACATCTTGAGGAAACTGATCTATTACATTATTACTAATCAGTGACACTAGAGGTTTTTTGATAACTCCCGTTGTTACCTCCGCTACTAACTCTGCCTGTAAACTAGAAACTAAAAACATTAATATTGCAAATACTGCTATTACCTTTTTCATTGCTTAATTTCCTTACTTAAAACTACGACTGCTTAAATATAAAGCTTATATTTTCACTCTGTATTGTTTGCTTAGCCACACTATTTGATATGGTTGGTGGAGTAGTATTCTTTATCGCATCAACAAGTGACTGATCACAACTATAGTTACCGGAAGTTCCTGTTAACTTTACAAACCTACCATTTCTAATTATTGCTCTAGGCAAATCATATATACCTCTACACGAATCCTTTATCCAGTTAGATCCTACCCTATCTTGATATTCAGAAATATAACTAGCTATTGCTGATTGTGCTTGATTTTGTTCTATCTGTTTTTTCGCAGCAGCTTCTGCTTCTGTTTTGGCTTTTGCCAATCTCTCTTCACGAGCTTTACGTTCAACTTCCTCTTTAGCTGCTTTCTTTGCTTTCTCTTGGGCTTCAAGCTTAGCTTTTTTCTCCTGCTCTAGCTTAAGTTTTTCGGCTTCTGCCTTGCGTTTAGCTTCTTCTTGAGCTTTTTTTTGAGCCTCGATTTGTTCTTTTTTCTCTTGTTCTAATCTAAGCCTCTCAGCCTCTGCTTTAGCTAGTCTTTCTTCAGAAGCTTTGCGTTTAGCCTCTTCTTTGGCTTTTATAATTGCTTGCTCTCTAGCTTTATCTACAGCCTCTCTAATTTTACGTAGCTTTTGCTGCTGTTGTTCGTACGTTTGAATCTGATTGTTAAGTTCACCACTTGTTATAGAAGTAGCTTGTATAACTTGCATCTGCTTAGAAGCCTCTACAATCTGTGCTTGTAACCTCACAGTAGAATCAAATTTAAGCAAACTTATATAAGATAATACATATAACATCACTACTATAACTATATGTATAATTACTGCCTTAATTAAAAAAGGATTGTTATCTATCTGTTTTCTAAAGTATCCTAAAATTTTACGATAATTAAGATTTGCCATCTTCTGTGACTAACCCCACTTTATCAACTCCAGCCTTTTGAATAAGGGCCATAGCTTTTACTACCTGACCATAGTTTGCATTACTATCACCTCTTACATACACAGGCTTTCCTGGATTTTGTTTAGATAAATTAATTACCACGCTTGCAAGCTCTCTAGATTTTAATGGCGCTTTAGGATTACTAACCCCCTGATTAACAAAATACGCTCCTTGATTATTTACAGTTACAACTATTGGCTTACTATCTGTAGAGGGAATTTTTTCTGACTTAGTCTTAGGCAAGTCTACTTTAACCCCTTGAGTTAAAATAGGTGTAGTAATCATAAAAATAACCAATAGTACCAACATAACGTCTATATATGGAACTACATTGATGTCTATCATTGGTCTTTTTTTCCTAAAAAACTTTTTATTTCTTCTTTTCATAATAAAAGCCTTTAGTAGCTTTCTTGACTGCAGTGTTGGTGCTGCTCTTTAACCAAATTATTATTATGTGCTTCTTTCAACAATAAGATACATAAATCATCTTGGAATGATTCATAAGTAGACAAAATATCATCGACTTGATTTGAAAGTCTACTATGACCAATAACAGCAGGAATTGCGACAAATAAGCCCAGTGCTGTAGCTATCAAGGCCTCAGCAATATGCGGAGCCACTACTGATATAGTAGCCTGCTCCACACCACCTAAAGTATTAAAAGACGACATAATCCCCCAGACTGTTCCAACTAATCCTATATATGGAGCCACAGCAGCTATAGTTCCTAAAGCTGGAAGTTTTTTTTCTAACTCTTTAGCTTCTTGAGATATAGCTATACTTACAGTTCTTTCCATACCTTCTAGGATTGTCTCTCCTTTTAAGACTCCAGTATCTTTAAGGTTATTATACTCTCTCAAAGCAGAACAAAAAATTATAGACTTACCGAAAATATTTTCTTTATGTTGTAAGTAATATTCATATAGCTTTTGAATATGATGCCCCGCCCAAAAAAGCTTATCGAACCTGGCTTGTTCGTGTTTATATTTCTTTACACGACCGTTAACTTCTAACATTATAGCCCATGAATAAACAGACATAGCCACCAAAGCCAACATTATCAATTGTACAATAAAATTTGCGTGCCATATTAACTGAATCAACGATAACGAGTTATCTTGCATAAATTTACCCTAAAAATTTTATGTTTATAATTTTTATAAATGCTACGAATATTATACGGAAACTCACATAAATTATAAATACTTTAATTTACTTATCAAATTATAGTTTAATATTAATAAATAATTCTGCTATTATTTTAGTTACCCAACAAAATTATAGTATTAAAAAATGTTAAATATAAAAAAACCTTATAGATCTCTTATATTTTGTTTAGTAAGCTTTGCTTTAATATCATGTTCAAACTCCCAAGGAGACTCATTTGGCTATGCTTCATCTCCACCTACTCAAAGAGATATGTACTCTAACGAAGCAGGACCCTTACAACAACCAGGTGGTGTAGCTGCTGAAATAGAAAGTGAGCAAGGAAATCCTATGGATAATTCGGACTTTACAGTAAGATACTAAGATTCTGCATCGATTATTTTTTTACCATCTACACTTGATGATTTATTAATATAATCATTTTCTGTTTTTTTCTTATATTTATAGTGAGAAACTGGTCCTGAAAGTGCATAACCTATCATTATTAAATAAAGGAGTTTCTCAGGCATAGTAAACAACATCAAGATTATAAGTATAAAACAGATTACATATAATTTACTAATATTACCTTTGCCATCACTATCCTTAAAGCTTCTAAACTTAATATCACTTATCATCATAAAAGCTAAGTACAAAGCTGTAAATGAAGTTAATAACACTGTAACAAAAGCGTAGCCACCTACAAATGTTTCTTGGCCCAACCAGATAAGTCCAGAAATAGTAACAGCACCAGCAGGACACGGCATACCATAAAAATATAGCCTTTTTTCTATTAAGCCTTCTTCTGTAAGCTCTTTTGGCTCTTGCTGGGTATCAAACTTAGCTAATCTAAGAGCTACTGCTAACAAATACAAAAATGAAATCGCCGCCCCTAAAGGACCAATATTATGCAAACTCCAAAAATATATCACTAATGCCGGAGTTGCTCCAAAAGAAACAACATCAGCTAGGCTATCCAATGCTGCGCCAAACGCTGTTTGAGTTTGTGTGTAGCGTGCAATCCTCCCATCAAAAGCATCTGCAAATCCTGACAAAAGCATATAACCAGCACTTGATATAAATTTGCCTTGGAAAGCTGCAATAATTGCTAAAAAGGCAAATAACAAACTAGCACTAGTAAATAAGCTAGGTAGTATGTACTTTGATTTTTTCATATCGATATTTTCTAATAACCACATAAGTATAACCTCTTATTTCTTCGTCAAATCTGGTCTTAAGATTTTAGCACCATGTAAATATATGTGGCTAATTTCTTTTTGATCTTTGTTAGTATTATAAGTCAACATTATCCTGATACAAAGATCTAAAGCATCTTTAACTTTCATTTGTTGACAATCTAATAACGGTACATCTACTAAGCCTAACTCTCTTGCAGCTACAGCAGGAAATTCTGAACTTATATCAGATGTTACTGTAAATATAATATTTACTATATCTTTATGTGCTACAACGTTATCTTCAAGCATTTTTTCAAGCAACTCTTTAGTAGCAGCCAGTACATCTTCTTTTGTATCTTTATTTATAGTTGTAGCACCCCTGATAGATCTTTGCATTATCTATACCTTAGTAAATTTTTGCTTTAGTAATCTAGGCAATGGAAAATAAACTTCCTCTTTTATGCCCTCAAAGTCTTCAACATCAACATCTTTATCACAAATATCTGATATTTTAGCTACTATTTCCTGTACCAAATACTCTGGTGCTGACGCTCCAGCACTGACTCCACAAGTGTTTTTGTTATCAAACCATGATCTATCTATATCTAAAGGATTATCAACCAAATAGGAATCAACACCCTCTAATTTAGCAAGCTCTCGTAATCTGTTTGAGTTTGAACTATTATGAGAGCCAACTACAACAAGTATATCTATATGTCCTAACATTGCTTTAATTGCTGCTTGTCTATTTTGAGTAGCATAGCAAATATCCTCTTTTTTAGGACCTTTGATGTTCGGGAATTTTTTGTTTAAAGCTTCTATAATATTTTTTGTTTCATCTACAGATAAAGTTGTTTGTGTAGCATAATATAAGTTATTCGGGTCTTTAACCTCTAGCTTGGTAACGTCGCTCTCATTCTCAACCAAGTATATCGCTCCTTTTTTGCTACGATATTGTCCCATAGTTCCTTGAACCTCTGGATGTCCCTTGTGACCAACTAGTATACATTCAGCATCATTATTGCTAGCTAGTCTAACTCCTCTATGAACCTTTGTAACAAGTGGGCAAGTTGCATCATACAATATTAGGTTTTTTGTCGCTGCAGCTTGCTCAACCTTAAGCGAGACACCATGAGCACTAAATATACACACTGAATTATCAGGAACTTCATCTATCTCTTTAACGAAAATGACTCCTTTTTTCTTAAGTGAGTCTACGACAACTTTATTATGCACTACCTCATGTCGTACGTATACTGGTGATTTTTCTACTTCTAAAACTTTCTCTACGGTTTCTACTGCTCTACTTACACCCGCACAAAAACCACGTGGGTTAGCCAACAGTATCTTCATTTAGATCTTCCTCATTTTTTGCAATACTAAGTATTTTTGCCTCAAATACTATTATCTGACCAGATAATGGATGGTTAAAATCAACCGTCACATCATCATCACCAATTTCAGTTATCAGACCTGGCAACTTTGTACCATCTTTTTGACTAAAAGAGACTATAAGCCCCTCTTCTAACTCTATACTTTTAGGAAACCTAATTTTTGGAACTGAGTAAATACTCGCTGGATGCTTCTCACCGAATGCTTCTTCTGGCATTAAAACCACCCTTTTACTAGTACCTACTTCTGCTCCTATAAGCTCTTTTTCAACTTTTTCAGTAAAACATCCTTGCCCCATTTGAAAAACAAAAGCACGGTTATAATTTTCTGTATCTTCAGCTATAGAGCCATCTTTTAGTCTAAATTTAAAATGCATTTTAACAAAACTATCTGTAGTTACTTTCATTACAAAAACCACATTAAAACCTTTTTGAACAAGATACCATATTTACGTAAGTTAGTCATCTTATTGATATAGAAATTAAAGTTTATGCTAATAGAAACCACCAAGCTTCAAAATACGTGTTATAGAAACTGCTAGTTATAGTACAAAATACTGGTGTCACATAGTTTGACAACAGTGACTTCTTTCTCTATTCTTAATATTATCTTATATTACACACCTTTAATTTTCTTAAAACACAGTAATTATAAAAAAGGGGAAAGGTAATGAATAAATACACAAAACAGCATTTAGAAAAGCATGAAATTTTAGAATATAGCGCCGAAGTTAGCAATTGGCTTTTCCTTATCCCAGCTATCATGGCTTTATTTTTCATTTTTGCAGGT
Source organism: Allofrancisella heilbronnii (assembly GCF_000710735.2). Lineage (NCBI taxonomy): Bacteria > Pseudomonadati > Pseudomonadota > Gammaproteobacteria > Thiotrichales > Francisellaceae > Allofrancisella > Allofrancisella heilbronnii. Next base: position 400,345 of record NZ_CP144673.1, on the reverse strand, counting down.
ACAGCAGAACCAAAAACTGCTGGAATAATGTATTTTATAGCTCTTTGCTACATTTTATACCCTTATATTATCAAAACATCTACTGAGCTTGCTATAACTAATGAGAGAATTATAGGAAGGGTTGGTTTTCTACATGCTAAATTTTTGAATTTAAGGTTTAATCAGATTGAAAGTGTTAAACTGTCTCAAAGCCTTTTTGGTAAACTTTTAGATTATGGAGATATCACTATTTATAGCTCAAATTCTACTAGATACAGGTTTAAATTTCTCTCTAACCCAATAGCACTTAAAGCTTTTATAAGTGAAAAAAATATAATTAAGAACTTTAACTCTAATATTTAAGTGATATATTATGGCAAAAGTTTAAACTTACAATACCTGCCCTCGCAAGTATAACCGTCTATTTGTCATTCTTACTTCACACTGTCAGTAACATAGTTGACGATGGGATGTCATATAGTACACACCAAGCTTTCACTGTTTTATTCAACAATTTTTATAAAGACTATTTTAAGGCGAACGTTTATAGTAAAATTATTAGTTAAGAAATAATTTTAAGTTTTATCAGTATGAAAAAGCATGTATACACTTTATCTGTAGCACTTCTATCAACACTCCTAATAAGCTGCGCTTCTATGGATAAAGATCAAAAACCTACAACTTATCCCACTCTTGACTCATGTACTCCAGATTTACTTCAATCTCAACAATCCTTCATATGTCTAAAAAGAGTAAAAGGACCTGACTTCATAGAGACAAATATTAAATTTAGTGCAGATAGCTTTACTTTAAACGACCAAGCCAAAGAAACTCTTAATAAATTATATGCGTACCTAAAACTAACTGGTGATACTAACTTTGTAATCAAAGGGTACGCTGGAAAAATAGACTCTAAACTAATAAAACATAATGATCTATTGACAAAACACGATCTTCGCCTTTCTAAAGATAGAGCTTCTAGCGTTAGAGAATACCTAATAAACAAGGGTATAAAGCCTGACGGTATCGAAATCCAAGCTTTAGGATACCAAGACCCTATAGCTCCTAATGATTCTAATGATAATAGAGGGATCAATCAAAGGGTAGAAATAACCCTCAAGAGTAAACTTATAGATCAAATTGACAATATTAATGATCGCATCAAACACGTTAAAATTAGCAATTATACAAAATTTTTCTCAAACATTTATCTACTTAACGATAATCAAGTAGATGAAATGGCTAAGATATATGACAGTCGTGAGAAAAGACCTGTTTTGGGTATTAATTTCAAAATCTTTGTAGATAAACAGTATCCTGCTAGAGAGGACAATAAAAACTTTAGTATCATCTCTGAACCAAAACCTATAAACGCGTATAACCCTGATAAAAAAGTGTATAAAATAGGGTCAGCTCAATACAACTATACCTACAAAGGTATAACTGCTCTTACTATCAGCGATCTTAAACAGGAAGCTTCTGTAGGTGACTACGTAATTCCAAACGACATCGTTTTTTCCAATCCACTACCAGCAGAAAGCTTTAAAATGGACAGTAAAATAACTGCTAATGTAATGCAAGATATTATGAATACAGGTACATTCTCGTTTAGCTACAATAGTATCTTAATCAACAAAGGAGCCACTGATGGTCTAAAACTTGGTGCTGAAATGATACTTTATGAACCAGAATCAAGAGCTGATGGCTATCCAGTTCCTCCAAAGTACATTGGTCATGGCTTTGTATATCGTCAATCAGACCATTATGCCCTTGTTTTGATAGTCAATTCTCTCCAAGAGATCACAAAAAACTCTATGGCTACTACAATTTTGTAATGAAAACTACAACAAAAAATTGCCTAATACTAACTATATCTCCTTACTTTGGTAATAGTCGCTTTAATGCTGCTATTAGTAACGGTATTGATTTGGAGGATTTGGTAAATAGCCCATCACACTATCAAAAACAATTATCTCTCCATAAAGAAACTTTAGATTACTTAGTAGAGAAAAAATATTTACCATATTTGGACAAAGTTAATAAGTGGCTAAGCAAATCAAGCAACTCTCTGGTAACGTATTTTGATAAAAAATATCCTTTTGAACTAAAGCAAATTTCTAATCCGCCTATAATATTATATTGTTTGGGTAATGTTGATTTACTTGATACTTACCAACTAGCTATTGTCGGGGCTCGTAATCACACTAGTTATGGAAAAAATGTTACACAGAAAATCATTAGTGAACTAGCTTATCACAACATAACTATAACCAGTGGCTTAGCTTATGGTATTGACACTTTGGCGCACCAGTACGCTTTGGAGAATAATCTTAAAACCATAGCAGTTATAGGCACAGGTATTGATGTTATTTATCCTAAATCTAATACCACCTTACACCAAAATATCCTATCTAACCAAGGTCTTATTATTTCTGAATTTAGCCTTGGAGTAGAGCCTCTTAGACACAATTTTCCGCAAAGAAATAGAATAATTAGCGCTTTGTCTAAAGGTGTTTTAGTAGTTGAAGCAGCACAAAAAAGTGGCTCTTTAATTACTGCTGAGCTAGCACTTGAGCAAAATAAAGAAGTATTTGCAGTTCCTGGAAGCATTTTTAATACCTCAAGTAGTGGTTGTAATGAACTAATAAAAAAAGGTGCAAAATTAGTTAGTAATGCTTCTGACATCCTAGAAGAACTAAATATCAATAATAGCCCTAGAATTATTAATACTTTCGATACTATAGAAATTAGTGATGAGCAAAAAGCAGTTCTTAATAGTATCAATACCAGTCTAACCACTATTGACCAAATCATTAATAATACTTGTTTACCTTACCATAAAATTAGTGAGATACTATTTGAACTAGAAATGAAATCTCTTGTTGAAACAGTGCCCGGTGGATACACCAGAGGACAACTGTCTTAGTCTTGCTCTTTTATTGTTTGGATTAGGGTTTGGGGATCATCAGCATTACCAGGTAACTTAGCTTTTGCATTACGAAGCTGGATGCCTATATCTTTAGACTCATCAATATCATTTGCTTTAGTGTCACCATCTAAGTTAGCCAAGTCAATAACTTTGCTATCATTAGAGTAGCTCTGATCAAAAGCTTCATCCACCTGAGAAGCTTCATTTATTTTATCTAACTTACTCTTAAGCATCATAGGCGGTTCTACAGATTTATTCGTAGACACATTCCCACTTGATGCCATTTGTGACGCTACATTGTCACCTTCGTAACCTAAAACACCAAGTACAGCCTTATCTGTCTCTAGAGCATCACTATCTGCTTTTAGTTCTTGTTTAAGAATCTTTGCCATACCATAGTCATAGTTTTGTAAATACGCATTACGCATAGCTATATATGGATCTATCGAAACTTCTTTTAAATTAGAGTATGCTGGTAAGTAAGCCACTCCTTGGTTAATTTGGTAGGTTCCATATATACCCCAGGTTACTATATACGATGCTGCTGTACCAATTGGCGCGAAGAAAAATACATACGTAAGAGGATTAAACAAAGCATCCACACCATTTGCTACATCCTCTAAAGTGCCTGGACCTAAAAGTGGCCAAACAACATAAGGAGATGCTTCATTCTCATCATAGACACCCCACTTATGTAAAGTTACAGCAAAACTTTGATGGTATCTCATCTGCTTACCAAACCAATCATCTGCTACATCAAAGAAACCTAAAACCCCAAAAGTTGTATTTGTTAAAAACCTAATACTATCATCACCAGCATAGCTTAACTGCCCCTGAAACATATCATTGACTACTCTTGCAGGTTCAAGCAGGTTCTGAAACATATTAAAAATTCCTGTTTGTACAGAATCTGGCATCACATAATCATAGCCTTTCGCAACTGGAGTGAGAGCGTCATAAGCTTTATCATTAAAAGAATACATGCCTCTGTTATAGTTTTCAAAAGGGTCTCGCTTATCCTTTGTAGTTTTCATATTAGAACAACCACTGACTGTTATTCCAACTGCTGAAAGTAATAATATAAAATTTATCAACTTCATTAAGCTTATCTCTTTTTATAGTTAGTAAAAACACAACCTACCAATTATAGTAAATTAAGTCCCAAAACTCTAATAAAAATTTTCTTAATAGCTGATCTTTGATATCATTGGTTCAAGTATTTTAAAAAAATCTATAGCTTTAGTGGCCATGAATAACTTAGATAACAATGAAGTGGATAAATTTTCACGCTTAGCAAACGGTTGGTGGGATCCAAATGGTGAGCTAAAGACCTTACACCAAATTAATCCTTTACGTTTAGAATTTATAAAACAACATACTACTTTTGATAATAAAAAAGTTTTTGATATAGGCTGTGGTGGTGGAATTCTTACAGAGTCACTTGTCACAAAAAACAATAAAGTTTATGGTCTTGATGCCTCAGGTGAAGCCATAAGTGTGGCCAAAGGGCATGCTAAAAGTAATAATCTGGACATAAACTATATAAACTCAACTATAGAAGAGTTTGCTGCAGTTACAGAGGATCAGTTTGACGTTATTACATGTATGGAAATGTTAGAGCATGTTCCAGATCCTGAGAGCGTGATAACCTCGATATCCAAACTTGCTAAACAAGGAAGTTTATTTTTTGCCTCAACGTTGAATAGAAACCTTAAATCCTATCTATTATCGATAGTAGCAGCTGAACACATTTTAAAAATAGTGCCCAAAGGCACTCATCAGTACAACAAGTTTATAAAGCCCTATGAGCTAATAAAAGTAGCCGAAAAATATGGTTTTAAACCTTTAGAAATAATTGGTATTCACTATAACCCTATTACTGATTCTTTTAAACTGGGTAAAAACGCCGATGTTAATTACATAGTAGCTTTTGAAAAGGTATAAAATGCAATATAACTATTTTCACTATCCAATTGATAAATTACCAAACTACGGAAGTGTTGTATACTTTGCTTACCGTAAACTTAATGATGGTAAAAAAGAAATACTCTACTTATTAGATCAAATAAAATCGCAAATTATAGCTTGTACAGAGCTGTATAATAATATTGAAGTTGCTAATGAAAAAATGAACTGGTGGCTAAAGGAAATAAATAGCTTAAAAGATGATAGAACCATATCCTCACCACAACTAAAAAAATTAGCTGAAATCTTTGATAAAAAGATATTATATAAACACCTGACAGCAGATATCAGCTATTCAATAGAAAATAGTAGCAAAACTGAGAGAGACTTTTATTTTCATATTTACAACAATTTCTTAGGTATAGAAACTCTTAAAGCCCTTTTTTTAAATAATTTTAATGATGTAAACATTGATGATGTAAAACAATCAAATGCTAATAATGAAATAATCAGACATATTTTTTGTATACCTAAACATTTTTATAATCATATAATTTTTGATGAAAGGATAATACCTAACATATCTAAAACTGAATTTGACCAAATTGCTCTACAATGGTTAAGTAATTACAAACCAGTTAAACTAGATAGCAAATATAAACCTCTAGAAAAGATAAATAAAATTCACTACAAAATGCTCAAAAAACACCTCAAAAAAGTTAATAATCCTTTTAAGGAAGCTATAGATTTTAGTCCTTTGGCTTTATTGTGTTATTCGATTTAGAGAGATAGTATTGTACTTATAGGGAACTAAAAAATGTTTAAATTATTTAACACTAAAAATTGTAAGTAGAATATCGTAAAATGTCACTATTCCTATTCCTTAAATTCTAGGCTGTATTTTAAGTTTCAAACACTTCGTTACATGTAACACCAGTTATAGGAGTTGACGTTCCACTCTCACTATAGCTATTGGTGTATCCTAACCAGTCCATATCGTAAAAATCATCAACATATACTCCACCATCTTGCCTTAGAAAAAATGCCGCGTCCCGACCAGGATAACTATCCTCTACCTTATTACCCGGAGTTGGAGAAAGGACTGAAGCTAAAATCCCATAACCACTTGGACATCTAAAAGTAATTGCACTTCCAGTATTTACCCAAGTAATACCTGTAACCTCACCGACTCCACTTGATGCTATCTGAGAATAATTACCGCCTACCATAGTCATTGTTGGTACGAAAGCGTCTCCTGTATTGATGGGAGTAGCAGCTGTTACAGCTCCGGAACCACCTGGTGGTGTAGCTGTCAATGTTACAGTATAAGTTGTATTATAATTATCAAATGTTACATTTGTATAAGCTGATGTAGGTGCAGAAAATGTTGCCGATGATGGATTTGAACTCCACTGTAGTGTCCAAGCATCAGTTATCCCAGTACCTGCTAAATCTACCGATAAGGAATAATCTAAAAATCCAAATCGAGAACTACTTAATCGTAGTGCTACAACTGTCCCTGTAGTTATATTTTTTGTAGATGTCGTTACTACTTCTCCATCTACAGAAACCTCCAAAGTTACATTATAGGTTGTATTTATGTTTGGAAAAAGATAATCTATCTCTTGGCCTGTACCGATTTCAGTACCATCTACTTTCCAAGTAAAGGTTGCATCATCTGGTATACCTGTATCTGTTATATTAGCTGTAAATTTATAGTCTAATACAGAGCTCCCTATAACCTCAGATTCTATTTTAGCTTTACCATAATTAATATTTACTGTTTTTACTAAATCAATTTTTTCAATAGAACCATCTGGGTTTGTTAGCGTCCCAGAAACACCAATCTGATGTGAGCCTACTGAATTAAATATCCAGCTGGTCGGATTAGAGTCATATGTACAATCACTATTACATGTTGCTAAATCATTATCACTTAACTGTTGGTCTGTAGCAAACTGACCATCTGACATAACCCAAGTTATGTTATATCCTGGCTCAGATACAGCCTCTTGCTTTAGTACCTTATCCACAGATTTGCCTACTACATTTGTATATCTAAGCAGGTCAACATTATCTAATTCTATACTGCAAATTATACCTTGACAATTTGTTAATATCTGCTGCTCACTGTGCTCCTCCTGTGTGCAGCTATTTAACAGTGAAGCTAATGCCAGCGTAATAGCCATCGCTCCTATTAATTTTTTATTCATAACACAGCCATCATTATTGTAATTAACACATTTATTTTTACAACAAATTATTCTTATATTTTAAAATAAAAAAATTTATTCTCAAGTTAAGTTGTTATAGTATATTAAATTTAAAAATTTATTCCACACTTTATTTTAAAAAAACTTAATATATGTTTTATAAATTTTATTGAATTTATCGTTAAAACAACTAACTTGAGATTAACGTAAAAGTGACAGCAATAAGCAGAGTTGATTATATTGTCACTAACGACAAATCTCAAATCACTCAACCTTTCACTTTCAGGTTATAATATTAGAGACAAAGCAGTAGAAGATATCGTTACTAACTTAAAAATTTAAGAGCTCTAGATCTTTCAAGCTGTTACATTAACGACCAAAAGCTCAACGTTATAGCTACAAACCTAAAACGTTTAAAGTCACTAAATATTTCACATTGTAAATATAATATAGAAAGTGGTGTTATCGATCATGAAATAACAAATCTTATTCCAAAATTAAAAATATTAGGATGCACGGACGTTAATTATCATAATCAAATCTCAAGGCACCCTGCTTCTGATTTCCCACTTTTATTGCTTAATAGTTCAGATTGCCGTAAGTATTTTAATAAACAATATCATATATACTCAAACTAATAAGAACTAAACTTTACTTTTTTTTATAAACATACTTTGGGTTTATAGTATCTGCTAAAAGCTTGTTTTCAAAGTCAATTCTAAGCAAAATACCTATTGTGTAACACATAATCAACAAACTACTACCACCGTAACTTATAAACGGTAACGTTAAGCCTTTTGTGGGCAATATTCCTGTATTAACTCCTACATTTACAAATACCTGAAAACCCATCCAAAAGCCTACGCCATATGCTAAAAATGCTTGATAATATCTTTTTAATTCAAATGCTAATTTAGCAATATTAATAGCTTTTAAAACTATAAACAAATACACCACCAATAATATCATTAGACCAACTATGCCTATCTCTTCAGCTATAACTGATGTAATAAAGTCCGTATGAGCTTCTGGTAAAAAAAACTGCTTTTGTACACCATTTCCTAGCCCATCACCAAACCAACTTCCTCTACCAAATCCAATAAGTGCTTGAACTAACTGATAACCTGAGCCGTTGGCATTTTCCCAAGGATCTAAAAAACCTGTGATTCTATGCATACGATAAGGTGAGATAATCACTAACATAGCAGCCATAGTTACCATAGCCACTAAAAGTAAGCCATACCATCGTACTTTACTACCAGCAACAAAAAGCATCCCCAAAACACAAATTGATATAACCACTGTTGAACCAAAATCAGGTTGCATGAGTAAGAGCATCGCTATACAACCTAATAGAGTTATAGGTACTAAGATACCTTCTTTAAAATTTCTCATTTTCTCAAGGTTTGTAGCAACATACCCAGAGAAAAATATTATTGCTAAAAGTTTAGCTAATTCTGCAACTTGAATATTAATAATTACCAAAGGAATCCAGCGTCTTGCTCCATTAACGCTTTTACCAACTCCAGGCACTAATACAGCTACTAGCACTATAAGCATTATAAAAAAGAAAGCGTTAAAATTTTTCTCATAATTTTTTGTAGGAACTAGTAAAGCTAATAAAAATAAAAATATCGACACAATAGCAAAGAAACCTTGTCGGATGGAATAGAAAAAAGGATTGTTATAATCATCTAATGCAACAACCATTGATGCAGAAGTTACCATAATCCAACCAAATGCAAGTAACCCTAGCATTATAAAAACTAAGGAAATATCTATCTCAAGTTTTGCTCTGACTCTTTCTCTCTTTGCGTTCTGTTTTGTTAATAAAAGCTTTAATCTATAGAGCATTAAGTTAATTTCCTAATTACTGTTTCAATTGTAGAACTAATTTTTCAAATACTTTGCCACGTTCAGCATAACCACTAAATTCATCAAAACTAGCACATGCTGGAGATAACAATACTATATCACCATTTTGAGACTTTTGATGTGCTAGAACAAAGGCATCTTTCATGTTATCACAAAGCTGATACTCACAGTAGTTACTAATTTGCTGTTTAATATAATCTTTATCCCTACCGTATATAACTACAAATTTCACAAATTTTTGTAAAACCTCTTCCATCAAGGTAAAATCACCTCCCTTAGCGATGCCACCCAATAGAAGAATAATATTTTTACTAACTGTAATACTCTTTAGTGCTGCTATTGTAGCACCAACATTTGTTCCCTTAGAGTCATTAATATAGCTAACATGATTAACCTTATCGACAAATTTACAGCGGTGATCAAGACCATTAAAAGTTTTTATTATCTCAATAGCTTTATTGGTATCTACATTTAGTTTTTCTAGGATGTTGAGTGCCACTACTATATTTTCTAAATTGTGTAGACCATACAATTTTGTTTGTGTTGTATCCAATAACTTTGAAGAGCCGTTGTAGATACTATTATCTACTAAAGTATACTTTCCAGTATACTTTAAGCCTTTACCCTCAACATCATATATAATGAAATCTTTGCTAAAATTCGCTAAATTTAGCTTCGATTGAGTGTATTCGGCTAAATCTTTGTATCTATCTAGATGATCTGGGGAAATATTAATCACGCACCCTATTGCAAAATTTGCTTCTTGTAATAAATCAATTTGAAAACTTGATAATTCTATTACACAAAAATCAAACTCATCTGCTAGCTTAGAAAGTGGCGATATACCAATATTACCAGTAAGAATGCTTTTATGACCTAATTGGTTTAAGGCATAGTTAAGTAGTGTTACTATTGTACTTTTACCATTAGATCCAGTAATTGCTATAGTTTTTACATCTGTATGTTGTATTTGTTTATAGAAGATATCTATATCGTTAGTTAATTTAGCCTTATAGTCTTTAAGTTGGTTATATGGGTATTTATTCGTTGGAATACCAGGGCTTAATGCTATTAGATCATAAGTGTCCAAGTCATAATCTAGAAACTCTTGATCGTTATGGGAAATATCTATCTTTAAATTATTAAACTGTTGCAAAAAATCATATATAGCTTTTCCAGTAGTACCAAACCCCACTAGTAAAATTTTATTGATTTTATATCCATTAAAATAAAAGTCAGACACTATCTAACCTTAATAGCGATCAAGCCTATTAGAAATAATACCACTGAAATTATCCAAAAGCGCACTACTACTTTTGTTTCTGGCCAGCCTTTTAGTTCAAAATGGTGGTGGATTGGAGCCATTTTAAAAATTCTTTTGCCATTTCTCAGCTTATATGATCCTACTTGAAGGATTACAGAAATAGCCTCTACTACAAATAATAATCCCATGATAAAGAATATTAACTCTTGACGGATCATAATAGCTATTACACCAAGTACAGCTCCTAGCGTGAGTGAACCAACATCTCCCATAAACACTTCCGCCGGATGAGAATTAAACCATAAAAAGGCCAAACCAGAACCACAAATAGCCGCGCAAAATACAGCCACTTCTGCCAAACCTTGTTTACCAAGGTAGTTAAATAACAAATAGCTTGATAAGTTATAATTAGTTTCAATATATGCGTATATTCCTAACCCAGCAGCAACAAGCACAACTGGCAAAATTGCCAACCCATCTAAACCATCTGTTAGGTTAACAGCATTACTACTACCGTTTATAATAAAAAAAGTTAATACGGTAAAAAGCACTATTCCCATAGGAATGTATAAATCTTTAGAAAACGGTATAGACAAATTCATTTGGCCGTTTTTTTCTAATAGAACAAATAAAACAATCGCTAGGATAATAGAGAAAACAGATTGTAAAGCAAATTTATGTTTTGCTCGCAGTCCTTTTGGATGCTTAAGCACAAGTTTCAAATAATCATCGAAAAAACCAATAGCTCCAAAAAATAAAACTACAAAAATTAAAATCCAAAGATAGATACTACTTAGATCACCCCATAGTAGTGACGATATAACTATAGATGATAAGATTAAGACACCGCCCATTGTAGGGGTATTTTTTTTAGAAAAATGACTTTTTGGACCTTCATCACGAACTACTTGGCCAATTTGCATTTTTTGAAGCCAACGTATCATGGGAGAGCCGAGTAATAAAGTTATAAGTAACGATGTAATAGTAATCATAAGTATTCTCATAGAAACATAACTACTAAATACGTCAAAAGCCGAGAAATACTGACTAAGCCATTTTAAAAGATAGATTAACATACAATTTTTATCTGAAAATAAATTAGCTACATTATAATATATCCTGTAATACTTTTACAGAGCTTTAGAATCCTTAAGTTAACACTATATATAGCCAGACCCATTACAGCAAGTGCATTTAGTATTTTGTCCAATAAAACCAGCTCCTTTACAATAAACACAAATAGGATGAAATTTAGCATTATGTTCTCTACCTACAGTTACTCCCCCTTTTTGCTTATTTGGAAGGAATTTAACATCTTCTCCTCTACCTATAGTTATTCCTCCTTTTTGCTTATTTGAATAAAATTTATCGTCAGATTTTTCTATAGCTATTCCCCCTTTAGAAATACGCGTTTTTTCCATTTGCATCGCGCTTCTAGTAGCCTGCCCTCTATATATAGATTGAATTTTTGTAACTGCTTTTGTCCGTGTTTGCTGTTCTTTATACCACTGCTCATTTAGCCCCGGAAATGTTGGAGTTAGGCATTCATCGTTATAATCATCCTGGTTATAAAAGTTACCTCGTCGCGTATTTATAAATCCTTTCTTTTGTTTTTTTTCACTCTCTAAAATCTCTTCGGACGAAGGAAACTTATTACCATAGAATATTGCATTCTGCTCAACTATAAGCCAATCAAGAGCTTCTTTATGTAATTTAAATACCTTACCAGTATCAACAAAATTATAGCCTGAATCATTTAAATCATAGTATTTTGAGGTCTGTAAGTATGCTCTTATAATCTCAGCTGTACTTGGGGAACACTCTGAGAAACCCTTATAGTTCCAAAAACCTCCTCCAATTTTAAGTGAAATACAAGCTGTTTTTATATTTCCTAGCCTACAAAACTGTTCTTTTAGCAACTCATCAGGAAAATCTTCATACTCAGGTCCTATTTTATTCTCATAGTAACCAAAAAAATCATCACCCATCACTAATTTAATTATTTCACTATTAGAAGAACTTCGTCTAGGAATATATGGTTTGACAAACGAACCAATTCCTGATTCCTCTAAACCTCTTATCGGAACCCAAGTATTAGTGAACCCAGCTTTAGCAGAATTTTTACCACTTGACAGATAAAAAATATACCCCTCTATAACACATATTTTCCTTTCCTTAAATGTTGCCAATAAAATATTCATTTTCCTTCCTCTATCAATTACTATCTCACCTTACGCAATTTGGTCATGAATTTCTAATTTCATATAACTGCTTAAGAGCAATAGCGTTAGATCTAACCAAGAGCTTATATTTCAGGGCAAAGTGGTTTAGTGAAGTTTTTATCTTGAGCATTTCTAGTTTACAAAAAGCTACTAATGAGCAAAAAATATGATTTCTTTGAGTTTTCTCAACTTTAGTTGGTGAGGCTGATAAAGAAGTATTTTGCTTAATTGATTTATGATAAACCTCTATTTGCCATCTTTTTTGATAGTCATGATATAACTGATTAGAATCTATTTCTAAATCATTTGTTACAAGATATAAAATTCCTTTTGTACCGTTCTCGTTTATGAAAATCTTTTTTGTTAAAAGTACAGGGAAATTCATATCTTTAAGCCATATCTTTAAAGATTCTCCATCAGCAATATCAAGTTCAGAGAGTTTAATAAAATCCTTACTCTTTCTAGCGTAATCACTCAAGGCAACAACTCTATTTGACTTCATACCAAGTATGAATTTCTTCGATAATGTGTGATGTATGAAATTCATATTATCTTTAGAGCAAAACCAGCTATCTGCCAAAATATATTTAAACTTAACATGATTAATAACTGCTCGGTTTATCATGTTTTGAAATATTTGGTTTTTAGTAACTTTAGATCTTCTTTTATACCGCTTATCTTTTTCATCATAATATCGCTCATCCTTTTTCACTATTTCATAGTCTATTGGAATAGATAAATTTGATGTACTAAGCATACATGAGACTATATTAATACCCTTTACATGAACACCTTTAGCATGAGAGTGATGCCAACAGACTATATCATTCTCATCTGTACTTGGCTTTTCACTAATTGTATCATCCAAACAAAGAACATCGTATTCGCTATTATGTTTTCTAACTAAAGGCTTTATATATTTCCAAAATTCTAAGCTTGTTAAATCTGACTTACTTAAAAACCTTGTTATTTTGTCATGGGATACTTCTTGATCTAATATATCTGATAATTTTGTAGCCGTAGCATACTTAGTTTGGCTTATAAGATAATCTGTGTATATGTCTAGTAAATCCTTGTCCATCTCTTAGATAATACAATTTTTTTCTATGATCAGTATTCTAAATATCTTTTTAAAATTTACAATCTTTTGCGTAAGGTGAGTTACTATTTTAAACCGCGGTCAGCAATCTAACGAATACTAAATTATAGTTAATCCGACCGTATATTAGTTACAAAATTTATCATCTCCATACTTATAGCCGCTATCCTACTAAAGTAAGAGTATACAAATATAAGAAATTCTTTATAGGTAGTAAATTTAACAAGAGATTGTTTTTTTAAATAACAATGTGACGTGTGTGATACGCAAAAAAACATTTATATACAAAGAAAAAATACTATTCTTACTATCTTTTATAGCAATTTTATAATATTATCATCTTTGTAAGGATAAAAGAAACTTCATTGATTTGATTTTTATGTGTAATTTTAGTTTTTGTTTGAACCTGAAATTATCATTACTTCGTCCATACAACTAGTCAGATTTAATATCTGGATATAATAAACCAATAAAAATTAAAGAGAATAAAATGAACAATAAATTACAAGGTACAGTTAAATTTTTTAATGAACAAAAAGGTTTTGGATTTATAACTCCTGACAACGGAAGTAAAGACGTTTTTGTACATATTACTAAACTAAATGGCTCAACTCTTTCTGAGGGTCAACAAGTTGCTTTTGAAACACAAGAAGGTAGGAAGGGTCCTGAAGCTATAAATATTGAGGTGCTATAATGCCTAGTATTAGAGTAGATGAACGTAAGCCATTTGATATAAGTCTAAGAAACTTTAAACGTGCTTGTGAAAAAGCGGGTATAAAGCAAGAGCTACGAGACAGGCAACACTACACCAAACCAACAGAAAAAAGAAAAATAGCTAAGCGCTTAGCTATTAAAAGAGCTAAAATCGCTACTAGAAAAGCTTTTAGTTACTAAATTATAGAACTCACTTCTACTTATATGTTTGGTAGTATAATCTAAAAATTAATCTCTTCATGCAAGCTAGAAGATGTTAGGTCTATAGCTAATTTAATTTTTTGAACTCATTGTAACCTGTTTTTTTTACCATATTGTTTAATATGGTTAATGTCCTCATTTCATTCCTATATTTGTTCACTGTACTGGTAAAATATAGTTAATCCGAGTAATTAATGTAGAAAAATGCTCGTTATTCCAGACTCTGATCTAAAACTTACTTACCAAGAGCTGCTGCAAGCTAAATTTAGAGCTCTAAGGTTAAAAATACACATCCCCTAAAAAGTTAATAACATGGTTGATTTTACGATAAGCATTAATTTTATTGAGATCGGTCAAATGAAACCAAGGTGACAAAGTGTATTAGTTTTATATAAAGTTAGCTTAATTATACAAATTTTTGTAATAGTAGGATTTTTGTGTAGTAATAATTCCTTATGGTTACCCTATCTTTATTATTTAAATCTTGTCATAAAAAGCCAGCCTTAAATGTCTCCTACTTTAAATCAACAACCCTTTCCAACTAATTCCATCACTCAACATTTAAACAAATAATTAATCATAAAATCTTTTTATTTAAAATATAAAAAATTATACTTAATATTAAAATACACTTGAACAAAAATATAAAAAAGTATATTATTATATAATCATAAAGTTAGTATTAATGCACATATAAATTTAAGAAACAAAAGGAGTATAATATAAATCATGTCAGTTAATGAAACTATACCTAAATCTCGTGTCAATATCACTTATGATATGGAAGTTAGTGGTACAAAGAAGGCTAAAGAATTGCCACTTAAGCAATTAGTTATTGGGGATTTTTCTCAAGGCTCTTCAAAAGAGAAATCTCTAGAACTAGCAAATCGTAAAGTATATGAAATAGAAAGTAATAATCTAGATTCTGTTATGCAAGAAATGGGTATACAACTTGATATTAATGTTGAAAACCATGTTGAACCTGCTAGTGGTGTACTAAATGTAAAGATCCCTCTAAAGTCTATGAAGTCTTTTAACCCAAACAGTATAGCTCAAAACATACCTGAACTTTCAAAATTACTGAAAGTAAAAGAACTTCTAAAAGAATATATTTCCCTAATTGATAACAACAGAAAATTTAGAAATCTAGTGAATAATTTATCAGCTAGCCCAGAATCCCTAGAAAGCTTAATAAAACAGTTAAAGCTAGACGATAATAGTGGCTATCGTATAGAAAGTTCTCCAGAAAACAAAGAGGTGTAAATATTATATGAGTGAAATAAAAGAGAAACTGGCATCTTGTAGTGATATTTTACAGGCGGCAAACTTGGAGCCTAAAGAAAATTTCGAAATAGTCAATTACGGAAGCATTGATACTATTGAACCAACAAATTATGAAGGCAGAATGCTATCGGCATTAGCTTTTTTGCTATCTAATTCAAAAGACTCTATAAATAAGGTATCTGCTCAAGATTTAATGGATAAAATAGATAATGTTATATGCTCCCAAGTCCAGGAAGTCTTACAAGATGATACTTTCAGAAAGTTGGAAGAAAGTTGGCGCAGTATTTATGAATTAGCAAGTTCTATAGATAATAATAAAACTAAATTAGCTATTCTAGATGTGGATAAAGAAGAATTAGCTGAAGATTTTGAAATGAACGCAGCTGATATATTAAGTAGCGATCTTTTCCAAAAAACATATGTTCACGAGTATGACCAATATGGTGGAGAGCCTTTTGGTTCTATAATAGGACTTTATGAATTTGATAAGACTCAAGAGGATATTGAATGGCTTATGACCATGGGTAAAATAGCTGAGGCTTCCCATGCTCCTTTTATAGCTGCAATCTCCCCTAATTTCTTTGGTGGTGAAGATTATAACTCTCTTTCTGAAATAAAAGATATAGATAGTATGATGGCTCATCCACGCTTTGGCAGATGGAACGCTTTTAGAAAGACTAAGTCAGCAGGTTACATTGGCCTGACACTGCCTAATTTTATGCTAAGAGCCCCATACCACCCGGATACAAACCCAGTGGGTAAAGGAGTCATCTCTAACTTTAAAGAAAGTGTAGATATTTCTAAACCTTATGAAAGTTGTCTATGGGGTAATGCAGCTGTTTTATTCGCTAAGAACTTATATAGATCATTTACAGTAACTGGGTGGTGCCAATCTATTTGTGGGCCTACTAGTGGTGGATTAGTAGAAGGTCTACCTATATATAATTATAACAGTCATGATGCTAATGCTTATGTTTTACCTACTAATTATTTGATTCCAGATCATAAAGAGTATGGTTTAGCTAAAGCAGGATTTATACCTTTGGTTTATGAGAAAAAGACTGCTAATGCTTGCTTTTTTAGTGCTCAATCACTTAAGTTGGCAGAGGAGTTTGAAAATGATAATGATTCAGAAAATAGCCAAATGGTAACCAAGTTACCTTATACATTCTCTATGTCAAAAATAGCACACTATGTTAAATGTATGACAAGGGATGTTATAGGGTCAGAAGCTGATGAAACCGTGGTTAAAAATAGTATAACGTCATGGTTAAATCAGTATGTAACCACAGCACCAAATCCTAATTCTTTAACTAAATCCTACTATCCATTTAAAAAAGTAGATGTAGGAGTAGAAAGGAATAGGGGGATGGCGGGTCACTACAAGTGTCATATTGAAGTTTTACCACATATCAAATTTGAAGGTATGGAAGTAACAATGAAAATAGATACGCGTTTAGATTCGTAAAAAATAATAATTAAATCAAACAAAACTTAGAGGAACAAAAATGAAACCTACAGAATGTGTAAAATACGATAGATCAGGTTTAGATATAAACAGCTATTTTGGGTGTGCAGAAAGCGAGATGTTTATTAAAAATGAATCCCCTTTACTATTGATTGAAAAGGGAGGACTTGAAGTAAAATCTGGCAGCTTAAAAGTAACTATAGAAGATATAGCAGGTATATATAATAGAGAAAAAGATGATGGCTCAACAAAAGCTATTGCTGGTGCTATATTAGGGCTTAGAGCAAGACGCAATCCAGGTGAAGTTTATGATTTAAACATATGTTTATCATCAAAAACTAAGATTGAAAAAAAGCAAGGTAGTTCAGACTCCCTAACTATCACTATAAAATCAGGAAAATTGAATAAAGAGCAAATAACGCTTGAAAACAATAATGGAACTGTATGGGCGAGCGTATTTGATGTGAAAACTGACTTTGAAATAATAGTATCAGCTGATGACTACTATGTTGAGAGTGCATCACATCCTGGACTACAAATACTTCGTATCAATTATGGACGTATAAAAGGTGTGACTCAGCTTAGTATCCCAGCAACGAATGAAGAAAACTCTGTTCAAGTTATAGAAATGGGTGATCCAACAGTAAGCAGGTAAATAACATGTCATTAATACACTGGCAAATAGGTCAGTATTTATCACCTGAACACTTCTCTTGTCAACAAGATGGAGTTTTAGGTTTAAACACTGACATTTCTTTAAAACTTCTTAATTATAATGATGGGTTGTTTGATATAGCTTTAGATATGGAACAATTCATTTATAATATCGTTGATTTAAAAAGCCTTATCCTAGTACTTCCTGAGTTTAAGCCGGTAGTACTAGGACATAACGCTAGAGTAGAAAAATATAATCTAATAAAGAAAAGTAACAATAATCACGTATCACTACATTTAAACATTAGCAAAGAAAAAATTATTGAAAATGTAAAAGTTAATGGTACCAATATTAAATTAGAATATTTAAGCATCTATTTTTCAGAATCATTTGATAACGAGGCTAAATTTTCGTTTAAAATAATGGACCTAGAGTTTGCTGAAGATACACATAAGTGGGAAGTAAAACAAGGTTTTTTCCCTAGGCTTATAGCTTTACCATACATGTACAGTAAAGAGATATTAACCCGTATGAGCGTTTGTATTAATGAAATTAATTCTTTTATTAATATAGAGGTTTCCAAAACTAATAATTTTTGGCGCTATGCTCATTTATATCTAAAGCTTTCAGAGATAGATAATTGGCTTAAGTCTAGTATTAACATAGAAGATCAACCCCCTATTTTATTTAAAGATATAATAAAACATATTCAAGGGTTATCTTCGATAGCATTTATCCTTAAAGGGCAAAACCCTAATTTGTTTATTCCAAACGGTTTAGATATTTATAATACACTTGAAGCTCTTAAAGAATTACAATTTCAAATAAGGAAACTTAATCTAATAGAGCATAAAATTTGTCCTCTTGAATATAGAGAAGGTATATATAGAAGTAAAATTTTACCAGCTAACTTCTTTGAATCTAATAATAAATATATAGTCATTGAAAGTAGCCAAAATCTAGATTCCTTAGACCTCTCTCTAATGAAAGTTTTCGCGCCTTCTGAAATTAGAGATATTGTTATAAACTCTATAAACGGTGTTGAAGTAGATAGTGTTGAAGACAACATTTCACAAAAAATATTCCCTGAAGCAAAGAAAACTTTACTTATAAAGCCTTATGGAGATAGGTGGAATGCAATACTCCATGACAAGTTAATATGCATAAAAAGCTTTCAAGAAAAAAATAATACTTTTGATAGGGTATATATAGCGTATGATTAGAAAAGAATTAAATATAAATATTTTAAACTTATTATCAAAAGCCAGTGAGGCTGAAGAAGTAGCCTATATTGCTCTACCAGATGAGTTTGAACAGGCATATATTTGTATTAGTGAAGAAGACTATTTAGCTGCGCAAGATATATGTATAAATATCATAAATAAAGGCTGTATAGATGCAAAAATAATTTGTTATCTAGTTTTTTGTATGTGGTTTAATAGTCAAGATGTTAATGAATACAGTTTAATCTTAGAAGAGCTGTACCAAATTTATTTATTTTTAACAGAGCTCATCAACCAAAAAAAAATAAAACCAAGATATTGTAAGTCTGCTACAAAATGGCTATATAACATGTTGTGCATGCATGCAGATTTTCTAAAATCTAAAGAAACTTTTTTACCCGAAGATAAAGCGTCCATAATAGCCGCAATAAAAGTATTTATTGATCAGACTAGTAAATTAGAGTTAGATGAGCAAGAACATTTTGCCTTATTGAATAAGTTTATGCAAAAATGGCAGGAAATAAAAACAAAACAACTAAATGATGATCTTAATGATATAGACATCTCTAATAACCAAAATCAACAATGCAATGTTCAAGTCAAATCAACTTTAACTACTGATCAATTAGTAGATTTGACAAACTCGGACGTTAAAAATGAACTTCAAGGTAGCTACGAATGGAATAAGCTTTTAAATGAAATCAAACAATTTGATAATTTCATTATTAACGATAATTTCCTTCCTGCTGCTATATTACAGAAAAAAATACAGTCTAAAATAGAAAGTTTTGACCCTTTGGTATACTTCCCTAACTTTTTTAATTCTTATTTAAATTCCAAATTAAAAGGTTTTGAAAAAATTGTAGAAACATCTACTCTACAAAACCATTACCTTTGGAGTTTATTAGATAATTTATATGAGGTAGATAGAATAAGTTTCTCTAAATTAGACTTCGAACAGTATATAAATATTATGATGAAAGAAAATATCGCTAGTAGTTATCCAGAGGATGAACACGATAGGTTAGATAATGCTGAACACCGCTACAATCGTGGTATGAGCCAGCATGATGATGATTTTAATAATGATGATTTTTAACTTTTAAAGGCATATATGAGTACAGCAATACCTAAATATTTAGAAGCCTCTATATTCAGTCTACAAGATGATAGATCTATAGATAATGATAGCGAGAAAAAGATAATTGCCTCAGATATAAAATCTTTTGATATCTGTTTTGACATGTATGGTTTTCGTGGTGAAATAACGTTCCAGTTACCATATAACAGAAGTAAAGAACCTTTATGGGATAAGCTTATAGAGGAAGATTTTTTTGCTATCAAGCTTAAATATTATCAGGAAATAATAAAAGATAATAAATACGAAATAGATGAAAAATTCCAATGGCAAATAATAGGTTATACTGACACCTCAGAACGTGGTCACTGTCAACTAGTTGAAAAATTCGAAGCAAATTCAAGTTATTTAGAAATCTCTGTAAAATTCACAGATTCTATCAAAGCTTTTTTTAATAACCATTATATACAAAAAATTTTTTTCCAAAGAAGCTATCAGCAAATTTTTAAAGATACATTAAAAGATTTTTCTAAGATTTTTGAACTAAAACTTGAAGGCCAACTGCCATCTGAAATAAAAGAAAGCAGGCCATGGTTAGCAGTAAATTGTGAAAAAAGTTGTCAATGGTCATTTTATAAATATATGATGAACACTTTCCAATATTATCATTTACAGCCGTATTATGTTTATAACAATGAAGACAACGAAGAATACAAAGTTAAAAGCCTAGATGAGTTTAAACAAGATTTTGATAATAAAGATGCTTACAAAATAGATAGATTTTATATCGATAATATCTATTTTAATAAAAATTCTAGCAATCTAGCTTGTTACACTATCAATAATTCTTTTTGGGATAAAAATAAACAGTCTACAAATTCGAAAGAGTTAAAATTAGAAAAAACAAAAGATTCTCCAATAAAAGCTCAAGAAAGTTACCAGTATGGAAATGGAAAAGATTTTGATGCATTTGTCAAAAAATATGAGAAAAACATTGAGCTGGATTCAAAAAATGGGAAGTCGTACGAGCTTTATTTCAAGTCTCACCTAGCGGAAATTAACTTTTTACCCATGAACATCATAAGCTTAAAAGATGGCAATAAAGATGAAAACAAAGTTATAGATGAATATCAGTACCCTAATTTCTTTATTACGATAACACATCTTAAATATGTTAATTTGCAGGTAAAAAATAAAAATGTTTATATCGAAAATCATAATAAGAGTTTAGGTAAAGATGATAATAATCTTCATAAAGATTACTTTCAGCTAAAAGGCGACTTTTCTATAAACATAGAAGCACAAAATAAAAAAGATATCTCCAGATACTATCCAGTATTTAAAAAGGAAAATCCAACAATAAAAAGTTATGGCGAAATTTTTGGTACTGATGACGATAAGAAATTAGATTATTTTTTAGGCGTAGAAAGTAAAGATGAAATTAAGGAAAGTAAAGTCAATGATTCTTTAGTGAAAAGTTTTGGTATGAATACAATGTCTCCATTAACGGTAACAAGCTTATATTATCTAGTGTCTATACCTGAAAACCTAAGTCCTGGGACAAAAGAAAAACAACGCAAAATTTCTGTACCGTTTTCTTTTAGTAACAGTTATGGATTTATGCCACTGAAAAATAAAACCCCTGTTAGACTTAACATATTCCAAGAACACTCAAATATAGAGAGTGTGGTTTGGATGCCTATGACAGAAAATAAAAACTTTGAAACCACTGATAAAGAAAGCAAAAATACTATATTTATGGGTATGGATGATAAAAGTTATACGAAAATGGAGCATTTATCCTATGAAGAAAAAGATAAATCTAAATTTTCTATCGAATCAAAAAACAACAAAATCAAAACGAACCTAAATTTTGACGCTAAAAGTTTTAATATAACTATTTCTAGCACAGAAAAAAATAAGTAAAGAGGATAATATGAAAGCGCTACTCTGTTTGATTACTCTAGCAGTAATAATTATCGTTAGTTATAAATTAGTAAGAATTTGGTTAATGAAAGTATTTAAAAAATACACCTTAGGTAAATATAGAAAACTTATATTGTATATATTTAAAGTGAATGAATTAACCGCTATATATTCAGAATTTCGAAGAACACTACCTATAAAGTATAGAATATTTAGTTCTTTTAGGCTTAAAAAAAAGGTTATTGTAACTGAAACTATAACCTCTGAGAGAGGATTTGAACTCACCTTGATATCAAATAATATTGTGCTATCAATAAACCCTGACCAGTTTTTAGGTAGTAACCTCGACATAAAAGAAATTAGAGCGTTTTTTAAGTTTTTTTCAAAAGGTGTGTTAAATAGTATCATATATGAAGTCAATTTATCTAAACATCTTAGTGATACTGGTATAAACGAGAAAAAAATTAATAATATCGTACAAGTATTAACTATTTTAGCTAATCTCTTTAGGAATAAAATTTCTTTACAAATAGCTCTAATATATAGTAAAAAAATTCCTGGTGCAGTAGCTTGGGATAAATTACAAAAAGGCCTTTCTAGCTTCCCGTTTTGGCAAAAATTTTTACCGGATGAAGGATGGGCCGAATCGCTGCTAACTCAAGATCAGTTAAAGACTTTAGTAATGGATGAAGGATCTAATACCCAAGAAATTACTGAATTATACAAATTCTTGATGAGCTGTACAAAAGTTACTCCTTATTTACAAAAATTATACTCTGGTCTTGAGGAAAAAACAGCGCCTAAAGTTAAAGGTTTTTATTTGATTGAACAAGAAAATATTAACAGGTTTGTAGGATCAAATGATAATCTTGATGAAATTTATATGACTTCTAAAATTATTAAGTATGGTGGGTTAACGGCTCTAAGTTTAGGGATAGCAATATCCTTACCTATGGCTTATCAGTTAGAGAAACAAGAGCTTAAAGACAAGATACAGTATGGTTTTGAAACTCGCAGTTTAAAATTGAATAAATTTACTTCTGATTTATATTTTCATATTCTCAATGAAAGTTTTTCCGTAGCTGCAAAACCAACCCTTTATTTTAGAAATCATCAAAAAGATTATGACGAAATTTTTGATAATAGTCTTTATGAGAATTTCTTTAAACAACAAGAATATACAAAAGTTTCTGCTATCAATATGCTAGCATTAGCAAGTATTAAGGACTATAGAACATTATCTTTCTTAAGTAAAAATATCCCTATAAGTAGTAATTTTTGGGCAGACCTAACAGATCTTCCTTTGTCAGTTATAATATCTTCTAATATTTTAAATGAAAGATTCGGAGTAAAAACTGGTCAAGGTCTCTCATTAAGCGTTGACATGATTAATAGTAATAAAATAGCTTTAAATAAAGCTCAAATACTTGATGAAGCTGAAAAAAATATAAGTAATATTGCCCAGACTAACGATGCAGTTGTAAGTAAACTATATACAGATATATCAGAATTACTATTTTTAAATATTTTAGGTAGTAACTACGTGGTCAACGATTCTCTGGTAAAAAAAGATATTAGAAGTTTTGCAAAAACATTATTGCTGAATTCTAACCTTGTTTTAACTTCCCAACAGATAATAACCTTGAGTAATAAATTAGCTATCTTGAACTCTATAGTACTGTTACAAGAGTTACATAATTCACAAGATCTATATACATTTAATTACATATTAAAAGAATTTGCGAGCCAGACTAAATTTTTGGGTGAAGAAGATAAAGAATACTTGTTAGAACAAATTTTAGTAGCTATGGATAATTTAGGTACACTTGATATAGTACCCTATACTGATCCTTCAAAGATGTATTCTAAAAGGTACTACTTAAACGTGATTCTTCCTTTTTATAACGAATACACAGATACAATACAACTTTACGAAGGTAACAAGTTTAAGGAAACTCTAGAAGCTTTTTTAGTCAGATCAAAAAGTGCATATGAGTTAAAGTATTTAGTTTACAACTTAAATCGTATAAAAGACCAACTGGATATAGCTTCTTCATCAAATAAGGAAAGTATAGATAAATTATATAGCTTAGCTAAAACACAACTTTTAAACAATTTGCTCGAAGAAGTAAATAATAATTTATCCTTCTTTGCTAAAAACAATAAAACTATAAGCTCTTATATAATTAGTTTGAACGCCTTTGAAAAAACTTTAAATAAATATAAAGAGATCTTGGAACAAATGGGCGATATATTATCTAAACTTTTTTCAGATCCTAAATCGTATATAGAAAAACGTGATGAATTAGAAAAAGAAATTGACATAAAATTTGACAAATACATTTCTAGCCTTAGTTTAGATCCTAAAATATCTACGATAGTCAGGTTACCGATTAAACAGCTTCGAGAGGTGGCTAATTCACTTATATCTTTATACATAAATGAATATTGGACGATACATATATCTCCTATATACAACCATGTTTACTCTAAATTTCCTTTCAATGTGAATTCAACTGACGAAGCAACGACAACATATCTGACAGAAGTATTAGCTAAAGGTGGCGCTTACGATGGAGAAATCCACTTATTGAAAACTCAGTTTGCATTAAATGAGGATATTATTAGCTATTTGTATCCAAGCAATAAAAACCAACTTTTAGCGCTAGAAGAAATTAAAAATACATTATGGGATAAATCAGGTGTTATAAAACCTTTAAGCTTAACCGTTACCTCTGTTAATGGATTAGTCATAAATAGTCTAGATACAAACCCAGCAAAACCTCTAGCTTATATTGGCTTATTCTCTTATGACAACGAAGATATTTATAATATGGGAATAAATAATATAAAGAAAACGTTTAAAATCAACTGGTGGGAAACAGGTGTATGTAGTATTGAGATAGTAGATACAAACAATAACATGTTAAATTTTAAAACAAACTCTGGGAGTTGGTCTTGTTTTAAACTACTAAAGCAAGCTTCAAACAATAATGATGTATTTACGTGGAAATTTAAAGAAGGAAATGTCAGCTTTTATATTCCTTTAAATAGTTTCATGTTTAATCAATAAAATAGGAACCGGTATTTTTGTAAAAAAGGAAATAGAAAAACATATGAATAATAATATTGAAGTTGATAAAGTTGCAAATAGCATATTAACAAAACTATCAGAATGGAAAGAGAATGCTAACGCGAACTTTGTTAAATATGCTCACCAAATATATGCTTCTAAAATACAAAACAAATATAGTAGTTTACTAACACCCTGCCCTAAGGGGGTCTTTCTTAAGGTTACAGATATCGAATATAATAACGATTCTGAATATATTGACCTTTATCAAGAGCTTCAGGTTAATCGTCCAAACTGTCAGGGTTCTTTGTTTTCTATGTTAGATACTAGCTTGATGCCATTTGGTGTCCACCGAGTTCGAAAACTTTCTGATAACTCTATAAACCTAACTTTTAGTAATAATGATAAAACATTCACTTTAGCTAACCAGCGCTTAGTTTTTTGGATTCACTCAGATACTAGTAATATTAAGCGGAGCCTGCAAATATTTAATAATCTAAAGGAAAAAGCCAAGCTAACATACTACAGTGGCTCAGTTGAATCTTGCCTGGAAGTTAATTTAGAACTTGGTCACTCATATAAACAAAAAGTGAACATGGCTATTAAAAATAATATCTATGACCCTAGACTCCAATTTATAGTTAGTATTGATTTTAGCGCAATAAAAGAAATATCTTTTGAGAAATTAGACTTAGAACTAAAGTTTGATACACTAAGTATTCCTGAACATGAATTAATAAAATGTTTTCATACTAATTTAATTCCTATGATGAACCAAGCTGTAGTTAATATTAAGCCTTTTAAGCTAGATGGTAATGATGACATATATTGGCTAAGAACTGATTCTGAGTTAAAGTATCAAGCTTGTGAGTTACGAGGTTTATACTCAAATAATTATTTAATAAACCCCAGTGCGTATCGTATCGTGTATAACGATAACCAGATTGGAGTTGAGTTTAACCAGATAGAGGAGTATTTTAATACTAATATAACAGGCTCAATGTATATCGATTATAACCTAGATGATTCTTTGTATG
The DNA here is from genome assembly GCF_000710735.2 of Allofrancisella heilbronnii. Classification (NCBI taxonomy): domain Bacteria; kingdom Pseudomonadati; phylum Pseudomonadota; class Gammaproteobacteria; order Thiotrichales; family Francisellaceae; genus Allofrancisella; species Allofrancisella heilbronnii. Next base: position 374,200 of record NZ_CP144673.1, on the reverse strand, counting down.
CAACAGACACAAATTTAAGATGGTACGGGCATAACATTAATCGCTATAAAATTAATGCTATTAGCTCTATTCACAATCATTCTACTAGCGTGGATGAAATAAAAATACGGGCTCTCATCTCATTATTGAGTATCTCCGAGCTAACTAAGTGGACGGTTGATATGTGGAAACACTTATTGACATTTTTTGACAAATTTGCCTACATTAAAATAAACTACTTATTAAATAAAGTTGAAGTCAAAGGAAAGGAAATCGTATTGAATTTTATAACTGATGACGCGGTTATACAAAAATGGATAATATTTTATATACATCAGCTTAAACTTTTTATTAGTCACAATGTACCATATTTAGATACTAAATTAGAGGTGGGCTTTTAGAATGGAAATAAAAGAGATACCTCTTAGCTACCGTAGTTGTATAAAATTTTTGCAAGAAACTTATCCTGACTATCGCTTGGATTATAAGATAAATTGGGATATGGTTACTAGCAAATACATAATCTGTAAAGTAGAGTTATTAGATAATGAAATAATAGTTTATATAAATGCATCATTTTTTATCCACCAAACTACAGATATGTATGATTTATATAACAATATCGAATATATAGCTAGTCATGATAAGGAGTTTGAAAAAAAGCTTTGGACTATGTGGTTTGAATGTTTTAATTACTACATGTATCCATGTTTAACAGATCTTAATAAGTATTATTTAGATTCATCACTATTTTTCTCTTCTCTAGATTATAAAAAAAACTTATTAAGCTTAATAGAACATCAAATTATTCAACTATTTCCTAAAATATTAGTATCTGTTGATATCCATTACGAAAAAGCTACTCTTAATAAAACTTCTTTACTAACTAAAGCAAGCTTTATAGAAAATGTCCGCCTAGCTATAGATATAGAACCTAATTTGTATGTTTGTGGAGTAATTACTTTTTATTTGAAAGATCAAGAGGATGACTATAAAAATGATATAACGTTGTTAAAAGAGAAATTAATTGAAATGTCCCAATTTTCTGGATTAAAGTTTAATAATTTAATGTGCTTAATAGACTATGGACCATTACAATGTAGCATTAATAGTAAATTACAGAATTGCTATTTGGATGGTGGTAAATATTTGGAGAGAATAATATGATTTTTAAGAAAAAATGCCTACTATTGTTAACAATAATTTTGTTATGTTCGTGTGCAAAAGACATTACTGTTGAAATTGCAACAAATAAAAAAGTAAATAAAGGAGCTCCCTTTTTTGTTCTTATCAATAGAAATGATAATATTGCTGACTTCAAAAAAATTACTCCAGATAAGCTACAAAACCAAATTCTCGAAGATGCTTCTTTATATCTATCATATTTAGTAACACCAGGTGTTAAGAAAGATATTACACTTAAAGACCAAAGAGGTGACTTTAGTATATTTTTTATGCTACAAGATGCTGGTACCAAAGTAAATAATTGGAACTATTATATAAAAGATCCTATTGACAAATTTTATAAATTCACTCTAGACAACAATAAAATAACCTTAAATAAACAAAAGGAAGAAAATTATGTGGAAGACTTGTTTTTTTAACATTATTAATGCAGTTGATGATTTTGTGCCAGAAACACAAGGTACGTTTGATATATGTAGAAATACTATATTATCAAAAATCAATAAATTAGAATCAATATTCTTATCGGAGAATGATACTACTGATAATAGCTTTTGCCATTTAATAATTTTTGCTACTGTAGCTTATTGTGATGAATTATTAAGCTTGAAAGCTATTGAACATAACTTTAACTATAAACCAATGCAAGTTGAGTTATTTAATGTTGCTAATGCTGGTGATGTATTTTACGAATATGTTGATTCTATTTTGCAAAGAAAGAAAAATTTAGACTTTATATACCTAATTTACTATTTTTTATTAGAGCATGGATATAGAGGACGTTATGAACTTAATAACCCTAAAAGGTTAATGTATATTAGGCAGTTAGCTTTTTACATTAAACCAACAATAAAGGTTACAAAGTTTGCTTTTAATCAAGATACAAAAAAAAACCTGCTCTGGGCAAAAGTACCAAAGAATATTTTTGCGTTTTCTTCATTTATAGTGTTGATAGTAACTTTCTTTGTTACACAGTACATTTAATAACCCATATGAGGATGTAACCTATGTCAGATACTTTTAACCATACAATTGACGCAGATAAAGATAAAATTGAAATTTCTGGAGAAGCACACAGCCACACCCAAAAGATAACTTTGGATTTTAAGTCAAAGAAATTAACCTTAGAAAATAAAGAATTAAAGGTTTGTATCGATTCCGAAGAAGAATACATCACCCTCCATAATGGCGAATCTAGCATTAAAATAGAAAAAAATAAAATTACATGCAAGGCACCTACGTTTGAAATAGACTGTGATAGCTTTGCCATTAACTCGAAAGAAACCGAAATTAAAGCTAGTAAGAGTGTTGATATAAAATCACCTAAAGTAAATACAGGTTAGTTTTCACCAACGTTACAAATGATTTTTTATTCTATAACAATTTAATACAGGATTATTTTATGTTTGACATTAATAAGTCTAAAGCTACTATAGCTAAACTTGAAGAAGTTTATAATAAGTTACCTTCAGAGGTTGCTAAAACTATTGATTTAAATAAATTACTGGAAAAAGAAAAAACTTTCGTTGAGTATGATAATTTTCTTAGCAAAATTCCAACGGATAATCTGGAAGATATCTACCAAAAATTATCTGACCAAAAACTTACTTTTTTAGATGATGGATATACTGATGGCTTAATGGAATCTATAGAGACAGATCTACACAAGTTACTAACGTTAGCAGATGAAAACTTGAACCGTTCTCCCAATATAGAGCTAAAAGGAATATTTAACGAGATAGATTTTCAACAAATATCCAAAGAAGAGTTATATAAAATTAATTATAAAGCTTTAGGTAATGCCATCCAAGCTCATAGTGTCGATGTTGTAGCTCCTGGAGTTGCTATATTACAAAATATAATTAATAATTCAAACGCATTATTTAATATTACTACACCTCAAATTTTTCTAGACAACGAACTGTTTCAACCGGTTACCTCATACAACATTGAAATTAATAAACTAGGCTCTTATTTAGCCAAAAACTCTGCTAACCCTGATGTAGAAAACATAAAAAATAGTGCTCTTAATTCCTTACAGCATTTTGAACAGATAAAAAATAACCCTAACGTAAAAGGATATGCAGAGAAAAATGTAGAAGCTTATTATACTATATCAAATTTTAAAAATAATTTTAAAGGTAACGTAAATGAAGAGGTTAGTGTTGACAAAGTAAGTTCTTTAATTAATACATTAAACTCCCAAGTTGCAGATGTTAAGAATTTAAAAATAAATAGTAGCTTATTACTTAATCAAACTAATAGCGTCAATCCTGCTTTATTACAAAATTCCCTTACATCTTTAAATACTCTAAACAATATCAATCAAAAGTTAGATTTTTTAAGTACTGCAAATTGCTGTTCTGATTTTGAAAAACCAGAATTCCAGCTTGAAATAGCAAATGTTGATACAAGTTTTGAAGAATTTACTTCAAGCTTAGATAATATAAATCAACTTTCTGAAATCAACCCATTAGGAGAAGAGTTAGTCGATTTAAATAGTAAAGTTTCTGATATGCAGCAACTACTCGATACTCAAAATCTACAGAATATTGATATAAATGATATGGATATAAATGCTAATGTGTTAAATCAAATGGATGCCTTAAGTGGGGGCGTTCACTGTGCTTTTTGTGACTTAGACCATCCAAATATGAATTTAGATTTAGGTATGATACCAGATCTACCATCGTTTCTAACTCCAGATTTACAAGATTTATTACCAGAACTTACTCCAGACCTCTCAATGTTGACTGATAACTTAAATCTTCCTTATGATTTACCTGTTTTAGACCAACCAACCTTAGAGTTACCGTCTTTAGATTTGCCAGACTTACTTTTGGACTCAAAATTTAAATTAGCTTCGCTACTTAATGATTTTGGTTCATGTCCTAACTTATCACCCAAACTTTCAGGCTGGTTAAATAAACTAGATACGCCTATACCATCCATAGACAGCCAATTTGGTACAGCTAAGCTAGCTGTTAATTTACTCTCTCTTAATACAAGGGTTATGGATTTGTCATTAGCTTCACCTACGTTAGATATACCTACATTAGATAAGCCCAACTTAATGGCTTCTTCGGTTGCTATGCCTGCGTGTGTGATTGGTTTACTTGGTAGAAATCGTGGTACTACTTCTGGGTCAAAAGAATTATACGTAGTTTCTGGTGCTAAAGTTAAATGTTCTTTTGGGTCTTCTGAAATGCCTTTAAATGTACTCCCTACAGGTGTTTTTATAGAAAAATTGGCTCCCACATTACCTATTAACTTTATTCCTTACCTTAATATCCCATCATTTGGTACATGCAAAAATCCTATGCACCCAGTTGTGATGGCAACAGGTATGCCACAGCCTTGTATACCTATTGTTTCACCTTGGTTACAGTTAGCTCAAAAATCTCAAGTTAAAGGTTTGCCAGTTGTTAGAGCTAATAGTTGTTCTTATTGTATTTATACAAGCATGACTGGTAAAGTAACAATAAGTAACCCAGGACAGAAGAAAACCGTTGCAGAATAAAAACCAATATAAGTAGCCATCAAATTTATTTGTTCTTAAATAATAGCCAAAGTCTTAATCCCTTATACCTGTATTAAAATATTAAACGGCATCAAAAAAAGTTTGCACCCTAGCTACTCAACTGTTACAGATTTTGCTAGGTTTCTAGGTTGGTCAACATCTGTACCTTTGATAATAGCCACATGATATGAAAGAAGTTGTAATGGTATAGTAAATACGATCGGAGCACTAAAGTCACTACCTGCATCTAGCTCTAACACTATACTGTTATCAAAGCTAACTCTATCTTTTATTGCTTTGTCAACGAAAAGAACAAGCTTGCCTCCTCTAGCATGAACTTCTTGGAGGTTAGATAAAGTTTTATCCAATAACTCATCATTAGGTACTACTGCCACAATTGGCATATTTTTATCCACTAAAGCTAAAGGACCATGCTTTAACTCTCCTGATGGGTAAGCTTCTGCATGTATATAAGATATTTCTTTTAGTTTAAGTGCTCCTTCTATAGCTATTGGAAAATACAATCCTCTACCTAAAAATATCGTATGTTCCTTATCAGAAAAATACTCACTTATTCCATCAATTTCAGCATCTAGCTTAAGGGCTCCTAAAGCTAAAGCTCTAATGTTTTTTAACTCTTGTGTATAACGCGATAATTCGCTATCTGAAAGTTTTCCTTTTAGTTTTGCCATAACTAATGTAAATAAAGCTAAAGCCACCAGTTGTGTAGTAAAAGCTTTTGTAGATGCTACACCAATTTCCACTCCTGCTTTAGTCATAAAAACAACATCTGACTCACGCACAAGAGAGCTATTTGGCACATTACATATACACATACTCCCTATGTAATTTTGTTTTTTACTTTTTCTTAGTGACTCTAAAGTGTCAGCTGTCTCTCCAGATTGAGAAATACTCACAAACAAAGATCCATCTACTACAACATTATCTCGATATCTAAGCTCACTAGCAATCTCTACACTACATGGAATTTTAGCGTACTTCTCTATCCAATATTTTGCTGTTAAACCAGCATTGTAACTTGTACCACAAGCAACTATACAGATATGTTGTGTTTTTTCAAACAGCTCTTGTGTCTGTTTATTGAAATTTTCTAAACAAATTTCGCCATCCTCACTAAGGCTTGATGTAATAGTATTTGATATTGCTTCTGGCTGCTCATATATTTCTTTAAGCATATAGTGCTTATAACCATCTTTTGAGGTACTCATAGAAGAGTAGTTATACTCTTCTACTTCAAGGTTTTTAGGTGCCCCTTGACTATCAAACACCTCTATATTATCCCGAGAAATTATCGCAATATCGCCTTCGTCAAGGTAAGAAAACTTATTTGTAACTGGAAGCAATGACAAAGCATCTGATGAAATAAAATTCTCATCAATGCCAACTCCTATAACCAATGGAGACCCCGAACGAACAGCTACAATCTTGTCTAAGAATTTTTGTGAAATTATAGCTAGAGCATAAGCACCCTTTAACATTGAAACAGTATGTTTTATGTTTTCTATTATCGTCTTATCATCACTCCACTCTCTATCTAGTAAATGTGCTACCACTTCTGTATCAGTGTCTGATTTAAAGGCGTAACCTTCAGCAATTAGAGACTTTTTTAATTCTGCAAAATTCTCTATTACACCATTATGAACTATACAAAAATTATTTGATGCATGAGGATGAGAGTTGGCTTTAGATGGCTTACCATGAGTCGCCCATCGAGTATGAGCAATACCAATATTACCCTTTAACTGCCCTACTAAAGCATGAACTGATTTTTCAAGCTCTACAACTTTACCAACTTCTTTACACACATCTATTTTATCGCTTATTACAGCAAGACCTGCTGAGTCATAACCACGATATTCTAGCTTTTTAAGCCCTTCAATCAAAATGTTTGTTACATTTCTCGTTGAATTTGCTCCGACTATCCCACACATAAATTAATATACCCTATGATTTTTTTATTTATCTTACTTAGTAACTTTTTTAACAGGCCTTTCCCATGTATCTATATGACGCTGTCTAGCTCGTGAAATTGCTAGATTATCAGCAGGCACATCTTTAGCTATCGTTGATCCTGCTCCTATTGTAGCTCCTTGACCAATATTGACAGGTGCTATAAGTTGTGAATCTGAACCTACGAAAACATAATCCCCAATTATTGTTTTATGTTTATTTGCTCCATCATAGTTACAAGTAATTACCCCTGCGCCAATATTGCAATTTTGCCCTATCTCACTATCTCCAAGATACGTAAGGTGTGAAGCTTTTGACCCCTTACCAAGAGTGACTTTTTTAGTCTCAACAAAATTACCAATAACTGCTTCTTCTTTAATATCACATTCTGGACGCACTCGTGCAAAGGGTCCAACTATAGCACCATTTCTAACAATAGAACCATCTATCATGCTATTTGCCTTTATCTTAACATTATCCTCAATGGTGCAGTTTTTAAGGATACAATTAGCTCCAATAACAACATTATTGCCTAATTTTACATTTCCTTTAATTATTACATTTATATCTATCCAACAGTCTTTACCAACTTCTAGATTACCTCTAACATCAAATCTATTTGGGTCAGCAATACTCACACCTTGTGCCATAATTTTTTCTGCTACATTTCTCTGCCATACTCTTTCTAAATTTGCCAATTGAGCCCTATCATTAACGCCTAAGATTTCGAACTCTTCTATTGGATGAGTTACATTTATAGAAACTGAGTCATTTTTTGCAAATGTAACTATATCTGTTAAATAATATTCTCCTTGGGCGTTATTTGCTTGTAGCTTAGGTAACCATTGTTGCAATAAGTTTTTATGAACACAGTATATGCCTGTATTAATCTCTTTTATTTGACGCTGGACATCATTAGCATCTTTTTCTTCGACTATACCAGTCACAGCTCCAAATTTATCCCTTACTATACGTCCTAACCCAGATGGATTATCAACAAATGCTGTCAAAACTCCCAAATCATGATTATGGGTAGTGCTTACTAAGTTATCTAAAACCTCAGTTGAAATAAGTGGTACATCCCCGTAAAGTATAAGTACTTTTTGCTCCTGCAGATACGGCAAGGCTTGTAACACGGCATGACCTGTACCTAACTGCTCAGCCTGATGTACAAAAGTAATGTTTCTATTGGAAAGTGTTTGCTCAAGTTGCTCTTTTAGATGTCCATTTACTACTACAATATTAGTAGGATTTAATTTCTCCACAGACTCAATAACATGTTTTATCAATGGTTTAGAAGCTAAAGTCTGTAAAACTTTAGGTTTATTTGAATTCATTCTAGACCCTTTGCCTGCTGCTAAGATCACTACTGATAAGCTCATAAAAATCTCCTTATAATACTTTGCCACATTGTTCTAACAAAATATTGATTATCTGGTAATGATCATCAAACATTTTATCATACATGTTTTCTACTATAGACTTTATATCAATCCATTTTGCACCTTTAGCATCATCTGCTGGCGCTATATTTGGTAGACTATTATACCCCTCTAATACAAATAAACCAACGTGTGTAATAGTTTGCCCTCTTATAGAACGTGATGGATAATCAAACACAAAATTGCCTCTATTAGCTAAGGCCAACTGTTCTGTAGATATATCTATATTTGTCTCTTCATATAGCTCTCTAACTATTGCTTGTGCGATAAATTCGCCATGCTCCAAGAATCCACCTGGCAATGCCCATAAATTTTTACCTGGAGCTTGCTTTCTTTGAATAAGTAAAACATGATTATTTACCACAACTAAAGCATCTACAGTTACAAATATTGGTTTATGTGGTGCAAATGCCCACTTAGCTTTATAGTCTACTACTAGCTGATTCTCTTCTTTTAAAAGATGGTACTGATCGGTAAGCATAAATTCCCGTAGCATTTTGTAGGTACCAGCTGTTGGGTCTTCACAACACATGTATTCTGCTAAGATGGTGCCTTTATAATACTGCTTTCTAAAATTTGTTGCATTGAACTTCTTATAATTATCAACAGATAAATAGTCCCACTCACTGAAGCTTTTTAGATAGTAACTTGATGCATCCTTTTCATGTCCTACTACTACTATGCTATCATTAAATTCAGCGTGTTTATTTACATTAGCACGTAAATCATCTTCCCATTTTTGCTCTTGGTAGTAATAATCAGCCAAAGGTTCTATCTCTACCAAACTTAGATCTATACCTAAAATATCTAAATCAGCTTCTATCATCTGCTTTCTTTGCTCAAAAGAAAACGGGTTTTTTATATTAGAAGCGCAATAAGAACTTCCTACGTTTATAATTATTCTTTTACTAAGAGTTAAAGCCTTTAGAATATTATGCAAATGCCCCTTGTGAAAAGGTTGAAAACGCCCTATAAACACTGATACATCATACATTTTTCTGCCTATGTGCTTAAAACTTGTGGTGTAACATCGCTATTATATACCTGACTACCAGACGGTGCTGTTATATTAGTATAGTTATCTTGGCTTTCAATATTATCATCAGTATCTTGTTGTTTACTTTTTTGAATAGTTCTATCATACGATCCAAAACCTATAGAGCTTATTGCTCCTGCCAAACCACCTAAACCAGACTTACTATTAGATGTATCTGATAAACTTGAAGGCTTTAATGAACTTGAAGTAACACTAGCTTGGGCAGCTTTTGCTAAATTGATATTATCCTGACTTTTTAGTACTTGTCCATCCAAGGCTTTACGAATTTGATTTAATAATCCAACCTCCTGATCTATATGGTTATCTGCCAAAGTTTTACCATCAGCATTAAATACCGCCGGTACAGTCACGAGACTTGATAACTCATCTATTTTACGTACTTTTATAACAAAAACTAAATTTTTTGTATTATCTTTAACTGTTATAATATGTCCTGTTAAGACCTTATCTTCTAACGATAAAATTTCATAACGGTCCGAATAGTTTTTAAAATAGCTTTCTAACAAATTAATAGTTACTAGCAACGGTTCACGAAATACTAGCTTAAGCGCTCCTTTATCATCATAAACTACACTGATAGATATTTTAGATATTTGATCAGCTACTATCTTACTCATATCAAATTTATCATTGTAATTTGGAGGCAGCATTCCTTTTTCTGCTTCTTCTACTTGAGACTTGGCAAAAGTATTATCACCTTCTGGTAAGGTAAACTTAGGATCTATTAGTTCACCATTTAAGCCAGCAGGCATTTTTAAAGATGGGTTTTCAACTACTTCTGCTCGGGCATAATCAAGCTTTCTATTTCTAAATGGAGAACCTTCAACAGTATCTGATAAACTTTCGTAAGAAAAATCGTTCTCTACCTGATTCATCGAGCAACCTTGTAGTAAAGTAACAAAACTTACCAAAACTACTATTTTGGTTATTTTTTTCATTGTTTAACACTAATTAACTTAACAAAATTTGTTAGCTAAACATTATAACACAGTGCTATACTTAAATATAATAAAAAGCTTAGGTTGTAGACAACATAGGAAGGTTATGCAAGATTTTTTATTTATATTTATACAGTATATTCTACCTCATGGTTTTATATCACGCCTGGTAAGCAAATTAGCTAACTCAAAAAACAAGTTTATAAAGAATTTCCTAATAAATGCTGCTGTTAAAAAATTTAAGATAAATTTAGCGGAAGCAAAGTACTCTGAAATTAGCAAGTATAATTCTTTTAATGACTTTTTTACCAGAGAATTGGCAGATGGCTTTAGACCACTAGAAGATGATCCTAAAGTAATCAGCTCTCCGGCTGAGGGTGTACTAAGCCAGTTTGGACAAATAGATAATAGAACACTCATACAGGCTAAAGGAAAATTATTTTCTCTTGATAAGCTAATCGCAAATAGTTCTAAAACTCACTTCACTAAATTTGCAACTATATATTTATCACCTCGTGACTATCATCGTGTGCATATGCCTATTGATGGAAAACTTACTAAAATGGTTTATATACCTGGCAAATTATTTTCGGTTAATAAACTTACTACTGAGAAAGTAGATAATATTTTCGCTAAAAATGAAAGATTAATTTGCTACTTTGATACAAAAATTGGAGAAGTTGCTGTAATATTTGTTGGGGCATTATTAGTTGCTGGAATTGAAACTATTTGGCATGGCAAGATAGCTCCTAATTACTACAGTGAAATACAAACTTGGTTTTATAATGATAGTAAATATAACCTTGAGTTTAAAAAGGGAGATATTTTAGGATGGTTTAATTTTGGTTCAACCATCATACTATTATTGCCAAACGATAATGTGGCCTTTACACTTAAAAACAACAATACCCCTATTCACGTTAATCAAAACTTAGCCTTTATTACTGAATAAAGTTTTACGTTAACCCAACAACGACTAAAGATATTTGAATTACTTACTCTTTTTGACCTACATTCATTAATATAAGCTTCTTCATTTTGGTTTTCTCTGAACTGATTCTCTTGGGTTCTAAACCTAGCAGGCAATTTAATACCAAACCTTTTTGCCCATTTTCTAATAGTTACATGTTTAAATCCAAGTACTTTTTCAGCGTCTTGGTAACTAAGTCCTTGTTTTTGACATTTTAATAATACCTCTTCAGCTGAACAATTAAATCTATCCTGAATTATTAGTTCAAAATTACCTGTGTATTGGTTTGCCATAAATAAGTCTCCCTTAAACTTAGGTTTTATTACTGTTACAACCAACTATAAATATCGATATTATAGAGTAGTATAGTTTGAGCCCTCACTTTGATATTACAAGCTATCAAGAAATGGCTACAACTTTTTATACAGCAAATTTTAGAGTTTAATTTTAAGGGAAAAATTATTTAACTTTCAAGTTAAAAAAAATTATGCCACAGCTGAATAGACTGGTTTATCCTAACTTATAAGTAGCCTTATATGTCTGTAAACTTAAACTGCAGCCCAAGCCTTTAAATTACAAAGGTTTTTTACCTATATTAGTCAAGCCAAGGTACTATAAATTAATAAAAAACAAATTTTTATTTATGTTTTTTTTAAACAAAAAAATTAAATGGCTAATTTTTAGGCAATGAAAAAGGCTTAGCTAATTTTTGAAGTAATTTGAAAGAGTTATTAAAAAATTCTATTTAAGTAAACTTTAGTCAATAGGAATAAGCCCAGCCAAGTAAGTTTTTTGTATACAGTTATTTTTATCTAGGTATTTTGCACCATTTGAATCAGTTTTAGTTGGACATTGATTACTTGTTACACATGAGGTTAAGACTATAGAACATAAAATAATTATTGCGATTTTTTTCATAAATACTCTCCTCTACTTAGCTGTTTGTTGCTCAGTAGGTTTATCATCAGCAGGTAACGGTTGGTATGTTGATACACATGAAGCCAATATGCTAGATATTAGAACGATTAATGTAATTTTTTTCATGATACGTTTCCTTATAGTTTATTCAATTTTGAGTAGGTCATTAACAAAAACCATCTCGCATGTATTTATTTATAACACATACCTTGTATATACTCAATATTTTGGATTACTTTTTGATAGAATTTAAATCTATTAATTTAGATATATTAGAAAACCTGCTTGGATTGGTTTTAGTAGCATATTCCCATATTTCTTTATCTGAAACTACAGTAACAGCTAGCTTAGCTCTAGTTACGCCAGTATAAACCAGCTTATTTGAAAGAATTTTATTTGCTTTTTGAGGCAAAACTAGCATTACTTCATCAAACTCAGAACCTTGAGTTTTATGTATTGTCATTGCGTATGCTATTTCGTGCTTTGGTAGCAGAGATATATTTATTTTTTTAAAATCATTATTTGAATTTTCAAAATAAACCTCTTGATCATAAACCAAACCGACATCTCCATTAAAAACGTCTAGAGTATAATTATTTTCTGTTATCATAATCGGCTTACCATCATAATAATCAGCATCTTTTTTACCTAAAAGTTTTACTATCTTCTTATTAAAGTTATCTACTCCTATCTGAGTATTTTTATTAGCCAACAATATCCTGAAAGATTTTAAAATTTCAAAAGATTTTTTAACATCCTTAAGTTTCGAAAGTTTGATATAATATTTATGGACAAAATCAGATAAAACAATGTCTAGCTTACTAAGTGAATAGAAATTTATTGAACCATAAATATTACTTTTGGAATACAAATTTTTATAATTTTCATTAATTATACTGTTAGCAAATTCGGATATCACTCTATTTGAACGGTAATTTTTTTGTAAATATATGATACATTCATTAATCAGCTCAAAATCACTGTAGCCAGTTAGTTGGCCAATAACTTTCTTAGTCTCATTAAGATTATCTCTAATACTTTTTATTTTAGTAAATTCCACTAATAAATTACCAACTTCTACTGCAGGTAGTTGATTAACATCTCCAACTAATATAAGTTTGCAATTAGGCTTAATCGCTTGAAGAATTTTCACGAACAAACCTATATCTAGCATAGATGCTTCATCTATAATCAAAGCATCACAATCAGCTAGATTGTCTTTATGGTATTTAAGTTTAGAAGAATTATTTCGCACACCCAAAAATCGATGTACTGTCATAATTTCTATATCAGTATTGACATTAAGTTGATCTAGTTCTAATGATTCTATTAATCTATTAGTTGCTTTACCCGTAGGGGCTAATATTTGAATGCTTAACTTAGTATTTGAATTTATATATTCTAGGGCTATTAAAAGCTTCATGATAGTAGTAGTTTTCCCTGTACCAGGGCCTCCAGAGATAATACTAAAACCTCTAATAAGACTATTTGCTACTGCTATCTTTTGGTAATTAATAGTCTCAGACTTATCAAATAACTCTTTTAATATTTTTTTAGCTTTTTCAAAATCTAAATTTTTAAGGTCTAGTTTTAATTTACTGGATACAACTTCTGCAATTTCATTTTCATATAACCATAGCCTTCTAAAATATAAGCAGTCAAATTTATAAACTATTGGATATTCTTTACTAGCAAGGTTCAAGCTTTCAATTTTTTGCTGTAACTTAGCCAAGCTTTCAAATTTATAACCCACTTTGGATGTATCTTGTTGAGGTTCAGACCATAAAGTTTGATCTGCTATCTCAGTTAAATCTAAACAGCTATGACCTTGTCTATAACTTTCGCTTAAAGCGATTAAAAGATGAAAAATATCAGGGTTATCGTTGTTTAAGAAATCAGAAATTTCTTTTGCAAGAAAATAATCTATAGCCTGTATGTCTGATAAATAGCTTTGACAGTCTTTAAGACTTTTATAAACCATTATCCTCTCCAAACAAACTGTCTAAGGTTAGGACAATTTGCTTTTCTAAAATAACACTATAAACACCGTATCCATCCTTGAAACCTCTTAAATAAAAATAATACACTCCACCAAAGTTTTTATCAAATTCATAATTTTCTAGATTTTGTCGTAAAAAGCGGTGTAATGCTACACCATATATTAAATATTGTAAATCATACATGCTTTGCTGATTTTTTATTTCCATAGCTTCTTGATTATAGTCACTTATTTTATCACCCAGGTAATTAGTTTTATAATCAGCCACATAGAAACGACCTTCATACTCAAATATAAGATCTATAAAGCCATGTAACATCCCAAATAATCTTTGATAATCACACTCTAAACTATTTGAATTTCTATACTTAGCTAAAATTTGGTAAATATCTTTTTTAAATAATGATACATTCGTTACAGGCAAATAAAACTCAGCCTCTCTTAAGGTTCTTTCCATAGTTAAATTTTGCAACTTGAAATAATTATCTCTTTTATATAAGTTTGGAATATCAGCTCGTACAATCTCTTCTATCCAAGCCTTTAAATGAACAAAATCAGCTTCCTCTATAACCTTATAAATCATCATTTGTTCTTTTATTATCTGATCATCTAAAGGCTTACTAAAGTCACTTAACTCAAGTATATTATGTAGTAAATTACCTGTATCAGCTCCTTTGGCTGCTCTAAATTTTAGTTCTGAACTAGTGTTGGTACCTTTATCATCTTCCTTTAATTCATCAATTTTAAAATCTAAGGGCTGTTCATATTGGGTATGAATTGATCTAGTAATACTTGAAAATGACATCAGCTGCCAATCTTTTTCAACCTTTTTTGTAAATCTTTTTGCTACAAGCTTATCTAAATCTATAGAGCTATTTCTAGATTTATATCCAATAAAATCGATCTCATCAAAAATTATTAACTCACTATAATTATTTGGATTATTCGTCACTTTTTGAATCTTATCTTTCCAGCTAGCAGTCTCTGTATACTCCAAAAATAATGCTAATGGACTATATTGTGACTTATTAAAATTAGCAACACCAATATAGCATCTATCAACTGCTCTAGTAACTGCTACATATAAAAGCCTCATAGCCTCTTCTAAGACTTGTAATCGAATATTTTCTATAACTAACTGGGCTTCACCAATCTGATAGTAAGTTTTCTCAAGCATACTAATTTTATTTATAGGAGAGTTTTTTTCTAGTTTAGCATCACTAGCAAATGGCACAAAAACCACAGGATATTCAAGGCCTTTAGAGCCATGAATAGTAACTATTTTTATTAGCCTTTCATCACTTTCTAGCCTAAGTTCAGTTTGACCTGATGAACTTTGATTATGTATCTGTTTTTCTAACCATCCAATAAGTTGAACTTTGGATTTATACTTATTTTCAGCTATTTTTATTAATTCTGCTAAATGTAAAATATTTGTAAATATTCTCTCTTTGTTAGATTCACGGATAGCAAAATTATTATGCAAAAGCTCCATAATTAAAGCCATAACACCTTGAGTAAACCATATTTTCCTTAATTGCTTGATTCTTTCGACTATTTGTTGCCATTTCAAGCTTGTATCAAAGCTTCTATAATCTAAAAAATCATCTGCCGTTTTACCAAAAAATGCTGTAGCTAAAGCTTGCCTTAGGAGTTTTTGGTCTTGATAATTGTTAAGACCATTTAATAAAGTATATAACTGACAAGCCTCATCTGTAGCATAAATATTACTTCTTTCACTTAAATATACTGAACTAAGACCAACTTCCTTTAAGTTTTCTGTAATAAGTTTAGCTTGGTTTGAATTTTGTACTAATATAGCTATATCTTCTTCTTGGACTTTTTGAGTTTTTAATAATTTAACTATCTCACTTGCTGTCCACTTAGCAAGTTGTAGTCTTAAATCATCTGTTGTTAGGTTTTTTTCAGCATCCTCAAGCTTTGGATCATAAAGAAAATAGTTAATTGCTACTAAGTTATCATCAAAGCATCTATCACTTGAAGTTTTAGCAGCTTTGATTACTTGATAACCAATACCTTGACTAAAAACGTCTTCTTTATAATCTTTAGATGCTGATAAAATATCACTCTTATAAAATAATCTATTATAAGCTGCTATCATCTGATTAGTAGAGCGCCAATTTGTATCCATTGTCCAAATATATTTTGCACTTTGCTTAGCTCTTAGATAAGTATAGATATCTCCACCCCTAAATCTATAAATAGCCTGTTTAGGGTCACCTATCATCACTAAAAATAGCTCTTCTTTTTTAAGGGGATAAATAGTATCTAATATTTCATATTGCTCATTATCAGTATCTTGAAATTCATCAATTAGTGCTACAGAATACTCTTTTTGTAAAAATAATGCTAACTCTTGCGAAGTTTTTAGAGCGTCTCGTAACTTTATAATCAAATCGTCAAAATCTAAAACAGCGTTTTTGGCTTTAAGGTTTTTGAACTCTTCTCTAATATCCAAACAAATTTGTTTTGCTAAAACATATGCTTTGAAAACCTGCTTGTAAGTATCAATATCTTTAATTTCTTTAATGTATTTATCTTTAAGTGCTTTTAAATTACAAAAAATCGGCTCAAACTCTTCTTTTAAGTTTCTATAACGATTACCATTTACAAAATTTAAAAGCTCTTTAGGAATACTAGTTAACTTATAATCTAAACACCATTCTTTTATAATGTTCCATTCTTGTTCTCTTTCACTCTTCTTACTATGATTATTTACTAATTTCTCAAATATAAAATCGCAATGAATAGAGACCTCTTCAAAAGCTTTTAGCTTCTCTTCATATAATTGTTTTTCAACAACCTCAAAAGATAAAGCTTCAATTTCATTATTAGAAAGTATAACCTCCCTGAAACCTTTAGAGCTTTGACCAGATCCATTTATAAAATTTTCAGGAGTGTGCCAATTTGCAGACCTAAGCAGATTAAACTTTGCTTCGTTAGAGTTAATGTATTTACGAAAATATTCCCGTGTGGCTTCTAATAATAGCTCGGATGTATCAACTTCCATAGATACATCCATATCTATACCACTTGCAAAAGCTTGCTCACTTAGAACTTTTTTACAAAATCCATGTATGGTAAAAATAGCAGCCTCATCTATTTCTAAAAGTGCTTTTTTTAGGTGCTTACGCTCTGAAGAGTTATTATCATAAGTTGTTAACTTTTCTCTAATTTTACTTTCTACTCTACCAATAATTTCTTGAGTAGCATCTTTCGTAAATGTCATCACAAGGATATTTTTAGGTAAAAGGTTTTTCTTCAATAATAAGCGAACGTATAGTTCTGTAATATTATAAGTTTTACCAGTACCGGCACTAGCTTCTATAATATGGCGACCGGTTAAAGGCATTTCCTTTATATCTAATGGTTGCATCAATAAGATTGTCCCTACTTATATTTCTTTAAATATCTTACAGCTTCATATTTACCCTAACAAGTACTATAATTCTTTTAACATTTAAAAAATAATTATTAATCATGGATATAAATCAACTACTTTTAACTATCTTAATGGCTGGTATTCCTCTAATATTTGCTATAACTATGCATGAAGCTGCTCATGGGCTTGTAGCAAAATTACGTGGAGATAATACAGCTTATATGCTTGGTCGTGTAACGCTTAATCCTGTACCTCATATAGATCCAATAGGCACAATTCTAGTTCCTGGGCTTATGTTATTATCATCACTTACTGCTGGCTTTCCTTTTATCTTTGGTTGGGCAAAACCTGTACCTGTTGATTACAGTAAGCTTAAAAATCCTCGTTCAGATATGGCTTTAGTTGCTCTAGCTGGTCCTATGACAAATTTTCTAATGGCTTTACTTTGGGCTTTAGTTGCCAAATACGTAACTTTACATCCTTATTTTCAGAGCATGGCTTTATATGGTGTGATGATAAATGTAGTTTTAATGGTGTTAAATTTGCTACCAATTCCACCATTAGATGGTAGTAAAGTTATTTCAGCATTTTTATCACCTAACGCAGCCTATAAATATAATAGTTACCAACACTATGGGTTTATTATTCTATTGGTACTAATTATCATCCCTTTTGCTGGCTCAAATCTTTTATTTTATATTATGGATCCATTTATAACTGGTGTTATGAAGCTTATACAACTAGTTATTTTTTAATTTTAATAATGTTTTAGGTATCCTACTTTAAATATAAATTTTTGACGTAGCTCAATTAGTGTCGAGAAATGTTAGGAATATAAGATGGTGCCGGAGGCCGGACTCGAACCGGCACTCTGTTGCCAGAACCGGATTTTGAATCCGGCGCGTCTACCAATTTCACCACTCCGGCAATGAATGGTTGTTTTATTATAAACTATTATAAGCCTTCTGGCCAATTATTTATGATAGTACCTAAAGATAAATCCAATTCTACCAATTTATCTTTGATTTCATTTAAAGATTTTTTACCAAAATTTGGTGCTTTTAGTAACTCTGTTTCTGTTTTTTGTACAAGTTCACCTATATATCTAATATTTACTGCTTTTAAACAGTTTGAGGATCTTGCTGTTAGATTCAACTCTTCAACGTGCTTTAACAATAAAGGATCAATATTTTTAGTAGGGTCTTCTACAAAAACACCTTGGTTTATTTCATCAACATTAACCACATTAACTAATTGGCTTTGAATCTTAGCAGCTGCTAGTCTTAAAGCATCTTGAGAAGTTATATTACCATTAGTTTTAATATCAAAACCTAAACTATCAAGATCTGTACGTCTACCAACACGGGCATTTTTAACTTCAAACTCACAAAAAGTGACTGGCGAAAAAGTAGCATCTAGCAAGAATTCGCCATCTTTGAAACTTTCTAATGCTGGTCTATAGCCAACACCCTTTTCAACTTTAGCTTCTATTTTAAGTTTTTTGCCACCTATGTAGCTACAAATAAACACATCTTCATTTATAGCCAAACCTGCAGATAACTTAGCTTCTTGAGAAAAAATCTCTTCAGCAGAACCTGATAAATCAAAAACAATAGTTCCAGTGTCTACATTATCAGCTAACGTTACAGCAAGAGCTTTAACATTTAGGATAATATCAGCAACAGTTTCTTCACATGGAATTATATCTTCCAAAGAAGTAACCTTACCATCGTTAATTTTGATACTAGTAATACACGCCCCGCCAATAGAGTAAAGCATAGTCTGCTTTAAGGCAAAACCGAGAGTATAACCAGCACCTCTATCTAACGCTTCAAAAGAGAATTTAGTTGCATTTTTACCGTAGTCATTTATCTTAATATTAGTAGGGTGTAGTAAATTTTCTATAGCCATAGTTGTTGAGAAACCAAGTATATTTATGTAGAGATATTTTCAATTCCAAAGATTATAACATATAAATTCAATTTTTTAATAGATTAATTGAGCCTTATTTTATTTATACTATCAAGCTTTGTTTTAATCTTACTTTCAAAACCATTTGCTGTGGGTGTATAAAAATGCTGATCTATATCTACAGGTAAATATTGTTGCTTCACATACGAGTTTGGGTAATCATGAGGGTATAAGTATTTGCTGTCTTTATAATTTTTAAGATGTTGAGGTACATCTATATTTCCTTTACTCTTAATTACCTCTAAAGCTTTCTTATATGCCTTATAGCAAGCATTACTTTTAGGTGCTACTGCTAGGTATATAGCTGCTTGAGATAAAGCTAACCTACCTTCAGGCATACCTAGTTTCTCATAAGCATTCCAAGCATCTAACGCGACTCTTAAAGCTTGTGGATCAGCATTACCAATATCTTCAGAAGCTATACAAAGCATTCTTCTAGCTATAACTAAAGGATCTACTCCATTTTCTAACATCAACCCTAACCAAAATATAGCCGCGTCAGAATCAGTCCCTCTTATAGATTTATGAAAAGCTGATAATTGCTCATAAAATTCTTTACCATCACGGTGAAAATTTCTAGTTGTTTCACCAACAGCCTTATCAAACAACTCTTTGTTGAAAACAATAGTATCTGACTGGTCACTAATCAAAAACATTCTTTCTACTAAGTTTAAAATCTTACGACAATCGCCTTCACTATAATTATATATCGCGCTAGTAAGATCGTTTTCTAAAGAAATATTATATTTTGAAAGTATAGCATCTTGTTTTAGTGCCCTTTGAATTAAGTTTTGCGTACCTAATTGATCTAGTCTTTTTAATCGTAGTATAAACACTCGAGAGATTAAAGCATCATTTAAGTAATAAGTTGGATTCTCGGTAGTAGCCCCTATTAAAATTATTCTTCCTGACTCCACATACGGCAAAAGCAAATCTTGTTGAGATTTATTAAAGCGATGAATTTCATCTAAGAATAAAACAAAACTATCTAAATGCTCGTTATCAGCTATTATTTTTTTAACCTCTTTCACTCCTGAGTCTACAGCTGATAATTCAAAAAATTCCAAGTCTTTTGATTTAGCTATAATCCTTGCAACAGTAGTTTTACCAACACCTGTTTTGCCGCATAAGATTAGAGAACAAACACTATCAGCTTTACTAAATATCTTGGTTAAAACGCCATTTTCAGTAAGTAGATGCTCTTGCCCAGCTACTTCCTCAATATTTTGTGGTCGCAATCTAGCAGCTAGTGGAATGTGTTTCATATTTTAAGCCTTATAAAAACATGTAATGAATTCTAAAATGTTGTGTCATTTCTGGCTTGATCCGGAACCTCTTTACTATTGGCTATGATTTAAAAGATTCCCTCTTTCGTGGAAATGACAATTTTTTATTATAATTTACTTACTATTTTCAATTTAGTTTATAACAATCTTATACTTACTCTTAACCAACTCATAAAGCATACCTTCTCGTACCGCACCATTTGATAAATTCATTTGAGAAACTCCCAAACAGTCAAATATCGCATATAGGATAGCCACACCACCAGCTAATACACTTTCTCTGTCTTCACGCAAACCTTCAAAGCTGATATTTTCAACTTGCCTCTTATCCATCATCATGGTGATCAAATTGTTCAGAAATTCTTTAGTAATAGCTGATGACCCTGTCATTTGCTGACAAATATTCGTTACTGATATAATTGTTCCCGAAGATCCTAATACCACATCCCAACCAACTTTTTTATATTTAAGAATAATCGGTCCTAATATCTTTTTAGCTCTAGCAACTGTTGTGTAAAAATTACTAAAATCCAACTTATCATTGCCAAAAAAATCTTTCTGCATCCCCACACAACCCATATCCAAGCTACGCGCTATCAGTATTTTATTACCTCTACCAATTACAAGCTCAGTTGAGCCACCTCCGATGTCTATAACTAAAGTCTTCTGATGAATATCTTGGTTATCTCTAGCACCAACATAAACTAATCTTGCCTCTTCTGCACCTGAAATAATTTTTATTTTTGTGCCTAATGCCTTATCAAGCCTTTTTTTAAACCCTTTAATGTTATTCTTGGCTTTTCTTAGAGTATAAGTTCCTACAGCCCTAATATACTCTACATTATAAGCTTTTATTTCCTTTGCGAAAAACTCTAGACATTCAATAGCACGGTCTTGCGCTTCTTTACTTATTGTAAGATTGTTATTTAACCCTGCTCTTAGTTGTACTTTTTGTTTTTGTTTAGAGAGTGTAACTACCTCACCACTAGTTTTGATCTCACTTATAAGCATGTGAAAACTATTTGAACCTAAATCTATGGTAGCTACTATCTTAGACATTTTTAAAACCTACTTTTGTTACTACTACTCATTATAAAAAAATATCAGCAAAATAGCTAAAAAAATTTGTTTGAAGAGTTTTTTTGTTTATAATGAACATTATAAATTTAACAACTAAACTAGTCTTTATATAAAAAACAAATCCATAACTAGTTTAAAGTAATCCTACAAAAATCAGCTTTTTATAAAATCAATGTATTAAAATAAAGGAAAAACAAAATTATGTCAAAATGCATCAATATAACAGACAGCCAATTTCAAGATGAAGTGTTAAACAGCAATATCCCAGTTTTGTTAGATTTTTGGGCTCCTTGGTGTGGGCCATGCAAAATGCTGTCTCCTATACTTGATCAAGTAGTTGAACACTATGGTGATAAAATCAAAGTTTGTAAGATAAATATTGATGATAATGAAGAAACTGCAACAAAATTTGCCGTTCGTGGTGTTCCTACTCTTATGGTTTTTAAAGATGGTGGACATAAAGAAACTAAAGTTGGTGTAGTACAAAAAAGTCAACTTGTATCAATCTTAGATAAGTATCTATAAGTCATAGCTTCGTTCAACCTATTATTATTTACAATATATACAAACAGAGAATCACGAATGAATTTAAATGAATTAAAGTATAAATCTGTAAACGAGCTAATGGATATAGCTCAAAGCTTAGATCTTGAGTCACTACGTGCAAGAAAACAAGAACTTATTTTCTCTATCTTAAAATACCATGCTGATAATGGCGAGGACATTTATGGTGAAGGTATTCTTGAAGTTTTACAAGACGGTTATGGTTTTTTAAGATCTTCTGATAGCTCATACTTTGCCAGTCCAGATGATATTTATGTATCACCTGCTTTTATTAGAAAACTAAACCTACGCACTGGTGATAGTATTGTTGGTAAAATTCGACCTCCTCGTGATAGCGAAAAATACTTTGCTGTTAAACACATCGATAGTGTTAATTTTGATTCTCCTGAACTTGCTAGAAAAAAGATTCTTTTTGAAAACTTAACGCCAGAGTATGCTAAAGAAAGGCTAACCATGGAGATCGGCAACGGTTCTAGTGAAGATCTCACAGCCAGGGTTATAGATTTAGCAGCCCCATTCGGTAAAGGTCAACGTGGTTTGATTGTGGCACCACCTAAAACTGGTAAAACAATTATGATGCAAAATATCGCAACCTCAATTGCTAAAAACCATCCTGAATGTAACTTAATTATGCTTTTAATTGATGAACGCCCTGAAGAAGTAACTGAAATGCAACGTTCAGTACGTGGTGAAGTTGTAGCTAGTACTTTCGATGAGCCTGCTGCACGCCACGTTCAATTAGCTGAAATTGTGATAGAAAAAGCTAAAAGACTAGTCGAGCATAAACAAGATGTTGTAATCCTACTAGACTCTATCACAAGGCTTGCACGTGCTTATAACACTGTATCACCAGCATCTGGTCGTGTGCTATCTGGTGGTGTTGAAGCAAACGCTTTACAAAAGCCAAAAAGATTCTTTGGTGCTGCTCGTAACACTGCTGAAGGTGGTAGCCTAACAATCATTGCTACAGCCCTTGTAGAAACAGGTTCTAAGATGGACGAGGTTATTTTCGAGGAGTTCAAAGGTACTGGTAACATGGAGCTACACCTTGATCGTAAGATTGCTGAGCGTCGCGTGTATCCTGCGATTAGCTTTGATAGGTCTGGTACGCGTAGAGAAGAGCTACTTACTACTCCAGAAGAATTGCAGAAGCTTTGGATTTTACGTAAGATTCTTGGTGGTATGGAAGATGTTCAAGCTATGGAATTTTTGACTGAAAAAATGAAAGGCACATTAACAAATGAAGAGTTCTTTGAGACTATGAAGAGAGGGACTATTTAATTTTAATGTTTGCTAAATTGTACCTCTCAACGTTTAGGTTGATTCTAAAAGCAATTCATTAAGCTCATTAGGCGCTAAGTTTAAGTTGTTTTTACTCAAAAATTTTACCATTTGAATTCACACTATTGGGGGCTCATAAACTAATATCACTAAAGCATATCATTTTGCTTTTTCATATGTTTTTTTGAAAAAAGTATATTGCTCCTGTTGATTTCTAGATTGGCAATACTTTTCTGCTTTTTCTAAGTTTTTATGGTCTACTACAATTTTTTCTTTTCTAGCTTTAATATAATAATCAGCTACACCTATTCCACAATACAGATTAACTAACAGATTCTTTTTAAAATCCTCTAACAATTCATTGGTTGATGATTTATTAATATCATCGATTCTAAAATCCATAACTATAATTAGATTATCTGGGGCTTGTACTTTGAAGTAGTATGAACCATATTGGGAAAAATCAAAAGACCCAGGGCGGTTATGAGTTTGGTATTTATATTCAAAACTTTCTAATTTAAGTGGTTGCTTATATTCTTTCTCAAGAAGTTGCATAACTTGTTGTTTAACTTTCTGCTGTTGTTCTTTAGTTGCTTTTGGACTTATGCTTCTTTCTAAATATCCATATGTTGCAGCAGCTGTCATGCAACTAGTTAAAAAGCAACATAAAAAAAATAGTGTTATTATTTGAATTTGTCTCATTACAGCTAAACCTCTACTCGGTTACTAAAAGTATCGGTATTAAAACATAATCTATACTTAGTCTTTTGCTCTAAATTACCGCTTAATTTTAAAATATCTGAATTAAGTTTATTTACTTGTGTTTCTATTAAACTACCATCTGGTCGATATTCTTGATAACGATAGTTAGCTATCTCATGAAGAGTTTTAAAGTCCTTATAACTACCAGCACTATCTATCAACACTTTTTTACCTACGCTTACAGCTATGTTAGCTATAATATCACCTTTCCTACTAAAAGATGTAAAATCAATATCTGACTTAAAGCTTGTATAATTAATTATTAATTTATCTGCTATACCCTGCCAACTATTACAATTTTTAGCTGCTAGCTTACACTGCCATGACTTAAAAGCTTTAATTGGATTTAAAGTCAAATAGTAAAGTGCTCCGTCCTCATTATTATATTTCATAAATGGGTCTGCTTCATTCTTAATACCAAAAGGTTCAAATCCTTTTGATGGTGATAGTCTAATTCCTCTAAATCTTTTATCTACAAAGTATACTGCTTGCATTTGTGCTATTGAGCCACCCAAGCTATGTCCTGCAAAGCCTATATGTTTAAGATTATAATTTTTAAGAAGGGAATTAACAAATTCTATAGCTGATTTTGTATGATTTGATACCATTGTAATTGGTGTGCCTTTACCTAAAATTGTCATATTTAACAAATCTGTTTTGATTAAATCATTATAGATACCGCCCAAACTATTTAATCTTGTACCTCTGTTTATTACATATATACCTTTATTTTGTTTATCTCCAGCAGCTGCTACTGCAATACCATAGTAACCAACATCGTTACCTAATTGGCTACTTGTAGCTACTAACTTATATTTTGCTAATACCGGATAGTAATGATGAGGGTATTGTTCTAAGGCATCTTTTATATCTGAAGATAAATAAGTTTCAATCTTTGGAATTAATTTTGTTGGTATCTGATAAATTGAATCAGCTAAAGAAGTATCACCCGAACCAGCTATAATTTCTAACATGGAGCTCTCATAAACCAACTCACAAAGCACGCTAGCATCTTTATCTGGTAAATTTGTTAATATTTTATTTTTATAATGCTCTATAGTTATATCATTATTATTCTCATATGAGTGAAAACGCATTAAACACCGCCAACACATTTTTTTAGTTTTAAATTATTTATACATAAAATTAAATAAAAATACAATAGTTAAAATTATTTTTAATGTAAATTTAGAGATATTTTGTGCCTGTGAAGCTTCAAATGTTATGACTATTAGCTTATATATTTGTTTATAAATATAATTAATTTATTATAAGCGTTTAAGTAATTTACATTTTTTTTAGGTTTATAATTACCAAAATACTAACAAATGTTTAAAATTTATCTTGTGCACGTATTTCAGCTAAGGTTTGTTCAAGAATAATACGACCATTTTCATAATAAGTTAGTAGCTGACTATCAGGATGGTACTGCCCAAGTTGATAATTTTCATCAAGGTGTATAGTCTCATACTTTCCATCAGTATTTTTAATAAGGTCTAACCTACCTTTTTTTGATTTTTTAGCAGGATCTGTACTAGGGTTTTTTAGTACACCAATAACATTATTTTCTCGCTTTATAGCTGAACATTTTATTGCAAATTTAAAACTGTCACGATTTACAGATGACTCAAAATTACCCTGTAATAAAGCTCCCCCCATACCAAAAGCAATATTTTCAGCAGAATACCCTTTTTGTTTCATTAGACTTAATACTCTATCTATCAATTGAATATTAACTCCATCTCCTTGTATTAGGCTTACCTTATTTATTACTTTATAACCTTTTGAGTTAACAGTGCTATCATAACCTTTTTCTAACTCTTCTAAAGCATAAATAATATTTTTAACTGCATCTCCAGAATCAGGACGTATTACAAGACTTGCTTTTTTAACTTTTACTTTATCTTTTAAAGCTACCCAACTTTTTATTGCTTGTTCAAAATCCCAACTGTCTGAAACACAGGCATATAGTGTACTACTCTCTCCGAACTGCTCTATCATATTTTCAAAAGCATGATATTCACAATGACTACCCTCACCCCAGCTAGTCATAGTTGAGTGCTCACTTGCTGGTATTGAAAAACCTGCCATATCTTCATGATAGTACTGCTTACAAACCTGTAAGGCTGCTAAGGTATCTGTACCTAAAAAATTAATCAAATGTGCTGCTGACCCAATACCAGCTGATTCTTCTGATGAAACTCCCCTGTAGCCAAAGTCATGTAGCATAAAACCAAGCTTATCTAAACTATCTGCTGTTTCTGACAAATATTTTTTTATAAGCTTTTTGATATTGAAGCTAATAGTTGCAACAGTAGTTGGATACCAAACTTTTAATAATAAAGTTTCTAAAAAACCAGGTAACCAAAATAATTCTTCATCCGTACTTTCTATAGTCATCAAAACATTATGTACTGGAACAACACTTCCTTCTCTGACAGCTCTAATACGTACAGGTAAAAAACCTCTATATTTTTTGATTATTTTTTCAAATCCTTGTCTATGAAATGGTAACCCATGAGCTTTCAAAATGTTCTCTGCTTCATCAAGCATATCCTCAGTGATTGGTTGAGACAAATATTTCTTAATATAATATTGCAACCCAAAAAATTTTGTTTGATTGCCTAAATCAGCATTACTAGTACCTCTACTTTCTAGATAAAAGTGTAAGTATCTAGTATCTTTTGGATATTGAAAAGGATGAGAATGCTTATAGCTATCCGTCATTAAAAGGATATTATTATTATGAGCCATTATCTAAAGTAAAACGCTAATAAAGAGTTGGTTAGATAATTATATAGTTATAAAAAATAGAACACAAAGTTATTATAGTTTTAGATTTTTGATCTTGCCCTCAACAAGCCTTAAAACCTTCTCCATGTATTCTAGAGAAAGCCCTGTTTTATCTAACATAGGATTATATT
This sequence comes from Allofrancisella heilbronnii, assembly GCF_000710735.2. NCBI lineage: Bacteria > Pseudomonadati > Pseudomonadota > Gammaproteobacteria > Thiotrichales > Francisellaceae > Allofrancisella > Allofrancisella heilbronnii. The sequence continues at coordinate 346,950 of NZ_CP144673.1, read as the reverse complement.
CCGCCACTTCAAAACAGATTAATTGACTATAATCTATTTTAGAAAGAGTTTCATAAAATGTTTCAGGCTGTATACCATTTTCCACAGGAGTGCCAACAGCATCCATTTTTAAAGGATCTAATCCATCTAAGTCAAAACTAATTCCTACATTTCCATTTGTAACTTTTGCTAAACGCTCAAATTCCCTCAAAAAAAACTGCTCAAAATTTTGGCTATTTAAATCTCTCTGATAATAAATTTTTACACCTAATGAGTTTAAAAATTCCTCTTCTGCTGGTTCATATGACCTTATACCAAAAAAAACTATATTTTCTGGTTTTAACTTTGGTTGTTTATTCAAAATGTTTTTAAATTCTTGGTAACCATAACCTAGCAAATGTGCAACTGGCATACCATGAATATTACCAGTTTCTGATGTATCTGGCCTATGACTGTCCATATGAGCATCAATCCATATTAAGCCCAACTCATTGCTATGCTTCTTAAGGTGATCATATACCCCGCTCCATGTTGCTATCGCGCAAGAATGATCCCCACCTAACACTAATGGGAAAACACCTTCATCAAGCTTTTGTGATATTGCTTTAGCAGCCTTTGTAAAATATTTTGCCATCGCTTTAATCTCTGTACGACCGCCGATATAATTGATTATCTGAGAGTCTAATTTTCTATCTCTTATAGCATTCAAAAAAACATATGGCGCTTTAGCACAACCTACCCTTCTACCAGCGTTACCAATAGCAACGCCTACTGCTTCAACTTTTTTCATTAAGTCCTCCAGATAAAAACCACACTCCTATTTACACCCATATCAAGCCTGTATTTAGCAATAATGCTAGACTCACCTTGCGTAGATACTAACATGATATTTCTCAAAAAATAAATTCAAATCTAGCATTTAAAAACATCTAAGTAATATCACATTGTTAAAGCTTCTGATAGTGGGCTAGTTACTTATAATAATTGAAAATAATAGATAACTAACGAATATTACCAAAACATATTTGAACGCATTGGCTTTATTGCAAATACCATTACTAATAGCAGATAAATATACCACGGCACTAAACTTAAGATTGGCACTAAAGTTACTAGCATACACCCAAAAAAGAATTGGGTAAAAAATAACAATACCTGATAAGCAGGCTTATTTGTTTTTAGATATTGTCTTGCTTTTTCTAAATAAGAACCTTGAAATGAAAATAAGTGTAATATAAGCGGCATTGCCGCGATTAAAAACATTACTAAATAGAAAACCCAGCTAACTTCACTAAGTGCAAAATAGTTAGTTGCTACAAGCAACCCTACTAAAAGATATACTATTTTAACTAAAACCAAATCTACTAGTGTAAATTTTTGCAATTTCTCTGATAAATAATCTTCTTCAAACATAACCTACTCCTTAGTTTATATAGTTTAATTCTAGTCTATGCTTTAAGAAGTTAAAAGGATTTTTAAATAGAGCAGGCAAAAAAGTAATTAGGCTCACCGTCAAGAAAGATAACTTTAAGCTGGCTTGCTGGAACTTATTTGCTTTTTGCAATTAAATCAACAGTCTCCATTATTTTTGCTATAATATAAACACTATATCAGCAAATTTACGGCTGCCCTTAAATGACTATAAAACTCAAAGTTTTAGTTGCTGATGATGATAAACAAATTGCCGAATTTATAAAAACTAAATTTGAAGAAAATAATATTGAAACGACTCTAGCCTACGATGGTAAAGAAGCTTTGTTTCTTATTAATACTAATGAATATGATATTATTGTTATCGACTGGATGATGCCATATTTAGATGGGATATCATTACTTAAAATTCTTCGCAAACAACAATTAGTAACCCCCATTATCATTTTAAGTGCTTTAGATAGCACTGAAAATAAAATACAAGGGCTCAAATCTGGTAGTGATGATTACCTAACTAAACCTTTCTCTATTGAAGAGTTAATTATCCGTGTAAACATACTCTATAAAAGAACTAAATTAATTGCTCAAATAAATACTCACAAAATAATTTGTAGTGACATAGTGTTAGATGAGCTAGCTCATGAAGTAAAAAGAAATAATGTGCTTATACCTCTTCAGCAAAGAGAATATAAGATTTTACATTTACTTTTAAAGCATAAAAACGAAGTAGTTAGTAAAAACATGATTTTGAAAGAAGTCTGGGATTATGAGTTTGATCCCCAAACTAATGTAGTTGAAGTACATATTTCACGTTTACGTAATAAGCTTACTGAAAATAACCTTCCTGACCCCATAAAAACCATGCGCGGATTTGGATATGTCATCCAAGAACAATCTTAATAAAACTATTCAACGTAAATATATAATAAGCTCTAGCTTCAAAATGGCTATGCTTTTTACTATTTTGCTGAGCTTAAGTATTATTTCTTGGATTTATGTAGTAGTTTCATCTATTAGTGGTGATAAAATCTCTCAGCACGTTATACCTCTAGTCACCGGACTTAGTACGGCAGCTAGCGTTGTCATTATTAGCTACTTTGTAAGCATATTTGTTGTAAGAAAAATAAATCATATAGCAACAACCGCTGCATCTATAATAAATACACAAGATTTTAGCTGTAGAATAGAATCTAAAGCAAACTGGGATGATTTAAGCAATTTAGCTAATATTTTAAATATCTTGTTCGAAAATATTGAAAACCTTCTTACAGATATAAAAAATGTGTCTAACAATATAGCTCATGATTTAAAAACCCCTCTGACTCGTTTGAAAAATAAACTAGAAATCTTAGAGGAAAAGTACCCTGACCAAGATACTGAAAAAGCTTTAGAAGAATGCGATAAGCTTTTAGAAGTATTTAATAGCCTATTACGTTTAAACAGACTCGAGCATGGACATGAAAAAATTATAAAAAACTACCTAAATATAAAAAATTTGATTAGAGATGCTATAGAATTATATGAGCCAATATTTGAGCAAAAAAATATTACTGTGAAAACAGATATTACAGCTAAACCACTTAATCTAGATAAAAACTTATTTTTCCAAAGTATTATAAATATCTTAGATAATTGTTACAAATATTCCGATAAAAACACTTCTGTAACCATTCTAGGGACTATAACAAAAACAAACTATAAACTAACTATCAGTGACACTGGAGCAGGAGTAGCTAATCAAAACTTTGAAAAAATATTTGAACGGTTTTTTCGTGAAGAACAAAGTCGGACTCAGCAAGGTAATGGACTTGGGTTAGCTTTAGTAAAAAAAGTTATAGAGCTACATAACGGCAATATCACAGCAAAAAACAACTTGCCCACTGGTTTACTAATTACTATCACTATCCCTTTACATTAATTTTTTTTAACTAGGCTTTTAATGCTAAAAGAATTATTTTAGGTATATATATTGATCTATATTGATAAATTATGGAAAAAATAGCTATAATAGGCGGCGGCATATCAGGATTAGCAATTAGCTATCTTCTAAAAGATAAATACGATTTAACTATTTATGAGAAAAACAACTATTTTGGAGGTCATGCTCGTACACTTAATATCGAAAAAGGCATTTCCATAGATACTGGATTTATAGTTTTTAATTACCACACATATTATCACTTAACCAGGCTTTTTACTCACCTAGACGTACCTGTAGCTAAGAGTAATATGTCTTTTGGAGTATCTATAAAAGAAGGCCGATTTGAGTATGGTTCAAGTAACCCCAAAAGCTTATTTTGTCAAATATCGAATATCTTAAACCCTTACTTTTACAAAATGGTTTTTGATATCTTAAAGTTTAATAAAATATCAAGAAAGCATCTTAAAAATAATACTCTTGATGAAAGCATAACTTTAGAAGAATACCTCAGTAATCTAAAAGTCAGTAAATATTTCAAAGATTATTATTTATTAGCCATGGGAGCTTGTATTTGGAGCACTCCAATAAATCAAATGTATAAGTTTCCTGCTCTTAGTTTTATTAGATTTTTTAATAATCATGGACTACTTACTACAAACAAACCTATCCAATGGTATACAGTCCCAGGTGGTAGTAAAGTATATGTAGAGAAAATTGTCAAGAAACTAGAAAATGCAAATGTTAAGTTTGCTCCCAGTGCAATTAAAGTTTTACGTAAAACTAAAGTATTTATTACAGATGAAAGAAATATTATAAATGAATTCGATAAAGTTATATTTGCTTGCCATCCCAATGAAATTCTTGAAATATTAGATGATCCTTGTATAAATGAGAAAAAACTACTCACAGCAATAAAGTATCAGCCAAACACTGCTATCTTACATACAGATGAGAAGCTAATGCCCAAAAGATCTAAAGCTTGGTCAAGCTGGAATTATCTAAACAAAGAAACTAAAGATAATCGTAAAGTTGTATCCTTAAGTTACTGGATGAATAATTTACAACCTTTAAAAACAACTAAAAATTACTTTGTAACTATTAATCCAGATGAAAAACCAGAAGAATCTAAAATAATTAACGAGCATATCTTTGAACATCCTGTATTTGATAAAGCAGCAATCAGGGCTCAACAAAATTTCGATATTATTCAAGGTTTAAACAGCTCTTATTATTGTGGCGCATATCTTAGATATGGTTTTCATGAAGATGGTATATTTAGTGCTGTAAAGGTAGCAGAAAAATTAGGAGTAAAAACTCCATGGTAAAAAATTTTGTTTTAAGCTCTAAAATATTTCATAAAAGGCATCACCCGAAACAGAATTCTTTTTGTTACAATGCTTACTATGTAGTGTTAGATATGCTCGATATAGATAAAAACAAGTTAAAGATATTTAGCATCAACAAGTTCAATCTATATAGTTTTTATGACAAAGATCACGGCTATAGGAACAAGAAAGATAGTTTAGATTGGATAGCCAACCTACTCCAAAAATATAAGCTTAATTATGATGATACTAGATTATTAACTATGCCTCGGGTCCTTGGATATTTATTTAATCCAGTCAGTTTCTGGCTTTGTTATAACAATGAAAAGCTTATAGCCGTAGTAGCTGAAGTTAACAATACTTTTGGTCAAACCCATAGCTATATTTGTCATAAAAATGGTGTGCAAATAACTAAAGATTCTTGGTTTGAAGCCCAAAAAGAATTTCATGTTTCACCTTTTTATCAAAGAGAAGGTTTCTATAGATTTAACTTTTTTATTAACTTAAAAAACAATTCAAAAAACCAAATTACTATAAATTACTATAATAATGATAAGCTTCAACTTAGTACGCAGATAACTGCGGTTACTAAAACTTTTTCAAGTAACAACCTATTTAAAGAGTTTCTAAGATCTCCATTATTAACATTTAAAGTGATTTTTCTAATACACTATCAAGCTCTAAAAATCCTTTTAAAACGAATCAAGTATGTTCCTAAACCAGTGCAAATCAATAATAAAATAACGGAAGCAAAATACATTAACAAAATTTAATTTTTTGGCAATATTACCTCAACATTTATCTGCTAATATTTATCTTAACCATAGACTAACTTGGCAGATCAAATGTTTGAAAAGACTATCAGGAAAAATATCCTAAAAGCCTTAGATAATATAGAATTTGGTGAAATTTGCTTAACTACACCAGAAGGTGAAGTAATATATACAAAAGGCCAAAAAAATGGACAAATAGCAGACTTAAAATTAAAAGATTGGCGTACAGCCATTAACCTCAAATTTAAAGCTGATATAGGATTTGCGGCAGACTATCGAGATGGATATTGGGAAACATCTAACCTAAAAGCTTTAATACTTTTTGGTCTAGAAAATGAGCAAGCCTTTGGTCAATACATGAAGCCAAACGTCATCTTTAAGTTTCTGCATAAAATAGGCTATCTGACTAAAAGAAATACTTTAAAGCAAAGTAGAAAAAACATCCAAAAGCATTATGATTTAGGAAACCAATTTTATAACCTCTGGCTAGATAAAACTATGACTTACTCATCAGCTATGTTTAAAAACCAGAATGAAACCCTTGAGCAAGCTCAGATCAATAAATACTCTAATATCATTAGTAAATTTAACAAGCCTCAAGGTTCTATTATTGAGATTGGTTGTGGCTGGGGTGGTTTTGCAGAAACCGTAATTAACCACGGTAATTACTATCTTAAGGGTATTACCCTTTCAACTGAGCAGTACGAATTTGCCAAACAGCGTTTAGTAGGGAAAAACGTTGATATAACTATAGAAGATTATCGAATACAAGAAGGGCAATATGACTATGTTGTTTCTATAGAGATGATAGAGGCTGTTGGTAAGAAGTATTGGAATACTTATTTTTCAAAACTTAAATCCTTAGTCAAACGAAATGGTAAAATCATTATTCAAAGCATAGTTATTGATGACAAGCTTTTTAACAGCTACGCTAAAGGTACTGATATGATTAGAACTTTTATATTTCCAGGTGGTTTTCTACCCTCAATACAACAAATAGAAATTGAACTTAAAAAAGTTGGGTTGAAATGTGTTAATAAAGAGTTTTTCGGTAAAGATTACGCTAAAACTTTAGATATTTGGGATAATAATTTTGCAAATACTGGGCAAGAGCTTTTAGAACTTGGTTTTGATAAACGATTTCAAAGGATGTGGCGTTTTTATCTAAATTCTTGTAGCGCTGCTTTTACTCATGGTCGTATAAATGTTGCTCAGCTGGAAATAGTACATGCTTAAAAGACTATTCGGGATATTCTTTATTTGTTTACCTATACTCATAAGCGCTCAAGAACTTGAGTTATCAACTATAAAAGCTCAAAATTCTAACCTGGTTGGCAAGGTTCATTTTAAAAAATGGTTTTTTGATATTTATGATGCTGAACTTTTTACAAATACCGGTAAATTTAATTGGGATCTACCTTTCTTACTAAAAATACATTATTTAATAGATCTCCAAAGTAAAAGCATAGTCACGCAAACATTAAAAGAAATATCAAAACAACACCCAAATGAAGTCAAAGATAACTACCAAAACTATCTGGATACTTTTAAAATGATAATACCAAACGTAGCTAAAAATACAAACCTCTACGGGTATATGGATAAAGATGGTTATGCAAACATTTATTCTGATACAAGATTACTAGGAACTATACAAAATAAAGGTTTATCAAAATATTTCTTCGAAATATGGTTAAGTGATAAATCCTCTAATATCAAATTATCAAAACAACTGAGAGGCATATGAAAGGACTAATACTTAAAATAGGAGCGATTATTATGGTTTTTGGATTATTTGGATGTTCTATAAATATTTCTGATTATAAGGAAGAAACTCCTAAGTTAGATTTAAAAAAGTACCTACAAGGTAAAATAGTCGGTAATGGAATTATTCAAGATTATAAAGGCAAAGTTATTAAAAAATTTGACTTTTCCGGTGATGCTAGTTGGGATAATGATACTGGTACATTTGATGAGCATATGACATATTACGATGGACAAAAAGACCACCGTATATGGAGAATCAAAAAAATATCAGACAACTATTACGAAGGTACAACTGATGATGTAATTGGCATAGCAAAGATTTATGTAGAAGGTAATGCTATGAATTGGCAATACCAGATGCGCATCCCTGTTGGAGATAAAAAATATACGATAAATTTTGATGATTGGATGTATTTAATGAATGATGACGTCCTAATAAATAAAAATTCATTTAAAAAATTTGGCTTAAATGTTGGCTCGCTAACTTTGTTTATGCATAAACAAGAAACTGGAAAATAAAGGATGCAAAAATTTGAAAATAAAACCATATGGATAATTGGTGCTACTGACGGCATCGGTAAAGCTATTTTAGAGAGATTAGATAGCTCAGTAAACGCAAACTTTATAATATCTTCACGCTCACAAAAAAAATTAGAAACCATTGGTATGAATCTAAAAAATGAATCTATATCATTAGCTTTTAATATTACTGACTACTCAGAATTTGAGAAACAAGCAGCCAAAGCTATACAATACAAACCTGACTTTATAATATATTTACCAGCTTTTTACGAACCTTCTCTAATAACTGATATATCGTTATCTAATCTTGATAAAACTATACAAACCAATTTAACTGCTGTTTTTTATCTTATAAGATTTATTTTGCCATATATAAAGAAAAACCCACACTGCCAATTAGCAATAACTGCTAGTGTAGCTGGTTATATAGGGTTGCCAAAATCTCAGCCCTATGCTGCTACTAAAGCGGGTGTTATCAATCTAGTTGAAAGTTTAAAAGCTGAAAATCAAGATTTAGACATTAGACTTATAAATCCAAGTTTTGTAAAAACAAAACTAACAGACAAAAATAATTTTAAAATGCCCGCTTTGTTAACCCCAGAAAAAGCTGCCAAAGAAATTCTCAAAGGGTTATTATCGAATAATTTTGAAATTCATTTTACTAAAAAATTCACCTTAATCTTAAAATTTATCGCAAAATTCCCATATAGGTTGTATTTCAAAATAGCTAAAAAATTAATTTAAATTCGTGGAGCAAAATATGAAAAGTAAGTCAAACAATATTACTAAAATAGCTTTTGCTGGATTACATCTTAGCTGTTTAGGTGTATTTTTTGTAAACTTTAACTTAACAGCTTTGTTAGTATTTACTATTACGTTTAGCATGAGAACTTTTGCTTTAACGGCTGGGTACCACCGTTATTTTGCACATAGATCTTTCCAAACATCGAGGGTTTTTCAATTTATATTAGCCCTAGTGGGAACATGGGCTTCTCAAAAAGGGCCGCTATGGTGGTCTGGGCACCATAGATACCATCATATTCACTCTGATAAAACTACTGATCTTCATTCACCTGAAAATGGTTTTTTTCAGTCGCATATAAGCTGGATTTTTAACCCTAATAACAATTCTGTAGAGTTAAAATACACAAAAGACTGGTTTAAATATCCGGAACTAGTTTGGTTGGATAAATTTTCTCATTTATCATTTTTTTTATATCTTGTTGGGCTATTTGTTATTGGTAGTTTTGTAGCTTATAAATACCCAAATCTAGGAACTTCTGGTCTAAACTTTGTCTTTTTTGGGGGGATATTAAGCACTGTTTTACTATATCACACAACTTTCAGTGTAAATTCAATTTGCCATATCTTTGGGTCCAAAGATCATCTAACAACAGATAATAGTAGAAATAACTGGTTTATTGCAATTCTCACTTTTGGAGAGGGTTGGCATAACAATCATCATAAATTTGCTTATTCAGTTAGAAATAACCTTAAGTTTTGGCAGATTGACATAACTTACATTATCTTAACTATACTGAAAAAATTAAGAATCGTATGGGGGTTCAAACAACCAAAAACTTAACGAATTTGTTGGTCATTAAGATTGTTTAGTTTTATTTTTTCTTTTATCACGCTTTGGCTTTCTCTTTTTAACTTTCTTCTTAGTGCTATATTTTTTAGAGCTGTCAAAATCTTTTGCTGATTGCTCTGGAGAATATAATTCAAAATCTATATGGACACTTTCTAAATCTGCCCTTATTACTCTTATGGTTATTTTTTGACCTATCTTAAAAACTTTGTGGTTTCTTCTACCAATCAAAATGTCTTTAGTTTCATCAAAAATATAATAATCACCAGGAATAGTTGAAACATGAACCAAGCCTTCTATGAACATATCTTTAAGCTCAACAAACAGTCCTAGACCATTGATATGTGTGATTTTTGCCTCTAAAACATGCCCTATATAATCTTGCATAAAGTAACACTTCAACCAATCTTCTACTTGTTTAGAGGCTCCATCTGCATTTCTTTCTTGAAAAGATGCGTTGTCGCAAATATTAGCTAACTCACTAGACTTATAGTCACAACCACCATGATTATATTCATTGATAATAGATTTAATAATTCTATGAACTACTAAATCAGGGTATCTACGAATAGGTGAAGTAAAATGAGTATACTCATCATAAGCAAGACCAAAATGCCCAACATTATCAATACTATAAACAGCTTGATTCATGCTACGCAAAGTCATCATTTGAATATCTTCATAATCAGGACGACTTTTAATACTTTCTAGCATTTGTGCTAAGGCTTTTGGTGTTACTTTACCATCTTTACCATAAGATAGATGGATACCATGACGAGATAAATGTTTTTTTAAAGCATCCATCTTATCCTCTTTAGGCTCGCTATGTACTCTAAACGGAGAAGTTTTTTTATGCTTTATTACAAACTTAGCTGCTGCAACGTTTGCTACTAACATGCACTCTTCTATTAGTCTATGCGCATCATTGCGTTGCCTTGGTATTATTGATTGTATATGGTTATGCTTATCAAGGATTATTTGTGTCTCTATAGTATCAAAATCTATCGCTCCTCTTTGATCTCTGGCTGTATGCAAGACTTTATACAAATCATATAAAACAAATATATCAGGCACTAACTCTGGAGTATTTTCTACTATAGAGTTTTGTTTCTTATCTAATAGTTTTGCTACTTCAGTATAAGTTAAACGTGCTTTAGAATTTATAACAGCTGAATAAAACTTATACCTAGTTAACTTACCAGTGCTACTTATATTCATCTCACAAACTAAAGAATACCTATCAACATTTGGCTGTAAAGAGCATAAACCATTTGATAATTTTTCTGGAAGCATAGGTATTACATATCCAGGGAAATAAACCGAGGTTGAACGGCGTTTAGCATCTAAATCTAAAGCAGAATCTTTCTGAACATAACTTGAAACATCTGCTATTGCAACATATAATTTCCAACCCTCAGCTTTAGTTCTACTAGCAAACACGGCATCATCAAAATCTTTTGCATCTTCGCCATCAATAGTAACAAAATTAAGCTTTCGCAGATCTACTCTTTCTTTAGTTATTATATCATCTGAAAGAGTATCTAAGTATTCAAGAGTTTTTTTACTCCATTGCTCTATTAAATCAAACTTTTTAGTAGCTAGCATCATAGCTTGTTTAACTGGAGATATCGCTTCAACTTCTTGCTTGAACTTAGCAACTGCAACACTATTAATACTTGGTTGAACTATTATTTCAGCTTCTATTAGTGAATCCTGATCAATCTTTTGTCTAGGAGGTAATAAGACTATATCACTAGTTATATTCTTATTTATTGGCTTGAGAAAGTGCCCATCAAAAATTTTATAATAATAACCTGTTATGTTTTTTTGGGCTCTTGAAACTACTGATTTTATCTCTGCTTCAATTTTACCTTTTTTATTTATTCCTAATACCCTAGCTGTAACTTCATCACCTACCATTAACATTTTTGCTTGGGATGAAAGAATACTAACTTTAGTATTTAATGTATGGCTAAATATTTCTAATCTACCATCTCTATCAACCGAAACTTTTGAAGTTACATAAACATTTTTTATTTCCGGAAGGCTATAATATGATTTATCTTTAACTAATTGACCGTCTCTAACCATAGCTCCTAGTCTATTAACCAACCCTTCAAATGAAGACTTTTTGTTAATTTCTAAAGCTAAAGCAATATTTTCTACGCTTACTGGCAGCTGCATGTCCTTGATATAGCACAATATCATCTGGCGACTCGCAATGGGGTTTTCATACTTTTGTGCTTCTAGATCCCTATTAGGATCATTATTTATACTGTACTTACTCACTTATTAATTTTTCCTACTCAAAAAATTTTTTGCTAACTAAATTACCTTTATCAAATTCAGCTACTGCAATAAATTTATTCTCATCATATATTCTAAAAACTCCATTGATATCTGCTTGAGTTGTTAGGATACCTTTATTGTATAAATCATGCTGTTGATTTATATCTAAAGTGTATATTGGTTTGTCTTTAAATACACTTTCTATGTGTTCTATAGTATCAAGTTTTTCTTCAAAACTTAAATCTTTCAAATCCTCAATTTCGTATGCTTTATCTAGAGAAAATGGACCACTTTGAGTCCGTTGTAATGCTATTAAATGACCTCCACAACCAAGTTCCGTACCTATATCCATAGCTAAACTACGGATATATGTTCCTTTAGAACATCTAACCTTAATCTCTAGTGTATCATCTTTACTACTTAGCAACTTAAGTTCATATATGGTTATTTTTCGTGGTCTTATTTCAACTTGTTTACCCTCTCTAGCCAGCTTATAGAGTGGTTGCCCATTATATTTTAAAGCTGAATATATTGGTGGGGTCTGATCACTTTGGCCTCGAAATTTATCAAATATGTTTTCTATAAGTGTATTTGAAAATTTAGGAACATCCAAAATTGTAACTATCTCACCTTCTGCATCACCGGTAGTGGTTTGTATACCAAGTTTAATTGTTGCTATATACTCTTTGTCAGCATCAAGTAAATATTGAGCTATCTTGGTTGCTCTACCAAAACATATTGGCAAAACACCTGTTGCCATAGGGTCTAATGTGCCAGTGTGGCCAGCCTTTTTAGCGTTATATAAATATTTTAATTGCTGTAGAATTTTATTTGAGCTAATACCTTTAGCTTTATTTATTACTATTATACCATTTAAATTTAGCTTATTTTTTTTCATGTAAACCCTGACTTTCTAGCAACCTTATCATTTCTTTGGCTGCTTTTTGCTCGGCTTTTTTTCTAGAGGTATCTTGTGCCTTAGTCTCAAAACCTAATTCTTTTACAATTGCAGCAACTTCAAATATTTGTTCATGATCTTTACCGGAAATAGCTATAATGTTATATGCTGGAAGGCTCATGGAATTTTGCAGCAATATCTCTTGTAGCCTGGACTTATTATCTTTAACCTTCACAATATCTACATCTAATCTAGAAAAAATGTCAGCGTACCAACCAAGTATAACTTTTTTGACATTAGCAAAATCACTATCTAAATAAATCGCACCGATTACAGCTTCAAAAACATCCTCTAAGATTTTCTCTCGTTTTTGTGAACCTGTCTCACTACCTCCCAATATCACAAACTCATCTATTTTATAATCTAGAGCTAATTTTGATAATGTAACGCCTTTAACAAGTTTTGAGCGAATTTGGGAAAGCTCACCTTCAGTGAATTTGGGAAATTTCTGATACAACGACTCTGCTATAATAAAACCTAATATTGAATCACCTAAGAATTCTAAACGCTCGTAATTTTTTTTGGCTTTACTTCTATGTGTTAATGCTCTAGTTAAAATTGTATGATCTTTAAAAGAATAGCCTAGTATTCGGTAAAGTCTGGAGTAATCTGGAATCATCTACCTAAAAAACCTTTCCAATTTCATTCCAACGGATTTTTTTATCAACCTTATCCCAACTCATCCAAACAAGTTTAGCTTTACCAACTAAATCTTGTTCTGGCACAAATCCCCAATACCGACTGTCCTGACTATTATCTCTATTATCGCCCATAACAAAATAATGACCTTCTGGAACTTTCAAACTTTCAAAGTCTTGAGATTTAACTGATTTTATCCAATCTATCTCATGAGTAACATCTCCTAGATGCTCCAGACAAACAATATCCCCACTATTATCTGACAACGATTTATTATTATAATTCATAACACTTCTATCACAATCAGTATAGTCAAGCTGTTTACCATTTATGGTTAAAGTCTTATTTTTATAAGATATAATATCCCCAGGCAAGCCCACAACTCGTTTTACATAATCCACATTAGGGTTAACTGGAAAGTGAAAAACCACGATATCGCCTCTTTTAGGGTAACCTGTATTGACCAGTATTTTATTAGTAAATGGTGCTCTAATACCATATGCTGTCTTATCTACAAAGATAAAGTCTCCTACTGGTAACGTAGGAGTCATGGATGCTGTAGGAATTAAAAAATTTCCCACCAAAAATGTTCTTAATATAAAAACCACAAAAAACACGCTAAATAAAGATCTAGCTTGATCTGCTATAAAAGGAGCTTTTAAACCATGATCTTTATAAAATTGGCGTTTTTGCTTTTTATTAAGAGCTTTAAGTTGCTCTCTATATGAAGCTAATCTATTTTTTTGAAAAAAAAGATAATCTATTAAATAAATAATACCGCTTGCAAAAGTCAAAAATAGTAACCAAAAAGTAAACCCTAGACTTAAGAAATATTCCATAAAAGTTATTTAATTACTTTGTCCTTTTGTACAAAATAACCAACGCCTCTTATTGTTTGAATAAAATTAGAGATATTAATTTTCTTTCTCAGGTTGTGCATATGCACTTCTAAAGTGTTAGTATCCATCTCTTTATCAGTTGAGTAAACTTCTTCTAAAAGTTGTGTTTTTGGAACAACTCGACCAGCGTTTTGAACCAATATAGATAACAATGCTAATTCTTTTTTAGAAACTGGAATAATTACACCATCCTTTGTAACTGTCTCAGAACTAGGGTTAAAACTATAATCACCAAACATGATTTCTTCGTTAACACTTTTACCAGATCTAACATCTATCCTACGGGAGATAGCTTTAACTCTAGCAACTAACTCTTTAAGTTCAAAAGGTTTAGTCATATAATCATCAGCCCCAAAATCTAAGCCTTTAACTCTATCTTCTAAACCATCTCTAGCTGTAAGTAAAAGTATAGGCGTTTTAATACCTCTACTTCTTACGCTTTTTAGAACTTCTAGACCAGTTTTAATTGGTAAACCAATATCCAGGATAGTTATATCGTATAAACCAGATTCTATAAAAGTCTGAGCAGCCTCCCCATCAGAAACCAAGTTCACATTAAAACCTTCTTTCTGTAAAGCTTCCAGCAAGCCTTCCCCCAAGTTTAAATCATCTTCTGCTAATAATAATCTCATGAATCTCCCTCTACTCCTATTTAAAACTTAATAAACTCAAATTGGCATATTTTTCTGTGAAAGTATACATTACAAGATACATAAAGTAAACATTCATTTTAAATTACCATCTTTACATCATGTTACTATAAATTAATATTATTCGAAACCCTCTATTCCAAAATATATTCACAATTAAATTTAAGCCTTCAAAACAACAAAATACTTTTCCATAAAGCTTCACCAAACTCTTTTGCTAATTCTTGCGACCTTCTTATGTTAGCTTTAATCGCCTTATCTACTATCACCTCCAAGCCAAAATCTTCAAAAACCTTTAAAGCCTCTGCTGTAATACCTTTCTTAGATGTTACATTTTTTCTCAATGTTTCTATACTATCACCACTATTTAATGCCATCTGTGCCGCCCCTAAACAGCTTTGTATAACTAGTATACTTGCCTGGTCTTCCGCCAAACCATTTTTAACAGCAGCTTTAACCATATGCTCCATAAATTGCAAATAATAAGCTGGAGCAGAACTAGCACATGCTGCTACAACATCTATCTTATCTTCATTGTCTACTACAACTATTATACCCATAGCTGACATTACATCCATCACTATATTTCTTTGCT
The DNA here is from genome assembly GCF_000710735.2 of Allofrancisella heilbronnii. NCBI lineage: Bacteria > Pseudomonadati > Pseudomonadota > Gammaproteobacteria > Thiotrichales > Francisellaceae > Allofrancisella > Allofrancisella heilbronnii. Next base: position 331,611 of record NZ_CP144673.1, on the reverse strand, counting down.
TAGAGTCTACGTTTTCATTAAAGTATATACCTGTAGCGCCATAGCCTAAGCTACTTGGTGTATTCGGTATTACTCTTGCCAAAGCAACCTCTTTACCAAACAGTTTAGTATAAACACCTATCTGAATACCTGCAGCAACGCTAATTATTAGCTGAGTACCACTTACATACTCCTTAATACTTTTAATAAGCTCACCCATTTGCTGTGGCTTAATAGCTAAAACAATAACATCACTTTCAGCTATAGCATCACTTAATGGCTTTGATATTTCTACCCCATATTTATTAGATAAAATCTTAAGCTTATCAAGATTCCTGTCAATAACAGTTATGTTTGTCGGATTAAAATTACTTTTAACTAAACCAGAAATCATCGCTTTAGCCATATTACCACCACCAAGAAAACATATCTTAGTATTCATAAATTAATTCCTCAAACATTTTGTATTAAATAAGATGATAACATTTCATATAAATATTGCTAATATATCACTTATGCATATAAGTTATTTTTATAAAAACTATGAAAGAAATAGTACTTGCGTCAAACAATAAAGGAAAAATAAAAGAGTTCAAAGAGAGTTTTTCAAAATTAAACATAAATGTATTACCCCAATCTGAGTTTAACGTACCAGAGATTGAAGAAACAGGATTAAGCTTTATTGAAAACGCTATACTTAAAGCTCGCAATTGCTGTAAGCATACCGGGCTCCCAGCGATCGCTGATGATTCTGGTTTAGAGGTTTTCACGCTTAACGGTGAACCTGGGATATATTCTGCTAGATATGCAGGACAGCATGGTAATGATTTAGCAAATATTGAAAAATTACTAGAAAGACTAAAAAAATCAAATAACACTGATGCAAGATTTGTATGTACTATTGCCTATTTAAAACATGAGAATGACCCTACTCCAGCTATCGCATTAGGCACATTACATGGTAAGATCATTAATCAACCTATAGGAAATTATGGATTTGGCTACGACCCTGTTTTTTTACTACCCCAATTAAACAAAACTCTAGCTCAAATAACTATACAAGAAAAAAACCTCTGTAGCCATAGAGCAAAAGCTTTGAATAATCTCCTAAATAATTTTAAAGATGATAATAACACTTAATAATTTCTAACCTCATTGAAAAAAAATATATGCTATAATCCTTAAAAGAGTAAATAAATTATTACGCCGGAAAGATTAAGTTGGACTACTTAAAAAAAATTACATACAGATTTTTAGCTTATGTATATTCTAGCTTATTTATAGTCTATATTCCTATTCTATATGTCAAAAAACTAAAACGAAGTTTCAAAAATATCCATTATAGGCAACGTTGGGCTGAAAGATTTGCTGTAACAAAAACTCGACTAAATAATTGTATTTGGATACATTCTGTTTCAGTTGGCGAGACATTATCTGCAGAACCTCTAGTAAGAAAACTAATTCTAGAATATCCTAACGAAAAATTTGTCATTACAACTACTACCCCTACTGGTAGTGATGTAGTAAAACAATTATATGGTAATTGCGATAATGTATACCATATGTATATACCATATGATGTACAGCCTTTTATAAATAGCTTCTTTGCGAAACTTAACCCAAAATTTTTTATAATCATCGAAACAGAAATATGGCCAAACATCCTACAAAAGTGTTTTGATGAGAATATCCCTGTAGTTATAACAAACGCCAGACTGTCTAAAAAGTCTATGCGTAACTATACAAAAATCCCATTTGGCAAAGAATTTTTATTTAGTAAGCTCTCTCATATTAATGCCCAAACTGAAAAAGATGCAAAACGCTTTATCTCTCTGGGTGTCCCTAAAGAAAAACTTACGATAACTGGTAATCTCAAATATAATCTAATAACCCCAGAGAGTCTACAAAAAGACATGATGGGTTTAAAGGAAAGTATAGCTAATCGCGCAGTTTGGGTTGCAGGTAGCACTCATCAAGGTGAAGAAGAGATCATACTTAAAGCCCATTTAGAAATTTTAAAACTAAAACCAGAATGTTTACTTATAATAGTGCCAAGACATAAAGAAAGATTTTCAAAAGTTGAAAAACTTATAGCTAAACACAAACTTTCATTTCAAAAAAGAAGCGCATCAAAAGACTCCATACAAAAGCAAACTCAAGTTTACCTTGGAGATACCATGGGGGAACTTATACACCTTTATCATGTTTCTGATATTACATTCGTTGGAGGTAGCTTAAACAACACAGGTGGACATAATCTACTTGAACCAGCAGCCTTAGCGAAGCCTATTATTAGTGGTAGTAGTCTTTTTAACTTTAGCCAGATATCAAAAGATTTGATTAAAAACGATGCTCTGATTATTATTAATAGCCCTGACGAACTTGCTAATAAAGTAATTGAACTTTTTGATAATACCCAAATTTTAAATACTATGTCAAAAAATTCATACTACACTTTTAAAGCTCATAGTAATGTTTTAGAAAAACAATACAATCTAATAACCAAATTTTTATGAAAGAAAAAGATAAACTAGAAGATTTTAATAAATTTATTCTAGAAACGTTTACAACTCTTAAATGCAGTTCTAAAACTCTGCTTGAAGCAATAAAATATAGCTTCTTAGCTGGAGGCAAAAGAATACGTGCTCAATTTGTTTATGCAATTGGAGAAGCTTTTAATGTCAACATTCAAGACTGCCATAAATTAGCTTTTGCCGTCGAAGCTATACATACATACTCTCTAATCCATGATGACCTACCTGCTATGGATAATGATACGGTTCGTAGAGGTAAACCAACATGCCACATTAAGTTTAATGAAGCCACTGCAATTTTAGCTGGAGACGCTTTACAAGCTTTAGCTTTCCAAATAATTCAAACAGTTAATGTTAAAGATTTACTTACCTTAAAAAAAATAAATTCCCAGTTAGCACAATTTTGTGGCTTAGGTGGCATGGTAGCTGGTCAACAGCTCGATATAGAGGGTGAAAATAAACTCCTAACCCTAGATCAGTTAGAATGCGTCCATATCCATAAAACAGCAAAAATGTTTAGCGCTAGCATTTTGTTACCATATTACCTCTCAACAAATACAGATAATCCTACAGAGCATATACTTAAGGATTTATCTTTACTTATAGGACTATGTTTTCAAATCAAAGATGACATCCTTGATGTCACAAAAACCACTAAAGAATTAGGAAAAACTCCTGCAAAAGATATAGATGCTAATAAATCAACCTATGTTTCGTTATTAGGCTTAGAAGAAGCTATAAATTATTTAGATGAAAAAAAGACTTTGCTGGCTTCTCTAATAAGCCAGCTTAAAGCTAAAAATATAAATTGTTACAATATAGAAAAACTTATAAACCTAGTTATAGATAGAAACTATTAGTCATTTCTGTTAAAATTTCAAAAATTTATCAGAGCCAAATTTAAATCGATGCAAAATTTACAAAAAATATACGCTTGGTTAGTACACCTTTTTACTTCACTAGGTGCTGTGTTTGGAATATTTGCAATTATATTCTCAATAGAAGCGGCGAAAGCAAATGTTTTAGGAGATACAGATTTATATTATTATAATATGAGACTATCTTTATTCAGTATAATAGCTTCCGTATTCATTGATTCTGTTGATGGAAGCTTTGCGCGCCTTGTTGACATAAAAAAACTTGCTCCTTTAGATGGCGGACTTTTAGACAACATAATTGACTTTAGTACTTACTCTATAGTGCCATGTGTTTGGATATATGTTTCAAACATTGTAAGTCATGAGTGGTTACTAGTTGCTATAGTCCTCATAACCATCTCTTCATCATATCAATTTTGCCAACCCAATGCTAAAACTAAAGATTGCTTCTTTGTCGGATTTCCTAGTTATTGGAATGTCATAGTTATATATATGCTGTGTTTTCAGTCATCACAGTGGCTTAATGAAATAACTATATTAATTCTAGCAATTTTCTCTTTTGTGCCTATAAAATATATTTATTTATCAAGAACAGAGTATATTAGTGAGAGCAAAGCAGTCAAAACATTTACGTTTTTATTTACTATGCTTGCCTCTATAGCAACTTTTATTGCTGTACTAATGTACCCAATAAAGACACCAAGTTTACTAATTACTATAATAATTATTTTTAGCATTTTTTATATAGTTTTTAGCCTTAAATTAAACTTTAAAACCCCAAAGGTTAACTAGCTTTACTAAAAATAAACGGTTTATGCTAAGATATTCAAACGGTTGTTTATTAGAAAGATTTCAATATGGAAGTTTTAAGTCAAACAGAACGTCAGAAGCTTTTTCTGGAGAATATTTTTCCATATAAGCATAAAATACCTCGTAAAATTTACGAAAAGCAAAAATACCATTTACAAATAGAGTTACTAAAATTACAAAGGTGGGTAAAAGAAAATAACAAAAAAGTTTTAATTATTTTCGAGGGCAGAGATGCTGCAGGCAAAGGTGGAACCATCAAAAGAGTTATGGAACATCTAAACCCACGCGGCGCTAAAGTTGTAGCTCTTGAAAAACCTACAGAGAAAGAGCGAAACCAATGGTATTTCCAAAGATACATCAAATATCTGCCATCCGGAGGTGAGATAATTCTATTTGATAGATCATGGTACAATCGTGCTGGCGTAGAAAGAGTCATGGGATTTTGTACAGAAAAAGAGTACTTCTCTTTTTTAGAACAAGTTCCTATGCTTGAAAAAATGTTAGTTGATAGTGGCACTATTATTATTAAATTTTGGTTCTCAGTTAGTCAACAGGAGCAGAAAAATAGATTTATTGCTAGAGAAGCACATCCTCTAAAGCAATGGAAACTTAGTCCTATTGATAAAGCATCTTTAGATAAATGGGATGACTATACAGAAGCTAAGGAAAGAATGTTTATGTATACTGACAAACCATATGCACCATGGGTCATAGTAAAATCAGATGACAAAAAAAGGGCTCGTTTAAACGCTATTAGATATGTTCTTAACACTATAGATTATGATAACAAATCATTAGAAGTAGCTATACCTCCAGATCCTTTGATAGTTGGCTCTTCTGCAAAAATATACAAATAGCTCTTTAGAACAATTTAACCGAAAAAAATAACAAATACATATTGACTAACAATAAGCTTTAAAATATAATTGTGGCTATGTTTGGGCCTATAGCTCAGTTGGTTAGAGCGCCGGACTCATAATCCGTAGGTCGTAGGTTCGAGCCCTACTGGGCCCACCATTATTACCTAACATATATTTAAATATCAAAACTTTAATTAAAATAGCTCAAACTGACAAAAAAATTTTTCATAGTTTTATACAAAATATTATATGATTCTAGACTACTCAAGCTTAAACCAATTAGGCGCTTTATATGATGGTGCGTTTTGATTATAATCGCTAAGAAATTCATTAACATTTAATGTTCTATCTTCTTTGATGTCAGCACCTTCAATATTAAAGATAACAAAATTTCTTAAATCATTATAACTCATATAATTCTTATTCTTAACAATAAGCTTCCTTAAAGCAGTAAATTTTGGTTTTTGAAGGAGCTCTAAAGCTCCGTTGCCAGTTTTGGTTTCTTCACCTACCTGAAAATTAAATCTCTCAGTATTTCTACTTCTTTTAACTAAACATATAGCAATTACATATGCCAGAATCGAATGAGCTATAGCAGATGGTAAATAATCGGAACTAATTTCATTCAACGATTCCAAAAGACTATTAAAATAGTCTTTTTTCGAAAAATTAGAAGTAAGATTCGACCAAGTACTCGTTTTACTTTTCAATTTTTTTAAAAAATCAATTATAAGAGAAGTTGGTATCATATTTGACAAATCAAGAAAAGTCGATTTACAGTTAATCTCCTCATACATAGCTTGAGTTGCCATCCTATTCTCATTTTCATAAAATGTTGTGTTATAATATTCACTATAATTAAATTCACTGAAATTAAAAGGCCCCTTTTTTTCTGACGAAGGGGCGCAATAGATTTTGTTACATAACTTACCAAAAAGCTTATTATAAAAATTTTTATACTTAGTGTCTGCAACTACATCACTTCCTAGATCTTCAATACAGTCGTATGTTAAACCCATATACATTTTTTGACGAAATTCTTCTACTATCATATCATCTTGTTGATGAAGATTTTTACGTACTTTACAGATTTCAGCGTATGTATTAAACTTGATTTTTGTTCCTAAATTAAGGTATGTATCTAGTAGCCAAACATCAAGGTTAGATGTTCTTACATAAGTAAGAAAGTTTTCAAAAGTAGGAGTAAGTTTTTGGTTTATATAACTATTAATTTTCTCTCTATCAGAAGTTTTATAAAGAATTACAAAATGATGAGTATTTATATTTAATCTTACTATACATACAGTATACCCTCTTAATGACTCTATTTTTGTATTTAAAAACTTTAAAGTAACGTAACAGATCTTAGATTGCTCTGTACAATCTCCAATTTTCCCGATTAAAGATGATAAAGCAATCCTTTCACAAGAAATTTCTTCATCATTGCTAGTCGGAGCGGCTAATGATAATTTTAATAATCCACGAAGCTTTTTACTTTGCTGAAAAATAGGAAGATTACTTGAATAAGGGACAGATTGCCTTATTAATGTGACTATTTGTTGGGCTAATATTTCATTCATTATAATATCTCCTTTTTAATACACTTAAACAACTTAAGAAAATTAAGATGTAAAAAACTAAACGAGCTTGTTGATTGTAATAATTAAAAACTTAATACTAACAACTCTCTTATGCTAGAACCAAATGATATCAGTTAAGTATATGATTTATATAAGGGGTTTTTAATAAGACTTAGGAATTTTTAATAGCCCATATAAGTTTATGACATAGCCTACTAGGTATAAAAGTAATATTTGCTTAAATAGCTTCGAGAAATTTTTGCTTATCTTTCTTTGTTAATCTAACCCTATGCTCATTCATTAAAGTGCCGTGATAAGATTTATTTAGAGCTTCTAAAATATCCATCAATAATTCATAACATGTTTTTACGTCATATCCTAAAGCTGAAAGCTTCTTAAAATTCATAACAGCTATTATGCCATTTAGACTACCATTATTAATGCTTTCAAATTCTTGCTTATCATTATCTGGCAATATGCTGAATATGACGTCTTTATAATTAACCCTTTGAAAAACTTTCTCCTCAGTATACCTAAGATCATAGTGTTTCAACTGCATAGCTAAATTTTTTATTTCAATAGGTTCTATGCTTTCAAAATACAGCAAAAGATATCCTTCTCTTAATAAAGGGTACTCAAGCTGTATTTCTACAACCTCTTCAGAAAAATCATTTTTTAGTTGGCTTGTTAAAAATTCACTACTTGTTCTCTCTATATTCTCTAGTGTCAGTTTTTGTTTTAAACGCAAACTTTTACGAAAAAGATCAATAATTATTAATACAACTAAAATTAAAACCAAAATTAAAATCAACGACATATAACACCCACACTACTATCTTTTATTAAACTAATATTATATATATAAAGGCTATAAAAATTAAGATTTTTGAACAATTATAGAGTCTAATATACCAACTATTTTTTGATCAGTATCTACTATCATGTTTTCATGAATACTTGTAAACTCCCGCGTTATATAGTCATTTCTTTGCTTATCATCAAATAGTCTTCTTAATTCTTGATATAAATTATCTACTGTACAATCTTCTTGTATTAACTCTTTTATTATTTCACTTTTATGTAAAATATTAGGAAAAGCCCAGAAGCTATGATTACCTATCAACAATCTTCCTAAAAAAGCAGATAATGCTGAGACCTTGTATCCAACCACCATTGGTAATTTACATAACATAGCTTCTAGAGTAGCTGTACCAGAAGCTAGTAAACTATAGTCAGACGCTTTTAAAATATCATGGGATTTAGCATTGAACACTTTTATGTTTAGCTTTTGTATTTGTTCATCATACTGGTCAAAAATTGACTGTAAAGATGGTTTTGCTAAAGGCATCACAGCTTGAAACCTATATCCAGAGTCAACTAGTTTCTGTAAAGCTTCAAGAAATAAAGGCAAAAGTCTAGATACCTCATTACTCCTACTGCCAGGTAAAACTGACAATATTGGTAAACTTATATCTCCTAAACCCAACTCTTTTCTATAGTTAGCTCTATCTATATTTATTGAGATATTTTTTGCCAAAGGATGCCCAACAAAAATAGCTTCAAAGTTATGTCTTTTTTTATAATAATCAACTTCAAAAGGCAATATTGCCAATATTTTATCTGTAGCTTTTCTAATTTTTTTAATTCTATACTCACGCCATACCCATATTTTAGGGCTAACATAATGTATAGTTTTTATACCAGCTGCTCTAAGTTTTCTTTCAACAGTAAGATTAAAATCTGGAGCATCTATCCCTATAAAAACATCCGGTTTTGTTTGTTTAAAATGATTAATAATTTTTCTACGTATATTTAAAATCTGCCAACCTTTTGAAATTATCTCCAAAAAACCTATTAAAGAAAGAGCATCCATAGGATAAAGACTTTTAAAGCCAGAAGCCTCCATCTTAGGGCCACCTATACCCTCTATAATAGCGTCAGGGTACCTTTCTTTAAGCTTTGCAACTAAAGTACCACCCAACTGGTCTCCTGATAGTTCGCCTGCTACTATACCTATCCGCATTATCTTAATATACCCCTTCTAGAAGTACTCATCAGCTCAACAAAAGGCTCTAAAACTGGATCTTCTGTAGCCATATTCTTTATAATTTCAAAGGCTTCACTTATCATTAAACCACGACGATAAAGTATTTTATAAACGTCTTTTATTTTTTTTATCTGTTCTGCTGTAAAACCACGTCTTTTGAGCCCTTCAGAATTTATACCGCAAGGAGACGCACCAGCAGTAACCGCTGTTACCATTAAATATGGTGGCACGTCTTTTCCTACCAACGCAGCATGAGCGATAAATGCATGCTTACCTACAGTACAGAACTGGTGGACCCCAGTATTAGAACTCAAAATAGCATAATCTTCAATATGAACATGCCCAGCTAAACCAACGCCATTTACTAGGTTAATGTTATTCCCTATCTTACAGTCATGACCGATATGCACATAACACATAATTAAATTATTATTGCCGATCGAAGTTACTCCAGATTCCTTTAATGTACCACCATGTATCGTCGCACATTCTCTAATAACATTATTATCACCTATAACAACTTGAGAAAAATCTCCTTTTTTATAAGTATAATCAATAGGATCATCTCCAATAGATGCATACTGAAAAATACGATTATTTTTACCAATAACTGCATTATCACCTATAGTAACATGGCTTTTAAGCTCAGTGCCTTCACCAATAACTACATTTTCACCAACAACACAAAATGGACCAATTATAGCACTATCTGCTATCTTAGCACTTTCGTGAACTACCGCTAGGCTATGTATCACTATTAATAATCCTTATAAGCTGCCATTAATTCTGCTGAACAAACAATTTGTCCATCAACTTTTGCCACAGACTCAGCTGTACATATAATATTCTTTTGTTTAACCATTCGTGATTCAATAATCAGTACATCACCAGGGACAACTGGTCTTTTTACTCTAACCTTATCTATACCTGCAAGCATAAAAGTTCTTCTACCACCACCAGCTTTAGCAACCACATGTGCAAATAGTGTCTCAGCCATTAGCTCACCTAATATAGCTGTAGCTTGAGCCATCGCTTCAACGATTAAAACTCCTGGCATTACTGGGAATTCAGGAAAATGTCCATTAAAAAAATCTTCATTAATTGTAACGTTTTTTTGAGCTATTATACTTCTTTCTTCAATATTCCAGTCAACAATTTTATCTAAAAGAGCAAAAGGATACCTATGTGGCAAAATCTTCCTAATTCCCATCACATCTATTTGCTTATTATTTTCATCAAATTGACTCATTACAAATCCTCATTACTTAATTAATTTATTTTCTAAATCTTTGACCCTAGCTATTAATTTATCAATTTTTGACAATCTAGCTACAAACCTACCCCATTCAATTCTTGGTTTTACTTCAAAAGCGGCATAATACATACCCGGTTTTGTCACGGATTTACCTACATTAGAGGCGCCCCCTATTACAGCATTATCACAAATACTAATATGACCAGTAATAGCAGATTGACCACCTATAAGACAGTTACTACCTATCTTAGTACTACCTGCTACTGCTGTCACACCTGCCAAAGCTGTGTTTTCGCCGATAACCACATTATGAGCTATCTGTACTAAATTATCAATACGTGCCCCTTTTTTAATGATAGTGTCATCAATAGCACCTCTATCAACCGTCGTATTAGCACCAATTTCAACATTATCTTCAATAACTACTCTACCTAGCTGCGGTATTTTAGTCCATGAACCATCATCGTCACGTGCATTTCCAAACCCATCACAGCCTATAACTGCATTCTGATGAATAATACATTTTGCCCCAATAATAACATCATGTGCTATAGATACACTACTCTTAATAATTGTAGAATCCCCTATTTTCGTTCCATCCTCAATAGTAGCGCAAGCACCTATTACAACATTATCGCCTAAAACAACATTTTCACCAATAACTGCATTTGCGTCAATAGTTACATTATCCCCGATAACTGCACTAGCTGCTATAACAGCCTTACTATGTATCTTACCACTAGGTTTTGGAGATTTATCAAAAATCTCCATTACTTTAGCTAATGCCATATATGGGTTAGATAATACAATAGCGTTCGTATTACAGTAATCTAAAGCTTCTTCTGTAATTAAAACAGCAGAAGCTTTTGTGTTAGATAAATCTTTTAAGTACTTAGGATTAGTGCAAAAGGATATATCTCCCTCTTTTGCTTGAGATAAAGTAGCTATTTTAGTTATTTCAATACTACTATCGCCCTTAATCACACCATCTAATTTTTCTGCTAATAAATTTAAGCTATACATTATTTTACCCACCAATTATAGTTTTTGGTTTTTCTAAGAGTTCTTGTTCATCATAACTACAACATCATCAGATATGTCATCAACACCATTTACGTAAGCAAGAGCCTGAGTAGTTAGTATAACATTATAACCTTTCTGTTTTGCTATTGTCTCCACTGATTTATCAAATGCAGCTTGGAACTTTTTAGATAATTCATCTTTTCTTGAGTATTCTTTTTGTTGTAAAACTCTAGCTTTTTCTGCAAAAGTTTGTTGTTCTTGTTGTATTTGCTGTTGTTGTTTCTCTAACTCAGCTTTTGTCATAGTAGTAGATTTTTGCTGTAATTCTTTAACCTTTGCCATAATGTCATTTTGTTGTTGCTGTAACTTTGAAGCCTCTGGCTTAAGGTCATTTTCTAATTTTTTAACACTTACTGAACCAAGGTCTGTGTCATTAAATATCTCTACTGGATTAACTACAGCTATCTTAGTATCTGCATACAAAACAGTAGTAGCCACTGTAAAAAGCATCAACGTAATTAAAATTTTCTTAATTATTTTTTTCATATTTTTCTCCTTTGATTTTTAGAAATTTTGTCCAAGTGAAAACTGGAATACCTGAGTAACATCACCTTTTTGAACATTAAATGGTTGAGCAAAAGATACTGCTAGTGGCCCCATTGGTGAAGCCCATCTAAACTCAACTCCAACTGAATATTTAAGGTTACCCAAAGATGGTGATGTAGGGCTAGGTGGAGTTGGATATAGTACCCCATTTAGATCATAAGTTATATACGTGTTACCCACATCTAAAAATGCACCGATTCTCATATTAGAACTATCCTTAATAAAAGGTACTGGAAACAATAAATCCCAATTGTTATATATATTAAGGTTACCACCAATTGAGTTACCTGGCTGAGGATTATTAGGGTCTACTAAGTTAATATCTCTAGGGCCTAATGAACCTTGTAAGAAACCACGCACTGATCCCCAACCACCTCCATAGAAGTTCTCATAAAAAGGTAGTTCTTTAGTTTTCCCATAACCTCCACCATACTGCACTCCTGCCCTAATTGAGAGCGCCGATAAATCTGTATTTGGTACAGCAATATTATAAGTCCCACCGACTTCAACTTTATAAGAATTAATATTACTTATTCCAGGTATATTTATTGAGCCATTTAAATTAAATGACCCTCCCTGTGTTGGGAACATATATTTATTAGAGTTATTATAGCTCCAACCACCTGTTATAGCAGGCTCATTAAATACATTTCTACCTCCTTGCTGCTGAATAAACCATTCAACTATAGAAGATTTGTAACCTTCCGACTGTTTAAGGGTATTGTTAGCAAATGTCAATCCCCAAGATACATTACTAAACGTTGATATAGGCAAACCATACATCAACCTAGCACCAAGCGTATCTAATTGGTATGCAGCTATGGCATCTGTTTTAGCAAAGTTTGAACGGTTAACATATGCTGAAACACTCTGGCTGATCCCTGAAGTAGTAAAAAAAGGATCGATATAACTTATATCTAATTGTTGGAACGGTATGGAAAGCTGAGCATTAATATTAAAAGTATTACCTGTACCAAACACGTTAGGCATATTAAGCCTACCGCCTATCATAAAACCATATAAATCTGAATAACCTAAGCTACCACTTATTGAGTTGGCGTTACGCTCCTTAATATTGTAGTTTATATCTACCAAATCATCTGAGCCTTCTACAGGAACAAGTTGCATGTCAGCAGAACCAACATAAGGTAACTGATCAAGCCTTCTTTGTGACTTATCTATAGCCTCTTTATCATAAGTGGATTGTTCATAATATTGAAGCTGCCTACGAAATACGTAATCATTTGTGACATTATTACCAAAGAAATTTACCCTATTTACATAAACTTTTTTACCCGCATCTACAACAAATTTAAAAGAAACTACTCGATTTTCCTTATCAACATCTGGAATAGGGTTAACTGTTGCAAAAGCATAACCCTTACTTCCTAATAAAGTTCTTATTGACTCTACAGTATCTACAAGCTTCTTTTTTGAAAAAATTTCACCTTCTTTTAGCTGAATCAAGGATTCAACTTCTGATTTAGGTATTATAAATTTACCATCTAGAGATATATCACCAACCTTATAAACTTCACCCTCCTGGATACCAAGAGTTATATAAGAATGTTCACGATCTTTCGACATAGAGGCTTGTTTAGAAGTAACTTTAAAATCTAGAAAACCTCTATCAAGATAATAATTTGTCACATCCTGGACTGATTTCTCCATACCGTTAGGCGAGTAACTATCAAATTGAGCTAAAAAACCCCACAGATTCCAAATAGATGGTGTTTGAAAAGCTAAGCCACTTTTTAGATCACTATCGTCAAAATTTTTGTTACCGACAAAATTTATGTCTCCAATTGTTGCAGGTTTCCCTTCTTTAATTGTTAAATTAATGTTTATTCTGTTGTTCGGTAGTTTTCTGATATTTTCATCAATTTTGGCACCATATAATCCCATCATTGAATACTGGGAAAGTAACGATTGTTTAATTAAAAACATTGTATTAGGATTATAAATATTACCTACATAGACCCCAGCATCAGTAAAAACTTTTTCAAGATCCTCTTTTTTGATTTTTTTATTACCACTGAAACTAAAATCTGCAATTATTGGTCTTTCTTTTACATTCACAAAAAGATTACTACCCTTCCGATATAGGTCTACACTATTAAAAAAACCCGTACCATAGAGATTGTTAATAATCTGGTTTGTATCTTCTGGTGTGATATAACTACCCCTCTTAAAACCTATACGGCTTTTAACTACATCACCCTGTAATCCTTCTAAACCAACTATAGATACTTTGTCTAGTATAAAGCTACCTGTTTCTGCCCAGCCAGCACACGCAATACCCATAAGAATAGAGGTTAATACAAACTTCTTTCTTAAAAAAAACACTTAATTCTACCTCAAAATAGAATCTACTAAACATCGAGCTTTTTTATCAATCTCAAAAACTTCTTCTATTTGTTTAGGATTCTCAAACTTTAATTTTTTTAATATTTTTTTATTGATTTTTATAATATCTAAATATTTAATTTTACCATCTAAAAATGCTTCTACCAATTTTTCATTAGCAGCATTAAATACTATATTTGCTGCGTAATCTTTATTTCTTAAATTTTCAAAAACTAATTTTAAAGCTTCAAACCTACTAAAGCATGCTTTTCTAAATGTCAGCTTTATTTTTGTAAAATCCAACTCTGCAACATTAGCACACCCTCTAGCTGGATAATACAAAGCATTTGTAATGGGAGTTTTCATATCAGGAACACCCAATTGAGCTAAAAAACTACCATCTACATATTTAACCATCGAGTGAATAACACTTTGAGGATGAATTAAAACGCTAATTCTATCAGCTGGCACACGAAAAAGCCAATATGCTTCTATCACTTCCAAAGCCTTATTAACCATAGTTGAAGAATCAACTGAAATTTTTCTTCCCATACTCCAGTTAGGATGAGCACATGCTTGCTCTGGGGTTATATCAACCAACTCCTCTAATTGCTTATCTCTAAAAGGACCTCCCGAGGCTGTAAGGATTATCTCAGTAATTTCTTTTTCATTAAAAGTCTTGCTTTGATTATCCAAACACTGAAAAATTGCATTATGCTCACTGTCTACAGGTATAAGCTGGGCGTTATTTTTTGCTACCTCTTCAATTAACAAATGCCCTGCAGCTACTAAAGATTCTTTATTAGCTAAAAGTATTTTCTTGCCTGCCCTAGCAGCTGCAAAAGTTGGCTTAAGTCCAGCCACTCCAACTATAGCAGACATTACTATATCAACTTGTGGATCACTAGCAATTTGCTCTAAGGCTTCCTCACCAACCAAAATCTCAACTTCTCCAACAAGTTCTCTAAGCTTTTGGTATTTTTGTTGGTCAGGTACAACGACGTACCTGGGGTGAAACTCTTTACATAAATCAGCAAGTTTTTTTATATTACTAAAGGCACTTAAAGCATACACCTCAAAGCTACTACTCTCTCTAATTACGCTTAATGTGCTATCTCCTATAGAACCTGTAGCTCCTAATATAGTAACCTTGCTTTTCATAGACATAACCTTTATTCTGTTAAGTCAACATCTAAAGCTATTTCAGTTTCTTCTTCTAAGCTTTCCTCTATATCTGTATCATCTTGTTTTACAACCTTCAAACCTATAAGTTTTTCATTGTTTCGAAGATTGATCAACCTAACACCTTGTGCCGAACGACCACACTCTCTAACTTCAGATGATGATGTTCTAACTAAAGTGCCATTATTTGTAATCATAACTATGTCCTCATCTTCAGCAACAAGTACAGCCACAACTACCTTACCATTTCTATCTGATGTGGAAATTGCTATAACCCCTTGACTAGCTCTTTTGGTTTTTCTGTATTCAGAAACTGAAGTTCTTTTACCATAACCATTTTCCGTAGCAGCTAAAACAACTCCTTCATCAGAATTTGTCACAAGCATAGAAACTATCTTTTGATCATCTTGTAAACGCATACCTGTAACGCCAGCGGCAGAACGACCCATAGCTCTAACATCAGATTCATCAAAACGAATTGCTTTTCCTGCATCTGAAAACATCATAATCTGCTTATTGCCATCTGTAAGTGCAACATAAGATAACTCATCGCTATCATTCAAGCCAATAGCGATCTTACCTGTAGAGCGCGGTCTTGCAAACTCTGATAAATCAACTTTTTTAACTCGACCTAATTTTGTAGCCATAAATACATACCAGCCTTCTTCAAACTGTGAAATTGGCATAAGAGCAGTAATTTTTTCATCTCTTTCTAGTGGTAGAATATTATTTATTGGTCTACCTTTAGAGATTCTACTAGCTACTGGGAAATCATAAACTTTTGACCAATAAACTCTACCTAAGCTTGAAAAACAAAGCATAGTATCGTGAGTTGATGCTAAAATTAATTTAAAGATACTATCTTCTTCTTTAGTTTTGGTTGCAGACTTTCCTACTCCACCACGTTTTTGAGCATTGTATAAACTTAATGGCTGAGTCTTAACATAACCATCCATCGATAACGTTACAACCATTTCTTCTTCTGCTATTAGATCTTCTCTTGTCAAATCCAATCTTGAAGAAATAATTTCTGATTTTCTAGCGTCGCCAAAGTTTTCTCTTATTTCAACGAGTTCTTCTTTGACTACTCTAATAAGCTCATTTGTATCACTTAATATTGATATTAGATACTTAATTTTATCAATTAATTCTTTAAACTCATTTACTATCTTATCTTGTTCAAGACCTGTTAGTCTATGTAGCCTCAAAGCTAAAATTGCATCAGCTTGCTCTTCTGTTAAGTTATATGACGAATCTGTTTGGATACCATAATGAGAGGCTAATGTCTCTTTACGATACATTTTAACATCAACACCTTCAAGCATATTTTTGACAAGAATACCATTCCATGACCTAGCTAGCATAGATTCTTTAGCATCAGCCGGACTTGGTGAAGCTTTGATAAGCTCAATCATCTCATCTATATTTGATAAAGATAACAATAGTCCTTCTAAAATATGAGCTCTTTCTTTTGACTTTCTTAGCTCATATATAGTACGGCGAGTAACAACTTCTTTTCTATGCTTTATAAATTGCTCTAAAATCTCTTTTAGGCCTAAAAGTTTTGGTCTATTGTCACTAAGAGCGACCATGTTGATACCAAAACTGCATTGTAGTTGAGTTTGAGCATACAAAGTATTTAATACAACTTCTGGAGATTCATCTCTTTTTAAATCTATTACTACTCTAATACCATCTTTATCAGACTCATCTCTAAGTTCTGAAATGCCTGTTACTTTTTTATCTTTAACAAGCTCAGCAATTTTTTCAACTAGTTTTGCTTTATTTACCTGATAAGGTATCTCTGTAATTATTATCTGCGATTTACCTGATGCTTCATCTTCTTTTATATCAGCCTTAGCTCGCATTATCACACGGCCACGACCTGTTTTATACGCTTCTAAAATACCATCTGTACCATTTATATAGGCACCTGTTGGAAAATCTGGTGCTGGAATGTATTGTATTAACTCTTCAACACTTAAACTAGAATTGTCTATAAGAGCTATTGTTCCATTAATTACCTCTGTCATATTATGAGGAGGGATATTTGTGGCCATACCAACAGCAATACCTGATGAGCCATTAACTAAAAGATTTGGTACTCTTGTTGGCAAAACATCTGGAACTAACTCTGTGTTGTCGTAGTTTGGAGAAAAATCTACCGTCTCTTTATCAATATCTACCAAAAGCTCATGAGTAAGCTTTTGCATTCTAATCTCTGTATAACGCATAGCTGCTGGTGAATCACCATCAACTGAACCAAAGTTACCTTGACCATCTACTAAAGTATAACGTAAAGAAAAAGGTTGAGCCATCCTAACGATAGTATCATAAACTGCAGTATCACCATGTGGATGATATTTACCTATAACATCACCGACAACCCTAGCAGACTTTTTATAAGGTCTATTATAATAGTTTGATAGCTCATTCATCGCAAAAAGAACTCTTCGGTGAACTGGCTTTAACCCATCTCTGACATCTGGTAAAGCTCTACCAACTATAACACTCATTGCATAATCAAGGTATGATTGCTTTAATTCTTTTTCTATATTTATTGATGATGATTCTTTAGTCGTTACAGACATTACTTACCGTTTTTAATAAAGATATGACATATGGGTGATATTTTAACATACTCAAGCCTAAAAAGCATCTTTTGATAATAAGTAAGAAACCAGTAAAAATTCTTAAAAATGTATGACTAATTAGTTAATTTCCAATTTATAGTTTTAAGTTTATGATCAAGTAAATACTGGTTACAAAGTATAAAATGGTTACATCCTAGAAAGCCGCGATGAGCTGACAAAGGAGATGGATGCGTTGACTCCAGAATTAAGTGTTTAGAATTATCAATAAGGCTTTTCTTTTTACGTGCGTGAGAACCCCAAAGCATAAAAACAACATTTTCTTTATACTCCGATATTTTATTGATTACTGTATCTGTAAAAGTTTCCCAGCCAATGTCTTTATGTGAGTTTGCCTTATGAGCCTCTACAGTTAAAGTTGTGTTTAACAAAAACACACCCTGCTTTGCCCAATCAACCAAACAACCATGATTTGGAATCTCAAAATCTGGAATACTACGAACAAGCTCTTTGTACATGTTACGTAAAGACGGCGGGATGTCAACTCCCTTTTGCACTGAAAATGCTAGACCATGAGCTTGATTATAATTATGATATGGATCTTGACCAAGAATTACAACTTTTAAATTTTCTAACTCAGTATACTTAAAAGCATTAAAAATGTTTTCTTTAACTGGAAAGATAACTTTACCTTTATTTGCCTCACTAGCTAAAAATTCTAATATTTGCTTAAAATAAGATTTTTGTTTCTCTTCTGATAAAATATCTGACCAGGTCATATCTAGTTTAAACCGACTCCCAACAATAAGTATAAAGATTGATTATAATTATAAAGTATAATTTTTATTAGATATAGATAATACTAAACTTTGCTCTTTATTTTTTTGAAAGTAATGATTTGAAAGCCGAAATCCTATCACTATCAAGCTCATTAACGTAATTTATTATCTCATCGTACGTATTAAAGCTAAGGTTGTCTGATTGGCTAACTTTATCCATTAAATCATGAAACCACGCTTTTCTCGGGTTTTGTTTATATAACGTACTCACAGCTCTTGACTCCATAACGATATTATCGCTTTTAATATAAGTATCCTGCCTAGCACCAATAGTTTTATATTCGTTAATTCTTTTTAACTGACCTAATTCTTTCTTATAATACTTATTTTTATCGAAACTGGCAAAAGTATCAATATCTTTTACTAAAAGTTCTATCATATTATTGATTATAGTTTTCAAATCACTTTTTAATACACTACACTCAGGCATTGTTATATACTTAGAGTATTCATAAAGCTCACTAAGCAATTTATATGCCTTTGTATCTTTTATAATTTCTATAGCTATCCCTTTAAGTTTATTAGCATTATTGTCTAACAAGTGTAAATTACAACTCTGTTTTAGAAACTCTGCCAAACTACATTTTAACCAAAAATGATTGTAATCTTTTGGAGCACTAACGTACCCATTAGTTACCAGCTGTTGTGGTCTAGTTTTTACAAAGAAAGTGTTGCCATACGTTTTGTAAATATCTTCAAGGTTTCTTGGCCTATCTTTCTCATAAATGAATTTCTCAGGGTCATTGATCATTTTCTTATGCAATTGAGATATCTTTACTGGAGTAAACTTATCAAGGTTCATTGTATCAACAAGCCCAATATTAACATAATAAGCTAAAATATTAAGAGCCCTAGTATAATTTCTATACGTATATTTTGTATCTGTACTCTCGCTATGTATAACTTCCAAAATCATATAGGGTATTTGGCTAATATATGTAATTATACCCAATAGCACATAATCATCTAACATTGGAAATACTTTCTTTATTTCTTTTAACTTATTTGGGTAATACTTTTTAGTGTTAGTAAATAGCTTACCTTTTATATTGACCGGTATCGTATCACTACTTAAGTTAAATTGAAATTCGGCACCTGAATCACTTTTAGCAACTGGTTTAATTTTTGAGTTAAGAGCTTGTTCATTTACCACGTCAAGATTATATCTGACATATTTACTAAAAAATTCCCTCAATCTATCTGTGAATCCTCTTACACTAACATCGTTTTTAGCATACTGCTTATGCCAAATTTTATGCTGCTGAATGTTTGGAGCATAACCAAATATTTCTTTATGTATCCAAATATAAACTAATACACATATATATAAAACTCTTTCTAAGTAGTCATCTTTCTTAATATACCTCGGCGAGGTTACATACTCCAAGGTGTTACCAGCATCAGTTTCTAACGCTTCTTGGAAATATTCTTTAGGTTCAAAAATTGCTACGACTTTATGATCTTTATAAAATTCAGCTGGAGAATTTTGTGCATATTCAGTAATGCATGCCAATTCAAACTCAAGTCCTGTAAAAATATGACCGGTGGAGGCTTTGATATGAGAGCCTATTAAATTATTTAGATTGTATTTAATATCTAATGATTTTCTGCGTGCACGCGGATAATCTTCCTGCAACATAATAAGCGGCCGACCTTCTTCTAATTTAGATAGAATTGGATTAGATAATGACTGTCTTCGAGTATGTTTTTTCATATCAATACTATTACCTAACTTAGACTGCTCTACTCTAATTTCATTAATCAATTGAGAATTTCTAGAAATTTGCGACTTTACTTCTTCTTTATTTACTGTTCTCTCATAGTCTTCATTTTGAGGCAAATATGCTATATATAAATCTCTAATATTTGGAAATCCTTTTATTGATTCTGATACATTTTTAAAACCAAGTTGGTTTAATAGAGGTAATATCCTCCCTCCTAAAGTTCCATGTTGTAAAAATTTAATATCAACATCTCCTGGTACCAAATCTCCTACTGTTATAAAATTCCAGTAGGCATCAACAGCACTAAGTTTTTCAATTTTTGAGGGGCTGCCAAACAAACCTCCTATTAAACCTCCTTTATAATTTAATCCCCCTTCCTAGTATTTTTATAATCTTCCAATGCATTAAATAAATCTTTAAATATTTTATCTTTCATAAATAAATAGTTTTTATTTAGAATAATAAAGCAATTTAAACAAAAAGTATACCAATATTTATATAATTAATATTAAATAAACACTTTAAACTATTTTAAATTTTCTGGACTGCAATCTAACATTTAACATGTTAATTTGAACTTACGCAGTTTGTTGAGAATATGAAAAACAAGTCAAATGTAAGTTTAATTGACAACTGTTCCTAAGCCACCTTCTTAAATTTAGAGAAAACTGGAACCAAGAATAAAAACAAACTAAAACCTGTAAAAGTAGCAAGTAACATATATATTGTAAAGGCTGTTATATTTGTCTTACTTAATATACCTACTAAATAAACTGAGAGTGCTGCACTACTTAACTGCATAGTTCCCATTAATCCAGAAGCATAACCTGATATTTTTTCAAAGCTACTAACAAGCCCTGCTGTTCCCAAAGGAAGTAAAAAACCATTACCAAATGTTAATATTGTAGCTGGCAATATTAAATCAACAGGAGTAAAGCTTACCCCATGGTTAAGTACAATAAACATTATTCCACCCAATCCAAAAAAGCCGTACCCTATAAAAATAGTCCGATCTATACACATAAACGATAGTAAACGCTTTGCTACTTGATTTCCAAATAAATAACTAAGTGATAGTGAAACGTAGAAAAAACTAATTTCTATAGCTGTATACTTAAAGTGGTGAAATAAAAAAGGCGATTCTGCTATGTAACCAAAATAAGTAATATATGCAAAGCATACTATCGATGTATAGGCCCAAAAGTTTTTACAAAAAAATAATTCTTTATAATAACCAAATATAATTTTAGGATGAATAGATACTCTATTCTCTCGAGATTTTGTTTCATGTAAAAATAAAATTATCATAAGGAATAAAATGCTCGAAAGTAGCACTACGAAAGCAAAAACAATCCTCCAATTTGCGATACTTCCTATTAACCCACCTATTACTGGAGATATAGCTGGAGACAGTCCAACTATTGGAAATATAACTGTAAAGATCTTTGCTGATTCTTGTTTGGTGTAAGTATCACCAACAACAGCTCTGCCTATAACCATACCTGAGCTTGCTCCTATAGCTTGTAGAAGCCTTGAAGCAATAAACATATTAATAGAAACCGATAACATACATAAAAATGTACCAATAACAAAAATTACCATGCCCATTAATATAATAGGTCTTCTACCATACCTATCACTTAATGGACCATAGATTAATTGTGATATAGCTAAGCCAAACAAATATACACTTAAAGTTAACTGTAACGAGTGTTGAGAAGTCTCAAAATAATTACCAATCTGTGGCAAAACAGGTATATAAATATCTGTTGCGATTAAGCCTATTGCACACATCAACCCTATAATAAACAAAAAAATTATATTATTTTTCATAACATTTTACCTTAAACTTTTAACAGTTGTAACGGGTTACTAAGAGTAATATCTTTAATCCGTTTTTTACTTAACTTCATACTCTCAAACCACTCTTTTGATTTTAGATACCAGTCAGCGATACTAGGTTGAGACTTTTGTCCAAAGTCTGAGCTATATATCACTCTTGGAACATTTTTTAAAACCTCCACCATATCATCCCACGATTGATATTTTAATGTATAGGTTAAAGCACACTGCTCAACCCATAAAAATCGATATTGGTCTAATAAAACCAATAGTTCTTTAGCTGTTAACCCAGTCATAGGGTTTGCTGGTTGATTGAGCATAAATTTATCAACTTTTAATTTTGCACACTCTTCTAACAATAACAAAATTTCATTTTTACTTGCATGACCACTTGTAACTACTATTGGATAGTCTTTACTCATCTTTAATATATCAATTACATCCTCTTTTAGTGTATTTTTAATGCAAATAGAGGATGGCTCTGATGCATACTTTTCAGCCCATTGATTACTATACGATCTAATTAACTTACTCTTATGTTGAGTTTTTCTTAAAGTAGGTAAATGGACAAGTATTCGTAACCTATCAGCATATGTATATTCCGATAAAGCATGTAAAATGGTTTTTCTACTTAACCCTCCAGCAATATTGTTTAAGACTATTGATGGTAGCACTGGTAAACCTTGAGTTCTTGCAATTTCAGCTGCCTGAACTGTTGATCCTAAATGGCTCTTTAGAATTACTGCTCCACCCAGATCTTGGTATTTTTTTCCAGCTGAAATTGAATTCTCTCTTCTTAAAAATAGATCTGGAGATGCATGGTAGTGTATATCAATAAAATTTATGTTCTGCATTTTATGAGTTCCATGGCTGCGCATAATTAAACTTAGATCTAGCCTCTGATAGACCCATTCCCAATTCTATAGCTTCTATGATTTTCTTTTCTGTTTCCTCTATACACCTTGCTCTTTTACAAACCTCTTTAATTTTATCCTTAGGTATAAAAAGGATTCCATTTTTATCACCAAAAACAAGATCTCCATGGCTAACTAAAACATCCCCAATTTTCACACAACACTTCTCGGCAACCTTTTTGACACGATTTTTCCCAGAAGCCATAAAGACATGACTACTATAAACTGGTAAGTTTGAGCTTTCTATTTCTTCTATATCTCTAACTGCACCGTAAATAATAGCTCCACCGATCTTTCTTAATGTCGAAACTCTAGTTAGTATCCCTCCCCATGTTGTACACCAATCTCTTGCCGCATTATCTATTAGTATTATTTCGTCTTCTGCTACATTATCAATATAATTGCCAGCATTTTGAAAGTCTTTATCCTCATCTAAAAGATCATATTTAACTGTGTAAGCAAAACCTATTAAAGTATTATTTGAGCTTCTTACACTAAACCCGGTAACTCGATCCTTAATACCTAAGCTATCTAAGGCGTCAGAAACTACTGATGTAGTTAGTTTAGAAAATTCATGTTTAACCTGCTCAAGCTTCATTTATTTTCTCCCAACATTTTTTTTAAAGATGATAAGATACTGTGACACACAAAATGTAACGCATATTTTTGAACTTCTGGACCTCTATAAGCAATTTTTAGTTTATTATAGTAATTTAGATTGTTAGACCTAGTATTACATTCAAGAATAGTCGAACCACTATAAGGAAGCTTTTTCTTAAATTCCTCTAAGCCTTTCATTTCTACATAAATAAGTTCTTCTGATTCGTCTGTTATGTCACTAATATATGGTGCAACTAGTTTCCCTAACTCTCCATCTGTCAGGTAGTCTATTATTTTTATATTCAATTTACTTTTACTTACAAAATCTAGTAATCTAGTTTTACTATCTCTTCCATCATTAGAAACTGTATATTTAGCTAAATGCCTATTAACTTTACTGATAATATTTTGTAATTGAAATTCTCTTGATACTGGAAAAGAAAGCTTTACATCAATATATGGGTAGCTCCACCTGTATGCAACCTCTACTTCAGATGCTAAAATTATTCTATCGATATCATCTGCTATATCTGCTTCAATAACTCCCAATAATTTCCATGTAAGACTTTTTCTCTCTATTAAAAACTTTTGTTCTTCTAAATATGGTATTACATATTTTTCAAACATTGGTTGATTTTCACTAGGAGGCCCAGGTAACATAAAAACGACCCTATTATTAATATTAATTTTGCATCCAGCTGCAGTGCCATTTGGGTTTTCTAGTATTTCTGAACTTTTTGTGTAATAGCTTTGACTTAATCTGACATTGTGTATAAAATAAGATGTCAAATTAAGGAAGAATAAAATGAATGCATCTCAAAAGATAATCAAACCCAAATTAGGTCTGTTAGAATTAGCAAAACAATTAGGTAATGTCAAGCAAGCTTGTAAAGTGATGGGTTACTCAAGAGACAGCTACTATCGCTTTAAAGAGTTATACGATAATGGTGGAGAATTAGCTTTACAAGAAATATCCCGTAAGAAGCCATTAGAGAAAAATAGAGTTGAGGCACATATTGAGCAAGCAGTAGTTAATATGGCTTATGAATATCCGGCGTATGGACAACATAGAGTATCAAATGAATTAGCAAAGCAAGGAATATTAGTCTCAGGAAGTGGAGTTAGATCTATTTGGCTTAGACATGACTTAGAGAATTTTAAGAAGCGATTAACAGCACTAGAGACCAAAGTAGCTCAAGATGGCTTTATACTTACAGAAGCTCAATTACAAGCTTTAGAAAAAGAAAAAGCTAAAAAGGTTGCTACTGGTGAGATTGAAACGCATCATCCAGGTTACTTAGGATCTCAAGATAGCTATGTAGGGTATATAAAAGGTATAGGTAAGATATATCAACAGACATTTGTAGATACGTATACTAGAGTAGGATTTGCTAAGTTATATACAGAAAAAAATGCAATAGTAGCTGCTGATATGCTTAATGATAAGGTATTACCATTCTTTGAGGAACATGGAATAGATCTATTAAGAGTATTAACAGATAGAGGCACGGAATATTGTGGAAAGCTGGAGAATCATTCCTACCAGATGTACTTAAGCATAGAAGACATTGACCATACTAAAACAAAAGCTAACTCCCCTCAAACTAATGGTATCTGTGAAAGATTTCATAAAACTATGAAAAATGAATGTTATGAGACAATGTTTAGAAAAAAGGTTTATTCAACGATTGAGGAGATTCAGCAAGATGTTGATATATGGCTGGATTATTACAATAACGATAGACCACATTCTGGTAAGCACTGTTATGGAAAAACGCCTATGAAAACTTTTATTGACTCAAAACCTTTGGCAAAAGAGAAAAATTTAGGTAATATGTTTGATAAATCTGACACTAGTTTAGAAATAAATTCAGTCTCAAATTAATTGGTGACTGTCAGATCAAGTTTGAGCTACTACACTTTTTGGGAAAAATGCTTGCTGCTTATTTACATCATGCACTGAAATATTAAATCTTTTAAACCTATCACAAACAAGTTTCCAACTTTTTTCATCAAAAACTAGCTCCTTACCAGTTGCACCTGCTACAGCATCTCTTGTCTTATCATCAGAAGTTGGACCTAATCCTCCTGTAATTATTACACAATCACTACTATTTAAACCAAACTCAATTGCTAACTTAATATCTCTTTGGTTATCAGAAACTAACTGATGTCCTTTGACACTACCTCCTAAAGAGGAGATCTTTTGTGAAAAATATTGCGCATTTGTATCTAGTCTATCGCCATTGACTAATTCAGAACCCGTGGAAATAATCGAAATAACTTTGCTACTTAGTGGAGAATCTACTAGATCAATTATCCTATGAGCCATCTCTTTAGTAGATGTAGTTCCTCCCATATCATAAGTTAAATATTTACTCTCTTTTATTACTTCTTTTATAGCTTTTTTAATTTTTTCTGATTGTAATGTATAATTATAGCTCTCTAATAACATAGCTATAGTCAAGAATATAGCGCAAGGATTTGCTATATTTTTTCCTGATAATCTAGGAGCACTTCCATGTACAGGCTCAAAATAGGCACCTTTATTACCATAATTACCACTTGGAGCAAAACCTAATCCTCCCATAACAGCTGCTCCAACATCTGAAAGGATGTCCCCAAACATATTTTCAGCAACTATTACACCAAAATTTTCTGGCCGACGCACTAGCCACAAGCCAACAGCATCAACATTTAAAATTTCAGCCTCTATATTTCTATAATCTGATGAAATCTTATCAAAAATAGTTTTCACAAAATGCGAACTATGTCGCATTACATTTGGTTTATCTGCCAAGGTAACTTTATTAAGACCATGCCTGCTTGCGTACTCAAAAGCAAATTTAAATATCCTTTCTAATCCGAATTTAGTTTGTAGTCTCAATGTAGCACAAGCCTCGTCAGAATTTATATTTTGCCACCTACTGTTACTAGACACTATAGACTTAATCTCATCAGGTAAATAACCATAATCGAACCCTGAATACAACCCTTCTGTGTTTTCTCTTATTACAGCTAAATTAAAATCTTTAGATCTATCATTTATATTAAATATAGGTCTGACATTAGCAAAAAGATCTAAGGTCTGTCTAAGTTGAATAACTGGAGAAATATACATAGGAGGATTATCAATTAAATAACTTGGGAGCTCTGATATTGCTTGTTTATATGGTTTACTTGTAATTGCCCCTAGCAACGTGGCGTCACATTCATTTATAATCTCCCATGTTTTTTGAGGAACAGGGTTACCTTCTTTTCTCCAACATTCCCAGCCTATTTCTCCATAAATAAAGTCAAAATCTAGCGATAATGCTCCAAACACAGGCATAGCTGCCGAAACCACCTCATGGCCCACCCCATCACCAGGTAATATAGCTATTTTTCTCAAAGAGTTACTCACAGCACCACTCCTTCATTGTTTTGTCTAATTCATTAAGCATAAAATCAAGGTTATCTTGAAATAGTCTCATACTTGCATTTGGTACAATTACCTGTTTATCTGCAGGCAATTTAACGTTATTTGGGGTTGCTAACTGAGATTTCTCTCCAATATATATCTTAGTATTTTTTGGCACTTTTTCTAAAATCGATAAGTTAGCTTGTAATATCAAATTAAACCCTAGTTGCATCCGTTCAATAGCTTCTTTTTCCTCTATTTCACTTAATTCATGCTCAATAACGTAATCATCCAAGTTAGCTGCTATTTTCTCTTTAGCTATCAATGCGTTAGTTAAGTCAGCTTTATTCAAATATACTAATATTTTACTTATCTTGGTTTTTAACCTTTCATCAGCAATGGATGGTGAAGAAAATAATATAACTTTTTTATCATCAAGGGTTCCATCATCAAATACGGTTTGAATAAGTGTTCCACCCAAAGCAAAACCCATGAAAATATCATACTCATTCTTATTTAACTTTAACCAACCTAAAAAATTATTTCTTGCTTGCTCTAATGAATCGCAACCATAACAAAAGGTTAAAGGATCTATTGCTTCAAACCTTAATTCTTGATTTAATAATTTATCAAATGGTTTCATGAGATAAACATGATCTTTCCATCTAGCTAATATAGGCCCTATGACAGCTACTTTTTTCATATATTTTCCTCTGCATAACTAAATTTAATTCTCTATATTTATTCTGAAAATTAGAGTAGTCATACCCTACAAGCGCCTTTCTTTGGTCAGCTGAGAAGTTTAATGCTGCAGCTATAATATCTGATGATGAAAATTCTAAATTTGATTTTTCTACATTCTCAGAAAAATAATCTGCCAGCTCTAGTATAGGTCCAAGATCATATTTAAATAACCCATGTTTCATTAAATATGCTATCCAATACTCTGTCTGTAAATTTCCTGGACCTTTACCCATACCCCTAATAGAAGTATCAAAATATGTTGCTCCGGCATCTAATGCTGATATTGAATTAGCAACTGCCAAATTGAGATCATTATGAGGATGAAATCCTATTTCTATATCTATGTTTTTAATTACACTACTAACAAGTTTAGATATTTGAGTAGGTAGCAAACTTCCATTAGAATCTGCTAAATATACCAACTCAACATTTTCTTTTTTTAACTTTTCTATAAAAAGTAAAATATCATTTATATTATGCTGACTTATACGAGTCAAATTAACACAATTTTTAATACCCAGATTATTGCTTTCTTTTATATACTCAATTGAATTCCCCGCGTTATCAATAGGAACACAACATCTTAAAAAATCAATCCCATTATCTTTCATCCTTTCTAATTCTGATATATCAACATTTCTAGGATGATACATCATTACCAGTTTAGCTAATTGAGACACTTCTCTTACTCGCTTAATATAATGATCACTTCCAAGTCCACATTTTCCTATGTTATTAATTTTCTTGAAAGATCCATTTCTATAGCCTACTCCTATATAATCTATCCCAGCTAGAGAAAGCTTTTTTACCACCATATTAATTAAGTTATCAGAAAAATTGAAATTAACTCTATATCCACCGTCTCTGAGAGTTACGTCAATAATCTTTATGTTTTTTATACCTTCCATTGTCCTTCCCCTTACACTTATACAATTTCTGGGTAATTTAGGTCTTATGGATATCTAAACTACAAGATTGTTTTGATCATCACTACTAATAATCTGAATGACCATGAAGCATTTATTGTTATAATGGTCTATTAATAGTTCATTTCCAATTTTTTTTACAGCACTTTAATTTTATAACTTAGTTATTTTTCTATTAAGTAAATGTCATAAGCTGGAATTAGATGGATGCTAAGAAGATAAAATATATAGTGCACGTATAGTAAATGAGCATTTTAAGGATACAATCTGAGAGCTAAAACCAATCAGGTTTATATTTTAAATATTTAGTTTTTTCATATAACCTATTTTTGTCAAAACCATTTTCTGAGTAATTCATCGGTAGAATTGTACGAGTAACATAATCTCTCAAATCATCGTAGGTAAGTTTTTCTTCACTTTTATCCAGTATATTTTTTAAATCAATAAATCTTTGGCTATTTAATAGACTTAATGCTTTATTTCCAGTCTTTGTCTGTATTGAATAAGAATAATTATTATCATCTTTTATCGTTCTTTCTGATAAGCATATGGCTAATATGTTTGATAGATGGCCCTCAATAATATTTAACTGAAAAGATTTACTAATATTTTGCTCATAAAAATGTTTATATTTAATCAGGTGATCTTTTTTTGTTTCAGATGAGAAATGATTCATCCAAAAGCTAGTTGCAGCTACAAGTTCTTTAACAAAAAAGTACATTAGATTTACTTGAATTCGTGGATACTTTAATGTAATAGTAGTATAGTTTAGGTCATTGAATCTACCCATTCGAGTATATGGTTTACTATCATAATTAGTATTTTCATTACTCATGTACCTACCTATTGATGATTGTCGCATTGAATCTTTGTAATCGGTTTGCGATAGAAATAAAGAGCTATTTAATATTTCATCCATAAGAGGAGAAAAAGCATCTAAAAAACGCTTTCTATACTCGTGGTCTTGATTATGTAGCTTGATTCCTCTTTTGTTATCATTTATCAATTTAGTTGTATCCTCTAAATAAACTAGTCCTTGTTTATCAAAGACCTTATTGATTGATGAGTGTAATCCTTTTCCTCTGGAAGAAATTTTATCTAAGATAGAATTATCAATTTTACAGCCTAGTTGGATCCAACTATCGAGGATCCATACATCATAAGGCTTATTGGCTATAGATGTTATCCAATTAATGAAGCTAACATTTTTATCCATCGAAAATTTGCTTAATGATTCATGTATATCTTTTGTATACTGCTCAGGATATAAAATATTAAAATGGTGAGTCCAGTCATTTATTCTTATAATATCACAACGATAATTATTCAGATTTGGAATATTTATAAGTTTAAATAAGGTTAATATTACTTTTGATTGTTCTGTACAATCCCCTACTCCGCATAATAAACTTGAGAGAGCTGATAATTCCTTACATATGCTTAATGGTGTATTTGGAGAGCACGAAGGAGCATTAATTTGCATTTGAGTCAAATGGATTGGATTATCATTATTTTCTATTAGAAAAAACGGTAAGTTTGTAGAATATGGAATAAACTTACGAACTTTACAAACAATAATATTACATAATTCACTTAATTCTTTTTCTGATAATGACATTTGCTTTCAACTCCTTTTTTAATTAATTTTTTATAAATAATTATTGGATCTACTTCATCAAATACTTCTAGAGTACTTAACTTCTGGTTTTGTTACAATTATCAGAAATTCTTACGTCTTATCAAAATTACTGCCGTCCTTAGGAAAGTAACAGCTTTTTAAGAAAATTTACTTAAGTGTGATTGTAAATTTTAAGTGATGTATAGCTTTTACAAAAAAAATAATTATTAATTTGTTTCTATACTAAGCTTCTTATTTTGGAATTATTGCTTTTTCAAATAGTGTTCTATTTTTTCTTTTGAGGCGGAAGGTCTGTAGCTGTACCTTCAAAAACTTCTGTAGCCATCATTAAACTTTCAGAGAGTGTTGGATGTGGATGAACCGTAAGAGCGATATCTTCAGCGTCACAACCCATTTCAATAGCTAAAGCTGCTTCTGAAATAAGCTCACCGGCATTAGTACCAACGATAGAGGCTCCAATAATTCTATGGTTCTCATCAAATAGCACTTTTGTCATACCTTCTGATCTACCAATACTTAATGATCTACCACTAGCAGCCCAAGGAAATACTCCTTTTTCATATTTGATACCTTTTGCTTTAGCAGAAGTTTCCGTTTCACCAACCCAAGCAACTTCTGGATCAGTGTAAGCAACCGCTGGAATTACTAGAGGATCAAAGCTATGGTTTAAGCCAGAAATAACTTCAGCAGCAGTTCTTCCTTCTGGCACAGCTTTATGAGCAAGCATAGGCTGGCCAACTATATCACCAATAGCAAAGATGTGCGGCACATTAGTGCGAAGCTGTTTATCTACTGGGATAAATCCTCTTTCATCAACTTTTATACCAGCTTTTTCAGCGTCAATTAACTTACCATTTGGCTTACGACCAATAGCCATAAGAACTCTATCGTAACGCTCTTCTTTTGCTGGATGATCACCTTGCATAGTTACATAGATACCATCTTTACGCGCATCCATAGCTGTAACACCAGTTTTTAGACGAACTTCATAACGCTTATTCATTTTTTCATAAGCTTTTACTATGTCTTTATCCACACCATTCATCAGCTGATCAGCAAATTCAACTACTGTAATCTTAGTACCAAGTTCAGAATACACTTGAGCCATCTCTAGACCAATAATTCCACCACCAACAACAAGCATAGTTTCTGGAATTTCTTTCATCTCAAGAGCACCTGTTGAGTCGATAATTCTCTCATCTTTTGGCACAAATGGTAGATTAATCACACTAGAACCAGCTGCTATAATACAATTATCAAAAGCGATTTTAGTAACTTTACCATCAGCTGCTTCTACAGCAAGCTCTTTATCAGATGTAAATTTACCGTAACCTTGTACGATCTTAACTTTTCTCATAGCAGCCATGCCTTTTAGGCCACCAGTAAGCTTACTAACAACGTCATTCTTATACTTAAGAATTTTATCTTTGTTGATTTTCATATCACCCATTTCGATGATACCATCAGCTGCTAAATGTCTAGCTTCATTGATAACTTTTGCAATATGTAACAATGCTTTTGATGGAATACAGCCAACATTTAAACAAACACCACCAATGTTTTCATATCTTTCTACTAAAGTAACCTCTAGTCCTAGATCAGCTGCTCTAAAAGCTGCACTATATCCGCCAGGACCACTACCTAACACTACCACCTGTGTTTTAATATTACTCATTTTTTTAAAACTCCGCTTACATTATGATTTCACGTAAATCAGATAATATCTGACAATATCTAGTTAAAAACTTCGCAGCCAACGCACCATCTATAACTCTATGATCTGCTGACATAGATAAAGGCAACATAGTTCTAGGAATAAACTCTTTACCATTCCAAACTGGTTTAACAGCAGTTTTTGAAACACCCATAATAGCCACTTCTGGCATATTAATAATTGGTGTAAATGCTGTAGTACCTAATACTCCGATACTTGAGATAGTAAATGTAGCACCAGCCATATCTTTTGCACCTAATTTACCATCACGAGCTTTGCCAGCTAATTCCATAATATCTTTTGATATTTCAATGATACCTTTTTTATCAGCATCTTTAATTACTGGAACCATTAGACCAGCTGGCGTGTCTGCAGCAAAGCCAATATTATAGTATTTTTTAAGGATTAAATTTTCACCATCATTTGAAAGCGAGCTGTTCATTCTTGGAAACTCTTGCAATGCTACAGCTGCTGCTTTAACCAAGAATGATAAAGGAGTAATTTTTATACCTTTTTTCTCAGCAAATGCTTTTTTAAAACTTCTAAATTCTTCAAGGTCCGTAATGTCAGCATCATCATAGAATGTTACATGAGGAATCTTAACCCAGTTTCTGTATAAGTTTTTAGCACTAATTTTATTAATTCTTGATAGCGGCTGAGTTTCAATCTCACCAAATTTAGCAAAATCTACTACCGGATCGTCTAAAAGATCTAAACCACTACCACTAGCAGCCACTTTGCCAATCTGCACTTGTGTAACAGCATTTTTGATATAGTTGTAACAATCCTCTTTTGTAACTCGACCTTTACGACCTGTAGCTTTTACTTTGTTTAAGTCTACATTTAAAATCCGAGCTAACTTTCTAACAGCTGGTGAAGCATGGGCATTTGAGTTATCTACTTCATATTCATTTACTGAACTGGCTGTAGCTTGAGATGATTTTGTCTCTTGTTGTTTTTTAGAAGCTTCTTGTTTAGCAGGAGTAGGTTGTGAGCTAGCTTGTACTGGAGCTGAACCTTGCGTTTTAACTTTAAGTATTAAACTACCTTGAGAAACCTTATCGCCAACCTTTGTGATAACTTCTACAACTTCACCAGCTACTGGAGATGGAACCTCCATACTAGCTTTATCTGTTTCTAGCGTAATTAAAGAATCTTCCTCTTGAACTTTATCACCAACTTTTACAGATACTTCAATAACATCAACACTATCATAGTCACCAATATCTGGTACTTCTACATCTATAATTTCTAAAGATGCTTGAGATGCATCAGGTTGTGGCTTAGACGCTTCACCAGAAGCAGCTCGTGTAGATTCATGTTGTTCTTCTTGCTTTGACTCTTGAGTCTTTTGCTCACCTGCAACTTCTATTTCCATAATCGCAGAACCTTGTGAAACTTTATCACCAACTTTCACAGTTAACTTAACAATTTTACCGGCTACTGGTGAAGGCACTTCCATACTAGCTTTATCTGTTTCTAATGTAATCAAAGAATCTTCTTCAGCAATAATATCGCCTTCAGCCACATTTACTTCAATTACATCTACACTATCATAATCCCCAATATCAGGGACTTTAACTATCTCTATAGACATTAATATCTCCTTACCAATTAGCTGTATAATGGAGCTACACGCTCTGGATCTATATTATATTTTTTAATAGCTTCTTTTACTTGGCTTGCTTTAATTTTGCCTTCTAAAGATAAAGCATAAAGTGCAGCTACTACTACATGGTATCTATCTACTTCAAAGAAACTTCTTAAAGCTGCTCGAGTATCTGATCTACCAAAACCATCTGTGCCTAAGTTAACGAATGTATGAGGAATAAATTCTCTTAACTGATCAGTATACAACTTAATATAGTCAGTAGATGCTATCACAGGACCTTGCTCATTTTTAAAGCATTTTTCTATATAGCTTTCTTTTTTCTTACTTGTTGGATGAAGCATATTTGTTCTAGCTGTATCTTTAGCTTCTCTATAAAGCTCATTAGCACTAGTCATACTCCAAATATTTGAGCTAATATCATACTCATCTTTAAGCATCTTAGCTGCAGCTTCAACTTCTCTTAGAATAGAACCAGAACCCATTAATTGAACATGGTTTTTAGCAGGCTTATTATCTTCTAACTTATATAAACCTTTGATAATACCATCCTCACAACCTTCTGGCATAGCTCTATGAGAATAATTTTCATTCATAACTGTGATGTAATAATAAACTTTATCACCATCAACATACATTCTCTTCATCCCTTCATGCAATATAACAGCAAGCTCATAAGCGTAAGTTGGATCATAAGACACACAGTTTGGTATTAAACCAGCTTGGATATGGCTATGTCCATCCTCATGTTGTAAACCTTCACCATTTAAAGTTGTGCGCCCTGATGTACCACCTATAACAAAACCTTTTGCCATAGAATCACCAGCTGCCCATGCCAAATCTCCAAATCTTTGGAAACCAAACATAGAATAGTAAATCATAAATGGAATCATTGGCACCTTATGAACACTATAAGAAGTTGCTGCGGCTATCCATGAGCAAAAACCTCCCTGCTCATTAATACCTTCTTGTAAAATTTGACCATCTACAGATTCTTTGTAGAACATAACTTGTTGTTTATCTTCTGGAACGTACTGTTGACCTTTAGGATTATAAATGCCTAGCTGTCTAAACAAACCTTCCATACCAAAAGTACGTGATTCATCAACTGTAATTGGTACAAGATACTTACCTAATTTTTTATCTTTTGCTAACGTTGACAAAATTCTTACAAAAGCTGTAGTAGTTGAAAACTCTCTATCGCCACTATCATCTAAAAGATTTTTAGCAAAATCTGTGTAGTGAGGTATTTCTAATGCTTGGTTGTTCTCAAGCCTAGCAGGTATATAACCACCTAAGTCTTTTCTCTTAGAATGAAGATATTTCATTTCAGGAGAATTTTCATCTAACTTTATAAGTCTATAGTTTTCAACATCTTCTTTTGTAGCAGGAACATCAAATCTATTTCTAATATAATCTAACGCTTCTGTATCAAGCTTTTTAACGTTATGAGCGATATTTTTTGACTCTCCGGATTCACCTAAACCATAACCTTTAACAGTCATAGGTAAAATAAGGGTCGGACGCCCATTTGCATTTTCAGTAGCTTTTTTGTAAGCGGCATAGATTTTAAGTGGATCATGGCCCCCACGGCGAAGTGCTGCTAAATCAGCATCTGACATATCTTTAGCTAGAGCTTCTAAGTCTTCATCACCACTAAATACCACTTTGCGGCACTCTGCTCCACCATGAGCTTTGATAGTATGAAACTGACCATCATTTAGTGAGTTTAATCTTTCTTGTAATTTCTTACCTGCTTTTGGATCATTTAATAATCTATCCCAATCACTACTCCACAGTACTTTGATAACGTTCCAGCCTGCACCCATAAACACATCTGCAAGCTCTTCTACAATGTTACCATTACCATTTACAAGTCCATCTAATCTTTGAAGATTACAGTTAACTACAAATATAAGGTTATCTAGACCTTCACGACCTGCTCTAGTGATAGAACCAATTGACTCTGGCTCATCCATCTCACCGTCACCACAAAAAGCCCAAACTCTACGATCAGAAGTTTTAGCTAAGCCTCTTGCTTCTAGATACTTCATAAATCTAGCCTGATAAATAGCCTGTAGTGGACCTAGTCCCATAGAAACTGTAGGAAACTGCCAATATGTAGGTTGTAAATAAGGATGTGGATAAGAAGATACAGCATTCTCACCATTAAAAGCTTGTTTTCTAAAGTTATCTAATTGCTCAGATGAAATTCTGCCCTCTAGGAAAGAGCGAGCATAAACAATTGGAGAAAGATGGCCTTGATAGAAAATCAAATCACCTGCATGATTTTCATTTGGAGCTTTCCAGAAGTGGTTAAAACCGACTTCATACAAAGTCATAGCACCAGCACCAGTACCTATATGACCACCAATTGAGCCATCTTTTTTATTAGCATGTGCTACGATAACAGTAGAGTTCCATCTATTTACTGCTTCAATTTTCTTTTCTAACTCTATATTACCAGGATAACTAGGCTGATTACTAACATCTATAGAGTTAATGTATTTTTTTACTTTAGCTGTTGCATAAGCACTCTCTACACCAAGCTCAGCTCCTTTAGCTAGAAGCTGGTCAAATAAAAACTTAGCTCTATCAACACCTTCTCTTTTAACCACATCTTCAAAAGCTTCAAGCCATTCTTGAGTTTCTAAAACATCAATATCTTTAGTGAAATCCGACATCAGTTTCCTCCGAATTAATCGAATATTATGAAATTAAAATATATACCCAGCTGATTATAAGTCAATAACAATACAACATCAACCAGTAAAACTTGCTTTGGATACCAAAATGATTGTCAACCTCTATTTTTAGTTGCTTTAGGTTTTATAGTTAAGAGATGAAGCAATTTAGCAAAATAATTATAGAGGAACTAGGAATATTTACAACTTATGTTTATTTATAATTTATAAATTACTTTAAAATTTATTTTGGGGCTATAATACATTCATCTAATGCATCTGAGATTGCTTTATTAGCTTCTATTTGTTTTATCGAGCAATAATGCTCAGTAAGCCTTTTTTTGTATAATAGTTTATTTTCTCCAGGGGTTCCAACTGGCCAATCTATAACCCCAGACTCATTAATTTCTTTTAGAAGCTGCAATTTATTTTTGATAATCGTACTCTGTGGTTTATTTTCTAATTTGGCTACACCTGTAACTAAATCAAATGTAAGAATTTTATTTTGTTTTTCTTGCAACAATAGTGCCATCTTACTTTTTTCTTCAGCAGCTTTAAGTTTCATTCTATTATCAATAGAAACTCGAGCCTTCTTTATTTGTATACCTAGATCCATACCTATCAACTTACAATAGTATTTATTATAAGAAATTGTCCTTTTCATTGCTATATTACATGCAGTTTCATTATTAATATAAAACAAATCAGAAACAGAGTTTACTTTAATAATAGGAGATAAATCTTTACTTAACTCGTCTAGTGTAAGAGGGACTACAAATTCATATAGCGTATGACCACCGCTTCCATACAACATGGCTGCTATAAAACATCTTAGATAATTGTTATAGTCAATGTTAGGCAAAGTTCCACGTTCCATTAAAGCAATAATCAACCTCAGTTGACATAGCATTGTTCCAGAAGGTGAATTGGCATACGGCAATACATG
This sequence comes from Allofrancisella heilbronnii, assembly GCF_000710735.2. Classification (NCBI taxonomy): domain Bacteria; kingdom Pseudomonadati; phylum Pseudomonadota; class Gammaproteobacteria; order Thiotrichales; family Francisellaceae; genus Allofrancisella; species Allofrancisella heilbronnii. The sequence goes on along the minus strand of NZ_CP144673.1, from coordinate 294,339 downwards.
CAAGCTAAAAACTTTATTAGGCCAATTATCACCCTCTATCAACATTGGATTAGAATTATCTGTAGGTCGTTTATAAGTCTGAGGTCTAAGACTTGTTGCCAAATCATTTCTAGGGATCGGCATTTCTGTACGCATAAGTCCTAAGTTTCTATTATAAAGCGTTTTTCTTTCTGGCCGTATGTCACGTGCTCTATAATGCTCTTGATATAATTTAGCAGTTGAATAAATATCATGAGGTAGAAGTTCACCAGAATTCTTTGCAACATCAGTTGCGTATGCTCCTAATTTACAAAGGACCTGACATTTGGATAGAAAATCTTTAGGCATCCCAATGTTTGGTCCTTGACCAAGAATACCTTCAGATCCTATATGAAGATATTCTCCTTGACTAAGAGTCTTTTCATGATGTTCTTTCACAGCAGGGCCACCAAACTTAATTGCAGCAGCATATAAACTATTCAAATCTGATAAAGTTAAATATGAAAGGTGATGAAATAAAGTTTCACAACATAAATGGGTTTCAAAATACCGGCGTGTTGGATCATCGTTAATCCTTACAGGGTCAAATTGCAAATTATTTTTTTTAAAAAATTTTAAGTATTGTTCGGTATTAGTTAAATTATTAAGAACATTATCTTGTCTTATTATAAATTGATTTAACGCATTAGTAGATAAACCATCCAAATATAGGCGAGTATATTCCATATATCTAGGATCGTTATTGTCATAACTTGAAATTGTCTTTATTACATATTGAGATGGTGTAAGTTTCATTATATTCTCCTACTTTGCTTATATTGGTCTAAACACTAAACAATCAAAACTTGAAAGAAGTTTATATATTAAAGATTTTAATTTATATATAGTGAAATTGATAGATATAGTAAGTTTTTGATAGCAGGTTACTTATGGGTTACCATATATAACCTCATTTCGAGAATTATTTCATAGTTAAGCTCTTATAATTATTGATTTTAATTGGACTAATAATAAACTGAGCCAAAGCAGCCATGGTGAGTAAAAGCATTGTTTATAGATCTGTGCCTTGTGTGCCATAAAGTTAGATTACTCACCTTACGCAAAAGATTGCAAGTTTTAAAAAGATATTTAGAATACTGGACATAGGAAAAAATTCTGTTTTTTAAGAAATGGAGAAGGATTTACTAGACATATACACAGATTATCTTATAAGCCAAACTAAGTATGCTACGGCTACAAAATTATCAGATATATTAGATCAAGAAGTATCACATGACAAAATAACAAGGTTTTTAAACAAGTCAGATTTAACAAGCTTAGAATTTTGGAAGTATATAAAGCCTTTAGTTAGAAAACATAACAGCGAATACGATGTTCTTTGTTTGGATGATACAATTAGTGAAAAGCCAAGTACAGATGAAAATGATATAGTCTGTTGGCATCACTCTCATGCTAAAGGTGTTCATGTAAAGGGTATTAATATAGTCTCATGTATGCTTAGTACATCAAATTTATCTATTCCAATAGACTATGAAATAGTGAAAAAGGATGAGCGATATTATGATGAAAAAGATAAGCGGTATAAAAGAAGATCTAAAGTTACTAAAAACCAAATGTTTCAAAACATGATAAATCGAGCAGTTATTAATCATGTTAAGTTTAAATATATTTTGGCAGATAGCTGGTTTTGCTCTAAAGATAATATGAATTTCATACATCACACATTATCGAAGAAATTCATACTTGGTATGAAGTCAAATAGAGTTGTTGCCTTGAGTGATTATGCTAGAAAGAGTAAGGATTTTATTAAACTCTCTGAACTTGATATTGCTGATGGAGAATCTTTAAAGATATGGCTTAAAGATATGAATTTCCCTGTCCTTTTAACAAAAAAGATTTTCATAAACGAGAACGGTGCAAAAGGAATTTTATATCTTGTAACAAATGATTTAGAAATAGATTCTAATCAGTTATATCATGACTATCAAAAAATATGGCAAATAGAGGTTTATCACAAATCAATTAAGTGTAATAGCTTTGACTTAATCTGACATTGTGTATAAAATAAGATGTCAAATTAAGGAAGAATAAAATGAATGCATCTCAAAAGATAATCAAACCCAAATTGGGTCTGTTAGAATTAGCAAAACAATTAGGTAATGTCAAGCAAGCTTGTAAAGTGATGGGTTACTCAAGAGACAGCTACTATCGCTTTAAAGAGTTATACGATAATGGTGGAGAATTAGCTTTACAAGAAATATCCCGTAAGAAGCCATTAGAGAAAAATAGAGTTGAGGCACATATTGAGCAAGCAGTAGTTAATATGGCTTATGAATATCCGGCGTATGGACAACATAGAGTATCAAATGAATTAGCAAAGCAAGGAATATTAGTCTCAGGAAGTGGAGTTAGATCTATTTGGCTTAGACATGACTTAGAGAATTTTAAGAAGCGATTAACAGCACTAGAGACCAAAGTAGCTCAAGATGGCTTTATACTTACAGAAGCTCAATTACAAGCTTTAGAAAAAGAAAAAGCTAAAAAGGTTGCTACTGGTGAGATTGAAACGCATCATCCAGGTTACTTAGGATCTCAAGATAGCTATGTAGGGTATATAAAAGGTATAGGTAAGATATATCAACAGACATTTGTAGATACGTATACTAGAGTAGGATTTGCTAAGTTATATACAGAAAAAAATGCAATAGTAGCTGCTGATATGCTTAATGATAAGGTATTACCATTCTTTGAGGAACATGGAATAGATCTATTAAGAGTATTAACAGATAGAGGCACGGAATATTGTGGAAAGCTGGAGAATCATTCCTACCAGATGTACTTAAGCATAGAAGACATTGACCATACTAAAACAAAAGCTAACTCCCCTCAAACTAATGGTATCTGTGAAAGATTTCATAAAACTATGAAAAATGAATGTTATGAGACAATGTTTAGAAAAAAGGTTTATTCAACGATTGAGGAGATTCAGCAAGATGTTGATATATGGCTGGATTATTACAATAACGATAGACCACATTCTGGTAAGCACTGTTATGGAAAAACGCCTATGAAAACTTTTATTGACTCAAAACCTTTGGCAAAAGAGAAAAATTTAGGTAATATGTTTGATAAATCTGACACTAGTTTAGAAATAAATTCAGTCTCAAATTAATTGGTGACTGTCAGATCAAGTTTGAGCTACTACAGTGAACAAGTACCAACCTAGTCGTAAACTAGGAATCCTCTTCGTTCACTGAGAGGAGGATGTCAAAAGAAAATTTTTGAACCAATTTTAGAAAAATCCAGTTTTTAATAGTGATACCTACATTGAGCAATAAGAATATTATTATCCTGAATTTTATAAACTAAGCGATGTTCTCTATCAATTCTTCTTGACCAATATCCAGTCCAATTATGTTTAAGTGGTTCTGGATCACCCAAACCTTCAAAATAATTTCTTTTAATATCTTTAATTAGCTGATTTATACGCTTTAACTTTTTCTTATCATTTGCTTGCCAATAAAGATAATCATCCCAAGCATTAGTTGACCAAGATAATATCATTCTTCAATAAGCTCTTTTTGTATTGAAATACCAGACTCAAGTTCTTTTATTGATTGATCAAGCCTATTATAGTTATTTATGCTAGACATCAAATGAGCTGTTTCTTGATATGATTTAAAATCATCTAAAGACATAACAACAACAGCTTTTTTTTCAGAGCCTCTCGTAACAACAATAGGCTGATGGTCTTCAACGACGCTATCCATAGATGATGCCAGTTCACTTCTGAATGATGTATAGTTTAAAGTTCTCATAATTACCTCCAACTTATTGTACTAATGAATAGTATAGCATAAGTACTTATATAAGTACACAAATTATTGCTATAGATCTTTGGCTGATTTGATTAAACTTTTTAAAGATGGGCAATTCTCATTGCCTGGACGTAAGGCATTATTAAAAAGTGATGTTGACTATGAGGTTGTACTGATAGATGCAACTGAAACGCCCATTGAACGACCTAAAAAAAACAAAAAACCTTTTATTCTGGCAAAAAGAAGCGGCATACGTTAAAGACGCAAATTATCGTGGATAAGAAGAAAAAGGAAATTATTTGTACCAATTTTTGCAATGGCAAGAGGCATGACTTTAGATTAAATATAAGATTTACCATTTTTTTTACGTGAAGGATGAAAAAATTTTCTTTTGTCGAACCTTGAATTTGGAACTTCTGAAACTAAGTCTTTTCCTTGTTCTAAAGCTTCCCACAAACTTTTACTATCATCAATACCACTTGGCAAAACAAAACTATAACCCACTATTGCAACTTTTTTCATAAAAATACTCTTCAATAATTTAAAATAACATTAACACAAATCATATATAACATAGATTACAAAAGGACTTCATCACTTGCCATCACTTTCACATTTTTTATAATAAGAGCAACAAATAAATTCTCTTTAGGTGTAGTAGCTCAAACTTGATCTGACAGTCACCAATTAATTTGAGACTGAATTTATTTCTAAACTAGTGTCAGATTTATCAAACATATTACCTAAATTTTTCTCTTTTGCCAAAGGTTTTGAGTCAATAAAAGTTTTCATAGGCGTTTTTCCATAACAGTGCTTACCAGAATGTGGTCTATCGTTATTGTAATAATCCAGCCATATATCAACATCTTGCTGAATCTCCTCAATCGTTGAATAAACCTTTTTTCTAAACATTGTCTCATAACATTCATTTTTCATAGTTTTATGAAATCTTTCACAGATACCATTAGTTTGAGGGGAGTTAGCTTTTGTTTTAGTATGGTCAATGTCTTCTATGCTTAAGTACATCTGGTAGGAATGATTCTCCAGCTTTCCACAATATTCCGTGCCTCTATCTGTTAATACTCTTAATAGATCTATTCCATGTTCCTCAAAGAATGGTAATACCTTATCATTAAGCATATCAGCAGCTACTATTGCATTTTTTTCTGTATATAACTTAGCAAATCCTACTCTAGTATACGTATCTACAAATGTCTGTTGATATATCTTACCTATACCTTTTATATACCCTACATAGCTATCTTGAGATCCTAAGTAACCTGGATGATGCGTTTCAATCTCACCAGTAGCAACCTTTTTAGCTTTTTCTTTTTCTAAAGCTTGTAATTGAGCTTCTGTAAGTATAAAGCCATCTTGAGCTACTTTGGTCTCTAGTGCTGTTAATCGCTTCTTAAAATTCTCTAAGTCATGTCTAAGCCAAATAGATCTAACTCCACTTCCTGAGACTAATATTCCTTGCTTTGCTAATTCATTTGATACTCTATGTTGTCCATACGCCGGATATTCATAAGCCATATTAACTACTGCTTGCTCAATATGTGCCTCAACTCTATTTTTCTCTAATGGCTTCTTACGGGATATTTCTTGTAAAGCTAATTCTCCACCATTATCGTATAACTCTTTAAAGCGATAGTAGCTGTCTCTTGAGTAACCCATCACTTTACAAGCTTGCTTGACATTACCTAATTGTTTTGCTAATTCTAACAGACCCAATTTGGGTTTGATTATCTTTTGAGATGCATTCATTTTATTCTTCCTTAATTTGACATCTTATTTTATACACAATGTCAGATTAAGTCAAAGCTATTACACTTTAGGGTAGTTAATAAAGTAAATTTTAAGAAATAGTTTTCTTAACCACGCTCATAAACTTAGTCTTGATTAATTCTAAACTCTCTTGACTATCAGCCTCAAATCTTAAAACTAAACAAGGAGTTGTATTTGATGCGCGAAGAAGCGCCCAACCATTCTCAAATTCAACTCTTACTCCATCTATCGAAATAATATTTGTATCAGAAAATTCTTTTTTACATGATTGTAAAATAGCCTCTACTATTTCAAATTTAGTGTCTTCTGTAACATCCATATTAATCTCTGGAGTAGCTACACTTTGAGGAATCTCTGCAAAGATTTCATCTAAAGTTTTATTAGTTTTAGAAAGGATATTTAAAAGCCTAACGCCAGTATATAAACCATCATCAAACCCTGGCCATCTATCATTAAAAAATATATGTCCACTCATCTCACCTGCCAAATCCACAGGCTCTTGTTTCATCTTTTTCTTAATTAATGCATGTCCTGTTTTATACATAGTTGCCTTACCACCAAGACTTTTAACAAAATTATCTAAGTTTTTAGTTGATTTAACATCGTAAAGGATATGAGCTCCTGGCTTGTTACTGAGCACATCCTTTGCATAAAGCATAAGTTGTCTATCAGCTGCTATAATATCGCCACTATTAGTAACTAAACCAAGCCTATCACCATCACCATCAAAAGCTAGGCCAACGTCTGCCTTTAGTTCTCTTACTTTAACAATAAGATCTTGTAAATTCTTAAGTTTACTTGGATCTGGATGATGATTAGGAAAATTACCATCAACTTCACAATACATTTTAATAACATCGCAGCCTAGTTTTTCAAATAATTCAGGAGCTATGTTACCTGCTATACCATTACCAGCATCTATAACCACTTTAAGCTTTTTGCCAAGAGTTTCTCTCTCTAAAATAAAGTTTATATATTCTTGTGAAATATCTTTCTTAGTAGATACTCCTTCCCCTTGTGAAAAAATATTTTTTCTTATTAAGTTTTCTATTTCTAAAATTTCTTCATTTGCTAATGTATTATCAGCCAAAGTCATCTTTAAACCATTATAATCTGCTGGATTATGACTACCTGTCAGCATGATGCCTGTGCCATTGGTTAACTTTTTAGCAGCAAAATATAAAACTGGTGTTGGTACTGCGCCAATATTAATAACATCGCAACCACTTGCCAAAATACCGCTTTCTAAAGCAGCTAATAAACTAGGTCCAGATAAACGCCCGTCTCTAGCAATAGCAACTTGGTTTTGGTTTAACTCTTGTGCTTTTGTTCCAAATGCTAAACCTATATTAAAAACAACATCCTCATTAAGATCAGTTGGAACGACACCTCTAATATCATACGCTCTAAATATATATTTAGACATATTTTGCACATTTTTATACATCAAAACTCCTTTATAACAGATAATCGATATTATCCTCGTTATCAAAAACTTCTAAAATGGTTTCAAAACCAAGAGAAAAACAAATAACCTTAAAGGTCTCTGCAAGGTTATCACCCAGTAAAAGCTCCTTTAGGTCCTTATTATATATTAATTGATCCTTTTGGTCTAAGCTTTGAAACAAATTAGTAAACACCCTATCTATACCTGCTCTTTTTAAAAAATTAGCTTGATTCATATAACCGTCTAACTCAAAGCCTACTTCTGTAGCAGCTTCAGCAACTGCTGTAAAGTCAACATGCGAAGTTATATCTTGCAAACCTATATTTATAAAGGGATCAAAGTTAACTTGATGCTTATGATAACAAGCTAAAGTTCCCATACTACGTGCTGGTGTATAATATAATTTTCTGTGGTATCCATAGTCGCATAAAAATATAACTGCTTGATCTAAGCAATCTCTTAAAGATTTGATCCATGGACGTATCCAAGTGTTTAATTCACTGACATACCCATCTTCAAAACTTAAGTTGTCTCCTAATATTCTTTGAGCCTCATACTCAAAAAGAGAATCATTAGTTTGCAAATCTACAAATTTAAATTTACTACCATCAAAAGTTACACCTTGTTGGATAAGTTTGTTATCTTTTACATTAAAAATATCAACAGGCATAGCATCCAAAACTTCATTAGCAAAAACTATAGCTTTTAGTTTTTGTTTTGGAAGTTCTTCCAACCAGACAAACCTATCAAAAAGGTTAGGAATATTTTGCTTAATATATTTTTGCTGCTTTAGCTTAAGATCCGTACTTAGTTCGACTATAAAATATTTTTCTGGAAGTATCCCAAGCTTACTTAGCTCATCCATACAATCAGCTGCAAACTTACCTGTTCCAGAGCCAAATTCTACAATATTACCTTGTTGCTCAAATTCACGCAGTATGGTTGCAAACTGCCTTGCAAAAGTTCGTGCAAATAATGAGGTTTGTGAAGTTGCTGTGATAAAATCACCACCGCTTGATATCTTATCCCTAGAGCTAGAGTAATATCCATAATTTGGATAATACAAAGCTAGCTGCATATACTCTCTAAAACTGATACTTCCACCTTGAGATTTTATCTTTGCTACAACTCTTTCTTCAATTCCCATCACTAGTGGATATATTCTATTAAATAAACATATTGTATGGCGAAACTATCTTTTAATCAAAAAATATATGACTTTAACAAAAAAAAATATTAAAATCTTCTTTTAAAATAATTTTTAGTTTAAGAATAATGACGACTATCAACACATATCCCGTCGGTATAACGGGTGGAATAGCTAGCGGAAAGTCTACCGCTACAAAAATTTTAAAACAAAGACTTAATCTAAATGTGGTTTGTGCTGACACGATAAGCAGAGAAATAACCAAAAAACCTTCTGTAATTAAAAATATAGCTGAAAAGTTTGGTAATGATATAATCATAAACAAACAGATTAATAGAGCCATGCTTAGAGCAATTATTACAGAATCAAAAGAAGCTAAAAAATGGCTAGAAGATTATTTACATCCTGTAATTAATAGAGAAATAAAAAAACAAGTTAATGAATCCCCTACAGTTTTAACTATAATTGATATACCTCTACTTGGTCCATATAATATTCGCCACTATGACTACTTAAAAAAAGTTATAGTAATAAAAGCAGATCTTGAGACAAGAATAAAAAGACTAATGGAACGTGATGGTAAAGACAGACAACAAGCTGTAGCTTTTATAAACTTACAAATATCTGACCAAGAAAGAGAAAAAATAGCAGACTATGTTGTAGATAACACAAACTTAGATGACCTAGGGTTTGAAAATAGACTAATAGAAGTTATAAATGATATAACAAAGCTTGACTAGACAAACCCAAAAGATTATAATAGCCAACAATTATTTAGCACCCATAGCTCAACTGGATAGAGTACTCGGCTACGAACCGAGCGGTTGGAGGTTCGAGTCCTTCTGGGTGCGCCATTAATTTAACGTTGCGGGAATAGCTCAGTGGTAGAGCACAACCTTGCCAAGGTTGGGGTCGCGAGTTCGAGCCTCGTTTCCCGCTCCAAAATTCTCTAAACTTTATTCATCTAAGCACTTATTTACTGATGCTTAATGTGATAAAATCTTGTAAAGATTTATAACTTATGGATTTAATTGTTTTTTACAGCTTTTATTTAAGTTTCATTTAAACAAAAACTTAAATCTCAACCAGTGTAAGCTGCATTTTACGTTAAACATTAATCTATATATTTTAAAGAGTAATGGTATGACAAAAAAGATTATTTTAACAGGGATTACACCATCTGGTTCGCCACATTTAGGCAACTATATAGGTGCCATTAAACCAGCTATTGAGTTATCTCATAATGATGCTTATGAATGTTTATATTTTATCGCTGATCAACATTCTTTAGTCAAATTATGGGATAAAAACCTTAGACAGCAATATATCAAAGAAATAGCTTGTACATGGCTAGCTCTTGGACTTGATACAGATAAAACCATTTTTTATCGTCAGTCTGATATCCCTGAGATTATGGAACTAAACTGGATTATCGCAACAACTACTGCCAAAGGACTACTTAACCGCGCTCATGCATATAAAGCTTTAGTTGATCAAAACCTTCAAGAAGAAAATACTGATCCTGATAAAGGTATTACTATGGGGTTATTTAACTACCCTGTTCTTATGACTGCGGATATTTTGATGTTTGATGCTGATTTAGTCCCAGTTGGAAAAGACCAGATTCAGCATTTAGAAATAGCTAGAGACATAGCAAATCGTTTTAACCATATTTACAAAAGCTCTTATCTTAAAGCTCCTCAAGCTTTAACAAATGAAGATACACAAACAATTTTAGGCTTAGATGGACGCAAAATGTCAAAAAGCTACGATAATACTATCCCTATTTTTTCAACTGAAAAGAAATTAAGAAAACAGATAATGAAAATTATCACAAACTCACAAACTCCTGAAGAAAAGAAAGACCCTAATAGCTGCACTATATTTGCCATCTACAAAAGCATAGCTAATACAGATGAAATCAAAACTCTTGGGGATAAATATCTAGCTGGCGGACTTGGCTGGGGTGATGCTAAACAAATTCTGTTTGAAAAAGTAAACCAACATCTTTTATTAGCACGTGAAAAATATGATTACTTTATAAATAATCCTAACATAGTTGATGAAATACTTGCCAAAGGTGCAGCAAAAGCGCGTCCCTATGCTATACAAAAACTCAAAGAAGTTAAAGACACTATTGGAATATAGTTAATGGGTCAAGCTAAGAAAAATATAATAATAGCAAACTATAGTATTCATTCTTTAGCTCTAATCTGCTGGGCCAAACAACACTTATTAAGTAATTTTTTTGTACTATCAGTTGACACTGGTTTTGCATCACATGACTGGAATAGTTACTTAAAGAATGTATTTAGCTGGCTAGAGCAACAAAAAATTAACTATTTTCATTTAAAAGCTGAACACTCTTTCTCAGAGCTTGTTAATGCTCGTAAGCAATTTCCTTCTCAACAATTTAGCTGGTGTGCAGGTTTTTTAAAAGGAATAACTCTACTAAATAAGATTGATACGCTTGATCCAAATGCTGAAGCTACAATCTTACTTAGCCACCGAAAGGATTTATCTAAAATTTCACAACTGTTAAAAAATGTAGATGAAGAAGAAAAATATGATTATAGAAGACTCGAGTATCCTCTTTTAGATAAAACCTTTGAAGAGATAACTCAACTTACTAAAGATTTGCCTTTTAAGCCAGCAACCCATAGTCTTGAGTGTCAACCATGCATTCATATGACACAACAAGAGTTTAAAAATATTTCTTCAGAAGATATAAAAAAAGTAATATCATTAGAAAAGCAGATTAATGCTTGCATGTTTTTGGGCCAGCCTTTTGATAGTTTAAAGGATGAATTTTTAAGTGAAAAGAATATCTTGCAGGAGCTCTCAAAAGCTTGTAGTTGGGAGTATAGCTGTGGTTTATAAGGAATATTGCCTATGAATGAATATTTTTTATTTAGTTTACTAACTGTAGTAGCTGCTATGATGAGCTATATAAATACCAAATTTCTCAAACTGCCAAAAGCTATAGGTTTGACCATTCTTTCAATAACTTTTTCGGCAATTTGTGCATCTTTTTTAAGCACTACTAACTTTCTAGTAGTTGCCTTATCCAGTTTTGATTTCCAAACTACAGTCTTAGATGGGATGCTATCATTTTTACTTTTTGCAAATGCCTTACATTTTAATATGATTGAGCTAAAAAAAGAGCTAAAAGCAATTTTCGGGTTAGCTAGTGTTGGACTACTTCTATCTGCATTTACTACTGCAGTTTTAATATATGGCTTTTGTAAACTAGTCGGCTTTGAGCTTAGTTTTGGATATTGTTTAGTCTTTGGAGCATTAATCTCACCAACAGACCCTATAGCTGTAATTAGCACATTAGCTGGAAACAAAACTATACCAAACTATATAAAAACTCGTGTTGTTGGCGAGTCATTATTTAATGATGCTACAGGTATCGTTTTATTTGTAATTTTGTCAAATGTGGTTTTTTTTGGTAGCGGTGGAGAATTCGGGCAGTATATTGATAATAATGTTGATTATCTTTGGCTTATCACTAAACAGATTTCTATAGAAGCTGGCGGTGGGATTATCCTAGGTTATATTTTTGCAAGAATAGCTTTAGTCTTTTTAAAAACCAATAAAGATGCTGAAACCTCTATTTTTGTAACACTAGCTGTTGCAAGTATGGGTTACCTAATAGCACATAGTCTACACGTTTCTGGTCCCATTGCCATGGTCATAGCTGGTCTTTTTATTGGCAATAATTTATCAGATAACAAAAAATCTTGTCCCGACCAAGTTAAGAAAGTAGATAACTTTTGGATGATTATTGATAATATGCTTAATTCTTTTTTATTTATCTTAATAGGACTAGAGTTAACTAGCATAACTTTCAACCGCGTTGCTCTTTGGATTGGCGTAGTTGGTATATTCATAGTCACTTTCGCAAGATTTATTAGTATTTCAATACCTATTACTGTTATCGATAAGAAACTCACTAGAGCCTCAACAAAAGATAATATACTAGTAGCTTGGTCAGGGGTTAGAGGTGGAATATCTTTAGCATTAGCACTATCACTTCCTGACGAAGGCCACCTTATTGTTAGCGTGACATATATAGTAGTTATACTTTCTATATTAGCTCAAGGATCAACGCTAAAGATTGTGTTAAATATGATCTATCCACCCAAAACTATCAAACGTGCTGCCAATGACGAAATAGAAATAAGAAAAGCTTAAAAGACTCTGTTAATTTAAAGGTTTATTCATACTTATGGGTATAATAATCAATACCAAGATGTCTAACTAAAGCATTATCTATAGCTATTGCATCTGGGGTTGAGTCAGTTGGCCTTCTTGGATTTACTCTATCATTTACCCACGTATTATTATCCCAAAGGCTAGTTGTGTTTATACACTGTTGAACATAATTTGCTACCAAATACCTATTTTGAATTTCCATACACCCTTTAATAAATATATCAACGTATGACTGAATAATTGGGAATTCTTCATTAGGTTTTTGTATCGCTTTTGCATCTCTAGCATATATCCAGTAATCTCCTTGTTGAAGGTTTTTTAACCCTAAAGCTTCTACATCTGTACTAGGCACCTTATAACGGCAATAATCGCTTTCTCTTTTATCAGTAGCCTCAACCGCTTTTTCATTTGTTAGATAATACACCGCATTTAATGTGCTACCTGTCGATGGAACTGCTAATAAGAATGTACCCTTAAATGAGCCTGTTGCTCTTAATCCCCAAATTCTTTTAAAGTTTTTTACTTCTATTGGATAGGCATTTACCGCTTCAGGATTTGTTCTTTGACGTGATTTATCGTTTACTAAACTACCATAACCAATTATAAAATTTTGTTTAGAACCATCTATAGGTGGATGACAAGTGTCTGAAAATCCAGATTTCAAACTACATAAAAAAATCGCTAAACTCAAAAAACTTTTTTTCATATTACTATCTTCCTCATCTAGCTTTATTAGAAACTCTAGTAATTATTTTCTAATCTAGAATTATTAGCTCCACCTTGAGTATACATACTCATACCCATAGTTGAAGACATTAAGTTTTGATATTGAAAATTACGGCCATAAAAATCATAATAATTATCTGTGAACTCCTCAGGAAATGATCCTCGCAAAGTGTCTTGATTACTGTAATTATTGCTATAGTTATTATCTCTATAAGATTTATCCGTGTTATCTAAATATACTTTTTGTGAATAATTCTTTAATTCAACCGTCTTAACCACCGTAATAGGCTCTGATGAAAGATTTATTTCTTTAGAGCCTTTAAATTCAGTATTAGAAAAAGCAGCCACACCATTTTCTTGACCTTCATAAACATTAGCATACAACATAAATATTGACATTAACGCAAATATAAAAATCAGTAATACTTTCATTTTCTTATCTCTTTATAAAATTATTATTATTCTTTAATATTGCCAAAGCCTGATCATAATCACAATCATTTAATATCATTACTATAGCTATTTTAACTGACTTATTTGCTTTTATATAAAATGCTCCTGCTGTAGCATACTCAACGCCAGTAGCTTCACAAATTATTAACTTCGCTCTTTCGACTAACTTTTCATTAGTTGGCTTAACATCTATCATAAGGTTTTGATAAACCTTACCTATAGACACCATGGACAAGGTCGAAATCATATTCAAAATTAACTTTTGAGTTGTTCCAGCTTTTAACCTAGTTGAGCCTGTTAAAATTTCTGGTCCAGGTACTGCTTCTATACTATAGTTTGCGCACTCTGAGATCTTTGCTTTTTTCGTGCAACTAATCGCTACAGTTTCAGCTTTGACTAGCTTTGCATATTCAAGTGCTCCTATAACGTATGGAGTCCTACCGCTAGCTGCAATACCTATAACCATATCATTTTCACTTAAACCTATTTTCTTTAAATCTTGGTAAGCCAATTGCGGATCATCTTCAGCTCCTTCTTGGGCTTTAATAAAAGCTTTCTCACCACCAGCTATAATTCCAACTATCGTATTATAGTCCACACTAAACGTTGGTGGACACTCAACTGCATCTAAAATACCTAGCCGACCACTTGTACCCGCTCCAACGTATATAATCCTACCATTATTTCTAAGCACTTGAGAGCTTCGGGTAGTAACTTGAACTATGTTGTTATGCTGCTCTTTTAAAGCTTCGATAATGTTATATTCCTCATTTATCATCAAAGTTACTGCATCTGAAATAGACATTGTATCTAGATCAAAACTTTTTGAGTTTCTCAGCTCAGTATTTATATCCTTTAATATACTCATAATGTTATCTGCTTAACTACGCCTAATGGATAAAAATATTTACTATCTAAATATACAGGAGCCGGTATAGGTTCTTCTCCAGAACTATCACCTTGATCTTGTTGTTTATCCGGTTGCCTGCTTTTAATATCTATTCTATTATCCTTACTTTTTTCAAATCTATCTTCAATTTCATTTTTGTCTTTTGGTTCAAGCTTATCCCCTAGTTCATCACGTATTTCTTGAACTTTGGCATCTAACGCTTTGGATTGTATATAAATCTTATTAATAGTGTTCTTGACAGCCTCTAAATCAGCTAAGACTTGAGGCTCTTCACCGCTTAAATCTATTTCCTGTAAAATCTCTAAGTTTTCGTCCATCTGTATTACTTTTGTTTTAGTGAAAACAAATAAATAACCAAATTTAGGTATAATTTGCTCTACAATATCTTTATTCTGTTCATTGTTATCATCTTTGGATGAGAAAAGTTTAAAAACATCGTCTTCTTCGTCTTGCGTTTTGAGTTCTTTTTCTAGACCATTAATGCCAAAATCTAGAGATATAAAACTACCTAAACCTTTTTTGTACTCATAGCGATGTACTTTATCCGGCTCAAAAGTTACTATAAATAACGAATTGTCTGATTTAGAAATAATAACAGGCTTACCAAAGCTTTCTCCATCTATGTAAGTATCTAGACTTTTACCGACTCTATGATCACCATTATAGTTAAAATCACTTATACCCATAAGATTTTTACTTTCGTTATTTGGATGAAATATAAAAGCCATTTTTGCATCAAGATTATTAGCAAAATCTGGCACTAAAAGTTTCACATTTTCTTCTTTAAGACTAGCTTTTAAATTTAAGCTATCACCTAGTTTAAGGCTATATTGATTATTAGTAGTTGAATAAGTTGAATAATAAACTTCTAACACTTCTTGATTACCCTTCTTTTGATCAGCTTTTCTTGCTAAAAGTATTTGGGGAGGACCATCGCTATCCTCAAAATACCATGCTGCATCAAAAATATTTTCTCTAACAAATTGTGCTGCTGACGAACCACCTTTTGAATCTCCAGAAATAACTGGCTGCCACTTACCTATCTCATCACCTAATGCTTTTGTATCTGCTTCTAAACCTTCAATATTATCAGCTAGTAAATCTTCAAGAACAACACTAGTTGTAAAAAGCTTGTTTATATCATACATCAGTAGCATTAACTGCCATTGTCCATTTTCAAGGTTCCAACCAACCTTAATTTTATAGTCTGTACCCATACCTTGTGGAATTGGCACACCAATTTTTGCTTTATCTGTAAATATATTTATCTGTTTATTTTGTTTTTCAATAAAGCCAATAAAGCCTTTAGGCGCGTCTTTTAATCGCCCATCGATTGTTAAACGATAATTTCTTGCTTGATAATCTGTCATCGCAGCAATGTCTATCATTGGTACATTAATAGGCACGTAATCTGTATTATAATTTTTATAAGTATTAGCCGATGGAACGTTATAAATAATTTTTTTGGCTAAATCAGCTTTTGAACCATCATTATATGCTTTATATGTAGATTTAAAACTACTGTATTGCTGCGCTTGGAATAGTTCAGCATTACTATTTTTTGGAAAAAATGTTGAAATATCATCTTCATCTACTGTTATTTCAAAGGTACTATTACCTATTTTAAGCTCGCTTGGTTTAGAAAAATCAATATCGTCCTTAGCACTTGCTATATATGTTTCCCCAATTACTTTTTCATTGCTATTTTTTATAATACTTTTGGTAGTAAGTAAACCCATTTTAAAAGAATATAAAAGCGCGGTAAGCATCACCATAATCACAAAAGAGAATATCAATGCCATAAGTAATACA
Organism: Allofrancisella heilbronnii; assembly: GCF_000710735.2. Lineage (NCBI taxonomy): Bacteria > Pseudomonadati > Pseudomonadota > Gammaproteobacteria > Thiotrichales > Francisellaceae > Allofrancisella > Allofrancisella heilbronnii. The sequence goes on along the minus strand of NZ_CP144673.1, from coordinate 278,038 downwards.
GATCCTGAATTTTTATTACTTTTTATCCTCTTGAACATTAAACTAATCTCTTTATGTATTTTCTAACAAAAATATCTTACTAAAAATATCATCCGCAACTTTAAAAGATATTCTCAAAGCCGCGACTGAATCACTTTTAACACTAATAGGCTGTGTTGCTATTTGCTTCCAGTTAAGGTTAGCACCACCTTGACTAATATCTGCATTTAAAACATACTCAACCTTCAGGTTACTTACATCGTTTATCAACTCATAAATCTCAGAATCATTAGCATTTTGTTTCACATACTCGTACAATGAATAAATTTTATTACCCTGTTTATCTTTTTGACCAGAATCTGCCACAAAAAATATTTCTAAAATATATTTACCAACATAGTCACCCACTTTAAACTTATCCTCAACGCGTGAATAAGTTGATACAAAATCACCTGTAACAGCCATAGTCTTTACCAAATCACACTCAAAAACATTACACAAAACCAAATAATCATCCATAGAAATATCTTTTTCTGGTACAACTTCTTTTTGAAACCTGTTTACCTTGAAAATATTATTTGATGAGTTAGTTTTTAGAGTTGAACTTAAGCTGGCACGCTGGATAGCTATATAATCTGTATTAGGTTGAATGCAGTAAATACTGTTTTGCTGACTGAAATATTTTTCATTTTTTACTCTCTCATCACAAGATTCTGGATCTAATGTTAAACTTTCTGGCAGGCTCTTAATGCCTTTTATAGGGCTTTTTCCTATAGTTAAAATTCCAAATTTCCCGAAGATATCACCAGAACTATCCCCTGAGTTATCCACAAGCTCTTGATACATATCGCCATACTTTGTAGCAAAGCCTATTTTTGAAATAGCGTTGTAGAAAATCTGTTTCGTTATAAGCTGTTTAGAATTGATCTGGTGTTTACTATTAAGCTTATTGTATTGATTTTTCATATCTATATAGACATTTATTGCCATCGCCATAACTATAGCTGCTATAACTATTGAAACCATTAGCTCTGGCAAGGTAAATCCAGCGATTTTTTTACTGTTCTTCGCCATCATTTTGCTTTATTTCTCTTTGTATAATCTTGACTCTATCTGCTACACCAAGCTTATCATCAAATGCAGCTATGTTTACCACCTTATATATAATTTCAACATCGTTAGCTTTAGCTTTTTTGGCCTCATAATCAGCTCTTTTAGCCATCTCTTTTATATCTTTTATTCCCAAAATTTTAAATCTATTCACAGGCTTTTCCTGCCCTAAAGACATAGCATTATTGCTTTGCTCTGTTACAACTGTTTTTTTAAATTTAATACCGTCTTTAGTTGCTGAATCATCAAAAACACCTGTTAGTCTATATACACTAACACGATCATCTAAAACACTTGATATCTCATTACGTCTATTATCTAACGTAATACTTACTAGAACACTATTTAACAGTAAAAAACCTGAAGAAAGAACAAACAGCAAAATTAATGCTGCCAACATTGCTTCGACAATACCAAGACCTGCTTGTGACTTTTTTTTATACAAAATTTTCCTAGCCTAAACCAAAATAAAAATAGATAAGAATTAAGCCTCTTTAAACTTCCCAAAAGACATTAATTTATCATACCTTTGTGAGTTGCGTTCTTCTACTGACATTTGGCATAAATCTTTTAACTCTTTAGTTAATGCTTTTTTGATATTTTCAGCTGTAGTTACGAAATCTCTGTGAGCACCGCCTAATGGTTCAGGGATTACTTCATCAACTATGTTTAACTCTTTCAACCTCCCTGAAGTTATATTCATCATTTGAGTAACTTCAGATGCTTTTTCCGCAGTTTTATGCAGAATTGAAGCACATCCTTCTGGGGAAATAGTAGCAAAATAGCTATATTGAAGCATTAAAAGTTTATCTCCCACACCAATTCCTAGTGCCCCGCCAGAACAACCTTCACCTATAACTGTACAAACTATAGGAACTTTAAGAGCACTCATCTCAAAAAGGTTTCTTGCAATAGCTTCACTCTGGCCACGCTCTTCTGCTTTAATACCTGGGTAAGCTCCTGGGGTATCAATAAACGTAATCACGGGCATATTAAACTTTTCAGCTAATTTCATAAGCCTTAAAGCTTTTCGATATCCTTCTGGGTGCATCATACCAAAGTTATGTTTTATCTTGCTTTTTGTGTCACGACCTTTTTCTTGACCTATAACCATAACAGGATGATTATTGAGTTTCGCTAACCCCCCTATAACAGCTAAATCATCACCAAAAGCTCTATCACCATGAAGCTCCTGGAAGTCAGTAAAGACTAAGGGTAATAAGTCTTTGAAGTATGGTCTATTTGGGTGTCTTGATAACTGTACTACTTGCCAGTCAGTCAGTTTTGAATAAATCGACTCCATTAATTCTAGTCTTTTTTTGTTTAGTTTTTTTAATTCTGCTTCCGTTTTTTCATCATCAAAAACATGAGAAAGCGAAGTAATTTTATCTTCTACTTCCTTAATTTTTGTCTCAAAATCCAAGTAATTCATCCTAGGTTCCCTACGTGTGCTTACAATATCTTAAAATAAGTTACCAAATATGATAAATTATTTTCGCAAAATAAAAAACAACTATGTATGATTTTGTTAGTTTGCTATGTCATAGATGTATTATATAATCATTGCTTAACTAATCACAATTTTAAGCTAGTTTAGATATGTCTAATCACACACCGATGATACAGCAGTATCTAAAGATAAAATCACAATACCCAAATATACTTCTTTTTTACCGTATGGGAGATTTTTATGAATTATTCTTTGAGGATGCTAAAGAAGCTGCCAACTTACTTGATATAACCTTAACAGCTCGTGGCAAGTCCAGTGGAGAGCCTATCCCAATGGCTGGAGTACCATACCATGCAGCTGAAGGTTATATTGCTAAAATTATTAAAAAAGGCTTATCTGTGGCCATATGTGAGCAAATAGGTGATCCTGCCACATCAAAAGGTCCTGTTGAGCGTCAAGTTACTCGTATTATCACACCTGCTACAGTTTCTGAAGAAGCTTTTTTAGATACAAATCAAGACAGTTTACTACTAAATATTTTTGTTAAAAATGATAAATACTACTTAGCTTATACAAGCTATACTCAAGGAAAGGTTTATTTACTTAAAACTATCAGTAATTTACCCGAGTTAAAAAATGAGGTGCTTCGACTTTCGCCTAAAGAAATTATAACTAACTGTAATAATATTGCTGTAGAGGGCTTTTTTAAAGTCCCAATAAAGCACCTTGAAGAGTGGTACTACAGTAGTTATGAAGCAAAGAAACAAATCAATAACACTTTGGATATTTCTCTAGCTACAACTGTGTTACAAAATACTAAGGCTGAACAATTGATAGCTATAGGTTCGATATTAGCTTATTTAACAGATATTTTAAAACAATCTCCTAAACATATTACAGATATTAGTTTTGAAAAAGATATTCAAATACTTAAGATAGATGTAAACAGTCGCAATAATCTTGAAATAGATAACAATTCAAAATCTAGTCTAATAAATATAATTGATAATTGTAAAACCAGTTTAGGTAGTCGTTTAATTAAAAGATATTTTAAAAATCCAATCAAGAACCTTGATAAAATAGCAATTCGCCATAATGTAATCAACGCATTAAAAGATAAACAAAGTTTTTTGAAGATCCAAGAGACTCTTAGATACATTAGTGACATAGAAAGAATAATTTCACGAGTTGCTTTAAATACAGTTAAACCAAAAGATTTGGTTTCATTACAAAATACGTTAGAAGAAATACCTAAACTAAAGAAATTATTAGAAGAAATATCTTCACAAGATATAAGCAATATAAACCAAAATATTTACCAGCTTGATGATCTAGCAGAGCTTCTTAAAAAAGCTATTATAGAAAACCCTCCAGCAACCATACGTGATGGTGGAGTTATTAAAGAAGGTTTTGATCCTGAACTTGATGAGTTAAAAGGTATTAAAGATAATTCTTATGATTTTTTACTAAAATTTGAACAACTTCAAAAACAAAAAACTGGGATTAGCAACCTCAAAGTTGGTTATAACCGAGTTCATGGCTACTATATCGAGCTTTCCAAACAATATGCTGATAAAGTCCCTATTGAGTACGTAAGACGACAAACTCTTAAAACAAGTGAACGTTATATAACTGATGAACTTAAAGACTTTGAAAACAAAATCTTATCGTCTAAAGAAAGAGCTTTAGCTAGAGAAAAGCTAATCTACGAAAATTTATTACAACAAGTGCTTAAATATTATATTCAAATCCAAAAATCAGCGCAAAGTATTGCCAAAATAGATGTTCTAGCTAACTTTGCAGAACGTGCAGTCAAGCTTAATCTAGTTCAACCAAGCTTTAATAGTTCTGAAAAACTTAATCTCAAAGATGTTCGTCACCTTGCTATAGAGCAAAATATAGATGAGACGTTTATACCTAATGATACTTTTCTAGGCAAGGATACTCATACTTTAGAAATTATAACAGGTCCAAACATGGGTGGTAAATCAACCTACATGCGTCAAGTTGCTCAGTTGATTTTCCTAGCACATATTGGTTCATTTGTACCAGCAAGTTCTGCGGATATTTGTGATATAGATACCATTTATACTAGAATTGGGGCTTCTGATGATATATCAAGTGGTAGATCAACTTTTATGGTTGAGATGACAGAAACTGCTTATATCCTTAATAATGCCACTGATAAGTCTTTAGTGATTATGGATGAGATAGGTAGAGGTACTAGCACGTTTGATGGCTTATCATTAGCAGAAGCTTGTGCTGAAAAGTTTGCTAAAATAGGAGCATTTACACTATTTGCTACACATTATTTTGAGCTTACAGAATTGGTTAATAAATATACTAATATTAAAAATACTCATTTTGAAGCTAAAGAGTACAAAGACAATATTTACTTTATGCATAAAGCTGTAGCAGGTGCTGCTAAAAAGTCTTATGGAATCCAAGTTGCAAAACTAGCTGGTATACCAACCGATGTTTTAGAATCAGCAACTAAAAACCTCCAAAAGCTAGAAAATAAAAACCCTTTAATCGACACTCAGCCAACTCAACAAGCCACTTTAGAACTAATTTCACCACAAGAAAGCTTATTACAAGCAAAATTAAGTAAACTTGACGTTAATAGTATCACCCCACTAGAAGCTCTAAATATTTTATTTGAATTAAAAAAACTTTCTTACTCATAGAAAAACTGAAAAAATTAAGAGGTATAAATCCATATGTATCAAAATGTTTGTCTTAACTGTGGTGACATAATCTTAAAAAAAGTACATGAATATTGCCAAAAAAAGGAGCAGCAACTTAAGGCTACATACTTACAAGATATTCGTTTCTCAAAAATGTCTAAAAATATCGCGCTTTTTGTTCTTGGGGCACCTGGTAATGGTTCACAGCATAGAAAATTAAAATAACTGTTTTCAATATAACTAAGTTAACCATATAGCTATTAATCTAGGCTAATTTTAAGGAAAAACCATCAATTACTAGTAATTTAGTTATACAATTTCTTCTAATTTGTTATAATTTTTTAAATCTACATTTATAATATTTTAGGTGAAAAATATGCAAACTGATAAAAACCAACCCTCTTTTTTAATTCAAAAGGTATATACAAAAGATGTATCATTTGAGACTATCAACTCCCCAGTAAGTTTTAAAGAACAATGGGCTCCAACTTCGGATTTTAATATAGATATAAATACAAAAAAGATAAATACTGAAAATTTTGAATTAGACCTAACAATCACAATAACTACAAAAAATAATAATAACAATGTATATATTGTAGAAGTGACTCAATCTGGGCTTTTTACAATTACAAATATGCCTGAGGAACAAGTAGAATCGGTGCTTAACACTTATTGTGCTAATACTTTATTTCCTTATGCTAAAAGAGTCATTGACTCGTCTATTATAAAAGGTGGCTTTCTACCTCTGAATCTAGCTCCAATAAACTTTGATGCAATCTACCATATGAAAAAAAAATCTCAACAACCAAAACACTAAAAAAAGAGTAGCAAATGGATAATGCACAAAATAGCTTAATTAAAATTTTAGGCTCGATAATGATAATAGTCGGCACCATGATAGGTGGAGGAATATTAGCTTTACCAATAATTACAGCTAAGCTTGGTTTTGTGATAGGCTCGATACTAATTATTGTCATCTGGAGTATCATGACATACACAGCTATAGTAATTTCCGATATTTCTTGCTCTATGCCATATGGAAGTAGCTTTAAAACTATAGCCCAAAGATACCTTGGCCAAACTGGTGGTATAGTAGCAAGTATAGCTTTTTTAGTACTTATGTATTTTATTAGCACTGCATATATTTCAGCTGCTGCCTCCTCATTATCAACCACCTTCCCTATGCTAGAACAAAAACTATCAGCTTTAATTTTTGTAATAATATTTGGTAGCATAGTCGTTTTGGGAACTCGTTTTGTAGATTATGCCAATAGATTTTTCATAGTTTTAAAAATTTTAGTTTTAGTCGTACTATGTTTAGTTTTCAATAAATATATAGAGCTGTCAAATTTACTTGAATCTCCTATTGATCTTGGCATATCTCTTGTAATTGCGATTCCTGTTTTTACTACATCATTTACTTCACATATCATTGTACCCGCTCTTTCTGACTATCTAGCTAAAAATACAAAAGATATGAAAAGAGTGATTATTATAGGAAGTATAATCCCTTTAATTCTTTATATAACCTGGGTAGTTACTATATTAGGAGTTCTTCCTTTGCATGGACCTATAAGCTTTATGACCTCTATATTTAGTCATATACCAGTTACAGAAGCCAATATTGGAGATATATTAACAACTCTGAGCCATAAAATTAAAACCCCTGTTACAGATATTGTTTTACATATATTTACTTATGTGGCAATTATGACTTCTTTCTTAAGTGTTAACTTATCACTTTTTCATTTTAATATAGACACTTATAAACTATATAAAACCAAAAGAGTTATAAGCTATTCTATTGCAACAGTACTGACTTTTGGTATACCTTTGATTATAAACCAACTTAACCCAAATATCTTTATATATGCCATGACTTGTGTTGGGCTTTCTATAGCGATATTGCTTATGATCATGCCTGCTCTAATGGCATTTAAAATAAATAAGCTTAAAGAAAGTTTTAACTATAAGATTTCTAGCTATAAAAGTTTATGGCTAGTATCTATAGTAAGCGGTGTAATTGTTGTACTGTGTGTTATCGCTTAAAATGTTACTTAACCTAAATTCTACTCTTATAAATAATTTTCTTGATAATATCCTATATCATAAAAGCTACTCTAATGAGACTATTGATAACTATAAAAGAGATTTATACCAGTTAAGTAATTTTATCGGGAATACAGACATTGCTAAGCTAAAATCTCAAGATATACTTGGTTGGATAAAAAAATTACATTCTCAAGGAGCATCTCCAAAAACATTACAAAGAAAACTCAGCTCAACAAGAAGTTTTTTTAACTTTCTAATTAACAGTGAGATAATTAACATAAATCCAGCTAGCAATATTAAAGCCCCAAAAGGCTCTAAAAAACTGCCAAAAGCTTTAAATATAGATGAATTAGCATATTTACTTGATATAACTCCTGGTAATGATATTGAAGCTCGTGACATAGCCGGTTTTGATTTACTTTATAGTTGCGGAATCAGACTTAGCGAGCTTTCAGCTATACAGCTAAAAGACATAAGTATGTCCCAATACAGTGTACGTGTAACTGGTAAAGGCAATAAACAACGTATAGTATACTTTGGTGAAAAAACAACTAATAGCTTAAAAAGATGGTTAAGCATTCGTGAAAAATACAAACCCCAAACCGAACATCTACTTATCTCCCGTGACGGCAAGCAACTTACAAATAGATCTATCCAGAAACGTCTAGAGTTATTTGCCCAAAAATACGCCTCTCGACACATTCACCCACATATGCTTAGACACTCTTTTGCAAGTCATGTCCTTGACTCTTCAAAAGATTTACTTGCTGTAAAAGATCTGTTGGGTCATGTTGATATTTCTAGTACCCAAATTTATACTCACCTTAACTTTCAACAACTAGCTAGTGTTTTTGACAAAGCACATCCAAGAGCTAAGAAAAAATAATTTTATGATTACTATTAATGTTTTTGATAACAATACAATTGATCAAATAAAAGGTTTAAATTTACGGTTTGATTTTTCAATTTGCAAAGAAGACAAATATCTTTTTTACGAAAATGGCTTTTTAAAGTTATACAATAAAAATAAAGAACTTTATATAGACTTTAGCAATAATGATATTTTAAATAGAATAACCCCTCAAGCTAAAAAGTGTAGTGTGATACAAGCTGTAGAAGGTAGAAACAAATCCAAATTACATATACTTGACACTACAGCTGGTCTTGGTAGAGATTTTTTTACACTTGCTGCTAGAGGGCATAGAATCACTGCTATCGAAAAAGATCCTTATATATTTTTACTACTTAGCGACTCTATAAAAAGAGCAAAAGATATACCAACTTTAGGACTTATTACAAAAAACATCACATTAATTCATAATGATAGCTGTGATTACATATCAACTACTAATGAGTTTTTTGATTGTATATATATAGATCCTATGTTTCCACCACGTAAAAAAAGTGCTAAGGTAAAACTAGATATGCAATCCCTTCACGAATTATTACAAAATAATGAAAATAGCAATAAATCACTTTTTGATAATGCTTACTCGAGTGCAAAAGCTAAAAAGATTGTTGTTAAAAGACCTATTAATGGCTCTTTTTTATCTGATAGAAAGCCAACATCTCAATTAAAAGGAAAGACTAATCGTTTTGATATTTATTGCTTGTGACGTTCTAAATACTTCTCTTTACACGTGTATAAACACTAACTAATAGAATACCTGCTACAAACAAGAATACTGCCGAGAACCAATAGTAAATAGTGAAATCTCTAATATACTGTGGTGGAGCTTTTGAAGCTACTAGTGCCGAATTTGCATAGTATAGAGCATAACTTATAAAAACTGCCGCAACAATTATTAGCCCTTGGGAAATTCTGTATACTAGTAAAGCTCCACCCAAAACAAACAACATATAGCAAAAATACTCAAAACCAAATAAAAACTCATAAGATAAAATAGCTGGGTTTATAAAAGCATAAACTAACCAAACCCATATCATAATCATAATCGCACTAGTTAATAAAGCTAAAAATAGTCTATTTACTTGTAACTTTGTATAGCTTGGTTCTAAAATCCAGACTATTGCTGCCAAAAAAGTTACACATAGTTGCATTGACAAATATGCAAATGACAGAAGCATACTATATTTACCATATAGGAAAAGCTTAATTATTAAAGCGAGAACCACCGCTAACCAAGCAAATCTGTTTTTCCTATAAAGTAGCAATGCAAATATAAGAAAGCAAAAATTACCAATACTGTCGTATATAATATCATTTAAAGTGACCATTCTAATCTTTAGATTATTTACTATTTTAAATATTATCTCATAATTTAAGTCTATAGTTTAATTTTAAGCTTTTGCTTACGCTATATTTTAGCTATACTTGGCATATAACTACTATTTTTTGAATATTATCAACTAGAGATGCATAATTTAAATAAGATATTGATGAGTTTCATAATCATTGCCCTAACTAATATACTAGCTCAAGCAGAAACTGAAGTTTACTCATGGAGAGCTGAAAATGGAAACCTTGTTTTTTCTGAAACTAAACCACCTGAAGATGTTGAATATAAAATCATAAATGTAGGCAGCCCTACAGTTGTTGATACAAAATCACCCGAGGAGCCTGAAAGTAGCGAGGTCGTTAAGATTAAACAAGGCGATATACAAAAATTAGATGACTCACAACTTGCTAAAAAGAATAAACAAGCTCTTAAAGAGAATCAAAGTGATTTAGATATACAAGTAACATCACCAGGTAATGACGCAAATATATTTACAAAAGAAGAATACATACCTATAAAAACGACTCCAGCTCTTACAGCTAATGATAAACCTTTGTTTACAATTAATGGTAACGTTATAGCAGCAAGTTTTGAAGACGAAACTTGGCAAATTCCTAGACCTGCTCCAGGAAAAAATGAACTTATTATATCTGGCCATACAGCTGATGGCAAAAACATCAACCAAGCTAATATTTCTGTTTTCTATATCAAAAATGGTTGGTTACAGCAATCTAAAAATACGGGAAACTTACAAACAAACAGTAAATCATAAAAATTAAATTAAATTATTTCAATTTATTCCCACCTAACATCTATAAATTTATCTTGGTTTTTTTCTTTTAAATGTTTCAAGTTAGGGCATTTAATCGTATGTACTACAACTCCTTTGGATACACTCATGTACCCTTCGATTCTATCGGGATATATAGGTTGACAACATCTTGCAAACTCATATTTCATGCCGTCAAAACCTGAAACTAGAACTTTCATAAACTCTGGCTTCTGTAAAGGGCTTTTTTTAGTTTGCTGCCTTTTTATTAGCTTCTCTTGGGCAGAGTAAGTATCAATTATGTAGTTAACTATACTTTTTATACGTACACTACCATTTTCAATAGCTGCAAATAAACTATCTGCCATCTGCATATTAAATTTATTAGCAACCTCACTGAAATCTACTTCTTTAAGGTCGTAACCTTTTAGCTCCTTTAAAAGCCTATCTCTACCAAGGGCTACGTTATCTTCTTTGTTTTGCTCATTAAACCACTTTACAACTCTTGATCTATTTCGGGCTGAAGTTAAGTATCCTAAATTTTCAGACGCCCAATCTTTACTAGGATTTGGTTCTTTTTGAGTTAGTATCTCTACTTGATCTCCTGTAGTGAGCTTAGTAGTTAAAGGTACAATTTTACCATTTAACTTAGCTCCTTTTGTACGATGTCCCACCATAGTGTGTACAGAGTATGCAAAATCTAACACTGTTGAGTCTTCTGCCAGATCAATAAGCTCATTAGCTGGAGTAAATACATAGAGTCGTTTGGTTAATTCTTTAGACACCTTACTATAGTCATTAATTTCTTTCTCCCACTCAAGAAGGGATCTAAGCCAAGCAACTCTTGCCTCATAAGAAGCATCAAACTTAACACCTTCTTTATAACGCCAGTGTGCTGCAAATCCAAGCTCAGACTCCTCGTGCATTTTATGAGTTCTAATTTGTATTTCAAGGTTTTGACCATGGGCTTTAACAACAGTATGTATAGATTTATATCCATTAGACTTCGGGCTTGCTATATAGTCACTAAACTCTTGCGGTATAGGGCAATATAGATTATTCACTTCTGCTAAAACTTTATAACATTCATCAACGTTATTTGCTACAACCCTAATCGCTGTAATATCAAAAAGTTCCTCTATATCTTTATAGTTTTTGTTTTTTAGCTTTTTATATATGCTGTATATATGTTTAACTCTACCTTGTACACCAGCATGTAAGTTATACTTTTTTAATATAGCTTTTAACTCTTCTATAACCTTATGTAAAAACTCCTCTCTCTGCTTACGAGTAGCTCCTAGACTTTCAGCAATCTTTTTATACTGTTGACGCTCTAGAAAAAAGAATGCTCTATCTTCTAATTCCCACTTTATAGCACTCAAGCCTAATCGATTTGCTAATGGTGCATATATATCTAATGTTTCTCTAGCTATAACTTGCTGGGTTTTATGGTTTAAAGATTTTAAATGCCTAATAGTACACAATTTATCAACTATCTTTACTAAAACTATTCTGACATCTTCTATAATAGTCAAAAGCATCTTTCTAAATGTATCTATTTGCTCAAGAGATATACTATCTGAACGATACATCCTAATAGCAGACATCTTACGTGTGCCTTGTAATATTTTTAATACAGTATGGTTACAGGTCTCTACTATTTCTTCATCGCTAACATCACCAAAATTGTATAACTCATAAAGAATACCAGCAGCAACCGAATCTTCATCTGCCCGGATTTTAAAAAGTATATAAGCAATCTCTATAGCATATAAAAATGAACTAATACCTGTTGGATGGCGTACTGAGTCCGCACTTTTTATTTTTAATAATTCCAATGATGAACTTATAAGCTCAAACTTATCATCAGAATAAAAGCTTTTTAATTCTGCAATCAAAGCTTGATCATTTATCTGACCATCACTATCAAGCAATTTCGAATCAATAACTTGCATAAATATCCACTCTTTATAAAAAAGTACAAAGTTAATCTATAAGCCGGGTTCTGTAATAAGCAGCCATTTATCTAGGCTTGCTGTCACCAACAAGCTCAAGCGACCTACCCTGCTACAGTGCGAGCAACACTATTGTAGCACTATTTGGTCTTGCTTTAGATGGGGTTTACAATGCCATTGAGTGTTACCACCAATGCGGTGTGCTCTTACCACACCTTTTCACCCTTACCTTTTAACAAGGCGGTATATTTTCTGTTGCACTTTCCGTAGGCTCACACCTCCCAGATGTTATCTGGCATCTTGCTCTATAAAGCCCGGACTTTCCTCATCTAACCGCTAAAGCTATATTATATAAGTCTATTAGCTATATTTAATAGCCACATTATAATAATAAAACTCTTTTCGTGGTCAGACGCGACTGCCCGATCAACTTTGTAACCTTTAACCTTGCCTAAGCTTAGCTAATTCAATCATGGTATTAGATTTTACAGAATTATACTCTTCCTGCAAAGTAACTATCTTAGCATTATAAGCCTTTTTTATTTTTATAAGTTCAGTTCCAAGCTCCATTCTATCGTTATTTAGCTTTTCCCTATAATCATTATACTGTTCTTGTAGCTGAATTCTATCGTATCTAACAGCCTGAATAAGCTTAAACAACTCTACTATATCCTTTGGATATTCATTTAGCTTATTAATACTAAAGCCTTCTTCGGCTTTATAATTGCAATCATCAGGTTGATCTATCATATCAAAACTTGGTTTCTTCATGAGCATGTATAATGACTTAAATTTAATAAAAACTATATGTATGCCAATCTATCAAAAGCTACTAATAATTGCAATGCAATAGTAGCTATTCCAGATAGTAATATCATAACAAGGTACAGTTTACTTAGCAAGTGGTTTCTGGATTCTCTATTTCTAAGTATCCAAACCATAATAGCTGGCTGAATAATCAGCAAGAAAGCCACAAAAATACTTGCATAACCTAAAGCAGCTATAAAACTATTAACAAAGTATATTGCAAAAATTAGAGGAGGAACTAACGTTATGATCACAGCTAAGAGTTTTTGTAATTTTTTCGAAGTATCTAACTTATATAAATCCTTATTAAAAGAAAACAATGCCAGTGCAACCCCTAAGAATGAAGTTATAGTAGCAAAATTCTCAAAAAGCTGAATAAATAACAATGGTTTAGTTTGTCCTAATCCTTTATATGCTTGTGTTAGTGTTTGAGCTTTACTGCTTAAATCAATAAAGCCATTAGTACCATATAAATTAACTGTACCTAAGGTAGTAATAACCCAAACTATATATACCAACAAAGGTGTTAAAGCACCTATTGCTACTGTTTTTTTGAATACTTTATCATTACCAAAGTAGTTCCGAATAGAAGGAATAACTATATGAAAACCAAAAGATGTAACTAATATTGGAATAGCAAACCAGGCGTACTCAATGCCCAAAGTTTTGTTTTCTAACAAAGAACTTTTGATTTCAGGAGCAACAAAGGCTACAAATAGTACAAATGCTAGGATTTTCAAACTCAAAAACAACTCATTAACTCTAAAAACTACTCGTATACCCTTGAATATAAAAAAACCAAATACCACACAGAATACGAACTTTGCAACGTTACTATCAGTTATTCCACATAAGCTAAATACATAAGTTTGAAAAAGTTGTCCTCCCATAAATATATAAGCTGTAAGTAGAGAATATAACAATAATAAATAAAACAGAAAATTTAATGTTCTACCAAACTTTCCTAGTAGGTTGTAACTAATAGAATCCATATCTGTACCTAAAGGCTGCGAAGTATTAGCCTCAACCATAAGCATAGCTGTAGCAAACATGATAATCCAAACTAAAAACAGCAACACTATAGCATACTTAAAACCAACAGCTGCCACAGCAAATGGTATACCAAGCATTCCTGCGCCAACTGCTGTACCAGCTATTATAGCTATTGCGCCTAACTGTTTTACGATAGAAACTTCTTTCATGATTATCCCAAACGCTATCCAAACGTCAAATTATAACAACAAATAACTAATGTCTCTAATGAAATCCAGCTATAAAACTTGATTTACAAGTTAAAACCTAACATAATCAAACCAAGTGTAAATATAAATAAGTAACAAATTAAACTAAAATACGTCTCAAGTAACTCTACCGTTTTTGCCTTTGAGCCAGTTTTGCAACGTTTTTTGGTAAAGTAAAATGATGAAAAATATACGTTTCAACTATAGTTAGTGACGCTTTTATACTTACCAGTTATTTCAAAAGCAAACAATAAAAAGATGCTGACAAAGCGCTAATTTCTAGGATCAAAATCCATTTTTTCTTTCATTTGTCGATAAAACTCTTTTTTATCTTCAGTATCTGCTAAAGGTAATTTAACATCGTATACTATATAAAAATCTCCGCCAGCAAGACCTTTGCCCTTTATACGCATTTTACGCCCAGATTGTGTACCTTCTGGTACCTTCATCCTTTTTTTACCAAAAGGCGTATCTATCTCTAAAGTTGTTCCAAGAGCTGCTTCCCATGGTGCTACACTAACATGCTCATAGACATCATTGTCATCAATTTCATAATTTTTATGCGCAACCACTTCTATCTTTATATATAAATCACCACTAGGAGCATTTATACCTTTTCCTTTAGCACCTTTTTCTTTTAATCTAAGCTTTTTGCCATTTCCTATAGCTTCAGGGATATTTACCTCTACAGTTTTGTGTTGCATAGTTGGCATTCCTTGAGCCCCAGCCTCTTGATAACTATAAGACACTGTTCGCTTACCACCTTTAATAGCCTCTTCAACACTCAAGCGTAAAGATACTGTCATATCCTCACCTTTTACTGCTTTTGTTTGACCTCCACCAAAACCTCTTGAACCGCCACTTGCTCCGTTAAATAGATCTCCAAAAATATCACCTAGATCCTCAAAGTTAAAACTTTGTGAACTTGAACTTGCTCCAGAAAATCCGCTAAAACCGCCTCGACCTCCAAAACCACCTTGTTGTACTTTGTCCCAATTCTCACCATAATTATCATACAGAGTTCTCTTTTCTTTATCTTTAAGGACTTCATATGCTTTTTGAATTTCTTTGAATTTTTCTTCAGCTCCAGCCTCTTTGTTTACATCTGGATGATATTTTTTAGCTAACCTTCTATATGCTTTTTTTAAATCTGCTTCAGAGCAATCTCTACTTACACCCAATAATGAATAATAATCTGTCATTTAGCTTAAAACTCCCAACTGTCATTTATTCTACGTATCTAATTATCTTATTCTAACAAAGTTATATATAAAAATGTTATACATATAGTCATTTCTATGTATATTTTATCTATAATCCAACTATGCCATCCTACAGCTGCGAAGTATTACTACAGGCTCAGCAACTGCAAAGTAAAAGCACTCAGCTACAACATGCTTTAACTAATTATAGACTCTTATATTTAATAATTGATCGCACATATTTAACTTTATCTCACTAGAGATAAGGACGTTTTTGCTAAAAACAAGGAATATTGATTAAAGGCTAAATTTCAACATACGTTAAAGGCAAGCGAATAACAAGTATGTTCCCATATTGGGACTGTTGCATGCTGGAATTAGATGGGTGGTAACAAGGCAAAAATATTCAAAAAAGCGCAGTTTACATGTAGTAAATGAGCATTTTGAGAATGTTTTTAACACAGTTAGAAACATATAATTTTAGTTTGCAACAGTACCATATTTTACACACAGCAATTTTTCATTTAATATATCTCTTAATTAACATCACTATCATCCAACTAAAACCTCTATGAACTTTATATCTAGCGGTAGTAAAACAAATAAATTTTACGTACAAAAAATAAGTACACCTATTGGTTTGATTCTTGCTGTAGCAGATAACAATTATCTCTATTCACTATCCTTTATAGATAACTCAAAGAGAGACTGCTTAGAGGAGACATTAAAATATCTCCATGAAAAAGCGTTGTTAAAATCAAATAGTATTCTAGATAGGGCAAAAAAAGAACTAGATGAATATTTTAAAGGCCAACTAAAAAGTTTCAGTATACCATTAAAATTAATTGGTACTGACTTTCAAAAACAAGCCTGGCAAGAATTACTAAAAATCCCGTATGGTAAAACTATCAGTTATCTGGAACAAGCTCAAAATATTGGTAAAGCTAAAGCATATCGTGCTGTAGCAAATGCTAATGGAAAAAATCCTATATCTATAATAGTCCCTTGCCATAGAGTTATAAATGCTAATGGAAAATTAGGTGGGTACACCGGAGGGATAGAGAAAAAGATTTTTTTACTTAATTGTGAAAATAACACGCCTTAAAATCTTTAGATAATACGTTTCCTATGCAACCATATCCAAACTAAAGGTATAGCTATAATTATCATGTCTGCTATTACTAAAATTAACGTGTATTGAAAAACATTACTTACCCGAGAAAAAGCAGGTGGAAATAACCCTAATATAAAGCCTAGTATACACATCACTATCGCAACTACTGACATTGCTATAAGTAACCAATTTGTATTTCGTTTGCCAACGTAAAATACCCTATAAATATCTGGCCTAATAAACCTAAGCCTGATAGCAGAGATAAATACCATAATCCACATAACTACAGTAAACTGCGATGTAATAGCCACCAGCAGAGCAAATGCTGCGTATACCGAAGGCATAATTAAAAAAGTTAAAGATAAAACCATAACAATAAGTACCTGAATCATTAACATATTAACTGGCATACCAAATCTATTTTTTCCTGACATAATTTTTGGGAAAAATTTTTGCTCTGCTGCTGTTTGCATACCTCTAGCTGGACCTAAAATCCAGGTACTAAGAGCTGCTAACATTCCTACTGTTATCAACACTACTATTATTGGTTTAGCAAATGCTAAACCAATAATATTTAACACTTGTGATATCCCTTGTATTAAACCATTTAATACATTTACGTCTTTTACAGGAATAATAATTGTTAAAGATATTGTGGCTAAAATAGTTAAAGATACTATAATTACAACTGCTATTAATATTGACCTAGGAATATTTTTTTCAGGGTTATTGATATTAGTCATATGAAAAGCAACCGACTGTATACCTGAGTAAGAAGAGAATGTCTTGACTAATAATGCATATGTACTTAAAGAAAAAATAGGTAATACCTCATTAAAGCCATGATACTCTAAATTGCTTTGTCCTGTTGCTAGAAAATATATCGCTCCAGCTATTAGCAAAATTCCAGGCACAATCATACCAAAAATAGCCCCGGTTATATTTAAGATAATAACTCTTTTAAATGGTAAACAATTAAACAAACTGATAACTATAAACACCGCTGCCATAGCTAGCCAAAAGAAAAAACTAGTCTGTGTATTTTCAGCAAACCCACGAAACCCTATGTAAGAAAAAGTAGCTATCAATGCAGTAACTGAACTAGGGAAGCCAACCACATTATTAAACCATTCCAACCACATAGCTAATACACCTGCCTTCTCACCAAGGCCTGCTTTAACCCAACTAAAGACACCGCCGTTATTGTGCGTAATCATGCTACTAAGCTCAGCACATATAAGCGCTGTTGGTAGCAAAAATGTAATAGCCGCTATTAGATAAAAGAAAATGCTTTGAAGTCCTATAGTTGCCATATAAGCAATAGAACTTAAATTTATTATTGCAGAAATATTTAACATGGTAAGTGATAATGTTGAAATCTTTCTATTTAACTGCTGCATACCAATCCCTAAATAAAATACTCTTTAACTTCTGATCCTAGATTATAATGATTATGTAATATCAACTATTTTGCAAAGATATTTTAAACGATAAATTGGTAACCTTTCATTTCTAATACTTAAAAATTTATTATAAAATGATACCAATTAACTCAACTTAGTTGTAGACTAGTTTGGTTTAAACAAAAAATACTAAAATGAGGTACAAAATTAAAAATATGTACCTTACGAAATGCTAAACAATAAGGAGAAGCATACATGCAAGCACAAGAACATATCGAAAAGATTATAGCTGAAGTTGAAAAGAAAGACTCTCATGAAAAAGAATTTATTCAAGCAGTAAAGGAAGTTCTTCATACTTTAAAACCAGCTTTGGAAAAAAATCCTAAATATATAGAAGAAAATATACTAGGTAGAATAGTAGAGCCAGAAAGAGGAATTTCTTTTAGAGTGCCTTGGGTCGATAGAAATGGTAATGTACAAGTAAATAGAGGTTATAGATACCAGTTTAACGGTGCTATTGGACCTTACAAAGGTGGTATTAGATTCCATCCAAGCGTTTACTCTGGAATTATTAAATTCTTAGGCTTTGAACAAATTTTTAAAAATAGTCTTACTACTTTACCTCTAGGTGGTGGTAAAGGTGGTGCTGACTTTGATCCTAAGGGTAAAACAGATGCTGAAATTATGAATTTCTGTCAAAGCTTTATGACTGAATTACAAAGACATATTGGCCCTGATATTGACGTTCCAGCTGGTGATATTGGAGTTGGTGGAAAAGAAATTGGCTACATGTATGGTCAGTATAGAAGAATCCGTGGAGCTTTTGAAAATGGTGTTTTAACTGGTAAATCTTTAGAGTCTGGTGGAAGCTTAATCCGTCCAGAAGCTACAGGATATGGTGCTGTTTTCTTCTTAGATGAAATGCTAAAGCACGATGGTGCATCACTAAAAGGCAAAACTGTTGTTGTATCTGGTTATGGTAATGTATCTTGGGGTGTATGTAAAAAACTTGATCAACTTGGTGCTAAAGCTGTTACAATCTCAGGTTCAAAAGGTTTTGTACACGATCCAGCTGGTATCATCGGTAATGAGAAGATCGAGTTTTTATTAAAAATTCGTGAAGGTAAAGCTAGCATGCAAGATTACGCTGATAAGTTTGGCGCTACTTTCCATGCTGGTCAAAAGCCTTGGGGAATTAATGCTGATATTGCTATCCCATGTGCCACTCAAAATGAAATCGATGTTGCAGATGCTGAAAAGCTTATCCAATCAGGTGTTAAATATATAGTTGAAGCTTCTAACATGCCTACAACAAATGAGGCGATAGAATTCCTAATGAGTAAAGGAGTAATTCTAGCTCCTGGTAAAGCTGCTAACGCTGGTGGTGTTGCTACTTCGGGTCTAGAAATGTGCCAAAACTCTGCAAGAATTGCTTGGACAGCTGAAGAAGTAGAAACTAAACTACAGCAGATTATGGCTAATATTTTTAACGCTTGTAGAATAGCGAGTGAAAAATACGGTCTTGGTTATAATCTAGTTGCTGGTGCTAACTTAGCAGGATTTGAAAAAATAGCTGAAGCTATGATTCAACAAGGCAGATATTAATTTCTCACTCTTTTATACATTTCTTTTTCTAAAAAAATTTCAAACAACTGGTATACTTACTAAATTTATTAAGAGTATATATTTTTATTTTTCTGATGTTAACACAACACAACAGTCACTACGATGTAATCATAATAGGCGCTGGAGCTGCTGGACTTATGTGTGCTATAGAAGCAGGCAAAAGACAACGTAAAGTTTTAGTTATAGATCATGCTAACAAAGTTGGCAAAAAGATTTTAATGTCTGGTGGTGGACGTTGTAATTTCACAAACTACAATGTTGCTCCTGATAGATATTTATCTGATAACCAACATTTTATGAAATCTGCTCTTAGCCGTTATACACAGTGGGATTTTATTGGTTTAGTCAGTGATTATAATATTCCCTACCATGAAAAAACTTTAGGGCAACTTTTTTGTGATAATAAAGCTAAAGATATCGTAAATATGCTTCTAGCTGAATGTGATAAATATAATGTCAAGATAAAACTAGAAACTAAAATTAATAAAATTTACAAACAACAAATCTGTTTTAATGTGATAACAGAAACTTTGGATTATAGTTGTGAGTCACTAGTTATAGCAACTGGAGGTCTTTCAATACCAACTATGGGAGCTACTGGATTTGGTTATAAAATAGCAAAACAATTTGGACTAAAAGTAAACTCCCAAAGAGCTGGGCTTGTGCCTTTTATTTTTAGTAAAGAAGATCAACAAAAGTTTGCTGAGTTAAAAGGCATCTCAATTTTCTGTAATGTCTCTAATGCTAAAGCTAGCTTTGATGAAAATATTTTATTTACTCATAAAGGTTTAAGTGGACCAGCCATTTTGCAGATATCTTCTTATTGGAATACTGGCGAAGCTATAAATATAAATTTATCGCCTAAGATTAGTATTCAAGATTTCTTAGTAGAGAAAAAACAATCTGGTCTTAAAAGCATACTTAAAAATACTCTAACTGAATTATTGCCAAAAAATTTTGTGACTACTTTTCTTGACGAAGAATTTTTGTCTAAAAGAATATGTGACCTATCCAATGAAGAAATAAACCAGGCAGCCTCTAAGCTACACAACTGGGTTATTTACCCACAGACTACCGAAGGCTACCGTACCGCAGAAGTAACTCTAGGTGGTATAAACTGTGATGAGCTTTCCTCTAAAACTCTTGAATCTAAGAAAGTTAAAAACCTGTATTTTATAGGTGAAGTTGTTGATATAACTGGTTGGCTTGGAGGCTATAATTTCCAGTGGGCTTGGTCTTCTGGTTGGGTTACTGGACAAGTTGTATAATTTTTTACTCTAAGCTATAATAAAATTTAACTCACCTAAATATGTTACTAATCTTATGAGAATACCAGCTGAGAGAGAGTTTGTCATAAAGAAAGCTGTTTTTAAGGCTATAAAAAAAAATGAAAGCCCAGCAAAACTTGCTAATTCATTTGGAATTTCTAAAAGCACTATATATAAATATCGTCGAGCTTTGAGAGATCAAGGATTTATCAAGAAAAATGAAAATGGCATATATGTTGCCGTAGAAAATAAATTTTCAATAAAAAAGGCTATTCCACAATCTGGTGATTTATTTTCAACAACTACAAAGAATCACTTTGCAGAACCTGAGTATACTAAAATAACAGATATCCCAGTCCGTGATGATATAGAACAACGACTTCAATCAAAAGTTCAAGAAATGAGAAAAATAAAACAAGAACATGACAATGAAAAAGGCGTATTTAAAAAATTACTAGGAAAATTTAAAAAGAAACTCTAATATCTATAACATTTACACAATAGTATTTTTATCTTAAACTAGCTCTAACTATTCAATTAACATAAAAAATTTAGTGAAAAAATTTAATATACTTATAACAGGTTGTTCCCATGGTGGTATTGGTTATGTTACAGCTGTATACCTCAGAGATTTAGGACATAGAGTTTTTGCATCAGCACGACAACAAAAAGATGTTAATGCCCTAAATGCAGAAGGTTTTGAAACATATCTAATTGACGTAACTAACTATGAGCATATTGATAATGCTTTAGATGACATTTTACAGAAAACTAATGGAACTCTTGATGTCGTATTTAATAATGCTGGCTTTGGGCAAGCTGGAGCTTTAGAAGATATTGAAACAAAACACCTTAAAGAACAGTTTGAAACTAATGTTTTTGGATTGCATAATTTAACGGTAAAAGCTTTAAAAATAATGCGTAAGCAAGGATATGGTAAAATTATCCAACACAGCTCAGTATTAGGTCTTATAGCAATGAAATATCGTGGAGCTTATAACGCTAGCAAATATGCTGTTGAAGGCTTAGCCGACACTATGAGGTTAGAGCTTAAAGGCTCTGACATATACATGAGCACTCTAAATACAGGACCAATTACGAGTAAATTTAGGGAGAACTCATTAAAAACTATCAAGAACGTTGAATTTGAAAAATCAGCCCATAAGCTACAATATGAAAAAATACTAGCTGGTAAACACAAAAAAGTTCCTTTTAATGAACCTGCTATTTCCGTAGCTAAAATAGTAGAGAAAATAATAAACTCAAACAAACCAAAACCAAGATACTACATAACAAAAGCTACTATAATCATGGCTATTTTAAAAAGGGTACTTCCTAGCAAACTTATGGATACTTTCCTTAGTAAATATTAGGTTTTAGGCTTATTAACATTTAGCTTATGTGTAATAGCTTTGACTTAATCTGACATTGTGTATAAAATAAGATGTCAAATTAAGGAAGAATAAAATGAATGCATCTCAAAAGATAATCAAACCCAAATTAGGTCTGTTAGAATTAGCAAAACAATTAGGTAATGTCAAGCAAGCTTGTAAAGTGATGGGTTACTCAAGAGACAGCTACTATCGCTTTAAAGAGTTATACGATAATGGTGGAGAATTAGCTTTACAAGAAATATCCCGTAAGAAGCCATTAGAGAAAAATAGAGTTGAGGCACATATTGAGCAAGCAGTAGTTAATATGGCTTATGAATATCCGGCGTATGGACAACATAGAGTATCAAATGAATTAGCAAAGCAAGGAATATTAGTCTCAGGAAGTGGAGTTAGATCTATTTGGCTTAGACATGACTTAGAGAATTTTAAGAAGCGATTAACAGCACTAGAGACCAAAGTAGCTCAAGATGGCTTTATACTTACAGAAGCTCAATTACAAGCTTTAGAAAAAGAAAAAGCTAAAAAGGTTGCTACTGGTGAGATTGAAACGCATCATCCAGGTTACTTAGGATCTCAAGATAGCTATGTAGGGTATATAAAAGGTATAGGTAAGATATATCAACAGACATTTGTAGATACGTATACTAGAGTAGGATTTGCTAAGTTATATACAGAAAAAAATGCAATAGTAGCTGCTGATATGCTTAATGATAAGGTATTACCATTCTTTGAGGAACATGGAATAGATCTATTAAGAGTATTAACAGATAGAGGCACGGAATATTGTGGAAAGCTGGAGAATCATTCCTACCAGATGTACTTAAGCATAGAAGACATTGACCATACTAAAACAAAAGCTAACTCCCCTCAAACTAATGGTATCTGTGAAAGATTTCATAAAACTATGAAAAATGAATGTTATGAGACAATGTTTAGAAAAAAGGTTTATTCAACGATTGAGGAGATTCAGCAAGATGTTGATATATGGCTGGATTATTACAATAACGATAGACCACATTCTGGTAAGCACTGTTATGGAAAAACGCCTATGAAAACTTTTATTGACTCAAAACCTTTGGCAAAAGAGAAAAATTTAGGTAATATGTTTGATAAATCTGACACTAGTTTAGAAATAAATTCAGTCTCAAATTAATTGGTGACTGTCAGATCAAGTTTGAGCTACTACAGCTTATGATTTCTTTTTTTATCAGGCTCTAATATTTCTGGAGAACCTATTCTATTAAATAAATAGTAACTTAACCAATTAAAGCTAACAACAAATTTATTTCTTATGCTAACCAAAAAAGTTATATGCACACCACCCCATATAAACCAACCTAATTTACCTGTAAGATTTAAACCAAATATCCTAGCTATAGCAGAATGTTTTTGTATTATAGCCATTGTACCTAGATCTTTGTATTTAAAATTTTTATATTTTTTTGCCTTATTTCTATTTACAATATGGTTAGCAATATATTTGCCTTGCTGCTTAGCTACAGAAGCTAATCCAGGCAAAGGGTTATCTGTACATCTAGAAATATCACCACCAAAATAGATATTATTGTACTCACTATGGGTCAAATCTGGTAAGACGTTTACTTTACCTTTTGACATTTGTTTCTCCATCCATGGTCCTAAGGGTTTTCCTTTTAAAACGGTACTCCATATAATAGTAGCACCCTTATAGATAGATTTATCTGTTTGCACACAATTTTCAGAGATATTAGTAACGGTTTCATTTAAATGGATTTTCACACCACGTTTTACCAATGAAGAATAAGCATAATCAGATAATTTCTTAGGAAAAGCTGATAGGATTTTATCCCCACGATCAACCATATAGATATTTATGTCTTTTTTAGTAAAGCTAGTGTAAGTATGAAAAACATCGGTTGAAAGTACATCCAACAAAGCGCCTGTAATCTCAACTCCTGTTGCTCCTGCACCGATTATAATAAAAGTCAGATGCTTAAGGATTTCAACCATAGAGCTAGAACTTTCTGCTAACTCAAATTGCTTTATAATATGAGATTTAATCTTTTGAGCGTCATATGCTGTTTTTAAAGAAAGCGTATAATTTTTCCATTCATCATTACCTAAATAATCGTACTCAACTCCTGGAGCTACTACTAGATAGTCATATTTATAAATATTTTCTGAAGTTTTTACTATTTGTTTACTGGGGCATATATCTATTACTTCGCCCATCTTAAATTTCACGCTAGGTTTATTATGCAATACTTTTCTAATAGGTGCTACGACGGAGTTTAAAGGGATAAAAGCAGTAGCTGCCTGATATAACATAGGTTGAAACACATGATGGTTACTTTTATCCAATAAAGTGATTTCAAATTGGTCACTACATTTAGATAGTTTTTGTATACAATTTATACCAACAAAACCAGCGCCTATTATAACTATTTTTTTCATTTTTAGCACCCACTTAGTTGTAACTAATATATAAGGTATTGAATAAATAATATTGTTAGCTACCAAGCATACAATAAATTATATGTAAACTGACGCTAGAATTTAAGGACTATTTTATAAACATTACTTTCTAAATTTATATAATACCCACCCTATTAATATAAATATAGCTGGACCAATGATAAGCTCTAATTCATATATAAGCATTTCACTTAATGTCTGAATATCACTTGGTGGTTGAAAGCTAAATAAAATACCTAGTGTTGTTGAAACAAACACTAAAAAACCTAATAAATACCTAAACTTATTACTCATAAGCTTTATATAAGCAACTACCAAATATAAATAAGGTATAAAATAAAGTATTGTTGCCATCAATATTAGTGCTTGATACATCACATTTACCGATGGTAAAAAACTAGTCAACAACACTATAACTGTAACCAAAACACCCATAGCTACTAGGGCATTTTTTGGAGAATCATGTTTGTTTGTTTTATGTAACCACTCTGGCAAAATACCTCTTGGTGTACACTTAAAAAACATAACAACAGGTGCTAACAACCATATACTTACAGCTGCTAGTTCAGCAAATGTTAGTAAAAATGCCATTAATTTTGGAAACCATGCCCACTCAAATCTATGACCAATTATTTCAAAAGCAGTCATTAATCCAGAAGTTCCATTAATACTATCTGGAGAAGAAACTAAATTTAAGGCTACAGTTCCCAATATATATAAACCTAACAGTATAAAAGCAGATGCTAATAATCCATAGTAAAGATTCCTTTTTACATTTCTAACTGAATTAGCAAATGTAGGGATAATTTCTATACCAGCCATAGCAAACATTATAATAGTAAGCGTAGACAGATTCCCCCACGTGCTACCTTGTGGTATAAAATTAGAAACTGAAAAATCAGTAGCACTTTTGCCAGCTACAAAATAAGCAGCAAACCCTAAAACAATAATAGCTATAGCAGGTATAAATGAACCAAGTATCCCACCAACGTCAACAAGATATTTATTGACTTTTAGACCATAAAAACTAACAAATGTAACTAGCCAAAAAGCACTTAATACTACTATAACAATATAATAATTATTATTAACTAACTCTGGGTGACCTATAAAATAAGCAAAATTAGTTGCTAAGAACATTAGTACAGCTGGATAATAAAATATAGTGTTTACCCAATATAGCCAAGCAACCATAAAACCAGATTTTTCACCTAATGCTCTAGTTGTCCAAGCATACATACCACCTTCATCAGGATACTTCCTGGATAATTGAACAGCTATAACTACTAATGGTAGAAAGAAAATCAAAGCTCCAAGTATCCAAAAGAATACTGCTGAAGCTCCTAAACACGCTGCTACTGGTATCCATCTAATACCAAAATTAGCTGTAACAGCCATAATAGTAACATCTTTAAAACCAAGAACTTTATTATTATCTGAAGAAGATAAATCCATAAATAATACCTATTTTGTAATCAATAGGTATTATTATAGGTCAAAATAAGCTTAATAATAAGAAAAAATTATAGAAGTATTAGAATAAATTACATCATACCTGGCATGCCGCCCATGCCGCCACCCATAGGCATAGCTGGAGTATCTTCTTTGATTTCACCAACCATAGCTTCTGTAGTGATCATCAAACCTGCAATTGAGGCTGCATGCTGTAAAGCAGAACGAGTAACTTTAGTAGGATCTAAGATACCCATCTCAACCATATCGCCATAAGTGTCATTTGCAGCATTGTAGCCATGATTACCTTGCTTAGCTTTTACTTCATTTACAACTACAGAAGGTTCTCCACCAGCATTCGCTACGATCTGTCTAAGAGGAGCTTCTACTGCTCTTTTTAGCAATAAGATACCATGGTTTTGATCTTCATTATCGCCTTTTAGACCTTCTAAAGCTTTCTGAGCTCTAATTAAAGCAACCCCTCCACCAGGTACGATGCCTTCTTCTACAGCAGCACGAGTAGCGTGTAAAGCATCATCTACACGGTCTTTTTTCTCTTTCATTTCAGCTTCTGTAATAGCACCAACTTTAATTACTGCTACACCACCAGAAAGCTTAGCTAATCTTTCTTGTAATTTTTCGCGGTCATAATCAGAAGTTACTTCTTCAATATTCGCCTTAATCTGCTTAACTCTATTAGCTATTGCATCTTTATCACCAGCACCGTCAATTATAGTGGTATCGTCTTTGGTTACTTGTACTCTACCTGCTGTACCTAGATGCTCCATATTAGTTTCTTCAAGTTTCATACCAAGATCTTCAGAAATTACTGTAGCATCTGTTAAGATTGCAATATCTTCTAGCATAGCTTTACGACGATCACCAAAACCAGGAGCTTTTACAGCACATACTTTAACAACTCCTCTCATATTGTTTACTACTAGAGTTGCTAAAGCTTCACTTTCTACATCTTCTGCGATAATTAATAATGCCTTACCAGACTTAGATACACCTTCTAATACTGGAAGTAACTCACGGATATTAGAAATTTTCTTATCTACAAGCAAGATGAACGGGCTTTCTAAATCTGTAGTCATGTTCTCTTGGTTTGTAGCAAAGTATGGAGATAAGTAACCTCTATCAAACTGCATACCTTCTACTACATCTAATTCATCTTCGAAGCCTTTGCCTTCTTCTACAGTTATAACACCTTCTTTACCAACTTTTGCCATCGCATCAGCGATAATCTTACCTACTGTAGAGTCAGAGTTAGCAGAGATAGTACCTACTTGCTCTATGGATTTAGCATCTGAACAAGGCTTTGAAAGTACTTTTAATTCTTCTACTAGTTTACCAGCGGCTTTATCAATACCTCTTTTTAAATCCATAGGGTTCATACCTGCAGCAACAGCTTTTAAACCTTCTGTAAGTAAGGCTTGAGCAAGAACAGTAGCTGTAGTAGTACCATCACCTGCAACATCAGCTGTTTTTGATGCTACTTCTTTTACGATTTGAGCACCCATGTTCTCAAATTTATCTTCTAGCTCAATTTCTTTAGCTACTGATACACCATCTTTAGTTATAGCAGGAGCACCATATGCCTTATCTAATACAACGTTACGACCCTTTGGTCCTAGAGTTACTTTAACTGCATTAGCTAGTGTATTTACCCCGTCTAACATCTTTGCACGTGCTTCATCCGAAAATAAAACTTTTTTTGCTGCCATATTATTTCTCCTTTAAAATTTGTAAGACTTTTAAGTTACCCAATAATACCCATGATGTCATCTTCTGACATCATCAGAAGAGTTTCATCACCAACCTTTACTTCACTACCTGAATATTTACCAAATAGCACCTTATCGCCAACTTTTACATCCATAGGCTGGGTAGCACCACTTTCTAGCTTTTTACCGTTACCAACAGCTACTACCTCACCTTGACTTGGTTTTTCTTGAGCACTACCAGTTAAGATAATTCCACCTGCAGATTTTGTTTCTTCTTCTGCACGACGAACTAACACTCTATCTTGTAATGGTCTAATATTCATAACGATCTTACTCCTTTGTTATTTATAGAAAATCTCAAATCTTATGCAACTATAGACTCACCTAAATTCTATAGACTTGCAAAGCTAGATATTGTGACTAAAAATTTCTTTTCAAGGTAATTTTTTGTTTTTTTATACATCCTAATACAGTTTACGCAACTTTTAGTCTACAAAAGTTTTAAAACCAAATTAGAAATTAATTCATTTCGATCTCATGAAAGAAAAAAACATTCTCATCTTTATTAATAATGTCATAATATGCATATAAGCATGAAAAAAAAGATTCTATATTTCTTATATCTTGGTTTACAATTCCTATATTAGGATCAAAAAAAAGAAAAGAGTCATCAGAAATATATAGTAAACAAGAATGGTTCTTACTAGATGCCGCTTCTATACTTTTATGAAAATTTCTACCAGCATAAGAAACTATTGCTGGCTTAGAATCTTTATTAATAAATAAACCAAACGAAAATGATACTATAAACAAACCTTTTCTATCTCTATAATCATTTAAGCTTTCAGCTATACGACTAATCTGGTTATTGATTTGGTTATAAATTGTATTCTGTTGAGATATTTCATTTAAGATATACCAACTTTTAACAATCTTAAAATTATCGTTTGCAAATAACTGTTTTGATATAGTATCTATACTGTCCGTTAACTGTTGTAGTGTAAAATCTCCCCATAAATCGAATATATTAAAATTTTTGTCTAGATTATGACTAAAGAAGTCGATATCAAACTTCTTATTATAAGAATTTTGCTGTTTATGTGCAGTACTCAATGATTTACCAGATCTAATCAAATCACTTTTTATTTTTGATGCGTTTTGAGAAATATCATTAAATAATAAATGTGTAGGCTTCTTTTGACCTTTTATTAACTCTCCAAGTAAAATACTCAAAGTTAGACATAGTCCTTCAGAAAACATTCCTCCTTGGCTAAATTCTGTAAAAAATTTAGAAGTATCTAAAAATTGTCCCTTACAACCGATCTTTCTTATTTCATTTTGATAAAAAAATCTAGGCATATCAGCAGCTCCCTATTAACTTCGGTAAATATTAACCGTCATATGTTTAAAGTCTTAAAATTATTTAATTGTACCAAGTTTTGGATACTTATCATCTTGGCTTTTTTTAATAAGATTTAAGGATTTTTAATAGGCATAATATGCCAAAAATGGCACAGCCTAGCACAATAAATCTACTGGAGGTGGCTACTTGCTTAGAAAATGATAACTTAATTATGTGAGCTAATTTCATAATTAAATTGACCAAAAGCTGGCCAAAAGGTTATTTTATTTATATCATATGCTTATACACCCATAGCTTAACTGGATAGAGCGTCGCCCTCCGGAGGCGGATGCGGGGGTTCGAGTCCCTCTGGGTGTGCCATAAATTAAAACATATAAACACCTTAAAACTAATTGGGTAACAAATAGGTAACAACTCGTTTACTTTTTCATGTAAATAAATTTTCAAAATCTCTGAAACGCTAGTTGATTTAGATAGCCCTGAGGCTATATAAAACTTTTACAATAGCGTTTCTAAGCATAGCAGACTAATACCTGGAGATAGGAGCTTAACTATGAAATAATTCTCGAACTCAGGTTACTTTTAGATTTTTTGGTCGGAAGTCTAAAATTTTATTAAAAATTTTCATAAGATTTTTATCATCAGTATCTTTTATAACTTCACGACAAATATACATCTTAATAATTTTCTCAATGTTAAGATCCATTTTAGCTACTTCGTTACCAGACTTTTCCCATTTTGCTATAGCTGTATGAGATTCATTTACTACTTCTGAAAACTGGCGTAATGACATTTTAAAGTAACTACGGATGAATTTTAATTGGTTACCAGTTATACGGTCTTTAGATTCACCTATTTTTTTTATCCATTCATTAGCTATAGCTATATCATCGATAATTGGACACCATTCATTGTCATATCTAACCATCTTCACATCTTTTAATGTAACTGGAAAAATCATTCCTGTATATACATACTCTTTAACTACTTTTTCTTCTAAATTACTCATGACGCTTCCTCCAAATTAATAGCAGTAATAATTGGCATCATATCTACTATGAAAGTTATTATTACTCTTATATTTGTATCTCTAGGTTTGCCCTAAATACAATATTTCCAATCTTCTCTATCATGCTCGTAACTATCTTTCTTTCTATTCCTAATACGTTTTGAATGTCCTTGTAATAAATATAAAACACCAATATAGCAGTAATATTTCTCTCTAACATTCTTTGTCTAACATGAGGTAAGAAAACATATTTTTATCTGCTATTTTCTGTTCTATCAAAGAAAATAATTCCTTATCTGATTTCTTTGATGGTTTCATAGTTACAGCTCGATTTTATTACTAAAGTAATTATATAATCAATAGAATATTGTGTAAACTAGGTTTACAAAAAATAATTATAAAAAAGTCTTTACAAAGATATCATAATAGCAAGTTATGCAAGAGGTCTATTCTAAGTTTTTGGGTATCTTTTGTGTGTAGACCTTTTTGAGATTTAAGAAATGTCAAAATAGTTGACCAGTTTGTCTCTGAGATGTAATATTTCATTCCTGTTAAGTGTGTTATTTATTTCGCAAAACTATTTAAATACACTTAACAACTTTTTTCAAAAATTTTGTTCATGGAACCTAGGTTTATAGAAAATATTTTCTATAATTTAATTTTGATACCATGCAATAATCGTTATATATATTTTCAAAAAAATTATTAACATTTGTTATATTTTTCAAACTTTCATTCAAACTTTTATTAACAGAAATGCTTGCTGGTGATCCAGCTAAAATCGTCGTCTTATAAAAATTTCTCATATATATCTGTGCTTCTTCTTTATAATGATGTAAAGCAAAACTTACTAATTGATCTAGACCATTTTTATTAAGTTTTACAGTTTTACCAAGCCATGTGTCTACAATATAAAACTCACTATCACCAAACATATGATTAATGTTTTTTAGTAAATCTTCATACGTTCCGATTTCAATAAATATTGTATTAGCACTACACATCAAAATATTATGAAAAATCTTATTATCATGAACTAACAACAATTCATGTTGGCCAGGACGTAATACCACAGTATAATAGTTATGATCAAGATTAAAATCATATAATTGCAAATATATATGAATTAAATTTGTTAGATCTCCACAATTACCAATCATATATTTTAATACCTGTTCTGCTTGTATATGTACTTCTTTAACATGTGTAGGTTTAATATACGAAGAATAAATTTCAAACAAATTAAATGTTGGCTTATGCCTAAAAGTTAAATTTTGAGATTCAATTGAATTACGTATATATCTAGATGAATGTTCTAAAAGCTTTTCTATTTGCTTCATATAGTTAACCTCAGTTCGGGCTTAAAAGCTTTGTAAATAAAAGGTTTTGTGAGTATCTTTAGGTTAAAATAAGCGAAACATCGTTAAATTTCGACAATAATGATAGATCAACTTATTTCAACCTTTTGTCGTATAGACGACTTTTGTATTATTTACCATAAAGAATTACAAAGCAAGTCAATTGATTACAAAAAGAAAAAAGTAGGTGTCAAAGCAAGCTTATCCTTAAGTGAAATAATGACTATCTTGATTATGTATCAAGCAGTTAGATATAAAGACTTTAAAACTTACTACATTGAGTTTATAAAAACTTATTGGAAACATTATTTCCCTACAGCCCCATCCTATAATCTAGCAGGTTAATTAAGAATTTACACATTTATTTGGAAAGCCCCAAAGAAAAAAGTTCCTAGAACTAGGTTTGAAAAGGCTATGTTAGCTAAGAGATCTATCATTGAGACTATCTTTGATTATCTCAAAAATAATCTAACTTTATGGCACACAAGACACAAATCCTTAAACAATGCTTTTACTCATCTTATTGCTGCATTAGCCCAATTTATTATATGCCCAATTAAAATTAATAATTACAAGAGCTTAACTATGAAATAATTCTCAAACTCAGGTTAAATAGTTAGATTTAATAAAGAACTATGTATAAGAAGTCGCTATTTCTAAAATTTCCTTTAATCTTTTTTCTGTGTCAGCCATAACTAGAATCATCACCTTATTATTAAGATCAAGGTTACCTATACATGTTATTACCACACCTTCACTATTGCCATATTTGTAGTCAACCTTGTTTGACTTAAGATACTCATGATAATCTTTTATAGTAGCACCTTTGGGCACAATAACATTATTATGTCCTATCCAAGGCTTATGCTCACCTTCACGCAATTCGTACGCAAGAAAACCAGCGTATATTGCTCCAGTTTGACGCGCATTAACCTCCAAAATATAAGGTACAATTTTACCATCTATATTTCTAATCAAAAGATCAACTCCAATAATACCTCTAACTCCCATATCTCTGAGTATTTCTGTTATCTGGTCACAAATTGCAATAACAGCTGGTTCATCACTAAATTTTGATTTATATTTATTGCCCAAATGTGTTTGGCCATCTAACATTTGATCGCTAAGTCCTAGACATATATCATCTTCTTTTTTATCTGCTATACAAACCTGAAATGCCGGTGAGCCAACATTATCTAACCAAGGGTCTAGCATAAAAACTTCTACGTTTTCCATTAATTTTAAGATATCTCTTAATTCTTTTTCACTCCCAAAACGGTGAATACCATACCCAGAACACGCTCGAGGTATAACTACAGCACACTCATAAATACCTTCACTTTCATATCTATGATATATTTTTAAAGATTTCTTGACATAGTCTTCGCTTATTGTCGAAATTATATCTACACCAGGTACTAATATACCTTTTTGATCTAACAACTGCCGTAAAAAAGACTTATCATTCAAAAATTGTGATAAAGACTCTGAAAGACCATAATATTTTTTATATTTTATACCTAGCAACTCTATTGCTGCTGCTGAAGTAAATGGCACGATATGTGTATAGCTAGGATCGTTAAATTCTGGAATTTGGTTAGCGTAATTCATAACTAAAGTAGATAAGCTATAGTAATCTGTGGCTTTATCTATAAAAATAAAATTACTCATATTTATATAACTTAAGCCTATATCTGTGAAATATTCTATAACCTGCTTAATCTCTGTCTTAGCATTTTTAGACAAAATTATCTTATGGTCTTTTGCTAACAAACAGACAGTACGTGTAGCATATTTATCTACAAAAGAACTTACCAAATCTGCTCCGTGTATATCTGTTGTATTAGGTATATGGATAGCTTTTTGCCCCCAAATTCTTTCAGCTATCTTATTTGTAGTCTTGTTTATCATACATGGAATCCCTTTTTTGGTTGTAACAAATCATAAGCGTCAACCAAAGCTTTAGCAAATGCTTCTACTATTAATTTCAGCTTACTATTATCTACTGTTAACTCTGCGATATTGTAATTGTCATTATCTGTAGTGGTAACTGATAATAAATCTTTAGGAATGTCTACACACACTGTATTAAGTTCACTCACAAGGTAATGTGCAACTAAATGCTCTGCTAAGATATAAGGTCTATCATACTCTACAACTATGCCTTTACTCTGTAACTCTACAGTTAATGTGTTTAGTAACTCTTTAGATGCAAAAATACCATTAGCATGGTCACCAGTAAAAAGTTCCGTTACCCTTTTTACTCCTTCTTTATGACTGTTTTTATATAGGTTTATGTATTCTAGAAGATTATCAGGATTCTCTTTCACTGCTTCTGAATAATATTCTTGTTTTAAGTTTGGGGAATAACTTGACATAGTATGTAACTCTATTGATAAAGCGTTATAACTCTTTGCTAGAGCAACTACATGACATAATTTAGCCATATAATCATTGTATAGTTTAACTAAAGAGTTCTTTAGTTCTAGGTGTTTACTATAATCAATAATGTTTCTTAAACAATTAGGATAAAGCCTATTTGCATCCAAAATTGAACGAGGAAAGGAAGGCTCTAATACCAAAGTGTTTAAACCATAAGTGGTATAGAGTTTTTCTGCAATAGCATGACTAAGCTGCTGAGCTCCAAAATCATATTCTATTGATAAAAAATCAGCAAGATCTCGTATATTTAGTTTAACCAATTCTGCTATAACTGGATAATCATGGTTAATAAAATCCATACCTTTCTCAGCATGCGGACAAGTTATTAGTAAATCAAACTTAAGATTTTCCTGTGTATAAAAATATAAAGTAGCACAATCGTAATACTTAATGCAGAAAGGTTCTTTTGTTAATTTATTTATTTGACTCATTAGACTACTACAAAAACACCATTTTGTATTATTATTGCTACAGTAATTAATTATAACAACTATAAAACTAATAATAAAATTTAAAATTCTTTATAATAATTAATAACTAAGACGTATATGATAAATTTAAAACCATGTCCACTAATAACAAAAGAGAAAGTTCAATATTAGGCTTTTTAGCAATATCTTTTGCTAGTTTCTTTATGATACTAATGCTAGTTATATCGCTGCTTGGGTTTTATCAAATCAAATATCAAAATGACGCTTTTGCTGATGATCAGTTAAAAATTACTGCTCAAATAATAGAAACAATATTACATAAATACCCTATAGATAAACAAAAAAATTATTCTAAAAACATTTTAGATGATATCTCAAAATCATTTATAGATATTAAAAGTTATAGTGAAAACATAGGATTTACAATTTATGATCGAAAGAAGAAAAAAATTATTCTAAAAACAAGTAATCTTCCTGTTTTTAAAAAAGGCTATCGAGATATTTCTCTGACTGTTGGTTATGAATGGCTATATACAAATAAAAACGAAAAACACCAATGGTATACTTATACACTAGAAGCAGACGATAACAGGTATTTTATTACAGTTTTTGCAAGCCACCATGTGAAAGATAAACTAACTCGACAAGCATTTCTTAGACTTACATTATTATCTATTATAACTTATATAGCCTTGATTATTTTTACTTATTATATACTACACATAGCTTTACAACCGTTAAAACGTATAAATAATAACGTCTCGAAAATTAATCCGCGTAAAAATGAAAAACTTCAAGAAAACATCGTTCCCCATGAAATAAAATCTGTTATAGAACAAATAAATTCTCTGATTGAAAAGTTCCATCAAACCATTGAAAGAGAGAAAAAATTCTCTGGAGATGCTGCTCATGAGCTTAAAACCCCTATTTCTGGCATTAAAACTTTAGTAGAAATAGCTTTAGCCTCAGATGATATTAACGAAATCAAACAAAAACTAAGAAGAATCAGAAACTCTGCCGATAGGTATTCACATATTATAGATCAATTACTTATACTAAGTAGGATTCAACCCGATGAGCAAGTAATATTTGCAAAAAAACTACTCGTTAATAAAGTTCTAGAAACTTTTATTGCTGAAAGCGCAATCAAAGCTATAGAGAAAAATATTGAAATATCTTTTTATCCATGCGAACAAGAGCTTTACTGTTATAGCAACGAGTATCTTTTAGGCATCTTGTTCAAAAATTTACTATCAAATGCCATAAAATATACTAAAAATGGTGGTCATGTAGAAATAAGATCCTTTGAAAAAAATTCTAACGTTATAATTGAGGTTAAAGATAATGGTATAGGAGTACCTCCAGAAAATATAAATAGAATATTTGATAGGTTCTATCGAGAAGTTGGCACTGGTGAGGAAGGTAGTGGTTTAGGATTAGCTATTGTTACAGAGATTGTTAGGTTGCATAATGGTAAGATTTTTGCTAAAAACAATACTGATCAAAAAGGTATAACTATTACTGTTAAAATACCTATGGATAACAAATTAGAAGACTAAATGTATCTCTCTATAGCTTTTTGTATTTCTAGGTCCTCAAAAATAAACCCTAAAGATTCTAGTTTCATAGGTTTGATGTTTTGACTTGACAATAATAACTCCTTTCCCATTTGACCAAACATAATCTTTACTATAGTCGTAGGTATTTTGATAATATATTTTTTAGCTAGATATTTTCTTAGGAGCTCAGCTAACAGCTTATGCTGACATGCATTTGGTGCGGTTAAGTTAAAGGTCTCTTTAGCAGCTAATTTATTAGCTATTATAAACTGAATCGCTCGTGACAAATCATAAGCGCTTATCCAGCTCATGTAGTTATGACCATCTCCAAAAATGGCTAAAAAGCCAAACTTAGCTGGCAGTGCTATTTTCTCAAGCACACCTCCATTACCAATAACAACCCCAAAGCGCAGAATAGTGTATCTTTTTAATTGAGAATCAACTAAGCATTTTTCCCACTGATCAACAACTTCTTGACCAAAATTAAGCTTATCATAACGCCTATCATGACTATCTTCATCTTGTGGTAATTTAGAAAAATTATAATAACCAATCGCACTAGCATTTATTAACCAAATATTTTTATTACCTATTAACTCTATAAGTTTATTTGTTGGCCCAACACGGCTTGATATTATTTTCTTTTTAACTTTTTTACTCCAGCGTTTTTGTCCAATATTATAACCACATAGATTTATAACGATATCGTAATTAATAATA
Organism: Allofrancisella heilbronnii; assembly: GCF_000710735.2. Lineage (NCBI taxonomy): Bacteria > Pseudomonadati > Pseudomonadota > Gammaproteobacteria > Thiotrichales > Francisellaceae > Allofrancisella > Allofrancisella heilbronnii. The sequence continues at coordinate 241,223 of NZ_CP144673.1, read as the reverse complement.
TTATTTTCTGTCAATTGCTGCCAAGTTATAAGATGTTTATAGTTACCTAAAGTTTGTTTTTCTGTCCTAGTTAAAAGAGTTAGCTCGTGCATACTACTTAGATATTTAGATAACTCTGTACCAACAAAGCCTGAACCTCCTGCGATTAAGATTCTCATAACATTTCTCCAAAACTTTCTATTTAGTTGTTATGCTTTATATTATATTGACAGAAACATATTAAATAACATTACATTTTATTAATCTTACCGTGATAGTATTGAGAATACCACTAAGATATGCCAAGCTTAACAATGTAATGTTATTCAAGATCATTCTCCCAGCTAAAAAACTAATTATAAAACTTGGATAACAAAATTAGTTTAATAAAACAACAATAAAGAGGTTTTTTTATGTACTGGGTCGAAATTCTATCAAGGATACAATTTGCATTTACAGTTAGCTTCCATATTTTATTTCCTGCCTTTAGCATTGGTTTATCGACTTTTTTAATGATTTTTGAAGCTTTGTGGCTGATTACAAAAAATAACACGTACTTGTCTATAGTGAAATTCTGGACAAAAATATTTGCTCTGACATTTGGTATGGGAGTTGTTTCAGGAATCGTTATGGAGTTTCAACTAGGTGCCAACTGGGCAGGCTTTGCTCAAAAAGTTGGACCGGTGTTGGGATCGCTATTTACCTATGAAGTTTTAACAGCCTTTTTTATTGAAGCTGGAGCTTTAGGTATAATGATTTTTGGATGGAACAAAATAAATAAATACGCCCACTTTGCAGCAAACTTTACAATTTTTGTTGGAGTCACACTATCAGCATTTTGGATTTTATCTGCTAATTCATGGATGCAAACGCCTGATGGAATTAAGTACGCAAATGGACAATTTAATGTTTACAGTTGGCACCATGTTATATTTAACCCATCAGTAGTACCTAGATTTATACATATGCTTTTAGCATCATATTTAAGTACATTATTGGTTACTCTAGGTGTTGGTTGTTATTATATATTAAAAGAGAAGTTTCACTCATTTGCTAAAACTTGTATTAAATTTTCTGTGGTTTCAATTTTAATCCTTAGCATAAGCCAACTCTTTGTAGGCGACGAGGTTGGTCTTAAAGTTCATGAACATCAACCACTAAAAACAGCTGCTATGGAAGGCATCTGGGATACTCAAAAAGGTGCGCCTCTTGTGTTATTTGCGTATCCAAGTGAGTCCCAAGAGAAAAATCTCTTCACTATAGAAATTCCTAAATTAGCATCTCTTATAAATACCCATAACTTAAATGGTGAAATGCTTGGATTAAAATCTGTAGATAAAAAAGATAGACCTTTAGTTGCTGTTGTATTCTACAGTTTTAGAATAATGGTTGGTATAGGCTTACTTATGATTTTAATTGGTTTAGTTGGCTCTATTATGTTGTTCAAGCAAAAAATATATAAAAATAAATGGTTCCTAAGTATTTGTACTCTGTCAACTCCCCTTGGTTTTGTTGCTATAATTACAGGATGGTTTACTGCTGAATTTGGTAGGCAACCATGGGTTGTTTATGGAATAATTAAAACACAGTATTCTGTAAGCGATATTAGCTTTTTACAAGTCTTTAGCTCATTAGCATCGATAATTATTGTTTATTTTATTATATTTGGATATTTCTATTTTAAGTACCTACTTAAGATAATTAAAAGTGGGCCAAATACCATTGGAAATGAACGTATGCCTTACTCATACTTCCAATCTGTTGAAAAAAATATTAAAGGTGAGGAGTAACATGGATTTAGGATTAATTTGGTTATTTATAATCGCTTTTGGATTATTGTTATACGTGGTATTAGATGGTTTTGCATTAGGTATGGCAGCTCTTTTTCCTTTTTTATCACAAAAGCAAAGAGATATCGCTACAAGTGTATTACTGCCAACTTGGGATGGCAACCAAACTTGGCTAGTTTTTTCTTTAGCTTGCTTCTATGGCATGTTCCCTTCTGCTTTTGCATATATCTTTCCAAAAATATATTTACCCGCAACTCTTCTAGTGGTAATGTTGCTTTTCAGAGGTATTTGTTTTGAATTTAGACTGAAATCTTCAGCTGCAGGAATCAAGAATTGGGATTATTTATTTTTTATTTCATCTTTAGCTGCTGCATTTCTACAAGGTTATATAGTAGGAGATCTTATTGTAGGTTACCCAAAAACTACTATCACCAGTGGTATAAGCTTTGGGATCATTACAGGTTTAACACTAATGGTAGGCTATATGCTCTTAGGTGCTACACGATTAATTTTAAAAACAGAAGATGAACTATTAGCAAAAGCAAAATTTCTAGCAAAAAGACTAGCTTTTTGTCTAATTATTTTAATGTTACTAATAGGAGTAACAACTCCTTTTTATACTCTACTGCCTTTGAATAACATTTATAAAACCCCTATTTTAATAACTTTTTTTATACTAACGATTATTGGTTTTATTTTTCTATTTAAAAATTTCAATAGCAAATATCATGCTCTGCCTTATTGGATTACAGTTGCGATATTTGTATTTACTTATGCGAGTATGCTTACTCTTATCTTTCCTTTCATAATACCTTATAAAATAACTTATATAGAATCGCAAGCTAACAATACAACTCTGTTATTCACTTTAATACCTGCAACTATCATGATTCCTTTGTTACTTTTATATACTAGCTACGCTTATTATGTATTTAGGGGTAAAACCAAAGAAAAACTTGGCTATTAATTTGACCTAGCACTTTAAACAATATCTTTTATTTAGTCTACCTCACAATTATATATTTAGCTGCTTCTTCTGGTGTAATTGTTCCAGCCTTAAGAAGATTCTCAATACTCTGCTCCATAGTAGACATACCCTTAGATGTACCAGTCTGCAAAGCGGTATAGATCTGGGGAAGCTTGTTTTCTTTGATCATATTTCTAATACCAGAATTAGACACTAGCACCTCATAAGCTGCGACACGCCCCCCCCCTTTTCGTTTAAGCAATCTTTGAGAAATAACTAATTGTAAAGATTCCGCTAACATATTTCTAACAAGTTCTTGCTCAGCTGGTGGAAATACTGATATAACCCTATCTACAGTTTTTATTGCAGACATCGTATGTAAAGTACCTAAAACCAAATGTCCTGTTTCAGCTGCTTCTAAAGCTAAACGAATAGTTTCTAGATCTCGCATCTCGCCAACAAGTATACAATCAGGATCTTCTCTAAGTGCTGACTTTAGAGCAGCATTAAAACTTTTTGTATCTCTTTTGACTTCACGTTGGTTTATCAACGCCCTTTGACTAACATGTACAAATTCTACTGGATCTTCAATAGTCAGAATATGAGCATCTTCATTGTGGTTTATCTCATTGACTAATGCCGCTAATGTACTACTTTTACCAGAACCAGTGGGGCCTGTTACTAAAATTAAACCTCCTCTTTTTGCTTGAACTTCTTTGAGCACCTTTGGAGCTCCAAACTGATCAAGCGTTGGAATAGTATTTTCTAAGCGACGTAAAACCGCTCCGTAACCACGATTATGAAAAAAAGCGTTTACCCTAAATCTAGCATCATTTTCTTTATCATCTATCGAAAAATCGCATTCGTAAGTATTTATTAACTCATCTTTTTGGTCATCTGTCATTATTTCCAGCAGCATTTGAGAGATCATTTTGTCGTTAAGAGTAGGCGATGACTCTATATCTATCAAGTCTCCATCTACTCTATACTTAGCTTTACAACCAGAAGATAAATGTAAATCTGAAGCTTTCTTTTGCACACAGAGAGTAAGGAGTTTTTTTATCATATTTATTTATATTTATGGAATTAGTAATAGTATATAAACTTTATCATTCTTAAAGAATAAAAAAAATAGAAAAACAATAAACTCATAAATACAACAAGTACACAGCTGCCAAGTTATATCACGAAAGCTAAGTTTTCAAAACTCTAAATACAGACATGTTTTATTACTTTTTCTAATGCTCTTTTAAAGAAATTAGCCTTTCTATCATTTGTGACATACCTATTAAAAATTCTTCGCACTCATTAGTATTCTTACCAACTATTTCTTCAATTGGCCCAGAGACACTTAGAATATCTTTGCGAAAGAGCTCTATAGTTGCTGCTGTACCTATATAAATAGCCTCATATAAACATTTAGCTGCAAGTAAGCATTTTGAGTGAATTGAAATCATATTATCAACATCATGAAGAATTGCTGCTCGAACCTTAGGATATAAGGTTTCAAAATCATAAGGGATTTCTAAAGGGTAAGTAAACGAATCTTCAACAGTTGTTATATTTCTAATATCAAAAAGTCGAATAGCTGTTTCATATTGCTCAGTTAACTTTTTTTCCATAAAATCTTCAGGAGTGGTTTTACTCATAAAATTATTACTTTTTGGTTTTCTTGTAGGACTAATAGGTGCATTCATATATTCAACACAGTAATAGTCGTATATAATATGACATTGTGCAGAATGTAGAAAAACTTTCTGTTTTTTAAATTCTTCTTCAAGTTCCTTATTTATTAGTAAAGAATGTTCTGACCATAACTCCCATTGCATAAGCTTAAAAGCAAAATTTTCTTTTTTATTCATAGCTAAAAAATGTAAACTCTTTTTTTGGAAGTTATTACAATTATATATAGAATTTAAAGAAAGCTAAAAATTTTCTAGCTAAATAATTTTTTAAAAAAATTAGCCATTTTTGCAAAGATACAACCTGATTCTGTATCACAAGAGCTATCAGAACTTACTGGAGTTTTATCCATCATATCTTTAAGTACTGTCTGCAAAATACCACCATTTTTTAGATAATCGACATCAACATCAGCATCTAGTCTAGCTAAAGCCTCAAATGTTGTTGTATGCGCAGTACTTGGATGTACAGCTTCTACTACAACTCTTTGACGTGGCTTAATATCATTTAATTTTTTAATATTAAACATCTCCGTACCATCTAAACCTAAAGTTTTAGCATTTTGACCATCTACATATTCAAGTGGTAAAACACCCATACCAACCAGATTTGAGCGATGAATTCTCTCGTAGCTTTCTGCTATAACTACTTTTACCCCCAATAGGAAGGTACCTTTAGCAGCCCAGTCACGAGATGAACCTGTACCATACTCTTTCCCAGCTAATATTACTAGGGGTATACCTTTTTCTTTATATTTCATCGCAGCGTCAAACACATACTGTTGAGAACCATCTAAGTGATACTTAGTAAAGCCGCCTTCTACACCGTCTAGCAATAAGTTACGGATACGGATATTTGCAAAAGTACCTCTCATCATAACTTCATGATTACCACGACGTGAGCCATAGGAGTTAAAATCTTTTTTGTCCACTCCATGTGATTTCAGGTATTGACCTGCTGGGTATTCTTCTGGAATATTACCTGCTGGTGATATATGGTCTGTAGTTACAGAATCACCTAACATTAGAAGAGTTCTAGCACCTTTAATATCTAAATCGTCATTACCTTCAGCAAATTTCTCAAAGAAGTTAGGGCATTGGATATAAGTGGATGATTTATCAAACTCATATAGTTTACCTGTAGGTACCTGAAGCTCTTGCCAATCTTTTGTGCCATCAAGTACCGTTGCATATGCTTTTTTAAACATATCAGAGTTAACCACATCTGCTTGTATAGATGCAATCTCTTCTGTAGTTGGCCAAATATCAGCTAAAAATACATCGTTACCATCAGCATCTTGACCAATAGGGTCTTCTACTGGGTCAAAGTCTACTGTACCTGCTAAAGCGTATGCAACCACATGTATAGGTGATGCTAAATAGTTGGCTTTCACATGCGGGTTTATACGGCCCTCAAAATTACGGTTACCTGAACTTACAGAAGCTACAACTAAATCAGCTTCATTTATAGCATTAACAACAGGCTCATCTAATGGTCCTGAGTTACCAATACAAGTTGTACAACCATAACCAACTAGATTAAAGCCTAAGTTTTCAAGCTCTGGTAATAAACCTGCTTTCTCAAGATATTGAGTAACAACTTGGGACCCAGGAGCTAACGATGTTTTTACAAATGGTTTAACTTTTAGACCTTTTTCATTTGCTTTTTTAGCCAGTAAACCCGCACCTAAAAGTAGTGATGGATTAGAAGTATTAGTACAAGAAGTAATAGCAGCTATAGCAAGTGAACCATGAGTTATAGTTTCACCTAAACCTTTTACTTCAGTTGCTTTTTGTAATTTTTCTTCAGTTAGCCCAAAACCATGTAAACCTTGTTTATGTACTAAAGCTTCTCTAAAAGCTTTTTTCATATCATGGAAAGCCACTCTATCTTGAGGTCTCTTAGGACCTGCTAGATTAGACTCCACATCTGATAAATTTATCTCGACTATACTAGAATACTCAGGCTCTTCAGCTGAATTTTCTCTAAACAAAAGTTGCTCTTTGTACATTTGACGAGCAGCATCAACAAGCTCACTACGGTTAGTATTGTTAAAGAAGTCTAAAGTTACTTCATCAACTGGGAAGAAACCTATAGTAGCACCATACTCAGGAGCCATATTTGCAATCGTAGCTCTATCTGGTAAAGATAAACTTTCTAAACCTTGACCGTAATATTCTACAAACTTACCTACTACACCATGTTTTCTAAGCACTTCGGTAACCTTAAGCACTAAGTCAGTAGCTGTAACACCAGTTTTTAGTTTGCCAATAAGTTTAACCCCTACCACATCTGGTAGTACCATATAGTATGGTTGACCAAGCATAACAGCTTCAGCCTCAATACCACCAACTCCCCAACCTACTACACCAACACCATTGATCATAGTAGTATGTGAGTCTGTTCCAACTAACGTATCAGGGTAGATTACAGCTTCACCATCAATATTTTTAACTAAAGCTCCTTTTGCAAGATACTCTAGGTTAACTTGGTGAATAATACCCATTCCTGGTGGTATTACAACAAAATCATTAAACGCTGTTTGTGCCCACTTAAGTAAGCTGTATCTTTCACCATTTCTTTCAAACTCTTTAGCTACGTTTTGAGCTAAAGCTGTTTTTGTACCATAAAAATCTACTTGTACTGAATGATCAATAACCATTGCTGTATCTACAAGAGGGTTAATTTTATCAGCATCACCACCTGCATCTTTGATAGCCTTTCTCATCGCAGCTAAATCAACTACTGCTGGTACACCTGTGAAATCTTGCATAACCACTCTAGCTGGCATATGAGGAATCTCTGGCCTAGACTCTGCTTTTGCAGCCCAATCTAAAACCTTATGCAGGTCATATTCTTTTACTTTATAACCATCTATATTTCTTAACTGGTTTTCAAGTAACACCCTGATTGAGTAAGGAAGACGAGAAATATCTTTGCCTAACTCTTGACCAAGTTTCTTTAAGCTATATAGCGAATATTTTTTGCCTTTATCCTCTATTTGTAGCTTAGTGATATTTTTAATATCAGACATGCCTTTTAACCTCCGTAGATACTAATTAATTTTTGTAAAATACGAATATATTTTAACCTGTTAATAAAGGTTTGTATATAAATAAGATTTTATTGATATCTGATTTATCAAATACTTGAAAGCCTATTGCTTAAATAAATTATTTCTTACCTTTTAAAGCTTTTAGTAACTTAATTATATATAAACCTTGGGCATAAATAAGACTTATACCATGTGACATCTATTGATTGGTTGTAATTACTCAAATCATCAACGTGTATTGCTTCTAAACCAAGCTAAAACCTTGTATCATATTTTAAAAATATCATTTTAAGCAGAGTAAAAAATGTACGATAAAGACAGTAGAAATGTTATTTTACTAGCAGGGATTGGAGCAATATTAGAGTTTTTTGACTTTGTGCTATACATGATTTTCTCTAAAGAAATATCAGCAACTTTTTTTGCACAAATTCATAATCCAACAATTAAATCTTTTTTAACTATTTTAATATTTTCAATAGCTTATTTAGTAAGACCTTTTGCCGGAACTATCCTTGGTATAGTTGGTGATTTAATTGGACGTAGAAGACTTTTATTATTTACAATACTACTTATGGGTAGTTGCTCATTATGTATGGGCTTAATGCCAGGGTATGCACAGTGGGGGCTGTTTGCAAGCTTTGCTTTTGTAGCTTTACGTATAATGCAAGGGATCGCTTTAGGTGGTGAATTACCTGGGGCATATGTAATAGTTTATGAATCTGTCAAAGGCAAAATAGGCTTTGCTACTGCAATATTGTTTACGTTTGTAACTGGTGGCTTTCTGTTTTCTGATTTTGTTGGATTTGCCTTGGAGTATGTTTTTGGAAATTATGGATGGAGAGCAGGATTTATAATTGGTGGCTTATTAGGTTTTATAGGATATTATGTGCGTAGAAATCTACATGAAACTCCAGCGTTTGAAAACATCGATAATCAAAAAAGACATTCTTTTGGATCTTTAATATCTACTTATAGAGCAAATCTGTTTGCTGGAATTTGTGTAGTTATTACAGTAGCGTTTGGTGGTGTGATGCTGACATTATATATGCATAAATTTGTTGAAGACATCTTACCTAGTTATAATTCTGGACAGATATCTTTGATTTTGATACCTAGTGTTTTAACACTTACTTGCTTTACTTTCTGTTTTGGATTTTTGTCAGATAAATTAGGCATTGCTAAAATGTTTATAGCAGGAGCTGGTCTTATAGTTATTTGTGCTTTACCAGTATTTTATTTAATGAGTTACTTTGGTACAACCTTTTCTATAATTTTAGCTTCGGTAGCTATCATGCTATGCTATACTTTAGTCGCAGCTACATTTATATTTTTATTATGTGATCTTTTCCCAACAGATGTAAGACTTTCTGGAGTTGGGATTAGTTACAACCTAGCTTTTGCAATAGTTGGGGGTATAGCGCCTTTAGTAAGCACTACTATTATTGCTACGACCAAATATCACTTTTTAGGACCATCAATAGTCGGATTAGTTTGTGGCGTAATCGGACTAGTTGGAGTATTCATATATTTTAAAAAAGGTGGTTACTATAAATATAATAAAGATATAGTCGTCAAGCTTTAAAAAAATACGAACCAATATGTGACTGTTATAATATAACTAAAACATAGTTGCCAAAGTTATACTTTTAAAATCAACTCTACTTCTTTAGTAAAGATAAATCTAACCTACCTTTCTTAAATGGCGGGCACCAAAGATAATTAGTTTCAATAATTTTAGAAAACTTAAACACCCCGTCTAGTACACCATCATCACCGCCAAGCATATTCCACATTTGTAGGTTAAAAGATCTAAATGATAGAGCAAAACCTGAAAACATAAATCCGCCATTTAAGTGATCATCCGACCATGGCATAGATTTTCTAAGGATTTGAGCTTCTGGGGAAAAGTTTTCTTTTGCTGATCTTTTGACATGAGCAAAGTCTTTTAAATTTTCAAATTGATGTGAATCATCTAAAGACCTTCCTACACATTCTTCCTTTTCAGATTGACTTACACTAACTAACCAATCAAAATCATGTAGCCATTGTTGCAAGACCCAAAAGCTTGAGCCTTCTAATTTACCATCTGTCACTATTGCAGCAGGCACGACCTCATCACCTTTAGGATTTTCTATGCCATCCTCAAACCCTGAAAGATCATACTTACCGCGGTATGTATAACTTGATACTACTTTTTTTAGCTTAAAAAAATCCTTAAGTGCTTTTCTAACGGCTATCGCATGGTGAAATAATTCTCCTTTATCATCTACCCTTAACCACAACACCAAATCATGTCCACTGTGGTCTGACATTTTATCACTATCAAACGTAGCTTTTTGAAAGTCTAAATCTTTAGGTAGATCAAACTTAACTAGAAGCTCATTACCAAAACCTGCAACTATAGATTGACCATCAACAAATTTTTGCAGAATTTTCAAACCAAACTCAACCTCACTACCAGCATTTAGATCAAACATCATAAATAATGCTGATGAAGGAAGTCTATCTACAATCCCTAATTGATACTTAAGTATCTCCACAATTTTACCTTATAAATAATCCCTATTTACCGGTATAATATAAATAACAACCCAAAAACGCTACAACCAATGATAAAAAAACAAGCTTTTTATTTTTTAATAATAGGTGCTTTAGCTTCTTTAGTAAACTTTATACTGGTTTTTATAATTGTACATTTAAATATTACTAAACCACTTATTGCTAACTTTTTTGCTTATTTAATAGCTTTTAATGTGAGTTATTTTGGTCACAGATATCTAACATTTTCCACAACTACACAATCCCATAAAAAGGCTGCTTCACAATTTTTTATAAATGCTCTAATAGGTCTAGCTTTAAATGAAGGAATATATTATATATTCTTACATGTACTTCATATTCAATATCTAATTGCTTTATTTATAACTATGCTGCTTGTTGCAATCTATACTTTTATTGTAAGTAAATTTTTAATCTTTAAAGCCTAAACCTAGAAGGATAAAGCCCCTCTTATGTCTAACATAAATAGTCAAATTAGCATATATATTCATTTTCCTTGGTGCGTGCGTAAATGTCCTTACTGTGACTTTAATTCACATGCTATTAAAGATGACCTTTACCTATCTGAAAACTACTATAAAAAACTCATAGCTGATTTTGAGTACCATATAAACGATATTCAAGATAGAGAGATTATTAGTATATTTATTGGAGGTGGTACACCTTCTTTATTTAAGCCAAAATATCTAAGCAAAGTTTTAGAGCATATTAAATCACACTCAAAACTAAGTCAAAACTGTGAAATAACTCTTGAAATGAATCCTGGAACTGTTGAAAGAGGCTCTATACAAAGTTACCAAGAGATAGGGATAAATAGAATATCTTTAGGTGTGCAAAGCTTCCAAGATGACAAACTCAAAGCTCTAGGTAGAATCCACAATTGCACAAATGTGTACTCCACTATAGAGGAAATCCACCAATCTAAAATTACTAACTTTAACATTGATATAATGCATGGCTTACCCGACCAAAGTATAGAAGATGGTATATTTGATATATCTCAAGCTATAGCCATGCAACCTACGCATATTTCTTGGTATCAGCTAACTATAGAACCAAATACACTATTTGCAGCAAAACCTCCTATACTTCCAGACGAAACAACTTTAGAAAAAATAGAAATATTAGGTAAACAATTACTAGAAGAAGCAGGCTTTAGACAATATGAAGTTTCAGCTTATGCAAGAAGTGATTTAAATTCCGTACATAATACTAACTACTGGGAGTTTGGTGACTATATTGGTATAGGTGCTGGGTCACATAGTAAGATTACAAACCTTCAAACAAAACAAATTAAACGTATTTGGAAACATAAACATCCCAAAATATACACACAAGCTGACAGTTTTATAAAAGGACAAGACGTAATTTCAAAAGATGATTTAATATATGAATTTATGTTAAATACACTAAGGTTAAAAAATGGTTTTGGTCTTAAAACCTTTGAACAACAAACTTTTTTAAATAAGAACGATATTGAAAATATATTACAGCTTGGGGTTAATAAAGGTTTATTAGAATCTTCTAATAACCATGTTAAGCCAACAGATAAAGGATATTTATTTTTAAATGATTGTATCAACCTATTTGCCTAATCAAACTTTCTAGCATTTTAAAATAGATTTCTCCTCAATTACAATCTAAAATGTAATTTTAAAAAAATTTATTATTTTGAGTAAACTTATGGAAACCTTTTTTAAACTCAAAGAAAATAACACCTCGATTAAAAAAGAATTTTTAGCTGGGTTAGCCACTTTTCTAGCTATATCTTACATTATAGTTGTTAATCCTAAAATACTTGCTACTACTGGTATGCCAACTAATGCTTTGGTTACCAGCACGGTTTTAATATCTGTTATTGCAAGTATCTCTATGGGGCTATTTACACGCAATCCATTTGTAATAGCTCCTGGCATGGGAATGAACATTTTTTTTGCTTTTACAGCTGTAAAGATATATCACTTACCATGGCAAAGTGTTTTAGGTGCAACTTTTTGGTCTGGAATCATTTTTAGCTTACTTGTGATTCTTAATATCAGAACGAAAATAATGCTTAGTTTACCAAAATCCATAAAACAATCATTAGGTGCTGGTATAGGACTATTTATAGCATATATCGGGCTTATCAATAGTGGCTTTATAACCAGTAATTCTGGTATGCTTGCCTTAGCTGATTTAAATATTCATACTGGATTATTTCTGGTTTGTTTAGTAGCTTTAATAGTTTTATTCATAAAGAAAATACCAGCTCCAATAGTTATCGTTATAATATTTGGCTATATATTAGCTCTACCTTTAGAATATTTTTCTTCTGAAAAAATAATTACTCTACCAAACCAACTTGTAGCTCTACCAGACTTTTCATTACTTGGGCAAATTGATCTTGTTAACGGTCTTAAGTTTGCAATTTTACCTACCATCTTTACTTTTTGCTTTTTAAGTCTATTTGATGGCACTGGGACCATATCTAGTTTGTATAGCAGTATGAATAAAGAACATGACCACAAAGATAAAGAATTAAAGAAAACTTTCCTTGTTGATGCTGCTAGTGCAACAGCAGCAGGATTTATTGGCAGCAGTCCTTCTACCGTCGTTGTAGAGTCAGGTGTAGGTATAGCCCAAGGTGGACGCACAGGATTAACAGCAATATTTGCTGGAATAATATTTTTGCCATTTCTATTTTTATCACCTGTAATAACTTCTATACCGTTAGAAGTAGTTTCTCCCGCATTAGTTTTAATAGGAATAATGATGATGCAACAAGTAGTCAAGGTTGACTGGAATGATTTCGTTCAAGCAACCCCTGCTTTTTTCACAATTTTACTAATGACTTTATCTTCATCAATCTCTACAGGTATTGCTGGTGGGATTTTAGTTTGGTTTTTAGTCTCTCTATTTTGCAATAAAAAAGAATTAAATATTACAGCAAATATTATTGCTATATTCTGCTTGATAATGTTTTTACATGCTATGAATTTTTTTAGCTAAATTTTGGCTTATTTTTTTAAATTAAAAAATATTGACAAGTTATTAATAATTTGATAATTTTGTTTTAAAATAAATTAACTAAAAATAAAATGAAGTTATTTTTTATCACAATGTTAGCCTCTCTTGGCTTGTTTCAATTAGCATACTCAGACCATCCTACGCTTTGTAATAGAGACGTTTGTGTTTCTGTAAAAATAGTAAATGAAACTAATTACGCATTTGACTATTCAGCTATGTACATGCATGGTTACAGGGTGCCAGAAAATGATTCCCGCCGACCATTAAGTAATAATAACTTATCTTTCGGAAAATTACACTTAGCAGAGTTAACGTCTAATCCAATACTAATGCCTCACAGTGCCTCACCAGAGCAAATTTATGCTACTAATACTGGCTCTCGTTTATTAGCTGCAAACAGAGATCATGTACTTTTTAGTTTAATGATGGAAAATGGCACTAAAATGGGCCTAAAATATAAAGGAATAGTTGAACCACATTATTGTTCCGTCACAAAGGATGACACCTTTGGAACAGTATTATTCGTCATTATGAAAGATGGGCCTGACCTGAAACTGTATATCAAAATGCCAAAATCTTCAAATTGTAGCTTTCTGATTAATGAAGGTTTTGATCCATACCAAGAGTTTCAAGAACCTCCTAGTAGTAGCCAAATAGTAGATAGCTACTATAATAATACTATGTACGAAAATGAAAATAATTCTCCTTACAATGAAGAATTTTCCCCAGGACATATTGATTACCAAATAGATGTCGCTAAAGACCCCGACCTTGAGAAAAAACTAAATACCATATATGAAAAATATGCTCATAACGCCTAGCCAAGTCTAAATAATTTGTAAAAGTCTAGAGCTGAGTTTTTTACTATTGATTATCTAACCCCACATCTCTTCATACTCTTTTTTATTCCACCCTGTTCTAGCATAGTTACCATCAATTACTAGTGGCCTTTTAAACAATAGAGCATCTGTTACTAAAAGCTTAAATGCTTCTTCTTCTGATAGCTTGACAAATTTTTCTTTTAGATTCATTTCTGCAAAAAGTTTGCCATTTGAGTTAAATAAATCAATAGTTTCAAAATTGCCTAACTTTTTAATTTGTTGCATTTCTCGCCAAGTAGGCTTCTCTTTTCTTAAATTTACATATTCAACTTTTTTACCCTTTTCCTCAAAAAACTTAAGCGCATTTCTTACACTTGTACAATTATTAATTCCAAAAACTTTTATCATATTCCTCCTCCTACTCAAAAAATATTTCACCCGATTTATATGCCTGTAGAATAATATCTAACTCTTTTTTAGTAACTTTATTAGATAGCTTAGGCAGATTATCCATATCAAAAAACTTAACTTCATTAACTTCAAAATTAGGATTATTCTCTCCACCTATTATTTCCGCTAGAAACACTATACTATAAACGTTATAGATTTCACTTTGAATATGCTTATTGCGGTCTATCAAAGCCAAAAATTTCGTTACTTTTATATCAAATCCAGTCTCTTCTTTAACTTCTTTTATACAAGTTTCAACTGGAGATAAATCTATATCACACCAGCCCCCTGGTATTGTCCATTCATCTGGAGTATCAACATCTTGTGCCATTAAGAGTTTATTATTTTCAAAAATAACAACACGTACTCCCGGTTGAGGCGTTGGATAATATATATCTCGATAAATATTATACGGTTGTACATCAGAGTTAATATACTCATGGAGCATTTTTGTACTTAAGTCTAAAAGCTCATGGTAATTATCCAAAGCATAGGGACATTTTGAGTAAGTTACCCCAGTATGTGATATTGCCTGGACTTTTTTTATAAATTCAAAAATCTTGTCTTTCATCTTCTAACTATCTCAACCAACTGTAAATTTTTATCTTATAACTAATCCTTAATCAACATCATTTTCTGTGGATTGATGGTAATTGTATTCATACATAAGTTACTTTTATTCTAACAACTAAGAAGGTCAAAAAACTTTTGAAATTAGCAATAAAAAGCAAAATTTATGGGTTTGACTTAGTACTTTTAATCTCTGCGATCTTAGCTTTCCAAATTTTAGGCCCCTGCTGGTGTGCAGATACTCCTAATGAATCAACAGCAACTGTAACTGGCATATCTTCTACTTCAAACTCATAAATTGCTTCCATCCCAAGATCTTCAAAAGCCACAACTTTCGCTTTTTTAATAGATTTTGAAATTAGATAAGCCGCTCCACCTACCCCCATAAAATAAATTGCTTTATTTTTTTTGATAGAATCAATAGTTGCCTGACCACGCTCAGATTTACCAATCATTCCCATAATACCTGCTTTTTCTAACATAAATGGAGTAAATTTGTCCATACGTGTAGCTGTTGTTGGACCAGCTGGGCCTACAACCTCATCACCAACAGGATCAACAGGTCCCACATAGTAAATAAACTTATCTTTTAGGCTTACTGGAAATTCTTGGCCAGCTTCATACATGTCTTGCAAACGCTTATGCGCAGCATCACGCCCTGTCAGAATTTTACCACTTAAAAGCACATTATCACCTGATCTTAAATCTTCAATTTGCTCTTTAGTTACAGTATCCAAATTTATTCTCTTAACGTCTATGTTTTCAGCTTGCTCTATCACAGGCCAATCTTCAAGCTTAGGTGCTGGTAAATCCACAGCTCCTGAGCCATCTAAAACAAAATGCACATGGCGAGTAGCAGCACAGTTTGGAATAAGAGCTACAGGTTTACAAGCAGCATGTGTTGGGTATTCTTTTATCTTAACGTCAAGCACCGTAGTTAAACCACCTAATCCTTGAGCTCCTATACCTAGTGCATTTACTCGATTATAAATATCTAATCTTAGCTGCTCGGTTTCATTTTGCGGACCATTTTTTATTATATCTTGCATGTTTATTTCTTCACCAAGAGACTCTTTTGCAAGAAGCATTGCTTTTTCTGCAGTACCACCAATACCTATACCGATTATACCTGGAGGACACCAACCTGCTCCCATAGTTGGTAGCATCTCTTCCACCCAATCAATAATGCTATCACTAGGATTTAAAACCTTAAATTTAGATTTAAACTCAGATCCGCCACCTTTTGCAGCAATATCAATTTCAATTTTATCTCCATGCACCATATCAATATGGACAATTGCTGGAGTGTTATCTTTGGTGTTTTTTCTAGCGCCGTGTGGCGGAAAAACCATAGATGCTCTAAGAGGATTATGTTCATCAGCATAACCACGACGTACACCTTCGTTTACAAGCTCCGTAATAGTTCTATCCGTTTTATCAAGCTTAGCATCCATACCAACTTTAACAAAAGCACAGACCATCCCTGTATCCTGACAGATAGGACGCTTACCAATAGCTGACATTCTCGAATTTATAAGTATTTGAGCCATAGCATCTTTAGCTGGTTTAGACTCCTCACGTTGATAAGCCTCATACATAGCGTCAACAAAATCTTTCGGATGGTAATAAGAAATATATTGCAATGCGTCTGCAACACTATTGATCAAATCTTCTGCTTTTATAATAGCCATTTAAATAAAACCTCTTTGATTAAAATAAAAAATTTCGATGTCACAAAAAGATTATATCAGCTATCAGCTTTGGTTTTAAGCGGAGCTTTATTTTTTAGATTTATAATATGAGTTTAATAAACTTATCGTATTATAGGCTATCACTATAACTAATAGCCATTGTAACTGCTCTGTTGATAGTGCTGTGACAACATTAAAACCTATAAAAACTCCGATTATACCAAAAATTCCCACTATAAGGGCTTTTTTCAAGGGAATAGCATTATTAAAAGTAAATGCAAAAGTTGTTACTGGTTGCTGAATAGCACCTGCTGCAGTCATAATAGGAAAAGCAACAAGAGGTGACATCCCCAGTAAAAAGAGTATAGCCTGAACCAAAGCAAAAAGCCCCACACCAAAACACACCAAAAAACCCGCCACAAACATTCCAATAAAACCTAACACTAGTTTGATACCGGAAAGCTTCATCAAAGTGCCACCTATTGGTAAAAAATTTAGCAATTTACCAAGTAATAGAAATATAACCAAGATAAAAGCAAACATCATTATTAGCCTAATTGTTGCTGTGTTAATTTTTGAGGTAAATATCCCACCTATAAAGCCACCTAAGGTTGTCCCTAACACTAGTACAGTTAATGTTAGTATATCAACATGTAAAACGCCTAGGAAAAATATGGCTTCTATAGCTCCCGGTATTACTTGGGCACCATTAACAAAACCTGGAAGTTCAGCATCTTTTACAAGCTTAAAAGTTTTAGCTATTGCTATATTTACAGCAAAACTTCCAACCCCCACAGTATCTGCTAAAAATGCTGTGACTCCAGAACCTGCTAAGATAACACTCTCTTTAAGAGTTGGGTCAGGTGATTTATCTTGCTTTGTTATAAGCTTATACACCATATACACAGTGCAAAGGATAGAAAGCAAAATAATCAAAGAAATTATAAAGAAATACATAGTCTAACTCTAAAGACTCATAAAATATGCTAATGCTAATATTTTTTACATAAATAAACAACTAGCTAAATGGTTTTTGACAAGTTTTGTTCTTCCACTTCAAACTTCACTTAATTTATTCATACGTAGTTCATCTTGAGATTACTAAATGTCTTAGTAAAATTCATAAATTAAGCACAAAAAGTATGATTTAAAAATTAACCCGCATATACAGCATATACAATATTATGCAATCCGTCTTTAGTCGGAAAACTATAATCAAAAGATGGTTGACATACATGAGTATTTTGAAAGTTTGGAGCTGGTATATTCTGGCACCTTTGTGCCAAAACTTCCATTCTACTTTTTTTATGTGGACAATTTAATATCCCTGTAGTTATTTTTCTCACAGTATGTATATTTGGATAAGAAAAATGATGCTTCCATAACACTGCTCTTGCATGTATTGGCCATGCATCTACAGCAATATCTTCAAAAGAATTGTCTAAAGCAGATACGACCACTAAACAATGTCCAATAGGAGACAAGCTAACTATGAGACTTATTTTCACATTACTACTTAACATATCTTTACATAAACAGTAAGCTATCGCGTTAATATTATCACATGTCCCTGCCTGTGCCTTAAGGGCCCAAGCTGCAGCCCGTAACGGATGTGACTGATTATTGTCAATAATTTTTCGTTTGTTAATATCATAAGTTTTATGATTACCATAGCTCCAAGCTGCCCTTGAGGTAGTTGAACAATTATAAGGGTTATCATGGTAATGATTTTTCTGGTTAGAAGCTCCAAATAGCATCAATGATTTAGTTTTTCTAATTACCTCATCAGCTATTTTTAGTATTTCTAGAGTTTTTGGAGAAATTTTATATACATTGGACTTATTTAACGTTTTATCCACCACGGCTGGGCTGTATGGATTATTTACAATATGAGAAGGATTCTTAGTTTCATGACCTTTGACGTAGTTTATTATATGTGATTTATTTGTTGGTTTAGCCTCTACACCTGGCCCATATGTGTTCTTTAAAATATGAGGTGGGGTGGCGATTTCATGACTTTTAACGTGGTCGATTCTTAGTATACGAAAGTTATAATCATATTTTATTAGTAGCTTGCCACAATTTTTGGTTACGCAATTACAAAATACCTGATTTGTTGGTATATCTCTTGCATATAGATGGGATCCGATCATTGGTAAATTAACAGACATTAAAACATGGCATTTTACACATCTAATTACTGGAGCTTTAGGTAATATTTTCATTATCTTCATATCAATTAATTAAAAAAAACAACCTTGATTAGAATATAGACTAGTTAAAATATAATACACAGTCAATTAATATATGATACCTAGCCTGAAAACAATTAATGTTTAAGCAATTACAAAACTGGATATTTTTTGCTTATCCTTGCTATATTAAATGGTCATTTTGAGGTTATTTTTAACATAGTTAGCGCCGTATAATTTCACTTTGCAGCAATCTCTAAATGATTTTAGATGCTAAAAATATTTATCATAAGAATATAAAGT
Organism: Allofrancisella heilbronnii; assembly: GCF_000710735.2. NCBI lineage: Bacteria > Pseudomonadati > Pseudomonadota > Gammaproteobacteria > Thiotrichales > Francisellaceae > Allofrancisella > Allofrancisella heilbronnii. Next base: position 222,157 of record NZ_CP144673.1, on the reverse strand, counting down.
AAACTACTTACACAAAAAAATACAAACCCAACAATTATAGCATTGATAATATAATCCTTTCTTGACTGGAGCATGCCTTTCCTAAAGCTAAGCCTATACAACACTCTTGCTATTACCATTGTAAACACTAGAGCTATTACTATAGCCAAAACACTTGCTAGAACCATAATTAAACATCCACATACGTTATTCTTCGTTTAAACCATCTAGCTACTAGCTGAGGTATTGCTTCAGGATAATCCTGCCTTATTTGCTTAGCTAACCTAGATACCAACTGGTAATTGTCATAGTACTCGTTTATATCAAAAGTTATAAACGTTGATATACCAGATTGTTCCTTACCTAAAATGTCACCTGCTCCACGTATTTCTAAATCTTTTTCTGCTAAATAAAAGCCATCTTGAGATTGACGGATTAAAGATAGTCTTTTTTTACCAATTTCACTAATTTTATCACTATACAAAAGTATACAATAACTTTCTTTTGAGCCTCTACCGACTCTACCTCTTAACTGATGTAATTGTGAAATTCCAAGCCTTTCAGCATTGTCAATTATCATAATACTTGCATTAGGAACATCAACACCAACTTCTATAACCGTTGTTGCAACCAAAACATCGTATTTAGCTGCTTTAAAATCGTTCATAACTTGGATTTTTTCTTTGGACTTCATACTACCATATACTAACCCAACTTTATCATCTCCAAGCTCACCTGTAAGCTCTGCATACAATGTCTTTACATCTTGTAAAAAATCCATACTTTCAGATTCCTCAACAAGCGGACAAACCCAATAAACTTGCTCTTTTCTAGATATTGCTTGCTTTAATTTTGCTATTAAGTCTAATTTTCGTGAACGATTAAGAACGGTAGTAACTATAGGTTTTCTATTTGGTGGCAACTCATCTAATATAGAAAGTTCAAGATTTCCATATAAAGTCATTGCTAAAGTTCTAGGAATAGGGGTTGCTGATATTATAAGCTGATGAGGAGCTATTTTTTTTCCGTTAATGCCTTTTTTAATCAATGCTAACCTTTGCTCAACGCCAAATCTATGTTGCTCATCTACAACTACTAGTCCAAGATTGTTATATTCGACACGCTCTTGGAATATAGCATGAGTTCCAACTACAATACAATTTGATAAGTTTTTTATCCTATCTAAACTAGTTTTAGTTTGCTTTGCCGTTAATTTACCTAGCAGCGGTATAACCTCTATCCCAAAATCAGTCAAATAATCTGATAAAAACTTATAGTGTTGTTCTGCCAAAATTTCTGTTGGTGCCATAATTGCAGCTTGATAACCTGATACTGCAGCAGCATACAAAGCTACAGTTGCAACTATAGTTTTACCAGCTCCAACATCTCCTTGTAATAACCTTATCATTGTATTTGCTTTTCTAATATCAACTAAAATTTGCTTGATCGCTTTCTCTTGAGCATTAGTTAAACTATATGGCAATTTATTATAGAACTTCTCTACATCACCATCCTTTAGAGTAAGCTTAGGAGATAAAGTTTTTGAAAGATCTTTTTTTATATTTTCTTCGGCTAACTTATAAGCTAACATCTCCTCAAATTTAATAGAATACCTTGCTTTTGATAAATAGCGTTCATCTATAGTATCTGTTAGAGCATGGAGATAATATAAAGCATCAGTAAGCTTCATCAAACTATATGATTTTAGATAGGTTTGTGGAATTAAATCTTTTATTTGACTATCTTGCAAAATTTTGGTGATTATATTAGCTATTACTCTATCTGGTACTTTTTTTAGTCCATAAACTGCAGATAGTTTCTGCTCAAGTAAACATTTACCTTCTTTTATTACTGACCATTCTGGATGAATCATTTGGAAATCTTGTGATACATCTATTTTACCATAACACCTTACATACTGTGCGTTTTCTAGCATAGCAATTTGGTTTGGGTAAAATTTAAACAAAATCACAGAGCAAACACCTGTACCATCATTAATCAAAAAGCGTAAAAATTTCTTTCCTGTTTTTTTATAAGTAACATTTGTGATTCTACCTTCAATAACACTTTTTTTATCTACTACGAGATTTTTGATAGAAGTTATAAACCTAGTATCTTTATAAACTTTTGGAAAAACAAATAATAAATCCTCTGGCTGGTACAAGCTGTTTTTAGCCAAAGCCTTTATAGTAGCATCACCAACCCCTAAAAAATCTAGAAATTTCATCAAATTTTCTCTAACTAAATCCTTCTTTTGCTCAAACTTATTCTATCATTTTAAAAGCCCAATAAACAAAGCATTTGCCAAATTACATGATTACTGTTAAATTAGTCCTACTAACAATATTTTAGAACTACATAAAAAATCATGAAAAAATTATTTTTACCAATTTTTATTAGTTTCTTCCTAACCGGATGTGGACAAACAGGCCCTCTATATCTTCCTGAAGATCAACAAAAAGATAGCGATCAAACAACTAAAATAACATCTGGATCTACATTAGCTACTAAGCAAAGTACCTCAAAAGTAGATGATGATCCGACTTCACCATCTAGAAATACAAACACACCTACAAGCGAGCTTGTAGATAGTGGCGATAATTTTAATTACGACGCTAATATTCAAGACTCATCAGAAGCTGGTGGAACCCCGTAATCAATAGGTTAAGTCACCTATTAGTAAGTTTTAATATAAAATTTCAGTTTACTTTTAAATTCAAACGTAATAAAATCTTGAAGATATATGTAAAAATAATAAAAAAATTTTGCCCAAGGAGAGTTTCTAAATGTCTAAAGTTTGTATTATTACAGGTAAAAAACCCATTACAGGGAATAACGTATCACACGCACAAAACAAAACTAAAAGAAGGTTTTTACCAAACCTTCACACGCATAGATTTTGGGTAGAAAGCGAAAACAGATATATAAAATTAAGGGTTAGCTCTAAAGGTATGAGAATAATCGATAAAAAAGGTATTGATGTTGTTCTTAATGACTTAAGAACTCAAGGTCATAAAATCTAAATTCTAGAAAAGGAATTCAAACAATGAGAGAAAAAATAAGATTAGTTTCTTCTGAAAAAACAGGTCATTTTTATACTACTACTAAAAATAAGAAGAATATGCCAAACAAAATGGAAATCAAGAAGTTTGACCCAGTTGCTCGTAAACACGTAATTTATAAAGAAGCAAAGATCAAATAAGCCCATAACTAAAATTAAGGCCTTATAACCATGAAGCAAGCTTTTCATTTCAAAGGTGGCAACTATACTATAAGTGCTATCAATATCAACGTAACAGAGTTTACTCAAATTGAGAGCTTACTTAGTTCAAAGGTTGCCCAATCGAAATCTTTTTTCAAGAACACTCCCTTTGTAATCGACGTTTCTGAAATCGATCAAGATGATAAATGCAGTGTGGTTTTTTTGGAAAAGGTAATATCTTGTTTTAGGTCTAATGGTATGATCCCCGTGGGCTTTGTCGTTAACAATCAAGAGCTAAAGAGTAAACTAGCGAAAGCCGGGCATAACATTTTAAAAAACGGCAAGATCAAAGAAAATTCTTCTGAAGAGACTCCTCGCACAACAACTAAGATAATCACTTCTCCTGTGCGTACTGGGCAATCTATCACTGCTCGTGATGCTGATGTAATAGTGACAGCTAACGTGAACAATGGTGCTGAAATTATTGCCGATGGCAGTGTCATTGTATATGGAAGGATCGGAGGAAGAGTTCTTGCTGGTAGTTCTGGCAATAAAGAAGCAAGAATCATTTGTAAAGACCTAAAAGCAGAACTTGTTTCAATAGCTGGTAAGTATGTGACTCTTAACAATGAGAGCATCCCTGTTAATGAAAAAAGTACTGATGGATATATCATTTATCTGAAAGATGATAAAATTCATATAGAAGGTTTTTAGAAATTAAATTTATAAGAGGTTATAGCCAAAATGGGTGAAAAAAAACAAGGTAAAGTATTTGTAGTTACCTCTGGTAAGGGTGGAGTTGGTAAAACAACTTCAAGCGCTGCTATTGCATATGCTTTTGCTAAAAGAGGGCTAAAAACTGTAGTTATAGACTTCGATGTTGGACTTAGAAATCTTGATCTAATAATGGGTTGTGAAAGAAGAGTAGTATATGATCTAATAAACATAGTAAAAGAAGAAGCTACAATTAATCAAGCTATTATCAAAGACAAACGCATCGAAAACTTATATATAATACCAGCTTCACAAACTAGGGATAAAGATGCCCTAACAGAAGATGGTGTTGACAGAATTGTAGAAGAACTAAAAAATTCTTTTGATATCGTTTTATGTGACTCTCCTGCTGGCATTGAAAAAGGTTCTTTGATGGCTATGAGATGTGCTGATGCAGCAATCATAGTTACTAACCCTGAAGTATCTTCAGTAAGGGATTCTGACAGAATCCTCGGCATGCTTTCAAGTAAAACTTTGAAAGCTCAAAGGGAAGGCGAATTCAAAGAAATATACTTATTACTTAATAGATACGACGCTACTAGAGCAAAAGCTGGAGCGATGCTAAAAGCTGAGGATGTAAGCGAAATACTATATACTCCTATTACTGGCATAATTCCAGAATCAAAGGACATATTAGAAGCTTCAAACAGCGGGCACCCTATCACCCATTTTGCAGACTCTGTAGCTGCTAAAGCGTATTTTGATGCGGTAGATAGAATGCTAGGTAAAGATGTTCTTCCTATGAGATATACTGAGCATAAAGTCGGTTTCTTTAAAAAATTAATAGGTAAGTCATAATTATGTTTGAAAAGCTTTTCGGACCAAAGAAAAAACAAAATAGTGCTTCTTTAGCAAAAGAAAGATTACAGATTATAGTAGCACATCAAAGAAATGAACTGCAACCTAGAACTTCAAGGATTAGTAGTCATTTGCTTGCTGAACTAAAAGACGAAATAATCGAAGTAGTTAAAAAATATATTGCTCTTTCAGAAGAGAATATTAGGGATATAGATTTGAAGGTAGAAGATAACAGCAAAAACTCAACAATCGAAGTTAATATACCTTTCAACTAGATAGATACCTACTAATAAATGAGCAATATTAGCTTTAATCAAGTTTCTTTTTATAGAGGAGCTTCTTGTATATACGATAATGTTACCTTTACCATTCCATCTAAAAAAATTACTACTATCCTTGGTCCATCTGGTGCTGGCAAGACCACCATACTGCAACTAATCGCAGGACTTATCAAGCCTGATTATGGAAATATTTGTATAGATAATATTCATGTAAATAAGAAGACCACCGAAAAACAACTTGCGATACTCCGCAAAAGGATGGGTTTTTTGTTTCAATCAGGTGCCCTTTTTACTCACCTTAGCGTTTATAATAATATAGCCTTTCCATTAAGAAAAAATACTGACCTAGATGAAAAACTAATAAAGGATATTGTGTTATTAAAATTACAAGCTGTTGGGCTTGCTCATACTGTAGAGATGATGCCTAGCGAGCTTTCTGGTGGCATGGCTCGTAGAATTGCATTAGCTCGCTCTATTGCTTTAGATCCTAGTATTATGCTGTATGATGAGCCATTTACAGGACAAGACCCAGCTTCTTTTAACAAACTACTTGAACTAATATCTACACTTAATAAAACTCTAAAAATGACTTCTATAATTGTTTCTCACGATATACAAGAATCTCTCAGCATTTCAGATCACATAGTTATAGTAGCAAATAAAAAAATTTTAGCTAGCGACTCACCTGAAAATATAAAAAATAGTAAAAATGAAGACATAAAAGCCTTTTTAGCTGGCAAACCTCTTAAAAGCGGTGAACAAAACCAACAACACCCAGATAAAGACTTTTTTATTAAAGAAATTTTAAGGGCTTAGTATGTATATTTTTGGTAAAGTTTATAACTTAATGATTTCTTTTATATACAGCAGCCTAAGATCTCTACGTTTAATTATAAGCGTTCTAAGTAGCAAATTTAGTGTTCGAGATTGTATAGATCAAACAAACACTGTTGGTGTTAATTCGCTAGTTATTATAGTAACTTCAGGTGTTTTTATAGGATTAGTTTTAAGCTTACAAGGCTACTATACCTTAGCCAAATTTGGAGCTCATTCTCTATTAGGTACCATGGTAGCTTTAAGTGTATTGCGAGAGCTTGGACCTGTTGTCACAGCTATGTTATTTGCAGGTAGAGCTTGTAGTGCAATAACTTCAGAAATAGGGCTAATGAAAGCTACTGACCAAATTAATAGCTTAAAGATGATGAATGTAAGCCCTATTAGCTTTATTCTTTCAACTAGGTTTTGGGCATGTATGATAAGTGTTCCTATACTAACTTTGATTTTTTGTTCGGTATCGATTATAGCATCATATATACTAGCAGAGGCTAGCCTAGGAATAGGCTACGGAGAATTTTGGAGCAATATACAAACCTCTGTAAGCCTTTCAGATATATCAAATGGATTAATCAAAAGTCTAGTTTTTGCTTTTGTAGTAGCTTGGATAGCATTATACCAAGGATACTATTGTACACCCAACTCAAATGGTATAGCTACGGCGACAACTAAAACAGTAGTATACTGCTGTATGAGTGTTTTAGGAGCTGACCTTATTTTAACATCAATCATGTTTGGAGAAGTCTAATGAGGAGTAAATATTTTGAAACCTCTGTTGGTATTTTTATTATTTTAGGAGTTTTATGCTTAGTTTTCTTGATTTTTAAAGTAAGTGGTAGCTCATTTAAAGCTTTTAATACTAATCACTATTCTATTCAAGCACAATTTAAAAATGTAGGTTCATTACGAGTAAATGCAGCTGTAAAAATAGCAGGCGTAGAGATCGGCCAAGTAACTAACATATCTCTTGAGAAAACATACAATGGTTTTATGGCTTTGGTCACTATATCCATGAATGATGGTAAAAAAATACCTGCAAACTACTCTGCTGCTATAGCTATGAGTGGTATTCTTGGAGATAACTATATTGCTCTTAGTCCACCACAAGAGGATATTATGGCAATAGCTAGCCTAGCTGATAACTCAGCAACTGAAGATCAATACCTACATCAAGGTAGTATAATACCATTAGAAAATACTGAATCCGCTATTGATTTAGGATCATTAATTAATACTTTCGTTGCTAACAAAGATAATGAAAATAGTAAATAACATGGACATTAGATTGTATTCTCAAAATTTACTAAATATTTGAAAAAGAGTCAAAAGCAGTTTAAGAGACTACAGTTATAAGCTCAAATTAAACAGATGTTAATAATATAAAAGAGCAAAGGTACACTTTATAACTTTAATATATACTGCATTTGGGTATTTGATATAGGCTAGTTATGAACTTACTTATAAATATAAGAAATTATTTTTCAAAAAGGCCTTGACTAAAGTAAAAAAGAGCTTATAATATCCCACATGTCGCTAGCGATAGCAACTTAAGTCTTATGTCCCGTTCGTCTAGAGGCCTAGGACACCGCCCTTTCACGGCGGCAACAGGGGTTCGAATCCCCTACGGGATGCCAAGTTTAAATTTTGTTTATTAACTCATAAAAACTATTTTACATTAGCTTTTTTATAAAGCTAACAATTTAACGATTTCTTATATATTTTTGTAAAGATATTTACTTTTTTTGTCTAATTGCTATCATTAGGTTTTGTTATTTAGTGAAATTAGGAAACTTAAATGAAAATAGTGACTGCTGAATATATATGGATTGATGGAGCAAATCCTGTTGCTGGACTTCGTTCAAAGTCTAGAATATTACCACATAAAGAAAATATCAAAATAACAGATTTCCCGGAGTGGAGCTTTGATGGATCTTCTACAAACCAAGCTACTGGTGATAATTCAGATTGTATACTTAGACCTGTCAATTTTGTTATAGATCCGTTAAGAGATAGTGGTTATTTAGTTTTGTGTGAAGTTTATAACCCTGACAATCAAACACCTCATAAAACTAACCACAGAGCAAAATTAAAAGAAGTCTTAGAAAGTCTAAAAGCGCATGACATATGGGCAGGTTTTGAACAAGAGTATACTATGTTTGCTGATGGTAGACCACTTCAATGGCCAGTAGTAGGTTTTCCGGGGCCTCAAGGGCCATATTATTGTGGAGCAGGAGCTGATAGAGTGTTTGGTCGGGAACTAGTTGAAAGACACTTAAAAGAATGTATAAAAGCAGGTATTTTGATATATGGTATTAATGCTGAAGTTATGCCTAGCCAATGGGAGTTTCAGATAGGTTATAGAGGTATGGATGGTGAAGATGCAGGGATATTAAACGTTGCTGATCATACCCATATTGCTAGATGGCTACTAATAAGGTTAGGTGAAGAGTATGGCATCACAATTTCTTTTGATAATAAACCTATCAAAGGTGATTGGAATGGTGCTGGTATGCATACTAATTTCTCTACTAAAGCAACTAGAGATCCAAACCTGGGCAAACAAGAAATCCAAAGAATAGTTAAAAACTTAGAAAAAAACCATAAAAAAGACATCTTAAATTATGGTTTTAACTTGCATGAAAGATTAACTGGCTTACATGAAACTTGTGATATAAATACTTTTAGAGTTGGTGATGCTGATAGAGGTAGTTCAATCAGGATTCCTAAACCAGTTGCCTTAAAAGGGTATGGTTACTTTGAAGATAGAAGACCAGGCGCAAATGCAGATCCATATATAGTAGCTTTAGCTTTAGCTTTAGCTGCTGCTACTGAAGCGTGATTTCTTTTGACTCTAAAAATATTAGCTTTACAATAAATGAAATTTGATAGGTTTCCCAAATTTTATTCTTCTTTTTTGTAAAATATAGTTAATCAGTTATAATATTATTACAGTTAAGAACAGTGAAAAAATATAGCTAGCCTGTTTATTTTATGCGGTCTTAGTTTAATAAACGGTGTTTAGTTATCCTATGGTTTGACCACTTATATGAACTTGCTTCAGTATCATAGAATGACAAATCTATCCCGGCTTAGCTACTAGCTGATAATTAACATTAATCTAATATCTACAAAAGTTTTAAGATAAAGGAACAAAATTGAAAATTAAAACTAAAATGAACGCAGGTTACTCTGCAGGTCAAGATCACTATAAAAATATTTTCCATGTTATCTGTAATGATAATGAATGTGTTACAAAATCAGGAATTCTAGGAATTTTAGACGATTTCGGTATAGCTAGGGATGATGTGCGTATAAAAACGTTAATTGAAAAACTAGGTAAATTTTCACGTACAGAAAATATTGACTTTGAAACTTTTAAAGATGTAACTTCGGACAGTATAAACCTTATAGAAAAGGCGATTAGTAAAAGTTTTGTGATCCCAGATTTCATAGCTTTCAAAACAGAAATTCAGAATATTTTCGAAGAGACTAAGAAAAATACCTCTGGAAAGGTCGCAAACTATATTCCACAATTAGCCCGTGTTGATCCTGAGTTATTTGCAGTAGCTTTTTGTAGTGTAGATGGTCAGATGATTACCTTAGGCGATTATAACCACCCGTATTGTGTCCAGTCTACAGCAAAAGCTATAACCTACTGTATCGCTACAGAGTTAAATGGAGAGGATAAAGTTCATGAGCATGTTGGTAGAGAACCCAGTGGAGTTACGTTTAATGCTATAGCTTTGAATAAATATAATCTTCCACATAATCCCATGATTAACTCTGGAGCTATCATGACTTGTTCATTAATTAAACCGGAATGGAATATAGCAGATAGGTTTGAGTATATTACTAAAGTTTGGAAAGATTTGTCTGGTGGAGAGCCCGTAAGTTTTGATAATGCAACCTACCACTCAGAAAAAGAAACGGCAGATAGAAACTATGCCTTAGCTCACTATATGAAAGAGGTGGGAGCTTTCCCTCCTAAAACTGATATACATACATCATTAGACTTTTATTTTCAGACATGTTCGATTGAAGTTAATGCCAAGAAAATGGCAAAAATCATGTCTACTATAGCTAATGGTGGTATATGCCCATTTACCAACAAAAAGATTTTTTCACCCACAACTATTAGAAACTGTTTATCAATGATGTACTCTTGCGGGATGTATGATTTTTCAGGAGAATACGCCTTTTCTGTCGGACTACCAGCTAAATCTGGAGTATCAGGAGCTTTGGTTATAGCTATTCCAAACGTTGGTGGATTTGCAATATTTTCCCCTAGATTAGATTCTAACCATAACTCAGTTAGAGGTGTAGAGTTTAGTAGAAGATTGATAAATAAATTTAGTTTTCATAATTATGATCATATTGATAGGAATGACAAAATAAACCCCATAGAAAATCGTATGTTAGCAGAATCAAGTTTAGTTTTTGAGTTGATTTGGGCTGCAAGTACAGGAGATCTTTCTGAGGTTAAAAGAGCCGTTGCCTTGGGGGTGGATATTAATAAAGGTGATTATGATAAAAGGACAGCGCTACATTTAGCAGCAGCTGAAGGCCATGAAAATATTGTAAAATATTTAGTCAGTAAAGGTGCTGATATCACAACAACAGACAGGTGGGGTAAAACGCCTCTAGATGACGCAAGGATAAATAATAATGAAGGTATTATAAATTTGCTAACTAGTAGTTAGCTAACTAGACTAAAAACTATTTCATTAAGTTTAAGATTGATATTTCCTTTTTTTGCTCCTTTTATACATAAATCTGTATCTAAGCATTTTTGTAAACAGGATAATACAGTCTCAGAACTAACTCTATTGGCTAAACTTGTATAATATTTTTGCTTAGACGACCAAATATTATTATCCTTAAAAATCTTTTGATGATAAACATTCTGTGTTGATTTTAACTGAGAGATGACTCGCAGCTCTCTTTTTAAAGTCCAAAGTATAAGAGGAGGTTTATCACTCTCAGTAAGAATACTATTTAATATTGTTAAAGCTTTTGACTTTTGTTGACTTAAAATAGTGTCTGATAAATCAAAGACATCAAAACTAGTATGCTCATGTAAAAAAGGTCTTAAGGTTTTATCATCAAAATTTTGAGTGTTTTGGCGTGAAAGGAGCTTTATTATTTGCTTAGCAGCTATTAGATTTCCTTCAGTTTTTTGAGCTAGTAACTGAGCTGCTTCGGTCGTTAAAGTCAAACTTGACTGCTGTAACTCATGATTTATTATAGTTATAGCATTAGTTATATCCGGCTGATGTATGTGTATATGAAGAGCATTTTGGACTAAACTTTGAAACCATTTACTTGATAAATTTTGTTTCTTAAGCCCATTAAAAGCTAATAAATAGACATTATCACTAGGCTTTAAAATATTTTCAATAAGAGCCTGCTGCAAAGATTTTTGAGGAACTTTTTCAAAACTGAACTGTATAAACTTATCTACGCTAAATAGACTAAGGCTATCAGCTTCTTGATAGAGAGTATCATAGTTTTGCTCACTTAAATCATGCCTAACTATTTCAAAATTCCTGTTTTTGAACTCATTTGTGATTTTTTCAATAACATTATAACGCTGTAAAGGCTCATCTCCTGTAATTATAAAAAGTTTGTATTTTGCCAAGTCTGTCATTTTTATAAAGTCAAAATAGCTTAATTCCATAAATTACAAATATTTAAATATGTTTATTTCACTAGTTAGTTTATTATATTAATAAAGTGTTACCAATACAAAGATGTTATGAAAGCAAAACTATTAATTATTTTAGTATTTTTTTCTTTATTAGTGGGATGTGTGACAAAGCCTGCAGATATTCAACCAGTAGATAATTTTCAAGCAAATAAATATTTAGGTAAATGGTATGAGATAGCTCGTTTTGACAATAGCTTTGAAAAAGGAATGACTCATGTATATGCCGAATATAGCTTAAATCCTGATGGTACAATAAAAATTATAAATAGTGGTGTAGATCCTGAAAGCGGTAAAAGAAGTTATGCAAAAGGGGTGGCTAAGTTTGTTGAGGGAGAAAATATTGCATACTTGAAAGTATCTTTCTTTAGACCTTTTTATGGGGCTTATGTAGTGTTTAATCTTGATAAGGATTATAAGTATGCTTATGTTGCAGGAGCAAATAAAGATTATCTATGGTTATTATCTCGTACCCCGACAATTTCTGAGAATATCAAAAAAGACTTTATTACCAAATCGAAAGCCTTAGGTTTTGATACAGACAAGCTTATTTGGGTTAAACAATAAGCTTCATATTTACTAATTATTTAAAAAAAATCCTTTTTACTTATAATTTATAGTATACATACAGTTGTTTATACAATTTTTATCAAATAGAATAAAATCTATTTAAAAATCTAATCTGAGTGAGATTTGAATCATGCAAGATATTTCTAAGATCAATAAATTTGATCTTGGGTGGCTAGTAGTTAGTTTCGGTATGGCAATAGGTGCTGGTATAGTGCTAGTTCCTGTGAGTATCGGGGTAGTTGGTTTTGTGGTTTTTGCTATTTCTATATTAATAGCTTATCCAGGGATTTATTTATTCCAAAAGCTATATATATGTACTTTATTTGCCTCAGATAAACCTAAAATCTATAAAGATGTTGTGGGAGAGCTTTTAGGAAAAAACTGGTCTATTTTTCTAGGTATTCTGTATTTTTTAATGATGTTAATATGGACAGTAATATATGCACAAGTTGTTGCTAAGTCTTTGGCAGCATATTTGTATTTATTTAATATCACTAATAATCCTCATCTTGAGCAGAACATTTTATATAGTGCCATTTTGATGGTAGTTTTAATTTTTGCTGGAATGAAAAGTCAAAGAATTCTAATAAGAGTATCAACTATCTTTGTAGTAGTTTTAACTGTAGCAATTATTGTAGTTTCTTTATCTTTAATCCCTCTATGGACAACAGTAAATATTACGACACTACCTAATAATAGCTATGAGCTAGTCACTAAAACTATTATTATGCTACCATTTTCTCTAACATCTATTCTTTTTATTCAATCTCTAAGTCCAATGGTGTTAGGTTATCGATTACGTTATCCTAACTTTGATAATAATTTAGTGCTTAAAAAATGTTTACGCACTATGAAATTAGCTTTTGTTTTTCTAGTTATATTTATAGGGTTTTATGTATTATCATTTTCTTTTGTTATACCTAAACAATTTGCTTTAGAGGCATCAGCTAAAAACCAGTCAGCATTTTTACTATTAGAACAGCATGGCATGTCAAACATAATTTTATATGTCTGTGGCATAGTAATTAGTATATGTGCTATTTTGACTTCTTTTTTAAGTATTTTAGCTGGCATGGCAGAATCTTTAAAAGGGATGTTGAGAATAAGTTTTAACCAACCAAGAGCAACCGAAAAAATAAGCCCTAAAGTTATAGATGTAATCGTTATTTTAATAATCTTTTTTTTAACTTGGTTATCTATAGTGTTTGACGCTCCAGTTTATACACTTGTACCGTTGTCTGGCCCAATATTTGGTATTTTAGGTTGTTTAGCACCAGCATATATGGTTTTTAAAGTTCCAGCTCTTAAAATATATAGAACAAAGAGTATTTATTTTGTTATTTTTGTTGGGATTATCTTAGTGATATCACCGTTGTTAACTTCGGCTTTTTCTTAGTGTTTATCAAAGTATATACTTGTAAACCTAATTTTCTCATACTAAAAAAGTTATTTTAAATATATAAATTTATTTAATAAAATCATTTTATATATATATTGATATCTTTTTAAAGATATTTTAAAATATATTTTAAATATTTATTTTTTGATATTTAACTGGAGTGATATGAATGTGGAATGAAGAAAAAAGTAAATTAATTAAAAAAGCTGTTGACAACTTTGTTGATGATCCTAGTACAGTGGACTTATCTAGCAACAATCTAACTGAAAACGAGGTTAAAACCTTAGTTAATGAAATTCTAAAAGATAAAATATATTCAGGAAAAATAAACAAAGGTATTAAATTTATAAAACCCTCTCTTAATCTTGATGGTAATTACAAAATTGGAGATGGATCATTAAAGTATCTATCTAAACTAAAACCCTTAAAAAATCTGTACCTTTCAAACTGTGGTGTTACTGATCAAGGTGTAGAGTACATAACTAACAATCTAACAAATCTGGAAGTATTAAATCTTTCTAAAAACAATATTAGTGAAAATGGTATAGGAGCTATTGCCAATAAACTACGCGAGTTAAAATCTTTAGACATTTCAGAGAATACATTTGGGTGGCCAGGAGTCAAAGCTCTTTCTGAATTTAAAGAATTAAATTTAAAAACTTTGAACATTTCTAATGACAAGTTACTTAAAGAGGACCTCCCGGGTCTAATAGATATATCTTATGGGGACGTGTTTCTTGAGCTCATCAAATGTCTACCTAAATCATTAGATTCCTTAAGTATAGCAGGTTATCAGCAATTAGATGATAGGATCGCAGGTGCTATAACAAATATGCATAATAAACAAGCAAAATCTACAACTCAAGGTCTACTAGGCTTAAGCAGTCTAAATCTTTCCGGCTGTAGTATTAGTGATCAAGGAGTAAAGATTCTAATTGCACACCTATGGATATTAAGCTCATTAAACCTTTCAAATTGTAAGGACATTACTGACCTAAGTTTAGCCCATATTGCAGAAGGGGCAAACAATAAGTACGGTGACTCTTCAAACCCCACACAATTAAATCTTTCCAACTGTAATCAAATTACTTCAAAGGGAATAGAATATCTTAACAAATGTAAAGTTCCTTTAACGCACCTAAACCTTTCAGGTTTTAAACAAATTCATATTCGTGACCTTTTAAGACTAACATCGTTACAATCATTAGACCTTTCAGATAGCGATATCTTTTCGGATACCCCGAATGTACTTATTCATGATTTAACATATTTAAAATTCCTAAATATTTCAAACTGTAAAAATATTACTCCCAAAGAGTTAAAAGAACTTCAAATGAGCGCTAAAAAAAGAGGGATAAAAATAAAATGTTCAGAATTACCTTATCAAAATTATCCAACCTCTAGGTTTAATATAAATTACTTCAGTTCGTCAGATTCTGAATAGAAATGCAATAAGAGTTGGTTAAAAAGGAAAGTTTATTATCAGAAGGCTTTAAAGAAAATATAAACTCATGCTTTTAGGTAGCCCATAAATACAAGACCCTTATTGCTCATTAGCAGCTACAGTCTTCATTGATAGCGCGTGCAGCTCCCCAGATAATATATATTCGTTAATTTTTGAATATACTAATTGCTGTCTTTTTACCTTGCTTTTAATATCGTTAAATTCTTCGGCAACTATAGTTGCTGTAAAATGTACATTATCATCGCTTTGAACATCAGCTGTACAATTTTTTAGAGATTCTTCTAGAATTTCTTTTAGTTGTTCTTTTGTCATTTCTTTCTCCGTTTTCTAAACTCAAATATAGCTGGAATTTATAGATATCCTCTATAATTTATAATTCTAGCTAGAGTATTGCTCTAAAATACTTTTTATGCCATAAACTTTAGATAGTGAAATAGTATCTTTACTAAGGTTTTTAAGCTGCAATTTTATACTATTGTTTTTGGCATATTTTATATACTCAATTATAAGTGCTAACCCAGCACTATCAATTTTGTTACAGTTTGAAAAATCAATAATCCAAGAACCTTTCAGTCTTTCTAAGTGCTTAGCGTATCTTTTAACTACGCTAGGCACATTTACCATAGTTAGCTCTGTATCAATAGACCACATATTATCAGTTATCTTTATCATTCTATGTTCTGAAGTTTATAATTATCATCTAAAAGTTTAGGGTAGTTTTTCTTTTTAATATTGGTAGTAACCCTTTCAGCCGCTTTGGTCATTTCTGGAACCGTTGCATAAGGAGCAAATTGCTCTTGGTATGCTTTTAAGATACTTACTCCAGCAACATCAAAATCATAAATATGCCATTTACCATCTTTTTGAAACATTTTCACAGCAAAATCAGAACTTTGATTATTATCAATATTTGTTATTTTACCGTTTACTACAACTATAGCTTTTTTTTGCCAATTACTATCATCTTTATTGAAGGGGAATAAACTTATTTTATATTTGCCAGCATACGCAACGTTTTTAGCATACATAAATGTCAGCATTTCAGTAGCAGAATGGATAAAATCTTTTTGTTCTTCAGGGGTGGCTTTTTTCCATTTTGCGGTACCAACTACAAGTTGAGCTACAACTTTTGGTGCAACGATAGGAACAATCTCTTTATCTACTAACCCTAAAAGTTTATAAGGATCTTGTTTATATTCAGCAGAGTTTTTGATTAGCTTATCTTGAGTTTTGACTATTGTATTGTTTAGCATATCTACAGGATTTTCTATAGCAGCCCATGCAACTGATATTGTTATAGCCAATAAAGCTATTAAAATTATAAATTTGCGTAACATAATTTAAGTTTTCTAACCTTTTCACTTAGTTGATAAATTCTAATATAAAAAATTAACTTTTTAAAGATGGTATTATTAAGAGTGTAAAACTACAGATAATTTAACAACAAAATTTACTTTATATTCTAGTTTTGCGAATATTTATACCATGGAATATAAAATCTAATTCTGTCAGTTTAAAGACCTTTATAAAAGTTAACTGGTGGACCAATCAGAATCATTTTACCAACGATCTAATTATCAAAAACCCTTACCTCTTATTAAATATACTATCTATCAAGTTATACTTTAAACCAATATAGGTTCCATGAACAAAATTTTTGCATAAAGAAGTTAAGTGTATTTAAATAGTTTTGCGAAACAAGAAACACACTTAACATAAATGAAATATTATATATCAGAGTCAAATTGGTCAACTATTTTAATTTTTCTTAAGGCCCAAAAGGGTTTACATATCAAAGACACTCAAAAGCTTAGAATATTTGTAGAAGCAGTATTCTATATTCTAAAAACAGGTGCTCAATGGGGCTATCTTCATAAGGATTATGGCAATAGTAGAGCTATCCATAAACGCTATAAATACTGGGCAGATAAGGGTATTTGGTGTGACTTAATGACTTATGTTTCTGATGTTGACTCTGAACAGTTTATGATTGATTCATTATCTGTAAAAGCACATGCTTGTGCTAGTGGTTATGAGATAAACGGTAATGAAATTCATGCACTTGGGAGAAGTGTTGGTGGATTTACAACTAAAATTCATACTGTAACAGACGCATTGGGTAATCCTGTTGGATTTATGCTATCAGCTGGTAATGTTCACGACATTATTCCTTCTCAAGATCTATTAAAAGGTATAAGAGGTGCTCAAATATTGGCAGATAAGGCTTATTTTTCTGAGGACAATCTAAGGTTTCTAACAAAAAATGGTAATACAGCCATTATTCCTGCTAAAGAAAATTATACTAAAAATCACCATATTGATTGGCATATATACAAAGATAGGCATCTAATTGAAAACTTTTTCTCTAAAATTAAGCATTTTAGAAGGGTTTTTTCTAGATTTGATAAAACTTGCTCCGCTTTTCTAGGGTTTGTGGCATTAGCAAGCACATTTATTTGGCTAAGATAATTTTTTGTTCATGGAACCTATTTATCCATGCAAAGTAAAACAATTTAGAAAAGGAAAAACCTATGGCTATAAATCATCAAATAAATAGTTTAATCGAAATTCTTTCTTTTGCATCCTCTATTTGTAACAGCAATAGAAAAAAGCTTCTTTTACAAAACTTGATTAATATTTGTAGGGTTAATAAAATGGTTGTTAATATGTCAGATATTTCTACCGTTTTAGAATTACTAATAATTATTTCTTCTATTAATCGACATTTTACTTGGTACCGAAATAATGATACCAATATGCTAAATGCTCTTTCCCAAAAGATTAATACCAATAATAGCTTTAAAAACCTTTTAGAAATACCTGAAAACACAAATGTTTCTCCAGAACTGTTAAAAAGTTTATTTTTAAACATATGGGAAACTTTTAAAGACGGCAATAAAAACTTAAACATAGACCAGGTTTACCAAAAACTCCAGCAACATGTAGAGACATTAGCTGAACATATAAATAAGAAACAGCACGATAAGGAAATAGAAGCCGCAGGAATTATAGTAAACGCAATAAAAAAATATCTACGAAAACCATTAGATGAAAGAATAAAAATAGAATTTGATGATTATATAGAACAAGTAGAAATATCTTCTACGGGGGTAGATCCATCTTGGGCCAATCATATAGGAGCAAAAAGGCTTGCTCAATATCAAAAAACTTCTAGAAAAGAAGCTGAAAAATTAATCAACCTAGTAAGAAAAGGAGGCTTTAATCCGGGCCTACAAAGTTTACAAAAAACAAAACTCTATCGCGCTGGTAACTGTGGAGACCAAGCAGTTGCTATGGCTCATATGTTAAACAGGAGAAAAAATAAAGGAGTCGCGCATCCAGTAGGTTTAATAAATGAAGATCATGCATTTGTTTTATATGACACAACTGGAATAAGCCTACAAGCAAATGGGGTTTTCAATTTTAGACCAGGAACAGTTTATGTGATAGACCCATGGAAAGGAGCTGCGTTTTTATTTACAAAAGGGGATATCCAACCAATGAAACTAATTACTCAAACAGGGAAACTTAAAGAAATAATTTTTAATGCCCCAAAAGGCAACTCTAACATGTAGTAGCTCAAACTTGATCTGACAGTCACCAATTAATTTGAGACTGAATTTATTTCTAAACTAGTGTCAGATTTATCAAACATATTACCTAAATTTTTCTCTTTTGCCAAAGGTTTTGAGTCAATAAAAGTTTTCATAGGCGTTTTTCCATAACAGTGCTTACCAGAATGTGGTCTATCGTTATTGTAATAATCCAGCCATATATCAACATCTTGCTGAATCTCCTCAATCGTTGAATAAACCTTTTTTCTAAACATTGTCTCATAACATTCATTTTTCATAGTTTTATGAAATCTTTCACAGATACCATTAGTTTGAGGGGAGTTAGCTTTTGTTTTAGTATGGTCAATGTCTTCTATGCTTAAGTACATCTGGTAGGAATGATTCTCCAGCTTTCCACAATATTCCGTGCCTCTATCTGTTAATACTCTTAATAGATCTATTCCATGTTCCTCAAAGAATGGTAATACCTTATCATTAAGCATATCAGCAGCTACTATTGCATTTTTTTCTGTATATAACTTAGCAAATCCTACTCTAGTATACGTATCTACAAATGTCTGTTGATATATCTTACCTATACCTTTTATATACCCTACATAGCTATCTTGAGATCCTAAGTAACCTGGATGATGCGTTTCAATCTCACCAGTAGCAACCTTTTTAGCTTTTTCTTTTTCTAAAGCTTGTAATTGAGCTTCTGTAAGTATAAAGCCATCTTGAGCTACTTTGGTCTCTAGTGCTGTTAATCGCTTCTTAAAATTCTCTAAGTCATGTCTAAGCCAAATAGATCTAACTCCACTTCCTGAGACTAATATTCCTTGCTTTGCTAATTCATTTGATACTCTATGTTGTCCATACGCCGGATATTCATAAGCCATATTAACTACTGCTTGCTCAATATGTGCCTCAACTCTATTTTTCTCTAATGGCTTCTTACGGGATATTTCTTGTAAAGCTAATTCTCCACCATTATCGTATAACTCTTTAAAGCGATAGTAGCTGTCTCTTGAGTAACCCATCACTTTACAAGCTTGCTTGACATTACCTAATTGTTTTGCTAATTCTAACAGACCTAATTTGGGTTTGATTATCTTTTGAGATGCATTCATTTTATTCTTCCTTAATTTGACATCTTATTTTATACACAATGTCAGATTAAGTCAAAGCTATTACATCTAACATAGATTTTGCATAACAATCTGATTTAACTAAGCCTATGTGCTTCAGTTAAAATTATAATTCGTTAAGCATTATACCATTACAGTTACAAACATAACTTTAGAGCTTTACTTAACCTTGAGATCACCTTATTTTTACCAAGCAACTTTAAAGTAATACCTATATCAGGAGACTGGCCGGAACCTGTCACAGCAACTCTTACAGGCATACCAACTTTACCCATACCACATTCACATTCTTCTGCTGTTGAGCTTATTATAGAGTGTAATATAGCTTCCTCTTGCCAGTCTTGGTCAGATAGTGATTCAAATTTAGTTAAGGCAACCTTCAAAATATCACCTGTAGTAGCTTTAAAGTGTTTTTTTACTGCATTTTCGTCATAAATTATATCTTGTATATAAAAATAGTTAGAGTTTTCAGCAAGCTCTTTAAGCGTGTCTACTTTTTCTGCCATAACAGCTAGTAAATCTCTTAAATCAGGGCCGTTAGAAAGATTCAATCCTGCTTTGGTGAAGTGATATTCTACCTCAGCCTGAATATCCTCGAATTTTGATTCTTTGATGTAATACTTATTTAACCATTTTAACTTCTCAAAATCAAAACGCGACGGTGAAGTACTAATATGTTCAAGATTAAAACTGTCAATCATTTCATCGATTGAAAATATTTCTTGATCGCCATTTGACCAACCTAACCTTACAAGATAGTTAAGCATAGCTTGTGGTAAATAGCCATCATCACGATACTGCATAATATTTACAGCACCATGACGCTTGGAAAGCTTTGTTCCATCTGGACCTAGTATCATCGGCACATGTGCAAACACTGGAACTTGAGCTTGTAAAGCTTGATAAATATTAATCTGCTTAGGAGTATTATTCACATGGTCATCGCCACGTATAACATGTGTAATCCCCATATCCACATCATCAACAACTACACAAAAATTATACGTTGGTGAACCATCAGCTCTTTGAATAATCATATCATCAAGCTCTTGGTTAGCTATTGAAATTTTACCCTTTACAGCATCATTCCAACTTACCACACCTTGTTCTGGGTTTTTAAATCTTACAACAAAGCTTTCACCATGATTAGGAATATAGTTAGCGTTTCTACATTTTCCATCATATCCAGTTTTTAGATTATTTGCTTGCTGATTTTCTCTTAACTTTTCCAATCTCTCTTTAGAACAATTACAATAATAAGCTTTATCTTGATTTATAAGCTCACCTATAACTTGATGGTATCGATCAAAGCGTCTTGTTTGATAATATATCTGATCATCATTTTTTAAACCCAACCAACTCATACCATCTAAAATAGCATCTACTGCTTCTTGGGTAGATCTTTCTAAATCTGTATCCTCAATCCTTAATAAAAATTTCCCGTTGTTTTTTTTAGCATATAGCCAACTAAATAGCGCTGTTCTAACACCACCTACATGTAAGAAACCTGTCGGGCTTGGTGCAAATCTTGTGACTGTCATATTTATATCTACTGTAAATAAAAGATTATTGCTAGATTAAACCAGTTCGATAAATGTTTCAAGGTTAAAGACAACCTAGTAAACTATCAAAAATCCTATTTTAGAAATTTTTAATAACGTCACTTTCGAAAAGTGTTTTCAAGATAAGTGACGGACTTCGATATAAAAGTTTAACGTAAATATCTCTAGAGGTCAAAATTTTTGTATTTTTAAGATTGTTACTTACAGTTCTAGTTTGAGATTTTATTTCTTTAGCGAAAGCTTTTATAAATAAGTTGGGTGATAAAGCTAAAGTATTAGCGTCACGCTGAATTTTGGTTATTACTATTGCAAGATTATCAGGTAATATTTCATTATTAACCCTTTTCCCTGCGTAACCAAAAGATATTTTTCTATTTCTGACTTTATTTCCGTATTTATTTATGACAGCTTGTATTAACTGTTGGTTAATCTTAACATTTTGTTCTTTATCTGAACTACCCCAGACTCTTACATCCCCGCCGCCGTTATGCCTGTTATACGTTATACTTAATATCTTTCCATTTGGTAATAAAAATACTCTTACTGACTTAGGATAGAAACTACTAGCACGGTATTTTAGCTCCACAGGTTTGTTAGGTCTGGATAAATCCCAAATTTGGATGTTAATTTCAAATCTTTCTCTCTTTAAAGTTACTATTCTTTCATCTGGTAATACCCCAACCAAATCATAAGGATAATTATCTATTTCACTATTATCTACTAACACGATAGGATTGTGGTTATCTATAGGCTTGTATACATCCCAAATCAGTATAGTAACTCGGTCTCTTCCTTCTACTCTGTTTATTCTGTCTACTAATTTACCTATTATTTTTCCACTTGATAGTACATATACTTTGTCAAAGCACAAGCCTAAACCTCGATGTGTACTTAACACAATAGGGTTTTTTGAACTTGTAGGCTCATCTAGATTCAAAATCCCTATACGGCCACCCACTGCTTGGAATACTATTGTTCTATTTGATACTACCTTCAATTCCGAAATAAGTTGGTATTGACATTTAAACACGGTAGGATTTGTTAGGCTTATAGGCTTATCTAAATCCCAAACTCGTATAATATCAGAATAATAGTCTACCGCTCTTCCATCTGGCAATGTCACCATTAGTAAACCAAAGTGGGCTTTTAAATTCCTTTGTTCAATACAATTTATAGGCTTACCCAAACTCCAAATTCGCCTATTAAAATAGTGGCTAAGTGTACCAATATTCACTCTATCACCCAAAGTTTGGCTTACTATTTTACCACTCGGCAATATTTTTAATTCTAGAATATTATCCTGATGACTTAATACAATAGGGTTAGTGCCATAATCTCTGGGGCTACTTAAATCCCAAACCCGTATAGTTTTATCACTCGAGGCGCTTACTATTTTACCATCCGGCAATACATCTAGTATTGAAATTTTATCTTGATGACCACTTAATAAGATAGGGTTGGTATTATCTATAGGCTTCTTTAAATCCCAAACTTGGATATTCCGCGCTAGCACATCATTATCATTTTGTGGTTGCCATGCACTTGCTATTTTTCCATCTGGTAATATTATGGTCATATGTTTATGGGCATTTTTTAACGTCAGAGGGTTGTTATTAGATATAGGCCTATCTAAATCCAAAACTAATTTGTATGGTTCAGACTGTGTGTTGAGTAATATCTTTCCATCTGGTAGTATCTCTAATTTCATAATAAAAATACCTGGGAACGTTTTCAAGATAGGATTTTCAAGACTTTTAGATTTATCTAAATCCCAAACTCGTATAGTATCAGAATGATAATCTACCGCCCTTCCATCTGGCAATATCAAGATATTGCTGTCCATATCTTGTGAATTAGAAGAACCTAGTATATTGCAGTTTTGGTAATTTATTGGTAATAGCGGTAAAGGTGGTAACTTTTGATATGTTGATTTATTTGTTCTTCTAAATTTCTCATAACTTGAACTATCCAAATAGTCACATATCAAGCCTACTAATCCTCTTGATATAAATACTTTCTCTCTGTTACTAACTTTTAAACCTGCTCCTGACTTTTTATCTGAAGAAGGTAACATTAGATATGTTGATTTATTTGTTGTTTTAAATTTCTCATAACTTGGATCATCCAAATATCCACCTATTAAGCCTAGTAATTTTTTTGTTGTAAATACTTTCTCTTTGCTACTAATCTCTTTGTTACTAACTTTTAAACCTGCTTTTGACGTTTCATAATTATTGAATATAAGCTGACTTTTGCTTAAACGACGAGCGTACAAAGCGTATAGCAACTTAAGCTCATCTCTTATATTATCATGTATTTCTGCCAAATCAGGAGCACTTTTTTCTTTACTATTTACTACATAAGATATTGCATTTAAAAGCTGGGCTAATTTTTTGTAATTTGCCGTAGGCTTAGTCACCTTTTTATGATCATTTTCTAGAGAAAACATAGGTTCTATAGCTTTTTTATTTAGAGGTTGTAAATCATTTTCCAACAGTTTTGCTACAACTACTGATAAGATTTTATACCAATATACATCAAACTCATGGTCAGTCATAAAATTTCCAATTTTATATATTCTAATACTTAATATTATTTTATGCAATTAAATTTAATTTTCAAATATTTACATAATTTATTTTAATTTTTTAATAAATTTATTTTAACAGTTATGGGTCTGCTAATATATCTCTAATGATACTATATTTTGCTGGCGTCAAAATTACCAAATTTGTCACCATGAATTCGTTTGATTGATTTCAACCACAACTGAAGAATTTAAATCATTTATACCAATTCCAACATAAATTGGTGCATTTATCACAAAGGAGTTTATGACTAATTTAAGCAGGCAATAACAGTCACTATTGGCAAATATTAAAGGATTAAATTAGGTATAAAATACAAAGTTAGAAAGTAATAATATGCGTTGGAATTGGTATTACTTAATAACAGCTTTTAAGATTGAAAAATATGTTGTAAAAAATGATTTTGGGAGGTTTATTTCAAGAGTAATTAGCTAAACTAACAAAACAAAAGGTTAATCCTTCGAATAATATAACCCTTTAGAAGAGTTAAGTGCTTTTAAGCGAGCATCAGCCTCTCTTAATCTTTGATGAGCAGCTTCTATGTCAAGTTTTGATGCATCTGGATTTTTTAAAGCGTCCTCTGCTCTTGCTTTTGCTTTTTCAGCTTCTGCTTGATTAAGATTTTCTGCCCTTTCCATTTCATCAACCATAATAGTAACTCTAGTAGGAGTAACCTCTATCAGCCCACCGGATACATATAAAACCTCTGTATCGCTGTCTTTTTTAATATTAACCACGCCTGCTGGCATAGTTGATAAGAGCTCTGTATGTCCATATGCTATACCCATCTCACCAGCTGAACCACGCAAGCTGACCATGTCAGCTTCACCTGTAAAAACTGAACCTGAAGGGCTAACAACACTGACTTTTAGATAGTTCTTAGACATATCAGTTTACCTTATAAAGTTTTTGCTTTTTCGATAGCTTCTTGGATAGATCCTACCATATAAAAAGCTTGTTCTGGTAAGTGGTCATACTCACCATTAACAATAGCCTTAAAGCTAGCAACAGTATCTTTCAAAGATACAAACTTACCAGGGTTACCAGTAAATACTTCTGCTACATGGAAAGGCTGAGATAAAAATCTCTGAATCTTACGAGCTCTATCAACAGTCTTTTTATCCTCGTCTGATAACTCATCCATACCCAAAATAGCGATAATATCTTTTAACTCTTTATATCTTTGTAGGGTCTTTTGCACTGCACGCGCTGTTTCATAATGGTCCTGACCAACTACTAATGGATCTAACTGTCTAGATGTAGAATCTAGAGGATCCACAGCCGGATAAATACCCAATTCAGCAATTTGACGTGATAGTACAATTGTGGCATCTAAATGTGAGAATGTAGTTGCTGGAGATGGGTCAGTTAAGTCATCAGCTGGTACATATACAGCCTGTACAGATGTAATCGAACCAGTCTTAGTTGATGTGATTCTCTCCTGTAAAGCACCCATTTCAGCTGCTAGAGTTGGTTGATAACCCACCGCAGATGGCATACGACCTAAAAGAGCTGAAACCTCAGTACCTGCTAATGTATAACGATATATGTTATCAATAAACATTAACACGTCACGCTTTTCATCACGGAAACCTTCTGCAATAGTTAAGCCTGTTAGTGCAACTCTTAATCTATTTCCTGGTGGCTCATTCATCTGACCATATACTAGGGATACTTTATCAAGTACGTTAGAATCTTTCATTTCATAATAGAAATCGTTACCTTCACGTGTTCTTTCACCAACACCAGCAAATACAGAGTAACCACTATGCTCTTTTGCAATGTTGTTGATAAGCTCCATCATAGTAACTGTTTTACCAACACCAGCACCACCGAATAAACCTACCTTACCACCTTTTGCAAAAGGGCAAATAAGGTCTACTACTTTGATACCTGTTTCTAAAATTTCTGTATTAAGAGCTAGTTCATCATAAGCTGGAGGAGCTTGATGGATAGATCTTTTCTCAGTATGCTCAATTGGACCTGCTTCATCTATTGGCTCACCCAATACATTCATGATACGACCTAACGTACCATGACCTACTGGAACTGAGATAGGAGCATTTGTATTTATAACTTCCATACCACGTCTTAACCCATCACTAGAACCCATTGCGATAGTACGGACCACTCCATCACCTATTTGCTGCTGTACTTCTAATACTAAATCTGTCTCTTGAACTTTCAGAGCATCATATACTTTTGGAGTGTTATCACGAGAAAACTCTACATCTATAACCGCCCCGATTACTTGAATAATTTTACCTGTATTCATTTATTTTATCTCTCCTAAACTGCTGCTGCACCTGAACAAATCTCTGCAAGCTCTTGGGTAATCATAGCTTGCCTTACTTTGTTATAATCTAATTTTAGTTGATCAATAATATCACTTGCATTATCTGTAGCATTTTTCATAGCCAACATACGTGCAGCTTGCTCACATGCCGCATTTTCTAATATTGCACCTCTAACTTGGGCTTCTATATACCTCATACATAAAGCGTTTAGAACTTCCTCTATATCTCTTTCATAAATATAGTCCCAATGCCCTTTGGATACATCTTTGTCATCTGCCTTTTGCTCTTGTGTAAGCACATCTTGTATCGGAAGCAACACTTGTTGCCTTGGCTTTTGTTTTATTGTGCCAATAAACTGGTTACTAGATAAATATAATTTATCAATTTCACTATTTGTGAACTTATCGAGCATTACTTTCACAGCTCCAGAAACCATTCTAATACTAGTTTCTAAATCTTTATCATTATAGTGAGCAACAGCCACAACATTAACGCCTTTTAACTTCCTAAAAAAAGTCTCTGCTTTAGATCCTATAACACATATATCCACTTCGATTCTATCATCAAGATGTTTCTTAATATCTTTCAGAACGTGTTTAAAAAGATTAATGTTTAGACCACCACACAGACCTCTATCTGTTGAGGTAACTATATAACCAACTCTTTTAACCTCTCTTTCAAACAAGTAAGGGTTAGGATAATCAATACTAGCTGCTACAACATTTTTAATAATTGTATTAGCACAGTCTACATAAGGACGCACGTTATTCATCTTAACGATCGCTCCTCTCATCTTACTAGCTGCTACTAATTCCATAGCGCCAGTGATTTTTTGAGTATTTTTCACACTCTGCACTTTGGAACGTATTTCTCTAGCATTAGACATAGTCTACTCCTACCAAGCTTGAGTTGCTTTACAATCTTCTACGATTGCTTTTAGCTTATCAGCAATTTCAGCATCGTAGCCACCAGTTTTATTAATCATTTCTATCACAGCTGCGTACTTATCTGTCGCTAAAGCATGTAATGCTGATTCAAACGGTATAACCTCTGAAACTTCTAAACTATCTAAATAACCATTATCAGCAGCATATAAAGATAATGCCATCAATGCCACAGATAGTGTTGAAAACTGCTTTTGTTTTAGAAGTTCAGTAACCCTTTGACCTCTATTTAACTGTGCTCTTGTTGCCTCATCAAGATCTGATGCAAACTGAGAGAAAGCTTCCAATTCACGGTACTGTGCTAAAGCTAAACGTATACCGCCACCAAGTTTTTTAATAATCTTAGTTTGAGCAGCACCACCAACACGAGATACTGAGTTACCTGGGTTGATAGCTGGTCTTAGACCTGAGTTGAATAAGTCTGTCTCTAAGAATATCTGACCATCTGTAATAGAAATTACGTTTGTAGGTACAAAAGCAGAAATATCACCAGCTTGTGTCTCGATAATTGGTAAAGCTGTAAGTGAACCTGTTTTACCTTTAACTTCACCGTTTGTATATCTTTCAACATACTCTTCATTTACTCTAGCTGCTCTCTCAAGAAGTCTTGAGTGAAGATAAAATACATCACCAGGATATGCCTCACGTCCAGGAGGTCTTTTCAATAAAAGTGAAATTTGTCTATAAGCCCATGCTTGTTTAGTTAAATCATCATAAACAATTAAAGCATCTTCGCCACGGTCTCTAAAGTACTCACCCATAGAACAACCAGCGTACGGCGCTATATATTGTAAAGCTGCAGAATCTGACGCTGTAGCAGCCACTATAATAGTATGCTCCATAGCACCGTGCTCTTCTAGCTGTCTTACAATATTAGCTATTGATGATGCTTTTTGACCTATTGCCACATAGATACATTTAACGCCTGTACCTTTTTGATTAATAATAGTATCAATAGCAATAGCAGTTTTACCAATTTGTCTATCACCAATAATAAGCTCTCTTTGACCTCTTCCTACTGGAACCATCGAATCTATAGACTTAATACCAGTTTGTAATGCTTGATCTACTGACTTTCTCCAAATAACTCCTGGAGCAATTTTTTCAATTGGTGAACTATGATCTGCAGCTATCTCACCCTTACCATCAATAGGGTTACCCAAAGCATCAACCACTCTACCAAGTAAAGCCTGACCAACAGGAACTTCTAGTATTCTGCCTGTGCAGTATACTTTATCACCCTCTTTTAGATGCTCATATTCACCTAAAACTACTGCTCCAACTGAATCAGTATTTAAGTTAAGTGCCAAACCATATACATCACCTGGCATTTTTATCATTTCACCAGCAGTTACATCATTCAAACCGTATATAGTTACAATACCGTCAGCAACACTAACTATAGTACCTTCTGACTTTAATTCGATAGAATTATCAAACTTTTCTATTCTCTGTTTAATCAAACCACTAATTTCTGATGGACTTAGTTGCATAAGCTCACTTCCTATAATTTATGATAATAAAATACTTTTTAATTTTTCTAAACGTCCAGACACTGAGCTATCTATAACTGTGTCTCCGACTCTAACAATCGCCCCACCAACTATAGCCGGGTTTATCTCAACCTCAAGGCTCATAGAGCAACCAAATTTTTTCTCTAGACTTGCCTTTAAACTATTTAACAAATCTTTATCAGTAGCATAAGCTAAAGTTACTTTGGCTACTTTGCTATTGTTTTGAGCATTTTTAAACAACTCAAATTGTTCTGAAATTAAAGGCAAAACCATTAACTTTTTATTTTGAGCAATCAATGTTAGAAAATTATAAAAATTTTCATTTAGCTGACTTTTTAAAACTTCCACAATCTCAGATTGAGAAAATATAGGACTAGTAATAATGCTTTGCATTGAATCATCTTGTACCAACTTGGAAAAAGTTTTAAGTAACATAGACCATTCTTGCGATAAGCTGTTTTCGTTTGCAAACTCAAACGCTGCTTTTGCATATGGTTTTGCAATTACGCTTAGATCTGCCATGTATTTACCCTATTATTTTTATATCTTAGCAACAAAATCTTTTAAAAGATCGTTACTAGCCTTTTCATCTACCTTTGCAGATATAATTTTACTAGCTCCCGCTATAGCAAGACTTACTAATTCTTGCTTAAGCTCTTCTCTTGCCTTGATTTTCTCTTGATCGATTTCAGCCATAGCCATGCTTTTAACCTTTTCAGCTATAGCAATAGCTTCTTCTTTAGCCTGCTCATCAATTTTATGAGCTCTAACATAGGCATTTTCAACTATTTCCGTAGCTTTTGCTTTTGCTTCACGTAGAATTTCAGCAGACTGTCTTTTTGCAACTTCTAGCTCTCTAGAAGCTCTATCAGCAGAAGCCAAGCCATTAGCTATCTTTTCTCTACGCTCTTCTAAAGCTGTACGTAGCGGCGGCCATACAAACTTCATTGTAAAAACAACAAAGATTGCAAATGTTATCATCTGACCTATTAAAGTTACGTTGATATCCATCTACTTATCCTTTAGATAATTTATCTTGATTTATATGAAAGTATAATTATGCACCAACAACTTTTTGAGCCGCATCAACTAAACCAGGTATAGCCAATGGGTTTGCATAAAGTACTAAGAATCCTATAGCAATTGAAATAGCAGCAAATGCGTCAACAAAAGCAGCAACAATAAACATACGACCCAAAAGCATACCGCCTAATTCTGGCTGACGAGCAACACCCTCTAGATATTTACCACCTAGAACACCAAAACCAATAGCTGTACCTAAAGCTGGTAAAGATATCAATAAAGCTACCGCTATAGCTGTTAAACCATTTAAGTTACCTAAAACCTGTAAAGACATATCCATTTTATTATTCTCCTATTTTATATATTATATTATTAAAGGTTAAATCTAAACTAGTGAGCTTCCTGTGCCATATTTAAATAAACAACAGTCAACATCATAAATACAAACGCTTGTATTAAAACTATCAATATGTGGAATATCGCCCATATACTTCCCAATACCACTCCAGCTCCGCCAGCTACCCAGCCTGAAACATATAAAAGAGCTATAAGGATAAATATAAGCTCACCTGCAAATATATTACCGAATAAACGCAAAGATAAAGATACTGGCTTAACTACTTCATCAACCAGTCTAAAGAAAATATTTAAAGGAAATAACCAAATTCCAAAAGGAGCACTTAAGATCTCTTTAACAAGCCCAAAACCTTTTGCCCTAATATTATAAAAAATAACCAAAAAGAACACCGCTATAGACATAGCAAAAGTAACGTTTGGATCAGCAGTAGGTACAACCCTAAAGTAAACCTCATGACTATTAGTGAAAAATCCTATGATCCAACCAAAAATATCAACTGGTAGCAGATCCATAAAATTCATTAACACTACCCATACAAATATAGTAAGAGCTAAAGGAGTTACGAAGTTTCTTTTATAATGGTAGTTCTCAGCAACTAATCCATCCATCCATTCCCAAATAGCCTCTACTATATTTTGGAATTTTCCAGGCACATCAGCACTAGCACGCCTTGCCACTAGGAACATTATAAATATAAACATACTCCCTAGCACTATACTAACCAACAGCGAATCAACATTAAGTTGCCAAAAGGAACCCTCACCTAAGCTTACTTGCCAATGTTGCAAGTGATGTTGGACATATCCGGTTGCAATTTGAGAGCTAGACTCAGTATTTGCCATTATTTTTCCACCAATTACTAATAATTAACCCAATAAACACACAAAAAAGACCTATCTAACTCGCTTAAGTAGAAAAGGTACAAAACACACCGCTAATTGTAACAAAACTATTCCAAAAATGTAAGGAAATAATTTGGGTTTTACGTAAATAGCTAGCAATATAGTGGTAACACCTACTATACTTAATTTTAACATTTCACTAAGAAAAAAAATCATAATTTCTATCGTCGGTGAAAACTGTTTACTTACAAATAACCTGACAAAAAACACAAAATTTGCCAAAAACATGATTAGTCCACCTAATAAAAATGATTGAGAGTATGCCCACCCATAAAAGATCAATGTAACTGTACAGCCAAAAAAAAGTAATAACATTTGCACCAATAAAAATTTTTTAAAGTCAATTTTTATGTTAGCTAACATGTTTTATATATGTAGATTTTAATTTGAGATTTATCATACCAGAAAAGTAAAGATTGACAAAGAAAAAGAATTCTTTCTTGAATTACTTTACTATCAGACATAAAATAATATCTTATTTAACAATTTTTTAATTTTACTCCATGACTCAGAAAATACACAATATACGTGGCTATGCTTGGATAATAATTGCTTTTAGTTCTTTTTTACTATTTGACAAATACATTATGCAAGTTTTCCCTAGCCTAATCACTGATGATATGATGCAAAGCTTTGGTACTAATGCAACCCAAACAGGAGCACTTGGATCAGCGTATTTTTGGTCAATTATTATTTGCCAACTTTTTATAGCTGGACCCATAGTAGATAAGTTCGGCTTTAGACTTATTAGCCCAATATCTATAACTATTTCAGCCGCAGGAGTAATATTATTTGTTGTTGCAGCTAATTTTGGTAGCTTAAGCACAGCCTATATTGCTCGTATAATTACTGGTATGGGGGTATCATTTGCTACAATATCTTATTTAAAAGCTGTATCGGTGTGGTTTGATCCACGTAAATTTGCTTTTGCTGCAAGCTTTCTAGCTACTGCCGCTATGATTGGAGCATTGTGTGCTCAAGCACCTTTAGCATACTTGATAGCTTTGTGTAATGATTGGAAAATGGCTATGCTTTTAGTTTGTATAGCTAGTTTATTTATAGCAGTTACTTACTACATTGTTGTTCGTGATTATAACCCTCAGCAACCAGAAGCTAGCTCATCTAATAATCAACTAGGTACCTTAGAGGCTTTAAAACAGGTTGTAAAAAATAAAAACAACTGGTATTTAACATTATATGTTGGCTTAAGTTTCACTGCAGTTGATGCCTTTGCTGGTTTTTGGGGAAATGCATATTTTCGAGAAGCTTACAATATCTCTAAAGAACAAGCAGCCAGCATAATATCTATGATTTTTATTGGAATGGCAATAGGCTCGCCAATACTAGGTAAAGTATCAGAAATTCTTGATAACCGGAAATGCGTAATGGTTGTTTTTCACATAATTGGAACTATTGCCCTAAGTATAGTACTGCTCACCAAAACTAGTACTTTTGCTTCTGCGGTACTATTATTTATTTTTGGGATTTGTTTAGGTATTTACATGTTATCTTTTGCCATAGGAAATAGAGTAAATCCTATAATAATAACTGCTACAGTAGCTGCTTTTATAAATACAGGTGAGCCAATACTAGGTGCGATTTTTGATCCTTTAATTGGATATTTTCTTGATTGGTCGTGGACTGGTAAATTTATGAACTCCGCTGGTGAAATAATCTCCCAAAAAACTAGCTCTTTGGATATAAAATACTTTGAGTTAGCTTCTTACCATTTTGCCTTTACAACATTAGTAGCGAGTATGGCAATATCTTTAATTATCCTGCTGTTGATAAAAGATAGTAAGGAGTAATTTTATTTATAAAAACTTATAAAACCTTTCATCTAAATTAGCTTCTATAGTAATTTTTTGTTGTTGCTTTTCATCAAAAAATTCTAACTTACTAGCATGCAACAAAAGCTTATCTATACCTTGTTTAGCCAGCTTTTCATCAATACTAACAAACCCATACTTTTTATCTGCAACGATCGGGTGTCCCATAGCTTTACAGTGCACTCTTATTTGATGTGTTCTCCCTGTCTCTAACTTTAACTTAAGTAAGCTATATTCCCCAGGTAAATGTTCAACAGACAAAATATTAGTAATAGCTGTTTTACCTTCTTTTTTATCAACTTTAACTATTCTCTGCCCATCTTTTGTTTCTGTTCTTTTAAGAGGCAAATCTATTTTCTTAATATTTTTATCCCAAAACCCATGAACTATAGTATAGTAAATTTTGTCTACTTTTCTTTGTTTAAATAAATCAAAAAAATATACCAATGCGCTATGCTTTTTAGCTAACAGCACACAACCAGATGTTTCTTTGTCAAGCCTATGAACCAAATCCAGACGCCTAGCTTGTGGACGCAGCTGCCGAAGTCTTTCAACAAGCCCAGAGTTAACCCCTGAGCCACCATGTACGGCTATTCCAGAGGGTTTATTTACTACTATATAGTTATCCGTTTCATATAAGATAATCTTCTCTAAAAAATCTAAATGTGACTGATTGATTTTAACTGGTTGCGTATCATCTTGAACACTAAAAGGAGGGATCCTAATTATATCTCCAGAACTTACACGGGAAGTTTGCTTAACTCTTTTTTTATTTACCCGCAACTCACCCTTTCTAATCCAGCGATATATCAAAGGTTTAGGTAACTTAGTAAATCTGCCAATCAGATAATTATCTATTCGTTGCTCAATAACATCATCAGAAACTTCTAAATATTGTACACTAGTCATCTAAGACTCCAAAACCAGGGTTCTGCATATCGTTAAGTCGGCTTATAGTTCGTTGGAACTCAAAGCTTAATCTCTTGCCCTTATAAATTTCTTTAAAGTCACAATCTGCCAAAATTATAACTTTTTTATTTTGATCATAGCATTCATCTATTAACGAGATAAATCTCCTAGCCATATCCTCATTTGCCTGACTAAAACTTTTTAGATTGTAGACAAATATCTGTCTATAGATTTTACAAATTTCAATATAGTCATTAGCACTACGCCCATCACCACAAATTGCCTTAAAATCTAAGCAAACGTCCTTAGAACTAACTAAAATGATATCGATATCCCTATTTAAAACGTTTATCTTCAAATCTTTATCAAAGTATTTATTACTTAAAAAAAACTTATCAAAAAAATTTTTCCTGTTAGCTTCATTATATGGGTATAAATAATTAAGATATTCATTTGGTAAGCGAAAACGGTAATCCACCCCTGAATCAAGATTTAAAACATCAACATTTGCTATCAGCACATCTATTGCAGGTAAGAACAGCTCTCTTTGTAAGCCATTTAAATATAGTCTTTGAGGTTCGATATTTGAAGTTGCTACCAAGACCACTCCTAAATTAAACAGCTCTTTAAAAATATTACCTAAAATCATAGCATCTGCAATATCTTCAACAAAAAATTCATCAAAGCAAATAAGTTGAGTATCTTTTGCAATGTCATAGGCTACTTTTGCAATAGGGTTTTTACTCCCTTGGTAACTACGCAGACGAGTATGAATATCTTTCATAAAATGAGAAAAATGCTGACGTTTTTTCTTTGATGTAGGTACTTCATTATAAAAAATATCCATAATGAAAGTTTTACCTCGTCCCACACCGCCCCACATATAAAATCCTCTAATGTGGGGGTAAATAAATTTGTTAAAAAAAAGTTTTTTAGGCTTTTTTTTTGTCGTCAGCTCATCTATTATTCTCTGCAAAGACTGTATAGCTTCCAGCTGTAGTGGATCAACTTTCAACCCTAACTGTTTTATTTTTGCAAAATATACTTGCTCTAAGGTCATATTGATTTATTTAACTTCCTTATCCTTTACTAATATTAGTAGGAAAAACGATATAAACATGCTAAACACCAATATTAAAAACGCTCTATGATAAGCATTAATACTAAAGTATCTATGAGCTCCGTCAGTGGCGATATTTACAATATTATTATGCATATCTATGTATTGACCACTCCATGTCATATCTAAGAAGTATCCTATAAGTGGGTCAAATAATGCTCCCAATAATGGTTCGCCTGTATTTATAAGAGCAGCTACAGTTGCAGCTACTACTATAGGATTAATACGATTGCCTATTGCAAAAGCTAACATATATACACCCAAGCAAAAACCAAATATAAATAATAAAGTACCAGATATTGCCGGAGTAAGTTTAAATTCAAGCACTACTGCTAAAGCTACTGTAGCAATAATATGAAAGAAAACCATTATATTAACTCTATTATCAAACTTCTCTGATAATTTCCCTATAACAGGCGAACCTATAGCTAAACCTAAAAACATCATAGAAACTATATAAGAAGCTTCTTTAGCATCAACACCATATAATCCTCTAAAGTAATTATTACCCCAAATACCTCCAAACACATCTATAGTAGTAAAAGTCAGACCTGTATACATGGTTAGATACCAGTTGTTTTCGTTTAACAATACTTTTTTAATACCTTCAAGAGTGCCCGTTTTTTGCCTTAATTGGTTTGAAAATGAAGCATGAGGATTATAATCTCTAACTAAAGCTAAATATAGAAAAGCTATAACTATACTAAAACACGCATAGCTAATTAAAGCACTATGCCAAGAACCTGTTAGTTCTATAAGATAAACCAAAGGAACTTGCCCAAGTAAAGCACCTGTCATTGCTGCTGACATTAAAAAGCTACACACAAAAGCAAACTTGCGCGGGTCAAACCATACAGCTGCTGCTTTGATATATCCAACAGTAGCAAAAGATGCTCCTACACCTATCATCAGTCTTGAAACACACCCCAATAGAAAACTATGTATATCAGCAGCAAGAACAAATAGTAATAATCCTATAGCTGACAATATAAGAGAAAAGAAACTTACTTTCCTAAACCCTAGTTTATCGATGATAGGCCCAGCAACAAAAAACTGACAAAAAACAACAGACCACAGAAAAAGTGAAACCATCGCGCTCATTTGTGTAGCATTGATAGAGAAACTACTCATCAATTCGTTAGCTATTAAGCTAGGAGAAACATTCATAATATACTTATCAATAAGTAAAAATGAACTTAACCCTACCACGATCCAGGCATAACCTTTTATGTTATATAATTTCATAGTTTATTTTTCTAAAAAGTTTATTAGCTCTTCAAATCCAACTTGGTGCTGGGGCTTATTTTCTTGCAAATACTTTATCACAGCTTGACGTTTTTCTAACTCCTCAGAACCAATTATTACTGCGATCTTCGCTCCAGATTTATCTGCTTTCTTAAATTGTGATTTGAAACTACCAAACTTCAAATCCATATCAAATTTTAAACTACTAAGCTCATAACGTATATAATCAACTAGAGCTAATGTTTTATACAAACTTTCTTTTTCTAATATGAAAAATACGTCACATACACTATTTTGTGAAGGTAATTTACCTAGAGTTTCTAACAAAAGTAAAAGTCTTTCTATACCTATTGCAAAACCTATGGCGCCACTACTTTGGCCACCAAGATCATCTATTAAATTATCATACCTACCACCGGCACAAACTGCACTTTGAGCACCGAGCTTATCTGTAGTCCATTCAAAAACTAAACCACTATAATAGTCAAGGCCACGTACTAAATTTTTGTTAACCGTGTATTTAATACCTAATGACTCTACATATTGACACGTTTGTTGAAACCTTTCCAATAATTCAGTCTCTATAAAATCCATAAGCTTAGGGGCATTTTCAAGGATTTTTTGTGTAGTAGAAACCTTTGAGTCAAGTATTCTTAAGGGATTTTTAGCCAGCCTTTTTATAGAATCGTCATCAAGTTGATCATGAAATGGTTTAAGGTAATCTAATAACGCTTTAGTATACCTTTGCCTATCTAAACTAGAACCTAAACTATTTAGCTCTAAGGTTATATGATCCACCAACCCAAGTTTTTTAAATAAATTCCAAACTATAGATATAACTTCTAAATCTATAGCTATACCATCAAACCCATAAGCTTCTACCCCAAGTTGGTAAAACTGCCTATATCTTCCTTTTTGTGGCCTTTCGTATCTAAACATTGGACCACAATACCAAAGTTTTTGGGTTTGCCCTCTATTTATAAGATTATTCTCTAGAACCATTCTAACACATCCTGCTGTACCTTCAGGACGCAAAGTCAGACTATCACCATTTCTATCAGTAAAATCATAAGTTTCTTTTGAAACAATATCTGATGTCTCACCAACGCTTCTATGGAATAATTCACTTTTCTCTAGAATCGGCAGTCTAGTTTCATTATAGTTATATTGGTCTAAAATCTCTCTTAGCTGTGACTCTAGATATTGCCACTTATAACTATCGTTAGGTAGAATATCATTAAAACCCCGGACAATAGTAAATTTACTCATAAATTCAACCTATCTTAATTTCTCTACGTCATCATCTTTAGGTTTTCGGTAGTTATCTTCCAATGAAGCATCATTTTGACTTATAAATTTGGCATCTGCATCCAGGGCTTTTGAAATTTTTTCTTCCATTTGCATACCATAATCAAGGGAACTATCATAAATAAATTTAAGATCTGGAACCACCCTTAAACTCAATGACTTTGCAATAGATGATCTAAAAAAACCTTTTGACTTTACAAAGGCTTTTGAAATATAAGCGGTATCTTCTGAAATCAAACACGTATAATACACTTTTGCAAAAGATAAATCCTTAGAAACTTCTACTTCTGTAACCGTTGCACTTGCTAGCTTTGAATCCTTAATCTTAGAACGTAATAGCAAAGATATCACTTTCTTAAGCTCACTTGCTACCCTTTGCACTCTACCTTCTGTTGCCATGATTACAACTCCTTAGCCACCTCAACGACTTCAAATACCTCTATCTGATCTCCAGCTCTAACATCATTATAGTTTTTAACACCTATACCGCATTCAAGACCTTTTTTAACCTCAGCAGCATCATCTTTGAATCTTTTCAAAGACTCAAGGCTTCCTTCATATATAACAACATTATTTCTAAGTACACGTATAGGATTAGCCCTTTTGACTAGACCCTCTATAACCATACACCCAGCTATAGAACCAAACTTAGAAGATCTGTACACTTCTCTAACTTCTGCTATACCAACTATTTGCTCTTTCATCTCTGGAGATAAAAGACCACTCATAGCTTTTTTAACATCATCTATCAAATCGTAAATAATATTGTAATAACGTAACTCTACACCATCTGCTTCTGCTATTTTTTTAGCAGCAGCATCAGCACGAACGTTAAAACCAACAACTACCGCCATAGATGCTACTGCTAGAGTAATGTCTGATGAAGTAATTCCACCGATACCGCTAGCAATAATCTCAACCTTGACTTCATCTGTAGATAATTTAAGTAAAGAATCTCTAATAGCTTCAACAGAACCTTGAACATCTCCTTTGAGAATAATTTTTAAAGTTTTTTGTTCGCCATCTTTACCTATATGGTTAAACATATTTGATAATTTCAAAGTCTGCTCATGAGCTACCTTAGCGTCTTTTTGTTTTTGAGCTCTTTGGGAGGCAACCTCTTTTGCTTTTTTCTCACTTTCAACAGCTATCACTTGGTCACCAGCAGCTGGCACCCCTGACAAACCAAGGATTTCCACTGGGGTAGATGGTCCTGCTGATTTAATATTTTTGCCCAAATCATCATACATAGCTCTAACACGACCAAATTCTGTACCACACAGGACAACATCACCTTGCTTTAAATTACCATTTTGGATAAGTATAGTTGCTACAGGACCCCTTCCTTTTTCTAACCTTGATTCAACAACAACTCCTTCAGCATAACCATCAGCGAAAGCTTCTAACTCTAAAACTTCTGATTGTAGGAGAACTGCATCAAGCAAATCTATAATACCCTCACCTGTTTTAGCAGAAACATTTACAAACATAACATCCCCACCCCAGCTTTCTGGTATAACATTTCTCTGAGTAAGCTCACTTATAACTTTTTCAGGATCAGCTTCTGGCTTATCGATCTTATTTACTGCCACAAGTATTGGGACCCCTGCTGCTTTAGCATGCTGTATAGCCTCTTCAGTTTGTGGCATAACACCATCATCTGCAGCAACGACTAAGATAACTATATCTGTTGACTTAGCCCCTCTTGCACGCATAGAAGTAAATGCTTCATGCCCTGGAGTATCTAAGAAAGTGATAGATCCTTTGTTAGTTTTTACAGAATAAGCCCCTATATGTTGAGTAATACCTCCAGCTTCCCCAGAAGCAACTCTAGATTTACGGATGTAGTCTAATAAAGAAGTCTTACCATGGTCTACATGTCCCATAATTGTTACAACTGGCGCTCTTGATAACTTTTGGGTACCACTTCTATCAACCACAGTTATAGCTTCTTCTAAAGCATTTTCATTATGCAAAGTATATTTATGACCCATATCTTCAACTATCAATATAGCTGTATCGTGGTCTAAAGACTGATTAATAGTTGCCATAACTCCCATGTTAAAAAGAGTTTTAACTATCTCTGCACCTTTTACGGACATTTTTTGAGCTAAATCACTTACTGTGATACCTTCATATATTTCTACAGTCTTTACTGTATTTTCAACTGGTTTTGTAAATTCTTGTTTTTTAACTTTTGGAGCTTTAAGCTTGCCTTTTTTAGCTCCAAACTCATCAAAAGACTCTAAATCTCCAGCTAGTTGTGATAACTGTCTTGGATTTGCTTTTTTAAATCCTTTACCAGCCGCCTTTTTAGTTTTTGCACGTTTATCTTCTTCTTCTCTTTTATATTTAGTATTTGTCGTAGAAGTGCTAGCAAACTCTTTTTTGACTGTTTTCTTTTTAGCCGTATTTATTACACTAGACTCAGTATCAGTTGTTGCTATTTGTTCTGGTATAGAAATAAACTTAAAACCACTATCTTTTGGCGCTATAGTTTTTTGCTCTTTTGCATCTGCCACCACAGAACTCTCTACTATAGCAATATCCTTAACAAAAGTTGAATCTTGTTTTTTTAGCTCAAGCTCTGTTTTTTGAGTTAGTTCTTTCTCATGAGGCTTACCAACTACTTGAAAGCCTTCTTTTTGTGTAATCAAAGCTTCCTCATTAGCAACGGTCGATTCTTCTATCCTTCCAGCAACTCGTCTTTTTCTTTTAACAGAAACATTTATTTTATGTTTGCCATCAAGTTTCATTGTAGTTGTCACTTTTTTTCTAGTTGCAGAACTTTTTGCGCTATTTATTTTTTCCAAAAGTGTCTTCATTTCTACTGGGGTTAAAGTATCATTTTCACTAACTTTATTAATACCAAAAGACTTTAACTGCTTTAACAAAGTCTCAACATCTTTATTTGTTTGTTGTGCCAATTGCCCAACCGTAATTTCTGCCATCTCTCTCTCCTTATGTACTTTTATCTCGGTACTTTCTTACTCAAACCAAGGAGCTCTTGCTTGCATTATTAAGTCTGTAGCTTTTTGTTCATCAACTTTTACAATCTCAAGCAACTCATCTACTGATAACTCTGCTAAATCTTCCATAGTTACTATATTCGCTTTCGCTAACTGCTTAGCCAAATCTTCCTGCATACCCTGCATATTTAAAAGATCTTCTGCAGGCTCCTTATCACCTAACGCTTGAGATAAAAGAGCTGTCTTAGCTCTTTCTTGCAACTCATTAACTATATCTTCATCAAATCCTTCGATTTCTAAAAGCTCTTCTTTATCTAAATACGCCAGGTCTTCTAATGTCTCAACTCCTTCTTCAATTAAAACTAAAGCAAAATCATGATCAATATCTAAAACTTCCACAAATTTTTCTACTATAGACATTTGTTTTTCTTCTTGCTCAGCATCTGAAAGGACGTTAATTTTCCAGCCAATTAAAGCACTTGCTAATCTTACATTTACACCATTTTTACCAATAGCTTTAGATAAGCTTTCTTGTTTAACAACTATATCCATAGAGTTAGTTTCTTCATCAACATTAACCTCTAAGATATCCTCTGCAGCAACTGGTGATAAAGAATTAATAGCATATTGTACAATATCTTGGTCCCATAATATCACATCTACCTTTTCACCATTTAATTCACTCATTATGGAATGAATCCTAGAACCTCTAACTCCCACACAAGCACCACAAGGATCTATTCTTTGATCATTACTTTTTACTGTGACCTTAGCTCTAAAACCTAACTCGCGAACTACATTAACTATAGTAATAATTTCTTCTTCAACTTCTGGAACCTCTAGCTTAAATAATGCTTTTAGCATAGTGTTACTAGCCCTACTTAGCATAATAGTGTTAGGCTTACCTTCATCGTCACAGTCTACACTTTCAACACAAGCTCTAATTTTATCACCAACACGAAATCTTTCTCTTGCTATTAAATCTTTTTTTGGCAATATCCCTTCAGCGTTGTTACCTAAATCTACAATTAACAACTCATATGTAGCTCTTTTAATTTCTCCATAAACAATATCACCAATTTTATCTTGATATATTTTTGCTGTTTTCTCTCTTTCGAAACTTTTGATTTTTTTCATTAAGATTTGCTTCGCCGTAGCAGCAGCTATGCGTCCAAACTCTTTGACTTCAACATTTTCTCTGAATACATCACCCGCTACAACATTGTAACCTTTCTCTCTAGCAACATCTTCGTATAATTCTTTAGAATAATCTATTAGATCCTTATCTTCAGAAACAATATGCCATACACGTTCAGCCTTAAAATCACCTGTAACTCGATTAATCTTAACTTCTATATTCATCCTATCATCAAGCTCTTTCTTAAGTATCGTGACTAAGGCTTCCTCCATAGCTTCAAATAGAAGATTTTTTGAAATATCTTTTTCATTTGCTACCGTTTCTAATACTAATAGTAATTCTTTACTCATATTCTTACCTCTATTAACTAAAACTCTGGTGAAACTCTTAATTTCTTGAGTTCTTGAAAATCAAAACAAACTTCTTTACCATCATCTAACTTTAAAACTATACTATTTCCTTCAACTTTATCTAAAACTCCTTTGAATTTTGTTTGTGAGTTTACTGGTTCAAATGTTACAGCCTTTACAGTGAATCCTATTAAAGCTTGTGCCTGATTAATATTGAAAATCTGTCTATTCATACCCGGTGAAGACACTTCTAGTACATACTTACCAGAAATAGGATCCTCAACGTCAAAAATAACACTTAACTCTTTACTTACTGTTTGACAATCATTTACAGACACTCCGTTTTCGTGATCGATAAACACTCTCACTGTAACCGTGCCACTACCAACAATCTCTATTCCCCAAAGAATATAACCTAAATCTGCAGTTATAGGCTCTACTATATCATATAATTTATCTAATAACATTTTTACCCCTTAATTTTGCTTATCTCCAGATAGCAAAAAGGCCCTTGAAGGGCCTTTAAATAAAAAATTCTATTTGGTAGCGGGGGCTGGATTTGAACCAACGACCTTCGGGTTATGAGCCCGACGAGCTACCAAGCTGCTCCACCCCGCGTCTATTATGGATATATAATAGCACTATTTTATACTATTTCAAGTCTTTCTTAGCAATTAAAATTTCTAATAGCATAAATCATAGCTTTTACGTGTTCAGGATTAATATCTGGATATATGCCATGACCTAAGTTAACTATATAATTATTAGCTTTATCTGACTGGATAAAATTCATATGTTGCCTTACTGTTTTTTGAATACTTTCTTTATCTGCATATAAAAATGCTGGATCAAGGTTTCCTTGTAAAACTTTACCACTACCTATCCTTTGACGAGCTTGTTCAATAGTTACACTCCAATCAACACCAACTCCATCACAAGACAAATCTTTATATTCACCAAAAAAGTTTGAGCCTCCTTTTGTAAAAAACACTATTGGTACTGATGGTACAACCCGTTTGACATTTTTAGCTATGTATTGCATATAGTCTAAAGAAAAATCTTTATATTGAGCTAACGGTAAAACCCCGCCCCAAGTGTCAAATATCATCAAAGAATCAGCACCTGCTTTTATCTGCTCTAACAAATAGATAACTGTAATATCTGCTAGTTTCTGTAATAATTGATGCATTAATTGTGGATTTGCATACATCATTTTTCGCAGCTTACTAAACTGCTTGGAACCTTTTCCCTCTATCATATATGCAGCCAATGTCCATGGACTACCAGTAAACCCTATTAGAGGAACATTTATAGCAGCCTTAGTTGTTTGAACGGCAGCATAAACATACTGTAACTTACTTGCGCTTTCATCAACTTCAAGTAGCTTATTTAGATCGTCACTAGTCTCTATAGGATTTAAAAAAATAGGGCCTTCTCCTTTTACAAACTTAAGATCTAACCCCATAGCTTCTGGGATAGTCAATATATCCGAAAAAACAATTGCTGCATCTAGGTCATACCTTCTAAGAGGTTGTAAAGCCACCTCACAGCATGCATCTGGATTGCGACACATATCCATAAAATCTGCAAATTTAGACCTAACCTCTCTATACTCTGGTAAATACCTACCAGCTTGACGCATTATCCAAACAGGAGGCTTCTCTAATTTCTCATGCTTAAAAGCATCTAAAAATAATTTTCTCATACTATTCTGCTTTAATATAATAAACCAACAAAAGGCCGGCACACAGGCACGGCCCCCTACATTATTTAATAAACTTATCCATTTTCCTGTAGCTTATAGCTTCTTGAATTGCTTTTTTATCAACCTCATCATTACCATTAAGGTCAGCTATAGTCCTAGCTACTTTAAGTATCTTATAATATCCTCTTGCTGATAACCCCAGCTTTTCTATTGCTAATTCAAGCATTTTTTTACTATCCTCGCCAAGCGAACAAACTTTATCAAGCTCTTTACTACTTAGCAACGCATTAATTTTATTCTGACGTGATATTTGCAACTGTCGTGCCTTTTCAACTCTAGCTCTAACTAAGCTACTTTTTTCACCCTTAAGATTTTGGTTGGTAAGGTCTTGTTTAGACAATTCTAAAACTTCCACATGTAAATCTATCCTGTCCAGCAAAGGACCTGATAACTTATTTTGGTACCTACGTATTGTTTGTATAGAGTCTGTACATTCTTTAGTTTGAGACCCTAAATATCCACAGGGACAAGGGTTCATAGCAGCAATTAGTTGGAAGTTTGCTGGATACTCTACTTGGCATCTAGC
Organism: Allofrancisella heilbronnii; assembly: GCF_000710735.2. Classification (NCBI taxonomy): domain Bacteria; kingdom Pseudomonadati; phylum Pseudomonadota; class Gammaproteobacteria; order Thiotrichales; family Francisellaceae; genus Allofrancisella; species Allofrancisella heilbronnii. Next base: position 178,102 of record NZ_CP144673.1, on the reverse strand, counting down.
ACGAGAAATATTCACAACTCCTGTTTCTAAAGGCTCCCGTAACACTTCTAAAACTTTACGGTCAAATTCAGGTAACTCATCTAAAAACAATACCCCGTTATGAGCTAAAGAAATTTCTCCTGGCATAGGGTTACTACCACCGCCAACTAAAGATACTCCTGAAGATGTATGGTGAGGGTGTCTAAAAGGTCTTTTATAAAAACTCTCTGCTATATGAGACTCTCCTTTAATTGAGGCTATCATTGCTGATGAAAGAGCTTCTTGTTTATCCAATGGTGGTAAAATTGAGTTTAGTCTACTAGCTAACATTGTTTTACCTGTTCCTGGTGGTCCTACTAAAAGAATATTGTGTCCACCAGCTGCAGCTATTTCTAAAGCTCTTTTCGCTTGATATTGACCTTTTACGTCCTCCAAGTCTTGATAAAGACTATCAAAGTCAATATCTAGATTGGGCTTTACTTTTGACTTGTTAATTTCACCTGATAAAAAATCCACAACCTCTTTTAAGTTAACAAAACTATAAGCTTCAACACCTTCAACCAAACCTATTTCTTTTTCATTCTGAACAGGTAAAATAAGTTTTATAGCAGCTTGCACACACTTAATAGCCATTGGTATAGCACTAGATATTCTTCTAAGCTCACCACTTAAAGATAACTCTCCAGCAAATTCAAAATCTTCAACATTCTTACTAACATCTATTTGACCTGATGCGTAAAGTATTCCTAAAGCTATCGGTAAATCAAATCTACCACTACTTTTAGGTAGATCAGCAGGAGCTAGATTAATCGTAATTCGCTTATTAGGAAAGTTAAAACCTGAGTTTATAATAGCACTACGAACTCTATCTTTACTTTCCTTAACAGCAGTTTCTGGTAATCCAACGATTGACAGGCTTGGCAAACCATTTGATAAATGAACTTCTATAGAAACTGAAGGAGCCTCTATACCAAGCTGAGCTCTACTTTTTAGTACTGCTAAAGACATAGCTATTTTTTCTCTGCTAACAGCTGATCTAATTTAGCTTCTATACTTTCAAGTTTTTGACGAGTTTTTAAAAGTATTTTCTTTTGCACTTCAAACTCCTCTCTACTTACTACATCAAGCTTTTTAAGGCTTTTTTTCAGGATACTTTCTTTTGAATTTTTAATTATATCATTTATTGGGCTAAGAACTTTTTTCATAATATATTTAAGTTTTTGCGTAGTATTATTAAAAGTATAGTTTGTACAATTCAAATAGGCAACTAAAGATTAAATCTCAGACCTCTTGTGAAATACTCAAGTTAAGCTAGCATTTACTTTTATTTGGTTACATTTTAGAATCAAAATAAACGTTAAGACTACAATTTAAGATTACTCTAGCAATGCTTGTTGAACCAAATCACAGTAATTTTGTTGATTATTATATAATTTTTTTAAAGAGAAATCGGGGATATTATATTTTAACATATCAAGTAAACGACCATATCTCTCACTAATATTAATTGTTTCATTTCGTGCTCTTCGTACCCAATCCAAGTTTAAATTGCCTATTTGTTCTAGATCGAGCTTAGATTCAGGAACTACACTTGAGTTAAAAATGCATCTAGCTAATTTACTCTGATGGATAGTGGACCTTGACAAGTTTTTAGGCTCTATATAAAAATCTTCCAAAGTAGCAAGGACTGTTAGAGTTCTCCAAAATATTTGGTTTATTTTATATCTAGAAGGATATGATTTATTACGGCTACAGTCTTCTAAATATTTAATTACAGAAGTTAATATTCTACCTTTTTTATTATTATATTCAGCTACATTATACCACTGGCGCAGCAAAGCATTAAAAAAACTTTTTAAACTAATAATTAATTGATTTTGTTTTCTTAATTTTGTCTGCTTAGATTCCAAATAATTACGGCGTGTTAATTGGATTTTCACAACTTGTTTATCAAAATATATAGCTTTATTCATAAGGTCTTTTTCTACACTATCACATCTACGACCTATTGCATTCAATTTATTCCGTTGCTCTTCATAAAATTTAGCAAACGTTTCTATGTACTTTTGCTCCTCTTTACAAGACAATATATCCTCTTTATCCTGTGGTAAAAGTGGAATAGTAATATCTATCTTCATAAATTCAATTTCATCAGTTTCACTTTCATTGGTAGATATAAAGTTTCCTTGAACTCCGTAAAGGGATGCATGATCGAAATGTAATGCAAAATCAGATAATTTTGTAGCCTTATATATCCAAGGATCAACAATAATTGCATTATCGAAGTCTTTATCTTCTATAATAGCCTCTAACTCATAGCTAATGTCATCTCCAATTCCACCCTTGTACTGATGAATTAATGCTACTGCATGATCCCTACCAGAGAACTGAATTAAAGAAAGATAGAATTTTCTTCCTTGTAATTTTATTATTTCAGATGCTATGGCTGCTATATAGAGACAAGCTAATGTTAGATCACTACAATTACCTACACCTATATTTAATGCGTTTTTTGCTCTTTCATATAACATGCCTTTACTTCCTATATTGCAATATTTACCCCAATGCGTAGAAAGTAGATTACTATTGTATTTACATAAATCAGTATTTCCATAATCTTTATTGAGTAAGTCTATATTTTGGGAATATGGAATATAAGTTCTGACACTTTGAACGAGAGCGGACCCTAACGCTAATAACTCATCACTATTTATTTTCATTATGATACATTAAATAAAATATTTAATATATTTTAACATAAAATAATTAAAGTATGCCTAAATATTTAGTTTGTATAATCCAAATAGGCAACTAAAGATCATCCGCTCCTTTAACATGCCACCTAACGTCACTTACAATCGCTTGCATAAATAAATCATTAATTTTACCTGACTCTATTTCATGGTTTGACAACGTTATGATTTTCTGTAAAGTCAGCTCCACTGCGTCAGCGTAAATGTTTGTAGCTATACTCATATTTTTATAATCAATTGAAAAACTTCTTGGAAGCTTTACGCGTATTGAATCATAATCAATAAAACTCAATAAGCTTTTGATTTCTAATAAAGTTGCCTTTGTTAAGTATAAATGTGCAACACTATTAATTTGAGATATCCCAGACATCGCAGTTGACCTAAATTCAAATAAAGTTTTAGGAGACAAATCAGCATCTACTATAAAAAATTGCTGTTTTACTCCTCCCCAATTTCCTAGGTTTATAGCTATATCATTAATGTACAAACAAGAAAATGCTAGTTTTGCTAAACCTATCTCACCACCAATATTTTTTAGAAAAGTTTCTCTTATAAATCTTTTCTCATCAGTTATAGGTATTTTTTTTACCAAAAATTCTCTATTAGCTTTTTTTACAAACTGTGAAGCTGGTTGAAACTGATATTCAAATTTAGTCCCATACAATTTTTCTGCTGGAATATTTTTATCTCCGTGAAATACAGAACCACCTTTTTCATAAAAGAATTTACCCTCAGGAGCATCAATACCAATGCTCTTTAGAAATGCAAAATTCAAATGCCCTTTAATCATATCAGGAGAGACATTTAATCCACCAGGTTGCTCTAAAGACTTAAATACATATCTTTCATTATTATATGTACATACTTTACCTGCACTTACACCTGCTGACTTACTTATACAATCTGACAATATCAGCGATACATCTTCAAATAAATTTTCATCAAAAACCAGCGAAGTCGAAGTTGTAATTGCACTAGATTTTGCAATACGAGGAAGCATCACGATTAGTAACATAATTAACAATGCTTTTAGTGTAATAGGGTACTTATATTTATAAGCCAAAGGGATTGTATTGGTTGCATAAGTTTTTTGTTTTTCAGCTTGAATATTACTAAAAGCAATTTCTTTTAATATTTTATAAACATCGGCACTATGAGCCTGATAAGTTTTATCAAGCTTCATATGAAAATCCTGATTTGACCTCTCTAGAAATTTCAACTGACGCTTAGAGATTTTCCTATCTGGAATCTTATGAAGGTATGGTTTAAACATAAATTAGCGTATGGCTTATCTTCAAAGTAATATTAATGTGCAATTTTAACTAAAAATTTAATAGTATACGACAAATAGTATTCATTTCTATTTAATGGCATTATTAAATAACATTCACAACCTGAGAAAGAACGCCCAAAAGAAGCATCGGCATAATACCTAAAAATAGTAATACCAAACCGTTTACACTTAATGCCACTAAAGAGGTAAGTGGTGCTTTTACTGTCTCTTCATTCTCAGGTTCGTCAAAATACATCATCTTGATAATACGGATGTAGTAGAATGAAGCTATCACCGCCATAAATAATACAAAGCAAGCTAAAACATAACTACCATTATTTATCAGCCCCATAATAACAAATAGTTTTGCTATAAAGCCACCAAATGGTGGAATACCTGCCATTGAAAACAATACTATTAACAAAATGAATGCCAACCAGGGATCTTTGGTATTAAAACCTTTTAGATCATTAAAGCTTTGTACCTCATAACCACCAACACTTATAGTAGTCAAAACACCAAATGCTGCCAAAGTTGTAAATACATACACAATCACATAGAAACTAGCTGCTGTCAAGGCATAACCTTGTGGTTCCAAAGTCGTTGCTAACAATACAAAACCAATTTGTGAAACTGTTGAATAACCCAACAGTCTTTTTATATTAGTCTGTGATAATGCTACTAAACTACCAAAGAATATTGATGCAATACCAATTAATCTAAACAAATATACCCATGATGCCTTAAATTCTGGAAAGCCAACAAATAAGATATTTACCAACATAGCAAATGCTGCTACTTTAGGAATAGTTGCTACAATATTAGCAACCGCGTTTGGTGCTCCTTCATACACATCTGGTAACCACATATTAAATGGTGCCGCACCAAGCTTAAATAAGAAAGTTGCTGTCATCATTACTAAACAGATTAGTAAGAATTTGTATTCTAAACTGTCAAAACTATGCGCAGTTATAAATTTAGCAATATTGACGATATCTAGCTGCCCTGTAATACCATAAACGAATGACATACCAAAGAGTAATAATCCTGAAGCAATTGCTCCAAGGATAAAATACTTAATTGCAGCCTCTAAACCTTTACCAGATTCACGATAAATGGCAATTAAAGCATATAATGGCAATGACAATAATTCCAAACCAATATAAATAGTTATCAGATTATGTGCTGCAGTTAGAACCATTGATCCTAAAATAGCTAACATTAGCAATGTATAAAAATCGCCATCGGAAATTTTTCTATCTTTAACATACTCACGTGAGTATAAGGCAACAAACAAAGATAAAACCAAGATTACCAGCTGTAATGTATAGGCAAAACCATTAAAGACTACTCGTCCTTCAAAGGCACTTCCTGCTTGTAAGATATACTCTTTAGCAAAAGTAGCTATTAGTGCTAAGCTTACAAATACCTGAAAAAAGATATAATTAATATTTTTAATTTTACCATGTAAAAATAGCCCAGAGAACATTACAATCAAAACACCTACTGCTAACAATATTTCTGGTAAGATAAAAAGAACAGATAAATTCATAACACCACCTTATAGAGATAAACCAACAATATGCGCCGAAGCTGCTGCTGAAAGCTTAAGTATCGGCTCTGGATATAAACCAAACAATAATGTTGGTATCGCTAATAATATAAATACTAAAATTTCCATTTTATTTAAATCTTGTAAATTAGCTACTTGTGCTGAAACTACTTCACCAAAAAAAACTCGCTTATACATCCACAGTGTGTAGATTGGAGCAATAATCAAAGTTAGACCAGCTATCAAAGCCACAAGTGGAGAGTACTGAAAAACTGCCAACAATATCATAAATTCACCCACAAAACCACTAGTACCTGGTAAACCAACGTTAGCCATACAGAATAGTAAAAAGAACGTTGCAAATATTGGCATAGTTTTTGCCACTCCTGAAAATGATGAAATTTCTCTTGTATGCATTCTTAGATACAAGTAACCAATACCTATAAACATACCACCAGAAGAAAACGCATGAGCTATCATCTGAAACACTGCTCCTTGTATAGCAAGTTGCGCATGAGTTGCTCCTAAATTAGGGTCTATATTTTTTAGTATAAATATAGAAAATAATCCTAAAGTTACTAAACCCATATGGGAAATAGATGAGTAAGCTATAAGCCGCTTAACATCTGTTTGTGCAACAGCCACTATCCCGACATAAACAATTGCTATTAAAGATAAAATCACCAATACATATTCTAATGAGGTAGTAACCTCTGGTAACATTGGGATTGCAAACCTTAAAAAACCATATGCTCCTAACTTAAGCATAAGTGCTGCTAATATTACCGAACCTCCGGCAGGTGCTTCAGAATGGGCATCTGGTAACCATGAATGGAAAGGCCACATCGGAATTTTTACAGCAAATGCTAAGAAAAAAGCTCCAAACACTAGCCACTGTGCTGTAAGTGTAAACTTAACGGTATCAACTAAACCTTGTGACTGTGTGGCCCACGCTATAAAGTTTTGAATAGAGTAAGTATCAGCATTGATTAAAATATCTGTAGAAGAATTAGCTACTCTAGTCTGTAAATACAATATAGCCGCTAGTAAAAACACTGAACCAAAAAATGTATACATAAAATATTTAACAGCCGCATAAGCTTTACGCTTACCGCCCCAGATACCTATACCTAAACAAGTTGGAATAAGTAAAGCTTCCCAAAATACATAAAATAAAATTGAATCTGTTGCAGCAAAAACACCATTAGTTAAACCACAAGTTATCAAAAAGATAGCCATATACTGTCTAACTTTGACTTTAATAGAGGTCCAAGCAGCTAACACTATTACTAAAGTAGTAAAAGATGTTAATACAATAAATAAAACTGAAAAGCCATCAACACCTAAACTATAGTAAACATCGTGTAAACCAAATACTTTGAACCATTTTACACTTTCTTTGAATTGCATCGCTGAACTAGAAGGATCAAACGCGCCCACTAAAGAAATACATAAAGCTAGTGTTAAGCTACTAAAAACTAGTGCAACCCAACGTGCAGCATCTCCGTGCAACTCTTTTGTTCTAGTAGCTAAAACTACAAAACCGCCTACAATAGGTAGCCAAATTATCAAGCTTAATAAGTAATTTCCTAAATTCATAGTATAAATCTATCCCCTAACTGCCTAAACTATTATTAGCAACATCATAAATAACAATACACCTATAATCATGATAAACGCATAATCATACACATAACCACGTTGCACTTTTCTAAAGTTATCACCTGTTTGGTATATTAAATTAGATGTACCATGTACAATCGTTTTATCTATGATAAATATATCTACAACCTTCCATAAAAAGGCGCTGATACATAAAAATACTCTCACAAAAACCACATCATACAAAAAGTCTATAAAATACTTTCTAACCAAAATATAGTATATAACTCCTACACCTGAACTAGTTTTTGATAAAAACTCTGGTATACGAGGAAACCAAACGTATAAAACATAAGCTAATACTAATGCGCTTAACGCTAACCAAAAAGGCAAGGTATCTATAGAGTGCTCCATAAAAGCAAAAGCAGCAGTAGTAAACGGTTCACTAGCTAAATGTGCAGTTACAGATACACCATGTAAACCAGCTTGGCTATATGCACTTATTGTATCTCCAAACAACCCATGATTTTGAGATAAAATACTATCAAAAAAGTATTCACCAATAAAAGCTGATGGAATAGCTAGCAATATTAAAGGAATTAATATACTAATCGGAGATTCTTTAAGATGCGATTTTTCATCTTCAGACATTCTTTCTTTACCATGAAACACTAGAAAAAATGTTCTAAACATGTAAAACGAAGTTACAAAAGCGCATGCTAGAACCATGTAGTAAGCGAACTGATGACCAAATACAGTTGTACTTTGAGCAGCTTCGATAATTAAATCTTTTGAGAAAAATCCTGAAAATGGCGGTAATGCAGCTAAAGACCATGTTCCTATAAACATACATATATAAGTTACTGGCATATACTTTCTTAATCCACCCATTCTGCGAATATCTTGCTCATGATGCATTGCCACGATTACAGATCCTGCTGCTAAAAATAACAGTGCCTTAAACATCGCATGTGTCATAAGGTGGAACATCCCTATAGAAAAAGCTCCAGCACCTTGTGCTACCATCATATAACCTAATTGTGATAAGGTACAATAAGCAATAACCCTTTTTATATCTGTTTGAACTATTGCTATAAAACCCATAAACAAGCAAGTAATTGCTCCAATTATAAGCACAAAACTCAAAGCTGCTTCTGATAATACAAACATCGGTGATAATCTAGCAACCATAAATACACCGGCTGTAACCATCGTAGCAGCATGTATCAATGCTGAAATAGGAGTAGGACCTTCCATAGATCCCTCTAGCCATGAATGTAATGGAAATTGAGCTGATTTACCCATAGCCCCGATAAATAAAAGTACGCATATAAGCGTAACTGGACTAAAGCTCAAACCTAAGAAATGAACAACTTGAGTATTATCAATATTAGGCAAAGCTGCAAAGACGGTACTATAATCTACTGAACCTGTATATAAAATTACCGCACCAATACCTAATAAGAACCCTAAATCACCGACCCTGTTTACAATAAAAGCTCTCAAGCTAGCAACATTTGCTTTCTCTCTATTAAAATAAAAACCTATCAATAAGTAAGAGAAGAGTCCTACTCCTTCCCAACCAAAAAATAACAATAGGAAATTATTACCCATTACTAAGCATAACATGGTAAAAGTAAAACCGGAGATGTAAGCAAAAAATCTTGCATATCCATCTTCACCTTTCATATAGCCTATAGAATAAACATGCACCAAAGTAGATACAAATGTAACTATAAGCATCATGTAAACAGTTATTCTATTTACAGTAAACCCAACATCCAGAGAAAACTCTTTAGATATAGGTGCCCACCTATAAAAGCTTATATCATATACATGACCGTTAAAAACCCCATATGCTAAAACTGCGCTAAGCACAAAAGAGAGTCCACATAAACAAATGGTAAAAAAGCTAACTCCTTCATTTTTGACAGATCTACCAAAAAAACCTGCAATAACAGCACCTAATAAAGGTGATAAAACTATAACTGCAATTAATACGGCTGCTATTTGATTATTTATTATCATTATTGCCTAGCCTCTCAAAGTATTAAGTTTACTCAAATCAATTGTCTTGCGCTTTCTAAATATTGCAACAACTATCGCTAAACCTATAGCTGTTTCAGCTGCCGCTACTGCCATGATAAAAAACACAAAAACTCCACCTACTGCTTGTTGGTGCATATTAGCAAATATTAAAAAATTAGTATTAACAGCTAAAAGCATTAACTCTATAGACATTAGTAAAATTAAGATATTTCTTCTGTTTATAATGACCCCAGCAATACTTATAACAAATAAAATCGTACTAAAAATCAAACCATTTGTTACTGAAACTGATATTAAGTTACTCATTTGTCTTACCTTTATTACTTGGTATTTTTACCATTGTTAAACGATCTTTTGCTCTAACTTTAACTTGTTTAGCTGGATCAACAGATTTGTTATTTTTACGTTTAGACCTTAAAGTTAAAGTCACCGCTGCTACCATAGCTGCTAATAAAATAAAGTCAACTAGCTCAAAGACGTACAAATTGTTATCATTAAACATAGTAAAGCCTATAATTTTTAGACCACCCACACCAGCTTGCATCTGACTACCAGCAAACACATGTATAGCGGCATAACTTATAATAGTAGCAAATATAGTACAAACGATTATGGCGGCTAAAGCATAAAAAAACCTACCTACTCTACCTTGTTCTTCAACGTGTAAATCCAACATAAATACCACAAATAAAAACATTACAAGCACTGCACCAACATACACCACAATCAACAGTAAAGCTAAATATACTTGTTGTAATACAATCCATACACATGCTGTAAATATAAATGTAAAAATCATAGCTATCACAGAATTAACAGGGTTATTAGCCAACACTAATACCAAAGCAGAAACAATAGCCAACGACGCAAAAATATAAAATAAAATGTCTGTTAAAAACATATTTCTACCTAAAATCCTTATCTTGTAGTCTATCTGCTGCTATTTGAGATTCATACTTATCGCCTATTGCTAAAAGTTTAGCTTTAGTCATGATATTTTCACCACGCTCTTCAAAATGGTATTCTAATATATTTGTTTCTACTATAGAGTCAACTGGACAAGATTCTTCACAGAAACCACAGAAAATACATTTAAACAAGTCTATCTCATAGCTAGATGTTCTGCGCGAACCGTCTTCTCTTTCTGTGGACTGTATAGTAATAGCCAAAGCTGGACAAACTACTTCACAAAGCTTACATGCTATACACCTTTCTTCACCATTTTCATAGCGTCTAAGAGCATGTAAGCCCCTAAATCTACTTGATATTGGCGTTTTTTCATCCGGGTATTGTACTGTAACTTTACGGGTAAAGAAGTGCTTACCAGTAACCTTAAGACCTTTTAATAGCTCCCACAACAAAAAGGTCTTTAAAAAAGTCGTTATATTTCTCATAATACTATCCTTTTTACCACCAAGGTCCCACACCAAATCTGACCATGCATGCTACCACCACTACCCAAATAAATGTTAGTGGAATAAATATTTTCCATCCAAGACGCATGATTTGGTCATACCTATATCTAGGATATGTCGCTCTTATCCATAAGAACATAAACATAAATATACCAGTTTTACCGAATAACCAAACTGTTGCTGGGACAATGTCAAAGTAGCTTTCTAACGAAGTTCCTTGGAAAGGTGAATTCCAACCACCTAAAAACATAATTGCCGTTAGGATACTTATTAATATCATATTTGCGTATTCTGCCAAGAAAAATAACGCAAACCTAGATCCTGTATATTCTATATGGTGTCCAGCTACAATTTCAGATTCACCCTCCACAACATCAAAAGGCGCTCTATTAGTTTCTGCAATTCCTGATATAAAATAAACTATAAATAGCGGAAATAACGGAATAAAATACCAATGTAAAATACCACCTTGCTGGGACTCTATAATACCAGTTATCCCCATTGAACCTGATGCTATTACAACACCAACTATTGCAAAACCCATAGCTAATTCATATGAAATAACCTGAGCCCCTGCTCTTAAAGCACCAAATAAAGAATATTTACTATTTGAAGCCCAACCAGCTATCACAATCCCATAGATTGAAAAAGAAGTCATTGCTAAGATATATAATAACCCAAGATTCATATCTGATAGTACAACACCTTTTGCAAATGGTATAACTGCCCAAGCAGCATAAGCTGGTGCAAAAGCTAAAATAGGTGCTATAAAAAATAGATATCTATTAGAATTTGTTGGAATAATTATCTCTTTTAGAAAAAGTTTTAAAGCATCCATTATCGGTTGTAACAATCCAAAAGATCCAACCCTATTTGGACCTATTCTATCTTGCATATAGCCAATAACTTTTCTCTCAGCATAAGTATAATATGCAACCACTAAAATCAAAGGGACTATGATAAGCAAAACATAAAGTGAAGTCCAAAGAATATACTTTAACATGCCTATTCCCCTCCTTGAGCAACAATTTTAATATTTATATTATCGTTATGGATGAAAGCTTTATTTAAGCTTCTTGGTAGCATAAAGTTTTTAGAATGAAGACTTTTATCAATTATTACATCTAACTGCAACTCATTATTTATATCATAGATTTTTATACTTGCCTGAGTGTCTTGTAAACCTAGCTCACTTGCTAGAGCCTGAGATATTCTAACACCCTTGAATCTTTGTGCGTCTTGGGTCTGTTGGAGTGGCTTAGCTCTTCTAAGTAAGCTTGAAGAATCATACATAGAGTTAGAGGCTACAAAAGCTACGCTTTTTTCATAATCAAGGTCAGTATTAAGAATTTGTCTCACATGATTTGGAGTAACACGCGCTCGAAAACTATAAGTATCATCTGAAATTTCTGTAATAGTATTATACTCAAAACCTTCTAAACCTAATAAATTACCCAAGACTCTTAAGATTCTCCAAAGTTCTTTATTATCGGCATATGGTTTGACAGCTTGCTTGAACTCTTTTTTATTACCGAAAATATCAATAAAACTACCTTCAGTCTCGTAATGAGTAGCTACTGGAATGATTATATCTGAAACATCCTTAGTAAATTTGTCTGCAAAAGAGGTAAAGCTTACAACAACATCTATCTCATCTAGAGCCTGCTTAAGCTTATCTTCACCATATAAAGCATCCTTGGAAAGCTCTGTATGAGTAGTAAGTAGAAGCTTTGTCTTTGTTTGTCCATTCAAGCACTTATAAGTACTAAAATCAGCTTTAGATGAACTTAGAATTCTATCAGCTGCTACAGAGTTAACGTTACTAGCTAAAAAGCCTCCTCTTACATGTGTAACTTTTTCAAGTATCGCAAATATACTAAACACTGTTTCAAAACAGTTATTATTTACTATATCTTGGCCAATTATAACCTTAGGATTATTTGCAGCAATTATCCTATCTGCAACATCTCTAACCTCACCTGCGGGATCGACTTTCCTCAAAATATCATCTAGCTCACCATAAGCAATATTTGCTCTAACAAAGATAGCCTTTAAAAGAGATAAAGTTATATAGCGAATGTGATCAGCTGCTAATTTAACCTGATTTACGCTATAATTAAAATCATAATCACAAATATTCCATGCAACGGCTTTAGCCGAATTCTTCTCAACAGCTTCCTTGATAGCAATATTTATTAGTGGGTATTCTTTTCTAACATTAGAGCCCAAAACAAGAATAAAATCACTATTTTTAATATCATCATATGAGCAGCTAAGCCCTTTACCAGAACTAACTCCCGCAGAATTAGTAAACTGTCTAATCCTAGCATCTATATTAGAAGAGCCTAAAGCTTGAATTAGCTTTTTCATCAAAAACATTTCTTCAGATGTGGATGTTTCTGAGACAATAGCAGATATACTATCAGCTGTATATTTTTCTCTTGTATGTTCGATAGCAACTTTCACAAAGTCCAGAGCTTCTTCCCAAGAAACTTCAACCCAGCTACCAGATTTCTTAATCATTGGTTGCTGAATTCTATCTTCACTATATAATCCTGCATACTCAAATCTATCTCTATCAGCTATCCATGTACCTGTTATCTGATTCTCTGCTGGTACAACTCGTATGAGCCTATTTTGGTACACATGTGCATTAATGTCTATGGCTAAACCATCTCCAGCGGATACTGTTGGAAACTGTTTTAATTCCCAAGCTCTTGCCTTAAACCTAAATGGCTTGGATGTAAGAGCTCCAACTGGACAAAGGTCTATAACGTTACCAGAAACTTCTGAATTAACCATATCTCCAGATATGTAGGTACTGATTTCAGAATGATCTGCTCGGCCGATAACGCCTAATTCTTTAACCCCTGCAACCTCTTCACCGAAACGTACACAACGCGTACATAATATACACCTAGTCATGTCAGTCGCTATAAGTGGCCCAAGATTTGGATTAGCAACAGCTCTTTTAGATTCTTTATAATCAGAGGTTGTTTTACCATAACCCATGGCTATATCTTGTAGTTCACATTCACCACCTTGGTCACATATCGGGCAATCAAGAGGGTGGTTTATGAGTAGAAACTCCATCACATCTTTTTGCATCTTAAGAGCCGTTTCAGAACGAGTTTTAATTTTCATCCCATCGGCAACTGGTGTAGCACATGCTGGAGATGAACGTCTTGCGCCCTCTACATCAACCAAGCACATACGACAATTTGCTGCTACCGATAATTTTTTATGATAACAAAATCTAGGAATATAAATCCCGTTAGCATCAGCTATCTCAATTATAGATTGATTAGGTAAAGCTTCATAACTTTTACCATCAATCTCTATATTTATTTTTTTGGACTCTTTATTGTCTGACACAAAACCACTCCAATCAACTATTGATCCACAATACTTTTACCATTATTTTCAATCATATAAACAAATTCTTCTCTGAATTTGCGTATATAGCTCTGTACTGGCCATGCTGCTGCATCACCTAAACCACAGATAGTATTACCCTCTATATTTGTAGCTACCCTTACTAAAGTATCTATATCTTCAGGCTTTCCTTCGCCAGACATTATTCTATGTAATGTGCGTGACAACCACCCTGTACCTTCACGACATGGTGTACATTGACCACAAGACTCTTCATAATAAAAGTCTGCTAACCTAGCTAAGGTTTTAACCATACAAACAGTTTCATCCAATACCACTACTGCTCCTGATCCCAACATTGATCCAGCTGCAGAAATTGACTCATAGTCCATATTCACTTTCATCATTTCTTCACCAGTTAATATCTGAGATGAACTTCCTCCAGGAATCACTGCTTTTAGTTTCTTGCCATTTCGCACACCACCACACATATCCAAAAGTTCACTAAACGGTGTACCTAAGCCAATTTCAACAACTCTTTGTTGTTTCACATGCCCAGAAACACAAAAAAGCTTGGTACCACCACTTTTTTCTGTTCCTAAATTCTTAAACCACTCTCCTCCGTGCTGTAGTATAGCCGGTACTGAGGCATAGGTTTCGGTATTATTGATATTTGTTGGTTTACCATATAACCCTTTAAATGCTGGAAATGGTGGCTTAAACCTTGGACGCCCTTTTTTTCCTTCAAGCGACTCTAAAAGCGCTGTTTCTTCACCACAAATATATGCTCCTGCACCAACTGCTGAATAAAGATCAAAAGAAATACCTGAAGATTTAATATTAGAGCCTAACAAACCAGCCTGATACGCCTCTATAAGAGCGTCCTCAAATCTTGCGATAGGTTCATAAAACTCTCCTCGTGTGTAATTGTAACCTACTGTTGCACCTACAACATACCCAGCTATAGCCATTCCTTCTATAAGTTGGTGAGGATTATTTCTAAGTATCTCTCTATCCTTACAAGTACCTGGCTCACCTTCGTCAGAATTACAAACCACATACTTTTGACCTGGTAAACTACGAGGCATAAAGCTCCATTTTAAGCCAGTTGGGAATCCTGCACCACCCCTACCTCTTAATCCAGAGATCTTTAACTGTTCTATAATTTGTTCTGGCGGAATCTTTTCGGTTAAGATCTTGTTCCAATAAGAGTATCCTCCCACGGATAAGTAAGACTCCAAACTGTATGGCTTATCTAAATGCAGGGTACGAAAACAAACTTCATTAGCCATTTTTACTCCAAAGAATCAATTATCTGATTCACTTTATCTATAGTTAGATTTTCATAAAAAACCTTATCCACCTCTAGCATAGGTGAACCACAGCAAGCTCCTTGGCACTCAACTTCTTTTAGAGTTATCCTACCATCATTTGTTGTTTGACCAGGCTTAATTCCCAACCTTTTTTCAATATGAGCCAAAATATCATAAGCTCCATTTAACATACATGATACATTGGTGCATAAATTAAGCTTATGTCTACCAACTGGTTCTAGATCATACATACAATAAAATGTAGCAACCTCATAAACATCCACTTTACTAACTTGCAAATATTCTGCCAAAGCAGTCTGCAAATCATCAGTTAGGTAGCCACCATTACTATCTTGCAATATATGTAAACCTTCTAAAATAGCAGATCTTCTTTGATCTACAGGAAATTTACTTAAAACTCTTTCTAATTCTTCTCTCGCTTGTGGCGGTATTAGTTCTATTAAAGACATTATTTTCTACCTATCTACATCACCAAACACAACATCTATTGTCGAAATGATAGCTGGAGTATCAGCTAACATATGCCCAGACAACATTTCATCCATAGCACTAATATGAGCAAAACCAGGTGCTCTCATCTTTAGTCTGTATGGCTTATTTGCACCATCTGATTTAATATATACGCCAAATTCACCTTTTGGATGCTCAGTTCCAACATATACCTCACCCTCCGGAGTACAGTAACCTTCAGAAAAAAGCTTAAAATGATGGATTAACTCTTCCATACCATTTTTCATAGCGTTTCTGCTTGGGGGAGCAATCTTATGATTGTCGGATAAAACTGGACCTGAATTAGCTCTTAACCAATCTATACACTGTTTTATAATTTTGTTAGACTCTCGCATCTCTGCCATTCTGACTAGATACCTGTCGTAGCAGTCACCATTTTTTCCTATAGGAATATCAAAATCAAGCTGATCGTAAACTTCATATGGTTGCGATTTTCTAAGGTCCCAAGCCACACCACTACCTCTTAGCATCGGTCCTGTAAACCCAAGAGCTTTTGCTCTGTCTGCAGTTACAACACCTATATCAACGGTTCTTTGCTTCCAAAGCCTATTATCAGTAAGTAAAGTATCAATTTCATCAAGAGATTTCTCAAAATCCACAACAAAGTAGTCTAGAAAATCTAGCATGCTTCCTTGTCTTGGCTTGTTCATTTTTTTAGTTTTTCTTTTGCTAGAGAATCGACTTTTTTTATACTGTGGCATTTGGTTAGGTAAATCTCTTGCTACCCCACCAGGCCTAAAATAAGTTGCGTGCATTCTAGCACCTGAAACTGCCTCATAACAGTCAAAAAGATCCTCTCTGACTCTAAAAGCATACAGAAATACTGTCATTGCTCCTAAATCAATTCCACAGGCAGCAACCCATAAAAGATGATTTAAAATTCTTGTCATTTCAGCAAACATTACTCTGATATACTTTGCTCTTTCTGGAATTTCTAAAGTAAGTAATTTTTCTATAGCCATGACATAAGCATGCTCATTACACATCATCGATACATAATCTAACCTATCCATATAGCCTATACTGTGGTTATATGGTTTAAATTCGGCTAGTTTTTCCGTACCTCTATGTAATAGCCCCACATGTGGGTCAGCTCTAACTACAGTTTCACCATCAAGTTCTAATATAAGTCTTAATACACCATGTGCTGCAGGGTGAACAGGTCCGAAATTTAACGTATAGTTTTTATATTCTGCCATTATCACGAATCCATAAATTATTTGTCACGAATGACTCTAGGAGTATTAACCCTATCGTCAATCTCTACAGGTTCATAAACCACTTTACCAAGGTTTTCATCATATCGCATTTCAACGTAACCAGTTTGTGGAAAGTCTTTTCTTAATGGATGCCCCACAAAACCATAATCAGTAAGCACTCGTCTTAGATCTGGGTGGTTATTAAAGTAAATACCAAACATGTCGTAAACTTCTCTTTCAGCCCAGTTTGCTGAAGGCCATAAATCATTCACAGAATCCACAATGATAATTTGCGCATCTTTTAGTTTACATTTAACTCTAACACGCACATTATTTGTCATACTCAAAAGCTGGTAAATAACTTCAAACCTGTTATCAAAACCACTTTCCACAAATTCCTGTTGGCGGCCACGAGAAAACCCTGTTTGAGAAACTTCTTTTCCAACCTGCCAATCAGTTTGACCATATGTCAGATAATCCACAGCGGTTATGTCGCTTAACTGCTCGAAAGCGTACTCTTTTTTTAGTACTTGCAATACTTGATATATATCTTTTTGATGTTTTATAGCTACATTTATTTCTTTGTAAGCAATACAACAATAAGCATCAAATCCTTCTAGAACCTTTTTAATATTCTCTAAATGAGGATGTAAAGAAATACTCACACCTATTTCCTCGCTATAGTATTTGTTCTAATAATTTTATTCTGTAACTGAATAATCCCATAAACTAAAGCTTCAGCAGTAGGCGGGCAACCTGGAACATAAATATCAACTGGTACAATCCTATCACATCCCCTAACAACAGAATATGAGTAGTGGTAGTAGCCACCACCATTTGCACAAGAACCCATAGATATTACCCACTTAGGGTCTGGCATCTGGTCATAAACTTGTCTTAGTGCCGGAGCCATCTTATTACAGAGGGTACCAGCCACTATAAGAACATCTGATTGCCTTGGCGATGGTCTAAAAACAACCCCAAATCTATCTAAGTCATATCTAGCAGCACCAGCGTGCATCATCTCTACCGCACAACAAGCCAGACCTGTAGTTACTGGCCACATAGAACCTGTACGCACCCAATTTATAAGAGCATCTGCACTAGCGGTAATAAAACCTTTATTTTCGTTACTTATTCCCATTCTAAAGCCCCTTTCTTCCAACCATAAATCAAGCCTAAAAATAGCACTACTAAAAATATAATCATTGCAAAAAATGCATGGTTAGATATTGCTGGTGCTATAGCTGTTGCTCTTAGGTTTATTCCCCACGGAATAATAAAAGCTAACTCCAAATCAAAAACCAAAAATAATACTGCAACCAAGTAAAATCGGACGTCTAGCTTTTCTCTAGCATCCCCAAAAGTTGGAAAGCCACACTCAAACGTCTCATTTTTACTCTTACTTGGATTATTTGCACCCACAATAATAGAGATAACCTTACCAGCTATCGCAAAAGCAGCACCTACAGCAAAGGCTATAATCAAAAATATTAATATCGGAGCAAATTCTAAGTAAACATTTGTAGTCATAGAAAGAATTTTCATAAATAGATTAATCCCAATATAATACCACAATTGGAAATTAAGTACAAAATAACAGCAGCTGGATAAAGGGGAATATAAACATCAATCAATGAGAAGTCTAATAACAATTACGTTATACCATTTGCTTTATCTTAGATTGTACTCTCAATGTAATATTGATTTCGAAATATACCCGATTAAGAGTTAAATAATTTAAACATTTTGGGGTATATTATTTAAGATAAAGCTGAAATTAAGTCGGTGAATCTCATAATAAATCAAACATATTTGTATGAAAATCGCTAATAGGTTTTATAATACTTTTATAGTTATTATAAGCAGTTTCGCAGGACAGATTATAGATTGGAAAATCTATTAATTTTTCGCAAAGTTCTATAGTAATTTCCTCATTACATAATCGCCAATACAATAACTCAAGATCGCGCTGAGTGACATTCCTTAGTTGAGCTTCTTTTTCTATATTTACCTTATGATTTATGTATTCTTTATGTTCAGTATCAACTTGTCGATGAGTTTTAAGATATGAAAATTTTTTATCCAAATTTAAACTATTTTCCCAGTAATTATCTTCCCTAACCTTATTCCAAGCTCCCTCCTTATTAAATAGTAAAGTAGTTCCAGAATTACGGCGAACAAGCCCAAATTCAGGCCCTTGAACCTTTATATCAAACCTCAACTCAGATCTATCTTTTTTATGATTTGCAAAAGCAAGATTTCTAGTTTCATCGTATGATGGATGTGAATGAGCAATAATTTGACGGCTCCAAAAATGATTGCTTAAAAATCCTGATGTATTTATGGTTGCACCTAGATTTTGATTTTTATCTGCATCTTTATTACTTTGAACTTTCAGTCCCATAGTGGGAATAAGCATCTTTCTAGTTAAAGAATCAGGACGAAATGCTGGCGGGTATTTACCATTAAAAATTGATACGTGGTTACCAATATTATTGACAAGCTCGGGATTTATAGATGGTTTAGCATAGAAAATACCAGCTTCACAATCAGAGCGCCCCAGTAATTTTGGAAGTGAGGCCATAGTTTTAAGAGTAACCCCAAGCTCTGGAGTATTCCAGCATATAGTTTCTCCTTTAGCTAATGCTTCCAATATTTTAGCATTTAATTCTAATTCCACATTTAACTCCAGTTACTAACTAATACAGTATTTGTTTAATGAGAAAGGTTTAAAATTTACTCCAAAACTTTGCCTTAGTACTAAATATATTGATTGATTGCTGTAATACTAATTTCAAGGTTAGATTTGTGTTAGGTTTTGTAATTGCTGCTCTATATTTTTGTCATATCCTTCTTTAAATTTATGGGTTTGGTACCACTCTAAAGCATCTCTGTTTTTAAACCTCACAGAATTACTTAAACTAGAACTATAATTATTTAAAAGCCACGATATGCTTCTATTATTCATAAAATAGCATCCTTGTATTAAAGGAGTTAAAGGTTCTGTTTTAATACTGTCTATAGGCATATTCCATACTGTATTAATATTATACATTGGGAAATATTTTTTTAAACTTTCTAATACCTTGTTATTTGAAAATTTATCACACCCGCCAATGAAGTATTGACTAATCATTCCTACGGGATTTTTTAGTCTAGGATGTTGCAGTAGTAACTCGACTATCTCTACATGACCATTTTGGCAAGCAATATATAAAGGTGAAGAACCATCTGCTTTAAGCTTGGCCGGGTTAGCATTATTTTGTAATAATAAATTGACTATTTCTGTATATCCTTGTTCACAAGCAATATATAAAGGTGAAGAACCATCTGCTTTAAACTTGTTCGGGTTAGCATTATTTTGTAATAATAAATTGACTATCTCTATGTATCCTTGTTCACAAGCAATGTATAAAGGTGAAGAACTATCTGCTTTAAGCTTGGCCGGGTTAGCATTATTTTGTAATAATAAATTGACTATCTCTGTGTATCCTTGTTCGCAAGCAACGTGTAAAGGCGATGATCCATCTGGTGTAAGTTGGTTTGGGTTAGCATTATTTTGTAATAATAAATTGACTATGTCTGTATGACCACCTTGGCAGGCAACATATAATAGTTCACTATCTTTCCAAGATGGATTTTTTGTGATGGTTTCAATAAGGTATGGTTTATAACTCCCAAGACCTACGTATTCTTTGAAGGTTTTTTCGGTATATTTTATAATTTCATGAGCTATATCGTAATACTCAGGCTTTTCACCTAATTTTTTAGCGGTATTATTATAATCGTTATTATTTAGCTTTTGTTCATCTAACGCTAAAAGATTTTCTTTCTTAATATATGACAACATGTCACTTACGTTAGTAAAGCTCTTAAGTTTCTCTACTAGCTTATGACCATGGCATATACTGTTTTTATTATCTAAGATTAAATTACAAGCATACTTTTTTATACTTTGAAGCTGTAATCTTTCATATTCATTTCTATAAATAACTGAACTATAATTCTGCGGGCATTTCGGGTTCATATAGATTGATATATTTAAAGCTAATGCTTGAAAGTAATTTGAACCAAAACTAAAAGCATCAAATATTTCGTCGGCTAATTTTTTGTAATTTGCATTTAGTATGGTACTAGCTTTAAAGCTATTACGTTGCATTAGATTAGCATCATAAAATAACAGATTTGCACCGTCATGACTTATTGCCACAGCATGGTTAATGTTATTTAAGAAGAAGTAAAAATGAAATTTAGACTCTACACATTTAGTGATTAAAGATTCAAAAACGTCAGTGTAATCTGAAACCTTGCCATAGAATGGTTGGTTGTATACCTGTAACAAAGGTGAGTTTTCTGTGTAAGTTACATTAAGACTTTTATTATAAACTTTACTAAAGCTATGCGTTAATTCGCTATTTACAACATACGGAGATGTTTTTAATACATTTTGGTTTACTATTTTATAATCATTATTTAAGAGTGTGTTACTAGGCTTATGGTATGCTAATAATCCATCTAAAAATGCTCTTATTGATATGATGAGTTCGTATATAATCCTAGAATTTCCAAAATTCGGGTATAAATTAGCCTGACCAACTGATTTGTGCCTAGATAATTCTTTTTCAAATAAGCATACATCATTAATAAGATCAGTTAACTTGTTATATTCTTTACCGTTAAATGACATTTGCGGCATAGTTTTACTTGTAAGTATTCGTAATCTCTCATAGAATGTAACCACATCATTAGCTAAGATGGCTTGTCCCCACATGGCAGAAAGTCCAAAGCACAATCCACTTGGAAGACCTAAAGCATCATAATAGTTACCCCATTCACAGTTTTCTGATATGTTAAGTATATTTTTTTGAAGATTATTATAATAAGTCATTTAAAGCTATAGTCTCCTAAATCAAATAAACTAAAAGTAACTAAAAATGGCTAGCCATTTAACTCTTTCAGGTAGGTATTATATAGAAATTTACTTGAACTTGGATACATATAAGTGAAAATATATAGCAAAATATGGCTACAATCGTGTTAATTTTTGCTAAACCTTTTAGTTTTTTATAGTGTCTGGAAGCTGCTTTAATAGCTACCCATTGGCGCATTAATTCCTGCCCTTCATAAGCATGATACCCCATCTGGCTTTGTCCAGTAGACACATCTTTCATTATACTAGATTTAGCACCAGCTCCTCTACCTTAGTATGATCTTTGATGCCAGCATTGCCCGCTATCATATAACTAACTACTTGTAAAACGGCTATACTAGACGTAATCTAGCAAGGATGACTAGAAGGACAAAAGTTGTTTCTAAAAGTGAGAGAATGGTTAATAAAACCTTAAAATTTTGGCTCAACCTACTAAAACAAAAAGATTTTTTTGATAAATTCCAACAAATTGCTCTAGCTACCTTTTATGTTTACACTCTCACAATTTATTCCTAAAGGCGCCGATTTTGACGATATATCACCCCAACATCTTAGTAACTGAAGTTACTAAGTTACAAATCAACTTGAACAATAGACCTGAAAAATGTTTAAATTACTTACCCCCTAATGAGGTACATTTCGGAATTAATATAAACATTGAGAATACAATCTAGCTAATAAATCACCTTAGCAAAGGCAAATGTTTGCAATAACACTTACAATTATGTCAAAATTTATTAACAATTAGTTTTCAAAGAGAAAAAATGAACTCAAAAAATCTAGACCTGAAAGAATTTGGCTTTAAAATCACGCAGCCACGCTTAGAAATACTAAAATTATTTGAAAAAAATAAAGATAAACATCTAAGTCCTGATGATGTGTTTTCTAAACTTAAATCTCAAGGTAGTAGCATTGGTATTGCAACAGTGTATAGAGTTTTAGGACAATTTGAATCAGCCGGTATAATAAATCGACTTAAGCTTGATAATGAGCAAGTGATGTATGAGCTAAACCAAGGTGACCATCATGACCATATAATCTGTATCAAATGCAATAAGATACAAGAGTTTTATAGTGAAGAAATTGAAAAGCTTCAAAAACAAATAGTTGAGTCACTAGACGCGGAAATCATAGATCACAACCTTAATATATATGTCAAATGTAAAGCTTGTCGGAGGAAATAATTTTACAACAAAATTTTGGATACATAAATGCCTCAACAACCTAGCTTAGACAACTCTAAAAAAGGATAAATCTTAAATGTCAAAAGAAGAAATTTTAAAGAAAGTAATATCCAATATACAGAAAAATCTTTTATTTTTAAGTAATATAAAGCAGGGTTATAAGTATAAATTAGTTATTGAAAACTCTAGTGGGCTGATACAAAATGATACATCTTCAACCATAGGAAGGGCTTTTCATGGTCTTAAACATACAAAAATTTGTTATAGTGATAATTTCTGGCCTTTTTATAACATCTTATTTTATTTTAGGGTATCAAAAGAAGAAGAGTTAAAAAAGCCTATCTATAACGCAGGTATCGGGATATACTTTTTAGCTGAAAGTTTATATAGAAATGATACATCAAAATACTCGAAATTATATGAAATAGCATCTGATTTTCAATATTTCACTGCAGGTATTAATGAGGGTTTTTCTGAAGACATGATGCAACCAAAACTTAGAGCCATAGCCCCAAAAACTTTTTCATTCACATATGAAAAATACAAATTGACTTGAATAATAGACCTAAAAAATGTTTAAATTATTTAACACCTAATGAGGTACATTTCGGAATCAGTATAAACATTGAGAATACAATCTAGCATTTTAAACTTTATTTAAAAAAATCTAGCATTTCTGTTGTCACCAATACAAATTCATCATCAGAGCTAAAATCATTTCTATAATAATGCGAGCTTGTCCAATATGGAGTTAAGATTTTATAATTTGAGGTAGGAAGTAAATAAATATCACCGTAAATATCACCTTCCAAAGCCTCATGCAATATTCCTCTTGCATAACATAAGTTAGCTCCATGTCTGCATTTTGAGTAGTTTTTAGAAGAATCATCAAAACCATTTGTAATAAATGGTCTATCATATTGCTCATAAAAATAACCATTCATTAAAAGAAAAGCATGATAACGACTAACCATTCCTCCTAGATTATTATTTCCTAGTAAAATAAATTCATTAGCTTTTATAAAAGCTATTTTCTCTTTTAAAGCCATCTTATTAAACTTTTTGTTGGGCTCAAATAAAGTTATCTTTAGTCCAAAGGTTTGGTTTAATAGTGTTATAAAATCAGTTTTAAAGTTATTATCTGACATAGATATACCATCTTTGATATATTTTAAAAATTTTTCTTTGAAGACAAAATTTGAACTGTTAATCGCATTTCTCATTTGATTTAAAACTAAGTTTTTATGTAATCCTTTTTTTATTATTAAGAAATTTATAGCAGCAGCTAACCAACAGAACTTGCTCATTATTTCATCATGCTCATTATATTGAGTTATTAAATTCATTTTTTATCTCCCTTTTTGGTTATTTAATTATTTTATATTTTTTTAGGGAGAAACAAATATTCATAGATAATAACCTTAGATAATTATTGACAGGGGTATGCTTTCTAAAATATGAAATTAGATTTCAACAATCTTTATCCTTAGACCCCCCCCCTAAAATAGCGCCTTATACACTCTTTCCAAAACACGCTCACTATCTGTTAAAAAATATAAACTACTACCGTTAGCTCCATAACCAGACAGCTTTATATTAGAAACATTAGAAGCCTTTATGACCTTATTTAGAAGTTTTGGGAGTTTATCCAAATTGTTGCCTATAATAGCTGTTAGTGAAAGATTACGCTCTATCTCTATAATTATTTCATCTAATAAATTTAAATCTTTGATTATTAGCTGCTCAAGAGGCTCTCTAATTTGGGGAATAACAAAAGAAAGAGATGTTTCTGTTAGGTTAACTATATCCGGACTGATACTATATTTTTTTAAAACCAAGAATACACTATAAACTATACTTGAAACATCATTATTAGAAAATTTTACTTTTATTAGAGATTGACTTTTTCGCTCAGTAATAGCTCTGACTATACTTTTTTTACCTTTCGGTTCATTATCAATATATGTACCTCCTCTTTCTGGGAAAAAAGTGGAGCCTACAAATACTTTTGTACCACTTCGCATCACCGGCCAAAGTGTATCAGGGTGCAGAACCTTTGCCCCAAAATTTGTTAATTCAATAGCCTCATCAAAATTTATCTTTCTTATAACTTTTGATTTAGGTATTAACCTTGGATCTACCTGATGGATTCCAACAACATCTGTCCAAATATATAACAAATCGGCTTTAACAGCTTCGGCTATAAGTGCTGCAGAATAATCACTACCTCCTCTACCTAAAACTGTTGTCTCATTTTTTTCATTAGAACCAATAAACCCTTCTAATACCACTACTTCTTCATGATCTGGCATATAAAGTTTAGTCTGATCACTGATATCTTTTAGTAACGGTTTTGCCTTTGTATAATCACTATCTGTTTTAATAATTTTTCTTGCATCAATATGTAAAGATCTTACACCATTTTTTCTCAAAGCTTGATTAAAAAGCTTTGCCGACACTCTTTCACCAAAAGATAATATTTGCGCATGCAGTTTTCGATCTAAGGAGTAACCTTGGTATAATTGCTGACAAGAAATCTCAAGTTCTTTGAATAGGAAATCTATGTTGAACCTTTCATTATTACTCACATACTCAACTATAGGATCTATAATTTGATAAAGCTCAAAGAAAAGTCCTTTATAACTATCTACATTACTCACTATAAGTTTTTCAAGTAGATTAGTTACCCCAGCTTGAGCACTTACAACGATAATTTTTATATTTTTGTTGTTATTAATTATTTCTATGCATTTTTGAATAGCTGAAACACTACCTACACTAGTTCCACCAAATTTTGCCACACTAAATTGTTTTGTCATGAAAAGTTAAAAATATTTACTAATTAAGTATTGCATTAGAATATAATATAAATGATAATGATTATCAATATTAATTGTATAAAAAAGAAATAATGAATACCTCCATACAACAAGCTATGTTAAAAGATCAAGATAATTGGGAATCTAATGCTAGAAGTTACCCAAGAAAAAATCCTCTAGTGATAGAAAAAGCCCAAGGGATCTATCTAACAGATATTGAAGGAAAAGTATATATTGATTGCTTAGCTGGAGCTGGCACCATAGCTCTTGGGCATAATGATCCTGAAATTACAGATGCCTTATCCTCGACTTTAAGTAAAAAAGTGCCAATACACACTTTAGACTTACTTACTAAAGAAAAGCATACCTTTATGAATGATCTCCTAAATACATTACCTAAATCTTACCATGGAAATAGGAAAGTACAGTTTTGCAGCCCCAGTGGAGCTGATGCTGTTGAAGCTGCTATTAAACTATGTAAAACAGCAACAGGTAGAGAAACCATAATAGCTTTTCATGGCGCTTATCATGGTATGACACAAGGAACACTATCTTTAATGGGAAACCTAGGCCCAAAACAACATATTAATGGTCTAACTCCGTATGTGCATTTTTTACCTTATCCATATGCTTATCGCTGCCCTTTTGGATTAAAAGGTGAACAAAGCATTGATGTAAATATCCAAATGATTTCACGTTTATTGAAAGATCCAGAAAGTGGCATAAAAAAACCAGCTGCAATTATTTTAGAACCAGTACAAGGCGAAGGTGGAGCTATAGCTGCGCCATCCAAATGGTTAAAAGCTATTAGAGAAATTACTAAAGAGCTAGATATTCCTCTAATTGTTGATGAAGTTCAATGTGGTATAGGTAGAACAGGCTATTTATATGCCTTTGAAAAAGCTGGTATCGAGCCTGATGTAATAGTTTTATCAAAAGCTCTAGGAGGAGGCTTACCAATATCTGTAATTCTTTACAAAGAATACTTAGACACATGGAGTCCTGGAGCCCATACAGGAACTTTTAGAGGTAATGTGTTAGCCATGGTTGCCGGTAGCATTGTTTTAAATAGAGTTAACAAACCTGAATTTCTAGAACATGTAAAAGAAACTGGTAAATACCTACTTGATAAATTAAATGAATTAAAAAATAAATATAACATCATCGGAGATGTACGAGGTTCTGGCTTAATGATTGGTGTAGAAATTGTAGATACAACATCTAAACCAGACATTATAGGAAGTTACCCTGCAGATGGAGAAAAAGCCTTAAAAATCAAAAAAACCTGCTTCGATAAAGGCCTTATCATTGAATTAGGAGGACGCTTTGGAGCAACTCTTAGATTCCTACCTCCTCTTACCATAAAAACAAAGCAAATTGACCAAGTAATTAAAATATTAGAAAGCTCGATTAAGGAAAATATATGAGCCTAGAACTTGATAAATATTTTTTAAACAACTCGATTCAAAGTATCGACACATATACCTATAGCATGCAAAAAGCTTTGAAGATAATCTCCAATAATTTAAAAAATAATGAGATTTTTAGTGCCAAAGCAGCAAAAGATTTAGAAAAAATAGCTAATCAATTTAATATAGATGAAAACCCTAATGATATTAGTATAATTCTTGAAGAACAGTTAAATGATATTTTTAAACATTCTTTAAACGTAAACTCTCCAAAGTCGATGGCTCATCTACACTGCCCCGTAATGGTACCATCACTAGTTGCTGAAACCTTCATATCAGCTTTAAATCAATCTATGGATTCTTGGGATCAAAGCCCTATTGCCACATACATAGAGCAACACATTATTAACTGGTTAAGCTTATTAATCTACAAAAAGAGTAATTTATCTGATGGGGTATTTACTAGTGGAGGAACACAATCGAACTTAATGGGTTTACTTTTAGCTAGAGATCATTTCTGCAAAAGTACTCTCAACCATAAAGTAGCAGATAAAGGTTTGCCAGATATTGCTAACAAATTTCGCATTCTATGCACAGAAAAAACACACTTCTCCGTGCATAAGTCACTAGCCCTTTTAGGCTTAGGTAAAAACTCTATTGAGATTGTAAATACAGATGATAATTTACAACTAGATACGCAAGACTTGGTAGTTAGGATAAGTAACCTTAAAGCCCAAAACTTAATACCAATATGTATAGTTACTACTGTAGGAGATACTGATTTTGGATGTATTGATAATATTAAAGAGATAGCAGAAATTGCAAAAGATAATAATATCTGGCTTCATGCTGATGCTGCTGTTGGAGGAGCTTTACTCTTGTCAGATAAGCACAAATATCGACTTGATGGTTTAGAATTGGTTGATTCAGTAACTGTTGATTTTCACAAACTCTTCTTTCAGCCTATTAGCTGTGGAGCTTTCTTTTGTAAGGATAAATCAATATTAAAACTTCTTAGCTACCATGCTGACTACCTTAATCCAGATAAAGATGGCTTTGACACTATAAATCTAGTAGATAAATCGATTCAAACTACTAGAAGGTTTGATGCTCTTAAACTCTCTATTGCCTTAAAATGTAGTGGAACAAAATTATTTTCAGAATGGATTAATCATATTATTGAAACAACAACTAAAAGCATCCAATCATTTAGCAAAGATAAAAATCTACAATTAGCTTTTCATGAAACTCAACATCTTAACAATAGCCTTAACACTATTGTTTTTAGATATTTTGATGAAAATTTAAATCAAGAAATACTAAATGCGATTAATAGCAAGATTCATAAGGCTATCTTTCATAGTGGAAACTTTGCGATTGCACAAACAAAAGTAAATATGAATACGTACTTAAAGATTACCCTTGTCAATCCTATGGTTACATTGGAATTAGTAACTGAGTGTCTTAACCAAATAAAACTATATGGCAATTTATTTAAAAATCAAATAGGAGTAAATAATGATGATTAAATATGCCAATGAAATAACCCTTAAAAATTTTCTTAACTGCTATTATCGAGAATATGATAATTATAAATTACATAAGACCTCTAATGGTAATTACTGCTTTAGCATAGATCTAGATACCATTAAATCCAAGTTTGAGATTTCAGTAAAAGTCTCTCCGATTTTAAGATCACCAACATGGCAGCTACCTTGCTACATCATTAAGAATGAAAGAAAATCAGAGCTAGATCCTCTTGAGGCGGTATTTTTAATTACTAAAGAACTCGATAAGACTAATGATAATGAAATTATAAATAGAATATCAAATTCAGCAATAAATATAGCTAAGATATTACAAATTAGAAAACACAAACTAGATGAGGTTTTTGGCTATAAAAATCCTTTTATTACAAATGAGCAAAATCTTTTAAGAGGCCATAGATTACAACCCGATCCCAAAAGCAGAGAAGGTTTCTCAGATGCTGAATTTATTAAATACTCTCCCGAAACAAACGGACAATTGCAACTTTATTATATGTATGTTGATAAAAGCATTTTAGAAGCACAATCTTTACTTGACAAAACTACAAATGAACTATTTCTAAATTTTTTAGCAGAAAATGATCTGCCTAAAAAGATAAATGAGAATTATGAACTTTTTATACTCCACCCATGGCAAGCTGCGTACCTAGCTAAACAAAACGAAATTCAAAAATACAAATCAGACAATAAAATTATTGATATAGGTATTACTGGACCCTGGTTTTACCCAACAACTTCTGTCAGAACTGTATATTCCCCAGAAGCTAATATTATGCTGAAATTTTCGCTAAATATTGCTATCACAAACTCTGTAAGAGTAAATCTTGCTAAAGAGTGTAAAAGAAGCTTATCTGTACATAAGCTCTATACAAACCACCTTAAGCCTGTTTTAGACAATCTGTTTCCTTACTTTAACCTAATTACAGACCCAGCTTATTCAGCGATAAAGATAAATAACAAAATTTTTGACCCTAGTATATGTATTATTCGTAATGCTAATTTTAATCCACAAGATGATATAGCGTGTATTGCTAGCTTGACTGAACCAAACCCATTTAACGAAAGAACTCGTATCAGCTCATTAATTCAATATTTTAGTGTTCATAATAATTCTAACACCCATGATGCAGCACTTTGCTGGTTTGAAACATACCTTTGTGTAGCTATAGCTCCTGTACTTTGGTTATATTCAAAGTATGGCATTGCTCTAGAAGCTCATCAGCAGAATTTACTAATCAAATTAGAAGATGGTTTACCAGTAGAAAGCTTTTACCGCGATAGCCAAGGATACTATTACATAAAAGACCACGAAGGATTAAGAGAAGCTGACTTTGGTGATATTAAAGATCTCTGTGAAGGTTCACAAGACTTTATCGACCACCATTTTTGTTACTATTTTATAGTTAATCAACTAATTTCTGTGATAGAAGCTATAGCCAATACTGGTTTTATTAGTGAGCTAGATCTAGTAAAAATGACTATCGACTTTTTTAAGAACTTTCCTAATAAATATCAAATTTGCGATGAATTTATAAAAAAACTTCTAAGTCTAGATCAACTACCGTTAAAAGCTAACCTTCTTACGAGACTAAATGGTCTTGATGAGTTACAGGCCCCATTAGAAAGACAATCAATCTATGTTGATACAAAAAACCCATTTAAGGAAAACTATGAAAATTTATGATGTTATTGGAATAGGGATAGGACCATTTAACTTAGGGCTATCTGCTTTATTAAATGATAAACCTATAAATAGTATTTTCTTTGAAAAAAAAGATAGCTTTAGCTGGCATCCAGGTTTAATGATGGATTGGACAACATTACAAGTACCATTTCTTGCAGATTTAGTAACTATGACTGACCCGACTAATAAATTTAGTTTTTTAAATTATTTACAGCAAAAAAATCGTCTTTATAAGTTCTACTTTAAAGAAAATTTCTTTATCACTAGACAAGAATATAATGATTATTGCTTGTGGGTGGCTGAGAACTGTCAATCATGTAAATTTGGTTATGAAGTTACACATATAAAGCATACAAGAATTTCAGGGGATGAAACTTGGGTTGTCACAGTTAAAAACATTAATAATAAAGAGCAACAATACCTAACAAAAAATATTGTATTAGGTCTAGGGACAAAACCTCACCTTCCATCTTACCTTTCTGACACGGAAAATGTACACCACAGTAGTGAGTATCTCGATATAAAAGCCCAAGCATTAAAAGGTCAACATATAACGTTAATAGGTTCTGGGCAAAGTGCTGGGGAGATATTCTTAGATTTAATGAAATCAAAAAATGACTCTACCCAAATTAGCTGGGTAACAAGAAGTAAAGGATTTTTCCCTATGGAATACTCCAAACTTGGTTTAGAGCACTTCTCACCTGAGTATATTGATTATTTTTATAACCTTCCACAAACTAAGAAACCTAAGCTTTTAATGGAACAAGATTTACTCTATAAAGGGATTAGTGCAGAAACCATATCTAATATTTATGAGGTTCTTTATCAAGAAACAGTTCAAAATAAAAATAATGCTGAACTTATTTCAAACAGTGAGTTACGTAATACAGATTATAATAACGATAAACTTAACTGCTTTTTTTATCATAATCAACAAAATGAAGAGTTCTTAATTAAGACAGACAGAGTTATTGCAGCAACTGGCTATAAATCAGATATTACTCACTCACTTGCAAATATAGAGAAATTTATTACCAAAGACGAAAATGGTAATCTACTTATAACTAGAGATTATAAGTTAGTAACTCAAGACACAAATCTAAATATTTTCGTGCAAAATGCTGAAATGCACACTCATGGTGTAGGAACACCTGATTTAGGCTTAGGAGCATATAGAAATGCTGTAATAGCAAATAAATTACTTCAGAAAGAGATTTACAAAATTTCATCGAATAATATCTTTTCTACATTTGGAGTACCAAAGAAATATTTAACTCAAAAATCCAGTATCAAAGCTGCATAAACATGCAAAAATTAGGAGATAATTACTATGAATACTAAAATAAATTACTATAAATTAGCAAGCACACGACTTCTAGAAAAAATAATTTCCGAATTTAGTTATGAAGGAATTTTTGCTCCAGTTCAAAACGATGCTGATCAAGAGATCTATACCATAAAAATAACACCAGCTATATATTATAAATTTAAAGCTACTAAAAGAATTTATGGTAATTTGATCGTTCACCAAAACTCCACCATAAGACACGAAAATGACTGCTCAGAAGTTGCTGATGATGCTATAAAACTTATTATAGATACTTTACCTATAACTAAAATCAATCCTGTAACAACTGCTCATTTTATAAAAGAATTAAATAATACTATATATGCAGATATTGCTATCTTACAAAAAGATAAGGTCTCTGCTAGCGAGGTCTATAAGCTCCCTTATGCTTATATAGAAGGTAATATGACAGGACATCCATGGTTTGTTATTAACAAAGGTCGTATTGGTTTTAATTCTTCTGATCATGCCAATTATGCTCCAGAAATGCAAAAAGTTATAAACCTACCCTGGGTTGCGATAAATAAAGATCTAATAACATTCTCATGTATTTCCAATCTAAGCTATTCAAAAATAACGCAAAAAGAGATACACCCTGATATTTTAGAAAGTTTTAATAAAACTATTATGACAAATAATAAAAATCCTGATGATTACTTTGTTTTACCAGTTCATCCATGGCAATGGGAAAATATCCTAAAACAACAATTTACCAAATACATAGCTGATGGTGAAATCATATTTCTAGGCGAATCTACAGATCAGCATTTAGCTATGCAATCTATAAGGACTCTTTCAAACATATCTCACCCAGAAAAGCACAGTATAAAGCTCCCTCTTAATATATTAAACACTGCTGTTTATAGAGGATTACCTAAAAACCAAACCATCAATGCTCCGATGCTTACAGAATGGGTTAAAACGATAGCCAAAGAAGATGACCTTCTATCTACATGTAACTTTATTTTATTAGGTGAATTGGCAAGTGCATACTGCAAACATCCTTATTACTCAGACATATCAGAATCTCCTTACTACTTTACTGAGCAACTAGGAGCAATATGGCGAGAAAGCATTCATTCTAGGCTTAAAAACAATGAAAAAGCTATAACTATGGCAGCTTTAACTTACATTGACCCTGATGGTAAAAGTGTACTATGTGAAATGATAAAAGAGTCCTCTCTTAATGTAAGTCAATGGTTAGATATATTTTTTGAGAATACTATTCCTGCTTTGCTTCACTTTTTATATAAATATGGCATGGTATTTTCACCACATGGTGAGAATAGTATATTAATTATTGAAAATAATCTTCCCGTTGGTCTGGCTATGAAAGATTTCGTTGACGATATTAATATATGTAAAAACCCAGTTGAAGAATTAGCTACATTACCACAAGAAGTAAAAGATGCCATCCCTCAAGTAGATGATGACTATTTACTGCAATTTATTCATACTGGTCTCTTTGTGGTCCATTACAGATACATATCAACAATACTTGCTGATAAGCTTAACTTTCCAGAATTATATTTCTATCAAAAACTACACGAATGTGTTGAACGCTACCAGACTAGTAATCCAGAATTAAAAGCTCGTTTTAAACGTTTTGATTTATATAAAAAAAGCTTTGAGAAACTTTGCTTAAACAGATTAAGAATATTTGAGGTTGGATATGGGGATTATTCTTCTAGACCTAAAGTTATCTCAACAGGTCAACTTGAAAATCCTCTTTACCTTGGCAAACGTTTCAAAGAAATAAATACCCAAGAGTTCTACTACAACAAAGTATCATTTAGGCCTTTTTGCCTTGAGAAAGACTTAGACACTATTCATAAATGGATGAATAAACCACATGTGGCTAAATTCTGGAATCTTGATAAGCCTAAAGAACACCTAAAGAAACATTTTTGTAACATGTTATCAAACACCAATCAAAATCTATTTATGTTGTCAATAGATGGTAGAGAAATTGCATATGCAGAAATTTACAATGCTAAAAAAGATCGAATCGCTGAATATTTTCTTGCTAATGATAATGACTACGGTTGGCATCTTTTAATAGGCCCTGAAGATGCTATTGGCAGAGGGTATTCAAAACTACTCGTTGAAGCTCTTAGTAAATATTGCTTTTCTGAATTAGGCGCTGATAAGGTGGTTTTTGAACCTGATGTTAGAGTTATACCATTTCAGAAAATAGCACCTAAAATAGGCTATAAGAACCAAGGCCAAATAAATCTGCCAGAAAAACAAGCGTATTTATTTATTTGCTCAAAAGACTCTTTTAATGTTGGGAAAGAATTATGATTGAATGTGATACAACAAAGTGGCCTATTGTTAATATGCATTTTGGTAGCTACCCAACTTATAAGGACGCTCTTGATTGGCTTGATAATTGTAGTGAAATTCTTAGAAGGCAACAAAAGTTTCTAATAATCAGCACTTTCTCTGAAAACTATCAGTTTGAACATAAAGCTAGAATAAAGCAAGCAAAGTGGTTTAAACAGGCAAAATCAGAGCTTGCCAAATGGTGCCTTGGTATGATTAGAGTTACTCAAGACCCTATTATGATAAAAAAGATCAATACTCCCGCTATGGATAAAGGCATGCCTTTTAATTGTATAGCAGTCAAAGATATCTCTTCTGCAAAAGAAAAAGCTTATCAAATACTTATAGAAGGTAACTTAATATGAAAAAACAAAGTTTTGACCTTATAGTATTATACCTAGCTCAAGCTATTTCTTTATATTTTTGTACTTTTGGGTTGCCTACCATTTTAAGGTCTGAAGGAGTTTCTTTAGAAAGAATCGGGCTTTTCAGTATTTTATTATTACCATGGGTTATAAAATTTTTATGGGCTCCATTTGTAGATAGAAAATACATACATAAAATAGGTAGAAGAAGAAGTTGGTTTTTAATAATGCAATTTTTTACTATATTACTATTTCTAATATTTTTCATTTATAATCCTAAAGATTATACAAACTATATTTTCTTATTTGCTTTTATACTGTCGACTATTGCAGCAACTCAAGATATTGCTGTTGACGGATTTTCAATTGAACAAACTAAAGCTAAAAACTTACAATGGAGTAATTTCTATAGAGTAATTGGCACAACCTTAGGTAGTTTAGTAGGAGGTGCATCCTTAATTGCTTTATATAATATACTTGGTTGGCATGAGATAATTTTATATTTAGCTATTCTAAGCATTGGTATTTGCTTATATATGTTCTCTATCAAAGAAAAAAATGAAAATGTCCAATATCAACATAATATACCCTCTATAAAATCCTTTTTTAAAAGAACTGAAACAAGAACTCTTTTAATAATTTGCCTAAGCTACAGAGCCTGTGAAGGACTGGTAATGGGTATGCAATCATCGTTTTTGGTAGACTTGCATATTCCTTTAAGCACAATAGGTGTGGTAATGGGAACTGGTAGTGCTATTATAGGAATCTTTGGTGCTGCTGTAATTAGCTATCTATTTAATTTTTATAAGGAAACAGCATTATTAACTTTATTAGCTATAATACGCGGTTTTTGCTATTTTTCTCTTGGTTTTATTAGCTTTAGTGGAATCGACAACTCTACAATAATATTTAGTATAGTATTACTAAATATGACTTCTCGTCTTATGGAAATGATTGTTCTATATACTATATTTATGAAATTTAGTTCAAAAAACCAAGCTGGAACAGACTTTACGATCTTAATTTGTTTTGAACTTCTAATATATATATTAGGAATGTCTGTAAGTGGCTTCTTAGCTGCAAATATAGGTTATAGCATGCTTTTCACGTTAGGTGGAGCTATTTCCATCCCAGGTTTTTTAATAGCTTATTTCTTTTTAAAAAAACTAAGCTACAAACGATTGTAAGATCCTAAACTAGGAACTCTAAAACTAGTACTTATAGTTAATAAAGCCTATAAACCCTTAAATTCAAAACCAATTTTTTGTTTTTTACAATAGAGTATTCCTTCTTCGTATTTTTCATTCAGTAGGTCGCAATTGCCATAGAACATTGGAACATCATGATTGCTTTTTAACGAATTTACAATCTCTTCAATCTCCCTACTGTGTTTATTTTCAATATTATGCATACCATTTTTTATACCTTCAGTTGCTAATTTTGAGTATGAACCTAACATTCTTTTTTCAGTTACTCCCCCTAAAATTTTAATAGCTAACTCTGGTGTCAGATTTACTTTGCCATTATAAACTTTAAGGAAAAATAAGTCATCAGAACCAAACAGTCCAGCTGAACCTTTCGATAATTCAGAACTTAGAATATCAGTTTTTTTATCCTTCCTTTTATCCACAATAGATTCAAAAAGGTTATAATAAATACTATGTTCTAATTTTATAGAATATGGTTCTGATTCAGTTATCCATGGGTCTATTACAATATGCTCGTAATTCTCAAAAGCATCCTTACGTCCATTTTCAGTTCTCCAGTCTATTGAGTCTCCTATTGGCACAAAACGTGTAAATGAATTATCTTCACGTTGATATTTTTTAAAACTAAGAATAGTATAATAATGGTTCATACAGTGGTTATAGGCCCAAGAAACATTAACATGGCCTTTAACAAATATCCTTCTCATTAACGCATAGCAGGCAGAAGAAAATTCTTGACACATACCTGAAGTTGTTTTACTTGGATTTTCTTCTGCAGATGTAAAAACAGCCATAGCAATTCGTAAAGGTCTAGTTGGCATCGATTGATATGACCCTTCTAAAGGAGTTTTCACCTCCTTACCATAGGTAAAGAAAGTATCACGATCCATATTAAAATATGTTCTTGACATATCAGAATCAAACTTTTTAAGTTTTTCCTTTTCTCCTGGCATAAGTTGCTCTACGCCAAACCTTTCTCGACGATGCTCAAATATTTTGTTAAGTTGCTCCTCCTCAACTTTGCTAATTTTTCCATTTTCCTTTCGGCTTATCAAGCCATCAAGCCTATTTAAAGACTGTAAATCATCTCCAAGCATACGCTTATCACTTCCAAATTGGATACGACGAAGGTTACTGTATTTTTTTGCGTTTTGGCTCTGCTGCTCATTTAATCGCGTTGCATTTGACCAATAATACTTAACTCTCTCATATTCTTGTAATTTTTTAATCATTACAGCTTTATCTAAGTCTTTAAGTTGGGTCTTATTAACAGCCACACCTAAAATATTCTTAACCCCTTTAGCTATATGATTGGACGCTTTAATTGCGACATACTCTGCTTCACTTATTTGTATTTTTTGCATATCTAGTTTCCCTTTTCGTTGGTACTTTATATCTCTTAACTTTAGTATCGACAATTTCCTAGTACTGGATATGTAGTCTATATGAACCGATTTGGCTCTACTTTACCGAACCAGTTTTTTCAATTTTTGGTTATGAAGATATATTATCAATTAAAAGAATTATTTCATATATAGTAAAATTAACAGTTAATAACTATTTTTAACAAGAAGTGGTGTTATTTTTGTTTATTTTTTGTTGGTAATTATACTAAGACTTATATAAGCTTTATTTATTAAATATAACTTCACGCCTTATGGAAATGATTGTTCTATATACTATATTTATGAAGTTTAGTTCAAAAAAACAAGCTGGAACAGACTTTACGATCTTAATTTGTTTTGAACTTCTAATATATATATTAGGAATGTCTGTAAGTGGCTTCTTAGCTGCAAATATAGGCTATAGCATGCTTTTCAGTTAGGTGTGGCTATTTCCATCCCAGGTTTTTTAATAGCTTATTTCTTTTTAAAGAAACTAAATAATCAAAAAACCTCACACAACGTTTAAAATAATTTTTAACGCTCTTCTAAGCGGTTCTGCAGCACCCCATAGTAGCTGGTCTCCAACGGTAAAAAGCTGTATGTGTTTATTTGATAAGTTTGTCTTTTTGAGCCTTCCTACAGCGATGTCTAAAGTATCGGTTACAGCTAGAGGGGTTAAATATTTAGCTGTTGCTTGTGGTGTATTTTCTATTAGTTTAACCCAGGGGTTAGCAGATGAAATAATATCTTCTAAAACTTCTATAGAACATTCTCTTTCAAGTTCAATCGTAAGAGCTTGACTATGCGCTCTAAAAACTGGTACTCGTACACAAATGCCATCTACTAATATAGGTTTATTTCTATTGAGAATTTTATTTAATTCGGCTTGAGCCTTCCATTCTTCTCTACTTTGACCATTCTCTAATTTTGAATCAATAAAAGGAATTAAGTTAAATGCTATTGGCGCGAAATATTCTGAACAAGGAAATCCTTTTTGGTTAACAGTTTCATAAAAAGATAATTCTTTTGGATCTTTAATACTTTTAATTATCAGGTTACTTTGCTGGATCAATTCATTAATAGCTTTTGCTCCAGATCCTGATACAGCTTGATAACTCATACTGGAGATAGATCTAATCAAATTAGATTTAATTAATCCATGAATCCCTAGCATCATTAAACTTACAGTACAATTTCCGCCTATAAAATTTTTTATCCCTTTTTCTATAGACTCATAAATAACTTCATGATTTACAGGATCTAAGACTATGGTACTATCATCGTTCATACGTTTCTCAGAAGCTGCATCCAACCAAAAACCTTGCCAACCTTTTTGATTTAATTTATGCAATATTTTTTGGGTATATTCACTGCCTTGGCAAGTTACAATAATATCCATATCTAAGAGTTTACCTAGATCATAAGCATTTTCTATAGTTCTAGCAAGGTTATTAATCTCTGGAGCTTTTTGACCATATAAACTAGTGCTAAAAAATACAGACTTTATAGAATTAAAATCACCTTCTTCTAACATTCTTCTTACAAGGGTTGAGCCTACCATACCGCGCCAACCAATAAATCCTACCTGTTTCACATAAATCCTATTTTAAAAAATATCTTACCATTATACAATAATGATAATCATTATCAAGTAAAGGGAGAATAATCTTAAAATACTAAATGCTTATATATCTCTAGCGGCCTTGGATGGTTTTTAGATTAAATTTATGAAATTGTTTTAAACTTCGTTGTACCTTAAAATGGAATCTGGGTATTAAAATTTAGTTCCAATAACCACTAACTTCAAAACGATCGATAAAATGTTGACTAAAGTGGGTCTTGTTAAGCTGTAAATTATCTAAAAGCGCTTTGTATTGACCAGACTGAAAAATATAATGTAAAACATAAAAAACATTACCTTTACCGACAATTTTTTCGACTTTCTGTTCAAATCCAGTAA
This sequence comes from Allofrancisella heilbronnii, assembly GCF_000710735.2. Classification (NCBI taxonomy): domain Bacteria; kingdom Pseudomonadati; phylum Pseudomonadota; class Gammaproteobacteria; order Thiotrichales; family Francisellaceae; genus Allofrancisella; species Allofrancisella heilbronnii. Next base: position 138,894 of record NZ_CP144673.1, on the reverse strand, counting down.
AGTCAGCTTTCTCATCGACATAATCATCAAGAAGCTCGCATAGCTTATCCATATCTTTTTCATCAACTCTGTCAAAAAATTTAGCGACTTCATAATGAAATTCATACTTACTATCATGAAAAAAAGGGTAAACGTTGCCTTCCCAAGCTACTTTATAACTATCTTCAACGTAGTTACTACTTAAAATATTAAGCTTCATAAGGTCATAATAAAATTTATTTGTATTCACAGATTTCACCTATTTATTTAATTCTTCTTGGACAATTTGATTAACTTGCTTAGGGTTTGCCTTGCCTTTACTAACTTTCATAGCCTGACCGACAAAAAAACTCATAAGTTTAGTTTTACCCGCTTTAAAATCATCAGCCTGCTGCGGGTTTGCTTTGATTATCTCCCGCACCAATTCACGGATTGCACCCTCATCTGAAACTTGTTTTAGTCCAAGATCTTCTATTATTGTCTCAATATTTCTTGGACTCTCGATGTAGCTAGACATTACCTGCTTAGCTGCCTTTTGGGAAATAGCATCCTTCTGCACAGACTCTATAATTTGACCTAAAATATCAGCTGGCAGAACAGCTGCACTAAACTCTTTTTCCAGTCTATTTAATATAGATATCAAATCAACCGTTAACCAATTATATGCAAGCTTATAATCAAACTTTGGGATAAGCTTATCATAGTAGTCCGCCAGCTCCAAATTAGAAAGTAAAAACTCAACCTCTTGGTCCCCTAAATGCTTATGGTACAACTCTTCACGCTGCTCTAGTTTTAAAGGCATCTGGCTTTTTATTTCTTCGATATACTCATCTGTTATCTTTAGTGGTAATAAATCAGGATCTGGAAAATAACGATAATCAAAAGCATCTTCTTTTGCACGCATAGAGCGAGTTTCATTAGCATCAGCATCATAAAGTCTAGTCTCTTGGATAACTACCCCGCCTGACTCCAATACTGCCACCTGACGAGCATATTCATACTCAATAGCTTTATCTATAAATCTAAATGAATTTATATTTTTTAATTCTGCTCGAGTACCAAATTCTGCTTGACCTTGTGGTCTAATAGAAAGGTTAACATCACATCTAAATGATCCTTCCTGCATATTACCATCACAGATATTCAAATGCTTAACCAATTGATGTAATTTTTTTAGATATACTACAACCTCTTCAGCTGACCTAAAATCAGGATAGGTTACTATTTCTAAAAGAGGTGTACCTGCACGATTATAATCTAGCCCCGTTTCGCCGGCCACATAACCATGTATGGATTTACCAGCATCCTCTTCAATATGAGCTCTTTCTATACGGATAACTTTGTCACCTTTTGATGTTTGAATATCAAGTTTACCGTCTTGTACTATAGGATTATTAGACTGACTAATCTGATAGCCTTTTGGAAGATCCGGATAAAAATAATTTTTACGCGCAAAAAAGCTATCTTTTGAAATCTTTGCATCAACTGCTAAACCAAAAATTATCGCTTTACGAATAGCTTCTTTATTAACCACAGGTAAAGTTCCTGGCAATCCTAAATCTAAAAATGAAGCTTGTGAATTTTGATGCTGCCCATATTTCGTTGCAGATGATGAAAATAGCTTAGATTTAGTATTTAATTGAATATGGACTTCTAGTCCTATTACCATTTCCCAATTCACAATTAAACCCTCGCTTGTTGTAAAATAAAGTCATCAACGCCAGTTTGCTTTTGATACTGTGTTACTAACTGCGTCAACACACCATCATTAAAAGCTCTCCCTATAAGCTGACCACCTATCGGTAACTTATTAACAAAACCTATAGGAAATGAAATAGCTGGCAAACCAGAAATATTTGCTGGAATAGTATAAATATCTGACAAATAAGCTGATACAGGGTCTAACTTTTCGCCTTTTTTAAAAGCTTCTGATGGTGATGTTGGCATAAAGATAGCATCAACTTTAGAAAATATTTCATTCATCTGATTTGTCATTATTCTACGTAGTTGCTGAGCCTTATTATAATAAGAGTCATATTGGCTAGAAGCCAACACATAATTACCTATCATAATCCTACGCTTAACCTCTTGACCAAAACCTTCTGTTCTTGATAGTTTATATAATTCTTCCAAATCTCTAGCTTTGTCATTACGATAACCGTATCTTACCCCATCGTACCTAGCTAAGTTCGCCGCAGCTTCAGCCGGAGTAATAATATAATAAGTTGACAAAGCTTCTTTTAAACTAGGTACTTTAATTGACCTAATTTCAACACCCATTTTTCTAAAATTATCTATAGAATTTTGTATCACAGACTGAAATTCACCAGCAAGACCTTCTAATAGACTTTCATCGACTCCTATTATCTTACCAGCAATATCTTTCTCTAAATCTTTAGTAAAATGGTTTTCTGGAACACCTACACACGTAGAGTCAAACTCACAATCTCCAGAAATAGTATCTAACATAATAGCAACGTCTTCAGCATAATGACCAAATATACCAGCTTGGTCAAAAGAAGATGAAAAAGCCACCATGCCGAACCTTGAAGTACTTCCGTAGGTGGGTTTCATAGCCGTTAGCCCACAAAAACTTGCTGGTTGCCTGACAGACCCACCCGTATCAGAACCAGTACTAACAGGGGCAAATCCTGCAGCAACAGCTGCCGCTGATCCACCTGATGAACCACCTGGAACTCGATCTAAATCCCAAGGATTACTGACGCTTCCGTAATAACTATACTCGTTTGCTGAACCCATAGCAAACTCATCCATATTAAGCTTACCTAAAGTTACCATCCCTTGGTCTTTACATTTTTTAGTAACTGTAGAATCATAAGGAGATATAAAATTACTTAACATCTTTGAAGCAGCTGTAGTTTTAATACCCTTGGTACAAAAAAGGTCCTTGTGCAATATAGGAATACCCGTAAGTAGTTTTTGCTCACCTCTAGATATTGCACTATCAGCCTCTTGAGCTTCTTTTAAAGCTTCGTTCTCACATAATGTTATAACAGAATTTATATCTCTGTCGAAAACCTTTATCTTTTCTAAATAACTTTTAGCTAAATCTGCTGCGCTTACTTCTTTATTATCTAATCTTTTTCTTAACTTTTTAATGTATGACATTATTTATCCTACTTAACAACTTGTGGCACCATAAAATAATCATCTACGATTTCGCAAGCGAATTTCTCAAAACTTGCTCTATTATCTTGGTCTTGTGGAACATCTTGACGAAATTTAAAGTTCTTTTCTATAGGTGACACCATTGGTTCAACTCCCTTAGCGTCAAAATCTTTAACCGTATCTAGAATCTCACAGATATTTGTAAGATCTTTTGTGTAATGCTCTAGCTGTTGCTCATTTAACTCGAAATTAGATAGCTTAGCTATATGCTTGACCATGTTTTTATCCATACAAAGCACCCTATAAGTTTTTAATAAAATAAATTACTTGTAAAATTATAGTGCACTATAAAGTATAAAAAAAGATCATTAGCTTAAAATCAGTCTAAACCTACAAATTAACCTAAGTGTAACTAGTTATATCCTTATACTTTTTTAGTCTCTTGCTCCTCGTACATATTAATATATAACTCACTACTGTTAAGATTTATAGGAAAACCATTATATCTACGCCATAGTTCATAACCAAGACTAACATCTCCCAGTAAAACCCAACCATGGACCTTTGTGCCCAAACGTAAAACATTTGGCGATGGCCAGTCTCGTTTTCCACTTTGTTTTATAAAAACTTTAAATTGACCGCGAAAGTTGTCTTGAGGAGATATAAAGATAACCTCTCCTTCAAAAGTTCCTATAGCAACCTGAGGCCAGCCACTAAACTGTATAGCTGGCCACCCTTCAAACTGGAGCATCACTTTATCACCAATACTAATAAGCGGAATATCCATGCTATTTACCCATAGTTGGACAATCCTTGAGGCGCTCTCTGGGACAATAGTTGCTAGAGTATCAGTTTCTTTGACTATAACCCCTCCAAACCCATGCATACGGTCAACGATTACTCCATCAGCGTGTGCTGTGACAAGGCGGCTTTTTTGCCTAGCAATTTGAACCTTGATTTTTGCCAGATCAACATTAGCATTAGCAAGATCTTTAGTATAATTAACCATCTCCATTTGAGCTTGCTCATATATCCTCTGTGTACTGGCACCCTTTTCAACTAAATATTCATGTCTTTTTATATTTTTCTTAGTATTTTCAATAGCAAGCTTAATTGATTTAATACCTAACTCTATAGCCTCTTTTTCTTCTTCAAGTCTAGATACAACTTCTGGGTCCAAATCCAGAACTTCTACGATAGGATCTCCTTTTTTGACAACATCTCCTTCAACAACATACCATGTTCCTAGCCTACCACCAATTGGTGCTGAAATATTTTGTTGCCTATCAGATGGTGAACGTGTTGTCACCTCACCATAGCCATCAACTGTTTGTTGCCAAGGTATCATAGCTAAAGTCATGACCGTTCCAAAAATACATAATACAACTAAAAATATTACTCTCTTTAAGCTAGGATCTCTTTTTAGCATTTTGCTTGATTCTAATTGCATAAAAACACCTTTTTACTCTATAGATATGATTAACGTAGGTACCATAAGGTTTTCAAGAATCTGAACTACCGTCTTATCCTTACACCTATTAGTTAAACCATATGAATCGATCAGTATCAAAAGCTTTGGTTGTTTTAAAATTGCTCTTATGATATTTACCTTTAGTAATACCAGAGTGTCAAACTCAAGGTTATATTTCACTATCTGGGAGTCTATTTTCTGCTCAAAATACTGTTCAAGAAAACTTATATCAAAAATTTCCAATAACTCACTTAAATACCTTAACTTAGCTTGCGAATAACCAGACTCACATAAGTTGTCTAAAACTGTCCCTGAAACAACTTCAACACCACTAGCGATATGTAAAAATTTACCTAATTGCTCCTTTTTATAGTTTCTAATACAAACTTTATCTATTTTGATAACCTCTTTAGCTGTATCATCAAAAAAACTATTTAAAAGAGTCTGCGCGTTTACTGTAGGTAATGACAAAGTATTAATAATATTACTTTTAAAATCTAGAAGATAGTTATGTTCATTTAGTTTAATTTCAACATCCGTAATCTTAGCTGCTAAAACTGCTGCTTGATGCTCTTGTGGTATCTCTTCTTTTTTAGCTATTTCTAACAGATCTAAAACCTTTCTGACTCCAACTAAAAATCCATAACAATCATATAAGTACTGACTAAATTTAAGGAGTCCTAAAAGCATAATATTAACTAATAACTCAGCTGCTATAAGCTGGCCTATTGATAACTGCCCATTGATAATAAGATAGCTTCCTATACCCAACAACAAAATATTAATCAATATGTATGTCAGTCCTATGTATATATGTTGCCTAAGTATCACACTAAAAAACTTTGATCTAGAATCCAAATAATCACATAATTTCGTATCAATTTTCTGGACAGACATTTCAATCGGCCTTTGTCTAAAAGATAAAAATTCTGCTGTTTTCTCCTCAAACCATTCCACTACGTTATAAACTGCTGTAGACTCAGAAAGCCCAGCTTCATAACCAGCCTTCATTGGCAAAAATATGGCTAAAACTATACATAACACAAGTAAAATATCAAAAACCAAAAACATGGGATGATAAAAAGCCAAAATAATTACACAAAATAGTGTTTGAAGGAAAATATCCAGTAAGATTATAAAAATAACTGCTATAGATTTTTGTAAGAATTTAAGCTCAAATATTCTATTTAGTTTCTCTCTTACATTTATTTTCATCAAATCGTTAAAATCAACTTTATAAATGCAAGAAATTATTCTAAGTAGCGTATTCACAAACACCTTTCTTTGAAGGTCTTCTACTAGCTTTAACTGAAAAATCCTTACAAAAAAAGATGCTGTAAGTAAGATAAATAAAATTGTTATCAATGAAATTACAGGCCTAACAGACAAACTAACGCCAACCAAATTTACTAGAGTTTGTACAGATATAGGAACTGCAAGAGAAAGAAACCCTAACAATAAACTATATATAATCAGGATATATACTGTTTGTCTTGGTATGTTAAGCACATATTTTATTTGTCTATATAGCACGATAAAAAGGTAAAATTTATTATAAAAAACTTATACTAAGTTAGTATAATCTAGATTTTCTTAAAGTCCACTTGTATAAAACTAATATGAGTAAAGATAGAAATTTAGATTAAGCTTTTACAGCTCTCTCAAATACATGTTCTATCTCTTTTAGATACGTTTTTTTGATACCTTCAAAATCCATTTCTGGTATATCAAGAGTAATATTATGCCCATCTTGCATAACTTTTTGTAAATTTATAGAGAAAGATTCTCCTGATTTCAGATCAAACGCTACTTGCTGCACGATCTTGTAGCAATCTTCACGCATAAATGGAGTATTTGCAACCAAGAAGTGAAGATAAAAGCTTGATAAATATGCGCTTGTACTTCTTACCCTACCTTCAATAATGTCCTTTTGTACTACAAGATTATCTATAGTACTTTTCATTCTACGTAGTGCATAAACCATAATACCAAAATTATCAGGCAGGTAAAAACGCTCTGCTGAAGAGTGTGAAATGTCTCTTTCATGCCATAACACACAATTTTCTAAAGCAATAGATACATGTGATCTAAGCATTCTAGCCATACCTGTTAAGTTTTCTGTAGAGATTGGATTTTTCTTATGCGGCATAGTAGAAGAACCTTTCTGCCCTTTTGAAAAACCTTCATAAACTTCAAAAACATCACTTCTATGCAAATGTCTAATCTCAACTGCTAGTCTCTCAATAGCTGAAGCTATAAGCCCATGAATTGATATTAATTTAGCAATTCTATCTCTAGGAATAACTTGCGTAGAAACTTCCTCGACTGGCAAGCCTAGTATATCAGCAGCTTTTTTCTCATCTTCCGTAGTTAAAATACAATAGTTACCAACAGCACCTGAGAACTGTACGGTAAGCCCATCTTTTTGAAACTCTTTAAGATCTTTTAGTCTGCGTTTAAATTCCACATAAGCACCTAAGAATTTTTGACCAAAACTCATGGGTTCTGCAAACATACCATGACTTCTACCCATAGTGATAATTTCTTTCGTCTGTTGAGCTTTTGCAAGTAATGAATCACAAAGAGCTTCTAAGTCCTTGGTAACATACTCCATAGATTCACGAATTTGTAAACTAAGAGCTGAATCAATAATATCTGATGATGTAACACCAAAGTGAAAAAATTTGCCTGTTTCAGCTGTAAACTGCTCAGCTATAGAAGTACAAAAAGCGATAATATCATGCTTTGTTACCTTCTCAATCTCATCAACTCTTTCTGGTCTAATTGCTGCTTTAGCTCTAATTTCAGCAGCTGTACCTTTTGGTACCATTTTATCTTCTAAAGCTTCTAATATAGCTAACTCAACCTCAAGCATCTTAGCGTATTTATTTTCATCTGCCCAAATTTTTGAGATCTCTGCTACATCATATCTTTTTATCATTTCACTACCCTATTCGATAAACATGTATAAGTACCCCGATACATCAGACACAAAAAGCATATGGCTAAAAATACGCAGTACCTGTATACAATGATTTACTTGATTCAACATAAATATATTTTAATTCTCTCAAATGGAGTCATATTGTCAACATTTTTATAAAAGCTAGATTGTATTCTGAAAGTTTTAAAATAGTTGAAAGAGAGTTTCAGAAGTAGTTTATTAGGTTTGTGAAGGTTAAATAAATGAAAAGGAACTAAAAATGTCCCATAGACATTTATGCTTGAATTAGGATACTCAGAAGCAGCAATAGCTAATTATGTTAAACAAATTAAGCCATAAAATTTAATACGTATTATCAATTACTATAATGTTTTTTGTTAAAAATTTTTAATAAAATAATAATACTAAGATTTTAATTAAGGCTTCAAATGAAACTGTCTACTCTTGATTTACAAAAAATGCTTGGTTATAAAATAAACCAGAATGGAATGTGCTATGGAATAGCTTTTATGGCCATACAAGCAATCCTTAGAAATGATTTTAAAACGTACAGAGACCGTTTAGACCTAATTGATTCTTATTATTCTAAAATTAAATATATAAAAGAAGTGGATGATATAAGCAAAGCTAAGGACCCTAAATATGAAGGCTTAGTAATTAGAACACCGTATTCTTTCAAAATACGAGTAGACAATGACATTATTGAATATAACTATGAAAACGTTGCTGATGACCCTCAAAAAAATATAGCTTTATATTGGTTAAAGCACGACATAGAAAAAGCCCAAGAAAAAAGATGTAACAAAAATACAAGAAATTATCTAACTTATAATGATCATCAATTACTAGATATCTTAAGCTGGTTTGACGGAGTTCAAGTATATTATGGGTTAGACACAAAATCCCTTGACAAAGATAACAAATATCGCTTCGGCATCCAAAACTACCAGAAATCTATAGACTTTTTCAAAGCTAATGATAGTAGTAATATATATCTTCACTCTAGTAATTTGACAATTTTTACATTAGAAGTAGCTAAACAATTATACAGAAAAATAATTCTAAGCAATACACCAATAGCTTTTTCTCTATCTAATGGTCGCCATATCATAACAATAGGTGGCAGTAAAAAAGAAGGGGTGCATCTAATTAATCATGATTATAACGTGAAACTTTTGCCTATTTCTTATCAGCTAATATATACAGATATTTATACAAATCTTTATGATAAGTTACCTTCTAATGTAAATGACGAGGCTATTTATATTAGCGAATTTAAAAATGTTCAAGCTCAAACTTATAATGCAGCTTACTTTAGCATAGATGAAAAACATACAATATTCCCACAACAACAAGTAAATAACTTATTATCTTTAGCGCTCATTGAAGGGCATGCTGAGGCTGTTAAAGCATACATTGGAAGTATTAAAGACATACCTATGGCTCCCATGATCAACAAAGAAATGCTTTTAGCTGCGAAAAGTAATAAGGGTTATCCCGGGTTGTACATGGCTTTACAAAACGGTCACGCCGAGACAGTTAAAGTGTATATTGAGGGTGTTAAAAACATACCAGGGATTAATAAAGATATGCTTTTAGCTGCGAAAAGTAGTAATGGCACACCAGGATTGTACATGGCCTTACAAGAAGGGCATGCTGAGACAGTTAAAGTGTATGTCGAGGGGGTTAAAAACATACCAGGGATTAATAAAGAAATGCTTCTAGCTGCGAAATGTAGTAATGGCACACCAGGATTGTGCGTAGCCTTACATCAAGATCATGCTGAGACAGTTAAAGTGTATGTCGAGGGGGTTAAAAATATCCCTGAGGTCAATAAAGACAATCTTCTAGCTGCGATAAATAGTAAAGGCGCACCTGAACTATCTATAGTTTCACTTCCAGACCCTCTAGAAATCAGGAGAAAAGAATGCTTTATATGGTTTAATGATCAGATAAATAATATAGTGAAAGGCCCGTTAGAACAATCAACTATAAAAGACCTTGCTGTATTAATGAAAGAAATAGAGCAGGGCAAAATCATAAAACATAAGTGGATTACATTTTTTCTCGTCAACGAAAAACAATGCATGTGGGTCAGTAAATTACGTGATAGATTCTACGTATTACTAAATGCCCTATCAAACCATGATCCCTTAGAATTTGGGAAAAAAACCACCTTTATCTGGTTTAATGATCAAGTAAATGATATAGTGAAAGGCCCGTTAGAACAATCAACTATAAAAGACCTTGCTGTATTAATGAAAGAACTAGAGCAGGACAAAATCATAAAACATAAGTGGATTACATTTTTTCTCGTCAACGAAAAACAATACATGTGGGTCAGTAAATTACGTGACAAATTCTATATATTACTAAACTCTCTATCAAAGTAACTTAACTCAAAGTCACGGTAGCCGTGTCTAAAAATTAAACAGCTTGTAAAATAATGAATCTCCTTCATATAGATTATAGTTACAGACCCAATTCAAAGACAAATTGATCTATATATTTTGAAATCTTGATCGATTTGGGTGATTTAAGATTAATGTTTTAATGCTGAGCATCTCGAGCAACTATTCTAAAGTTTTTCTTTATGTTTTATTAATATTGTTGATATTTGGATATACTACTCCCTAGTAAGGCAAAAATTTGGTGGGTCAAGTACTACAAGACATTTAAGATTGAAGCAAATAGATTTCAAATAACTTTTACTATACATATTCTATGTAGTAGCTCAAACTTGATCTGACAGTCACCAATTAATTTGAGACTGAATTTATTTCTAAACTAGTGTCAGATTTATCAAACATATTACCTAAATTTTTCTCTTTTGCCAAAGGTTTTGAGTCAATAAAAGTTTTCATAGGCGTTTTTCCATAACAGTGCTTACCAGAATGTGGTCTATCGTTATTGTAATAATCCAGCCATATATCAACATCTTGCTGAATCTCCTCAATCGTTGAATAAACCTTTTTTCTAAACATTGTCTCATAACATTCATTTTTCATAGTTTTATGAAATCTTTCACAGATACCATTAGTTTGAGGGGAGTTAGCTTTTGTTTTAGTATGGTCAATGTCTTCTATGCTTAAGTACATCTGGTAGGAATGATTCTCCAGCTTTCCACAATATTCCGTGCCTCTATCTGTTAATACTCTTAATAGATCTATTCCATGTTCCTCAAAGAATGGTAATACCTTATCATTAAGCATATCAGCAGCTACTATTGCATTTTTTTCTGTATATAACTTAGCAAATCCTACTCTAGTATACGTATCTACAAATGTCTGTTGATATATCTTACCTATACCTTTTATATACCCTACATAATAGCTATCTTGAGATCCTAAGTAACCTGGATGATGCGTTTCAATCTCACCAGTAGCAACCTTTTTAGCTTTTTCTTTTTCTAAAGCTTGTAATTGAGCTTCTGTAAGTATAAAGCCATCTTGAGCTACTTTGGTCTCTAGTGCTGTTAATCGCTTCTTAAAATTCTCTAAGTCATGTCTAAGCCAAATAGATCTAACTCCACTTCCTGAGACTAATATTCCTTGCTTTGCTAATTCATTTGATACTCTATGTTGTCCATACGCCGGATATTCATAAGCCATATTAACTACTGCTTGCTCAATATGTGCCTCAACTCTATTTTTCTCTAATGGCTTCTTACGGGATATTTCTTGTAAAGCTAATTCTCCACCATTATCGTATAACTCTTTAAAGCGATAGTAGCTGTCTCTTGAGTAACCCATCACTTTACAAGCTTGCTTGACATTACCTAATTGTTTTGCTAATTCTAACAGACCTAATTTGGGTTTGATTATCTTTTGAGATGCATTCATTTTATTCTTCCTTAATTTGACATCTTATTTTATACACAATGTCAGATTAAGTCAAAGCTATTACATATTCTAACAAAATTTGGGCTTGTCAACATTAGATTTCAACAGGCCCATAATCTCAAAAAATCAACTATTTATTCAACAGTCTTTACAATCTCATTTAGTACTAGGATATTTGGTATACTTCTAAATGCTATTTTTAGTGGTCTTACCTTAACTGATTAACTATTCTCTCAGATGTACTTATAAACTCTTTTAATACAGCTTCGCATGCCTCCTGATTATTTATATTTTTATTGTTAATCCTTCGTAAGTTTTTTTCCAAAAAATTTCCTTCAATTTCGAGGAATTTAACAGCATTCTCTTTAGAAAACCTCCTGAGGTTATTTACATTATGGTTTGTTAAAAGGTGATGTAAAGGAAAATGTTTTTCCATTCTATCTTGATTGGTTTCATTAGAGTAGTCTAATTTTCGGGATATTCCCTCAAAAAATCCTACTATACGAAAATTGTGTTTGTTTGTAGTAAAACAAGCTTTTTTTTGAGAAGATCTTTTAAATAGATAATCTAAATCTGCATATCTTTGACCTCCATAAACCCCTTTACAGTCTAATATGGCGTGTCCAAAATCAAAGGCTTTGATATTAAAAAAAGCTTGATTCCCATAATTAAACTTAATCCATTTAATATTTTTCATATGCATGTCGCCATGTTTTATCCCATTTATAAATAAGATAAAGTGTATGAATAATAGCTGATGGATGCAGCTAAAAAGCTGTTGTCTTTCGATTATTTCATTGTATCCTTTAGTTATCATATCTTCATATAAAGATACTTTGCGAAAATCTTCTTTTTGCCGTCCATAGAGCTCGCCAACGTCTTCATCTAATTCATTTTGAAACGAAATAAAACTGTTAAAATATTCTTTTTGGATTCCTCTTTCTGCAAGGAATTTTGGAATATAAGTACTATTATTGAGGATATTTTTTACTGAGCTTTCTTTATCATAATCACTTCTTCCACTGTCCTTCATTGTTATAACATAACCTCTATATGGATCAAATTTTTTATTCACACCTCCTTGAAGATCTTTAAAATCAATACTTTTGACTTTATTTGATTCTTTCTTTGTAAGGTTGTTTTGGTTTTTTATGATAAAATATATATACTCTTCAAAAGCTGCCATCACGTCTCTCCTTATATTTAAACCAAATTAGATAACAAAAAACATAATAGATAATATAACGCAAAAGCTATACGACCACCATATAGTCTATATGATAGACATGATTAATTATTAATAGAAGCTGTCCAATATTTTAATTAACCTCAGTTCGGAATTAAAAGAGTTGTAAATTAAAGGTTTGAGAGTATTTTTAGGTTAAAATAAGCGAAAAACCTTTAAATTTCGACAATAATGATAGATCAACTTATTTCAACCTTTTGTCGTATAGACAACTTTTGTATTATTTACCCATAAAGAATTACAAATGTAATAGCTTTGACTTAATCTGACATTATGAGTAAGATAAGATGCCCCACATTCTAAACCTAAGTACGACACATATTTAATTCTTTTTTTTAAACCTCATCAAGCTACCCAACCCATTTCCTAGCATTTCTAAACATTCTCATCCATACAGAATATTCATCATACTCTGCTGGAATATATGAGTTTGTTATTGCTCTATAAACACGTTCAGGATGTGGCATCATCGCAAGCACACGACCATCTAGGGCTGTTACAGCTGTTAAGCCATCTATTGCACCGTTTGGATTATAAGGGTACATTTCTGTAACTTTACCTTGTCCATCAACATACTTAAGCGCTACTTGTGAACTGGCTAACATAGCCTGTCGCTGCAAATCATTTTCAAAAAGTGGTCGACCCTCTCCGTGTGCTATAGCAATCGGTGATTTTGTACCAGCCATATCAGCAAACCAAATAGAATCAGACTCTTGGATTTCGACCATAGAAGTTCTTGCTTCAAACTGTTCAGATTTGTTTTTAACAAATATTGGCCAGTTTTCAGCGCCTTTGATTAGTGATTTAAGTTGTGCAAGCATTTGACAACCATTGCATACGCCAAGAGCTAAAGTATCATTTCTACTAAAAAATCTACTAAACTCATCTCTCAACCTTCCTGTAAACAAGATATTTTTAGCCCAACCACCACCAGCACCTAAAACGTCACCATATGAAAACCCACCACAAGCTACTAGCACCTTGAAATCATCCAAAATTACACGCCCAGCATGCAAATCTGACATATGCACATCATATGCTTCAAAGCCAGCTGTAGTAAATGCTGCTGCCATTTCAACATGACCATTTACACCTTGCTCTCTTAGGATTGCAACTTTTGGCTTCTCTACGTTGATGAACTTCGCTGTAAGATCCTCTTCAATATCAAAAGTAGCCTTGACATGGATACCCTTATCATCAGTATTTAGAATACTATCAAATTCCTGCTTTGCACACTCACTGTTATCACGAAGTGACTGGATATTGTAAGAAGTTTCTGCCCACCATCTTTGTAGGTTTACACGCGTATTTGAGTATATTCTTTCAGCATTTGCAAAGATGTTTATCTCATCGCTAGAATTTAACTTAGCTATTGCACACAAATGAATTTGAGAATCTTTAAATAACTCTTCAACTAGTGCTACATCACTATTTCCCACTTGGATTACAACGCCAACCTCTTCAGCAAAAAGTTTAGTTAGTATTGAATTATCAAGCATAACCATTTGAGATTCCGGATCGGAGTCCGAAATGACAGACGTTTTTTGAGTTTGTAGCTTGATATCTAAGCCTTTACGTCCAGCAAAAGACATCTCTGCTAAAGTAGCAAATACGCCACCATCCGAAACATCATGATATGCTAAGACTTTATTTTCAGCTTTTAGTTTAGTGATGTTTTCAAATAATACCTTTAGCTTACTTGCCTCTACATCAGGGGCAACATTGCCAACCTGATTATAAGCTTGTGCAAGAGATGAAGCACCTAGCCTACCAGCTTCATTTGATAAATCGATATGTAACAAAGTAGTATCTTTGTCATCAGCTAAAACCGGAGTAAGAGTTTTACCTGCGTTAACTACAGGTGAAAAACCTGAAATTACTAATGATAATGGTGATGTTACAGATTTTTCTTTGCCATTGTCAGACCATTTAGTTTTCATAGACATTGAATCTTTACCAACTGGTATTGCAATGCCAAGCTCTGGAGCAAATTCCATACCAACCGCTTTAACAGTCTCATATAATTTTTGGTTTTCATCGCCTTGATTTGCAGCAACCATCCAGTTTGCTGACAACCTAATATCACTTAGCTTTTTAATATCAGCTGCTAATAGGTTTGTTACAGCTTCGGCAATTGCTAACCTACCTGAAGCAGCGGCATTTATCGTAGCTACTGGAGTTCTCTCACCCATTGCCATAGCCTCACCTGCTTGACTATCTACAGTTGCTGTAGTAACTGCACAATCTGCAACCGGTACCTGCCATGGACCAACCATCTGATCACGTGCAACCATACCTGTAATACTCCTATCACCTATAGTGATAAGAAAAGATTTAGAAGCTACAGCTGGTACTTTTAGCACTCGCTCAATCGCATCATCAAGCTTGATAGCACTTGTATCAAAAGCATCTTGCTCAACTTTTACAGTTTTAACATCAATATGCATTTGTGGTGTATTACCAAATAATAGCCCCATTGGTAAATCAACAGGCTTATTATTAAAATGCTCATCATTTAACGTAATATGTTTTTCTGAAATAGCTTCACCAACAACAGCAAATGGGCACCTCTCACGCTTACATAATTTTTCAAAAAATTCCAAGTTTTGTGGATCTACTGATAACACATATCTTTCTTGAGATTCATTTGACCAAATCTCTAAGGGTGACAATCCTTCTTCACCCACTAAAACTCTTCTCAGCTCAAAGTGACCGCCAACATTACCATCTTTTACAAGTTCCGGAAAAGCGTTTGAGATACCACCAGCACCGACATCATGGATAAACGTAATAGGGTTTTTTTCACCCATCTGCCAACACTTATCAATCACCTCTTGGCAACGACGTTCCATTTCAGCATTATCACGTTGAACAGAAGCAAAATCTAACTCAGAATTAGCACCAGAGGATACCACGGAAGAGGCAGCTCCTCCACCTAAACCAATACGCATAGCTGGACCGCCTAAACAGATTAGCTTAGCTCCTAATTTGATATCACCTTTTTCAACATGCATTCTTTTTATATTGCCCATACCACCAGCAATCATAATTGGCTTATGGTAACCAAACATCTCTTTACCACTTGAAGTATTTGCTAACTGCTCATAAGTACGAAAATAACCACATAAATTTGGACGACCAAATTCATTTGAATAATGAGCACCTCCAACGGGTGCTTCTAACATAATTTGCAAAGGTGTAACTATATGGTCTGGCTTACCGTATTTAGTAGTTTCCCAAGGTTGCTCAAAATTAGCTATATTAAGGTTTGAAACGCAAAAACCCGTTAAACCTGCTTTTGGTTTTGCCCCAAGGCCAGTTGCACCTTCATCACGTATCTCACCACCAACACCGGTTGCCGAACCACTAAATGGTGCAATAGCTGTAGGATGATTATGAGTTTCTACTTTCATCAGGATATCTACTTCTTCTTGCTTAAAGCTATATACACCTGTCTCTGTATTTGTATAAAATCTCTGAGCCGTTGCACCTTCTATCACAGCTGCGTTATCTTTGTAAGCTGATAGCACCCCTTCAGATGCATTTTGTGTAGTATTTTTAATCATTTTAAATAAAGATTTATCTTGCTCTTGGCCATCTATAGTCCATCTTGCATTAAAGATTTTATGCCTACAATGCTCTGAATTAGCTTGAGCAAACATATAAAGTTCCGTATCTGTAGGGTTTCTATTTAGTTTGATATACTCTGAAGTTAAGTAATTTATTTCTTGCTCACTTAATGCTAACCCTAATTTTTTATTAGCGTCTTTAATAGCGTGCTGGCCACTTTCTAAGACATTGATAAATTCTAATTCTTTAGGTGTTGTTGTTTTAAATAAACACTGCAAATTCTGCTCACAAGCAAAAACCTCTTCAACCATGCGATCATGTAAAAGGTTTTGAATATCTTTTAACTCTTGTGCGGAAATATTACCCTCTATACCATAGAGTATTGCTCTCTCAACTCTTTTTACAGCCACAATCCCAGTATTATGTATTATATCTGTAGCTTTAGATGACCACGGAGAAATTGTTCCACTTCTTGGTGCCACTATAAATGTTGTACCACAAGGTTTTGAAGCACCATACTCTTTATTATAATCTAATAGTGATCTAATAATTCCCTCTTGAGCTTGACTTAGCTGGCTTTCTAGCTCCAAAATATGTAAAAATTTAGCTTCTAGTGATTCTATATTTTTTGAAATAGCCTTAGCTTCTGCCAAAAGTTTGTCTTTTCTAAATTGGGATAATGCACTTAAACCTTCGAAAATCTTAATCATACTTGATACCTTTTTATACTTTGACACTTCACTCTATTGTCACTCTTTAAACTACTGATTTAAACTTGTTGATATTCTTAATGTGTCTTTAACACATACATCTATTTAGTAATTTTTATTTATATCTCTATAGACTATTTGCAACAGGTCCGTCTAGTCAAATCCTCTATATTTTTGTGCCTCTCTTTTTAAAGAAACTCTTTCACTTTCAAGCTTATCCAAATAGCTTTCATCAAC
The DNA here is from genome assembly GCF_000710735.2 of Allofrancisella heilbronnii. Lineage (NCBI taxonomy): Bacteria > Pseudomonadati > Pseudomonadota > Gammaproteobacteria > Thiotrichales > Francisellaceae > Allofrancisella > Allofrancisella heilbronnii. The sequence continues at coordinate 121,766 of NZ_CP144673.1, read as the reverse complement.
GTCACCAGTAATATAATTGCCAGAAAAAACGCTATCTTCAAACTCAACTATACTTGGATTTTGTTTTTGAATCACTTCTTTTAAGTCCGATAAAGGTAAGTATATAAGCCCGTCTACCCCAATCCATTGACGGATTTCCTCTAAAGATCTACCATGAGCAATTAGCTCTGATTTGGTGGGCATGTCTATACCATAAACATTTGGGTAACATACAGCAGGTGACACAGAAGCCAAATAAACAGACTTTGCCCCTAGATCTCTAATCATCTCTATAATACGCTTAGACGTTGTACCACGGACTATAGAATCATCGACAAGTAAGACATTTTTGTCTTTGAATTCTGCTGGGATTGGATTTAGTTTTCTTCTGACATAGTTTTTTCTATCAGCTGATTCTGGCATTATAAAAGTTCTGCCAACGTATCTGTTTTTAACAAATCCTTCTCTATATTCAACGCCCAATGCTGTGGCTATTTCTTGAGCAGAAGCACGGCCTGTTTCTGGAACGGGGATTACAATATCTATATCACTACCTTTCCAAGCTTCTAAAATTCTTTTACTTAACATTTTTCCAGCGTCTACTCTTGCTTGATAGACACTGACTCCATTCATGATACTATCTGGTCGAGCAAAATATACATACTCAAATAAACAAGGTGCTAAAACAGGTTTTTTAGCGCAGACTTTTGAATGAACCTTTCTATCTTCTGTTATAACAATAACCTCACCAGGTTCAACGTCACGTAAAACTCTAAAACCAGAAATATCTAGCGAGACACTCTCACTAGCCACCATATATGCTTTTTCACCATTCTCATACTCTTTAACACCAAACACTAAAGGACGAATACCAAAAGGATCTCTAAATGCTATTAAACCAAAATCAGCTATCATAGCTGTACAAGCATAACCGCCTTTTGCGTGTTTAAAAACAAATTCAACTGCTTTAAAAACGGCTTGAGGTGTTGGACAACCCCGCGACTTATTCATACCACAAGCAAAAAAGTTTAATAAAAGCTCTGAGTCTGAAGTCGTATTAAGATGACGTCTTTCTATATCGTGCAATACTGTAGCAAGCTCTCTAACATTAGTTAAGTTACCATTATGAGCAAAGACTATTCCATGAGGATTATTAACATAAAAAGGTTGACTATCTGCTGCTCCTAAACTTCCAGCTGTTGGATACCTTACATGACCTATACCGATTTTACCTCTAGACTTCTCTAGCTTCTCATCAGTAAAAACTTCATTTACCAATCCTGTATTTTTACGAATAAAAAAACGCCCTTTGTCCATAGTTGCAATGCCAGCAGCATCTTGACCCCTATGTTGCAAAAGGCTTAAACCATCAAACAATAAATAACTAACCTGACTAGGACCAGCAACCCCTATTATTCCACACATAAGATTTCTCTGTTCTCTAAAGAATTACCAACTGGATCATTATACCAATATTTGTATCAATAAAAATCTATTTTTAAGCTAGTAACTATACCCTAGCTAACTTTAAAATCCTAATTAGCTTAATCTAAAACCGCGCTACCGTGAACTCTTGAAAACTAAAATCTTTCATAATTTTAAAAATGCTTATATCCTTATTTACTACATCTTTACTGCAAACTGAAAAAATATTCTCATTCTTTTCAAATGAGAAAAAATCATTAGGATAGTTATTACTACACCAATTTTTATTATTTCTGCTAAATTTAGCCTCAGCAAAGCCATAAGCTATTCCTAGCCCATTTCTTTTAACTTGAGCTTCTTTTAAAGTCCAAAGGGTGTAAAAATCTTTATCTAGGTTACTACTTTTTCTTAATATTTGTAATTCACCTTGACTAAAATACCGCTCCGCCACATTAAGAAATTTTCTTTTTCTTTTTATATTTTCAACATCTATTCCTATATCATTACTTGCTACTGCAATAACTACTGTTTCTAAAGTGTGGCTAATACTAAACTTTAAACTTTCAGAATTTTCTAAAAAAGGCTTGTTATTATTATCTACGTAAAAAACGGGGTTACTAATATCAAAAAATTCGCCAAAAACCCAATACCTAAGGAAATTAGAAAATAATTTCTGATTAGAACTAACTTCAATGCTAAATCTATTCTTTAAAAGTTCAGCTACATCTGTAGCTATAAAATCTTTAATCGTTAAGATAAAAACGTAGATATTTTGCATATACGATAAGATTTACTCAATAGCGATTTGTGAAATAATGTTAGTCTTACCTAATAGTGAATTTATATACTCCACATCTTTATATGTCAAACTACCTTGCAATTGCTTTAATTGGGCGTAATGCTCAACGTAATTAAATATAGAATCAGCAAATGAAAGCTGCGCTTGTACAAGTATCGTCTGGCGGTTTAATAAGTCAACTATAGTTTGTGTACCTGCCTCAAAGCCTTCTAAAATAGCTTTAACAGAAGCTAAACCAGAGTAGACAGACTTTTTAAAAGCTTCTATCCTAACTGAATCCAAAACCACAGTCTGAAAAGCTTCAACAGTACCAGCGTAAACTTCTCGTTTAGTTTGAAGTAAAGCATAATTAGCCGCCTGATTATCATAACTTGCCTGCTTAAGCTGGGCAAAGTCAGATCCACCTTTTAGAAGATTCCAATTAACGTTACCTGAAATGTTTGCTACATCATATTTTGTGGGGATAAGAGCTATTTGTTGAGGATTACCTGAAAGGTTATTTCTGGACATACGGATTCCACCAGTCAAATTAGCTTTTGGAAAAAAGTTACCCCACTGTATACCTACACCCTCTTGTGCGGCTTGGTATTCAAATTCTTTTTGTGCAATATCCAAATTATACTGCTCAGCTGTCTTTAACCAGTAATTAATATCATTTGGCGTAGGAGGCTCAAATTCTGTTGACTTAGAAATATATAAAATAGAGCTTATTCTACTACCTATAAGTTTTGCCATTGTGGCTTTTGCTGCTATTAAACTTTTTTGAGCGTCTACTCTATCAGCTATTGCTTGGCGGTATTGAGCATCTGTAGTTTTTAAATCCGCGTACGAAACTGCACCTGCTTTATATTGATACTCCTGTGTTTTATATAATTTTTTGTTCCATGCCTCATTTGCAAGCTGAAACTGTAGTGCTTGTTCGGCTCTTAAAAGTTCAAAATATGCCGTTACAGTATTTATAATAAGAGTTTGTTCTGCTTTTGCATAAATCATAGCGTATGATTTTTGTAAGTAAGTAGCTTGTGTGAAAGTTTTCCATTTACTCCAATCAAAAAGCACCTGCTCACCACTGAAGTTGAAATTGTTTGCAGTGTCTCCAACTTGGCCTCCAAACTCATCATAAATATCTCTTCTGAGGTTATATTGAAAGTCTATCTTTGGGAGTAACCCACCAAGAGCTTTAGGGACTGTCTCTATATTAGAAGCAAAAGTTGATCTAGCTGCTAGGTACTCAGCATTATGTTCAGCTGCTAAATTATAAATATCTATTAAACTATAAAATTGTTCCTTAGTAGAACTAACCATAGCAACTTCATCAGCTTTTTTAAGATCATAAAATCGATTATCTTGCTTAATTTGATCAGCTTTAGCATACTGTTTAGCGACACTATATGGGTTTTCAAAAATATCCGTACCTATAGGTCTACCAGCAGAATTATATTTCGACTCAGCATCTTCTGACATTATATCTGCTGCAAAAATCAAATTAGCACTAAGAAAACATGCTAAACATAATAAACTCTTTTGCATATTAACTCTTATTTATTATATATATCGAAAAGAAAGCTTTTCTCATATACTTCATTATCCACCCTAATTGCCAAATAGGCTTTATCACAGACATCCTCTCGGACTACAAACACGAACCTTCCTGATATTTTTAGCAAACCCAATAGTGACTCATCAATCTCATCTGCTTTTACTGGATTCAAACTATATATACAACTATACTTTTTTTGACTATCAATAATAGATTGTAGTTGCTCTAACGTATTAAAATCAATATTTTGGATGTGTTGAGTTACAAGACACCTTTTAACAGAGCCCATCACCTTCTCATCATAGTCTAAAACATCTACATGCTGACTAATTTTCGCTAAAATAGCCGTTGTATAGCCACAGTCTAACCCAAGCTGCAAAACATTATCACCATGCTCAACATCAAGAGCATTTATCAGCTTTGCTGTTAGCATAAGGCTTCTTACTTCTCTACCATTAATTACAAAACCAGTATCACAATATGCTAAACTTTGGTATTCTTGTGGTAGAAATTTCTCACGAGAAATATTTGCCATAGCATCAACAAGAGCGCCAATAGGGATCCCCTCAGGCAAAACTTGCTGTTTGATCATATTTTCTCTAGCAAATTCAAAGTTCATTATAAGACCCTATAGTTTAAGAAATAAATTTTTAACTAGTTTAGTCTTGAGATAATATCACAATAGCCTACTAAAGAAAACTATACTAAAATTTTAGAATTGGAAAATAGCCCAAGAAAAGTTAAAATTCACATCAACAAAATAAACAATAAAATAAAAATCTAAGATGTTACTTAGATCTTCTTTAAAGACCACTCTTTAATTAATAAGGTATCATATGAAAAGACCAGAATTACTTTCCCCTGCTGGGACACTTAAAGCAATGCGTTATGCTTTTGCATATGGAGCAGATGCTGTTTATATCGGACAACCAAGATATAGTTTAAGAGCTCGTAATAATGAATTTTCAAAATTGGAGATTCTTGAAACAGCTATAAATGAAGCGCATGCTATAGGTAAGAAAATCATGCTAGCAAACAATATAGCTCCTCATAACGCAAAAATTAAAACATATATAAAAGATATAACTCCTGTCATAGCACTCAAACCTGATGCTATGATAATGTCTGATCCAGGCATGATTATGCTAATTAGAGAACATTTTCCTGACCAAGAAATACATCTATCAGTACAAGCAAATGCCGTAAATTATGAAACTGTAAGATTCTGGCAGAAATTTGGTATAAAGAGAGTTGTACTTTCTAGAGAATTATCATTAAAAGAAATTGCTGAAATCAAAGAAAACTGTCCAGGTATGGAAATAGAAACTTTCGTGCATGGATCACTTTGTATGGCATACTCTGGCAGATGTCTACTATCAGCTACTACAGCCATAGAGACCCTAACCAAGGAGTTTGTAATAACGCTTGTAGAAATAATTATAAGGTTGCTGAAGCTAAGCAAAATGAGTGGGGGGATATTGTACCCACAACAATCAACCCAACCCTAGGAATTGGGCAACCATCAGAAAAAGTTGTTTTAATAGAAAATGATAAAGAACCTGGACAATTTAATCCCATGTTTGAAGATGAACATGGCACGTATATAATGAACTCAAAAGACTTACGAGCTATCCAGCATGTAGAATACCTAACAAAAATGGGGGTTGATTGTTTTAAAATAGAAGGTCGAACTAAATCTTTCTTTTATGCTGCTAGAACTGCTCAGTTATATGATCAAGCTATCAAAGACGCTCTAGCAGGAAAACCTTTCGATATGACTTTAATGGACAAACTAGAAGGGTTGGCACATCGAGGATATACAGAAGGTTTTTATCGCCGCCATGTGCATGATGAATACCAAAAATATGATAATTCAGACTCTCGCAGCTCTACTCAGCAATTCGTTGGTGAAATTACACATTTTGATGAGCATACTGGTTATGCCGATATTAATGTCCGTAACAAAATTCAAATAGGTGATAGTATTGAGCTAATGCTACCATCAGGAAGCAGACAAATGGTATTAGATAACATGCTTGATAAAGATGGTAACCACATGGAAGAAGCAAAAGGTAGTGGTTATCAGGCTAAAATAAAATTTGATAATGTATCACCCGAAGATATGAAATTTGCCCTAATGATTAAAAATTTATAATCAGAACTTCTATTTAATCTATGCATGAGACTGTTGCAAACTAAAATTATATGTTTCTAACTAGCCTTTGCAATTAAATGTTAAATCGTTAATTTTCTAAATCTCTACAACTTTATTAAACCACATCTCACTGAGGTTTATTTATAACTAGCCATAGATCACAATTGCATATAACGTTGTGTTATAATTTAATATAAATCCTATCAAAATTTTGTAGAAGATGTCAATAAAAAGCCGTATCCTTATCAAAAATAGCAGAATAGAAAAGTAAATGATAAAAACATGGGGTAATTATGGAACTAAATATAATGAAGGATTATTTTAAGGGTAAGTGGAGATTTAAATCGCAAGGTATTGAAGAGTTACAAATAAACATATCAGCCTCTCAACTGGGAAGCCAGAAAAATATGGATGTTTGCTTTACCGCCATTAGAACCAAAAAGAATGAGATTACCTGTCATGTAGGAACATCTAAAGATGCTAATTATGACTTTAATACGGCCGCATTTATAAATGAAGAACAACAAAGTCAGAACGATAGAAAAAGTGTTATATTAATAAATGGAGGTTTTTTTGACAGTCCCGCAATTAATAACGATGGCTTGCCCAATTACGGGGAAAACCAACCTATTGGATACACCAAATCAAATGCTCCACATATTAATTTCGTAAACCCAAGTCCCACCTACTGCCATAATGTAAATAAAAAATATACAAACTACTATGGTTTAATAACTGCTTCAAATAATGGATATGATATATTTGAATATAAATCCATACTAGATCCTGATAATTTTCTTAGTCAATTTGATAGTTATTTAACAAGCGCGCCCATTTTAATAAAAGATGATAACATTGTTTTTACACAGGCAACTATGAATTTACCTATTTTTAGATGGGATGACCCAAGTAGAAAAAATGCTCCTGGATTCTTACATCATGCTGACCAACCCAACCCTAGATCATGTTTTGGATTTAACGATCATTACTACTTCTTTGTCACCATTCTTGGAAGAGCCGGTCAAATTAAAGGTTTAAATCTGGCAGAATGTGCTATTTTAATGAAAGCCCTAGGATCTAGCCAAGCAATAAATTTAGATGGTGGAGGATCTTCACAATTATTATATGCTAACCGTGTAAGTAGTCTTGAAACCAACTTTGGAGGCAACAGAAAAGTTGCTGATGTGCTGTTTGTAAAAAGAAAACACAACGACCCTTGGCTCCAAAATTTAGCAAATACAGAGGGTCAAATAAGCCTCATTCAAAGAAGATTCCGCAATTATCGCAAAAACATGGAAGTAATGAGACAGGTATACTTTCTCATCAAGAATACCAAGGATGCTACTTCTAATGCCTATTCATTCATAGGCAGGTCAGACCGGAAGAATATAGCTTTTCAAAAGATTATAGATTTTTGCAACACCAAGCTAGAAAAAGGTGTAGATATAGGTATCCCGGGTTTAATTTATATACTAAAACTCACTATTGCTATTGCATTAATACCTAGAGGAGAGACAAACAATATAAGTATAATATCAAAGAAGACCTCCTTGAAACAAACTAAGAGTGCTAAATATATATTGGATTCTTTTAACAAAAACACTTTCCCAGAAATAAAAAAAATGATCGGTCCAAATACTATAAATGAGTATAATGATTTACTAGAGTTTTCTGATTTAAAAGCTATATTTAAAAACATAAAGGGTAATACTGCTATTAATAACGACTTTCACGACCTATATAAAGAACAGGTTAAAATTTATCTCTATAATAAAACAAATACCCTAGCTAACGCCTACCCTTAGAACATATGTATCGCTGCGTTATAATAATTATAATCAGTCTTGCTTTCATAATAAATTTCTAAATCGACTATGACTACAGTTAGTAGTACATTCAATTGAACTTTATTATCGAAGGCTCCTTTCATACATTTTAGTCATATATCTCACATAAGCGCGAGCAGCTGGCGAAGCATGTACATATTTCTTAAGACTCCAATTAATAGATTTAATTAAAGAAGTTTTATCTGACTTAAATGGTGTTTTTTTACTACTAAAATCAGATGAAGAGAAAAAAGGATAACTTGACAAGGAATAAACTTCTGATGCTGAAACTTCAAAGTTCGAAACTTCAAAGCTACCAATAGACTCTACACTAGAAATATCTAATGGCTTATTAAATTTATTTCCCCTATCACTTGACTTAAGAGAATTAGACGGTCTATTTATTTCTAGATTACCATCTTTTACAAATTTAAAAGCTTTATTCCATAAACATAACAGCTCTGGTGATACATAAGAAGAAGTTTTCTTAAATGAAAACCTTAATGTCATATAAATATCCAATTCAGGAATTAAATTTTGTAGTTTATCTATTAGGTCATATTTTTCTTTTATCTCACCTAATTCACCAACACCAACTTCATAGATAATACAAAAGTTTATGTTTGCTAAACACATGTTTTTAAATTTAAAAACAAATTTATGAATTGTATCCAAATCTAGATCAGATAAATCTAAAAAGAAAATATATTTCTCAGATTTTACAATTTCTAACTTACCTATCTCATTTACAGATAATGTATAACTGTAAAACACATCTTTAGAGCCAGGAAGTTCACCAATTAGGGTAAAATCATCCCCATTATTTTTAATGTAAATTAGTTCTGTTTGCATTAAATTTAGAAGCTTCATAAAATTCATCATTATAAAATTGTAACATAAATAATAAGCATAGAATTAGCTATATTTTAATAAAAAAGCTATTCTTTGATATGGACTTCTTGGAGTATAAGAACAACAAAAACTTTTAAAAACGTCCATCCCTTTTATTTATGCTTCTATTTAAATCAAAGAAATTTGTATACCCAATATAATTCTACTTACTCGTATCCAAGAAAAACTCTTTTCTTTGGAAGGTCTGGGTATTTTTATCCAAATATAGACGATCCCCTTTTAACCAAATAGCTATATCTCTACCGTCACCAAACCTAGCACCATCGGCCGACACTACTTGAGGTAAGGTATATTCTTTACCTTGGTAAATTAACTTAATAAAACTAAGACTCTTATCCGATAATGAGTAAAACGTTAAAATTATTTCTTCTTTTTTATTATCCACAAAGATACTTTGTGCATCTTTTTCTACATCTAAAGCATAACTATAACATTCTAAACACGCATAAATAAATAATAAGAAGTATATCGATAAACATTTAATTTTTCTCATAATATAGACCTTTTCTTATGGATGCAAGTTAGTAGTACTATTGTAATAACAGATGTAATAATCATGGTTATAGCAATAGGAAGAGAACTAGTTGCTGGAAATATCATCGCAACACTTCCTATCAATCCACTAATAGCAAACTCCATAGTACCAAACAACGCAGCTGCTACTCCTACAATTTCATAAAATGGCTCTAAACTACCACTAGCTCCCGTTCCTGAGGTAAAAGCTGAGCCAAAAGTAGCAAAGAAACAAGGAACAAAAAACCCCCATAAAGATAAACCATAAATAAGATATATTGCCAAAGATAAGACGCCAGCTGTAAATACACAACTGACTCCTAAAATAGCTGTTTTATAAACTCCTATTTTATTTACCACAACACCAGCAAATAATGAACCTACAAGATAAGCAACACCAGCTAAACCAAACATCACATATATCTTAGATAAAGGGTACCCTAAATAAGTAATGATATATGGTGTCATTGAAAATAATACAAAAAATGCTGACATACCTGAGACTGCTGTCAGAGAATAAGCCCAAAATTGTAATGATTTTGAAACCTGCAAATATCTTGCAAAAACATTTAAAGACATTTTTTTACGTCTTTCTATTGGCAAGCTCTCCTTAACAAAAAAAACTATTATTAAAAAAGTTAAAAATGCTAAAAACGTCAGTAAAACAAATGCTGCTTGCCACTCAAAATATATAGCTAACTCTACACCAATAAGAGGGCCTACAATAGGTGAAATGGATATTATCGCATTTATAAAACTATATATCATTGAGCTAGTTTTACCAGAAAAAGCATCTCTTACTATAGCGAAAGCGACTACAGATAAACCACAACACCCTAAAGCTTGAACGACCCTTGAAAAAATTAATAGGCCTATAGTATCTGATAGTGCACATAAAGCTGAACCTAACAGAAATAACAATGATGATAGTAGTATAATTCTAAATCTACCAAACTGATCCGATAACGGTCCAAGAAAAAGCTGACCCACTCCTGTTACTACTAAAAATAACGACAATGTTATTTGTACCATTGACTGAGTTGTTTGTAGAGACTCTTTCATAGCAGGTAGAACAGGCATGTAAACATCCATAGCTAATGCAAAAGCAAAGACCATAGGTCCTAAAATAAGAATAGTTTTAAGCGGAGAATAGTTCCACATAGTAGAGCCCCTTTTTTTTCATTTATCAAGTAACGGATTATACCAGAATAACTTTAGTTTAGAAGGTACTTAAACTAGCTAATCACTTTTTATTAATGTTATAATAGCTTCAAAACACAGTAAACATTAATTTAAAATGTTAAAAAAATTCAACCTAATAATAGCAATCCTTCTTCTGCCCTTACTTAGTTTTGCAAGTGATGGATCATCTTTAAAAGCCATTAGCGTAAATGCTATAAACCAACCACTAGCTATAGCCGCTATTGTGGTTTTTGTTTTAGCTTATCTATTCGTAATGACAGAAGACTATACAAAGCTTAATAAATCCAAACCAGTTATACTTGCAGCTGGTGTTATCTGGATACTTGTTGCTATTGTAGGCGAATCTTTTGGAGCTAACAATATCGTTCAAAGTAATTTTGACCATATAATGACTGAATATGGTGAACTGCTTTTGTTCTTGTTGGTTGCTATGGCTTATATAAACTTAATGGAAGATAGAAATATATTTGAGAAACTCAAAAGCACTCTTCTAAGGTCAGGTTTTGGATATTTAGCAATATTTTGGCTTACAGGAATAATTGCATTCTTTTTATCTGCAGTGGCTGATAACTTAACCACAGCTTTAGTAATGAGTACCGTAGTAATCTCTATAGGTAAGGACAATAAAAAATTTATAACTATGGCCTGTGTCAATATCGTAGTAGCAGCTAATGCCGGTGGTGCATTCTCACCTTTTGGAGATATCACTACACTTATGGTGTGGCAAACTGGTGCTGTTAGTTTCAATGGATTTTTTGCTATTTTTATTCCTTCATTAGTTAACTTTTTAATTCCTGCTGTTATTATGAGTTTCTTTTTACCAAAGATGCAGGTTAAATCTATTATAGAAGAGAAAGTACAACTAAAAAGAGGCGCTGTACCAGTTATCATATTATTCATTTTAACGATTATAACAGCTGTTTCTTTTGAGCATGTTTTACACTTACCTCCATCTCTTGGTATGATGACCGGACTTGGATACGTCATGATATATAACTATTTCTATGGGTTGAAAATAAATAGAGAAATTAGACAAGGTCACAAAATGCCTCCTCAAGCTTTTGATATTTTCGACAAAATAAAAGAAGCTGAATGGGATACTTTACTTTTTTTCTATGGAATACTAATTTCTGTACAAGGTTTAGCTGCACTTGGATACTTAGGTGTTGCCTCTCAGTATATATACAAAGACATGCAATCGATCGCTCCAAACTTATTCTCAGCACATACTCAAGCAAATACAATAATTGGGATACTTTCTGCTATTGTTGATAATATACCTGTTATGTTTGCGGTATTAAGCATGCACCCAACTATGGAGCATACCCAATGGTTACTAGTTACTCTTACAGCTGGAGTTGGAGGTAGTTTATTATCAATAGGCTCAGCTGCTGGTGTAGCTGTTATGGGCAAATCAAAAGGCAAATATACCTTTATTGGTCATCTTAAATGGACATGGGTCATTGCAGTAGGATATTTTGCTAGTATTATAGTGCATTTGCTCATTAATTAACCTCTTTTTTGAAATTAGTTGGAAGAGATTTCCAGATGTGTTTCTGATTTTATTACTGTTATCAAAAACCCATATGCCTTTCGCGTTTATATACTTTCTTATAGAACACAAGGCTTCTGGAGAAAGAAATTTATGCTCTATCACAGCAAATTCCAATTTATATTAAATTCTATTCGTTTGGAAAGCCCCAACAATGTAGACCAAGATAGATCTTTAGCTAATCTATTTTTAAAAACCATAAATCCACTATACGGATGGGCTAATAAGGCTTATGATGGTCATTGCTCCAATTGTGCTTTCAATGTATACATGTTTTTATCAGGATTTAAACTAAATAGGTCATTTATGGATAATGATAATGAATTTATGCCAATTAGCACATTTATATATAATGGTCTTTACAGTGGCGCTACATCAGAATTACAACTAGAAAAAGATGGGCCTATTAATAAATATAAAATGGACCAAGGAGAAGGTTATCGTAAAATTCTGGGGTATCATCGACTACAAGCAGACTATGCTGTATATTTACATTGTATAAAATATGAAACTAATTGTGTGATTGTTTCCATCGCGGAAGGAACTCACTGGTACGCAGCATTTTACGATGGATGCCGTACTTGGTTCATAGATGCTCAAACTGGAAAAGGTTTCAATCTTTATGACGAACACGATGATCTTCAACGCATGCCTACAATAGATACTAACAGATTCAAAAAAGGAAAAGATAACGAATATAGTAGATTCGGATCAACACTTACGTTTATTAGTTTCTCTAATGAGCAACTCGTCGAGTTTCTAAGTAAAAACCCTAGATTAGCTCAGCTATACTCACCACAAGTTCAACCAATTAAACCAGGTGTAAATAGTACTACTAGACCTCTATCATTTCCAGAATACGTTAATAGACAAAATAAACAAAACCCTAGAAATGCAGACTATAGCTATAGGTATCAATACGGGAAGCCAAAAGATGATTTTGCTATTTTTAATAAACCAATAAGTGCAACATTTAAAAGTGACTGTGCCCCTATCATGAGAAAAAGTAAAGATGATTACTTCGACTATTAATACCTATAACAAAATAATCATTAAAACAAGCTTACCAAGCTTTGCTGCATAGCGTAAATTTTGTAGAAAAATTTAGATATGTTTATCTTATTTAATACACTTAAAGTTATCAATTTGATACTTTAAGGCCTTATTCTTTTGCTTGGATTTTGATATCATTTTATTAGAACTTTCTTACTAAATTATATAAATGTCATATCAAGCACTAGCACGCAAATATAGGCCCAAATCTTTTTCAGAAGTAGCTGGACAACAGCATGCTCTTAATAGCTTAATACATGCTCTTAAAACTCAAAAAGTGCATCATGCCTACCTGTTTACAGGCACCAGGGGAGTTGGTAAGACTACTCTTGGTAGGCTACTTGCCAAATGCCTAAACTGCAAAACAGGTGTAACAGCTGAACCATGTAATGATTGTGAAAACTGCTTAGCGATAAATAATAATAGCTTTATCGATTTAATCGAAATTGACGCTGCCTCACGTACTGGGGTAGAGGAAACAAAAGAGATTTTAGATAATATTCAGTATATACCTTCACAAGGTAGATACAAAGTATATTTAATCGATGAGATCCATATGTTGTCTAAACAAAGTTTTAACGCTCTATTAAAAACTCTCGAAGAGCCTCCTGAATATGTAAAATTTATCTTAGCAACAACTGATTATCATAAAATACCAGTAACCATACTTTCTAGATGTATACAATTACATCTTAAACACATATCTCAGCTAGATATCAAATCCCAGCTTAAAGAGGTTTTATCTAAAGAAAATATCTGCTCAGATGAGCAATCTTTAGACTACATAGCATACCATGCTAAAGGCAGCCTTAGAGATGCTTTAAGTCTACTTGATCAAGCAATTAGCTTTTGTAACGGTAAGATAGAACAATTCAAAGTAAAGCAAATGCTTGGTATTGTCGATAATGAAGAAATATATAATATAATAAACGCTATCATAGACGACAGTCCAAATGCTATATTACCTGCTATTAAAAACCTTTCTCTTTCTGAGAATAATGCTGAAACTATACTAGATAAAATAGCTGAAATCTGGTTTAGCTGCTGTGTATATAGTCTAACGAAAAGCCTTGATGCAACCAATAATATTAGTACAGATATAATTAATAGAGTACTTAATAAAATATCTACTGAGCAAGCTCATTTTTTATATCAACTAACAATTTCTGCAAAAAAAGATATTTCTCTAGCGCCTAGCTTTGAAACTGGTGTAACCATGGCTATACTTAGATTAATAGCGTTTCAAAAAAAAAACTTAAATAATTCTAGCTTTGACTATTCAGAAACAACTACAAATACTACTAAAAAAAACTTCTCTGAATTAAAGCAACAACTTTCAAACCCTGTCTTTAAAAGTAGTGACCCAAAACCTATTAATAAAGAATATACTAAAGACTCTCTTGATAAGCTATGGTTTGAATTATTAAATAAAATGTACCTTAAAGGTTTTACAAAAACACTGGCTTTCAACAGCAACTTACTAAAAATTAATGGAGATTCTTATGATATCCAACTTAATGAAGATGCTAAAAAAATCTTAGAACTTGATCCTCAAAGTATAGCGAAACTACAAGCAAATATTAGTAAGCACTTGAACAACTCCAGCTTTGAACTAAATATTAAAAATATACCTAATAGTAATATTGTAACAAGTCAGAAATCACCAGCTGAGATAAAAAAAGATAATGCTATAGAAAAAATTCATAGTAACCAAAATGTAAAACTTATAAAAGAAAAGTTACAAATCAATATAAAAGATGAAAATATAATTTTGACCGATTAAGGGGCTGTTGCAAACTAAAATTATATGTTCCGAACTTTGTTAAAAATATTCCCATGCATCTTTATCAGCAAATATAGCATGTAAAAGTTTATTATTAAGAGTATGCCCAGACTTATAGCAATTAAAATGCCCTAGTATATAACCTCCAACATAAAAATCACCAATTGCATCCAGTAGCTTATGTCTTACAAATTCATCTGCGTATCGTAAACCACCTTCATTCAAAACACCTTCATTTGTAATACCAACCGCATTATCTAAAGAAGCACCTTTTGCAAGGTTGTTTTGGTGTAAATAAGCAAGCTGTTCATAAAAACCAAAAGTTCTAGCTCTTGAAATCATTTTAATATATTCATCAAGGTTATATTCAAAAACTACATGATCACTAGTTGCTGCAATTACAGGATGGTCCCATTTAATCTTAAACTCATACTTAAGACTATCGCTTGGTAATACCTCTGCGAATTTATCCTCATCCTCGACTCTTACTGGCTTTAAAATTTTGATACCTTTTCTAGCTGTATTTTGCTCAACTACACCGACTTGCTTTAATAAATTAACAAAATCATGAGAACTACCGTCCATAACTGGTAACTCTGGAGCATTGACCTCTATCAAAGCGTTATCTATTTCAAACATCGCAAAAGCAGACATCAAATGCTCAATTGTAGAGATAGATATACTTTGATCACCATCTTTAGTTAAAAGAGTACACATAATAGCTTCTTTGATATTAAATGGAGTAACCTTAATATCTACGACTGGCTGTAAGTCAGCTCTACGAAAAATTATACCAGTATCAACAGTCGCAGGTTTAACTATCATAGAAACGTTAACTCCAGAATGCAAGCCTATTCCTGATACAGAAAACTCACTTGCTAAGGTTTTTTGTTTCATAAGCAACTTCTCTTTATAGCTTTATTTAACTAATCTTGTGGCTACTTTCTTCTTAGAAAACTAGGTATATCTGACTTATTAGCATCATCAGATCCAGAACCAGGAGTGATACTAGTAGTAGCAACTTCTGCTTCCCTTCTTAGGAAAGAAGCAGCTGGTGCTGCTCTTTCAGAAGAAATTTCTCTTTGAGAGTGGTGAGCACCTTTTTCTAATCCAAAACCTTTCTTCATAGATACTTTTTCTATACCAGTAACAACAACTGTCACTTTCATAGAATCAGTTATATCAGGATCAATAACTGTACCTGCTATAACAATAGCATCATCAGAAATGAAAGATCTAATAACCTCTCCAACTTCCTCAAACTCCCCTATAGACATATCCATACCGGCTGTAATATTCACTATTACACCTTTAGCACCATCTAGATTAATATCTTCTAAAAGAGGGCTTGAAATCGCAGCTTCTGCTGCCTCTCTTGCTCTATTTTCACCAGATGCCTCACCCATACCCATCATAGCTAGACCCATATTAGTCATAACAGCCCTAACATCAGCAAAGTCAACGTTTATCAAACCTGGTCTAGTTATTAACTCAGAAACTCCTTTAACAGCATTTCCTAAAACATCATTAGCCGCATTAAAAGCATCTATCAAACTAGCTTCTTTTCCTAAAACACTAAGTAGCTTTTCATTTGGGACGGTGATTATTGAATCAACATGTTTAGTTAATTCTTCAATTCCTAACTCAGCTGCTTTCATTCTTCTAGGTCCTTCAAACGGGAAAGGCTTAGTAACTACAGCAACTGTAAGTACACCCATATCTTTTGCAACCTCTGCAACAACTGGGGCCCCACCTGTACCTGTACCACCACCCATACCAGCAGTGATAAAAACCATATCAGCACCTTCTAATAGTTGCTCTATCTTAGCTCTATCTTCTGTAGCTGCTCTCTTACCGATTTCTGGATTTGCACCAGCTCCCAGTCCCTTCGTCAAATTTGTACCTATTTGTAGTACATTTTGAACTTTTGACTTTGATAAAGCTTGACCATCAGTGTTTAAAGCAAAAAATTCAACATCTGTAACCTCATCACACATATGCTGAACAGCGTTACCGCCACCGCCACCAACGCCGATTACTTTAATTACAGCATTTGAAATCATTGAATCGTTAAAGTCAAACATATTTACACTCCTTTATTTATATATTTACCTATATCACTATCTTAAAAATTATTAGAAAACCACCCCTTTACTGAAGAAACAATTTTTTTCTTAGGCTTATTTTCTTTTGTTGTATCTTCTTCTACTTTTGACTCAACTAATTTATAGTGGTCATGCTCACTAGCGTATTTAAGCAAACCTACAACTGTAGCATATGACGGGTTATGGACAACTTCATTTGCTCCAGAAACCTCTATAGGCCCCCCAACTCTTGCAGCAGGTAACTTAAACATATCTAAAGCAAGCCTAGCCAACCCTTTTAGTTTAGCGCCACCACCTGTGAAAACTATCCCTGATGGCATAAGTTCAAGCAAACCATTAACCTCTAATTCATCATACAAAGATCTAAATATTTCTTCTACCCGGGCTTCTATAACTAATGATAAATCTTGTAAAGATATTCTTTTTTTAGCATTTCCCAAAGAGTTTGGAATATCTATCTTCTCATCTGGATTTTTTAAATACTTACTTGCTGCATATCCGTATTGTAGTTTTAAACTTTCTGCTGCTTCTATTGGAAGTTTAAAAACTTTTGATACATCGGATGAAATATTATTCCCACCAGCAGGAATAGTTGATGTGTAGCAAATACCGTTGTCTGAAAAAACTGAAAAACTTGTTGTATCAGCGCCCATGTTTACTAAACAAACACCCATTTCTTTTTCACTATCTGTAAGAATAGCCTCACTTGAAGCCAGCTGCTCTACAACTATATTGTTTATCTTATAACCACAGTTTGAAATACATTTTCTAACATTTTGTAATAAACGAGATGAGATAACTACTATATGTACATTTGATTCTAACCTTACAGCAAACATGCCGATTGGTTCTGTGACCCCTGACTGGCCGTCTACTACGTAATCCCTTTGCAAAACATGAAGCATTTCTGTATCTGCTGACATAGGCACAGCCTTAGCAGTCTTAATTGCCATGGCTAAATCTTCCATAGCAACCTCTCCATTTTCTACTGCTGCCAAACCATAAGAGTTAAAGCCCTTGATACTAGGCGCACTCAGACCCAAGGTGATATCTTTAGTATCAACACCAGCTATGCTTTTTGCTTCATCTAAAGCTTCGCTAAGAGTTTCCATAGCCATTTCAAGGTTTATTACTGAGCCTTGTTTTATACCCTTTGATTTTTTTTGGCTGACCCCTAGTATTTTAATAGTATCATTTTCAACCATCTGACCTATAGCTACTGTGATCTTGTGAGAACCTAAATCAACTGCACAAAAATTACTACTTCCGAAGCCCATTATACTTACCTTAGTTATTAAAATAGATTTGTATTTCTAGTTTTTTAATGCGTACCTAGACTACATTATAAGCTTATTTATTATAGAAAACCAACAAAATGGGAATTTTATTTTTATTTATACTTTATGGCAAAACCATTGGCATATCGCATATCAAAATATTCTACAGATTCATAATCTTTAACTCTTTTGTAGTTCCTAAAATACTCCTTTAGACGAAGATTAAGGTTCCTTGATCCAAGGATTACAACCTGATCATTTAAAAGTTGTAATTTAAACTGGTTACCTTGGTAAAAAATTTCAATAATCTCTGAAGAATTTGTTTTTGCAATATCATTTAACTTTTGATAAGTTTCATAAATATAGTGTCTATTATTTTCATCATTACTTTGTATATACGGAAGCTCTTGATCATAATTAAATATGGCAGGTTTGACGATATCCATATTATCAAGCAAAATCTTATTGTTACCCCAGTAGGCTATAGGTTTTCTATTATATAAATATATAACTAATGTTGAAGGCCACACTTTTTTGACCAAAATATAATCTACACCCTGTATTCTATACAAGTGTTTCTCTATATCTTCAATATTAAGGTCAAACCATTGCTTGTTATTCAAATTTGTTATCTTGTTTATTAATTCCTGCCTAGAAACGTATACTAAACCATCATTAGAAACGACATCTACCTTTGAAATACTTCTGTCTGTTTGTAGCATTAAATAAACTACTATCCCAAATAACGTAACAAGTATTGACAAAGGTATTATCAATCGTCTAAAAGCTTTCATCACCGTGCTTGTTCTATAATTATTTTTACAAAATTATCAAAATCAATACCTTCTGCTGCTGCAGATTTTGGAGATAAACTATGTTCTGTCATACCTGGAGAGGAGTTAATTTCCATTAGGTAAAACGTATCTTGGTCATATATAAGGTCAACCCTAGCATGCCCCTTACATTCCAAAATATCATAAGCTTTTTTTGCTAGCTGCCTTGCCTCAAGTTCTTTTTGTTTACACAGCCCACTAGGACTATGATAAATTGATTTACCGCTATATTTTGACTCATAATCATAAAAATCATTTAATGGCTCAATCCACACAGACGAATACACTTCATTATTAACAATAGCTACTGTTATCTCCTTGCCAGTTATCCACTGCTCAACCATTACATCACCATATTTAGAAGCTTCACTATAAGCTGCTTTTAACTCTGAAACTGAATTAACCTTAAATGTAGCGATACTTGAACCACCACTACATGGCTTAACAGCAACTGGAAAACTAATTTCATCTTCGTTAATCAGCCTAGCTGTAAGAATCTTAGCCATAGGAGTAGGCATTTTGTGATGCATCCATATTTCTTTAGAAAGCATCTTATCCATAGTTATTACACTAGACTTCATATCAGAAGAAGTATGTTTTATCTTCAACATTTCCAATAATGCTGATACTTTACCATTTTCTCCATCTTCACCATGTAACGCGACAAAGCACTTATCAGGATTTAACTTAAGTAATCCTTTTACAAGTTCTTTTGAGCTAGCATCCAATCCCACAGCATCATAGCCCTGTTTTTGCAAAGATTCTAGTACAGCTTTACCAGACTTTAATGAAACTTCCCTTTCAGGCGAATCTCCACCGTACAAAACCACTATTTTTTCTTTTTTCATCTTTTTCCCAAAAAAAATTCTTTTAGAAGGCTGCCGCACTTATCTGCCATCACGCCTTCTGTTACTTTTAGATTATGGTTTAAGTTCTTGTTAAGGTGGTACTTTTCTTGAGAAAAAGCTCCGACCCGTTTATCTTTACATGCATATATTACTTCTGTCACTCTAGCTTGGACTAAAGCGCCCAAACACATTATACATGGCTCAAGGGTTACATACAATTTTGTATTGACTAATCGATGATTTGTTAATAAGTTAGCTGCCATTTGAATAGTTAATATTTCTGCATGGGCAGTCGGGTTAATATCTACTATAGTTCTATTATAACTCTTAGCAAGAATTTGCCCCTCTTTGACTAAAATAGCTCCTATAGGGACCTCTCCCAAATTATATGCTATTAAAGCTTGCTCATAAGCTTGTTGCATAAAAAAAATATGCTCTTGTAACTGTTTTGACACCTGAAAATACTTTTTAACTTGAAGTATTAGATTCTCTTATATAATATTATACATTAACAAAATTGTTTGCTACGTGTTTTTTTGTACTTCCAGTGGGACACAAGCAAACTATGTTTAACTAACCACACTGGAATGGAAATAATAAAATGTCAGAAAATTTCAAAGAACTATTTGAACAATCTCTGAAACAAACAGAGATGAGAGTCGGTAAAATCATAGAAGCAACGGTTGTAAGCATTGATAAAGAATATGCTATGATTGATGCTGGTCTTAAGTCAGAGTCATTCATACCTGTTTCTTCACTAAAAAATAGCTGTGGTGAAATAGAAGTTGCTCCAGGAGACAAGATAAATGTTGTACTTGAAGCACTAGATAATAGCTGTGGTGAAACTAGATTATCACGTGACAAAGCTAAGAAAATCGAGCTTTGGGACAGAATTGAAAAAGCTTTTGAAAGCAATGAAACCGTTCTAGGTAGAATAACTAACCACGTACGTGGTGGTTATACGATGGATGTAGAAGGTTTAAGAGCTTTCTTACCAGGGTCATTAGTAGATACAAGACCCATCAAAGATGTCGCTCACTTAGAAGATAAAGATATCGAGCTTAAAGTAGTAAAGATTGATACAAAGAGAAACAATATTGTTGTTTCTAGAAAAGCTGTTATTGAAGAGAGCAACTCTGGTGATAGAGATGCAATGCTTGAAAAAATCTCTGAAGGTAGTGTTCTTAAAGGTATTGTTAAAAACATTACTGACTTTGGTGCATTTATCGATCTTGGTGGCGTTGATGGATTACTACACATCACAGATATCTCTTGGAGCAGAATTAGTCATCCAACAGATGTACTATCTATCGGCCAAGAAATAGATGTTAAGGTAATTAAATTTGACAAAGAAAAACAAAGAATCTCTCTAGGTATTAAACAGCTTGGTGAAGATCCTTGGTTGAATATCGCAAAAGAGCTACCTGTAGGTGCTAAACTGGCAGGAAGCGTTACTAATATTACAGATTACGGCTGTTTTGTTAAGCTTAAAGAAGGAATCGAAGGTTTAGTACATACTTCTGAAATGGATTGGACAAACAAAAATATTAACCCACATAAAGCTGTATCTATTGGTCAAGAAGTTGAGGTTATAGTACTAGAGCTAGATGCTGATAACCATAGAATCTCTCTAGGTATCAAACAGTGCAAACCAAATCCTTGGAGTGAATTTGAAAAAAATTACAAGCCTGGTGATAAGGTAACTGGCAAGATCAGATCTATAACAGAATTTGGTGTATTTATTGGTCTAGATGGTGGGATTGATGGACTTGTGCATATCTCTGATGTTGCATGGGATAATCCAGCAAAAGCTATTAAAGAACTTAAAAAAGGTGACGAAGTAGAAGCTGTATTAGTTTCTGTAAATACTGATCTTGAAAGAATAGCTCTTAGCATGAAGCAACTTTCCGAAGATCCTTTCAAAAACTTTGTTAACTTACATCCTAAAGGCTCTTTAGTTAAAGGTAAAGTTACTAAAGTACAAGAAAATGGTGCTGTAGTAATGCTTGATGAAGATAATAACATAGATGGTTTCATCAGAATTGCTGAAGTTTCTGTAGACCATACTAAAGATGTTCGTGATGAGTTAAGCGAAGGTCAAGAAGTTGAAGCTAGGATTATCAACATCGACACTAAGAAAAGAGGTATTGCTCTTTCTATTAAAGCTGTTGAGGAAGAAGCTTCTTCTACTAATAAGACTAACTACAAAGTTGAACAAATGACTCCAACAACTTTAGGTGATTTAATAAAAGAGCAATTAAATAAAAAATAATTGCCTTTTATATCATTTATCTATTTAATTTAAATACAGCCTACAAGCTAAATTTTAGTTTGTAGGTTTTTTTATTTACAATACAAGTATAAAATATCATCTAGTACAAATAATGTAATATGAAATATGCTAACTAAAGATATAGATAAGATTATAGCTTGCTTAATGGCTCAAGAAATAGTTAGTATCCCTACAGATACTGTATATGGTCTAAGCTGTATTATAGAGCCTAAAGTTGTTAACAAACTAATTAAGCTAAAACAACGTAGCTCTAGTAAGGGCTTTATTATAATTTCTCATAGTTTTGAACATCTCTTACAATATATAGATAAAGATTCACTATCAGAAGAACAATTTAAAAAAATATCTACTATCCAAGAAACTCCTACCACATGGCTTGTTCCAGCGAAACAAAGTATAAGCTGGCTTACTGGAGGAAAACCGACAATTGCTATTCGCTTAGTAAGGATAAAAACAATTAAAGACATCTGTAGTAAGCTTGAGCGAGCTATTATTTCAACTAGTGCAAACATATCCGGTGAGCATCCTATTGATGATGTCAATTTAATTGATAAAACCTTTGAAGATATAACCGTACTTATAACACCAAATAAAAGCTCTACAGCTCCATCTAAGATAATAGATATTATAAATAACGAACAAATTAGGTAGCCTAGAGTGATAAAAATTTGATAAATAATATAAAATATAATAGCATTAGATTTGCACCTTCGATTTATAAATATAAAGACATAGGAAAAAAATGGAAAAGATTAGCCAAAAAGATATACAAAATAAGCTATGGAGTAATGAGGATGAAAGTAATTTCTCCAATGAGCAATATAATGCGTTACTAATTGAACAATACCGCATCTATGTTGAATTAACTGATAGGACAAGTTATAGAAGAATTGTAATAAATCTTTTTTTCCTAGTTATAAACTTACTTTTAGTAGGTATCGTAGCACTAGCTATTAGTAATAACATAAATATAGATAATCCTCCTTCACCTGTTTTAGTTATTATTCCATATTTTGCTGGACTAGTTTTTTGCTACGCTTGGTGGAAAATTATTAGATTCTTCAGGCATCATATTCAAATTAAAAGTAGTATCGTACCATCCTTAGAAAGACGTCTGCCATCAAGAGTGTGGCTTACTGAAGAGCACATAGCAGAAGAAAAAGGTTCATTTAAACCTATTAGAGTGCTTGAAATATACATGCCTTTCATTTTTATGGGGATATATTCAGCTTTATTTTTATTTGTTGAGCTTTCTTGGATACCTAAAGTTCTATAAAAAATTATTCAAACCTCTAATAGATTATGGAACTGTTGGAACTTATCTACTAATCTCTTGTTGCTTAGCGATATATTTATCATTCTGAAACCATAAATTATTTAACCAATCTTGAAAAGCCTGCTTGTCCTCATTATTGTTAAAATAGTCTCCTATAGGAATATCTGATAACGGTATAAAATCTACTTTTACTGTAATTTTCTTGGTTTTACGGATCATAAAATCCCATAAAGTTTGGTTAGGGTCATCATATACAATTGTAGTATTTAGAATCCCCTTGACTCTATCAGACAAACTCCTAAGAATCACCGCTGCCCCACCTGCTTTAGGATTTAGAAGATGTTTATAATTACTACTTAACGCCTTTTCAACAGTAAACCTTGTACCCTCGACAAAATTTACTATTGTTGTTGGTCTGTGAGATATTTTTTTACAATACTCTTTTGTTTTAGCAATATCTTGACCCTTTTTCTCTGGATGCTTTTCAAGATACTGTTTTGAATATCTTCTCATAGCAGGAAACTCCAAAGCCCAGCATACCAGACCTATTACAGGGACAAAAAACATTTGAAATTTCATAAAAAATTTTGGAAAAGCTATTTTTTTATGAAAAGCTAACATTAAAACAAAAGTGTCTAACCAACTCCTATGGTTACTAATTATCAGATAAGAATCTTTGCTATTTAACCCCTTACTTTGTTCTAGCTCAATCTCCGTTGGAGAAAAAAGTTTTGTAACAATGATAGCAAAACTTACCCAAAAACTTGCTAAAGACTGTATTATAGTTGTACAGTAGTATTTTACCTTTTTGATTGGTGTTACCAGCTTTAGTAAAGAAAAGAAAATCAAAGGCAAAAAGACTATACCTGTATTGATTAATAAACAAAAAATTGAAAATAAGGCATAGTAACTATATTTTATAGCTTTAAACATCATGTAATATAAAAACTTATTTGACTATTACCATATTATCATTTATTTAGTTTTTTTTTAACCAAGCTGTGAAAATATACTTAGTACATGGTAAAAAATTACAAACTAAAACCCAATTTGTAGTGAAAACATCTATTAAATGACGAGAGTGCTTGAATTGTAATATTCAAATTGGTTGTAATTGACCATAGACCATAACCTACTATAAAAACTATCATAAGATGTTAATTATAGACTGTGGCTATCAAAATTTATTGCTTTAATATATATACAGATGTTATAAATTTATAAGTACATTAACAAACTGTAGAACAATAAAGATGTATAAAAAAATATTAATCGCACTATGCTTGTGTATATTAAACTGTAATTTATTTGCAGTAAACCTTCCCTTTTATGTAGGCACCTATAATGCTTCTTGGGGAGTACCGAATAATGATGGAATTTTTTATGGGGAATTCTCTACTGAGAGTAAAACTGTATCTGAACTGACACTAGCTGCTGAGGCAGCAAATCCATCTTATATACTAATTGATGGTAATATGGTATTTGCAGTAAATGAAATAGAGCCAGGAAAAGTTACCTCATTTGAAAAAGATGGTAAAACACTTAAAGAAGTTTCTAATATATCGTCTAATGGTAATAATGCTGTACATATTACAAAATCTGGTAATGAAATATTTATAGCAAACTATGGTGACTCCAATGGGGTAAGTAGTGGTATATCAATATTTAGTAATAACAACGGGATATTTACTTATGAAGACTCCAAGATATATGGACAAATGCAAGCAAGATCACATGCTCATTCAATTTATCCAATCACTATTAATGACAAAAAATACGTCTACTCTACTGATTTAGGTACTGATCTAATACATGTATATGAAAACAACAATGGCATTTTGAACGAAATACAGTCTTTGCAATTACAAAAAGGGGCTGGGCCTAGACACATGATTATATCAACAAAAAATAATAAAATATATGTTGCTAATGAATTAGATTCAACAATTTCCATATTAGAAATAAATCCATATAATGGTGAATTGAGCATTATTAAATCTATCCCAAGCTATGCAGGTAAATTAAATGTAGAAAGAAATTACCCTTCTGAGATTATGCTAACTAAGCAAGGTAAAAACTTATACGTAACCAATAGAGGTATGAATGATATAACGTTGTTTGATGTAAACCAGGATGGATTACTTAAATATAATAGCTCATATTCTACTCATGGTAATTGGCCAAGAGACATGGATATAAACGAAGATGAAGATTATATGGCAGTTGCAAACCAAAACAGTAATAACGTTACTTTCTTTAATATAAACGATAATGGTGAGCTAAGATACCTTACTAGTGTTAAGGTAAATAATCCTGTTAGCATTAAGTTTGATGGTAAGAAATTACCTTAATAGCATGTATTTATTTAGGTTAGACAAAGCTATCTTGGAAATAGCGTAAATTATTACCAATACCTAATTTTGATTCAAACAAATTAATTTATTCTAGACCATAGGAGTTAAGAATATGAGTGTTACAAAATGTCAAAGTTGTGGATTTATGTGGGATTCACTTTCTCAGTTTGGTAACTCTAAAAAAGACCAATGCTATAGATGTGGATCAACTCACTTATCTATCCAGGAAATGCCTTTCCAATACAACATTATGCAAAAACAGCAACAAAAAGAATATAATAATAGGAACATCATTTCTAATAAACCAATACAAAGAGCTATAGGAGCATACAAAGGTATAGAAATGTATGGCGATAAGCACTATATTGAGATGGATAAAACATATAAAACCCACTTAATTGTAGGACCAGGCTCTGAAAAAACATCGGGCTGCGCGGTCTTTATATCTAATATTGAATTTTCTCATATAACCACTATATCCACCCATGATTTGACTGGCTGCCAATGTATAGCTATTTATGGTAGATCTCAACATGGAACTTTTGATATTTTTTTCGCTCATTCCCGCCTTTATGATAAGTATGATGATGAAATCATTAAAAAGGCCAGAGAATTTATAAAGACACATAATCAAAACCAATTATATTGGGGTACTGAGTCTAGGTTGGATACTAATCCAAGAGATGCTCAAATAAAATTAAGTAAAAATCTGGGTTGCTGGGTTAGAGATTCTCATTATATAGGAACAAAAGAAATCACTTTTTTTCCAACATTAGGTTTCGCTACACAAGGAGATCGCGAAAAAGCGGTGAGATACCTAAGGAATGGGTGGTTAGACAGCGGTATTATAGAGTCGAAGCAGCACACTATTGAAGCATTTGAACCAGCCCCAGAAATAAGCGAGGAAATCCAAGAGTATTTAAAAGGATTAGAAAAGAAAAACGGTAAATTTTTCCGGCGGGTATGGCACGATAGCCGCAGGAAAGATAAAATTGATAAAATGAATAGACTCTTACCTTCATATCGCTGTGGAAACTTAAATGTGTTAATTGACATGCAAAAAAATACAGAAGACATTAGCGTTCAAGGTTGGAAAGGCATAGAAGCTAAACAATTAACAATTAAAGCTGCAAGAGATGCTGTTGCTCGTACACGGGCTTTTGATCCAAATTATAATTGCGGAATAAAAAAGGATGGCACCGAGATTTTTTGTGATCCTTTTAACTCACCTAAATTAGATACCAATCTCCAAAAAAAAGTGGATATGATATTGCAGAGCGATTAAAAATAAAAAATTATTTCCTAAGAATGACTCTGCATAAAAAAACGCCATATTTGACTTTAGGTAATTTGGCTAAAAAATGGTCTATGCCTGTAAGATATTGGAATGAAACTATGCCTTATTTCGCTATCGAGTTTGAGCATAGAATTCAGAGATTCATATAAGTGAATTTACATAATTAGATCGAAAAGTTCTAAAGTTTAAACATTTACGTATAAATGAAAGACCTCAAAAAATTTTATGCTTCCTCTTCAACCGCATCTGTCTCTTGAACTTCATCGCTAGCTGAATTATCATTATTATTTTTTAATTTCTCAGATTTTGGGATTATTTTTTTATCTAGAAATATTTCGAAATCTTTAATCAGAATCTCTCTAATTTCCTCTATATTGATTTCCCCTCCATCAACTTCGCCGGATTTAACAAAACCTACAAGCTCATCAAAAATTTCTAGTGTTGAATTAGATATTTTCTCTTCCATTTTTGGGAGAATGACTCCTAGCTGTATTTTAAAAGCAATATTATCCATATTTTTCCTCGCTCTATTGTTCCAATTATTTTATTTAAATCTCTCATAATTTAATGATATTGTAAACCCTTTTTTCTTTTTTAGAAACCTAAATATTTTAAGTTTTTCAAGAAAGGAATGTTTTTTAGTGCATGTCTTTTCTAATTAATCTACTTGCGTAAATATCATTTGGTCTAAATATGAAACAATATATTTATCATTTGTACTATGTGCAATGTTTTTGAATAAAAGAAAATTATTTTTTTGTTGCGAATTTAATATAGTCGTTAAATATTTAAAACAATCTAACACCAGCTCTTGGTAAAATCTACTTAAATTAAGTTGTTTAAAAATATAAATAAGTGAGTTAAAAAAAT
Source organism: Allofrancisella heilbronnii (assembly GCF_000710735.2). Classification (NCBI taxonomy): domain Bacteria; kingdom Pseudomonadati; phylum Pseudomonadota; class Gammaproteobacteria; order Thiotrichales; family Francisellaceae; genus Allofrancisella; species Allofrancisella heilbronnii. Next base: position 93,873 of record NZ_CP144673.1, on the reverse strand, counting down.
TATTTCCTTCGCTAACAGTAAGCTTTGATATTGTTTTCAAATGATTTATATCAATTTCGTCTACTTTTGACAAGACATCAATTATATTGAGCTTAAATTCCAGTAATGATTTAATTAAAATATCTCCTTCACGCGGAGGGAAGTTTTGATTTTTTAGATAGTGTTTTTTATATATTTCATAAGGCACCGATTCTATTAACCCTCCAAAATGCTCATTAAAATAAGCGGTTTTGTTATCAAACTCATTGTAAGAACCATCACATTCACCGTATTCGATATTAAACGTAAATTCTTTGTTTTGCGTGGCAGATATACTATTACTGTCTATTATTGTTTTTGACAAAAATCCAACTGTGTATATTTTTCTAAAACCAGCATTATCCAACTCATTTATTAATTCACTGGCAAATCTAACTGAATGACAGGCAACCACATATATACCCAACCCTGACCTAACCTGTGTCGATTTGGACAAAACTTCTGTAATATCTTTGGCTGAAATTTTATTGTTTTCATAATAAGGAATTTGTTTACTATTTATAGCCAATATTCTTTGTGTTAAAAAATCGTCTTCTAAAGACCCATGGGCCTCGATATAAATCCTAGATTTTTCATTAATTTCTGTTTTTCTGAGTTGATTAATTAGTAATTCTTTATTTTTTTCACTCATTCCACCAGTAGGATTAAATTTGATAAATGGACCAGTAAATGAAGCTGAAGAATGATTTTGTATTTTAAATTCACTTACAAATATATTATCTGTTACATTCATTTCCTTATTAATAAAAGGAAACGTGTGTGTAGAAGTATTAACAGTTATAGTAGGTTTAAAGTCGCCATTAAAACTTATAAATATATCGCTCATTTCGTTACACCTCGTTTATTAAGCAATATATAGGCAATATTTCTCTGTATAAGAACACGTAAAAGTACACTCCCTAAACTGCCCTATGAATCATAAGCCTAGGAGGATACCTCCTAAAACCATATTATAATAACCAAGTAGATTTTAACCTAATATACCCTAAACTACCAAATGAATTCTCTCATCTGAAACATATCTGCTAAACTTTTACTAATAGTTACCAGGATGAGTATGTAGCGCTATTATACTTGAAAAATATCTTTAAGTTCATTTGTGCTATATACAATATTTTTTATTAAGGTATATAATAAAAACATTCAAGTTAACTGTGACTTCACGTAAGTACGAGTATGACACTTACTGCAAAAAACAACTTTTTTGTTTTGATGCAAAGAAATGTATTGGTTACAGTTTTTATTGCTACATTCAACTGAAGTTGTTAAGTAATATTGAACTTTTTTAAAGTCTTCTACCTTTACACGCCAACTTTTAAAGTAATTTTTTAATATTTTGTATTTTTGATCTTCTAAATATTTATTAAGTGATGGTTGACTTTGAAAACCAAATTTATTAAAAGACTGTGGGCTAGTAATATAAGTCTCGTTATGTTTTTTCACAAGGTTTATATAATATTTAGTATCCATGTAATGTTCAACAATATGTAACCTAGGGTTACTGTTAACTAGTTTAGTTACTTTTTTATCATAATAGTCTTGTGGAGGGATAGTTTTACCTTTTGGGATAATAAAATTGTTAGTATCATTAACCCTTATAAGCCCGTAAGGAATAAACTGATCATAATAATTATGAGAGCCATCTATAAAGTGTATATCCTTATCTAGATATGAAGAATATAACGATATCGCAGTAAGCATACAACTCCCTATTAGATGAAATTTATTTCTTAAAAGATGCGACTCTTTTATATATTTAACGGAATTTGTAGTAGCCAAATTTTTTAACTTTACAGTACCTGCTTCATAAAGAATTTGTGCAAAACCAATAACAATAGTCGGATCTTGATTTAAAATAGCATAAATGCATACCGCTTCTTTATCTTTATCTTTATCTTTATCTTTAAAACTAGATTTTTCTTCATAACTTTCTAACAAGCCTGCATACAATTCTTTGGTAACGTCTATTTTATGACTAAAGCATGAAAAGGTTAGGAACATTAGTTTATCATTACTAGTAACGTTTTTAGAATTAGTAATGAAAATCTGTATATTCTTATTCATTAAAAAATTACTATACCATTCTGGAACAGTAATTTTTTTCATTTCTAGAAAGGAGATATACTCCATATTAAAAAACATAAAACTATTTTATAAAAAAATAAATTTATTGTATTATTTTATTAATTTAAAGTAAACAATAAGTAGAGTTATTTATGGTATTATTTTTATTGGAAATAGATATTCTGAGTATAAGTGGCTCACCTCATAAATGAAAAAGGCTCTTTATTCGGCAAAAGATGACTAGGTTCTGATTATTATTTACTAAAAATAAGATTATCAGCCTCTACACTAACTATTATCTTCTCACCTGCTTTAAACTCACTATTTAGTAATTTAAGAGCTAGAGGGTTTTCTAAATTATTTTGGATAGCTCTTTTAAGTGGCCTTGCTCCAAATACAGGATCAAACCCAGCTTCCGCAAGTTTATCCATAGCCTCAGGTGTAACTTCTAAACCAATCTCTAGATCTACCAAACGTTTTTCCAAACGCTTAATTTGTATCTTAGCTATTTCTTCTATCATTCCTTTATCTAAAGGCTCAAAGACGATAGCATCATCAACTCTATTCACAAATTCTGGTCTAAAGTAAGTTAAAACCATCTCCATAACAGCTGATTTTACAGTTTCATAGTCTTGCCCTTGCATTTCTTGGATTTTATGAGAACCAAGATTAGAAGTCATAACTATCACAGTGTTTTTAAAATCTACTGTTCTGCCCTGACCATCTGTTAAACGACCATCATCTAGAACCTGCAGCAGTATATTAAAAACGTCTGCATGAGCTTTTTCTACTTCATCCAACAGGACTACAGAATAAGGTCTTCTTCTAACGTGTTCTGTTAAGTAACCACCTTGCTCATATCCAACATATCCAGGAGGCGCACCTATTAGTCTTGCAACAGTATGTTTTTCCATAAATTCAGACATATCTACTCTAAGCATTGCATCCTGGTCATCAAACAAGAATTCAGCTAAAGCTTTCGTTAATTCTGTTTTACCTACCCCAGTTGGGCCTAAAAACATAAATGAACCTATAGGTTTATTTGGATCAGACAAGCCAGATCTGGATCTTCTAACAGCATTAGACACCGCTATTATTGCTTGATCTTGGCCTATAACCCTTTTATGTAAGAATTCTTCCATATTTAGAAGTTTCTCTTTTTCTCCTTCCATCATCTTAGATACAGGTATACCAGTAGCTTTAGAAATCACATCTGCTATCTCATTTTCTGTTACAGAAGTTCTAACAAGCTTATTCTCTGTAGATCCTGCTTCTGTTTGCTCTATTTGCTTAATCTGAGCTTCTAATTCAGGTATTTTTCCATATTGAAGCTCTGCCATTTTACTCAAATCACCGGCTCTTTGACATTTTTCTAGCTCAAACTTAGCTTTTTCAAGTTTTTCTTTAAGTTGACTAGCTCCTTGCATTTTAAGCTTTTCAGATTTCCAGATTTCCTCTAACCCTTTATACTCAAATTCCAAGCCCTTTATTTCTTCCTTAAGAGCCTCTAATCTTTTCTTAGTAGCTTCATCTTTTTCTTTTTTAAGTTGCTCACGTTGCATCTTTAATTGAATAATTCTTCTATAAAGTTGCTCCATCTTTTCTGGTTTAGAATCAATCTCCATACGGATTTGGCTTGCTGCCTCATCTACTAAATCTATAGCCTTATCAGGTAGTTGCCTGTCTGTTATGTATCTATGAGATAAAGTGGCTGCAGCAACTATAGCTGAATCTGTGATATTAACACGATGATGCAGCTCATATCTTTCTTTCAAGCCACGAAGTATAGCTATAGTATCCTCGACTGTAGGTTCATCTACTAAAACTTTTTGGAATCTTCTTTCTAGAGCTGGATCTTTTTCAACATACTCACGGTATTCATCTAAAGTCGTTGCACCAACACACTTTAACTCACCACGAGCTAAAGCAGGTTTAAGCATATTACCAGCATCCATAGAGCCTTCAGCTTTACCAGCTCCAACCATAGTATGTAACTCGTCTATAAATAAAATTATATTACCTTCTTGCTTGGATAAATCTTTTAAAACAGCTTTTAGACGCTCTTCAAAATCTCCCCTAAATTTTGCTCCAGCTAGCAAAGCACCCATATCTAAAGATAAAACTTTTTTACCCTTAACTCCTTCTGGAACTTCATTATTTACTATACGCTGAGCTAAACCTTCTACAATAGCCGTTTTACCCACCCCAGGCTCACCTATAAGTACTGGATTATTTTTTGTACGGCGTTGTAATACTTGTATAGCCCTACGAATTTCACTATCTCTACCAATGATAGGGTCTATCTTGCCTTTTTTTGCAAGTTCCGTTAAATCCACAGTATATTTGTCTAACGCGCTTTTCATGTCTTCTTGGTTTTGACTACTCACTTTTTCTCCTCCACGATATTCACTTATCGCCTTAGTAATTTTATTTTTTGTTATCCCAAATTTATTGTATAAACTTGTTAAACCTCTATCTTCTAGAGACGCTAACAAAAATAATTCACTTGAGATAAACTCGTCTTTATATTCATTTGCCAATGTTTGCATCTTGTGCAATGTAGTAATTAAATCTCTCGATGGTTTTACTTGTGGATTACCATCCCCTTTTAATATAGCTACCGCGTCTACCATTTCATTTACAGCTTTTTTAAAAGCTTGTATATCCAACTCACACACACTCAAAATAGCTGCTATTACACTATCATTTTGCTCTAAAAATGCTTTTAACAAATGTACTGACGCAAATTCAGTAGCTTTTTGTTGAGTGGCATAAGATTGAGCTTCCGCTATAGCTTCCTGAAGCTTTATGGTGAACTTATTTATATCCATAATCCTCCTTACAATATAATTTTTTGTTTATGCATCTTATTTATATAAGGTCATACGACCATTTTTCAATATATAAAGCGTATATGAAAAATTTATAAACGCTCTCTACATGTAGTTAAATATGAGTTCCTAAAGCTAAATAATTACATATAGTATAAAAGAAATACTATATATCCGGATCACGTTGGTCAACTCTTTTATGTTTTTTACATAAACAAAAAAACTTACGTAAAAAGCTCTTATAAAATGCTTAGGTAGACTATAGAGACTATTTCTATACGTTAAAAATAGAAATTCGAGGATCACAAGACTATTGGGAAAAACTTTTAGTAACTATACCTTGTTTAGCGCGTTTTATTGTATATATTATTTTGTCTTGATAAAATGTAACCATAATATAACATCTGATTGGAGGTCATATGTCTATCATAAAGGGTAAAGAAAAGAGAGTCGAAAAAGAAAATAAAGTAACTCTAAACTTCGAAATTGACGAATGTGTGGCTACTGAAATTTTAGAGTATTTAAAATGGGCAAATATAAAAGATAAAAATTATTTTATCGAACAAGCCTGCAAGCATCTATTTCAAGCTGATAAAGACTGGAATAGCTTTAAAAAGGAACATTTTGAAGCTACAGGAGCAGAGCTCATTGAGAAAAAAGAAACAGATGTCGATATAAAAAACCTAATGGTTGGCGAAGATGAAGGTATGCTTAATTTAGAAGAAGAGAAAAACTTAGGAAGAAAACTCCAGAAAAAGAAAACGTAGTTGGTAATTTGACCTACACCTTACCATAGTTTGATTTTACCTCTTGGATCCTCTTGCTTTAACGGCTCTTCTGCTGGCTTATGAACTGAAAAAAATAATTTATAAAATCCTAAATGTTTTTTCTGTTTGCAACACATACACGTCGAAAGCATACGGTCTTTAAGAATATTGTTAACAATTTTTATTACATTATCATTAACTTGCTCACCTTCAGATAAAATTAGAACTGGATGTCTTAAAATATTCCCTTTAACATCAAAATGGCCACAAACAATATCCCCGCTTTTAAAGTGTGTTAAAAATAAAGGGTCTCTTTCTTCAAAGAAGAGTAAACATTGGCTAAGACCTAAGTACAGAATCTTATACTGAATAGACTGGACATTTTGTGAAAGATTTAAAACACCATCTTTTCGTAAACTTAAGGTTTCTTCACCTATAACTTTGCAACCGATATCATCTTCACTAATCGAGTATCCATCATAATAACTTTTCTGAATTAGTTTTTGCTTACAAGATTTAAAATCATGATCAATGTATTTCGGTAATTTTACCTTACAGTAAGGGCATTTCATCTTAAAGGTGCTTTTGTTCAACTAATTAATTATATTTTACTTAAATTTTTTTAAAAAATAAACCTTCAACTTTACAATTTATTAAATTATTATGTTAATTTACCTATATTTTTATTTAAATATATATTTTTCATTAATATAAAAACTGAACCTCACGTTAATAGACTTTTTTTGTAGCTTCTTTCATTTGCTTTACAAAACTTCCTAATTTAGAAAGCATATCCTTTTTATTACCCAAATTTTCTTGAATTATTTTAACGGTAGCAGAGCCAGATATTGCACCAGCTGCACCAGCTTGTATAGCTTGAGAAACTTGTTCTGGCTTAGAAATACCAAAACCTAATATTGGCTTAGGGGCATTAAATTGCTTTAACTTAGCAAGGACTTTTTCTACAGGCATATTGGCTGCTGTTTCTGCGCCTGTTACACCCACTCTGGATAATAAATAGGTATAGCTACTACCTATTCCAGATATTTGCTGGAGTAAATCATCATCAGCATCGGGGGGTGCTATAAATATTTGAGAAATACCTACTTTTTTAGCAATATCTAAAAACTCTTTAGATTCATGAGCTGGTACATCGGCAACTAGTATAGAATCAACTCCAGAATCTAGACATTTTTTGTAAAAATTCTCTATACCCTTTGCATAAACGAGATTGGCATATAAAAGCAATCCGATAGGTATATCGGGATACTTTTGTCTAATTTCAGCTAAAATATCAAAACAATCAGCTGGTGTCATACCACTGTCTAAGGCTCTAATATTTGCCTCTTGGATAGTTGGACCATCTGCTAAAGGATCTGAAAATGGTATCCCTAACTCTAAAGCATCTGCTCCAGCGTTAACTAATGTATCTATAATTTCTAAAGATAACTCTTTATTAGGGTCTCCTATAGTTACAAAAGGGATAAAAGCACCTTGTTTTTTAGCTTCTAAAGCTTGGAATAACTGTGTGTATCTATCCATAACTATATTTCTCCTTTTTGCTTTAATACATCATGCACTGTAAAAATATCTTTATCTCCACGACCAGACAAATTCACTACTAGTACTTGCTCTTTTTCTGGATTCTCAGAAGCAAGCTTAAGTGCATAAGCCAAAGCATGAGATGACTCTAAAGCAGGAATAATACCTTCTTTTCTAGATAATAACTTAAAAGCTTCTAAAGCCTCATCATCTGTAATAGATACATATTCAGCCCTACCTATAGACTGTAAATATGCATGTTGTGGCCCAACAGAAGGAAAATCTAAACCTGCTGAAATAGAGTAAGATTCTTGTATCTGGCCATTTTCATCTTGCATGAGTGGTGCTTTCATTCCAAAGAAAATTCCCAGCTTACCATGCTTTAATGGTGCTCCATGCTCACCTGTATCAATACCTTTGCCCGCTGGCTCAACGCCTATGAGTTTGACTTCTTTTTCATCTATAAAATCAGCAAACATACCTATTGCATTTGAACCGCCTCCCACACAAGCAATTACAGCATCGGGAAGCTTATTCTCCTTTTCTAAGATTTGCTGTTTAGTTTCTTGACCAATCATTTTTTGAAACTCTCTTACAATAGTTGGGAAAGGGTGAGGACCTGCCGCAGTGCCTAATAAATAATGTGCTTTTTGATAATTAGCTGACCAATCTCTTAAAGCTTCATTACAAGCGTCTTTTAAAGTAGCCGAACCACTATGTACAGGTATAACCTCTGCACCCATTAGTTTCATCCTAAAAACATTAGGGCTTTGACGCTCTACATCTTTTGCTCCCATATAGACACGACACTTTAGATCAAGCAAAGCACAAGCTAAAGCTGTTGCAACGCCGTGTTGACCTGCTCCTGTTTCAGCAATTATTTCCTTTTTACCCATTCGCTTTGCTAATAAAGCTTGACCTAAAACCTGATTAGTTTTATGAGCTCCACCATGTAATAAATCTTCTCTTTTTAAATATAGTTTTGTCTTTGTTTGTTTAACTATATTCCTTGTTAAGGTTAAAGCTGTTGGACGGCCAGCATATTCTTTTAATAATTCCTTAAATTGTTGTTGGAAAATTTCATCGTTTTGGGCCTTTATAAACTGTTGTTCTAATTGGTTTAAGGCTGGTACTAATACCTGGGGTACAAATTGCCCCCCAAACTCACCAAAATAAGGATTTAGTTTTGACATTTAGATCTTTGTTTGCTCTTACATTAAAGTACATTATCGCTAATATTCACAGTAAAGACTAGACTAAGTTATGTTATTTAAAGTTAACCTTCATGCTTACTCGATATTTTATCTTGGTAATTTTTTCAACTCTTGCTCTATTTGTAAGTCATATCCTGGTTGAGATTGATGAGTTAGGTACCACTCTAACGCATTCTTTCCACTGAATCTTACAGTGTCTCTGATTGAACCTTTATAGCTCTCTAAAAGCCACGATATGCTCCTATTATCCATAAAATTGCAAGCGTAGATTAAAGGAGTTAAAGTTAATTTCCCACCTGAATCCATATTCCATGTAGTATTAATATTAAACCATGGGAATACATTCTTTAAACTTGTTAATATCATATTGTTTGAATCTCTATCACACCCCCCGCTAAAGTATTGGCTAACCATTTGTGGCGAAGTATTTAGGTTTTCACATGTTAATAATAATCCTACTATATCTGTATGACCTTTTTGACAAGCTACATATAAAGGAGTTTTGCCACTATTGCTAGCAATATTTGGACTAGCCCCACGGGCTAATAATAACTGTACTATGTCTACATGATCATTTTGGCAAGCTATAGATAAAGGAGTAAGCCCATCTTTATCGGCAAAGCCTATGTTAGCACCATGACCTACTAATAACTCAGCTATGTCCTTATGGCCATTTTGACAAACAAGCCAGAATAAATAATCATTCCTCCAGGATTCTTGCTTTATAATTCCGTTAACAAGATTCTCTCTATAACATCTAAGATCCAAGCCCTTTCTGAATCCTTCTTCAATATATTCTGTAATTTGCTGAATTATGTCATAATAGCTATATCCTTCAGCTAATTTGTGTGCTTTACTATTACAACCATCTTCATAATTTCCGCTTGTTATTGATAAGTTTTTAACACCTCTTATTGACTCTTGTTCTTTAGTTAAGAAAAAGAATATTTCCGTTACACTTTTAGAGCTATTTACCTCTTTCAATACCTTAAAAATCCTATCATTACCATATCCAATAGCCATACTGCTACTTATATGTCTTTTAAGTAGCTTAACAATATGTTCTTTTATCTGAGTGAAATTTAATGCTTCAGCCTTATCACCATAAATAAAAAATTTGGATTTATAATGACTCGAATTTATATAAATTGAAACATTTAAAGCCAATCTATTTGAATCTCTTACATTAAATTCAAAACTATTAAATACTCCACAAGAGAGTTTTTCATAACTACGCGATGTGGTAACCAACAGACTTTTAGCTCTAATCTCTGTACGATGCATATTATTAGCATCATAAACTAGTAAATAACCATTTTCATAACTTAATGCTATAGCATGATTTATGCTTCCTAAAAGGATATAGAAATGGTGTCTAGACTCTATGCATTTAGAAATTAAATTTTCGAAAAAGTTAGCATATTCTGGAATGCCCCCATAGAATGGTTCATTATACACTTGTAATAATGGGAAATTTTCTGGACTATATGGTTTAATAATATTATATGTTAATTTATTATTTGCTACATAGACAGATGATTTTAATATGCTAAGACTTGTTATTCCATTATATTCAGAGCTTTTTAAAAACGTATTAAAAGGGCAATGATACGCTAATAAGCCATCTAAAAAAGCTCTTATAGAAACTACCAAATCATCTATCTTGGTTTCTATGTAATAGTTAGCTTGAGCTACAGATTTACTATTAGAAGGCATTTTTCGCTGGTACTTAACGTGCTCATTTATTATAGCACTTAGTTTTCTAGATGTTGGAGAACTGTAATCTTTGGTTAATAACTCTAAACGCTTATAAAAAGTTTCTGCCTCTCCTATTAAACAAGCTTGCCCCCACATAGCACTAAGTCCAAAACATAGCCCCTGTGGTAACTCTAGGAGACTATAATAGCTACCCCAATCACAGTTAGTTGATATATCTTTTATATTTTCTTTTAAGTTATTATAACCACTCATGTTAAATTATTTTCAAAAAAGTTTTCAATAAGTAAAATACAGTAAATAATTATATAACAAAGTTTAATTTTTTGTTTATTTTTTAGTAAAATTAAATATAGAAGTTACGATTCCCTGCCTATGTTCGCCAAAATAATTAGGCAGCAGTTTCACCAAATTAATTCTTCACATTTTAAGCAACGACGAGACTGGCTCGGATCAGCTAATGGATCAAACTCATGCTCATACATTATTATTGAATGCTTATATTTTTCTAATACAGGGTTAAATGTTTTCCTAGCTAGCTTGTAATAACGATCTCTCTTTCAACTATTTAGTAAATTTTGAGAATACGACCTAAGCATAATAATTATTAAATATGTAAAACTCCATATTTGCCATAAAGCCTTAGAAAATTCATACCAACAAGCTCAAGTTGTAAAAAAATGCCCTATCCAGAAAAATAATCTTTTGATTTTTATTGACAAAAAAAAATAATATATGCAAAATACTTTAGCTATTAGATTATACATTGATGTTTCTTCGCATATCCCCTTTAGGAGAAACCAAAATTATATAAAGTTTAAAATTTAAAAATTAATTGGAGAAATAAAGTTGGCTAACTCAAAACAAGCAAAAAAGAGAATTGTACAAGCTGAAAACAACCGCAAACACAACGTTGCTCGTCGTTCAGTAATGAGAACTTTTTTAAAGAAAACTGCTTATGCTATAGAAAAAGGTGATGTTGAAGCTGCAAAAGAAAACTTTGCAAAAGCTATCCCTCTTCTAGATAAATATGCTACAAAGGGCTTAATTCACAAAAATAAGGCTGCTAGACATAAATCTCGTCTAAGTGCTAAAATTAAAGCTCTCGCTACAGCTGCTTAACTACCAATAACCATAAAATCAAATCTTATTCTTTAATAATTTCATTTGCTATGTAACATACACAAGCTAGATTAAAATATGGATTTTTGGTTTTACTAAAGCTCTCACTAAAAACCAGGTGACGTAGCTATTAGCTTTTTAGCTGCCCCGTTTTTGCTTTATTGATAATAAATAAACAACGGTCTTTAGAACACAGGATCCTTAGTTGGTGGAGCATAGTTCCCAGATATTCCTACTAGTTTATCCTGATTATCAAAAGTTAGTATAAGTCTAGATTCATCAAAGTTTTCGTCTTGCATATGTGCCTTATACGTATTAACGTATATAAACTGATTTGGGTTAAAAGTATCTATAATATCTGGAGAACCCAATATGTATTTGACTTCAGCTTTGGTCATATTTGGTTTGATTTCAAAAAGCTTTTTATCTTTAATCACTTTTCCTTGCGGTACTGGCGCTGTATACGGTGTGATTATGCCACATCCTCCTAGCATAGTAGATAGCAACAAAATAACTAATACATATATTCTACAATACATCTTCTAATCTTCTAAACCAGCAAAAAGTCTTTGGTCAATAATATCACATAAGCAATGTATTATAAGAAGGTGGCTTTCATGAATGTTTGCAATATTTTCAGAAGGAACTCTCAGTTCAATATCATGCAAGTCATAAACACCTTGTAGTATTCCACCGTTTGAACCTGTTAATGCTATTACTTGCATATCTAAATCATGTGCTTCTTCTATAGCCTTTAAAATATTTGCTGAACTACCACCTACCGAAATAGTCAGCAAAATATCTCCCTCATCACCTAAAGCAGCAATTTGTTTCGAGAAAATTTCGTCAAAACCATAAGTACTTCCAATAGCTGTAATAGTTGAGCTATCTGCAGTCAAAGCAATCACTGGTAAAGGTGGTCTTTCCAGCTCAAAATGGCTTAATAATTTAGATGAAAAATGTTGAGCTATAGAGGCTGAGCCACCATTACCACAAACAAGTATCTTGCCACCGTTTTCCAAACATGAAACCATAGCTTTTGCTGCTTGAGCAATTGCTGGTGGCAAAATATTAGCTGTTTCTATTTTTGCTTGAATACTATTTTCAAAATAATTATTTATTTTTTCTAAAGAAGTCATAAATAGGTAAAAAAGCAACTTAACTATGGGGAAAATTCTACTATATAAAGTTTTTGATAGCTAGGGTATATAAAACAATAATTATTTATCTAAAATAAAAAACCACATGTAATTAGTCTTTCAGTTTTACCAATGAAAGTAAAAATAAACATATTATTGGCAAAACTATGCATGTTAATACAAATTTCCAGATATAGTCAAAAGGTAAATAACCCATTACAGATACAGCTATTACAGCTGCCCCCATATTAATAAAATTCATAGCACCCTGATGCATTTGCTTTATCTTTAATAGCATTTGACGCTATATGCGATGCTGTAGGATAAATAAAACTACAGGTAAAATACATAAGCGTTGCTATCATAAAAAATATAACTGGTGTTAGTAAATCTTCTAAATACATAAAACTTAAAAATCCTAGAAAACCTGCCATAACAAGCAAAGCCACACCTAATATAGCCAAATCACTGTATTTATTAATAACCCTTGCCACAGCTATAGATCCACCTATAATACCCACCATAGTTAATGAATTCCAAACTCCATATTCAGCACTACTAAATCCAAATAGATCATACGTAATAAAAGGACCGGCGGCTGAGTAACAATAGCTAAATACAGACATCACTCCTATAACCAACGAAAACACTATTAGTTTGAAATTACATAAAGCATTTATATATCCACTAAGAATATTGTTTATATTTAAAGTTTTTCTCTGAATTTCACTATCTGTATACATAAAGCTTAACCCAAACATAATCAATCCATGTACCAGTAAGACAAAAAAGCAATCTCTCCAATGTAGGTAACTATCGACCAAACCGCCTATCAATATAGCCAAACTCAAAGCCAGAGCAAATGATATAGTTGCATATGACAGTGCCAATCTTGCTTTTGCTGGCTCAACTGAGTTGTTTAATATGATAAAAGTACATACTAAACCAGCTGATGAACCAAGAGCCGTTATAAATCGGCCAATTAGTAATACTTTCATTGAAAAGACATAACCTCCTGCCAAGCAAAGTAATACCCCTAGCAAATTCAAAACTAAGCCGAACCTTAGAGCTTTGACTTCGCCATATCTATTTGCTATTGGCCCATAAATAATTTGTCCTATAACATACCCAACTAGAAATATACTAACTAACCACTCAACTTGTCCAGTAGCTAATCCAAGCTCTTTAGAAATATGAGGTAAAGCTGGATTTATGATAACTGCAGAAGCACTAGCTATACTTATATAACTCAGCAAAACTATAATTTTATACTGTTTCATTAGTTTCCATTTTTTTATTTCACAATATTATTTTGCTATAATAAACCAAAAAATATTTATGTACTATCAAAAAGAAAAGTTTGTTCAGCTTAAAAAGAATTCGTTGCCATTGCACTAGCTAACTTTAAAAAATTTGATTCAACTCTTGACTCTATCTCCAAATAAAGAGCTTCCAATTCTAACCTCTGTGCTACCATATGCTAAAGCTATATCGTAGTCAGCGCTCATTCCCATTGATAGTTCAGATAATTTAACCCCAGTGGGTAAGTGTGAGTTTATCTTATCAAAGAACAGTTGCATCTTAGCAAAGCTTTGTTTGGAATCTGTATGTTTAGCTGGCATACACATTAAGCCTACTACCTCAATATTTTTTAGGTTTTTAGAATAATTTATACAATCTAAAACCTCTTCACCTTGATTGGAGTTAAAGCCAGCTTTGTTTGGATCACTATCGATATTTATTTGTAAAAATATTTTTATTTGCTTATTTTGTTCAACCGCGTTAAAACTTATCTTATCAAGATGCTCTATTTTCTCAACACTTTGAATAACGTTTGCATACTTTACTATCTTTTTTATCTTCTTTGACTGTAGCGATCCTATAAAATGCCAAATCAAATTTGGTAGCTCCAAAGCTTTTTGTTCTAGCTCTTGAAGGTAATTTTCACCAAAATCAGCTTGTCCAAGAGAGTTTAAAAACTTTATTTTTTCAATAGATTGATATTTACTTACTGCTAAAAGTTTAGCTTTGCCATTAAGTTGAGATAGAATTTTTTCATAAGATTTTTTTATAAATTCTTTATCAAACATCGTTTATTTTCTCATAATAATTAAATTTCTTTTCGCATCTAGAAAAGGTACTTTTATTTCATGTTTTGACACTTTTAGTGGTAGTTTAAGCAAGTTTTGCTCCTCACAATCAGCTCCTTTCATAGCTAACATTTGGTTATCATTAGTTAAAAAATGCTTACATAGTTCATAAAAGGTCTCAACATCGCTAAAAGCTCTAGAGATAATATTATCAAACGAACCAGTTAAAGCTTCAATTCTAATATTCATTGGCTCTATGTTTACCAGCCCTAAAGTTTTTTTGACGTTTTTTAAAAACATGATTTTTTTACCAACACTGTCTACTAAGGTAAATTTATGCTCTGGATACAAAATTGCCAAAACTACTCCTGGCAAACCACCTCCTGTACCGACATCTACGGTTGTCGAGCCTTTTATATATTTAGCTACGGACAAACTATCAAATAAATGTTTTTCGAGCATGTCATCAAAATTTTTTATAGCGGTCATATTGTATACTTTATTCCACTTTTCAAGCAGCTTAAGATATTCAATCCAGAGATTAATTTGTTTGTTATTAGCACTAAGGTTTAACTCTATTAGAGCTTGTTGAATTTTATCGTCTACCGTCATTTTTATGAAAATAAAGCTTTTAGATACGTTATAATGATTATATTATAAGCTTTTTTAACGGATATAGTTAGCGAGTGTAAGGTATTGCAAGCAAAACATAGGCTTACTGTGAATTTTGTAAGCTAAAGCGATGCCCTAAATAACCTTATGACCACTAATAACTAATTAAGATTTGAATATGATTTTATCTAGAAAATTTGGTGCTGCCATGATTATCTCTGGTACATCTATAGGTGCTGGTATGCTAGCAATTCCAACGACTGTAGCAAGCTGTGGATTTTTTATAGGCTCTATACTAATCATCTCAATCTGGGCTTTGATGACTTTTACCGCTATAGTTTTAGCAGAAGTTAACTTAAAGATGAAAGAAGGTGCAAACTTTATAGAAATGACTCAGCAAACTCTTGGACCCATAGGGGTCTGTATAGTATGGATTTGCTATATACTTTTATTATATTCATTAGTTGCTGCCTACACTGTTGGTGGAGGTCTATTAATAACTGCTTCACTATCAAGTATAGGCGTTATATTACCAGAAAAAATTACCAGCATAATATTTATTTTAATTCTTGGACTATTTATTTATAAAAGCACTAGAATAGTAGATCATGTAAACAAAATAATGTTTACCGGCAAACTTTTAGCTTTTTTCCTACTAGTGATAGTTTTATTACCACATGTTTCTACAGAACAGTTAGGATACTCAATAAAAAACCCTAACTTTATATGGGCTTGTTTTCCTATCTTACTAACTTCTTTTGGTTTCCACCATATAATTCCAACGCTTAGAACATATGTGAAATCTGACAAAAAAGCTTTACGTCAAGCTATTATATTAGGAAGCACAGTCCCTTTAGTAGTCTATCTACTATGGATATTTGCTACTCTTGGCTCTATACCTGTTGAGACAGCGGATGGTATATTAGGAAAACAGTCTGGAGAAATAACCTCTATAATAATAAGTCATTTTAGCTATCATTCAGGCTATATAGCATCAATCTCTTTTTTGTTCGGTTTTTTTGCTTTAGCCACTTCTTTTCTTGGCGTTGCCCTTGGACTTTTTGACTTTAGTCGTAGTACTTATAAACTTTCTGCAAACTCACATAACCATAAGATATTGGCTTTTATTATTACTTTTTTACCAGCTTATGTATATGCTATTGCCTACCCTGAAGGTTTCAAAGCAGCTTTAGGTTACGCTAGTATTTTTGTAGCCATACTCCAAGTAGCTCTACCTGTAGCAATGTTATGGGTCATTAACTATAAAAAACGTAAGACTATGTTTTATACCTCGATAATAACTAGTATAATTATCGCAATTGCTATTTTGATAATAACTCTACAAATTCTAAGCTCTTTAGATTTATTACCCACCTTACCAACTACATAAACTTAGTAATTGACTAAACCTGTCTTTTTCTATACAATGTCGAAACTATTTCTATGATATGTCAAGAATAAATTTTAAAATTATAAAGAGGATATTAAAATGAAAAGAACGTTCCAACCTTCAAACCTAAAAAGAAAAAGAACTCATGGCTTTCGTGCTCGTATGAAAACTCTAAGTGGTAGAAAAGCTATTAATAACAGAAGAGCTAAAGGTAGAGCTAAGCTTGCAGCATAAGTTTTGTTTATCAAAGCAAAATATACTTAATAAAAATGAGATCAAGCAAGCTTTTGATAGAGTACAAACAAAGCTACACTCTTTACACTTTACGTTTTTAATAAGTGAACGTAATTCTAATGAGCCTGGCTTATGTGTGATACTGGCTAAAAAAAATATCAAAAAAGCCACTAAAAGAAACTTCTGTAGGCGGCTTATTAAAGAGTACTTTCGTCAACACAAGGGACTTCTTGATAACAAAAGCTTGATTGTGTTAGGCAAAAAACAAGCATCAGAAGCTACTAAGGAAGAGTTGTGGCGGTCTATAGAAAAATTTCATCAATTTTTAGAAAAATAGCTAAAGCTCCCTTTATAACTTTTATAAAGTTGTATCGCTATTTTATTAGCCCATTGATTCCTGCTAGATGTCGATACTATCCTACCTGCTCACAATATGCTCTAGAAGCTTTAGAAACTCATGGTATACTAAAAGGATTGTATTTAAGTATTTGTAGACTCGCTAGATGTCATCCGCTATCTAAAAGAGAGTACTTCGATCCAGTTCCTAGCAAAATAGAAGGTTTAAAATCAAAATGAAATCTAATCATATAAGAATACTGTTATTAGTTACGATAGCAATAATGTTTGTTTCACTGATGGGTAAATGGGAGCAAACTTTCCCACCAAAAGATGATAGCTCACAAACAAGTGCTGTTGAAACAAAAACTAATCACTATGCTGAAACCACTGCTGAGTCAATAAATAGCAACACTTCTCAAGCTAGCATAAAAAATACCTTATCTACAAAAACTAATTTTTCAGAATACGATGATGCTAAGAGCATTACTATAAACACAAAAGTCTTTAAAGACTTAAGAGTTAGTCTACTTAATGGCGCAATAATGTCAGCTTCATTTAAAAACTACTCTATAAGCTTAGAAGATAAAACTCCAATGAGTTTACTTACTGAGCAAAAAGGCTCTGAGTATATAGCTAAAAGTACAATTGTAGTTGATAAAAACCCGTTATCAATAAACTTCGAAAGCAAGGGAGTTAAAAAGGAAGGTGATAAACAAGTTCTTACCCTTTTTGCTAAAGTTGATGGTTTAGAGATAACTAGAACCTATACTTTTGATGATGATAAATACAATATTTCTATTGACCAAAGTATCATAAATACGTCATCTAAAACAATTAATGTAATAGCAGATAACTCCTTAGTTAGAGATTTTGACCCTTCTGGGGATAGCTTTAGTTTACTAAATGCTCATAGCTATACTTTTACAGGGGTAGCTTACTCAACTTCTCAAGATAAGTTTAAAAAAGAAACTTTTAAAGATATTGCAAAATCTAATGGTAAACCAACTTTAGTAAATAACGTCGGACAAGGCTGGGTTGCTCTATTACAACATTACTTTGTAAGTGCATGGATTCCACAATCTCAAAATTCGATAATATACTACAAAAACATTAATCAAAATGTATTTGAAGCTGGCGAATATACTACTGTAACAATGCAGCCAAACCAAACGCAGAATATATCATCTATCCTCTATACTGGTCCTATCATAAAGGATAACTTAGTAAATTTAGCTCCCAACTTAGAGAAAACTCTTGATTATGGAATGCTATCCTTTTTCTCAGAAATAATATTTTGGGTAATGTTTCATATCCATTCTTTTGTAGGCAATTGGGGATTAGCAATTATCTTAGTTACCATACTTATTAAGGCTATATTTTATCCTCTTTCTGCAAAAAGCTATCGTTCTATGGCAAAAATGAGGATGCTTCAACCTAGAGTTAAGCGTCTTCAAGAAATGTACAAAGACGACCGCCAAAAGCTAGGCAAAAAAATGATGGAACTATACAAAGAGGAAAAAGTAAACCCTTTAAGTGGTTGCTTACCTATGCTTATACAGGTTCCTATCTTTATTGCTTTATACTGGGTATTATTAGAGTCCGTAGAATTAAGGCAAGCTCCTTTTATATTATGGATACATGATTTATCAATGAAAGATCCTTATTTTGTGTTGCCAATTTTAATGGGTCTGTCAATGTTTTTGCAACAAAAACTATCTCCTGCACCAGCAGACCCTATGCAAGCTAAAATAATGATGTTTTTACCAGTGATATTTACTTTTTTATTTGCATCATTCCCATCTGGATTAGTACTATACTGGTTAACAAACAATTTAATCAGTATTTTGCAACAATGGGTTATCACAAGACGTTATCAAGCAACGCATAAAAGATAAAAAATGAATAAATCTTTACTTACCCCTAAATACTGGGGGCTATGGATTATAATAGGGTTTTCTAAAGTTATTGTAAATATCTTACCTTACAAAGCTTTAATGCATCTAGCTGTTGGCGTAGGTTTTTTGGCAAAACCCCTAGCTAAAAAAAGACAACAAATAGCTATTATAAACCTTAAAATAGCATTTCCAGAAAAATCAGATAAAGAAATAAAAAAGCTTGCTAATGATAGTTATAAATCAGCTTGCATGGCCGGGTTTGAAAGCATAATAGCTTGGTTTATGTCTGATAAAAAGTTTAAGAAAATAAAATTTGAAACTATTGATGCTTCTTTATTTGAAAAAACACATTTTGATAAGAATAAGGTCGTGATTGTCCTTGGTTTTCATTTCCATTGTTTAGAGATAATCGGCAGATATATTGGCCAAACTTACAAGCCTTTTACAGTGATGTATCAAACACATAAAAACCCCTTAATGGAATATGTTATTACATCAGCAAGGAAAAAGTATGTTCAAGAATGTTTCCAAAGAAAAAATATCGTCTCTGTGATTAAAAGTTTAAAAAGAAAAGTCTCCCTATGGTACGCTCCAGACCAAGATTTTAGGGAACATATAGTGTTTGCACCGTTTTTTGGTAAACTATGCGCTACTCTTACAATTACTCCTTGGCTAGCTGAGAAAACAGGAGCCATTGTAATTCCTGCATACTACATAAGAAAAAATGACTTATCAGGATATACGATATTTGCGGGCGAGCCTCTTAATTTCACAGGAGATGCTTACAAAGACGCCAAAATGACGAACAAGTTTTTAGAAGAAGCTATAAGAAAGCATCCAGAGCAATACTTGTGGCAACATAGACGTTATAAAACCAGACCAAATGGCGAAGAAAAAATTTATTAAGACTTACTATTTTTTTTAAGCTCTATGTTAAAATCTACAATAAAAACTTTTAAGTATAAGAGATAAATGTATAAAAACCTTATAAAGCCTAAAAACTGGAGAATATTTATTATACTAGGTATAATGAATATTGGTTCGAAACTCCCTTTATGGAGCCATAAATTTATAGTTTTAGCTATAGGTTTTATCATTAAACCTTTCCTACACAGCAGAAATATTATTGCGCAAGAAAACCTCAAAATAGCTTTCCCAGAAAAATCTCTAAAAGAAATTAACAAGCTTGTTAATAAGAGTTACTATTCTATGATACTATCTGGGGCTGAGACTACAGCTGCTTGGTTTTTGTCTAAAAAAAGATTCAAGAAAATAAAGTTTGAGTGGGATGAAGGATCTCTAGAAAGGTTCCAGAAATATCATGATGATCCTAACCAAAAACTTATTGTTCTTGGTTTTCACTTTCACTGTATAGAAATAATTGGTAGGCATGTGGGAGAACAATTTCCTCCTTTTACTGTTATGTATCAGAAAAACAACAACGATATAATAGAGGATTTGATAAAAGATTTCCGTGAAAAAAATCTTTATAAATGTCTTGATAGCAAGAACTTTATAGCCGTTATCAGAAGTTTAAAAAAAGGTTATTCTATGTGGTATGCTCCAGATCAAGACTTTGGTTTAGAAAGCTCTGGTATGCAAAACTCAGTGTTTGCACCATTTTTTGGTAAACCATGCTCAACTCTCATAGTTACACCATGGTTAGCAGAAAAAACTGGAGCCGTAGTTTTACCAGCATATTATATACGTGAAAAGTGCTTAAAGAGGTATAAAATCCACATAGGTGAACCTTTAAAATTTACTGGCGATGCTTACAAAGACGCCGAAATGACAAATAAGTTTTTAGAAGATGCTATAAGAAAATATCCTGAACAATATTTATGGCAACATAGACGCTATAGAACTAGACCAAATGGTGAACCACAAATTTATTAGAGGATAAAGATGTTAAAAAGACAAGGTTTTTCACTAGTAGAACTAATGGTGGTAATAGCTATAATAGCTATCTTAGCAGCTGTTGGCATACCTGCATATAATAACTATGTTCTAAAGAATCATCGTAGTGAGGCAACATCTGAGCTTCTATCAGCAGCTAATGCTGCTGATAACTTTGAAATTCGTAATGGAACTTTTCCTTCAGGTAGTGAGATAAACAGTTTTTGGCATACAAATACTCAAAATGGTTATTATTCTTTATCATATTGCTCCGGGGAGCAAGAATGTTCTAATGTAAGTTATGTTATTATAGCTAAAGCATCTGGTAGTCAAATGGGGGATACTCCCTGCACTACTATAGAACTTGAAGTTAATGGTGGCATTGTAAACAAAACTCCAATTGAATGTTGGAATTAGTAAATTAATAAGATTTTTGAGGATTAAAGTAATGGCAAGTTATAGCACAAACGAGTTTAAAGGCGGATTAAAAGTTCTTATAGATGGTAACCCGATGGTGATTATTGAAAATGAATTTGTGAAACCTGGTAAGGGTCAAGCCTTTAACCGAGTTAAGTTAAAAAATTTACTTAACGATAGAGTAATCGAAAAAACCTTTAAATCAGGGGAGTCTGTAGAAGCAGCTGACGTTGAAGAACTAACTGCTATATACTCATACTTTGACGGTGATAGCTATGTATTTATGCATCCTGAAACTTTTGAACAATATATAGTTTCTGAGGAAAGTTTAGGAGATACAAAAAAATGGCTAAAAGATCAAGATGTATACCAAATTGTGCTTTTTAATGGTCAACCAATATCTGTCGTTGCCCCTAATTTTGTTAATCTTGAGATAGTAGAAACTGATCCGGGCTTAAAGGGCGACACAGCTGGTACTGGTGGTAAACCAGCAACTTTATCTACTGGTGCTGTAGTTAGAGTACCGTTATTTGTCCAAACTGGTGAAATTATCAAAGTTGATACTAGAACTTCAACTTATGTATCTAGAGTTAAAGAGTAAATAAACATGCAATCAACAGATAACCTAATTTGGTTAGATCTAGAAATGACAGGGCTTGATGTTGAGCAATGCCAAATTATAGAAATTGCGGCCATTATTACAAATAAAAATCTAGACATAGTTGCTGAAGCAGAGCCTATAGCTATATATCAGCCAGATAATATTTTGGCAAGTATGAATGAATGGTGTATTAAAACTCATACTCAAACAGGTCTTACTCAACGTGTTAAAGAAAGTAAAGTAAGTTTAGAACAAGCAGAAGAAAAAATTTTAGAATTCATAAAAATGTATGTTCCTTACCAAAGCTCACCTTTATGTGGTAACTCTATTTGGCAAGACCGAAGATTTTTAGCTAAATACATGCCAAAGATTGATGATTACTGTCACTATCGTGTCTTAGATGTAACAAGTATAAAATTACTAAATGAGTATTGGGGTAAACCCAAATGCTTTGTGAAAAAAAATACTCATAAGGCTCTAGATGATATCCAAGAGTCGATAGCTGAACTTAAGTTTTATAAAGAGGAATTATTTAATTGATAAGCTATACTAATTTAGTATAGTTTTGATATAATCTGCACATATCCCTATAATTTACCAGAGAATAAACCTATGAAATATGCTTTAGTTGGTAATCCTAACTGTGGGAAAACAACGATTTTTAATGCTCTTACGGGTCTTAATCAAAAAGTTGGTAACTGGTCTGGCGTAACTGTTGATAAAAAAACTGGTTTTTATGAAATAGCTAATAAAAAAGTTGAAATTGTCGATATACCTGGAATTTACTCACTCGCGGTATCAGATGGAAGCTCTATCGATGAACAAATAGCATATTCTTTCATAGTCAATGAAAAACCTAATGCCATTATAAATGTAGTTGATGCTTCTAACTTAAATAGAAGCCTTTATTTAACTACTCAACTTATTGAACTAGGGTTACCTGTTATACTAGCTGTTAATATGGCAGATATCGCTAGTAAAAAAGGGCTTGTAATCCACTATGATAAACTAGAAAAGATCTTAGGTTGTAAAGTTTTACCTGTAGTTGGTTCAAAAAATATTGGTATAAAAGATTTAAAAGAATTACTTGCTAAAGAACAGCAACCACCACATTTTGATTTAAAAAAGTATTACCCTCAACAAGTCTTTGAACTTGAGCAAAAAATCAGCTCACTAAGAGAAAATAAGCTTGGAAATCTATGGTTAGCAACTGAGTTATTTGACAACAGGTCAGTTCAGCTTTCTCAAGAAATTAATGAGGAACAAGTCAAACTTCTAGAAGATTTTGTAGAAGATAACTTACTTATAGATAGTGACCTAGCTAAAGCTAGATATAAAGCTGTAGCTGATATTATTGAGACAGCAGTAGAAACTAAAAAAATCTCTCGATTTAATGCCACTAAAGCCCTAGATGCTCTCTGTATGAATAAGTATCTTGGTGTGCCAATCTTTCTTTTTATGATGTATTTGATGTTTTTATTTTCAATCACACTAGGTGGCGCAATCCAACCGATGTTCGATGATCTATCACATGCTGTTTTCGTTGATGGATTAGCATATTATGCAAATATGATTGGTTTACCGTTACCTTTGACAGGAATTTTAGCCAATGGTTTAGGAACTGGTATAAATACTGTGCTTGGATTTATCCCTCAAATAGGTTTCTTATTTATATTCTTATCTATATTAGAAGATTCTGGATACATGTCTCGAGCAGCTTTTGTAATGGATAGATTTATGCAGTCTATTGGTTTATCTGGTAAAGCTTTTGTTCCATTAATAGTAGGTTTTGGTTGTAATGTTGCCTCTATTATGGCTGCTAGAACCCTTGAGACTCGTAAAGATCGTTTAATGACTATTATGATGTCTCCATTTATGTCTTGTGGTGCAAGATTAGCAATATTTTCTGTATTTGCTACAGCATTTTTCCCCAATAATGGCGCTACTATTATATTTTTACTGTATTTAGCCGGTATAATCGGGGCTATCATTACAGGATATATTATCAAGTTTACATTTTTAAAAGGAGATACAGCTCCATTTATTCTAGATATACCTAATTACCATACTCCTTCTTTTAAAACTGTAATGCTATATAGCTGGAGTAGACTAAAATCTTTTCTAATTCGCGCTGGTAAAGTGATTGTCCCTGTAGCAATTATTGTTGGGAGCTTAAATAGTATTACTATAAATAATAAAACTACAGCTTTAGAGTATGTTAGTAAAAAAATTACGCCTATTTTAAACCCAATGGGTATTAATGATGATAACTGGCCCGCTACAGTGGGTTTGATAACAGGAACCTTAGCTAAAGAAGTTGTAGTAGGAACATTAAACACTATTTACACACAAGATAACAGCTCAGGGATCCCAGAAAAATTTAGCTTTATGGAAAGTTTAAAAGAGTCATGGGATGCAACTATAGATAATATCAAAAATATAGATCTAGCTACTTTGCTAAACCCAATTGAGGCAAGTAAAGCTGATACAAGTATGGATAAAGGTGCTATAGGAAATATGGTCGCCAAGTTTGGTTCTTTGTCGGCTGCATTTGCCTATTTACTATTTGTACTACTATATATCCCTTGTATATCTGTAGTTGGTGCTATGGTTAGAGAATCCACACGTGGGTGGGCCATTTTATCTGTATTTTGGAGTGCATCAATCGCTTACGTTGCAGCAGTTATAGTTTATCAACTTATGAACATAACTATACACCCTATTAGCTCTACAATATATATTGGACTAGCTACACTTTACACTTTAATAGTGGTCTTTCTAATGAAACACCTCTCTACCAAAATAAAATTTGTAGCAAATTTAACAGGTTGTTCTAGTTGTAACACTAAATGCTCTTAACTGTATTTTTCATAAAAATTTCTTTTCTAAATTGTATTTAAATATGTTACGATGACAATTAAGCGTACATGAGTGTACGTCTTTAACATATATTCAAATAAAAACTTGAGAGGAGTTTTATGTCAAAATTTGTCTATGCCTTTAGTGAAGGTAATAAGTCTATGCGTGATTTGCTAGGTGGAAAAGGTGCAAATCTTAGCGAAATGCTAAACAGTGGTTTACCAGTGCCAGATGGCTTTACAGTAACAACAGAGGCTTGCCTTAAGTATTACGATGACCGTCAGAAGTTAAGCGATATAGTAAAAAAACAAATATTTCAACACATCGCCGACTTGGAGAAAAGAACAGGTAAAACTTTTGGAAGTGGTAAAAACCCACTGCTGGTTTCTGTACGTTCTGGTGCAAGGGTTTCAATGCCAGGTATGATGGATACGGTGTTAAACTTAGGTTTAAATGATGATGTTGCTAAAGCTATGGTAGCTAAGACAAATAATGAGCAATTTGTTTATGATAGTTATAGAAGATTTATCATGATGTTTGCAGATGTTGTAATGGACTGCGAGAAAAAACATTTTGACAAAATTTTAGAAGAAAAAAAAGAAAAAAGAAAAGTTAAAAATGATTGCGATTTAAGTGCTGCAGACTATAAAGAAATAGTTTTAGAATATAAAAATATATATAAATCCCTAGTTGGGAAAGATTTTCCTTGTGAACCTATGGAGCAACTATTAGCTGCTGTTGAGGCTGTATTTAAATCTTGGAACGCTGAAAGAGCTATTATTTATAGAGAAATCAACAATATCTCCAACAACTGGGGAACAGCTGTTAATGTTCAAGAAATGGTATATGGCAACTCTGGTAATAATTCTGGTACTGGTGTTGCTTTCACAAGAAACCCTTCTACAGGTGAAAATGAGTTATTTGGGGAGTATCTAATTAATGCTCAAGGTGAAGATGTCGTGGCTGGCGTAAGAACTCCTTCTCATATCTCTACTTTAAAAGATACAATGCCTGAAGTTTTTAATGACTTTGTAAAAATCGCAAAGAACTTAGAGACTGTATACAAAGATATGCAAGATATGGAGTTCACTATAGAAGACGGTAAGCTCTTCATGCTGCAAACAAGAAATGGTAAAAGAACTGCAAAAGCAGCTATCAAAATTGCTGTAGATATGGCTAAAGAAGGTCTAATAACTAACCAAGAAGCTGTAATGATGGTTGAACCACACCTATTAGAGCAACTTCTACATCCTAAATTTGATGAAAAAGCTTTAGCTTCAAAGCGCCCTTTAGGTTCAGCTTTAGGTGCTTCACCAGGGGCCGCTAGTGGTAGAATTTACTTTGACGTTGAATCTTTACTTGCAGCAAAAGCTCGTGGTGAGGAAAAAACTATCCTTGTGAGAATAGAAACCTCACCTGAAGATATTGCTGGTATGAATGCTTGTAACGGTATTTTAACCCTTCGAGGAGGTATGACATCTCATGCTGCTGTAGTTGCTCGTGGCATGGGTAAATGTTGTATATCTGGTTTAGAGTCAGCAAAGATAAATGAAGAGCAACGTACTATCACTTTTGAGAGAGGTCAAGTTTTTGGTGAAGGGGACTACCTATCTTTAGATGGTACAAAAGGTGATGTATATAGAGGTATTATAAAGACTGTAAACCCTGAAGTTACACCTGATTTTGAAGAGTTTATGAAATTTGTGGATAGTGTGCGTAAACTTCGTGTTAGATGCAACGCTGATACAAGACATGATGCCGAAGTTGCCAGGATGTATGGTGCCGAGGGTATAGGACTTTGTCGTACTGAACATATGTTTTTTGAAGAAGATCGTATCTCTTATGTAAGGCAGATGATTTTAGCTAAAGATAAAAAAGAAAGACAAAAAGCTCTAGATAAACTACTTCCTGTACAACAACAAGATTTTGAAGAATTATTTGAAGCTATGGATGGGTTAGCTGTAACTATTAGGTTTATAGATCCTCCTTTGCATGAGTTTTTACCAAGAGAGATAGAGGAAATAGAAGCCTTAGCTAGAGAATTTAAAATTAGCTATGACGAACTAGAAGCACGTATAGAGGCTCTTAGTGAAATGAATCCGATGATGGGTCATCGTGGCTGTAGACTAGCAGTTACATACCCAGAAATTATAGAAATGCAAACTAAAGCTATTATTTACGCTGCTATATCTGCCAAACGTATGGGAGTAGAAGTCAAACCAGAGTTGATGATTCCATTAATAAGTACGCTTGGCGAGTTTAAGCTTTTAAGTGGTATTATTCACGAAGTAGCTAATACAATATTAAAACGTGAAAAAATAGATGTAGATTATAAAGTAGGTGTAATGCTTGAAACCCCACGTGGTGCAATAGGAGCTGGCATGCTTGCCCAAGCTGGTAGTGAGTTCTTCTCGTTTGGGACAAATGATTTAACTCAGATGACTTTTGGCTTTAGTAGAGATGATGCTAATAAGTTTATTAGAGAATATCTTGAAAGAGGTATCCTAAGCTTTGATCCTTTTGCAAGATTGGATCCAAAAGGTGTTGGTAAGCTAATGGAAATAGCTAAAGAAGGAGTAAAAGCTGTTAATCCAAATGCTAAAATGGGAATTTGTGGTGAGCATGGTGGAGAGCCTTATTCTGTTGCATTTTGTCATGACTTAGGTCTTGACTATGTATCTTGTTCTCCATTTAGAGTACCTGTAGCTAGACTATCAGCAGCTCAAGCTAAAATATATGCTGATAGAAAGTCTTTTTTATAACTATAGAAATATTTTCAATATATAGATAAACTCAGCCCACATTGGAAAAATATTGAAAATAAAAGTATTTTTGAATCTAGTACAGATAAGTAACCCTTACTTATCCTCTTTTTTAATAGAAATCCCAAGCTCATTAAGCTGCTCTAAAGTTACTACTGAAGGTGCTTCTGTCATCAGACAGCTTGCTGTTTGAGTTTTAGGAAATGCTATTACATCGCGGATATTTGAAGTATTTGTAAGTAGCATAATAAGTCTGTCAACACCAAAAGCTATACCACCATGAATCGGGGTACCGTAAGAAAGTGCATCAAGCATAAAACCAAACTTCTCACGAGCTTCTTCATTAGATATTCCAAGTAAATTAAATACTTTAGCTTGGATATCTTGCTTATGGATACGAATTGATCCACCCCCAACTTCATAGCCATTTATGACCATATCATATGCTCTTGAAAGAAGGTTTTCAGGATTTTTATCTAGTTGATCAATACTATCTATTTGCGGAGCTGTAAATGGATGGTGCATCGCATATAGTCTATTATCATCTTTCTCAAACATTGGAAAATCAATAACCCATAGCGGTGCCCAATCTTTTGTGAATATTTCAAAATCTTCACCGATTTTAGCTCTTAAAGCACCCATTGAATCGTTAACAACTTTTGCTTTACCAGCACCAAAGAATAGTAAATCGCCTTCTTTAGCACCTGTTTTTTCAATTATGTTAAATAATGTTTCTTCAGAAATATTTTTAACTATAGGCGACTGTAGGCCGTCTTTACCTTGAGATAAAGAGTTAATTTTAATATACGCAAGACCTCTAGCGCCATATATACCCACAAATTTAGTGTATTCTTCGATATTTTTACGCGTTAGCTTTTCATTGCCTTCTGGAATTTTCATAGCAATTACTCTAGCTTCCGGATCATTAGCAGGACCTGAGAATACTTTAAACTCTTCATTTTTCATATCTTCTTTGATATTTACAAACTCAAGAGGGATTCTTAGATCTGGTTTGTCAGAACCATATTTATCTATGGCCTCAGCAAAACTCATAACCTGAAATGGCGTTTCAAACTTAACACCAATAGTAGTCTCAAATAATCCTGCTATCATTTTCTCCATAGTAGACATAATAAAAGCTTCATCAATAAATGAAGCTTCTATATCTATTTGAGTAAATTCTGGCTGTCTATCTGCTCTTAGATCTTCATCACGAAAGCATTTAACTATTTGATAATATCTATCAAAGCCAGAAACCATCAAAAGCTGCTTGAAGAGCTGAGGTGACTGCGGAAGAGCATAAAACTTACCATTAAAATTACGACTTGGTACTAAGTAATCTCTTGCACCTTCTGGTGTTGCCTTCGTTAAAAATGGAGTTTCAATATCTAAAAAGCCATTGTCATCTAGAAATTTTCTAACATAACGAATTGCTTTTGAACGAGTCATTAGTTTTTGCTGCATTTCTGGTCTACGCAAATCTATATAGCGATACTTAAGCTTTACATCTTCACCAGTTGACTGATAATCATCTAACTGAAAAGGTATGGTTTTAGATTTATTTATAATTTCTAATTTTTCACCGATAATTTCAACTTTACCACTAACTAAATTAGGATTTTCCTGTCCTGCTGGTCTTAAGCTGACTAAACCTTGTGCTTTTATTACAAACTCAGATCTCAAACTATCTGCAACCTTGAAATTTTCATTATCAGGATTAAAAACTAACTGGACTAAGCCCGTTCTATCTCTTATATCCAAAAAGATAACTCCACCATGGTCTCTACGACGATGAACCCATCCGCATACTGTAACTTCTTGGTTTTCTAATTTTTCATTTATATCTGAACTATAGTGTGTTCTCATATCGAAAATAATCCTTTAAAAGTTTTATAAAATAAATAGATAAATTTAACTATAATATTATAACAAGAAAAAATAATAAGACTAAAAGAAATTAGATATTAAAAACTACAGGTTAAATGCGCTAAACAAGAGTTAGTATTTAGAACTAAAAAACAAGCTTACCTGTTTGAGTTAAAAAAATTTCCAAATAGCCAGATTACTCATATTCTTAATAATTGACCATGAAACTTTTGAAGCTTTCTATTATGACTAGTAGAAATAAAAGTTGTCTCTTTTATCTTTAAAAAGTAATATACTCTCTCTAGTGATTTTTCATCTAAATTTGATGTCGCTTCATCCAATAAAACTAAATCGTATTTTTTAGTAAAAAGTCTGCAAAAAGCTAATTTTTGCTGCTCTCCTTCTGAAAGTACATTGTTCCAGTTATAACACTGACCAATAAATTTTTGCAAATAAAGCAAATCTAACTCTTTAAGTATATGTATAAAGTCTTTATCACTAGGTATATTCGTCATTAATGGTGAAAATATTGCTCGTTTAAAATCATCTTTAGGAAAATATACTCTAGATGTTAGAAATAAAATCTGAGGTTTAGTGTTATAACAAACTTTTCCTTCAAAATTCTTATACGCTCCTTTAATTACCTTAAGTAACATAGTTTTTCCTACCCCTGTTTTGCCTTGTACCAACAAGCTTTGTCTATTTTTTAGCGAAAAGTTTAAATCTGTAAATAAAACCTTTTGAGGATTAGATACAGTTAAATTTTCTATTTTTAAAAGTTCTTTTTGGGAAGTATCTATGGTGTATAGTTTTTTATCATTAGAATTATCTATTTGCTTTTTTAACTCTATTAATCTTTTGACATTTGTTTTTAATTCTGTGACTTGCTCATAACTATATACAAAAAATAATAATGGAGAAACTACCTTTAAAAAGGCAGCGTTAATCTGCATAATTTGTCCGAAACTTAAAGCTCTTGCAAAATATCTAGGCAACGATAAAAATATTCCTATTATTCCATAAATTTGGGAAAACAGGCTTGTTACTAGACTTATTTTGATCTCTCTAAAAGTTAAAGTGTAAAAGTTATCTACTACGTATTTAAAATTAGTCTTTGATTTTAGAAATTTAACCTTTTCAAGACTATTATCATGTATATGATAACTATTATTTCTAATTGTAGCTAACCCAAACCTAAATTCTGCTTCGTATTTTTGCCTATCATATACAAGTTTTCTAAGTGGCTTGCCAACTTTTATCACCATTAGTATATTTACAGCAGCTAGTAACACCGCAAACCAAAATAGATACCCATGTATGGTTAATTGATATCCATAAAAGTTAAATGTAAAACTTCCTGAAAGATGCCATAAAATCCAAGAGAATAAAACAAACGTTAAAACACTACCAACAAAACCCAAGAATAAATATTTAAGAAGATTTACTAACTCTTTTATATCATAACTTATACGCTCATCAGGGTTATCATACTCTCCCAAATCTGATACATAAGTCTTAGAATATAGCCAATATTTTGTATAAAAATTTGTCAGATACTCTCGCATTTTTATAACAAAAATCTGACTAATAACATATAGTACAAAACTATTAGCTAACATAAAAAAGATTATGAAAATAAATTTCATTAATTGATACACCAGCAACTGATAGTTATATTGTTGCAAAGAGTTATAAAAATCAACGTTCCAATAGTTTAAATAAACACTTAAACTAACGCTTATAAATTCTAGTAGGATACAACACAATAAAGCTAGAAGGGTTCTAAAATTTAAATTATTTACCCAAAAAGGCTTGGTTACTAACCAAATACCTTTAACTAAAACCATTTATTCTGCCTTATAAGGGACAGATATTACAACTCTAGTTGCAGTTTTTTCTTCTTTTTTATCCATTGCTGCTATAGCTAATTTTAGCATTCTAGAGTTTTGGTTATGTAATAAAAAATGCCACCATTTAATGTTAACAACCTCTGGGATAACCACTATTGAGTAGCCTCTATCAGGATCTCTAAGGTCATTTTTGCGTAATATTTGTAATATTGGTGTAATAAATGAATTGTAAACGGGTCTTAATATTAAAAGCCGTTCTTCAAAAGCTAAACTTTTCCATTGCGCTTTTATTTTATTAATTTTGTCCTCATCAGCTGATACAAATACAGGTGTGATGTCATCAGACAAATTTCTTGCTAATTGAAGTGCTTCTATTGTACCGCGATGGATACGAGAAACTAAAAGCACAATTTTTGGCTTTAATTTTTCATGCACACAAGCGTTCACTATCGCCTCATCTACACTAAGTGTAAGGTTTTCTTCCCGCCTATTATAATGATTTTTTATTCTAAATAAGCCATACATTATGACCGCGATTGCTATTATAACGATCCAAACACCTTCAAAAAATTTACTTTCAACTGTAGTTATTAACACTATAAAAGTTGCCACACAGCCAAAAGCGTTTATAAAAGCTCTTATACTCCAGCTCTTGTATAAACGTTTATTCTTGTACCAAAACTTAACTAAACCTGCTTGACAAAGAGTAAATGCTATAAATACTCCAAAAGCATATAGTGGTATAAGTTTACTAACTTTCGCCTCAAAAATGATAACTAAAGTAGCTGAAAGTAATGTCAGCATTACTATACCATTCCTAAAAGCTAATCTATCTCCTACACGCTGAAGCTGCTCGGGTAAGTAACCATCTTTACTCATAATAGAAGCTAAAGTTGGAAAGCCTGTAAAACATGTATTTGCTGCCATCAATAGAATTAAACAAGTTGATGCTTGTAAAAAGTAATAACTAACCCCATTTCCTAAAACTTGGTGAGCTATTTGGGATAATACGCTCTCCGAAAAACCTGGTAGAATCTTAGTTTGAGTAGCTATGAAAGTTACACCAGCAAACATCACCATAGAAAATAACGTCATAAAAATAAGCCCAACTAGAGCTCTAGTAAGCATTGGTGATTTGTAGGTAGAGACTCCATTGGCATAAGATTCAATACCCGTCAAAGCTGTACTACCTGATGAAAAAGCTCTTAATATAAGGGTTATAGTCAGTAATCCTGTTGAGTTTTGTATATTTTTTACATAAGAATCACTGTAAACGAACTCTGTCAAAGTACCAGCATGATATTTGTATAAACCAACCACTATCAAAAACATTATTGAAATAACAAACATATAAGTTGGCCATGCGAATATTCTTGCTGTAGAACGAACCCCTCGAAGGTTTATTATCATAAGCAATATAAGCAAAGCTAAAGAGATTTCTACAGTATACTTGCCAACTACTGGAAACGCTGATCCAATAGCTACAGATGCAGTAGAAACAGATACTGCTACTGTAAGAATATAGTCTATAATCAAAGATGCTGCTGTCAGTAAAAGTAGCTTTTCATTAAAATTATTTTTAACAATTGAGTAAGAGCCTCCTCCTTCGGGGTGCGCTTTAATAACTTGGGCATATGAAAAACCCATTAGAAGTATCAACAACACTATCATTATTGATACCAACATAGAGTATTGTGTTACTGCTATTGTCCCTGCTACTGCCAGAATTATAAAAACCTCACCAGTAGCATATGACACTGAAGATAAAGCATTTGAGGATAAAATTGCAAACCCAGAGAGTATTCCTATTTTTTGCTCTTGTTGTTTAGCTGTAGGAATAGGTGAACCAAATATCAAATTTTTTAGTTTCATTGATTATTAACCCTGCTTTCTTAGAAACTCATTTAAGCTTTTTATTAACTCTTCTGTTTTTTCTCTCATTACAGCTGATATCTTATAATACTTCCCGCTATATCCTATTTGCTTAACAAACTCTTCACATTTAAAATCAACTTCATCCGCTAAAAGATCTATTTTATTGATTACCAAAAACCTTGGTTTATCATAAAGTTCTTTGCTGTATTTTTTGAGCTCTTTTTCAACCGCAAAATAGTTCTCTACTGGATTAGAATTATCAAACGGATAAATGTCCACCACATGTAATACACACCTAGCACGTGTAAGATGCTTTAAAAATCTCAAACCTAAACCAGCACCTTCAGCAGCACCTTCAATCACACCTGGGATATCTGCCATTACAAAGCTGTCTATGCCTACTTGAACAACTCCCAAATGTGGATACATCGTTGTAAAAGGATAATCAGCCACTTTTGGAGTTGCTTGAGATACAGAACGAATTAAAGTAGATTTACCTGCATTTGGTAAACCCAAAAGTGCAACATCTGCTAACAAATTTAATTCCAATCGGACTTCTTTATACTCTCCTTCCTCTCCCAAAGTGAATTTTCTTGGAGCTTGGTTTGTGCTACTTTTAAAATGGGTATTTCCTATACCTCTTTTGCCACCTGATGCTAATTTTAGAGTTTCCCCATGGCTTAGTACTTCACCGATCTTTTCATCTGTTTCAACATCAAATACGCTTGTACCAACAGGAACGACCAAGTATAAATCTTCCCCAGCCTTTCCATAACAATTTCTGCCCTCTCCAGGCCTACCATTTTCTGCTTGATGCTCACGTCTATAGCGATAGTCAATTAAAGTATTTGCATTTTCATCAGCCTTTAGATAAATGCTACCTCCATGACCTCCATCACCACCATCAGGGCCACCCCTAGGTACATATTTTTCTCTACGGAAGCTTACACAACCGTTCCCACCTTTACCAGCTTGAACCTTAATGGTTACTTCATCTACAAATCTCATATTTCCAAAATTATAATTAAAAATCCTAGCCTTATATTATATACCTTAAGCAGCAAATTATCATTTCTAATTTAGAAACTTTAAAAAGGGTTAATATCAAAGTATAAATTAACTATTTGACATATAATTACAGCACTACCTAGCGCTATAGCGTAAAAATTTAAAGACATCGTTTTTGAATCTATGCTTCTACTAAGGAATATCGGCGTATAAACAAATATTATTACTGCAAATATAGCTGCATACTGCAAAGCTAGTATAAAACCTTTAGGATAAAAAACTGTAAATATAAGGGGTGGCACAAAACAAATTAAACTTAAACCCAAGTTACTTATGTTTTTTCCGTTTTTTATAAATAAATCTTTCATATAGTGTATTAGTGAAATACCAACTCCAATAAAAGAGGTAATAATTGCAATATGAATAAATATATTTAAACCTAGCTCTAACAAGTTTGAGTTTGAAATTGTTTTAATTTGTTCTACAAAGCCGCTTGGTGTATTGTTTCCTGATAAAAACAATGTTTGATAGCTATGCAAACCTTGTTGAGGAATCAATGCCAAAGCTAAAAGCAACCAGACTATATAAATCGCTAATACACTTATACTCCCAATAAATATACTTTTACGGATACTCTTTATATCTGCCTGCTGATATTCATAAAGTACTGGTATAACATTATGAAATCCAAATGATGGTAGCAATGTGGGCCATGCAAAAACTATTGCTAATAAAGATAAAGGCATACTATTTAAATAAACTGGATTTATATATAGCAACATAATAGCTATAGCCAAAATAAAGAAGATAAATTTTAGAAAAACAAAAAATCTATTTGTATAATCTGAGATCCTATAACTATACATAAATGAACTAAAAATCAGAATAAAAATTAAAGCAGGTAAAAATACATTATTTTTTGTAGGTGCTATAGCAGTATAAGCATAATTAACCAACTCAGCACCTTGCGTGGTATAGGCTGACATCAAAGAATACAATAAAAGCAAATATATTACACTGAAAGATATCTGATATACTTTAGGCACTTTTGATTGCATCATAGTTGTAAAATTTACACCTAACGGATATTTTGCACAAACATTCAATAATCTTATAGCTGTGATATACATCACACTCCATGACATAACTAGCAAAATAATAGCTACCATAAACCCACATGATGCTACAACTAAAGGCAAAGAAAGCATGCCTGCACCAATAGTTGTGCCTATTATCAATAAAGCGCTACCGAAAGATCTAGAAAACATTAATAACCAGGTTTTAAATTAAATTAGTAAAAATAATATAGTATAAATAGAATTGAAGCAAAACTTTACCGATAAAACCTAATAAACTACACTCAGGGCTCCATTTCAATTATTTAGTAAACTCTCAGACTACAATCTAACGACCATTAAATATAGATGTAATATTATTGTAAGCAAAACACAAAAGTTTAAATTTTTTAGTGAAATATAATTTTTTATTATGTTATGATTTAATGATAATTAATAAACATAGAGTTTTAACATATATGAAAAATTTTTTTGTTTTGTATTTTGGTTTATTTTCTGTAGTCTTTGCCGCTCAAAAACTTAAATCAGGTAGTGATAATAACTTATCTTTTCCTGCAACGAACAATACTCAAATAATGAGCTATCAACCAGAAACTGGTGATTTTACTAAAGAAATACCTATAATTAGCACTTCTTTAGATGATGGCTTAAATTTTAATTATAGTGCGTATATTAGTAATAATGGTCAACTCTCTGTTCCTTTAATTATTACAATTGGGTTAGGAAATAAAAATTTAATTGGTTTTGTCAGAGATGTAAATGGAGGTGTTAATACTTTATCTTCAGGGGCAAATGGAGGTAGTGCTGTCTCAAACACTCATTTTCATGGGACTGTAAATGGCAGTGGAGTATCTTCTATTTACTCAAGCGATGGAGTTTTATATACAGGTGATGCTTTCCATGGATATGAAGGCTATATTTATAGTCCACATAAAAAATCTAAAGTAACGTTTTCATATAGTAATGCTAAATACATGATTGAACCTCATACAAGTGAAAAATTGTGTGATTATGGTTTAGGTTTAACTGGTTTATATGTAACTAAAATAAGCCTTTCTAATGGTTACGAGGTTAGCTTTAATATAAGTTCAACGCGGGTCTATGAGGAGCATGCTCGTGGACAGCAATTTTATAAATGTACAGCGGTTTATTATACTAAAATATCAGATAATCAAGGTAGGGTTTGGACATTTGGTCGTAATTCAGGAAATGGTTTCTTACAAAATGTCAAGTATCCAGATGGCAGACAAATTAAGTTTGATTTTTCTCATATAACAGATGTTAATGGAATCACGTATACATATGGGAGCCTAACATCAAAACATCAGTTTCCTTATGTTAATTATTCTGGAGCAAACCTGACTCAATCTCTTAGAGAGTCTTTTTCAGTAGATTCCAGTTATACTAACAACGCTATTACACATATGAATGGTAGTGTAGATAAATATTTAGGTTACCCAAAACACTATACCATTTCTGCAGATCCTGGAAACGGTACATATAAAGAACATAAAAAACTCGATAAAAGTGGTAGTGTTGTATACGATGAAGTAAATACATGGAATTATACAGCAAATGCAACACCATATTTAATAGAGCAAACAATTACGCAAGATGGAGTTACTATTTCTAAAAAGTTTGCTGATTTTAATGCATATTTGTATCCTCAAACGATTACTGAAACTGCTTCAGATGGACAAATTAGGGTTACTAAAACTACATATTTGGAACTTCAAGCTTCAGCTACTCATGGGCATATGGTTAAGCCTGAAAAGATACAAGTAACTGATGATAGCGGTAAAGTTTTGCATACTATTATAAACCAATATGATAGTGAAGGATACTTGATATCTAGTACTAACGATGGTGTAGAAACAAAATACTCTTATGATTCTAACGGTAATTTAGCAACTTCAATGGACGCTAATGGTAACACTACAAAATATCAAGGTTATCAATATGGTAAGCCTACAGTTGTAATTGACCCTAAGGGTGGTAAAACAGTTTATAGTTATGATTATAGAGGGCTTGTATTAAGCAAAACAGATCCAGAAGGTAACACAACTAAATATTATTATGATATAAGTGGCCGTCCAACTTTAATCACTCCTCCAACAGGTTATTCTATTAGCTATGCTTATAGTAATAATGGTTTAACTGTCACTAAGTATCAAGGTCAAGTTGCTACGGTAATAAACTATGACGGTTTTGGTAAAGTGATAAATACAACCTCAAGTGTTAGGAATTCATCTGGTTCAATTGCACAAGTTTATAAATACGATATCGTTAATAATAAAGTATTTACTAGTTACCCGTGTTTATCAATAAACCAGTGCTCAACTGGAGATATTTACACTTATGACATATTGGGTAGACCAATTCAATTAATTAAAGATACTAGTTCATTTTAAGGGGTAGCGAAATGAAATATATAAAAAAAATATTTTTGGCTACTTTAGGGCTTCTTGGAGCATTGAACTCTTTTGCTAGTTACACATGGACCGCTCAATATACTGGAAGTAATGGAAATGCAGTAAAAAAAGTTACTAGTCCAAATGGAACAACCACATACAGTTATAGACAAGGTTTTGGCGAACCAATTTTATTAAGTAAAACTAGGCAATCTATAAGTAATACTGCTCTTTATGATAATGAAGGTAGACTTCTATCTTTATCTCAAGGTGAAGAAAATAGAAATTATAACTACACAGATTCTACTCATTTAAATTGGTTAATGTCCCAAAACGACCCAGAGCTTGGCACTACAAGTTATTCATATTATTCTAATGGACAGCGTAGAACTGAACAAATCGCAGGCTCAACGTTAACAAACTTTACATATGATGGTAGTGGTAATATTATCCAAGTGAATTACTCATCCTCAAATGGGATTCCTGCATCCCCAACAGTTACATATGGCTACGACGCTAATAATAATGTTATTTCTAAGAGTTTAGGTGAAGATAACCAAATAAACAATACTTACGATGCACTAAATCATCTGTTAACATCAAGCCTGAAATATTCATATCCTGATGGTACTTCCCAAAAAAGTATCTCTTACATCTATGATAACTATGGTCATATTAAATCTATTACTTACCCTGATAGGTTAGTTATTAATTATAATCCTAATGGGCTTGGAAGGTCACAATCTATTACAAGCTCGTCAAGTAATATTATTACAGGCATTACTTATAATTCTGCTAATAATATCACCTCTTATGCTGGGGCAAATTTTAGTTTGTCTATAGCCTACGATAATATGAATCGTGTTACTGATATTAAAACAACCAGTATCAATAGTAGCTATACTTATGATGGTGAAAACAACGTTATAAGTATTATAGATGGCTTAAGTTCATCTAATAATGAATCATTTTCATATGATGGTAATAATCGGTTAATTCAAGCAAGTGGTCCATGGGGACAGGCAAGCTATAGCTATGATAATTTAAACAATATAACCTCCCTTACAACCACTAATGATGGTGCTCATAGCTATGTTTATGATGGTAAGAACCTACTAAGTTTTGTTACATCTAATACAAAAAAAGGCACTCAGAAACTAGATTATGACACTAACGGGAATGTTATAAAAAAAGGTCAAGACACTTATGTTTATGATGCTGCAAATCATCTGATTAGTTTTAAAAATAAAGATCATGAAATTGAGTTTGTGTATGATCCACATGGTCATGTTATATCTACTACTGAGGATGGTAAAAAACCTGTTATCACATATTACGATGAATCAGGAAGATTGCTTTATAAGTTAGATCCAAATAAAACCACTCAGCAAGTAACTGATTATATATATCTTAATGATAAGCTTGCTGTTGAAGCTAGACATGACCAGGGTGATTTGAAAAATGTATCTTACCACTATATAACAACAAATCCATTAGGTTCTCCAATTGCTAGTACTTTAAATGGGGATACAGAATGGAGGCAAATTTATCGACCATATGGATTAGAGAAAAGTCAGATTACTCAAGATGAGGACCATATAGGTTTTACAGGAAAAGAAACGGTTAAGAATATGAATCTAGTGAATATGAATGCTAGATACTATGCTCCTGATTTTGGTAGATTTATGGCTTATGATCCAGCTGAGCCAACTGTAGGTGATCTATTTAGTTTTAATAGATATGCATATGCAAATAATAATCCGTTATTATATACAGACCCTACAGGATTATTTTCGTTTAGTGGTTTCTTTCATGGTCTAAATGATTTCGCGTCTGGTATGGTAAATGGGATGTCAGCTGGGTTTGTTAATACGGAACATACTCAAGGCTTTGCCCACAAGGCGGGTTGGGCTGTTGGGACTGCTTTGGGATTGACCTATGGAGCTACAGAGCTAAGAGCAGCTAGGTATGCTGCTAGTAAAGCAGGCGGATTACTTGAGTCATCGACTACAGCAGCAATGGAAGAACGCAACCTTGCTGGACAGGCTGATGTGGCTAAGGCTGTTAAGGGTATAGAATATGACTCCAAAGGCAAGTTGATTAGTAGAGAGCCAAAGAGTTTGAGAGATAAATTAACTATGGAGGAAGCTGAATCTGGCAAATATACGTTAAATGCAACACCTAAAGAAGGTTTGAGTGATGCTAAGTACAAGGGTATGCAGAAGCTAAGATATACTAGAAATTTTAGTAATGGTACTAAAACTACAATTCATTATATTAAAGACCCTGTAACTGGTAAAAGATATGATTTTAAATTTAAAAATCACGCTGAGGATTAGTAAATGATAGTTAAAACTAAGTATAATGAAAAAAGATGTCTAGAGAATGATCCTGTCGACTTAATAGTACATGGATTAGAATATTCAAGTGGCTCTTTAAAATATTATTTTGCTGAAATGTATCCAGATGGAACTGGTTCTATTGGTTATGATAAAGCAATAAATTATGAAATTGTTGATCCAAGGGTTTCAAAATATTGGGATATTGAGTTTTTTGATATTAATGGTTCTGTTGGGTATATAATGAGACATAGAAGCTGGATAAGCTGGGAAAAGAATAATTTAGGTGAGAGCTTTTGGGAAAAAATAGATACGTGCTCAGAACCTGAGATATATGAAATTTTTTCTGATTCTATAAATCAAATGAATGAAGAATCTAACACACATCTTATTAAAATAGAACTATTAGGAAAAATATTAAAAGGTGATTATAAGCTGTATTTTATTAAAATATTTGATGATTCAAAAGTTAGTGGAGGATATTTATTATCTTTATACAAGACTTTACCACAGAATGGTTCTGACGCAGATGAGTGGTTTGATACTTATGAGGAGTTAGAGAAATATTTTAAGGATAATGATTTAGAGGTTGAGTGGTTGGAGGATTGATTTGATTTACTGGTGTAGATCATACTCAAGGCTTATTGCGGCAAGCTTTAAAAACATAATTTAAAAGCAACTTAAAATCTATAAGACTTCCTCTAAGGAAAAAATAGGAGAATAAAATGATGGATGAATTAAAAAAGAAGAATATATTTGTAAGACTCTACAAAGGAGATCTATCGCTAGCCAAAACTTTTTGGCTACCTAACATATTGTTATTTTTGGTTGGTACACTTGCAGTTTATACAGCTTCTATATTTATAAAAAGTCCAGGTGCTTGGTTAATATATTTATTTTTCTACTCTATTATAATTTGGATATTCCATCTGTTGATTTTTATATCAATATTGAATGCGTGTAAAAAACATAAAGGCTTACTTATCTGGAGGATTTTATCCAGAATTTACAGCATATTAGGACTTGTAAGTTTCATAATCATAATATACTGTATTGCTTTTGCAGCTACAGTTATTATTACGGATATAAATAATAATAGCAATTTGAGAGATAAAACTTTTCTTTCAAAACTTGATAATTATTTGCTAAATCAAAACTTGCCACAAAAGATAAGTGATGTATTAAGTCTTGAAAGAATAATGGATGATCAAAAGCAACAAACCTATATTTTTAAAAATACTGACCCAAATCAAGAATTGATTTTTGATAGGTTGGATAACTTTTTCTGTAGAGAAATGCTAGATTTTAAACAAAATAAGAAAGTAGTATTTCAAGTTTATGATCAAAACAATAAACTAAAACAAGAAAACGAACTTACTTACGGTAAATGCTTAAAAATAATTAACGCATCTATCAAGTAATCGAGATAAAAAGTTGCGGTATTTAAAAAAGATGGCGACTACCTACTTTCACCTGGGCAACTGCCAGACTATCATCGGCGTGTTGTAGTTTCACTTCTGAGTTCGGAAAGGGATCAGGTGGTTCCTACAAGCTATCATCGCCAAAACTTGAGTTTTGGTATATAAAGATATTTAACAATTCAGCATAGAAATAGACTTAAGTCTCTCGGATCATTAGTACTGGTAAGCTACATACATTACTGCACTTACACACCCAGCCTATCAACGTCGTAGTCTCCAACGTTCCTTACTAGCTTATAGCTAGAGAGATCTAATCTTGAAGGAGGCTTCCCGCTTAGATGCTTTCAGCGGTTATCCCGTCCGAACGTAGCTACCCGGCAATGCTTCTGGCGAAACAACCGGAACACCAGTGGTTCGTTCACTCCGGTCCTCTCGTACTAGGAGCAACTCTTCTCAAATCTCTAACGCCCACGGCAGATAGGGACCGAACTGTCTCACGACGTTCTGAACCCAGCTCGCGTACCACTTTAAATGGCGAACAGCCATACCCTTGGGACCTGCTTCAGCCCCAGGATGTGATGAGCCGACATCGAGGTGCCAAACTCCTCCGTCGATATGAACTCTTGGGAGGAATCAGCCTGTTATCCCCGGAGTACCTTTTATCCGTTGAGCGATGGCCTTTCCATACAGAACCACCGGATCACTAAGACCTACTTTCGTACCTGCTCGAGCCGTCACTCTCGCAGTCAAGCGCACTTTTGCCTTTATACTCTTGGTATGATTTCCGACCATACCGAGTGCACCTTCGTACTCCTCCGTTACTCTTTAGGAGGAGACCGCCCCAGTCAAACTACCCACCATACACTGTCCTCGCCTTCCGGCTGAGTTAGAACTTCAATAATTCAAGGGTGGTATTTCAAGGTCGACTCCACATGATCTAGCGACCATGCTTCTTAGTCTCCCACCTATCCTACACATAAATGATCAAAGTCCAGTGCAAAGCTATAGTAAAGGTTCACGGGGTCTTTCCGTCTAACCGCGGGTACGCTGCATCTTCACAGCGATTTCAATTTCACTGAGTCTCTGGTGGAGACAGTGTGGCCATCGTTACGCCATTCGTGCAGGTCGGAACTTACCCGACAAGGAATTTCGCTACCTTAGGACCGTTATAGTTACGGCCGCCGTTTACTGGGGCTTCGATCCAGAGCTTCGCCTAAGCTAACCCCTTCAATTAACCTTCCAGCACCGGGCAGGCGTCACACCCTATACTTCCTCTCTCGAGTTCGCAGAGTGCTGTGTTTTTGATAAACAGTCGCAGCCACCTGGTATTTGCAACCCTCAACAGCTTACGTAGCAAGTACTTCACCATTAAGGGCACACCTTCTTCCAAAGTTACGGTGTCATTTTGCCTAGTTCCTTCACCAGAGTTCTCTCATAGCCTTAGTATTCTCTACCTACCCACCAGTGTCGGTTTACAGTACGGTTACTTATACAATATACTTAGAAGCTTTTCCTGGAAGCAGGGCATTAGTAGCTTCGCCAAATAAATTCGGCTTCGTCTCGTATCTCAGATTATCAAGATGCCGGATTTGCCTAGCACCTCTACCTACCTACTTTCACTTGGACAACCATGCGCCAAGCCTACCTAGCCTTCTCCGTCCCTCCTTCGTTCATATAAGCAGCACAGGAATATTAACCTGTTTCCCATCGACTTCACTCTTCAGCTACGCCTTAGGGGCCGGCTTACCCTACGTTGATTAACATTGCGTAGGAATCCTTGGGTTTTCGGCCAATAAGAATCTCACTTATTTTACGTTACTCATGTCAGCATTCGCACTTCTGATACCTCCAGCAAACTTCTCAATTCACCTTCATCGGCTTACAGAACGCTCCCCTACCAATATATTAAATATATTCCGCAACTTCGGTGCATAGCTTAGCCCCGTTAAATCTTACGTGCAGGCCGACTCGACCAGTGAGCTATTACGCTTTCTTTAAAGGATGGCTGCTTCTAAGCCAACCTCCTGGCTGTCTGGGCCTTCCCACTTCGTTTCCCACTTAGCTATGACTTAGGGACCTTAGTTGGCGGTCTGGGCTGTTTCCCTTTCCACGACGGACCTTAGCACCCGCCGTGTGTCTCCCGTGATAAAACTTGATCGTATTCTGAGTTTGCATCGAGTCGGTAAGCTCGTAAAAGCCCCCTAGTCGAAACAGTGCTTTACCCCAATCAGTCAATTCACGAGGCACTACCTAAATAGTTTTCGGGGAGAACCAGCTATCTCCGTGCTTGATTAGCCTTTCACTCCGATCCACAGCTCATCCCATACTTTTGCAACAGTACCGGGTTCGGTCCTCCAGTTAGTATTACCTAACCTTCAACCTGGCCATGGATAGATCGCGCCGGTTTCGGGTCTACTCCTAGCGACTAGGCGCTCTATTAAAACTCGCTTTCGCTACGGATCCCTTATTC
Source organism: Allofrancisella heilbronnii (assembly GCF_000710735.2). Lineage (NCBI taxonomy): Bacteria > Pseudomonadati > Pseudomonadota > Gammaproteobacteria > Thiotrichales > Francisellaceae > Allofrancisella > Allofrancisella heilbronnii. Next base: position 50,028 of record NZ_CP144673.1, on the reverse strand, counting down.
AGTTATCCTCGCCACTAAAAGTAACTCGCTGACCCATTATACAAAAGGTACGCAGTCACATGACTAAATCATGCTCCTACTGCTTGTATGCAAGCGGTTTCAGATTCTATTTCACTCCCTTTATAAGGGTTCTTTTCACCTTTCCCTCACGGTACTAGTTCACTATCGGTCATTCAGGAGTATTTAGCCTTGGAGGATGGTCCCCCCATGTTCAAACAAGGTTTCTCGTGCCTCGCCCTACTTGTTCGTATGCTTAGTTCCATCTTAATCATTTCGTATACGGGACTATCACCCTCTATCGTCAAGCTTCCCAACTTGTTCTACTATAATTAAGACTATATCATACCAGGCTCTTCCCACTTCGCTCGCCACTACTATGGGAATCTCAATTGATTTCTCTTCCTAAGGGTACTTAGATGTTTCAGTTCCCCTCGTTCGCTCTCTATCTTATATCAGATAAAGTAACTAGACTACTCTAGTTGGGTTCCCCCATTCGGAAATTCCGGGATCAATGCTTATTTGTCAGCTACCCCAGACTTATCGCAGACTAACACGTCCTTCTTCGCCTCTGAATGCCAAGGCATCCACCGCTTGCACTTATTTTCTTAAGTCTATCTCTATACTAAATTGTTAAATATCTCTATCTTCATGCAAATAAAATAATGGTGGAGCCAAGCGGGATCGAACCGCTGACCCCCTGCGTGCAAAGCAGGTGCTCTCCCAGCTGAGCTATGGCCCCAAAAAAATGGTGGGTCTGAGTAGACTTGAACTACCGACCTCACCCTTATCAGGGGTGCGCTCTAACCAACTGAGCTACAGACCCGTATCTTATTTACACTAAAATCTATTATCTACAAACACTCTATCAATTTATCTGAATTAGCAATTAAGCTCTATTCTTATTATTCTTTTCGTATTTCCTTTAAGGAGGTGATCCAGCCGCAGGTTCCCCTACGGCTACCTTGTTACGACTTCACCCTAGTCATGAATCACTCCGTGGTAAACGCCCATTCGTTAAGCTATCTACTTCTGGAGCAACCCACTCCCATGGTGTGACGGGCGGTGTGTACAAGACCCGGGAACGTATTCACCGCGACATTCTGATTCGCGATTACTAGCGATTCCGACTTCATGCTCTCGAGTTGCAGAGAACAATCCGGACTAAGAGTACCTTTCTGAGTTTCGCTCCACCTCGCGGTTTGGCAGCCCTCTGTAATACCCATTGTAGCACGTGTGTAGCCCTGGTCGTAAGGGCCATGATGACTTGACGTCGTCCCCACCTTCCTCCGCCTTGTCAGCGGCAGTCTCAATAGAGTACCCAACTTAATGATGGTAACTATCAATAGGGGTTGCGCTCGTTGCGGGACTTAACCCAACATTTCACAACACGAGCTGACGACAGCCGTGCAGCACCTGTCACACAGTTCCCGAAGGCACCAATTCATCTCTGAAAAGTTCTGTGGATGTCAAGACCAGGTAAGGTTCTTCGCGTTGCATCGAATTAAACCACATGCTCCACCGCTTGTGCGGGTCCCCGTCAATTCCTTTGAGTTTTAGCCTTGCGGCCGTAGTCCCCAGGCGGAGTACTTATCGCGTTAGCTACGCCACTAGGCCCTTTACACCGAACCTAACAGCTAGTACTCATCGTTTACAGCGTGGACTACCAGGGTATCTAATCCTGTTTGATCCCCACGCTTTCGTCCCTCAGTGTCAGTATTAGTCCAGAATGTTGCCTTCGCCATCGGTGTTCCTTCTGATCTCTACGCATTTCACCGCTACACCAGAAATTCCCCATTCCTCTACCATACTCTAGTTTGACAGTATCAAATGCAGTTCCAAGGTTGAGCCCTGGGCTTTCACATCTGACTTATCAAACCACCTACAGACCCTTTACGCCCAGTAATTCCGATTAACGCTTGCACCCCCCGTATTACCGCGGCTGCTGGCACGGAGTTAGCCGGTGCTTATTCTTCAGGTAACGTCAATTCCATTAGCTATTAACTAACAGACCTTCCTCCCTAACTAAAGTGCTTTACAACCCTAAGGCCTTCTTCACACACATGGTATTGCTGGATCAGAGTTTCCTCCATTGTCCAATATTCCCCACTGCTGCCTCCCGTAGGAGTTTGGGCCGTGTCTCAGTCCCAATGTGGCTGATCATCCTCTCAAATCAGCTATGGATCGTCGCCTTGGTAGGCCCTTACCCTACCAACTAGCTAATCCAACGCAGGCTCATCCATTCGCGACAGCAACAAGTTGCCACCTTTAATCCTCAGATATTATGCGGTATTAACAGTCGTTTCCAACTGGTATCCCCCTCAAATGGGTAAATTCCTACGCGTTACTCACCCGTCCGCCACTCGTCAGCATCCGAAGACCTGCTACCGTTCGACTTGCATGTGTTAAGCATACCACCAGCGTTCAATCTGAGCCAGGATCAAACTCTTCAGTTTAATCTATTTCTTGACTCAATTACTAAACTCAAATTTATCAACAAAGTGTTTGTATATAATATATCTCTTAAATATCTTCCAGGCCTAAACCCTCTCTACCGCTAACATCACCCGTCAGCCAGTGAAGACATATAATACACACCTCCCTCTCTCAACGCAAGAGCTTTTTCTAAAATTTTTAAAGTTTTTTACGGTTTTTTAGGCAAACATATTTGTTTATGAAAAAATTCATTTGCAACTCAGAAAAATTTTTTTAAACTTAATAAATTAGGTGGTATAAAATTCAACCCGCATACAACCCTTTCTTTAAGAAGTTCTGTTCCTATGAGCCGAAAAATGTTATTTTTTATTTTGCTTATTAAATTACAAGACTAAAGATTCTGGTGGGTTATCTATATATTTTTCAGGCCTACCAGCGGATTCAACAAGAGTAGCATCTATTATTGCTCCTTTAGCATGAGTTATATTTAAACCTAAATCTGTCAGCTGTTGATTCAAATTATCTAGCAATATTGGTAGCTTGTTCTTACGAATTAGTAGGTTTCTAAATTTACAGATACTACTATAATCTGGTAAATCACCTGTAGGAGTAAAACCTGTGAAATATAAAAAATCTAAACGCAGTCTTAAACTATCGGATAGCTCTCTGTCACTTAGGCTATACATTGGCCAAGTAACAACAACTTAAACATCATCACGCTATCGTAACTCGGTCTGCCTCGATTATTACTATCTTGAACATATATACCTTTTAAAGCCTTTCTGAAGTAATTAAAGTCTAAAAGAAAAGTTTATTTAATTTTACAAACTTATTATCCTTACCTAATGACTCTTCTATACCTAAAAAGAAAAAATCCATAATTACTAAAATACAAATATCTTCGATATCTATATTTTACAGAATCTAATCAAAGTTTGGGATATTAATTCAACAGTCTTGAATATAAAAATATAAACACTATACTTTGCTATCAATTAGCAATTAGCAATTAGCAATTAGCAATTTATAATTATAAATGTCAAAATATCGTAAAGCATTATACATATCATTTGCAGCGGAGCAATCATTCATTTTATATGGTCAACACTGTAAAAGTTATTTTGTTCAAAAGGATAAAAGCCTGGATAGAGAGTATAAGATAAGGATGTATGATAATAGACCTAGAAAAGCATTATTTGATAAGGATATACCCTTTGTTCGTATAAACTATTTATATGCGGAAAATGATGATCTTCCATCTAATGATTGGCGAATACATAAGACTCTAAGTAATATTGAATTTGCTAATAACGCAGTATTAAAAGAGCTTCAATGTATACAACCCAATAGTGTAATTTATTTAAATGGTCACGGAAACAAAATAAACACATATTTATCACAAATTATTAAATACCCTAATGAGGATCAATATGCATATGGTCGTGTTTATTGTTATCAAATAGCTAATTTGTTATCAAATGGTATTCCCAATCATAAAAAAACTCATATTACTATTAAAATGATAGCATGCGAATCAATAGAATTTGCACAAAGGTTAATGGATGAGTTACACCATAAAGGATTCAAAAATACATGCGTTATTTATAGCATAGATAAAATGGTAACATATGGACCATATACAAAAGTAAGCAAAAATCACTTTTTGATGAAGGACATTAGTTCTATGGCAAGATCTTCTAATCTTGGACTTGTGCTTAGAGGAAGATTTAGATATGGAGAAGAGTATCCAGATATAAAAAGAGTTGTTCATAATTATAGTGGTTCAGTTGAAGATGAACCATCACGTGATTTTAAGAAAAAATATATGCAATTTGATAATGTAGTGAGAACATATACTAGTATTGATGGATTGACTGAATATCAAGAAGAGTTTATTCTTCTACAGAATATTTTATTTCAGACGCTAGCTCATTATTTAAATAATTATGAACAATCTTTTTATCATGGAATTTTTCATCGCCATGGAAATAGTGGTCATAAACGAGTTAAATGCTTCTGCGAGCAAATTAATTCAATATCAACAGAGTCTATTGTAAATAGTACAACTTTACCTGAAGATGCTATTACTCAAATAATTAAAGAAATTCAATTATTTGCTAATAAAGGTAGTGATTATACCCAGTATAGTGGAAGTATTAATGTTAATAATAGTTCTGGTATGACATTTATAATGAGGGGCCTTATAAAGTTTATTTCAATGTCAGGAACAATTAAATCCCCAAATTTTCAAACTTTTCTGAACTATATTTTTGATTCTAATAATATAGACATAGAAAATCTAAATAATCGTATTAATTGCCTAAATAAAATCATTAACTTTAAGTTGTAGATATGAGTAAGACTGTGGAATTAATAATGTCTTTGATGCTTAGGTCAATGTTTAAATTGGATTTTTTGACTGAATAATATTATAAGAAGTCATTCAATGATACTTTCTGGAACACTAATATATATATGTACAACATAGAAATACAGCAGTAACGACCAGACGATTATTAACAAATAGAATGTTGATATATTTAAAATGTCAAACCCTCCATAGTAGCTTGGAGATAAACTAGATAGTATGGCTAATACAACCACATGAAGAATTAAAGGGAAAGATCTTTTAAAAATAGGGAAAAAACCCTGATCAAGAGATGCCTGCTTGACCACATACAGCATATATAAAGATAACACAAACACAACAACATATCCTGTGTTAGGAAACTTTGAAAATGTAAAAAGGATTGATAAAAATACAAACATAGTTGGTAAAACTATGCTTGCAAAAGGAATGGCAAATCTACTTTTAATTCCATTAATTCTTAGCTTTCCTAAACATATTGGTATCGACATATACGAAATTACGTAAAATAATGACAAAAATGAAACTAAAGACGACCATGATCTAAACAATAGTAGAAAAAGTATAGCCAAACTAACGGTAGCATAAAGAGAGCGTCTACTAAAATTATATTTTGTTATCTTATCAAAGAATTTAGGTGCTTGGCGATCTTGTGACATAGCTGTAAGCATTCTTGTAGTTGAACCTGTATAAATCATACCAGTCCCAGCAGGTGAAATAACTGCATCTACATATAACACTATAGTCATAAGATTTAAGTTCAACATCATAGTCAACTGCACAAAAGGACTCGTGAAGTCCAACCCTGACCAACCATAACGCAGATCATTTGTTGTAAGAGCTCCGATAAAAGCTGTTTGAAGCATAAGATAAACAACCAATGTAATCAGTACTGAAAATACCATTGCTAGAACGATATCTCTTTTAGGGTCTTTTGCCTCTGAACAGAAAGATGCTATATTCTGAAAGCCATTAAAAGAATAAACCATACCAGCACCAATCATAGCGGAAAATATTGATGATGTCCCATAAGGTGCATAATTACCACCCACAGATGTAAAGTTACTACTGTGAAAACTGATCACCATAATTGATACAGCTGTTATAAATGGTATCAATACCTTCATAGTAGTTAAAATAACGTTACTACTTGAAAGTATCTTCACACCCCAAAAGTTAACTAAGCCAAACAAAAATATAATTATAGCTGCTAGGCCAAGACCTATAGGGGTCAGAGAGCCATGACCTGGATTAAATAAGTAAGTAGACACAGTATCAGACAGCGAAGCTAAATATTGAATACTACCTTCAGCCTCAGTAGCTATCACAGCTGTTAGTCCCAACCAAGTTGCTATAGTGCAAATAAAAGCAAAATCTTTGTTGTGACTAATGACTAGAAGCCTAGCCATTAACCCCCTTTTAGGGTAGTTAAAAGAAATCTCCGCAAGGCTTAAACCTAACACTAAAATTATAATTGAAGTAATTATCCAAGCAATGTAGGCGGCTGGACCTGCAATCTTAGCAGCGTAAAAAGAACTAAATAGCCAGCCTGAACCAATCATAGTCCCAACCCCTATAGCTGTTAAACCTATAAGCCCAATTTTATTTTCTTTCATATGATGTTACATTCCTGTAAATAAATAGCCTAAAAAATCATGATTATAATATAACCAAAATGTGTTTTTAGCTAGACAAATAATTTATTTCATATCCTACATTAATAACGTTTGAGCATCATGTTTATCATCTTCTCTTACTCAATAAACTCAAAAACAAATTTTGTTTGTTAACTAATACAATATATGCTATAACTAAGTGTGGCTACCGTAAGTCAAAAGGTAGTGATACTTTAATTCATTATTATAATACTAGGAGAGCTTATGAAGGCTAAAAAGATAATTACTGTTGGACTATTATGTGTATCATTTTTATTACTAAATAGCTGTGTTCTGCTATTAGGCGCAGCTGCAGGTGCTGGCACAATTGCTTACGTTGACGGAAAATATTCTATGAATCTGGAAGGAAGTATTACAAAAATTTATAATGCTGCGCTAGAAGCAATCCAAAACAATAATGACCTTGTAATAACTGCAAAAACAATTACTGCTACACAAGCAATGATAAAAGGTAGCACAAAAACTGATTCTACTGACTTCTATGTTCAAATAGATAAAATTACTGATAACGCTTCAAAGGTTACTATCAAATTTGGTACCTTTGGTGATCAAGCAATGTCTTCTACGTTAATGGATCAAATTCAGAAAAATGCTAAATAAATGTAAAGTAAGGGCGTATATGGTATACCTTAAAAAAAGTTTTTCTACTTTCTTTGCATGTATATTTACACTAACACTAAGTAGCTGTATATTGGCGGCTGTCACAGCTGGTGGAGGCACTGTAGCATATGTAGAAGGGAAATACTCTATGAATATTGAGGGTTATTATAAAGATGTCTACAAATCAGCGCTAAAAACTATAAATGATAATAATGATTTTGTACTTGTCTCTAAAGATTTGAACCTAGATAATGACACTGCTGAAATTGATGGCGCCACTAAAATAGAGAGCGATAATTTTTACATTAAAATTGAAAAATTAAATGCCAATGTGTCTAAAGTAACTATTAAATTTGGTACTTTTGGTGATCAGGCAATGTCTTCTACACTAATGGATCAAATCCAAGCTAACGTAAATAAGTCTAAAGCTTAATATCCTTACTAATGTTGGCGTATATATACAATGTTAAAAAAATTTAAACTAATAATACTCGGTTTTATAATAACAACTGCTCTTAACAGCTGTGTACTAGCAGCAATATTAGTTGGTTCTGCTGCGATAGCAGGTGGTACCGTATACTACATAAATGGCAATTATGTAATTGAAATACCCAAAGATATCCGCTCTGTATATAATGCAACGATTAAGACCTTCCAAACAAACAGCTTATACTCTTTAAATGGCCAATCGTATTCACAAACTACTGCTTCTATCAATGGCAAAGATAGTTCTGAAGATATCTCCGTAACTCTAAAAGACATTGATACGCGTAGCACGGAAGTTAAAATACGCTTCGGTATGTTGGGAGATAAACAAAAATCTGCTGACTTAGCAAACCAGAGCACAAAAAATATAACTTAAAAATTTAATTTCTATTAATTTAAATTTTTACTTTTTAAATATTTTTTTAAATGTATAATTTGTTATAAGTGCAACCTAGTTAGTTTTAAAGCTTATGAGCAATAAAGTACTAGATAGATATTATACAAATAACAGACATATTTGGGTGTTAGTGTTGTCTGGTGGACTCTTGGGAATCATAATTGGACTAGTTGCAACATCATTTGAGCTACTACTTAACCTTATAGCTAATTTCAAAAAAATGCTATTTGGCTATTGTGGTGCCAATATCTATTTACAAATTGCCGTTTCAATAGTAATCACTACAGCCATGGTAATATTATCTTTATACTTGATTAGAAAATTCGCTACCGAAGCGGGGGGTAGTGGTATACAAGAAGTTGAAGGAGCGTTAAAAGGTTGTCGTAAACTCAGAAAAAGAGTCGCTCCAGTGAAATTTCTTAGCGGCTTATTATCTTTAGGATCAGGTTTAAGTGTTGGTAAAGAAGGACCCTCTATACATATTGCTGCAGCTATTGCCCAGGTTTTTGTAGATAAATTTAAACTAACGCAAAAATATGCCAATGCTGTCGTATCTGCTGGTGCTGGGGCTGGCTTAGCTGCTGCTTTTAATACACCACTATCTGGAATAATCTTTGTAATTGAAGAGATGAATAGAAAATTTAGGTTTAGTGTATCTGCTATAAAATGTGTACTAATAGCATGTATCGCAAGTATTATTGTTTCTAGATCTATCGTGGGTAACCCACCAGCTATTAGAATTGAGACTTTTTCTAGTGTTCCCCAAGATACCCTTTGGCTATTTATGATCTTAGGGATATTTTTTGGCTACTTTGGGTTATTATTTAATAAAATCCTCATAAAAGTTGCTGATTTTTTTTCTGGTGGTTCGCGTAAAAGGTATTGGACTTTGGTAATTTGTGTCTGTGTAATTTTCGGTGCCGGTGTTGTAATTTCACCAAATGCTGTTGGTGGTGGATATATAGTTATTGCAGATGCTCTAGATTACAACTTGCCAGTGAAAATATTATTGCTATTATTTGCTCTAAGATTTATTGGAGTAATTTTTTCTTATGGTACGGGAGTTACTGGTGGGATTTTTGCACCTATGATCGCTCTAGGAACTATATTTGGACTTGCTTATGGAATGAGTGTAAACACCTTTTTTCCACAATATAATATAGATGCTGGTGTTTTTGCTGTTGCAGGAATGAGCGCTTTATTTACCGCAACAGTAGGAGCCCCGCTAACAGGAATAGTGTTAGTGATAGAAATGACTTGGAACTACCAGCTTTTACTTCCACTTATGATCACTTGTTTTAGTGCCTCTATGCTAACCTATATACATCACCAAAAACCTATATACGATACATTACTAAGAAGAACAATATCTATAGAAAGAAAACAACAGGCTAAACTAAAAAATGAAAAAAATTCAAAATCAGCTTCAGACTCTCAAGAATATATTATTGATTAAACAAAAGTATAATCACGCAATACCTTTGAAGCATTGGGATTAAAATGAAAATAGTTTTAATAAGTTTGCACAATATTTAGAAAATATTTAGAAAAGAAATTTGCTCAAGTTTATAACCTTTCTTAATACTTTAATGACATTCAGGTAAATAACTACCGCTTGAATACTAATAAAAAAGTAAATATTATATATAACTAATAACAAAATACTAAATTTAATGTATGAAAAAAACATTTTTTTTGAGTCTAGCTTCTATCACTATCACGACTCTTAGCTTTGCAGATACATCAATTAATCAGCCAAATATTAACATAGTGTCAGATTCAAGTGTTATTGCTACAAAACAAATATCTAAGGACTATCTGCCTACTTCTGAAAGTGTCAATGGAACTAAAATACTAAAAGCTAGTCAGCCTACACAAAGTAGTCACCTAGTTGGCTCAAATCCAGCTACATGGACACCTGCTTACTTAAGCGTTAAAAACTTTAAAAATTGCCTAAAAACTCAAAAGTATAGAGGTTGGGAGGGCTACTGTATGCCAGAGCAACAAAGTAAAGATTGTCCTAATGAGTCTTGGGAAAAGTTAAAACAAATGAATCTAGTTCCTTGTATAAAAGATAAAGATTAAAAAACCTGGCTTTAGGTGGATAGATGGTTATTTAATTAACTTCCGTATTCTGTAATTTGTGAGTTATGTTGCTTGACCTTTATACTATATACCCAAAGGATAATAGCTCCTACAAAAATCGGTAATAATACGGAAGGGAAAAGCATAAGTGTAAAATATTCTCCGAAAATCCTAACCCAGAAAACCCCAGCCGCGTTCCCTGAAATAAAAATTATTACACAGACTGAAAAGAAAGGTATTTTCCAGAGGTCTTTTCTTGATCCTTTTAAGGCTCTGCCTATTTCTATACCTAAATCAGTTGTGGTGCCAGTCATATGAGTCGTTCGTGCAAAACTACCAAAAAATAAGGTCGTAAAACTATTTTGCATACCCATAGCCATAGCAAGAAAAAGATCATCTATAACTTGATGATGAATAAAAACATCTATAAGAATAGTTCCAGTTAACATAACAAAACTCTGTAAAACCAAAGATTTTGTATGGTTTTTTGAGATAACGTAAGGGTCTGTATTTATAATAATACCATTTATAGCAGCCCCTATAATAAAGCCAAACACTAGAGCTGTTACTTCATAGGCAAAATGCCAATCGTAGTCTGCTATATTATGACCTAAAATTCTATAGTTACCTGTCATTGCTGCCACACTGGCACCAAAGGATTTATATAAGACTACGCTATCTATCCAACCAGCATTAAAAATCAAAACGATACAAATGAAATATGTGAATGTTAATTTTTTTGTGAACATTCTTAGTTCCACGTCTTTTTATTACCTAGAGTGTACCATATAAAGATTATTGTTTTGTTGGGTTTTTGCTTTTTGTTAAAACAGTCTAATAATTTTTCAATAAACTCCCTATAGAAATATTCCCTTGCTTATCAATTTTGACTGTTACTGCTCCATTATTATAAGTGTCTATAATTTTAGTTTTACCACTTCTAAATAAACTAATATTTTCTCTAGCTAAACTTTTATCTGAGATATAGATAAATAATTCTGGTTTAAATCTACTAATAAACTTAGAATAAGGAATCTTTGTTGAAATAATAGTGTTTGGACTGATAACACGATTGTATAACTTATAAATCATTTGTTGCACGCTAATAGAAGTATCATCTAGTATTAAAAATTCATTTTTACCAACTTTAAAACTAATAGAACAACTACTATCATCTCCTAAAAGCTGAACATTTACTTGCTGTAGTAAAAAGTTATTTTGATATTCACATTTTTGAGCAGGCAAGTCTGTAACGATGTTAGTAATGATTTTATTTACTGGTACTAGCTTTTTTAGATTAAAAAGGTCTATAGTATGACTAGAATCTCCTGAGATTATTAAATAGTCCAAATGATCTATTGCTTGTAATTCTAAATATTTTAATAAATTAGTTTGTAGAGAAAAGTTATTAGATAAATTTTTATTTGACGTATAAAGTAAACTTATATCATGCTCTTGTAACAAAACCATAGTTTCTTTTGTATCAAATATATGTATCTGAATGCTTTGATGTTTTTTTGCTATATTTTCAAAAGGTTGAAAAAACACTAAACATAATGAAAATCCTAACAAACGTAATGGCCTACCTATAGGCAAAAAAACTAGAATTAAACCAATCATGACTATAGTTAGGCTAATAGCAGAAAAATATCCACCATAATCTATTAACTGAACATAATGAGTTAAAAATTCCAAATATGAGTTGAGAATCCCTAATAAAAAGCTAGGAATGATCCATAATTTAATGCCGATAACTGATAAAAACAAGCATAAAAATAATAACGGTACGATTAACAAGCTAACTAATGGAATAGCAACTATATTTGCTATAATCGAAACTAACGAAAAACTGCCAAAAAAATATACTGATACAGGGATAAGTAAAATGGCTAAATAACTCTGACTTAACAAGCTTATCCAAACCTTTGATTTATATTGCTGCAAAATAATAGTAAGAAATATAAGAAATGCTACTGCTGAAAAACTTAGCCATAAACTCACACTATGGATAGAATTAAAATCCAATATTAATATCAAAGCTAGAGCTATACTAAGTGATCTGGTTATAGAAACTCTTTTTTTAAAAAACCATAAAATTGCTACTACAGAAAGCATAACCACAGCCCTTTGAGTAGGTAGACTAAAACCAGCAAGCAAACTATAAATAAAAGCTATAATTAATGAAAAGGATACAGCTACATATTGTGCTGGAATCTTACGACATAAAGTTGGTGAAAAAGACCAGAAAACTCTAACTATAACAAAAGCTATAAAACTTAATAAACCTATATGTAAGCCAGATATAACCATCAAGTGTGATGTTCCAGATTCTAAAAATAAATTTTGTTGCTCTTGGTTAAAATCTTTTTTGCCTATCAATAAGGCTAATATCAACTCTCTTGTCTTATAGTTTTGTAAATCCGTTTGCAAATAGTTATATAAATAGTATCTTAACCGTTCAGGCAAATAGCTGATAGCTGTACCTTGGAATTTTATCTCAGAATTTGGCACCAACTTACCTAAAGCAACTATATTATTATGCTCCAAATACTGAGTATAATTAAAAGAGTTAACGTTACTATACTCATGAGGTTTATATAATTTTACCTGTAACTGTAATTCATTAGCTGGAATTAAATAATGAGCGTATTCCCTACTGGCTTTTAAAAAAAGGTTTCCATAATTATATGAATGAAAGGTAAATTCTAACTCTTTTTCGCTACTTTGTGGAATAGAGCTAACAACCCCACTTAAGGTAACATTGCTATTATATTTATAACTTTCTATATTTTGATATGGTTTACACGAAACTAGACAGCATAAAATAAATAGGTTAAAGAACCACCTAACTACAAACACCACTTTAATTTTTTTTAACTTAATGGTATTTAAATACTACAATATTTAAAATTTTATTTTAATATTAACGTGTAAAAAAACTCCTTCCTTTTTGGGTTGTATTTTTTTGAAAAAAGTGGATAATAACTTTGTTTTTCAGACCATCTCACATTTAAGGACAAGATGAAATCTTTAAAAATACTCATTGACCATGAGAAAGCTTGGTCACCTTACTATCCAACAGAAAATTTAATAACTATAGATAAATATCTACAAAACATAAGTCAAAAGCCAAGCTATATAATCAATCTATCAGAAAAAATCGCTTACTTAGAACAAGGATATTATGCTTGCCTATTAGCCAAAGCTAACAATGATACAATAATCCCAAATGTAACAACTCTTAACAACATAAAACATTTTGAAGAAATACACCTTGCTGAACTTGCTCTAAAAATAAATCATAATGCTCTTAACCATATTACTAAAAACAATATCTTGGATATTATGATCTTTTTTGGAACCACGAACATAAAAGGATTTGAAAAAATAGCTAAAAAAATATTTGAAATGTACCCAGCCCCATTACTATCAGTAAAACTAGAGAAAAGGGATTCTTCGTGGCATTTCAGAAATCTAGAGATAGCTAATATAGGCTCATTAACTGACCAAGAGCAAAGTCTATTTGCTGAAGCACTAAATAATTTTAGTACGAAAGTCTGGCGTAAAAAGAGAAATAAAAAAACTTATCAATATGATCTTGCTATTTTGCATGATCCCAATGAGATTCTTCCGCCTAGTGACCCTAAAGCATTAAAAAACTTCAAAAGAGCTGCTAATCAATTAGGAATATATGTAGACATGATTACCCAAGATGACTATATGAAGTTACTTGAGTATGATGGTTTATTTATTAGAACAACAACTTCTATTAATCACTATAGTTATAGATTTGCTAAAAAAGCTGAAGATAATAACCTAGTTGTTATAGATGATACAAAATCCATAATTTGTTGTACAAATAAAGTTTATCTACATAATTTACTAGTCAAAAATAAAATACCAACTCCTGAAGCCCGATTAATTTTTAAAGATAATACTTTACCTTTAGAGGAATTGGTTGCTGAGCTAAGCCTGCCAATAGTACTTAAAATCCCAGATGGATCATTCTCAAAAGGTGTAAATAAAGCTTCAACTATTGAAGAATTACAGGAAATTTTAGAAAATATGTTTCAACAATCTTCTATAATCATTGCTCAGAAATATTATTATACAGAGTTTGATTGGCGTATAGGTATACTAAATAGTAAGCCTATTTATGCTTGTAAGTATTATATGGCAAAAGGACACTGGCAAATAACTAATCACAGTAAAAAATCTACTCAACATGGTAGTACAGAAGCTTTTGCTATACATCAAGTTGAAAAATCTATAATAAAAACTGCTATTAAAGCTGCAAAGACTATTGGTAACAGTTTATATGGTATAGATATCAAAGTAGTCAATGGTAAACCTATAATTATAGAAATTAACGATAACCCATCTATTGATTCTGATATAGAGGATGCTTATATTGGTGAGCAACTTTATTCGACTATAATGTTAGAATTCCTAAATAGGATGAATTATAAGAAACTACCTTATGCAAATTTATAAAGCTAGCTTAAATGATTTAAAATCGCTTGTAGAATTAGAGGATTCTATTTTTAATAGTGATCAAATATCTAAAAGACAATTTAAATACAATATAAAAAAACAGAAACTATTTTTTGTTGCTAAGGTAAATGATCAGTTAGCTGGCTATATACTTTGCTTTGAATACAAAAAAAGTATAAGAATATACTCTCTAGCTGTAAATGAAAAATTCCAAGGTAAGGGTATTGGGAAAAGCTTACTTAACTATTTAATAACTAACTCAACAAAAAATATATATCTTGAAGTAAATGTAAATAATTCAAACGCTATAGCTCTTTATGAAAAACTAAATTTTATTATTTACAAAACTATTTTAAACTACTATCAAGATGGTGATTCAGCTTATAGAATGGTTCTAAGAAGAAATTAGGTACTCTTCTAATAAAGCTGGAATTTTTTCTACACTCAAAAACATTATTTTTTGTCTAGATGTTATACCTTTAACTATAGCTATATCTTTCTTTTTAATCTTAAAATGCTTTGATAAAAAATCAATCACAGCTTTATTTGCTTTACCATCTACAGCAGGAGACGATATTTTTATTTTTAAAGAACCTTTATGCTCACCACAAACTTCAGATTTTGAGGAGTTAGGTTGGATATATACAGATATTTTGTACATCTAGCTTACGAAAATAATTGTATTAATACACTTTGCAAGAAAATTTGTATACAAAATAGACTTACCAGTACAATAATAGGCGAAAAGTCAAAATCTGATCTAGGCTTTATTAATTTTCTTGCTCTTGCTAGTAAAGGTTCTGTAACTTGAAATATTATTATAAACAGAGGATTGTACCCTCCGTGAATAAACCAACTAGCGATAGCTCTTATTATTATTAAATAAACGTACATATTTATAACAGCAAACACTATATCTAGGACTGGTTTAGCAACTACAAATACTAAGCTTACATCAAAACCCTTTAGTAAAGCTAAAAGCAAATTCTGTACAATAAAAACAAAATACGTAGCGACTATACATGACCAATCTAAACCAAAAAATCCAGGCACAAGCTTTCTGACAGGAAGAATAATAATATTTGTAGCTCGCATGACTAGCTGGCAAATAGGGTTATGAAAATCAGCTTTCACCCACTGTAAAAAAAATCTAAATAAGAGAATAAAAGCATATAAACCAAAAACAATATTTATAAGAAATTCTGCGACATTTACTATACCACTTAGCATTATAAGTTAACTCCAATCTTGCATTTTACAATTTTAAATATTCTAATGCTGCAACTACAGCTTCAACCTGTGCTTGTATACATTCATCAGGATTAGTTTTAGGGCTATCTGGATAAACTTCCGTTGTCGTTGTATATTTAGCATCAGTAAATGACATACAAAGCTTTGAACCTGCTGAATCACATTGTGTTAAACCATCAACAACTGCTATCTCCCCAGAGATTTGTCCTTTCTCATCAATTTTTGCTAGATGGGTAACCTTAGCTACAGCAGATATTATGTACTCTTGAAAACTTTTTTCTAATTTGTTTTGGTTCGCTACTAGATAAAATCCATCTGTTATACCCCATTTATCAATCACTATAGCATCTCTAGCAGCTAGTGCTGGTCTAAACTGGCTATCATCGGTATCTGTAGTCTCATGTAAGTCTATATGCATAGATATATCTACACCAAGAGAAAATACATATTCCATAGCCTCAGTAGCTTCTGGAGAGGCACTACCTAAATAAAAAGAACGGTTTGGATCTACAGCATCTGGATTCCAACGGTTGATAGTCTCATAACCCCATGGACTAATACACGGTAAAATTATGATGTTAAAATATTTTGAATACTCTAAAGCTCTTATTTGCGCGAAGTTAATAGCTCCTTGGACTCCACTTGTCTCATAACCATGCACTCCACCAGTTACTAACACATATGGCTTTGAATCATCCCAGTTTTTTGTTTTTATAGCATATAAGTCATATTTACCTACTAAATACTCTAACTTGCCATATATTTCTATATCAAAGTCTTTAACTAGCTCTTTTATCTTAGTAACCACTTCTTCATGGTAAGAACGCTTAATCTTTTGTTCTGCTAACCACCGTTTTTTTTCTACCTCGCCCCACTTTTGACCTAAGGTACCGATATGATAATGTTCCATAATTTTGATATTAACTAGTTCAATTCTATAATTATCTAATTATATATTATTTTACCAAGACATCAGAGAAATTATTTGTAGCGGAAATTTATTAAGAATTTTTATGGCTGGGCTACCAGGATTCGAACCTGGGAATGACGGGATCAAAACCCGTTGCCTTACCGCTTGGCGATAGCCCAACAGAAGCTAACCTAAAAGTTAGTAGACATAGTTTAATGTCTTAACTAGCCACTTGTCAAGAGGTTTATTGATTTTTGTTGCAAGTTGCTGCAATCGTGCCTTATCATCTGAGAATAAATAAAAACATGAGCCTGTTCCTGTCATTCTAAAATTAACGTCTAAACTTTTAAGATAACTCTCAAATTCTGGATAATTTGCGAAAAATACTTTCTCAAAAGCATTTTGCATAATGTCACTATCAAATTCTAAGTCTTTTGACAGTAGTTTAGAACTTTTAACAAGTTTTTTACTACTAAAAAACTCCTTTGTACAAATATGAATATTTGGCTTAACTAACAGTATAAACTTAGTATCAAAATCCTTTGGGTACAATACTTCGCCAACCCCCTCTGCCCACGCAGAACGACCATATAAAAAAATTGGCACATCTGCACCAAGCTTTACTGCCAAACTTATCATTTCTGAATTTTTAAGCTCTGGTGCATAGTGATCACGCATAGCAATAAGAGTGGTTGCTGCATTTGAACTACCACCGCCTAGGCCCGCGCCCATTGGAATATTTTTAACTACATCAATATCAACACCAATACGTTGCACACCATAGGTTTGTTGAAAGGTTTTAATTGCCTTAAAAATCAAATTATCCTCTCTTGAGGATATTGCAACGTCACTTGTTATATTTATGTTAGTTGAGTTGTTAAAACTAAATTTTAGCTGATCTTTCAAATCCACAAAAGTAAACCAAGTTTGTAAATTATGATAACCATCTTCACGCTTATTAAGTACATGCAAAAATAGGTTTATCTTTGCGAAACTGTTGTATGCTTTAGGTTTTATAGTCGCCATGATTTTATAACTACTTTTAGTAAAATATCACCTCTAGACATCTTAAATTTTGTTGGAAGTGGATATTTTTGATCTATTAACTCATAACCTTGATAACTTATTTTCCAACCTTGTTGCGAAAGTTCTCCTGCTAGATTATTAGCTTTTAATTTTAAGTTTGCCGGAGTTTGTGGTACAGCTATAGCTTTGATCCAATATTTTAGCCCATCTAATGGAACATACCAACCCAACTCATCTAACATAAGTGTTTTAACATCTTTAGCTTCAAGGATTTCACCTTTGCTGTTTTTTAAAATAACCTTGTTTTTGTCACCTGAAATCTCTACTTTCCCAACACCTAAAGGTCCATAGAGGCTCATAATAAAGTTATCCTTATCTTGAGAATATGTATAATTAGCAGAATCAGCTTTATTATTATAAATAATACCTATCACGCCACTAACTTGCCATTTAACAAGATCTAGCAATTGTGAATCTAACTTAGCTCTATCAAACTTTTTATGTGCATCTATAGTATTTGTATCCAAAGTAGAGCATGCGACCAATAGAGTCGATAATATAAAAAATGTAGCAAACTTAAATTTCTGCTTTATATCTATTTTTAATCGTAACATAATGATTTGCATTTTCTATAATATCTTGTTTTTCTTTTTCACTTAACTGGCGGATTTTCTTTACTGGTGAACCTAAATACATGTATCCTGATTCTAACTGTTTTCCGGGAGGGACTAAACTTCCAGCACCAACCAAAACATTTTCACCAACAATAGCGCCATCTAAGACTATAGCTCCCATACCTATCAATGAGTTATTCCCTATATGGCAACCATGTAATACTACCCCATGACCTATAGTCACATAATCCCCTATTTTTAGATCATAACCTTCACCAGAGTCTTTTGGATATTCCGTAGTGTGCAAGGTACTGCAGTCTTGAACATTACTACATTTTCCTATCGTTATTTTTAACAGATCTCCTCTAACACTTACTTGCGGCCAAATAGAAGCTTCTGCCTTTATAACTACATCACCTATTACAGCAGCTGATTCATCTATATATGCTGACTCTACAATTTCAGGATACTTACCATTAAAAGCTCTTATACACCTAGACATAATTGCTCTTTGTTTTTATTATCATCTTTTAATGATACCAAACTATAACTTTCTGATTTAATCTTTTTATCCTTAAAAAAAGGTTGAACATAGCCATTACTATCAATAGTAAATAAAAGAATAGCATTAGTATTGTCGACAAAAAAATTCTCTAGCGTGTAGTT
This sequence comes from Allofrancisella heilbronnii, assembly GCF_000710735.2. Lineage (NCBI taxonomy): Bacteria > Pseudomonadati > Pseudomonadota > Gammaproteobacteria > Thiotrichales > Francisellaceae > Allofrancisella > Allofrancisella heilbronnii. Next base: position 31,022 of record NZ_CP144673.1, on the reverse strand, counting down.
AGGAGTTATATTAGTACTTCTAATTTTAGCTCCTTGATTTAGTCTCTCGATTAATACATTAAAGTCTATTCCTTCATCAAATAGTAAGGTAGCTAAGTTAGTCTCTATAGAGCCTATACCTTTATAACTTTCTTTTTGCGATGCTCTTAGCACATATGTGTTATTTGCACCAAACTCATATTTATATTTCATCGCTGAAACAGCATTTACATATTCACTGGTAGATAAGCCTAACATAGCACCTATCCCAACTAAACTAATACTCCAATCAGCATGGACTGACACTGGGCTTCCATAATAAGTATTTAATCCTAATTGCCGACATTTTTGTACATTTGTCCAAGATGAATCTGTAATCAACACCTCAATGTCATTTTTAACAAAAACTTCCGCAAGTTCACGCGCAAACCTATTTCCACCGATAATTAAAAAGCCTTTACCTTCTGGTTCAGTAACCTTAAGTAACTTAGAAATAAAAGGCGCAAATACACTTTGAAAAATTACTGTAAAAACGATAATCATAAACACAAAAAATACTAATGTGTTAGCTTCATCATATAACTCTGGTTGCGTTTTAATTATTTTAACAGATGCCAATGCTGCTACTGAAGCTGCTACTATACCACGTGGATATATCATTCCCATAACAAACCTTTCGCTTAAAGAGGTTTTTGAACGAAATGTGCATAAGTAAACAACTAAAGGACGTAATACAAACTGTAAAAAAATAAAAACTTCTATTAAAGAAAGCCAATATTCTATTACTAAACTAAAATCAATTTCTGCACTAAGTACAATAAAAAGTATAGATATAATCACTATACTAAGGTTTTCCTTAAAAGAAACTATATCAGACATCCGAATGTCTTTCATATTAGCCATAACTAGACCAGCTACAGTAACCATCAAAAGTCCAGCACCATGCATGATGCTGTCTGATACAATAAAACCAACAACAACTACTGCTAAAACAAAGAAACTTTTAAGATACTCTGGGATATAGTGCCTCTTAAAACTAACACCTATTAGATACCCTACAATAAAACCTATTACAACACCAAGTACGCAAACAAATATTATATAGGCAATAAATAGCCCTATACTATTTACCTCACTAGAAAAACCACCACCAATAACAAACCATGAGAGCATAAAAACTACAACTAATGCGCCTATAGGATCTACTATTATAGATTCCCATTTAAGGATATTTGCAATATGGCGCTTTGGACGAACAGCTCTCATTAAAGGAGGAACAACTGTTGGACCACTTACACAAGTAACTCCTCCTATTAATAATGACAATTCCATATTCAAGCCCACAATATAATGGCAAAACCAGGCTGTAAAAACTACTGTTAAACCCAATCCTACTGTTACCAATAAAAAAACGACTCTACTAACATTTTTTATTTTATTAAAATTAAGTGATAAGCTTCCCTCAAATAATATAATTGACACACAAATTGAGACAAATGGCGAAAGGGCCTCCCCAAATATAACATCACCATCTACTAACTTAAAACCCATAGGAAATGCCGCTTCAGATATTGGACCAAGAATGATTCCACTTAAGATCAGAAAAAGGATAGATGGAAGCTTAAGTCTCCATGATAAATATTGTGATACTATTGCAAAAAGCAATATCAAACCCGCTGCTAACAATATATAATTAGATGAGTGTAAAAATAGCTCGATATTATTACTCAAGTTTTAACCTTAGAATATAATAAAAGACTTAAGATATTATATGATATATATAACTTTATCAATACTTTACGATAGTACTATAAGGTCAAATAAAAAAAGCCAAAACCCAGCAATTTACAATAAATTTTATAACCTTATTAATTCAAAATATAGCTAAATTATTTTATATAAAAACAATAATTTTAAAAAAGTTTTCCTAATAAATAACTAAATATAAGCTTATACATAAACTGATAAATCTAAAGTTATTGTATTCATGTGTTCGCCATTATACAGTTCTTGGTAGGAATATTCTGGACCCAATAATACATTGTCATCAAAATATGATCTTTGGGCTGAGAAAATAAGTTGATTCCTAATACCAGAAGAGGTTTTACCAAACGTTGGTGATGCGTTAGACAAAGGCATAGGAATATTTGCAGCATTGTAAGATTGGCCATAAGTAACGTTAAAGTTGGTATTTTTACCTGCTAGAGTTAGAGCATACACCAAACCAGCATACCAAGCACCTGTGTTAACGTTTGTACCATTCTTATTGAAATCTTCTGCAGTAGTTGTTGATGACCAACCACCCTGTATCTGCCAGATACCCCCAAGCATAGCATACGCTAAGTTAGCGTCAAAGTTAATAACACCTATATTTTCATTTTCTCTACCAACACTTTTTAAGAATTGTGGAATACTACTATTTCCAGCTCCAGCTATATTAAATACGTAGCCAGCATTAAAACCGGCTGATAAATTTTCTGTTAGAGCATCAGCGTAAAATAAACCTGTTGAGAAGTTTGCTCGTTTATCATCAGAACCAAAAACAGCAACGTTAGCGTTTATAGTATCTGTTTTATAGTTAGCTGATACGTTAGTTACCTTATCTGGGGATAAAAATTCATCAATAATACCACTACTCCAAGGTCCTCCACCACCGTAAGATCCTACCGATAACTTACTTCTACCAGCCGTTATGAAAAACGGTGAAGTATCTAGATTACCAAAAATTACAAAAGCATTACCTAAGCCAAAGCCACCTGATTCATTTGTGTCAAAATCAAACTGTGCTGTTACATAATGTCCTAAGTTTGAAAGGAAGTATAACTTAGCATTAGTTAAATATATATTCTCACCTGTCGCTGAAAAGTTAGTTCCTGATATTCTCTGGATTGAACTACCAAACCAAGTCTGAGCATCAGCTTCTATATAGCCACCGAAGAATACTGAATAATCATCAAACTTATCTCTTTGACCTAACAGTGTAGAAGCAAAAAGGTTTGAAGATATCATCCCAACTGGAATTGTGTTATTACCAGAATAAGAACCTAGATAACTTACTTGACCTCGAGTTGTAATTGCTGGTGTACCACCAACGTCAATACCATTATTTGAAGCAAATACCCCTCCACTTTGACTATCACTAACCTCTATAGAATTTCCTTGAGTTATGCTTAAAGAGATATCTTCTGGGTCTATTTCACTAGTTTTAAGGGTTCCAAGATCCAAATAGTTTTCTGTTGATCCCAAATTACCACCTACTTTAGAGCTGTACGTAGCAAACTGTGAGCTACCACCAGAGGTGTTTCTGATATTACCTTGCTGAGATTTAAGTTGATTTACTTGTCCTTGTAATAGTTGAACTTGAGCTTGTAATTGCAGCAAAAGCTCTTTTTCATTTAGGTGTTGTGGCGTTGGTGTAGAACTATTTTCAGAAGAAGAACCTGTCAAACTAAGATCTTGTTGCCCAATACTTGTAGCTCCAAGAGGCCCACCTTGCGAAACTACCTCAGTATTTTGCTCAGCGTATAAGTTAGTTCCAAAAATCAAACTTAAAAAAGCTATTTTGAGCATTTTACTTTTAAAAGTATAAGACATAAACCACCTTTTTTTAAAACTTCAACGTGTATACAGACAAACCGGAACACTTATTTACAGACCTTTAATAATATACTCAAATAAAAGCAAATTAAATAAAAATAACCCAGCAAAAAATAGTTTTGTTTATAGGGCCCCTTTGCAAGCTAGCGTTAGACGGATGGTGACAAGACATTTAACTTGATTAAGTAACCATTACATTTTTTTGATATACTCAACAGCGTTCTCGTCTAAAGAAAGCATACCTATGTTTGAATCGTAGAAGATAAGTTCAGCGTAACGCGCCCAATCTATAAATGTATCAAATACACGTGCAGCAACATCCGCTGGAAAGTAATCATCTAATTCTGCAAGAAACCTACTTTTCGGTGCTGAATTAGATTCTCTATCATGTAAAACCTTAACTACATGCCTTGCTAGTGGTATATATTTCAAAAACAATCTACCAAATATAAATTTTCTCTCATCAATATTTGAATCAATAAATTTGCGTCCCATAGCTGTCATTTTAATATCACCATCAGAAACTTCTGCAAACCTTAAAATAGATAATATCTCAATAATTGGGAATAAATCATCAATATCAAGATGTAGCTCATCTGCTAATTGTGATAAATCTATAGCATCAGCGTTTTTAATATCAGACATTTGATCTAAAAGACCATTCATTTCTGATATATCAACGTCAGGTATACGATAACCTATCGTCATTGCTGTTTTTTTATTCATCCGCTCTGTAAGCTCTTTAGTTTGGGCTGTAGTCATCATCCTATAAACCTCATCTACCAAATCTGCCACAGCAGGATCTTGGGAACTTCTTGGATGAGGAATATTAACTTTTAACTCGCCCCGTATAAAGCCAGGATTACTACCAAATATAATAATCCTATTAGCAGTTAATACTGCCTCTTCAATACTATGAGTCACATATAAAATACCTTTCATAGCGTCATTAGTTTCCCAAAGCTCTAACAAGTCTTCTCTTAGATTTTCAGCTGTCAAAATATCTAAAGCTGAAAATGGCTCATCCATTAAAAGTACATCAGGTTCTAGTACCAAAGCTCTAGCAAAACCAACTCTTTGTTTCATACCACCAGAAAGCTCTTTAGGATAAGCGTTTTCAAAACCATCAAGCCCAACCATATCAATAGCCTTTAAAGCTCTTTCTCTACGCTCTTGTGAGCTTATATTGCGAGCTTCTAGACCTAATTCAACATTTTGCAACACTGTAAGCCATGGCATAAGAGCAAAACTTTGAAAAACCATCGATATATCAGGAACTGGAGCTGAAACCTTTTTACCTCTGTATAAAACTTCTCCTGTAGTAGGGCTTAACAAGCCAGCTATAATTCTTAGTAAAGTAGATTTTCCCGAGCCAGATTTCCCCAGTAAAGCGACAATTTCTCCTTCATACAATGTGAAATCTATATTATCTAAGACCTTTAGTAAGTGCTCTTCTTTAATCAAGAAGCTCTTACTTACATTTCCTACTGAAATTATTTGCTTGCTCATTTATTTTATCCCCTATACTACATATTCATACTGAAGCGATTTTCTGCATAGCTATAAAGTCTTCGCCAAAAAAGCTTATTTGAAGACACTACTAATATGCTCATCACAATAACACCCAAAAGTACATTAGCTGTATGATCTCCCTGTATATTAGTATATTTAGTAATGTAGCTACCTAAACCTGCAGCCTGTATAACTGTATCCTTACCCCAATTTATATACTCACATACTATACTTGCATTCCATGCACCTCCGGCAGCAGTTATAGCCCCTGTTACATAATACGGCATAACAGCTGGAAAGAGAAATCTTCGCCACTTAGTCAACCCCTTTAACTGCATATTTCTTGCAGCAAGTTTTAGCTCTTCTGGCACTGCTGAAGCTCCTGCAATTACATTAAATAAAATATACCACTGTGTACCAAGCGCCATTAGTAAGATACACCAGATATTAAAATTCAAATTGAAAGTAATTACTAAAGTACCAAACACACCATAAAGTACATTTACTGGAAAAGCTGCTGCCATTTGTGCATATGGTTGCACTTTTTGGGCTATTTTAGGACGCATACCAACCCACACACCTATTGGAACCCATATAATAGAAGTTATTAATATCAAAACAACTACCCTTAAACCAGTAAAAAGTCCACCATACAAAGCCTCAAAAGCTTCAGGTAAGCAAACATCACCTTTAACAAAGATAGTTTCATAAGCAAAATATAAAAGAGCTAATACAGCTAATGATATAAAGCCAGACCATATAACCTTCTGCAACATAGTTTCTTTTTTATCTTCTTTCTTATGTTTTTTTTGATTAAAGGCTTTAGTTAGGTCTTTTTTAAAAAAGTTGTTATTAATAATCTGTCCTATAATTTTACCAACTAAGCCTGTAAAAAATTTTATAGCTAAAGATTTTTGTAAAATTTTAAGAAACCAAGATTTAGTATGTACTTCGGTCTGGTTCTCTCCTAGCATAAATTTCTCTGACCATGCAACCAAAGGTCTAAATAAAAGCTGGTCGTATAAAATTATAGTTACAAGCATAGTAATAATTGCTGCAGCAACTGCTATAAAATCTTGAGCATTATTTGCTGCATCAATAAATGAACCTATCCCTGGTAAATTCACGAAAATTGATTGAGAGGCACCAAAATTAACAACTATAGTTTCAGAAGCAACTATCATAAACCAAGAGGCTGACATTGACATCATAGTATTCCATACTAAACCTGGCATAGAAAAAGGAACTTCAAGTTTCCAAAATTTTTGCCATGCTGATAACTGATACATATCAGCTGCTTCCTTTAGCTCTTTAGGTATGGTTTTTAATGACTGATAAAAACTTAAAATCATATTCCATACTTGGGCAGTTATAATCCCAAATATAACTGCTGACTGAGCCCCCCATAAAGAACTAGGAAAGAGCACTAAAAACCCTGTTACTGTAATAGCAAAAAAACCAAGTATTGGTATTGATTGTAATATATCAACAGCTGGTATTATTATACTTTCTGCTCTTTTACTTTTTGCTGCCCATGTACCAAATACAAAAGTTATTAGCAAAGAAAAAGCTAAACCAATAAACATACGTATAGTTGTTTCAGCGGTATAATAAGGCAATAACCACAAACTTAACGAAATTTCTGAATACTTTCGTACGCTTGCTTGATCAGTATAATCAACAGCCCCACCTAACCCAGATGTTGACCATACAAATATACATAAAATCAACAAGATGATTGACAAAGCTAGAATGTCCCACTTGGTTTTAGAAACTCTCGTTGACATATTTGCAGTATACAATCTTTTCATATGCCAGCTACCTTTATTTTTGACAACAAGCCTTAGTATATGCCATTTAAGTTTTTTTTTGTATTATTAATTTGGCCTAATTTTTGTTAAAATCTAGCCAGTTAGTATTTCTAAAAAGCACTAAAAAAATGAAAAAAGAGCAAAAAATTATTAAAGTAAAAAAAGGTGAAAGAGTTTGTTGCCCAACTAAATATCATGAAAATTGGGATTTGCATCCAAGAGTGTTTATAGATCTTAAAGATAAAAAATCAAATACTTGCCCATATTGTGGTACGGTTTTTAAAATTGAAAAATGATTCAACTTCTTGATACTCCTAGCTGACTCTAATCAAAAAGTTTTAACTTATAGTGGTTAATACTCACTCTGTCGTATTTTTTGGTAGTGTTTTTATATTACTCAAAATTAGATCCTCTAAACTATAAATATCTGTGATGTCATCGTCAATTTTATTAGCATCACCCTCATCACCTATATCTATTCCTAAATATACCCTACCGTTCATGTTTATAGCATAAAAGGCTACTGGTTGATTATACTTATTTGAAAAAGCCCAAACTCTAGATTTATTATCTCCATAATCACTTGCTTGAAGCTTAAATTCTTTAGGATTATTTTTTATAGTCTCTCTGATAGCATCATACAACTGTTTAACTGTGATTCCTTCTTGCAGCTCTAGACTATGAAGTCCAGCATCAGCATCAAAAATATCGTCATGAGTCACAAAACTTCCTGTAACCACAGGTATACAACCACTTAAAATTAAGCCTATCAAGAACATTAAGGTAGCTATACTTTTTTTCATTTATATATCCCTACTACTAAATAAAATGCTACAACCACTGCAAATAATGAAAAAATTACACTTGCTAGAATATATCCAAATGCTAGAAAACCTTCACCTCTTTGTAGTAAGTTTAGTATATCTAAACTAAAGCTAGAAAAAGTTGTAAACCCTCCTAAAAAGCCCGTTACAAGTAGAGCTCTGGTATACGCAGATATATCTTCATTAAACAAGTTTGTTTTTATTAAAAACGCAGCAATTAAACCGATAAAAAAAGAACCTATAATATTACATAAAAAGACACCTACAGGAATCTGTTTAGATATGCTAGCACTAGCTTGAGTTACCAAAAACCTAGCTATAGCACCAAGCCCACCACCAAGGCCTACTAATAATACCATTAGTCTCATTTAATTCTCCAATATTCCATACGCCCCTAATTCTATCATTTCTTGAGCTAATAATTTACCTAAACTTTCAGGGTCTGCTCCACTTTTTGACCTTCTTATAATTTTTTTACCATCACTACTAGCTACCATTGCTTGCAATGTTATTTTTTGATTCTCTACAATTGCATAAGCACCTATAGCAACATGACATCCACCTTTTAACTCTTGGTTAAAAGCTCGTTCTGCTTTAGCAGCAAGAAAACTAGTTTCATCATTAAGTTTTTTTAACTCAGCCAAAAGCTTTTTATCTTTTTCTAGAGCTTCTATTGTAACTACACCTTGACCAACAGCAGGTAGAGATATCTCTATAGGTATGTATTGGGTAATTCGAGTCTGTAAACCTAATCTAATAAGTCCAGCACTAGCTAATATAATAGCTTCATAATCATTATTATCTAATTTAGATAATCTAGTTTGAACGTTACCTCTTAAATCTTTGATAACCAAATCATTTCTATAGTTAAGCAGTTGAGCTTTACGACGTAGACTAGAAGTCCCAACCACAGCCCCTTTAGGCAAATCGTCTAACGATGTATATTTATTTGCAACAAACGCGTCTCGCGGATCTTCTCTAGGCATAAAACTTGCTAAACAAAATCCTGCTGGAAGCTCATAAGGAACATCTTTTAACGAATGTACTGCAATATCAGCTTGATTGTTTTGCATAGCTACTTCTAGTTCTTTCATAAATAAAGCTTTACCACCAACTTTATTTAGAGGCTTATCTAGAATAATATCCCCTTGCGTCTTCATTGTGACTATTTCACATGAGATACCTAATTTATTTTGTATTTCAGATTTAACAAACTTAGTTTGCCAAAGAGCTAGTTTACTTTCTCTACTTGCTATTATGATTTTTTTATTCATACATTAAATACTTGCGATATATAATTAGATATATCATTTATTTCTTCCATACACACACTATGCTGCATACCATTATAAGATTTATACTTAATTTTAAAGCCTTGTGCAGCTAGTTTAGCAGATAGCTCTTGTCCTAAAGCTTCTGGCAAAACTTGGTCATGCGTACCATGACACACCAATACTGGAGCATCTTTATTAATATCTGTAACATCTTTCTTAAACTCATCCCATGCCGGTAAATATGTTGACAAAGCCATTACTCCACCTAGTTTACGTTTAGTGGTAAGCATTGTATAAACAGCAATAACTCCGCCCTGTGAGAATCCTGCCAAGATAATATTTTCTCCTGCGATTGCTTGAGCAATCTGTTTATCAATTAGAGTATTTAACTTAGCTACAGAATTCTTGATACCTTCAATATCTACAACTCTATTTAAACTATTAGCATCAAGAGATTTAATATCGTACCATGCTGACATTTGCATACCCATATTTATAGTAATTGGCATTATATCAGCATGCGGGAATATAAAACGAATATTATCTAGAGGAATACCTAGATGATCAACTATATCAACAAAATCATGACCATCAGCACCTAAACCATGTAGCCAAATTACACAATATTTTGGATTTACCCTTGCTTCAACTAGCTCGTAATTCATAAATTCATAAATTTTACAGAACACTGTGTAAGATGATACATTAATTTACATAAAATTTACTCAGATAAATAATTTTTATGCACAAACCTCATTGACGTAATTATAAATTGGACTATCAAAAAAATATTTATCCCTTTAAAAATGTTGTACTTCAAGGATCCTAATTTAGCGCGTGATAAGAAGAAAAGCTCTCCTCTTTATGTGGATAACTATGTTTATATTTATGTAACTTTCTGTGATAAATAGTTATCTTTTTATTTTTTTTATTTTTCTTAAAAGCTTGAAATTACCAGTATATAAGGATTTGAAAGCAAAATATCTGCCAAAGGAAGTAAGAACAACCAATCTATACCTCCCTGTGGATAAGAATGTGTACTTTTTGTTAAAACCCAGTTAACTATTTTCTAGAACCTTAAAATAAGCTTCCTGATTTACAAGGTTTACTGAGCTATTTTCTAAAACTAAAGTGCTATTTAGATCTAGTTTACTATTGACAGATATCTTCTTTGTCATAGCTAATTTCTCTATAGATACTAATACTTTGTTTCTTTCTAGTAACTCTACAACTGTAGCTTTGAATTTGATATTAGGGTTTTGTATTAGATATACTAGCTTCCAATGTAAATTTGAATCTCTTTCAGTTTGTCTGTTTATTCTTATTGGAGTATCTACTTGTGCTATAATTTCATTTACAGTATCAATACTTAATAATTCTTGATGACCTAAAAAACGTCTAATCTGATAGTGAACTAGCAAATCAAGATATCTCCTTAACGGACTAGTTACTTGTACATAGTTTTCTAAACCCATACCAGCATGCTTATCAGCTTGTGTAGCGTATTTCCCTCTTTGTAACTTTTTCCTCGCAGCGAACATATCCGCTGGCGTTATCAGAGATTCTAACTCTTCTTTAGTAAGTTCATGCTGTGGCTGTGTAGAAAAAGGAACTGCTATATTATGCTCTAGACAAAATTTACCTACAGCGACACCTGCCATAAGCATTGTATCTCTTACTAAAATTCGCGATTCTAACGTGTGTAAGTCATATATACTAACTCTTTTATCAGCTTCTATCTTAATTTTAGCCTCGGGGAAATTAAGCTCAACTCCTCCTGCTTGTAAACGTTTTTCTGTAAATCTTCTTGCAAACTTTGCAATATCACCAAGCTCAAGGTAACTTATGTTTTCTTCTGCAAACTCATAACTTAACCTAATTACTTTAACTTTACTAAAGCATATTTGTATATCACCTATATCACCATTAGTAGTGATACTAAAGCCAATAGATAAAGCTGGAGATATTTCTTGTAGTCCTAATCCTAAAACTTCCGTAGCTTCAGTTGGAAGCATCGAAATAATTTTCTCAGGAGTATACAAATTTGAACCTCTAGCTCTAGCTTCTAGATCTATTTGCTCACCAAAAGCAATACTTGAAGATGGATCAGCAACATGTACCCATATTTTACTATTTTTAGTGTCCCAGCTTATAGCATCATCAGGGTCATTACTATCTTCATCATCTATTGCATAAGCTTTTAGGTAAGTTAAGTCTACTCTACCAATATCCGAACTAGAGTTATACTCAAACTTTGCTGGGTTATTCTCTAGCTCTGCTTTATACCTGTATAAATATGGATTAATATGCTCATCCCAATAACCTATATCTAAAAGTAGTTTATAAGCACTACTTTCTGATTCTTCTATATTAAGGTACTTAAAAAATCTACAGTTTGGGCTTTTTAATAACGCTAAAGCTTCTATCTCTTTTAGGAATTTTTCATCTTCTTGTAAATATGTTTTACTATTTAGGCGTGCTATAAAGTTATTAAGCTCTTGTTCTTTTTTGTGTTTTTCTTGCTTTTCTCGAATTATTGTTTCTTTTTGCGTAGGCGAATGTATGTTTACACTAAAATCTTCGTTAAAACTGAAAAACTCTCCTTCTGACACTAAAAGCCAAATCGTATATGCTTGATTAACTCCTGTAGTTTCAAACAGCAGCTCGCTTAACTCCTCTATTGAAGTTTCTGTTTGCTCTTGCAAAAGCTCCCAAGTTAACTCAAGATCATCAATTTGTAGTTGTTTTAACTCTGCTAACTCAAAGTCGCTCTGTGTATCTATTAAGAATTGGACATTTTTAGGTGGTAATTTTATTTTTTTGCCATCTATGGTTTCTATTTCTATCTTTTTATCTAAAACGTCTATAATCTTAGCTGGTTTAGACTTAAAGATAACTAAGCTATTTTTTTGCATTTTTCTATTCAAGAATATAATTAGTTACCTAACTATAAAACAAGCAACAAGAATTGCAAGTATATACCAAAACTTTAAGCTTTAAATTTGAAGCAATAAAAAATCAACTGATAATACCAAAGTAGCTAGCGATATATTTAAATAATGCTTTATGAACTTGGTATGTCGGATGAACTTTATCAAAAAAAGCAAATTCTTGAGGATTAGCGCATAAAGTTCCTGTCTCTGCCGCTAAGATAGCAGAGGTTATATCAGAATTAAGAGGAATTTTATCCATAACATTTAAATTTAAATCCATATCATTTAATTGTAACTGTCTACTATCATTTTCCTCTATCTCTGGATTTGAAGCTAATAAATTTTTATAAAATTCTTTTTTGTCTAATAATGAATTTAATGCAAAATAAGATCCCAACCAGCAGCTTTTATGTATTTTGTCAGGAGACAGGTTGGTACTATAAGTTTGGTTAAATTTATCTGTATCATTAATTAGAGTATTAAACATTTCATCTAAAGAAAGAAAATCAACATTATCATCCATATCAGCAAACTGCTTGAGATATTCATTATGCAATTTAGAAACTTCTTTTAATAAAGCTTGATTTCCTATTTCTATTGACTCAGGCGTTAAACTTAAATCAGGCAGACCAATAATTAAAGTTTTTGATGCTTTTACTGATTGTATAGCAACCTTTATTTTATCTGTAACTTGTTTTGCTATATCTGGAATTGTACTAGGGTCTTGTGATACATCAATAGTCAAATAATCATTAGCACCAATAAAAAATATAGCGAAAGTTTTGTCAGTATCATGAGCACCTGTATCCACTGAGTATGAGCTAATCTCAGTACCTAATGTATATGGCAATCCAATATCTGTCCATGATGGTTCAAATACAACTGTAGCGCCACCAACCGCATAATTACTTATTTTGATTTTATCTTTTAACGAATTATTTAAAATATCACTCCATACTGCACCGTTAGAAAACATTCCTTTATTGTAAGGGATTGATTTAGGAATTGTACCATTTGTGTAACCATATAAATTCCCATAGTCACTTAAGCTATCACCAAAAATCAATATTCTTTCAACATCTTTTAATTTGCTGCCTCTTATTTCTATTTGAGTGTTACAGGCAGAAACTGTAAATATTGGAATCCTGCGCTTTAATGTAGTGGTGTAGCTATGCCATTCATATGAATAATCACTATTTTGATGTTCTATATTAATATCTCCAGTTAAGTTTTTGAAATCTGCGTAGTTTGCAGTAAATCCATTAGTTAAAATATATTGTAAAGAACCACTATCATTTGTAGAATCTAATGAATGGAAATCTATATTTATAGTTGATACATAATTGATTATTTCACTGTTTGTATAATCTCCTATATTTATGTACTCAAAAGGTTCTAATTTTTTGTTTATTATCGTTGCTCCAGAACTATCTCGTGGGTGAACATTAAATTCTACAGGTGTTGAACAGTTGTTTTCTAAAATTAGTTCCGAGCGTGCATCTGCTAAACAAATCGAAGGAAGTATAAAGCTAAAACCAATCAAAGCTGAATATAAGCTTCTCTTAACACATAATGTTTTAATCATTTTTTTTCTCATGGTTATTTATCTCAAGGTGTAGTTATGTATGAATTTGATTCCAGGTAGTAATTTATTCAGTATTAATATATTGATTTTTTCTAATATATTTACAAATTCAAAACCTGTCCATTGTGATTCTATAGATTCTTAATTTTAAAATCCTAGCATGGCTTCAGGCCACCGTCAAGTTGGCTTTATCGTTGAGGAAGTAATAGCCTTAAAAAGCTTTCAAAATATAAGATATATATGTGAAAATTAGCCGTGTTTTATATATTTGTTAATATCTAACGGTGAAAATTTAATTTTATTACAAAAATGTACTTAAAACCACCCCAAAAACACAAATAATGAAAACTTGACTAAACACTCTTTACAGATAAGTTTTGGATCTCTAGAATACTTTCAATTTGTCCATTAACTTTATAAAAGTAAATGATAAACAACTTTTTCAAATACCTTTTTTCTTTAATTCTCATTCATCACAATAAGGTTATTTTATGATATTAGCTAATGATATGACTAACGCATTATTGGTTTTCCCAGATGGCACATACTATTTAGGTAGATCAATAGGGGTACGAGGTTGGACAGACGGAGAAATATGTTTCAATACATCAATGACAGGTTACCAAGAAACCTTAACAGATCCTTCTTATGCTGGACAGATCATTACTTTTACTTTTCCTCACATCGGTAATGTAGGAATCAATAACGAGGATAATGAGTCACTAGGGGTATTTGCTAAAGGGTTAATCGTGCGTGAGAATCTCACAAACCCATCAAATTTTAGAGCTAAAAAAAGTATCGATACTTGGCTAAAAAATAGAAATATCGTCGGTATCTGTGGTGTTGATACGCGTGCAATCGTGCGTAAAGTACGCAAAGAAGGTGCTGTAAGAGTAGCGATATTATCAGTTAAGCCAGGTGAATTCCTCGATGCAAACTATGTCAGATCAAGAATCAAAAACAAATCTAACCTTAATGGCAGAGACTTAGCTATAAGTGTCACTACAAATAGAGAATATGACTGGAATGAGCATACTTTCTCACTTGGACAACAAGTATATAAACAACAAGAAAGCTATAAATATAATGTTGTAGTTATCGACTATGGTGTCAAATACAATATCCTAAGAAACCTAGTAGATGCTGAATTTAAAGTAACAGTGGTACCTGCTGATAGTACTTATGAAGACATTATGAAGCATAATCCTGATGGAGTATTTTTATCTAATGGTCCGGGAGATCCATTTGCAACATCTGACTATACTATGCCCGTTATCAAAAAACTTCTAGAAGTCAAAATGCCAATATTTGGTATTTGTTTAGGCAACCAATTATTAGCTCTAGCTGCTGGCTTAAAAACCAAAAAAATGCACAAAGGTCATCGTGGTGTAAACCAACCTGTACTGGATGCTAATACTAAAAAAGTTCTTATCACAAGCCAAAACCATGGCTTTGTGGTTTGTGATGGCAATGTTCCTGATAATATTCAAATTCATATGAGTTCTCTGTTTGATGGTACTGTTGAGGGCTTAAGATTTAAAGATAAACCAGCTTTCGCGGTCCAATACCATCCGGAGAGCTCTCCAGGTCCACATGACTGTAAGTATTTGTTTAATGAATTTGCCGAGATGATAGCAGAAAGTAAGAAAGGGAATTGAAAACATGCCAAAAAGAACAGATATAAAAAGTATTTTAGTACTAGGTGCCGGTCCAATCATTATCGGTCAGGCTTGTGAATTTGACTACTCAGGAACTCAAGCATGTAAAGTTTTAAAAGAAGACGGCTACACAGTCTTTCTAGTAAACTCAAACCCTGCAACAATCATGACAGATCCAACAACAGCAGATAAAATCTTTATCGAACCAATTACAGTTGAGAGTGTTGGTAAAATTATCGCTAGAGAAAAGCCTGATGCAATCCTACCTACAGTTGGTGGACAAACCGCCCTTAATTGTGCTTTAGAGTTAGACAAAGCCGGTGTTTTAGAAAAATACAATGTCGAAATGCTTGGTGCAAAAGCTGACTCTATAGAAAAGGCCGAAAATAGAGAAAGATTTAATAAAGCAATGGCAAAAATTGGTTTAGAAGTACCTAGAAACATGGTAGTACAATCTATGGAACAAGCTTATAAAGCTCTAGAAGATATAGGACTTCCTGCTATTATTAGACCTTCTTTTACCCTAGGTGGTAGTGGTGGTGGTATAGCTTACACAAAAGAAGAGTTTGAAAAAATTGTTAAAAATGGTCTAAACCTATCGCCAACAAATGAAGTTTTAATTGATGAGTCAATCCTAGGTTGGAAAGAGTATGAAATGGAAGTTATCCGTGATAAAGCTGATAACTCAATTATTGTTTGCTCAATTGAGAATATCGATCCAATGGGTATCCACACCGGCGATAGTATCACTGTAGCCCCAGCACTAACTTTAACAGATAAAGAGTATCAAATAA
Source organism: Allofrancisella heilbronnii (assembly GCF_000710735.2). Classification (NCBI taxonomy): domain Bacteria; kingdom Pseudomonadati; phylum Pseudomonadota; class Gammaproteobacteria; order Thiotrichales; family Francisellaceae; genus Allofrancisella; species Allofrancisella heilbronnii. The sequence goes on along the minus strand of NZ_CP144673.1, from coordinate 15,055 downwards.
TGCGAGATGCTTCGATTGCTGTACTTAGAGAAATAGGTGTAGAGACTGGTGGTTCAAATGTGCAATTTGCTGTGAATCCTAAAGATGGTAAATTAGTTGTTATCGAGATGAACCCACGTGTATCACGATCTTCGGCACTAGCTTCAAAAGCTACAGGTTACCCAATCGCAAAAGTTGCCGCAAAATTAGCTGTTGGCTATACTCTTGATGAAATTGATAATGATATTACAAAAGTTACTCCAGCATCATTTGAGCCAACTATTGATTATATAGTTACAAAGATCCCTCGTTTTACATTTGAAAAATTCCCGACTACTTCAGCTAAATTATCTTCGCAGATGAAATCCGTTGGTGAAGCTATGGCAATTGGCAGATCATTCTCTGAGAGCTTACAAAAAGCTCTTGTATCACTTGAAACTGGTCTAACAGGTCTAGACCAAGTTGAGATACCTGGTTATAATAAAGAAAAATCTTTTTATCAAAATAAAGCTGTTATTTTAGAGTGTCTAAAAGAGCTATCTCCTATGCGCATATTAAGAGTAGCTCAAGCTCTTAGATACGGTATAAGTGAAAAAGACATCCATGATGCTTGTAAAATAGATCCTTGGTTTATTGAACAAATTGCAAATATTGTTGCTGCAGAAGAAAAGCTTAAAAAGACAGGTCTACCAAATAGTAAAGAAGAGTTTTCTATTTATAAAAATCTTGGTTTTTCAGATGCTAAGATTGCCGAACTTGTTGGTAGAACAGAAAGGTACATTAGAAACTTTAGGTTTGGTAAAGAAATCTATCCTACATTTAAGAGAGTAGACACATGTGCTGCTGAATTTGAGTCACAATCATCATATTTGTACTCCACTTATGAACACTATAGCTATGAAGAAATCGTGCGGGATTGTGAGTCAGATATATCTGCTAATAAAAAGGTTATCATCTTAGGTGGTGGCCCTAATCGTATTGGTCAAGGTATAGAATTTGATTACGCTTGTGTTCATGCTGCTAAGTCTCTTAAAGAAGAAGGTATCGAAACTATCATGATTAACTGTAACCCAGAGACAGTTTCTACAGATTATGATACTTCTGATAAGCTATATTTTGAGCCTTTATGTGCCGAGAATGTCCTAAATATTATCAAAAACGAAATGCGTAAAGGTGAAGTTCTTGGAGTAATTGTACAGTTTGGTGGACAAACACCACTAAAACTAGTATCAGCTCTACATGAGAATAATATCCCTATACTTGGTACAGATCCAGATAAGATTGATCTAGCAGAAGATAGAGAGAGATTCAAAGAGCTACTTGATAAAGTTGGTTTAAAACAGCCTCTAAATACAATTGCATATACTATTAATGAATTAAAGAAAAAGATTGTTAATGTCGGTTACCCTGTGGTTGTGAGACCATCTAATGTCTTAGGCGGTAGAGCAATGGAAATTGTCCATTCACAAGAGGAGCTAGATGCTTATATCAAAGCTAATAGTAAATGTATCCTTGAAGGACCTATTTTGATTGATAAGTTCCTAGAAGATGCTACAGAGCTAGATGTAGATGCGCTTGCTGATGGTGGTGAGCGTGTCTTTGTTGCTGGTATCATGGAGCATATCGAAGAGGCTGGTATTCACTCAGGTGACTCAGCTTGCTCTATTCCTACTCGATCTCTATCTAATGAGCAAATTGAAGAAGTCAAACAAGCAACTATTAAACTAGCTAAAGAGCTAAATGTAATCGGTCTAATGAATGTTCAGTTTGCTTATCAAAATGGACGATTATATGTAATTGAAGTAAACCCTCGTGCATCAAGAACAGTACCATTTGTCGCTAAAGCTACTGGTAATAGTATCGCAAATATCGCTACTAAGCTTATGCTTGGTAAAAAACTTTCGGAGTTTATCTTAAACAACCCTATCCCTCGCCATTTCTCTGTCAAAGAAGCTGTTTTCCCATTTGGCAGGTTTGCTGATGTCGATTGCTATCTAGGTCCAGAAATGAAATCTACTGGTGAAGCTATGGGTATGGATAGATCTTTTGGAGTAGCTTTCTACAAAGCTCAAGAGATGTCTTTTAACAAGCTCCCACTAAAAGGAAATATCCTAATATCAGTAAGTAATGCTGATAAGCCTAAAATATTTCAACCAGTTAAAGAGCTGATAGAGCTTGGATTTAACATCTTTGCAACTAAAGGTACCGAAAGCTTTTTAAGAGAGCGTGGTCTACAATGTAAACTCTTTGATAAAGCTTCTGATAATATTGGCAATGATCAAGTACACAGTACTGTCAAAGCTATTGAAGCAGGCGAAGTTGATTTATTGGTTAACACATCAATAAGACAAGAGCTAAAAATAAGCTTAGCGTTAAGAAGAGCTGCTATTATGAGTAGAGTTTCTTATGTCACAACTGTTGGTGCCTTTGAAGCCTTTGTAACTGCTGTCAAAGATATGCGTAAGATTAATAATAATTTTGATGTTAAAACTGTTAAAGAGTGGATTAATAGTTAAAAATATAACTTATCACATTTTCATGCCCCACCGACTAGTCGGTGTGATTTCAAAAGATTGGGCAAACTAAAACCTTGAGGACAAAATGCTTTCATTTCAAAAACTCCTTAGAGGAGACCAGATTAGTAAAGATGATTTATCTAAGCTATTTTACCAAGCTGATATATACAAAGATAAACTAGCTAACTCCGAAATTATTAAAGATCTAGATGGCAAGATTTTAGCATCATTATTTTTTGAGCCAAGCACAAGAACAAGGTTTTCATTTGAATCTGCAATGAATAGATTAGGTGGTAAAGTCATATCACTAGAAAACGTCTCGTCAAGTTCACTACAAAAGGGCGAAACTCTTGATGATACAGGTAGAATGATCGATCAATATGCTGATATTATCGTTATGCGTCACCCTAAGCCTCATAGTGTCGAAGAGTTTTCAAAACATGTCCGTTCGCCGGTAATAAATGCTGGCGACGGTGCAAATGAGCATCCCACACAGTCTCTAGTTGACTTATATACAATTTACTCTGAAAAAGGTTCTATTGAGAATCTTAAAATAGGTTTTATAGGAGATCTTAAGTATGGTCGTACGGTTCATTCACTCACTAATATACTCACTAAATATAATGCTTCTTTTAAATTTATATCTTCTCAAGAATTACAGATTCCTGATAAACTTAGAAGTTTTGTTGAGCAAAATGGTAACTCTTTTGTGGAGCTAGAGGAAGTAAGCAGTACAGCTCTAGAAGATTTAGACGTACTGTATGTAACTCGCGTTCAAAGAGAAAGATTTCCAGATGAAGAAAGCTACCTAAACAATAAAGATTTATGCTATTTAGATAAAAAACATATTTCAGCTAGCAGTAACTTTATAATTCTTCATCCTCTGCCTAGGGTTGATGAGATGGATAGATCCATTGATGAACTTGACTGTGCTAAATATTTTGAGCAAATTAAATATAGCGTGCCTATAAGAATGTCTTTACTGTATTCATTAGCAAAAAATGAATCTAATTAACCAACTTAGAAAAGTTTTGTACTTTTTATAGAAAAATAATTCTTTGTCTTTGACTTTAAAACATATTTTTTATTAAATTGTAATTTGGCTTGGAAATTCTATTTATGGCTCCATATGTCCTATATACAAAAGATATTTACTATATAAAATTGACTTTTTAGTAAATAATCTATAAATTTGTATCCACACTAATGGGGGCGAATATGGTTTCGACATGAATGTCAAACTCTAAGGTGCATGCCGAGGAAGTACCGTAACCTCGTAAATAACAGTACAAATGCCAATAATAACTGGCAACAAAAAAGCAAACCGCGTAGCGGCTAACGACAGTAACTTTGTTGCTGTTGCAAAAGCTGCCTAGTCTAGCTTAATAACCTAGAAACGCACGGATATGCTAGCTTATCTTATGGAGCTATCTTTACATCCGTTCATATTGACGCATAAGACGGTCTTTGCTTTTTGTCTGGGAGTCAGGGCTGTATTTAACAGACTCGCTAACTATTACCCTGGCTAATTGGGGAGTAGCTAAGCTAAACTCAAATAGATTAGCCTAAGCATGTAGATCCAAAGATGGAGAGTTTATGGACGCGGGTTCAAATCCCGCCGCCTCCACCAACCCTATGTATCAAAAGTCTATTAATATAATAACTCTATCTTAAAAATTATATTAATAGATATCAACAAACTTATAAAAAATACAGGTTTAAAGTATTAGAAACCACGTCTATTGTAATTAAATACACAGTCTCTAGTAAAGTTTCCATGATCTTTTTATAGCAATTAAAGCTTCATTTTTGCGTTTTTCAGAACCTTCTTGGGTGTTAGCTTTATAAGAACTTTTAGATCGAGGACGATTAATAAAATCATTTTGATCATAATTGTTTTTGTAAGAATTAAATTCTTTACTCACCTTACGCAAGTTGGTCATGAATTTCTAATTTCATATAGTTGCTTAAGAGCAATAGCATTAGATCTAACCAAGAGCTTATATTTCAGAGCGAAGTGGTTTAGTGAAGTTTTTATCTTGAGCATTTCTAGTTTACAAAAAGCCACTAATGAGCTGTAATAGCTTTGACTTAATCTGACATTGTGTATAAAATAAGATGTCAAATTAAGGAAGAATAAAATGAATGCATCTCAAAAGATAATCAAACCCAAATTAGGTCTGTTAGAATTAGCAAAACAATTAGGTAATGTCAAGCAAGCTTGTAAAGTGATGGGTTACTCAAGAGACAGCTACTATCGCTTTAAAGAGTTATACGATAATGGTGGAGAATTAGCTTTACAAGAAATATCCCGTAAGAAGCCATTAGAGAAAAATAGAGTTGAGGCACATATTGAGCAAGCAGTAGTTAATATGGCTTATGAATATCCGGCGTATGGACAACATAGAGTATCAAATGAATTAGCAAAGCAAGGAATATTAGTCTCAGGAAGTGGAGTTAGATCTATTTGGCTTAGACATGACTTAGAGAATTTTAAGAAGCGATTAACAGCACTAGAGACCAAAGTAGCTCAAGATGGCTTTATACTTACAGAAGCTCAATTACAAGCTTTAGAAAAAGAAAAAGCTAAAAAGGTTGCTACTGGTGAGATTGAAACGCATCATCCAGGTTACTTAGGATCTCAAGATAGCTATTATGTAGGGTATATAAAAGGTATAGGTAAGATATATCAACAGACATTTGTAGATACGTATACTAGAGTAGGATTTGCTAAGTTATATACAGAAAAAAATGCAATAGTAGCTGCTGATATGCTTAATGATAAGGTATTACCATTCTTTGAGGAACATGGAATAGATCTATTAAGAGTATTAACAGATAGAGGCACGGAATATTGTGGAAAGCTGGAGAATCATTCCTACCAGATGTACTTAAGCATAGAAGACATTGACCATACTAAAACAAAAGCTAACTCCCCTCAAACTAATGGTATCTGTGAAAGATTTCATAAAACTATGAAAAATGAATGTTATGAGACAATGTTTAGAAAAAAGGTTTATTCAACGATTGAGGAGATTCAGCAAGATGTTGATATATGGCTGGATTATTACAATAACGATAGACCACATTCTGGTAAGCACTGTTATGGAAAACGCCTATGAAAACTTTTATTGACTCAAAACCTTTGGCAAAAGAGAAAAATTTAGGTAATATGTTTGATAAATCTGACACTAGTTTAGAAATAAATTCAGTCTCAAATTAATTGGTGACTGTCAGATCAAGTTTGAGCTACTACAAATGAGCAAAAAATATGATTTCTTTGAGTTTTCTCAACTTTAGTTGGTGATGCTGATAAAGAAGTATTTTGCTTAATTGATTTATGATAAACCTCTATTTGCCATCTTTTTTGATAGTCATGATATAACTGATTAGAATCTATTTCTAAATCATTTGTTACAAGATATAAAATTCCTTTTGCACCGTTCTCGTTTATGAAAATCTTTTTTGTTAAAAGGACAGGGAAATTCATATCTTTAAGCCATATCTTTAAAGATTCTCCATCAGCAATATCAAGTTCAGAGAGTTTAATAAAATCCTTACTCTTTCTAGCATAATCACTCAAGGCAACAACTCTATTTGACTTCATACCAAGTATGAATTTCTTCGATAATGTGTGATGTATGAAATTCATATTATCTTTAGAGCAAAACCAGCTATCTGCCAAAATATATTTAAACTTAACATGATTAATAACTGCTCGATTTATCATGTTTTGAAACATTTGGTTTTTAGTAACTTTAGATCTTCTTTTATACCGCTTATCTTTTTCATCATAATATCGCTCATCCTTTTTCACTATTTCATAGTCTATTGGAATAGATAAATTTGATGTACTAAGCATACATGAGACTATATTAATACCCTTTACATGAACACCTTTAGCATGAGAGTGATGCCAACAGACTATATCATTTTCATCTGTACTTGGCTTTTCACTAATTGTATCATCCAAACAAAGAACATCGTATTCGCTGTTATGTTTTCTAACTAAAGGCTTTATATACTTCCAAAATTCTAAGCTTGTTAAATCTGACTTGTTTAAAAACCTTGTTATTTTGTCATGTGATACTTCTTGATCTAATATATCTGATAATTTTGTAGCCGTAGCATACTTAGTTTGGCTTATAAGATAATCTGTGTATATGTCTAGTAAATCCTTCTCCATTTCTTAAAAAACAGAATTTTTTCCTATGTCCAGTATTCTAAATATCTTTTTAAAACTTGCAATCTTTTGCGTAAGGTGAGTTTATAACACTTATGGATGGCTCTACTATTACCATAATCCTTGTGAAGATATTTTCATTGAGCTCCTGTTTTTAGGATAAAAAATACCGCTTCTATGAATTTTCTTAGTTTAACTGTATCTTTCGTATGTAAGCCTTTTTGTGATGTAAGAAAAGTTAAAATAGTTGACCAATTTGATTCTGATATATAATATTCCATGTCCATTAAGTATATTTTTTGTTTCGCAAAAATATTTAAATATACTTACTTGCATATTGCAAAAAATTTTGTTCATGGAACCTAATAGCTCTATGAAGTTATACCTTAAACTTATAAACTTATCATAAGGAAAAATATGTCAGCAGTCCATTGCATCTGGGTGGGTCAAAAAGAGATCCCTTTAAATTATCTTGAAAATATTAAAAAATTGAGGCAAGAAAATCCTTTGAATAATCATTATGTATGGCTTAATAGAGGAGCGACGAAAGAAGAGTTAAAATATGCATCAATCGAGGGGGTATTTTTTAAACATATCAAGGAGTTACATTCAGTAGTTAAAAACCTAGAGCAACCTCATACTGCTAATCAATCTAAAAATCTAGAGCAACCCCATCCAGCTAATCAATTGTATAAACTTGCTTTGCTTGAGGCTGACACAACTTTTGGTAAAGCTTTTGCTAACAATATGTTGAAAGAACTCATCCTATATTTAGGGATATATAGCGAGGATGATGGGTGGAATATTGTAAGAGATATAGGAACAACATTTTATCAAAACCGCATACCAACGGTACAACAAATATTTTTTAAACAATATAGACAATATGATTATTATGTGCAGAGTGCAAAGACGCCTGTGATAGTAGGAAAAAAAGGTGGTTGTGGACTAATTTACGAAGGAGATAAAATCATACCTATTCTAGAAAGTTACGCAAAAGCTAATTGGTCAAACTTATTTACAATAAAATCTCATATCTCTCTGGATTATCAATTTGATATGAAGGGGGACTATAAGTTACTAGATGAAATGTTTCTAAAATTTAAAAAAGACCTCCCTGTAGAGGGGCTTCTATCTCTTGCCTACCTAAATATACAAATTCGTGAAATATGGGCGAAACGTTTTTCTGATAACCCTTACTCTTCCACTCGTTGTGTAACCACTAGTACACGACATAAACAATTGTCTATACAACTTAAAAAAATGGCTGATGAGCTAGATTCTTTAACCTTGAAACAGATAGCGTACGAAACCTTAGGGAATAAGGAGATGATACTAGCTTATAAGGCTAAGCAAAAAGAAATACGGGAGTTATATTCTAAAGTGTCATTAGTTACACAGTATAGAGAGCTACACTCATCAAGGCTGATGAGTATAGCATGTGATGAGATTTATAGTGGCTGCGTAAATGGAATGATATTAAGAAAATACAACAGAGACTCCCCACCAAAATGTTCTTTAAATTACGATGAAGGTAATGTCGAAAATAACCGAGGAACATCTTGGATTCCCGGTGCTAACAATTTTAAAAAATTATTACAAGGGTGGAAAATGACTGATGTTAACAGACTTAGGTCTAAAAGTGTTTATGTAGAACATAATACCAATCATGAAGACCTCCAACTTAAAGTCGGTGATAAATATGTTCGATTAAAAGTATTACCGCGCATCTTGAAGACTAAAGATTACTAATTTACTGTGTTATTACTTGTGATTCATAGATTAAAGTCAAAAAGGTCACTTTAAGGGATAATTTTATCTATTATACTTAGTTAAAATTATGTTGACTTATTAAATAAATTATTATAATATTTACAAATTAAATTAAAAGTTAATGAGTATGGAAAAATTTTTATCATCATAGGGTTAATGTTTTTTATAAATATGCCTGCATTTAGTGAACCTCAACTAGTAGTACATCCGGTACATATATATCTTGCAAATGAGGTTTCTGAAACACACAGTCTGGGTAGTACAGAAAGAGATGATAAATTTTATGATGTATATTTTAGATTGTTTAATGATATAGCTGTAGTTTTAGAAGGAGATAGTGATATAACAATAAGAGATACCAACTCTTATAATGGTAAAGTAGTTGACCATAGATATAATGCTATGAGTGATGTTAATTGTGTTGCTGTATGTAATGGTGGATATGATTATGTAGACATATCTCTAGATAACGGAAAATTATTCTGGTTAGATAAAGTATGGAAAGTATTTGGTTATAGATACCACTATTGTAATATAGGTTTAGATGTCGACGCAGTAGTCTATTACGTTGAGAAAGATGGTAATAAACTTAAACTAAGAGTTATAGAAAGTGATGGAAGTAAATGTACATTTACTCTGTCTAGTGGAACTAAAGCTGGCGTGTTAGCAGATAATAGCAAACCACCTGAAAGCTATTTTTACAGTGCTCTATCTGATCCTGATGTTCAGCAAAAATTAATTACAGGTCAACTTGAGTTTGTTAATGGTGAATTGAGAGAAAATGGGAAAAATAACTACAAATTAGAATTAGAGTCTAATTCTAATTTGGATGACCATTTGAATCAAGTCTACACTAAAATCACCGGTAAAAAGGTAAATAAAAGATAGGTTCCATGAACAAAAAGATCTATAAAGAAAGATATTTAATAGCAAATATCATTTTCTAAAATTAAAGGTTAATCACATAATTAGCAGGACTATTAACGCTAAAATAATAACGTTTAGAAAAATTTATAGATTAGATATTTTGACAATTATTTTCTTCTGCAGCTTTAACTGCCTTAGCAAAGGTATAGTCATTTTCTTTATCAAAAACTATTTACCAAGTCATAACTCAAGTAAAATATAAGAAAATTATTTTTTAAGATAATTGTTTTTTAGAGATAACGCTACTTAAAAAATTAAGTAGCCTTGCAAAGAAGAGAGCTTATTTAGTAGAAGTAGAAATAGGATAAAACTGTTCCATTTGTTTTGCAAATTCTATCGGATCTATTGTAGTTGGTGTCTGACCTAATGACCAAACCATAAATCCATTAAAGTTAGAGTAGCTATTAATTGCTGGACCATAAGCATCACCTTTATCAAATACAGCTTTATATTCTTCTGGTGATACATAACTACTTTCACTAGGTGCAAAATCATCACCTAAAACTATTTGAGTTACATTATTTTTCGCTACTTTTAATGCATTAGCTGCAATCTTAACAGATTGTGTAGGTGGTTGATTAGGCCATCCTGGAGCATTTAAATTGTTATAATTTTGGATTAAAATAGCATCAAAACAAACCTTACCACCACATGCTTCTGGATTTAACATAGCAGCAAATGGTTTTGCTTGACTGTCTGTCCAGTATATAGCAGGTTCTACTCCTTTATCCTCATATGTTTGAGGGGCTGATGTTATAAAAAAGCCTCTAGGAAAATCATCAGCTCTAGCTTCAGCATTTTCCCTCATTTTAGCTATTAAATCTTGCATACTCTCAGTCCAAGCTTCACTACCATCAATAGAGCTACCTTCTAAGTCAAAATCTAATCCATCTAAGTGATTTTCTGCTAAGAAATTAACAATATTTTTTGCTAAAGTATCTACATTATTTAAGTCTGGGGCCCATACACTAGTATTAGCTCCACCAACTGATGCTATTACTAAAGCTCCTTTTTTATGTAATCTATCTACACCATCAACAAAGTTTTCAAGTATCACAGCATCTGCAAAGTTGTTAACTGTAGTTCCCTTAACCAATAAGAAACCTGGTAGGATAACATTATAGTAATCACCGAAAGATTCCATATAAGAAGCTAAATTACTACTTTGTCCGTTTGTCCATGTACCCCAATATCCTGCCATAACTCTTTCAGGCCAATTACCTACTTTTTCATATGCTATAACATCAGTATCGACTACTTTACCATCAACTATAGTTAAAGGAGAGGCTTTGTAAGTTTCTCCTCTCTCTTTATAGCTATCTGGAGTAACTGTAAACTCACCTTGAGAAGGTATACTGATAGTATTTGAACCATTTACTAATTGTACAGTTTGGTCATAACCACTAGAGTTTGTAACTTTAGCTGTAGTAGAGTCTGGAGAAGTTCCTGTTGCGTAGGTAACATTTAAACTAACTGTAGTAACTTCAACAGCTTTGGTTTTAAAATTTATTTTTAAGCTTACTTCTTTAGTACTTTCATCTATAATTATTGGATTAGGTGTAACCTTATTAGCAATATAAACTTCTAAAGCATCTGAGCTCAAAATATTAGGTACTGAAACATCAAAACTACCCTGACCTAAAACTATAGGTGTTTGTCTGGTAGAGTCTATAGTATATGATTCACCGCCTATTACAACATTAAAAGTTTTTACTGTTTGAGGTAAACCTGTAGTATTAACAGAAACCTTTGTCTCAACAGCTTGTCCACAATACTTCCAAACATCACTAGTTCCTGGAGCTGCATTTTGAGTCCACCATTTTGCTTCGTATATCCCGCCATTATATTTTGCAAAATCTTTTGCTACATATATAGAACTATCTGAGTAAGCAGGGACTTTTGAAGCATCATATGGATCACAATCGCCTTCTGGAGCAGGAGGAGTTGGTCCTGGAGGAGTTGGCTGAACTTTTTCTTTATATTCTAAACTAATGTTTCCACTGTTACTTGAAACTGTAACGTTTGATGGAGATATAGAACCTTCTGCATTTTCTAACTTAACCATATATTCAGAGCCGCCTTTAGCATAATCTAAATCAACAACTCCATTATTAACTGTATGAACATTATTATCAGGGTCAATAAACTCTACTTTTGCATTTGCTGGTAACTCATCACCTGTAATGTTTACGTTAGCTACAATATGCTGGTCCATAGGCTTCGGAGCTGGTCCTGGGCCTTGTTCATCCCAAGCATCTGCACCATATATACCTATAGGCTCATAAGCAGCAATAGTACACCAAGAACCTTCTGGAAAGGCTTTACACTTATAAGTATTACCTCCTTCTGTAACCAAAGTTCCTGGAGTATAACTACTTACCTTCGAAGCAGACCACGGTTGTATATCTGCTGCTGATAAAGCTGATATACTACCAAAAGCTGCTAACGTTGCTAAAAAAGTTTTTTTATACCTCATATCAAAATCTCCGCTAGTTTTATTTGATAATATTTTGCATGCAATAACTATGATTACATTTTAAAGGCTTTCTCCTTTATAAAAATAAGTATACAAGTCTAAATCATAAGTTTATATAAAAAATTTTAACAAGACATAAGTATTTTTAACAATGGTAAAGAAACTAAAAAACTAAATTTCTAATATATAGTAATGAAAATACCTATAAATTTATAACTTTTTTATAACTTTTTAGTATTTAAAAATTTTGAGCTTACATTAAAAGGAATTGTTGCAAACTAAAATTATAGTAAGAGAAGTAAATTATTTTTCTAGATTTTCATAGGCATAATAATAAATAGACTATTATCTTTTTCATCTTTTATTAAAGCACTCATATTAGGATTATCAAGGTATATAGACATAGTCTCCTCACTAAGAACATTTATAATATCTAATAAATATCTATAATTAAAACATATTTCTATAGGCTGATCATTATATTGTACTTCTACAGTATCTTCTGCTTTTTCATTGTCAGGATTATTTGCGGATAAAAGCATCTGACCAGCTGAGACATCTAAACGTATACCTTTATATTTATCGTTAGCTAAGATAGACGTTCTTAACAAAGAGTTTTTAAATATCTGTTTATCTACAGCTAAAAGCTTTGTGTTGTTTTTAGGAATAACCTTTTGATAGTCAGGGTAACGGCCATCTATAAGCTTAGAAATAAAACTAAAACTACCAAACTGTGCTTTTAAATAATTTTTGCCAAGACAAATTTTTATAGGTTGCTCAGTTTTGCCTACTATCTTTTTAAGTTCCAGGATAGCTTTTCTAGGAATAATTGATTGGCTAGTACTGTCTAGTACTTTACTATCAATTATAGCTTCTGTAATTGACATTCTATGACCATCTGTAGATACAGCTCTTAAAAGATTTGAATTTATTTCCCAAAACATACCATTTAAAAAATATCTAGTATCATCACTAGCCATAGAAAAATCTACTTTCGAAATAATATGGTGAAAATCTTGTTGCGTTAAATCAAAACTTGCTTGCTCATTTATATTGCTGTCAATAAGAGGATAATTATCCGCATTTAATGAAATAAGATTAAAAGTACTATTGTTAGAAACAATAGTTACTTTATTATCATTTATATTAAAATCAATTATTGAATTATCTGTTAAACTTCTAACTATGTTAAAGATTTTATCAGCATTTAAAGCTAGTTTTATAGGAGTGTCACAAGTAACTGGAATATCACAAGATATCTCAGTATCAAGGTCAGAAGCAGTAATTTTTAAGTTATTATTATTTATATCAAATAAAATACAAGACAACAAAGGCATAGTACTTTTGCTATTTGCTACAGATAGCATAGATTGCAAAGGTTTTAATAAGCCATCTCTATTTATTGCAAAATTCATTTTTAAAAAACCCCTTTATCAATTAATATAAGTCTATTTAACGAGAAATTTTATCTAAAAGCAACTCATAATCATCAGAAATCGATGTGTTACTTTGCCTTAACTTAGTTATTGCTTTAACAGCATGCATCACTGTAGTGTGGTCTCTACCACCAAAAGCATTACCAATCTCTGGTAAACTATGTGATGTTAACTCTCTTGCCAAACTCATAGCTATTTGTCTGGGTCTAGCTATGTTTCTACTTCTTTGATTAGAAGTTAAATCCTTTACTCTAATTCTATAAAAATCCGCAACAACTTTTTGAATATTATCTATTTTAACTTTCTTCTCTTGAATTTTAATTATATCTCTTAGGCAAGATTGAGCAACTTCTACAGTAGGCTCTTTATAATTAAACCTAGAAGTTGTAAGTACTCTATTTAAAGCTCCTTCTAATTCTCTAACATTAGTTCTAACATTTTCAGCTATAAATACAGCTGTTTCGTTAGGTAATTTTTGACCCAAGTCATGAGCTTTTTTAAGCAAAATAGCTATTCTAGTTTCTAAATCTGGCATGTCTACAGATACTGTTAACCCATACCCAAAACGTGAAACCAATCTTTCTTCCAAGCCTTCTATTTCATTTGGGTATTTATCACTTGTTAAAATTATTTGTTTTCCATTTTCATACAAAGAATTAAAAGTATGAAAAAATTCTTGCGCTGTACCTTCTTTACCTGCTATAAACTGAATATCATCTATTAAAAGAATGTCAGCTGATCTATATACTCTTTGAAACTCGTCTTGATCTTGTAACCGTATGGAGTTTACATAATCTTTTATGAATTGTTCTGAATTTGTGTAAATAATTTTTGCTTGAGGATTCACATCCCTAGCATGGTTACCTATAGCTTGCATAAGGTGAGTTTTACCAAGCCCACTTCCTCCATATATAAACAAAGGATTATGTAACTTACCTGGATTAATAGATACTTGCATTGCAGCTGCTCTAGCTATCTTGTTAGCATCCCCCACTACAAAACTATCAAAAACGTATTTTTCTTTTAATGGTAATCCAAAAGAATACTCTTCACCTGCTTTAGCTGTTATTAACATAGCTTCATCAAAACCAAATAATTCTTGAGATGGTTTTATTTGTTTAAGCTTTTTTGTTTTTGTAGGCTCAGCTATTACAGTTGTATGTTCTTCAATATCATCTTTTATTTCCACATTTGAAGAGCTAAAAAAATTTGCTTGGGGTCCAGCTGAAACAGTGTTTTCTAAACTAGTATCACCAGAAAACTTTTTGTTAGAGTATTCAACTACCAAATCATTTCCGTGATGTTCTTGAATTGTAGATATTATGATATTTCCATATTTTGCTTTTATATGTTTTTTAAAATACTCATTATTACAATAAATTGTAAATAAATTTGCATTTTGGACTACAGTAATAGGCTTTATCCACGTTTTATATTCAAACGTGGTTAGGTCTTTTTTAAGCTTTTTTAAGCATTTATTCCATGTAGCCATAAGTGTAAAAATTAACAAAAACCATAAAAAAAGATTTTGGTTAGTATTTCCCGAAATGTTTTTAATAAATTGCTCTAGATTGTATTAGAACTAAAAAAAATAAGCAAACTAGTTTATTTGTATCTGTGGATAATTTTGTGAATTAAATTGTTTATTGTTTGTTACATTTATTGTTTTTAAACTTATTCACAAATATGTTGATAAATTTGTTAATAATTCAGTTTGTCTTTTATCCACATTTTTACTCAGATTCTTTTTAGTATCTTTTGACAT